>NZ_CP197464.1:345000-1610000 GCF_052180265.1 Sphingomonas sp. ASY06-1R | reverse complement strand
GGTCAAAGCCCCGCGGAATCGCATCGCGCAGGAAATTGCCGCCGAACGTTTCGACGGTCAGACCTGCAGAGGCGAACCGGACACGCGCCTGATCGACGACAGCCGGCAAATCGAACAGCGCCAACGCCAGCCCGGGCGTCCGCTTGGCCACGGCGCTCAGAAACATGCCCTCTCCGCCGCCAACGTCGAGCAGCTTGCGATGGCGATGGAAGGCGTAACTATCGATCGCTTGGGCCGACACGAGCGGCTGCGACGCGGCCATCAGAGCCGAATAGTCGGCCACGGCGTCCTTGTCCCCAATCCCCTCCTGCTCGGCATATTGCCAGTGGCGCGACAGTTCGCCGCCCCCGCCGCTCCTTCGCAGGAGCGCGACCGGATCGGCCATGTCGGCATAGAGCAGATGATGGTGCGCCACCATTTCGGCTATTCCGCGATTGCCACGTAGCGCCGCCCCGCTGCTGCCCAGCGCCCAGCCATCGCCCAAACGCTCGACCAGACCCAGCGCCGCTGCCGCGCGCAGCAGCCGCTCGGCGCTTTCGACCGGCAGATCGATCCGAGCGGCTATGGTCGCGCGGTCGAGCGTATTGTCGGCGAGCAAATCCAGCAGGCCGGTCTGTATGCAGGCAGCAAGGATCTGCGAGTAGGTGAAGCCCGCCACCAGATCGAACAAATTGCGCGCGCGCCGCCGCGCGATCGGCCGGGTCAGCGGAAAGCGCACCGCGAAGCGCTGAAAACGGGGGGAACCGAGCAGGCGGTTTCGCCAGCTGATCCAATAGCGGAAAAATTGGAAATTTCGGTGATTAGACGAAAACATATGTCTAGTTCTGTTGACAGATGGTATCGTCGTCAATGGGAGACGGTCGATGGCGGACGAGCGCGTGGTCGTAATCGGAGCGGGCGTTGGCGGCCTCGTCAGCGCTGCGCTCCTTGCGGCGCATGGCTGTGACGTCACGGTCGTTGAGGCTGCCACTGGCCCTGGCGGCAAATTGCGGGCGGTGACGGTGGATGGCCATGCCGTTGACGGCGGTCCGACGGTGTTCACCCTGCGTGGAATATTCGAGGAAATCTTCGCGGCATGCGGCGACGCGCTCGGCAACCACCTGATCCTGCAGCCAGCGACGATCCTCGCGCGTCATGCGTGGGGGCCGTCGCGGCTTGACTTGTTTGCGGACCCCGCCGCCAACGAAGCGGCGATCGGCGACTTCGCAGGACCTGCCGAGGCCTCAGGCTATCGTCGCTTCCGCGCCGAAGCGAAGCGGCTTTTCGATGCGTTGGACCGGCCGTTCCTGCGCGACACCAAGACCAATCCGATCGCTCTTGGCTTGCGAATGGGGGCGCGCGGCTTCCCGGATTATCTCAACCTGCGTGCCTATATCTCGATGTGGCGCGCGCTAGGACGCTATTTCCGCGACCCGAGGCTGCGGCAATTGTTCGGGCGCTATGCAACCTATTGCGGCTCGTCGCCCTTCCGTTGCCCGGCCACGTTGATGCTGATCGCCCATGTCGAGGCGAGCGGCGTGTGGCTGGTCGAGGGCGGGATGCACCGGCTGGCGCTGGCGCTAGAGGCGCTCGGACGCGGCAACGGCGTGCGCTTTCGCTATAACGCACCGGTTCGCGAGATCGTGATCGAGAATGGACGCGCGGCAGGCGTGATCCTGGCGAACGGCGAGCGCATCGGCGCGGCATCGGTCGTGTGCAACGCCGATCCCGCCGCGATCGGCGCGGGACAATTTGGCGAGGCTGCGCGACGCGCTACGTCAACCGTCTCCCCCGGGCGGCGTTCGCTCGGTGCCATGGTGTGGACGGCGAACGCAAACGCCCGCGGTTTTCCGCTCTCGCGCCACAACATATTCTTCTCGGACGATTATCCCGCCGAATTCGCCGCGCTCGCCGCCGGCCGGCTGGCCGCAGCACCAAGCGTTTATGTCTGCGCGCAGGACCGTGGCGACGCCGATGCCGGCCTGGATGGCCATGAACGTCTGCAGATCATCGTCAACGCGCCTGCCACCGGCGACCTTGCCCCCCTCACACCAGCGGAGATCGACACATGCACCAAGGCTATGCTGGCCACGGCTTCGCGGGCGGGACTTTCGCTCGATCTGGGGAGTTCGGCGGTGCTGACCACGCCGAGCGACTTCGAACGCCTGTTTCCGTCGACGGGTGGAGCCCTTTATGGACCGGCCTCGCACGGGTGGGCGGCCTCCTTCCGTCGGCAGGGCAGCCGGACTCGGATCCCTGGGCTCTATTGCGCGGGCGGGAGCACCCACCCCGGCGCGGGCGTCCCGATGGCGGCGCTTTCCGCCCAACTAGCCGTCGGATGTCTGCTCAAGGACCGCGCTTCGACGTCGTGGTACAGCCGAACGGCTATGCCTGGTGGTATATCGACGCGACCAGTGCGGACGGCGCTTACGGGCTGACGATCATCGCCTTCGTCGGCAGCGTGTTCTCGCCTTATTACAAGCTCAGCGGACGCCACAATCCGGAAAACCATTGCGCGATCAACGTCGCGCTGACCGGGCGGCGAAGGTCGGCCTGGGCGATGACTGAGCGTCCGGCGCGGCGCGTCGACCGCGGCGGCGACCATTTCGTCGTAGGGCCAAGTGGGCTGCATTGGGACGGCGACACGCTGGTGATCGATATAGCCGAGATTTCAGCACCGTTGCCATACAAGGTGCGCGGCACGGTACGCGTCTCGCCCGAGATGATCGGCACCACGGCATTTGCGCTCGATCCTGCCGGTAACCATCGGTGGCACCCGGTAGCGCCGCGCGCACGCGTCGAAGTGCTGATGACACATCCTGGCATCAGCTGGAGCGGCCCAGGCTATTTCGATTCGAATTTCGGGGATGAACCGCTCGAGGTAGGGTTCAACGACTGGCATTGGTCGCGCGCCCATCTGAAGCGCGATGTCGCGGTGCTCTACGAAGGCCGGCGGCGCGATGGGACGCCATTCGATCTGGCGTTGAAGTTCGATCGCCAGGGGCGCTGGCACGATGTGGTCCAGCCCGCGCCCGCCCGATTGCCGCGCACCGGATGGCTGATCAACCGCGCGACCCGCGCCGACGCCGGCAATGCTCCGCGCGTCGTCAAAACCTGGATCGACGCCCCGTTCTATGCCCGTTCGGCGCTTGCGACCCGCCTGTTCGGAGAAGATGTCCAAGCGATCCATGAAAGCTTGGCGCTTGGCCGTTTTCGCTCGCCGATCGTCCAGTCGATGCTGCCCTATCGGATGCCCCGCGCGTTCTGGTAGCTAGTCGGGATCGGGCGGCTTCTTGTCCCTGCTTATCTCCCGGTTGATCGAGACGAGCTGCCAGATGCAAAAGGCTAGGACCGGGATTCCCGCGATTGCCATGTCGAAGAGGCTAAAATACCTGCCGCTCATCCTGGCACGCCCGCAAAGCGGACGATCATCGCGGCAATGTCTTCTGGCCGCTCCTCGTGCGCCAGATGGCCGGCGCCCGCCAACGGGATGACCGTTGCCCCCTCCACCATCCCTGCCGCCTCCTCCGCTGAGGACAGCGGAATCGCTGAGTCGGCTTTGCCGTGCAGGAGCAACAACCGCGTTTGAAGGCGGGGCAAATCGCGTTTCAACGTTTCGAGATCCCATTCCGCCATCATCCTGATCGCTCCCGCGCAATGGTCCGATGTCGAAAACAGCCGTTCGTAGAATCGCACCCCTGCGGCGTCGATGTGCGACCCCGTACTGCGCACCAGGAATCGTGCGGTTTCACCCGGTGTCCGAGCGAGCCGGGCCAGGAAGTGCGACGCGAACGGATTGACGAACAGCAAACGCGCCAGCGATGGGAACAGCATCGCACCGAGCCCCGGAAAGGGCAGCACTGCGGCGTCGAGGCCCACGATCGCGTCGGGACTGACAAGGCGGTCGAGGGTCATGCGGATTGCAATGGCGGCGCCTGCCGAGTGCCCGACGATCACCTGCGGCCGCAACGCCAGCGCGCCGAGCAAGCCGCTTACCGATCGCGCCATGGCCGGCATCGCCAGGCCACCGGCGCCCCGGCCGCGGGTGAAGCCATGTCCGGGCAGATCGGGCGCGACCACGGTGTAGTGGTTGGCGAGGAGCGGCATCAAGGCCCGCCAACTATGCGTTGCCGCGCCGGTGCCATGCAGCAGCAGCAGCACGGGGCCGTCGCCCATCACCTGAACATGCCAGCGAACGCCTGCTGCATCGACGAAGCGGCTGTACGCGCGGTTTGGCCAGTCGCGCCCCTCTACCTCCCAGCGCGGCGCGCTCACGCCTTTCGCGCTGCGGTGACGGCGGCGTGCATGGCCGTCGCATTGGCGCGGGGCAGTGGCAGATATCGTGCGCGCATGGCGGCAGCGAGTGCTGCCCCTCCGGACCGAGGGCGCACCGAAATATCGATAAACGCGGCGGCAATCCCTGCCGCCCCAATTGCGCGAGCGGCCGCCCCGGCATCAGCTTCCGCCGCCGGACGCCCTACGCTACCGTCCATCGCGACGTTGGCGCTGCCGTCGGTCAAAACAACGATGAAGGGCGTCCGGCCTTGCGCGCGCGCCTGCTCCGCCAGCTCGCGCGCCGCATGGAGCCCTGCCGCCAACGGTGTACCGCCGCCTCCCGGCAATTCAGCCAGCGAGCGGCGCGCCCGCACCAGCGATCGCGTCACAGGCAGCAGCAACTCGGCAGAACTGCCCCGAAACGCCACAAGCCCTACCCGCGCGCGCTTTACATAGGCCTCGGCGAGCAGCAGCTCGACCGCGCCCTTTGCCTCGGCCAGCCGCGTCAGCGCCGACGACCCCGAGGCATCGACGGCGAATATGGTGACGGTTTCGGCTTTCGTCTCGAACCGGCGGATACGCAGATCGTCGCGCCGGACCAGGATGTGATCTGCGCGTCCGCGCAGGCGCTGCCAGGGGGCGGCCGCACGCAGCGTGTCGATCAGACTGAGGCGTTGCCCGCCGCCCGGCAGGCCCGGGCGCGTTCCCATTGGCCGGCCCCGCGCCAGCGACTTGCGGCGCTCGCCCGCGCCATGCGCGCATCGCGGCTTGGCCCGACCAGCACCGCCCTGCGCGATCCGCGCGAGCACGTCCTTGGGCAACGAGGCCAATGCTGCGGCGAGAATTACGTCCTCGAGCGGTCCCGGCGCGGCACGTTCCTCATCGCTGCCGGCGTCGGGGGGTGGCGGCGGCGCTTCAGGCTGCGCCTCCTGCTCCGTCGCCATCGGCATGCGCGTGGCGCGGGGCGCAAGGACAAGGCGCGCGGCGAGAATTACATCAGCATCGGCGACGGCGTCTCGACCGGCAAGCCGCGCGATGGCGCGCGCCGCACGCAAGGCAAAGAGCGGCGCCCGCGCCGAATCGATACCAAGCGCGGAGGCGGTGGCGGCAAGCGCCTCAAGCGCGGCATCGGAAACGGCGACTTGCTCCCCATGGCTGAACGGTTCCGGCCAACGATCTACAAGCCTTGGCAGGGGATCGCTGAGCTGCGGTATCAGGCTTGGGCGACGGGCGAAAGACAGGTCGATCCAGAACGCTACCCGCTCCTTGATCGCCGCCGGTGGCCTTTCTTCCGCTTCGATCCCGTCGTCGAGCAGGATTGTCACGAACCGTGCCTGACCGCGCAGCGCGACGCCGTCGCGCTCAGCGACGACCTCGCCGCTGTCCATCACGCCCGCAATCCGCCCCGCCATCGCGTCGGACACCCGCTCCGCCATCGGCACGACGACAGCGCCACCATCGGCCTCGGCTAATAACCCGATCCGCGACACTACCACGCCCTTGGCCAGCGTCATGGTCAGGTCAATCCCGCCGAGCAGGCGTTCGTCGTCGATATGCGACGGCACCCGCCGCACCGGCGCGTCCTCGCACAATCCGGCGATCATTTCGTTCATCACCGCATCACGCAGATCGCCGCCGCCACGCAGCGATATGCCGCCGAGCCCCGGATCGATCGCACATAATCGCGCGGCGATCAGCGCATCCTGAAACGGATCGGGCGCGGCATCGCCCGCAGCGCTCACGCCGCCAGTTCCTCCAGCGCACGTTCGATCCGGACGGTTGATCCGGTCTCGTCGAGAACGTTGCGACGCAGGCGATGGCGCAACGCCATCGGCGCAACTGTTTTGATGTGCTCGACCGCGACCACCTCTGCCCCATCGAGCGCCGCGAGCGCCCGGCCCGCACGGATCAACGTCAATTCGCCACGCAGCCCGTCTGCGCCGACTGCGACGCACAATTGCGATGCGAAGCGCAACACCGCCTCAGGCACCGCCATGTCGGCAAGCGCAGCGCGTCCACGCGCAATCCGCTTCAGGGCTTTGCGCTCGGCGCGTTGCCAGGTTTCGGCGAACGCCTCGGGGGTGCGCTCGAAGGCGTCGCAGCGCTTCAATATCTCGACGCGCTGCTTGATATCCTGCGGCGTTCGGACTTCGACCGACAGGCCGAACCTGTCGAGCAATTGCGGCCGCAACTCGCCCTCTTCCGGATTGCCGCTGCCGACGAGCACGAACCGCGCCGGATGCCGAACACTCAGCCCTTCCCGTTCGACCACATTCTCCCCGGACGCCGCGACATCGAGCAGCAGATCGACAATATGGTCCTCCAGCAGGTTGACCTCGTCAATATAGAGGAAGCCGCCATTCGCGCGTGCCAGCAATCCAGGTTCGAACGCTTTAATTCCGGCACCCAATGCGCGCTCGAGGTCGAGCGCGCCGACCACGCGGTCCTCGGTGGCGCCGAGCGGCAGATCGACGAACGGGACCACGGCGTTACCTTTGCGCGGGGTGCCGTCCTGATATCCGGCGTCGGCTGCGGCAATCGGCGGCAATAAAGCGGCAAGCGCGCGTACCGCAGTCGATTTTCCGGTGCCGCGGTCGCCGAACACCATCACCCCGCCGATCCGCGCATCGACCGCCGCGATCAACAGCGCCAGTTTCATCTCGTCCTGGCCGACGATGGCGGAGAAGGGGAACGACACGCGCACGTTCATGTTGTAACACGCACTGGACACTCTACAAGATGGACAGTCGTTACGATGTGGAGCCCGATCATTGTTGCCGGCGGCGCAGCCATCTTTCTGGGCGTGTTTGGCGGCCTGATGACGCCGATCGGAAGATGGTATCGGGAACTGCATAAACCCGCCTGGCAACCGCCCGATTGGCTATTTGGCCCGGCCTGGACGGTCATCCTGGGACTCTGGGCGTGGTCGGCAGTGATTGCATGGCATTCGGCGCCCGATCCGGCTGCGCAGACGCGTGTCATAATATTGTTCGCGATCAACGCATTGTTCCACGCCATGTGGAGCCCGCTCTTTTTCCGCGCACGCCGACCGGACTGGGCGCTGATTGAAGTAGTATTTCTATGGGCATCGCTGGTTGCGTTGATCGTGGGACTATGGCCGATCGCGCATCTCGCGAGCCTGTTGATCCTGCCCTACCTGCTGTGGGTCAGCTTCGCGTCGTTACTCAACTTCACAATCGTCCGGCTTAACCGACCGTTCGTCTGAATATTTGGCGGGATGTCGGGACATAATATGCTGTCCAATTACAAACCTGGGAGCTCGCATCATGCCGACAATTCAGGATACCACCAGCACACCCGCCAAGCTCCCCGAAATCCGGCATATCGATGCCAGCGACTTGAGCTGGTCGCTCCGTGAAGGTTGGAAGGATTTTCGCGCCAAGCGCGGCGACCTGATCGTGATCGGACTGGTTTATCCGATCGTTTGCCTGATCGCGGCTGTAGTGACGTTCAACAATCCGTTGCTGCCGCTATTCTTCCCGCTCGTCGCCGGGCTGTCGATCGCAGGCCCGGCAGCGGCGTCCGGTTTTTACGAACTGGCGCGGCGGCGCGAAGAAGGACGTGATTCAAGCTGGTGGCATTTCCTCGATCCGCTCAACGGCCGCAGCCGCACACCGCTGGCGGTGCTGACGATCGGTCTGGCCGGGCTATTCCTGGCCTGGCTGATTGCGGCATATGCGATCTATGCAGTGACCTTCGGCGCGGATACGCCGATGCGTCCCAGCGACCTGTTCGGCCGGCTGTTCACGACGACGGCGGGCTGGCAGATGATCCTCCTCGGTAATTTGGCGGGCCTCTGTTTTGCCGTCGTAACGCTGGCGTTCGCGGTCGTTTCCTTTCCGATGGTGGTCGACAAGCCGGTCGATGCGGGCCTGGCAGTACGCACGTCGCTGGCCGCCGTGCGGCGAAATCCGGGCACGATGTTGCGGTGGGGACTGTACGTTGCCGCCCTGCTATTGATCGGGCTGATCCCGCTCGCGGTCGGGCTTGCGGTGATATTGCCCTGGCTCGGTTATTCGACTTGGCACCTCTACACCAAGTTGGTGGTCCGCTAGCGTTGCGGCGGGGTGCGGGCGTCCATTGCCTGGAACCAGCGCACCAACCGCGGACCAAAAGGGCCACGGATAGTCCAACATAGCCGATGTTGAGCGTCGGCTATTGGAAGGCCAAGCATGGATCTTGGAAGTGCGAATTGAGCCCGTTGCCGCCAGCGCGCACCGGGTCGGGCGGCTCAAACGGATTGGAAGCGAACAACATTAAGGCATCCATGGGCTGTCCAGCGTGAATATGTCAGGCTGATTTGACACTTCGCAATCTATGGATATTCATGGGAGATCGCGTAGCAGCGCTGAAGGGAAGGCGATGTCGCAACAACGATTGCATGTCGTCTTGGCCAAGCCACGCGGATTTTGCGCAGGCGTGCGGCGCGCGATCGACATCGTCGAGCGGTCCTTGGAACGCGCGAGCGCCCCGGTTTTTGTGCGTCATGAAATCGTCCATAATCGCCACGTCGTCGATCGTCTCCGCGCCAAAGGCGCGACGTTCGTCCAAGAACTCTCCGAGGTGCCCGATGATGCGGTGACGATCTTCAGTGCGCACGGCGTACCCCGCTCTGTCGAGGAAGAGGCGCGCGCGCGGCGACTGCCCGTAATCGACGCGACCTGCCCGCTTGTCGCCAAGGTGCACTTCCAGGCGCGACACTATTCCAGAGCGGGCCGGATCGTGGTGCTGATCGGTCATGCCGGCCATGCCGAAGTGGAAGGAACATTGGGTCAGATCGATGCAAAGATCCATCTCGTTTCGACCGTGGCGGACGTCGCCGCGCTGCCGCTGCACAAAAACGCGCCCGTCGCTTACGTTACGCAGACGACGCTGAGCGTCGAAGACACGCGCGACATCATCGCCGCGCTTACCGCCCGGTTCGTCAACCTGGTTGGCCCTCAAATTTCCGACGTCTGCTACGCAACCCAGAACCGCCAGAATGCGGTTCGCGACCTTGCCCGCATCAGCGACCTGCTCATCGTCGTCGGCGCCGCCAACAGTTCCAACTCCAACCGGCTTCGCGAAATCGGCACAGACACCGGCGTACCCAGCTACCTGATCGACGATGGCGACGGGCTCGATCCGGCATGGCTCGATGGGGTTACGACGATCGGGCTCACTGCCGGAGCATCCGCGCCCGACGACCTGATCGACGGCGTGATCGCAGCAATCAGGCAATGGCGCGCGGTCAGCGTATCGGAGCTCGACGGCGTTGAAGAGACGCTGGAGTTCAACCTGCCGCCCATTGTCCGGTCCGGGGCCCGCGCCGTAAGCGCGACTGCTTGAAGATCATTCGGCTCGGCACGCGCGGGTCGCCGCTCGCGATGGTTCAGGCCGGGATGGTGCGCGATGGATTGATTGCGGCGCACCACATCGCGGTCGAAATTCACATCATCAAGACGACCGGCGACAAGGTTCAGCATCGTCCGCTCGCCGAAATTGGCGGCAAGGCGTTGTGGACCAAGGAACTCGACCGCGCGCTGTTGGACGGCGAGATCGATATTGCCGTGCATTCGATGAAGGATGTGGAGACGATCCGCCCGCCCGAAATCGTGATCGCCGCAATTCTGCCCCGCGCCGATGTGCGCGACCGCATTATCGGCGCGACCTTGGTCGCCGCTCTGCCGCAACGTGCGACCGTCGGCACCAGCTCGCCGCGACGCGCCGCGCAATTGTTGCGGCTACGGCCGGACCTGAACATCGTGCCGTTTCGCGGGAATGTTGATACCCGGCTGAGCAAACTGGCTGCGGGTCAGGCCGACGCCACGCTGCTCGCCGCGGCGGGGCTGGATCGGCTCGGGAGGCCCGATATCGGCGTGGCGGTCCCGATCGATGTGATGCTGCCGGCGCCGGCGCAGGGCGCAGTCGGCATCGAGGCGCGCAGCGCCGACGCTGAAAGTCGCGCACTGGTCGCGGCCCTCGACCACGCGCCGACGCACGCCAGCGTAAAGGCCGAACGCGCCCTGCTGGCCGCTTTGCGCGCCGATTGTCATTCGCCGGTCGCTGCGCTGGCGAGCACCGACGGAGCGATCCGCGCCGAACTGTTTGCCGCAGACGGCAGCGCGCACGTCGCGGGCGTCGGCAGCAATCCGACGATGCTGGCGGCCGATTTGCTCGCCCGCGCGCCCGATAGCATCCGCCGGCTGTTCGCAGCGTGACGTCCGGTTGCCGAGGGGCCGTCTCAGAGACCGCGCGGCCAAGGACTCTTCGTTGCGTGTATCTGGTTCGAACAGAGCTCTCGAATACCTTGCTGGAAACGGCCTCTTACGAACAGGCAATCTTGTGCTGGCTTCGCGGCTCACCGATCTTGCCGACCCCGGAATATTGGAATGGAGGGGAGACCTGGTCGAAATACCACGCTGTGAAGTGCGGCAATCCGCCTAAGTCAGGCGATCGAGGCAATGGTCCGGTTCCCAACAGCAGTTCGTAAATCGGTCTTTCGGACAGCCGTTGCCGATCGGATCAGCACGTCGGCGAGCTAAGCTTGCGAATTCACATCGTGGAGCTGATCAGGGTCCGCAGGGAGTACATCGCATCTGCCCGCTCCCTGCGACAACCAGTGCCTGTAAACCGCCATTTCTTCCCGCCCACCGCTACGCCGCACGGCCTAGCATGTCGGCACAGCATAGCGGGAAAGCGAAATTGCGCTGGTATGTTCGACGATAGCGGCGGCGGCGCTGTAATTCAGCTGCTCATCGGAAGCTCAATCGTGGCCGGCGCCTTGGGCCTAATCGCACCAACTCGCGATTCACCTGCGGTGGGACAAGCGAATGACCCGAGTCGCGAATCAACCGCCGAAGGAGCTGAGGATGCCCACTAAAGCGTAACAATGTGTGGGACGGTGCCTAGGAACTGCGGCAACCAACCGGGTCTAGCCGTTTGGTGCCTCGCTATAAATTAATTGAGTGGTGGAGCCGTGGGGGATCGAACCCCAGACCTTCGCAATGCCATCGCGACGCTCTCCCAGCTGAGCTACGGCCCCATCTCTTTGCCGGCCCTGGGATGGCGCCGGCGACGTTGAGGGCCGCGCCTTAGATCAGGCGCGGCGCTCGTGCAACGGGCGAAAACGCGCCCGTTGCGTTTTTAGTGATCTTCTTCCTTTTCGCCGGTGTCGACGCCGATATCATCGTCGCCGCCCAGATCGACATCGTCGTCTGCGCTCGGCTCCTCATCCTCATCGACATCCAGATCCTCGGCCAGATCCGCATCCTCGTCCTCCTTCTGCGCGGCCGGCTTGGGCGCGTCAAACGGCAAAGGCTGCTTGGACTTCAGGACGGTTTCGGCTTCGAAATTCGTGCCGCATTCGACGCAGGCGATCGGATCGTCCTTGCCGAGATCGTAAAAACGCGTGCCGCACTTGGGGCAGGTGCGCTTGGTGCCCCATTCAGGTTTCACCACGGTAAAGCTCCGATAGAAAGAGGAGGGAGGCGATCCGGCCCGTGAGGGCGGATCAGCCCGACGCCGCGCGCCTTGCCACGGGCCGGAGCCGCTGGCAAGGACCGCTGCCAATGCACCAGATGGCCCCCTCCCCCGCGGCGTTCAAGAGTGCGGGGCCGCTTTCCGGCCGCGTACGTGTTCCCGGCGACAAATCGATCTCCCACCGATCGCTCATGCTGTCCGCGCTGGCGGTCGGCACCAGCAGCGTCGAAGGCTTGCTGGAGGGCGAGGATGTCCTCGCCACCGCCGCCGCCATGCGCGCCATGGGCGCACAGATTGAACGGGGTGCAGATGGTCGCTGGACGATCCATGGGGTCGGCGTAGGCGGGCTGCTGCAGCCGGACCAGGCGCTGGACATGGGTAATTCGGGGACGTCCACCCGTCTCCTCATGGGTCTGGTCGCCAGTCACGCCATCACCGCGACCTTTATTGGTGATGCATCCTTGTCCAAGCGTCCGATGAACCGGGTGATCGATCCCCTGTCCCTGATGGGGGCGGAATTCACCGCAAGTCCCGGCGGGCGGCTGCCTTTGGTGCTGCGCGGTATCGCGCCGGCCATTCCGATCGAATATCGCCTGCCGGTCGCGTCCGCCCAGGTGAAGTCCGCGCTGTTGCTGGCGGGCCTGAACACGCCCGGCATCACCCGCGTCATCGAACCCGTCCCTACCCGCGATCATAGCGAACGCATGTTGCGGGGCTTCGGCGCGGCGCTGACGGTGGAGCAGGATGCAACCGGCGCCCGTATCATCTCGATCCGCGGCGAGGCGGAGCTGCGGCCGCAGCACATCGTCGTGCCCGGCGATCCTTCGTCGGCGGCTTTTCCGGTCGTGGCGGCGTTGCTGGTGGCCGGATCGGATGTCGTGATTGAGAATGTCGGCCTCAACCCAACCCGCGCCGGCATCTTCGAAGTGTTGCGCCTGATGGGGGGCGACATCCGCTTCGTGAACCCGCGTGACGTCGGCGGCGAGCCGGTCGCCGACCTGCACGTCCGGGGCTCCACCCTGACCGGGATCGAGGTGCCGCCCGATATCGCCCCGAGCATGATCGACGAATTTCCAGTCCTGTTCGTTGCCGCGGCTTTGGCACAAGGGCGCACGGTGACGCGCGGGCTCGAGGAGTTGCGGGTCAAGGAAAGCGATCGGCTGGCAGTGATGGCGGAGGGGCTGCGCGCCATCGGCGCACGGGTAGAGGAAACCGAAGACGGCCTGATCATCGACGGCACCGGCGGCGAGCCTCTCGCCGGCGGCGCGACGATCGCAACGCATCTCGACCATCGGATCGCGATGAGCTTCGCGGTCGCGGGCCTGGTCGCCAGCAAGCCGGTGACGATCGACGACATGGCGCCGGTCGCAACCAGCTTTCCGATCTTCGAACAGCTGCTCTGTTCGCTGGGCGCGACCCGGGAATGACGCTGCACCTGGATACGGCCAATATCGTCGGGCTGACCGGCAGCGCGCTGATGGTGGTCGCTTTTGCCTATTCGAACCTGGCCAAGGTCATGAACCTCGTCCTGTTCAATCTGTTGAACCTCATCGGCGCCATCATGCTTGGCGCGTCGCTTTTGGTTCATTTCAATGTTGCATCGTTCGCGCTGGAGATCGTGTGGGCGGTGATCGCCCTGTTCGGCCTTGGTAAGGCCCTGATCGCGAGGAAGCGCACATGATTATCGCCGTCGATGGCCCGGCCGCGTCGGGCAAGGGCACGATCGCCAAGGCGCTGGCGCATCATTTCGGACTTCCGCATCTCGACACCGGCCTGCTCTATCGCGCGGTCGGCCTTGCCGTGCTGGAAGCTGGCGGCGACCCTGCTTCCGCCGAGGATGCTTTGCAGGCCGCGCATCATCTCAGCAGCGCGCTCGACGATCCGGGGCTGAAATCCGAAGCGGCCGGCAAGGCCGCGTCGCTCGTCTCGGCGCATCCCGGCGTCCGCGCCGCGTTGCTGGATCGGCAGAAAAGATTTGCAGAGCAACCGGGGGGCGCGGTGCTTGACGGGCGCGATATCGGCACTGTGATCGCGCCGCACGCCGATGCGAAACTTTTCGTCACCGCCAGTCCGGACGTGCGGGCGCAACGCCGTTGCGACGAACTCATCGGCATGGGCCTCGACGTGCATCTGGCGGCCGTGTTGAACGACATTCGGGCGCGCGACGAACGGGATTCGGCACGTTCCGCCGCACCGCTCAAGATGGCCGACGATGCCGCATTGCTCGACACCAGCCATCTCTCGATCAAGGAAGCGATCGCGGCGGCCATCGCGCTCGCCGAGGACCGCCCCTTTACGGCTGCGAACGATTAGTTCCGGGATTCAGTATGTTACGTCCGCTTGTTGCGCTTCTGTCACTACTCGCTTTCGCCCCTGCCGGCGCCGCACCACCAGCCCCCCTGCCCAAGGTTGCCATCGTGACCAGCGAGGGCACGATCGTCGCGACGCTCGAGGCGAAACGCGCGCCGATCACGACCGCGAATTTCCTGCGCTATGTCGATGCCAAACGGTTCGACAACACCACGTTCTATCGCGCCGCGCGCAGCAAGCGTATCCCGGGCAAGGGGCTGATTCAGGGTGGGATCAACCACAAAATCCCGAAGAGCTTTCTCCCTATCAAGCACGAGCCGACCACGGTCACTGGCGTGCATCATCTCGACGGCACCCTTTCGATGGCGCGCAACGAAGTGAACTCGGCAATGGGCGACTTCTTCATCACGGTCGGCCCAGCCCCCGATCTCGACGCCCGTAGCAACTATCCCGGCTATGCCGCTTTCGGGCATGTCATCAGCGGGATGGCAATCGCCAAGAAAATCCTGTCCAAACCCACCTATCCGGGCGGCTATGACGAGATGACGATCGGCCAGATCATTCGCCAGCCGGTGAAAATCCTCACCGTCAGACGGATCCAGTAGCAGCCAGTCACGCGCGGCCGGGCCGCCCCGCAATGTATCACCAGCTTAGAGTATGATGACTTTACACTGACCCGTTCGTGCCGAGGTGAGACCGAGTTGCCCGCAGGGCGTATCGAGGCCGCGTATCGAGGCATTGGTGGGTATCTCTCGATACGCGCTCTCGACAAGCCTGTCCTGAGCGCCTGCCTCGCAGGCAGTCGAAGGGCTCGATCGCTACTCGATACGAACGGGTCCTACCGAAGTCATCACGCTCTAATAGGCGAAGCTGAGCGTGAAGCGGACATTGCGCGGCCCGGCATAATAAGCCTGCCCCCACATCAGGCTGTTGAGATACTTGGTATTGGTGACGTTGTTGACGTTCACCGACGCGTTGAGCCGATCTGTCACCTTGACCCCGGCAAACAGATCCATCACAGTATAGGCTTTCTGACGGATCAGGACATCGCCGGTCACCAGCCCGTAGCCCTGCACGGTCGAATCGATGGCATGGACCTGGCTCTGGCTGCGTAGCTGCGCCCCGACCTTCAGATCCCGCCATGCGGGAACAGTATAGCTGGTCGAAAGCTTGAGGCTGCGCCGCGGCAGGAACGTCCTGGTGGCGCTGCCGTCCTGATCATCGATCGACAGCGCCGTGAAGCCGCCATTGACCGTCCAATTCGGGGTGATGCGGCCAGCAATCTCAAACTCGACGCCTTTTGCGGTCGTGTCGACGCCGACATAATAGCTTTTATTGTCGGTAAAGGTGCCCGCAACGCTGGCGAGCCCGGTCTGCTTGCCACGAAAGACCGCCGCCGTCGCATAGAGCCGCCCACCGAACCACTGGCTCTTGATGCCCGCCTCCAGGCTGGTGCCGCGCGCCGCGGCCAATCGGCGGCGGTTGACGTCCACCTCGACCTGCGGATTGAAGATATTGGTATAGCTGCCGTAGAGCTTCAAATTGGCGGTGAGGTCGAACAAAAGCCCCGCATAAGGGCTGATCTTATGGTCCTTGCGCGCCTGATCCACGCCATATGCCGCGCCTGTCGATTTCAGCCAGATGGCGCTGGCGCCGACAACCGCCTTCAGCCGGTCCGCAAGATCCAGATGCGCAGCCGCATAAGCGCGCGTCAGCCGATCGACGCTGTCGGTCTGTTGCGTCGCGTCCGGAAAGGTGGGTTCGGGAATGACGCTGCTCTGCCAGTCACCGATCGCTGGGTAGCTGATCGCATCTTCAGAAAATCCCTCATATTCGTAAAGATGCGCGCGCCCCCGCGACACGCCGAGCGCAAGCTGGTGCCGCCGCCCCAGCAAGGCGATCGGCCCGGACGCATAGACGTCGCCCAGATATTGCTTCTGATCGGAAGGATACAGGCCGGCCATTCCGCTGACGCCCAGCCCGGTCGTGCGATCCGGCGCACCATAGGCGTAAAGCAGCTTGGCGAGCTGTTGATTGTGACGATAGGTGAACACGCTGCGCACGGACCAATCGCGGCCAATATTCCAGGCAAGCTCCGCAAAAGCGGTTTCGTCGCGCACGTTCCAGAATGTCCATGGCGCCGCCGTCGTGGTGGAGCGCGGATAATCGATTTGCGCGCCGTTCGAATAGCTGAGCGGCAGCGCGCCCCACAATACGCCGTCCGCGTTGTTCTGCTGGCGCGAATAGCCCAAGGTGAGCTTGAGATCGGGCGTCATCGACCATGACGCTAGCCCGGCATAGACATCGCGATTGACGTGATTGAACCGCAGATAGGAATCGCGCTCCTCATGCGCGACGATCAGCCGCGCCGCCAACGTACCCGTGCTATTGAGCGGACCCGAAATATCCGCTTCGCCGCGACGCTGGTCCCACGACCCGATCTGGCCGGATAGATAGGCCTGCAGACTGTCGGTCGGACGCTTGCGGACATAGTTGATCGTCGCCGAAGGGTTGCCGATACCGGTCATCATCGCATCGGCGCCGCGCACCGCCTCGACCCGCTCGAACAGCACCGTATCCAGATCGCCGAACTGTATCGCGGAAATCAGCGGCAATCCGATCCCGTCGACCTGAAAGTTGGTCACATCGAAGCCGCGCGAATTATATTGGGTTCGGTCCGTCTCCGCCCGCTCGACGTTTATGCCGACCACCTGATCCAGCAGATCGTTGACGCTGTTGAGTTGAAAATCGCGGATACGATCCCGCTCCACGATCGTCACCGATTGCGGGGTTTCGGAGAGGGTCAGCTTCAGCCCGGTCGCAGCAGCGCTCTTCGGATCGCCGACGCCGGTCACGATGACTTCACCGATATTGGGCGCCTCGGAAGCGATCGGGCTGTCCGGCACCGCTGCCTGCGCGGTCGCGGCGCTGGCCACCAACCCTATCATGCTCATGCGCAATGTGGCGTTCATCATAGTCTCCCGTTTGCGCGAGCCCCTATGGACAGCCATATTGCGAGTCAATCGCATTATCATTAGCAATAAGATCGCTTGCGCGGATTATCGGCGGAGCAGGATTCCGATTGGCCCCCCGCGCTCCCCGGCCTAAAGGGGCCGCCCGACAGCAGACGTGGACATCATGACGAAATCCGCCACCGATCTCATGCAGGAGATCATCTTTTCTTCCCTGATCGACGCCGTGGGCGCGCTTCGCACCGCATCCAAGGGCGTGCCGAACGCAATGTTGCGGGACATTCAGGCGATTGGCCCGAACACGACCTTTGCCGATCTGCCGAAGGAATTGCAGGCAAGTATCGGGGAATCCGTGCGGACCGCGTTCAACCGCTTGCTGAAGGAAGGGTATAGCGTGTCGCCCGGCCGTCCGGCTGCGCCGCCACCACGCCCGCCGGCGCCGGGCGGCGGTCGCCCCTCCGGCCCGGGTGCCGGCCGTCCGCCTCAAGGGCGGCCCGGAGCACGTCCTGGCAGTGCCGGGCCGCGCCCGAACAACGATCGTAATCGCCGGCCTCCAAAGCCCCGCGGCTCCTAAGGGCGCACGCTTGCCCGGATCACGTCTTTAAGCTATATCCCGACTATCCAGCGGGCGATGCTCGCGGAGGACGGCGCGGAGTTGGACGGCATAGCCGTGCCTCACGCGCCCTTTTCGCATTTTGCGCTTAGCTTTCCTCCGCATGCTTCATTTGAAGGATGCCGCTCGCGCATGAGGCTCGGGCGGCGGTTCGGCTGAAGACCTCCGGAGACAACCGGACGGCCGGAAACAGACTGAAGGAATACTCATCTTTATGGCCACTGCGGCATTCCCCACCCGCGACGATTTCGCGGCATTGCTTAACGAGACGCTCGGCGGCGAGAGCCAGGGCTTCGAAGGACGGGTCGTCAAGGGCACCGTCACCGGGATCGAGAACGACATGGTCGTCATCGACGTCGGGCTGAAGTCCGAAGGCCGCGTTCCCTTGCGCGAATTCGCCCCCGCCCCCGGCCAGAAGGCCGAGCTGAATGTCGGCGACGAAGTCGAAGTCTATGTCGACCGGGTCGAGAACAGCCATGGCGAAGCGATGCTGTCGCGCGATCGCGCACGCCGCGAAGCCGCTTGGGATACGCTTGAGCATGAATTCGCCGCCGGCAACCGCGTCGACGGCGTGATCTTCGGCCGCGTCAAGGGTGGCTTCACCGTCGACCTGAACGGCGCCGTGGCCTTCCTGCCCGGTTCGCAGGTCGATATCCGCCCGGTTCGCGACGTCGGCCCGCTGATGGACATCCCCCAGCCCTTCCAGGTGCTGAAGATGGATCGCCGCCGCGGCAACATCGTCGTGTCGCGTCGCGCCGTTCTCGAAGAGACCCGCGCTGAGCAGCGCACCGGCCTCATCCAGAGCCTGGCCGAAGGTCAGATCGTCGACGGCGTGGTCAAGAACATCACCGATTATGGTGCGTTCGTGGATCTCGGCGGCATTGACGGCCTGCTGCATGTCACCGACATCAGCTACAAGCGCGTCAATCACCCGTCCGAAGTCATCAATATCGGCGACACGGTCAAGGTGCAGATCATCCGCATCAACCGCGACACGCAGCGCATCAGCCTCGGCATGAAGCAGCTCGAGAGCGATCCGTGGGAAGGCGCCGCCGCCAAGTATCCGATCGGTGGCAAGTTCACCGGCCGGGTGACCAACATCACCGAATATGGCGCATTCGTCGAGCTGGAGCCGGGCATCGAAGGCCTGGTCCATGTCAGCGAAATGAGCTGGACCAAGAAGAACGTGCACCCCGGCAAGATCGTTTCGACCAGCCAGGAAGTGGACGTCATCATCCTCGAGGTCGACGAAGAGAAGCGTCGCATCTCGCTGGGCCTCAAGCAGGCGCAGGCCAATCCGTGGGAGAAGTTCGCGGAAGCCCACCCGGTCGGTTCGACCGTGGAAGGCGAAGTCAAGAACGCCACCGAATTCGGCCTGTTCATCGGCCTGGATGGCGAGATCGACGGCATGGTCCACATGTCCGACATCGCCTGGGGCGTATCGGGCGAGGAAGCCCTGGCGCTTCACCACAAGGGTGAGACGGTCAAGGCGCAGGTCCTCGATATCGATCCGGAGAAGGAGCGTATCAGCCTCGGCATCAAGCAGCTGGAGCGTGCCGGTGCATCGACCGCCCCGACGGGCGCTGGTGCCACCAGCAGCAGCGGCGGCGTCAACAAGGGCGCGATCGTCACCGTCACCGTGATGGCGTCGGGCGACGGCGGCCTGGATGTGCAGGTTGGCGACGATGGTCCGACCGGCTTCATCAAGCGTGCCGATCTCGGCCGCGATCGCGACGAGCAGCGTCCGGAGCGCTTCCAGCCCGGCCAGAAGCTCGATGCAATGGTGACCGGCTTCGATCGTTCGAAGAAGCCCACCTTCTCGGTCAAGGCGATGCAGCTCGCCGAAGAGAAGCAGGCTGTTGCGCAATATGGCTCGTCCGACTCGGGCGCGTCGCTGGGCGACATCCTCGGTGCGGCCCTCAAGGCGCGCGACGAAGCATAAGCTGAAGAGTCACGCCGGGCCGGGCAAAATCGCGGCCCGGCGTGATGCTTCGACATTGATCTATATTTAGTTCTGGGACATAGAGGTTACGGCTTTACGGTGCGGCTTCAAGGGACGCGGGAAGCCAGCGCGTCGTTGAGGCAGAGAAGGGGCAAGTCAGTGATCAGGTCCGAGCTTATCGCTCTGGTGCACAAGGATCAGCCAGGGCTTTCCCCCCGCGAGGTTGAACAGATCGTCGCCTGCATCTTCGACGCCATCTCCAAGCGCCTGGCCGAAGGCGGTCGTGTTGAGCTCCGCGGCTTCGGTACGTTCACCACCCGCGCGCGCGACGGCCGTGTCGGCCGCAATCCCCGCACCGGCGAAGCCGTCGATGTCCAGCCCAAGCGGGTTCCCTATTTCAAACCCGGCAAGGAAATGCGCCACCGGCTCAACGTCTGAGCTTCGGTACTGGCGTTCCGGCCCTCGCTGCGGCTAAGCGCTTGTCCGTGCGGACGTGGCGAAATGGTAGACGCAGAGGACTTAAAATCCTTTTCCGATAGGAGTGCGGGTTCGAGTCCCGCCGTCCGCACCACCTTCAGATAGGCCCCGCAGTCCCTCACATTGGGGGGATATCTGCGTCGGGCACATCATCAGCGCAGGCATTGCGCGGGAGGACGCGGAAAGCGCGTACAATCCCAACTGGCCCGGGCCAGGCCTAAAACTGAGCTCTTGCGAAAGACGAACGCCACCGAGCGCATGGCCATCGGCAAGATCGGCAGGCTGCGCGGCACGTCGCTTGCGTTGGTCCAGCCAAACACCGTGCATTCCGGTTTGCCCCCGCAGATCCTCAGGCCGACCATTGCATAGCTGTTGGGATGGGCGGAGGGGTCGAGCTGCAGCACATACTGCGCTGCTTCTTCGTCCTTGAGACGGACGATGTTGCCGCCCAGCGCCTCCGCCGTAATCCCTGTTATGGCCTGCGCGGGCGGTACAGGCTGGACCGCATCTGCAGCAACCTCTTCCTGCCCCGCCACCGGACTTGGTTCAGCGAAGCCAGGAAGGCGTGGATCGGGCTTTTCGCCGGGCTGGAGCTGCCCGGTAAGCCGACGGCGCGACCCCCATATGCCCGGCCAACGATAAAATATCTGCGTGTGGACGATCGCAATTTTTTCGAGGCTGGATCGCCAGTACGGCACTACCCAATCCGTGTGATAATGGGTGGCCGTACCCACCGGTTTGTAGACGAAGCCGGACAGTGCCGCTTTTGCAATCTCCCCGGCACGTTCCAGCGCCACCGGTGAAAACTGGTGGGCAAGCGATCCGTCGCAGGTGAAACTGAACTGGCAGCCCGTCTTGCGCTCCGATCCTTGGAAGATCACGCCGCAGACGGTCTTGGGAAAGGCGGGATGGCGAACGCGGTTGAGCACGACCTGCGCCACAGCACGCTCCCCCTCCGGATCGTCCCCGGCTTCGTACAGCACGGCGGTCGCGAGGCACGCCTGCGCCGCGGCGAGATCCTCGACCGAGCCCGTATAGCGAAAGGGGAGCGACGCCGTTGGTGTAAGCGTAACCAGCGGTACTGCGGCATTCGAGGCTCGTGCCTCATCCGGTGTTTCCGCAGCAAAGGTCGGCGGCAGGACGGGCGGCGGAGCACTGGGGGTCGGCGGCGCTCCTATTGCGCGGGGTTTCCGATGCATCGCGCCTCGATCATTCACACCCACCATTGAAAGGGTAATGAAGACGGCAATCATGGCGACCATGATCACGAGCAAAGTTTCGTGCCCGCGCCGTTTTACGATGGCCATGCTGATCCTTGAAATGGTCCGGATATCTGCCGCTCAACGATGCCGCCGCAGGCTAGCTCCCACCCTGACAATATTCGCTGCTTGGACGTACGCCTATTGGACATGGCCGGGCTGCGCCAGCGCCGTTCGCACGCGCGTCGTGACGTGGGGTGCGTCGCTTCACGCCCGGCACGCGTTGATACGCCCGCACATTGTTAGGAGAGTATCGTGAGCGAGCACCCCAACCAGGAGAATCCCGACGTCGAAATGGCGAATGACGAGGGGGCCGATCCCTCCGATGATATTGCGCATCAGAACGAAGGGGCCGAACGATCCGATGCACCGAAGCCCGCAAGCGATGCCCACGATGATCAAGACGAGTCCGGCGTCGCTGCCGCTGAAGCCCACCCAAGCTAACCCAGGCTCATCAGATCAGATGGCGGCAATCGTCGCTGTTCCCAGCGTCGCGGGGCGGATAAGGTCTCCGCGATGCGGTGCTTGCCCCCCTGCTGGTTCGGCCTAACCCTTCTATTGGCCGCCTGCCATGCCGGTTCGCCAGAGGGCCCGCTCGGGGTGAGCGTGATCGGTGACAACTGGAAAAGCCCTGAGGCGGCGGCAACGCTCGCCACCACGACCGATGCGGGCCTCGTTCGCCTCGATCGAGAAGGTCAGGTCATCCCCGGGGCGGCTGCACGCTGGGCCATTCTGGACGATGGCGTCGATTATATTTTTCGGATCGATGATCAGGCCGGGCTTTCTGCGCGCACGATCGCGCGGCGCCTGCGCGAAGCGCTTCGCCGGAACGCCGACAATCCCGAACTCGCCGCCCTGCAGCCCGTCGACAGCATTGCTGCCGTCACATCCAGCGTAGTCGAAATGCGCCTTGGCGCACCGCAGCCCGATCTCCTGCCGCTGCTTGCCCAATCGGAACTTGCGGTGGGCGGGCCGACGCAATGGCGTGCCAGGAAGGAAGGCGCCACCCAGGTCTTGCTGACGGCTCCCGTCGGCGAAGACGATGCGGCATTCCTGCGCCTTCGTGCCGAACGTGTCGGCCGCGCCGTTGCCCGGTTCCAGGCCGGTGGGAGCGCACTTGTGCTGGGAGGCACCTTCGCCAACCTCGGCGTTGCCCGTGCCGCCAACCTCCCGCGGGAGGTGCTGCATTTCGATCCTGCAACCGGGCTATTCGGCCTCGCCATCCGCAATGCCGGCCTGGATCCCGCCCTCCGCACGGCGCTGTCGCTGGCAATCGATCGCGATCGGGTCATCACTTTGCTGGCCGCGCCGCAACAGGCCAAGGCGACGACGATCGCGGGATCCACGATCGAGCCGGAGCTGAATCAGCGCCGCGACATGGCGCGCGCGCTGCTGGCCGGACGGTCACCCCAGATCAAAGTAGCGATGCCCCCCGGGCCAGGCGCCCGTTTGCTGTTTGCCGCACTGGCCAATGACTGGCGCAGTGTCGGGATCGAGGCGCAAGCCGTGGATTTGGAAGCGCCGTCCGATCTGGCATTCGTCGACCGCGTTGCGCCGGCCGGGACGCTCGCGACACTGGCCTGCGCGGTCAGTGCCGGTTGCAATCCTCGCGATCGGCTCGCGCTGATCAACCCGCCTTTCATCCCGATCGCGACACCAATCCGCTGGTCGCTCGTCGCGCCATCCCTGAACGCGTTCACCGGCAATGCCCTTGCCGCGCATCCGCTCGATCAGCTTCGGATGCGCAAGTAACGGAACCAACGGTTCGCTCGCGCGATCAACGCTCATGGCAAACACCACCAAGCCGTATCATGCGGCGTTCGATCGTTTACCGGGCCTGGGGCGCGATCCCCAAGCCGTGCGCAAACGGGTGGAGGCGCTGGAACATGTGCTGGAACGCATGTTCGTCATTCCCGGCATCAATCGCCCGATCGGCCTGGACGTCCTGTTGGATGTACTGCCCGTCGCGGGCAGCCTCGTCGGCGCGGCGCTGGGCTCTTACCTGATCTGGGAAGCGCGCAACCTGGGCATGTCGAAATGGCAGATGGCGCGCATGGCCGGCAATGTCGGTTTCGATGCGCTGCTTGGCGCAATCCCCTGGGTGGGGGCCATTCCCGATTACTTCTTCCGCTCCAACAGCCGGAACGTGAAGATCATTCGTCGTCATCTCGACAAATTCCACCCGTCGACCGCCATCCTCGACGGGCGCTAGGCCCGTCGACGCAGGTTGAGTTGGTGATCCTGGATTAGGTCGAAGCTGCCATCTTTTGACGTGGCCTCAGGCGCAATCCCATCCAGGACACGCTAGGCCAACGTCGATCCGCGTTATCGGCCCGGCCACATCGCCAGGAAACTCACGACGATGCCGCGCAGCTCCTGCTCGGTTGCGCCGCTGCCGGCCGCAACAAGCAGCCCGTCGGTGGCGGCTTTCAGCGTAAGCGCGAGGCTGCGCGCATCGAGCGATGCAGGAACATCGCCGTCGCGCGCCGCCTGCTCGATCCGCGCGATCAGCTTGGCACGCCAGAAGTGACCGCGCTCGGTGACGAAGCGGCGCACCTCCTCGTCCCCCGGCGCGTGGCTCAGCGAATGGACGATGCCCATGCTCCCCTTGGGGTCAGCGGTGTCGGTTTGAAGTGCGATCGTGCCAAGGAGCAGGCTCTCCGCTACACCGCGTGCGGTCGGCTGATCGAGTGCTTCGAGCATATAGGCCATCTTCTCGCGCTCGTAGAGGTCCATGACCTTCCGGAACAACGTCTCCTTATCGCCAAATGAGGCATAGAGCGTAGCCCGGCTGATCCCCATCGCTTCGATCAGCGTACCGATGCTCGCGCCGGCATAGCCGTGCCGCCAGAACACACGCATCGCCGCCGCCAGCGCGGCATCCCGGTCGAACTGTCTGGGGCGTCCGGGGCCGCCGGCCGGCAAGGCGTCACGCGGGGAGGATGTGGTCATGTGCCTGCGCCCCTGTTTACCCAGTTCCACCTAAAATGGAACGATCGGTATAGCTGCGGGTTTTGGAACGACCGGTCTATCTGGAATGACGTCGATCTGGCCTTTCAGCGAATGAGGAATGTTTATGACCTACACGCTTATCGAACAGAACAACCATAACATCGTAACGGAGGCGCTGGTCGACGCCTCCGACGACTTCTCAAAGTTCTTCGAGGCGATCTTTGCCGAAGATGTCGTGTGGACGCTGGCGGGACATGGCCCGATCGCGGGCACCTATCATGGGCTGAAAGAGCTGTTCGATAAAGCCGAGAATGCGCTCTTTTCACGCTTTGCCGCCCCCCTCAAGCCTACCACGTGCGGCGTATGGGCAGATGGCGATACCGTGCTGGCGCACATCAAGACGTCGACCATCGCGTTGGATGGCGAGCCATATAACAATGAATATTCCTACATCATGCACATGCAGGACGGCAAAGTGGTGTCGGGCATCGAATGGCTCGACTTCCACGCTTATTACGCGATCATCGATCGCATCCAGCTGGACGCAGGATGACTTCCCCATGTCCACGCGGCCAGTTCACGCCCGTGCGGCCCGAGCCCGCTTACCCGTTCGGCAAGCGGATCCGGACGACACGATCGCCCGGCGTCGGCATGCGGCAACGTTCCCGTCGAAATTTCGTATCGAGGCAAAGCCAGACTTCGCGGAGCCATCCGTCCTGGTCCAGGTTCAACGTCACCATATCGGCTGTCATGCCGGGATTGGCCGTCGCAAAGGCGCGTGCGAAGGTGTGGGCATCGATTGGCTGGCGCGCCAGCGCCACCATGTCGGGATAGCGTACCTGATAGAATAAGCGATTGGAGCGTCGGAAATAGGCCTGGGACGTGGTCCCCATACAGGTCCCATGCTTGGCCCACTCATGCTGCAACAACTGGGCAGACGGCGTCGCCGCGTGAAAGTCGGCAATCGTGCGCGGCGACAAGATGGCGGCGTCCGCGCACCATTGCGGCCAGCTCTTGCCACGCCCGTCGGGCCACAGGCCATGCAGCACGAAGCCGTTCTTGTTCCCCGGTCCGCACTGAAAGCTTTCCGCGCCCGGCACCGGCCGGGCGCAATGCTCCGGCGCCCAGATCAGCGCCAGCGTATACCCGCCAATCGGCTCGATCCGCCGCGGCTGCGTAGCACTCGGTCCCTCCAGATGGGGAATGGCGGCCGCATCCCACGCCGGGGCCGCCGCCTGAAGCGTCAAGAGCGCAAGCACGCCGATCATGATTCCACCAGGTCCAGGCCGATATCCGCCGCAGGCGCCGATTGGGTGAGCCGTCCTACCGAAATGTACGTCACGCCCGTCTGCGCGATGGCCTGGATTGTGTCGAGCCGCACGCCGCCGGAGGCTTCGCTCGCCACGCGGCCATCAATCATCTTTACCGCTTCGCGCAGCATCGGCGGCTCCATATTATCCAGTAGCAGCCAGGTGGCGCCCGCATCGATGGCCGGCGGAATCTGATCGAGCCGATCTACCTCGACGATGATGCGCGCTATGCCTGCCTTGACCGCGCGGCCCACTGCCTCCCCGACACCGCCCGCCACCGCGACATGATTGTCCTTGATCATCGCTGAGTCCCACAATCCCATACGGTGATTGCGCGCACCGCCCATGCGGGTTGCATATTTCTCCAGCCGGCGCAGTCCCGGGATCGTCTTGCGCGTGTCGAGCAGGATCGCGCCACTTCCGGCAATGGCGTCGACATAGGTGCGGGTGAGCGTCGCGATGCCGGACAGATGCTGCACGATATTCAATGCGGATCGCTCGGCCGCAAGCAGTGCTTGGGCAAGGCCCGTCACCTGCAGCAGCCGCGTTCCGGCAACAACGGGTACGCCATCCTGCGCCAACAGCGCGATATCAGCGGCGGGATCAAGGCGGCGGAAGAAATCGACGGCAAGCCCAAGCCCGGCGGGAACGATCGCATCGCGGCTGACCATCGTGCCATCGAAGCGCGCGTCTGGCGGGATCACTGCACGCGACGTGATATCTCCCCCCTCCCCCAGATCCTCGGCCAGCGTGGATCGGATGAAGGCGTCCGTATCGAAGCCGTCCAGTTCGAAAGTCATTGCGTCTCCCCGATCACCCGGTGGCAAGCGAATTGATTCGGCAGTAGCATCACTTGCCATCACGCCGATGCAGGAGACGGATGCGTTTGACCATCATCGCTCGCGGTCAGGCCGCGCCCGCCATTGCCGCGGCCCTGGCGATTGCGACCAGGCGCTGTGTCCGGCTGAGGGCGGCCTAGCCGTGCCATTCACGCCGTTCCATCTCGGCCCGGGCGCCTTGTTCAAGGCGATCGGCGGCGACCGTTTCAGCTTCCTGATCTTCGGCGGCGCGCAAGTGTTGATGGACGTGGAGCCGCTGGTGCGGATCTTGCGCCATGACGCGATATTGCACGGCCTCAGCCACACGATCGCAGGCGCTTTCGTGGTTGCGGGCGCGTCCGTTCTCCTGGGCGTACCCGTCACCAATATGTTGATACGACAATTCACCACCGCTCCGCCGATCACATGGGCGGTCGGCGCGATCAGCGCGCTGGTCGGTACATTTTCGCATATCCTGCTGGACGCGATCATGCATGCCGACATGAACCCGCTGTGGCCATTCGCTTACGGCAATGCGCTTCTGGGCCTGATCTCCGTCGGCACGCTGCACCTGGTTTGCGTTGCATGCGGCGGCATCGGTGCGATCGCGATCGCCGTACGGGCGCTGCACCGCTCCTGACATTAGCAGCCGCGGATCAGTCGCCCGACGGCTGCTTGTGTCCAAGGTCGCCTTGCCCGACGGTCGCGCTGGCCATTTCCAACATGCGGTCGAGCGGACGCTTGGCGGCAAGACGGGTTTCCTCGTCCATTTCGATCCGGGGGTTCAGATCGCGCAGCGCCAGATACAGCTTCTCGATCGAGTTCATCGCCATATAGGGGCACATATTGCAGTTGCAGTTACCATCCGCGCCGGGCGCGCCGATGAATGTCTTGTGCGGCGCCGCCTTCTCCATCTGATGAATGATGTGTGGCTCGGTGGCGACGATGATCGTCCGGGCCGGCGAGCTCAGCGCAAACTCCAGGATCGCCCGGGTCGATCCGACCAGGTCGGCATGATCCAGAATGTAAGCGGGGCATTCCGGATGGGCCGCGACCGGCGCATCGGGATATTGCACCTTCAGCTTGAGCAATTCGGTTTCGCTAAACGCCTCATGCACGATGCAGGCGCCCGGCCACAGCAGCATGTCGCGGCCGGTGATGCGGTTGAAATAGGCACCCAGGTTTTTGTCCGGCGCAAAGATGATCTTCTGATCCATCGGCAACTGCGACAGGATCTTCTCGGCAGAGGACGACGTCACGATGATGTCGGAATGCGCCTTCACCGCAGCCGAGCAATTTATGTAGGTCAGCGCGATATGATCGGGATGCGCGGCGCGGAAGCGTGCGAACTGTTCCGGCGGGCAGGAATCTTCCAGGCTGCAGCCGGCGGCCATGTCCGGCAGCACCACGGTTTTGTGAGGCGAGAGGATCTTGGCGACTTCCGCCATGAACCGGACACCGCAGAAAGCGATGACATCGGCATCCGTCTCGGCGGCCTTTCGGGAGAGATCGAGGCTGTCGCCGACGAAATCGGCCAGATCCTGGATCTCCGGCACCTGATAATAATGCGCCAGAATGACGGCATTCTTTTCTTTGCGGAGCCGATCGATCTCGGCACGCAAGTCCAGACCGGCGAGGCTTTGAGTAGGAGCGTTCATAACCCCCAAATAAGAAGTGCCGACCCGTTTGTCGAACGGGTGGATCATAACCGCTCCATGCTGTTAGGAGCGAGGAAACAGGGGAGACGAATTGCATATGGCACGGATATTCGCGGGCGCAGTGGCAATCCTGCTGGCAGGCAGCGCATCGGCAGCCCCGCTGGCGACGATCGATCGCCACGGAAGCATCGTTTCGATTGAGCCCTATGCGGCGAACATCGTGCGCGTGACGATCGCCCGGGACCATGACCATGCCGACGCTGCACCCGGATATGGCGTGACCGCGAAAAGCGACGCCACCGGATGGACCCACAATAACGATGCCTCGGGCGATGTTTTCGCGTCGGGCGCGATCAACGTCGCGGTGGATGCGCAGCCCTGGCCAAAAGCGCCAACCCAGATGGAGCGCTATTTCGCACCTTCCCTCCCTCCCGTCTCTTTGACGGTGAAGGCAGCCGACGGCCAACCGATCGTCACCATGAAGGGCTGGGACATGGTCCCGCATGAAGTGGCCGGCGAGCAGACCTTCAAGGTCGGCGCCAGCTTCTCCATCACGCCTGACGAGCATTTCTACGGCCTGGGCCAGAACCAGGAAGGCACGCTCGACCTCAAGGGCCGCACGATCGATTGCCGCCATTATTACGATGCGCCGGCCGGCGAACAGGTCTGCGTACCGGTTCTGGTCAGCTCCAACAATTATATGATCGTCTGGGACAACCCCTCGACGACGACCGTTTCGGTGGCCATCAACAGCGCCACCCATTTCCAGTCGAATGTGGGCGAACGGGTTTCGTTCTTCGTCATCACCGGCGCCAATAGCGACGATCTCTATAAGGGCTATCGGCTGCTCACGGGCGTGACACCCTTGCCCCCCAAGGCGGCGTTCGGGCTGATCCAGTCGAAAGCGCGCTTCGAGACGCAGAACGAATTGCTGGGCATCGCAAAAGGCTATCGCGATCGGGGCTATCCACTCGACGTGATGGTGCTCGACTGGTTCTACTGGACGCGCATGGGCCAGCTGGACATTGATCGCACCTTCTTCCCCGATCCCGGCGCCATGAACCGGCAGCTGCACGATTGGGGCATGCACAGCATCATCTCCGTATGGCCGCGCTTCGAGACGGCGAGCCGCTATTTCGATCTGCTCGCGGCCAAGGGATGGCTGCTCAAGGACAAGGACGGCAAGCCGGTCGACGGCCTTGCCGTGCGCACGGATCGCGCCGGCGCCCTGCTCGACAGCACCAATCCCGACGCGCGCGCCTGGTTCTGGAGCAAGATCCGCGACAATATCGCGAGCCAGGGCTTCGATTGGTTCTGGCTGGACGAGACGGAGCCCGATCTGGTGCCCGACGGCTATTTCTATTCGATCGGCTCAGGCGACCGGTATCACAATCTCTTTCCGCTCCTCCACACGGGCGGCGTTGCTGAGGGCTCGGCGCACGATCGGCCGCAATTCCGCAACCTGATCCTCGCCCGCGCAGCCTATCTGGGGACACAGGCGAACGGCGCGATCTTCTGGACGTCGGATGTCCAGTCGACCTGGGAAGCGCTGAAGCGGCAGGTGCCCGCCAATCTCGGAATGGCGGCGAGCGGCATCGCTTATACCAGCAGCGACACCGGTGGCTGGCAGTGGCCGAACGGCCCCAAGGCGCAACATCCCGTATTGGTCGATCCCGCTGGCGCGACCGCGATGGCGCCGTCCTACACCGACTATCCGGAATTGTTCGTTCGCTGGTTCCAGCTCAACACCTTCACACCGACGCTGCGCATCCACGGCCAGCGTCCGGCAGCGGCGATCTGGGAATATGGCAAGGCGGCGGAACCGATCCTCGCCGATTATCTCCGCCTCCGCTATCAGCTGATGCCCTACCTCTACGCGCTGGGTCATGGCACCTATCAGACCGGTGCGCCGTTCATGCGCGCGCTGTTCATGGATTTCCCCAAAGACCCGGTCGCGGCAACCGTGGGCGATCAATATATGTTCGGCCCGGCCTTCCTGGTCGCGCCCGTTACCGATCAGGGCGCCACGACGCGCAAGGTCTACCTGCCCGCAGGAAGCGACTGGTATGATTGGTGGACCAACCGCAAGATTGCCGGCGGCCAGTGGATCGACGCGGCCGCGCCGATCGAGCGGATGCCGCTGTTCGTGCGCGCCGGATCGATCGTGCCGCTGGGTGCACCGATCCAGAACACATCGACGCGCCAGCCGCTATCGGAAATCCGGGTCTTTCCGGGCCGGGATGCGAGCTTCGCTTTGTATGATGACGATGGCGTGACCAACCAATATCAGAAGGGCGGCGGCAAGACCGCGACCTTGCGCTGGGACGAAAGCGCCGGTCGGCTTTCGGCCACCGGCGCGCTGCCCAGCGGTCAATCCCCGGCGGCACTGGTAAAGGTCATCCGCCCGCAATGATCTGCGTGCTTGGACTGTCGGGTAGTCTGCGGCGCCACAGCTTCAACAGCGGCCTCCTCCGCGCCGCCGCGGAGGAGATGCCGGAGGACGCCCGGCTGGAGATGGGGTCGATCGCCGATGTCCCGCTCTACGATGGCGATGTGGAGGCGGAGGGCATTCCGCCGGCGGTGCTGCGTTTGAAAGAGCAAGCGGCGGCGGCCGATGGCCTGCTGCTCGTCACGCCCGAATATAACAATGGCATACCCGGCGTGTTCAAGAATGCGATCGACTGGATGAGCCGCCCGTCCAGCGACATTGCGCGCCTGTTCGGCGGCAAGGCGATCGGCGTGATCGGCACCTCGCCGGGACGCTTCGGCACGCTGTCGGCGCAAACCGCCTGGTTGCCGGTATTGCGCACGCTGGAGGCGGATCACTGGAGCGGGGGTCGGCTGATCGTTTCCGAAGCGGGCAAATTGTTCGATCCGTCGTCGGGTGATCTGGTCGATGGATCAACCAGGGCGCGACTGAGGAAATATCTGGGCGGGTTCGTGGCGCATATTCGTCGCGGCTAAAGCGCCGCGCCTGTAAATGGGGGAAAAATGCGGGGATTGCTGATCATAACCACGTTGCTCGGTGCGGTTGCCGCCACCGCGCAGACCCCGCCTCGCACGCTATCCGATATCGGCCTGGTCGGGTCTGAATGCGCGCGTTACGATGCCGCGACCGACCGTTACGTCGTGTCGAACATCAATGGCGCAGCGCCTGGTTTCGTCTCCGTCGTCACGCCCGATGGCCAGGTGGAGAAGCTCCACTGGATCGACGGGCTGATCGACCCCTTCGGTATCTTCGTCGCAGGGGAGCGGCTGTATGCAGCGGACGGGGATACGGTCCGGATCTATGATCGCCGCACCGGCGCCCCAGCGTCCAGTGTCGTCGTTCCGGGCGCGCAGCGGCTGAACGATCTCGCCGTCAGCAAGGACGGAACGATCTACGTGACCGATTCCGGCAAAGCGGATCAGCCCGGCGCGATTTACCGCATTTCGCGCAACGGCAAGGTCGTGCAATGGGCGCCCCGCAACGACGCGATGGAACGGCCCAACGGCATTGCCGTGACGTCCGATGGCATGATTGTCCACGGCGGCCGCGGCGTGAACCTTGTGTTCCGCAATGCCGCCGGGAAGATCGTGCGCGAGCGCAGCCTGCCCGCCGGCCGGATCGACGGCATCGTCGCGATGGACGATGGCGGCTTGCTGGTTGCCAGCCAGGATGGCCATGTCGTCTATCATGTGGGCGCCAACAATGGCGCGATCACAGTGGTTGCGAAGGATATCGAGGTGCCGGCGGCGATTGGCTACGACAGCAAGCGCCACCGGTTGATCGTGCCGCAAATTCGCGCCGCATCGCTCACCTTGGTCGATCTGCCGCCCCGCTAGACGTCGCTCTGGAATTTCGCGACCACGGTGGCGTCGATCCCCGCGGCCTTGAGCGGCATTGCGAAGCTGCGTTCGATCGCGTTGCGGGCCGCATCGCGCGCCAGCTTCATCGGCAGCGCATCGCGCGCCTGCCGCACGAGTTCGGTTTGGCCGGCCGCCTTGTTGGCAGCGTCCAGCCGCGTCTCGATATCGGTCAGCGCCATCAGCACCCCGCCCTCGCCATAGCTTTGGACATGGCGCAGATCGACCTCGGGCGCCGATACCTTCAGCGGCGGCAGGATCACCGTCAGCGTCCGCGTCGCCGCATCCCAGCGGAGGTCGCGCTGCTGCAGCGCGGCCAGGTCGAGTTCGTAGCGTACCATGCCGGGCATGATCAGCGTCTGCTTGGCGGTCAGGCCGAAGCGATGCTGTTCGGATGTCACGACCGCCACGAAGCGCGCCGCGAACGGCACCAGCACCGCCTGCTCGCGCACCGCCTGCAGGCTCGCCGCAGCGACGGTCACCGGATCGGGGTTGAGTTCCTTGCGCAGCTTCCAGCCGAGAGCAAAGATGATGCCGGCGGCAATCACCACAACCAGCAATAAGGCACCCAGAAATTTGGCGACGGGCCGGATCATGCGGCGATCGCCCAATTGTCCCCGTCGCGCCACACGCGGTCGCGCGCTTCCAGATCGATGAGATGGGCCAGAACGCTGCGGCCGGCGGCACCATGCAGTCGCGGATCGATGCCGCGATACATGCTCTGCACCATCAGCGGGATCGGCTGCGCTTCCTGCTCCAGCAGATCCAAGATCTGGCGTTCGCGCTGGCGGCGATGCGCCGCGACCGCGCGTACGAAACGCTGCGGCTCCTTCACCGGATCGCCATGCGCCGGATAATAGACGCGGTCGGTCCGGCGCAGCAGCTTGTCGAGGCTCGCCATATAATCGGCCATGTCGCCATCGGGCGGCGACACGACCGTGGTCGACCAGCCCATCACATGGTCGCCCGAGAACAGCGCGCCGCTTTCCCGCAGCGCCAGGCACAGATGATTGGAGGTATGGCCCGGGGTCGCGACCGCCTCCAGCGTCCAGCCGGGGCCGGACACGGTCTCGCCGTCCGCCAGCACACGATCCGGCCGATAGTCCGCGTCAAACGCCGCGTCGGCGCGTGGCCCGTCATCGTCCATCGTCAGCGGCGCGCAGCCGATGATCGGCGCGCCGGTCATCGCCTGGAGCGGCCGGCTCGCGGGGCTGTGATCGCGATGCGTATGCGTGCACAGGATCGCCGTGATCCGCTCGCCCGCCGTCGCGGCGAGGATCGCGGCGACATGCTCGGGCAAGTCGGGGCCAGGATCGATCACCGCCACCTCGCCGCGCCCGACGATGTAAGTCTCCGTGCCGGTATGCGTGAACGCCGAAGGATTGGGCGCCAGCAAACGGCGCACCAATGGCTCCAGCGTGACCGGCACGGCCGTCATGTCGCGCGTCGTCACTGGGCTGCGGAGACGCCCTGCTCCTGCATCAGCTGGCTCAGCTCGCCGCTCTCGTACATCTCCATCATGATGTCCGATCCGCCGATGAATTCGCCCTTCACGTAGAGCTGCGGAATGGTCGGCCAGTCCGAATATTCCTTGATGCCCTGTCGGATCCCCTGATCCTGCAGCACGTCGACGGTCGTGTAGGCGACCTTCAGATGTTCCAGGATCGCGATCGCGCGGCTGGAAAAACCGCATTGCGGGAACAGCGCCGTGCCCTTCATGAACAGGACCACGTCATTGCCTTTGACGGCAGTATCGATGCGGGAGCGTGCGTCTTCGGTCATAACCAAATACTCTATCAGGGAGTTGCAGTTGTAAGCTGAAGGGCATGCAACACGCCCCCCATATTGCCGCCGAGCGCGTCATAGACGCGGCGCTGCTGCGCAACCCGCGTCTGCCCCCGGAAGCTTTCCGATACGACGCGCGCGGCATAATGATCGCCATCGCCGGCGAGATCGGTGATCTCCACCTGCGCGTCGGGGATCGCCGCGCGGATCATCGTTTCAATATCTTCCGCCGCCATCGGCATTAGTGTTCGATCCCCATCAGCTGGCGCCGCGCCTCGATCGTCGCGTCGTGCAGCGCGCTGCGCACGCGGCTTTCGTCGGTTTCGACATTGGCCGAAAGCAGGTCGCCCATCAGCTTGCGGATGACGTCTTCATCGCCCGCTTCTTCGAAATCCGCCTGCACCACGGCCTTGGCATAGGCATCGGTTTCCTCGGGCGTGAGCCCCATCAGGCCGGCTGCCCATGTGCCGACCAGCCGGTTGCGGCGGGCGGTGACGCGGAACGCCATCTCCTCGTCGCGCGCGAACTTCGTCTCGAACGCGCGTTCCCGGTCATCAAATGTGCTCATTCCAGCAGGCTCCCTTGTTCCGGGAGAAGATAGGGGCGGTGAAGGAAGCGCGCAACCAAGCGCTCAAAAGGGAAGTGTCAGACGCAATCGCATGTCGCTGTAGCGTTTCCGAAAATAGACGTCGTCCTCCGCATCCCCGATCTTCCTAGGGTCTGCCTTCAGCGCAATCGTCGCATTGCCGATCTTCGTCTCGGCGCGGACCGGCTTTTGCCCATATCGATCGTCGTCCGCCGGGCGCAGTCGATAGCGCTCGTCCAGATCGCCGCGGCCGCAGACAATCACTTCATCCTCGCGTGCACGGCTGTCGCAACCGTCCGCAGGTGGATGCAAATAGATATGTGGAGATACCGTCGTCTCCGCTGTTGCGGATGACGCCGGATCGATCATCACCGCAAGAACATATGCCAGCATCGCCATCGGCCGCTCCGCAGGAGTTGAAGCCAAGCTCTCATGCGATTGCGGCCTTTTTTAGCATGGCCTCAACCGTCGCGTTTCAAACCATCGTGTTCGATCCGACGATAGAAACAGCTGCGTTCCCCCGTATGACAGGCCGGCCCCGCCGGATCGACCTTCAGCCAGACCGAATCCTGATCGCAATCGATGCGAATTTCAGCGACCCGCATGACGTGGCCGGATGTTTCACCCTTCTTCCACATCGATTTGCGCGAGCGGGACCAGAACCAGGCTTCACCGCTCTCGATCGTGCGCTCTAGCGCTTCTTGATTCATATGGGCGACCATCAACACCTCGCCGCTATTCCGGTCGGTCAGGACCGCGGTGATCAGGCCGGCCGCATCCCAGCGCGGGGTCAGCAGGCTGCCTTGTTCGACATCTTCCGCCATTTCTTCCCTCGTGTGGACCGGGTTAAATCCGAAAATATCGTCACTAACCTGTAATAGGGGCGACATTCCCGATCGGCGCTCCTATATGGGCGGCAACAGCGTGAATAGGGCTGAGATGCTCACCACCAATCCTTTCGATGACGACAAGCTGCGTGAAGAATGCGGCGTCTTTGGCGTTTATGACGCAGAATCGGCGGCGGCAGTCGTCGCCCTAGGGCTGCATGCGCTTCAGCATCGCGGCCAGGAGGCGGCTGGCATCACCAGCTGGGACGGGCATCTGTTCCACAGCCACCGTGCCATGGGTCATGTCGCCGGAAATTTTGACAGCGATCAGACCATCCGGGCGTTGCCGGGGCGGGTTGCGTGCGGCCACGTCCGTTATTCGACCACCGGCGAAACCGCGTTGCGCAACGTCCAGCCGCTCTTCGCGGAATTGGCCGGCGGCGGCTTTGCGATCGCGCATAACGGCAATCTGTCCAATGCCGTGCATCTGCGCAATGAATTGGTGCGGCGCGGCTCGATCTTCCAGTCGACCAGCGATACCGAAACGATCATCCATCTCGTCGCGACGTCCACCTATCCGACGATGATCGATCGCTTCATCGATGCGCTGCGCCGGATCGAAGGCGCCTATTCGCTGATCTGCATGACGCGCGAGGGCATGATCGCCTGCCGCGATCCGCTCGGCATTCGCCCCCTCGTCATGGGCAAGCTCGGCGATTCGACGATCTTCGCTTCGGAAACCGTCGCGCTCGATGTGTGCGGCGCCGAATTCGTGCGGGAGATCGAACCCGGTGAGATCGTGATCGTATCCGACACGCTGGTGCGTTCGATCCGTCCCTTTGCGAAGGTCGCGCCGCGCCCGTGCGTGTTCGAGCATGTCTATTTCTCACGTCCCGATTCCGTGGTCGATGGCCAGTCGGTCTATTCGGTACGCAAGGCTATCGGTGCGGAGCTCGCGCGCGAGACCCCGGTCGAAGCCGATTATGTGATCCCGGTTCCCGATTCCGGCGTGCCGGCCGCGATCGGCTATGCGCAGGAATCCGGCATACCGTTCGAGCTCGGCATCATCCGCTCGCATTATGTCGGCCGCACCTTCATCCAGCCGGCGGACAATATCCGCCATCTGGGTGTGAAGCTGAAACATAACGCCAATCGCGCCCTGCTGCAGGGCAAGCGCATCGTTCTGGTCGACGATTCGATCGTACGCGGCACCACCAGCATGAAGATCGTGCAGATGATGCGCGATGCGGGTGCGACGGAAGTCCATATGCGGATCGCTTCGCCGCCGACGCGCCATAGCTGTTTCTATGGCGTCGACACGCCCGAGCGCGCCAAATTGCTGGCGGCGCGCATGACGGTCGAGGAAATGGCGAAATATATCAACGCCGACAGCCTCGCCTTCGTATCGGTCGATGGTCTCTATCGGGCGTTGGGGGAACAGGGCCGCCAGCCCGGTCGGCCGAGCCGCTGCGACGCCTGTTTCACCGGCGAATATCCGACGCCGCTGACCGATCATGAAGAGATTCCGGATCAGTTCGCGATGCTGGAGCCGGTTCCCGCCTGACTTCGGGACATGACATCGCCAGGGAGGCTTTCCTCAGCCCGGCGATGCGGTAAGGCGCGCGCATGACCGAGCTTCCTTTTTCCGATCGTATCGCCCTCGTCACCGGCGCAAGCCGTGGCATTGGTGCGGCTACCGCCCGTTCGCTTGCCGCAAAGGGCGCGCACGTCATTCTGGTCGCGCGCACGGTGGGCGGACTGGAGGCGACCGAAGATGCCATCCATTCTGCGGGCGGGACCGCCACCATTGCCCCGCTGGATCTCGCTGATGGCGATTCGATCGGTCGGCTTGCCGAAGCTATCGGCCAGCGTTGGGGCAAGCTCGACATGCTGGTGCTGAATGCGGCCCTGCTCGGCACGCTCACGCCCGTCCCCTCGATCGATGCCAAGGAATTTTCAAGGCTGCTCACGCTCAACGTCGGCGCAAACCAGGCGTTGATCGCGGCGTTCGATCCGTGGCTGCGGCAAAGCACCGCGCCGCGCCTCGTGGCACTCACCTCCAGCGTCGGCGCCCAGCCGCGCGCCTATTGGGGCGGCTATGGCGCGTCCAAGGCGGCGCTGGAAACGCTGGTACTGACCTATGGTGACGAAATGGCTGGCCTGGGTGATTTACGCGTGGCCATCGTCGATCCCGGCGCCACCGCCACCGCCATGCGGACCGACGCGTTTCCGGGCGAGGATCCCGCGACGCTCAAACAGCCGGGCGTGGTCGGCGATGCGATTGCTGATCTGCTCGCGTCGGACTTCCCGTCCGGCCATCGCCTCAGGGTTGCGGAGCCGGGCTCGGCGTAGCGCTTCCGCGCCGTGACAGCAGCAGGGTCCGCAGAAACGTGCCCCGATCTTCCTCGGGCAATTGCTTCACGACGTTGATCAGCCGGTCATTATTATGCGCGCGCAATTGCGCCTGTGCCGCATCTTCCTGGCGCAGCGCGGCCGCAACTTTGTCGACATCGATCGTCGGCGCCATGATCGCAGTCGTCAGCTGATCATGCGCGGCGCGGACCTGCCTGGTAAGGCCCTGCCGTTGCGGATCCGGGGTCGTCTGCGCCTTTGCCAGGGCGGCATTGCCCGCCTCCGACACGCCCGGGAATCGCGTGGGCGCCGGTGCCTGCGCAGCCAGTGGCGATACGGCGCAGCAGATCAGCGAGGCGGAACACAGGATGCGCGTCATGTGGGAAGCTCCAAGGTTTGGCCGACATAATAAGGCTGCAGGTCTGAACACAATCTTGATCCCTCTGCCGATCTGAACCAAGCGGGATATATGAGCGCCCTTCCCTACCGTCCCGCTGCCGGCATCATGCTTTTGAATCCGGAGGATAAGGTCTGGGTGGGCCTGCGAATCGATAATGTCGCGGAAGCCTGGCAGATGCCGCAAGGCGGTCTCGACCCAGGCGAAGATGCCGAACAAGGCGCACTGCGTGAGCTTGAAGAGGAAACCGGGATTGGCCCGAACCTGGTGGAGGTCGTCGCCCGCGGATCGCGCGAATTCGATTATGATCTCCCGCCCGAGCTTGTCGGAAAGCTGTGGAAGGGGCGGTATCGCGGCCAGCGGCAGACCTGGTTCCTGATGCGCTTCATCGGCCGCGACGAAGATATCACCTTGGATACGCCGCATCCGGAATTTCGAGCGTGGAAATGGGCGGATCCGCGCGACCTGCCGGACATGATCGTGCCGTTCAAGAAACAGCTTTATCGCGACGTTCTCGCCGAATTCACGCCCCTCCTGACCAGGCTCGGATGAGGCCCTTATGGTACGCCGTCACCACGCTTTGCTGATCCCGCTCATGGCGCTCGGCACCCCCGCCCTGGCGGAGGCGGCAACCGGCCTGGCGGCAAGGCCGATTGCGCCGGCCGACACGATCGCGGCGATGCTCGCCGCGGCCTATCGTACGGGGGACGATGCAACGATCAAGGCGGTGGTCGGCGTCGCCAAGGCGACGTTCCCGGACGATATCGCCGAGATTGATCGCCTGTCCGCCGGCAACGCCGCGGTCCTCGCATCCTCCCGGCGGGACGAACAGCTGGCGGAACAGGCGCGGATCGCCGCCGCCACCTTCTTCGAAATCTGGAAGGGCGAGCTGGAGGCAGGCGCGAGCCGCTCGACCGGCAGCTCGAAGGTCTTCGGCTTCTATGCATCGGCCAAACTGAGCCGTGACGGTTTGCGCTGGCGCCAGACCTTCGCCGGGCGGATCGATTATCAGCGTACCGATGGCGAGACGACAACCGATCGCATGCTGTTCGCGTACCAGCCCAACTATAAATGGAATGACGACCTCTATTCCTACGGGCTCGTCCAATATGAGCGGGACCGCTCGCTCGGCTATGCCAATCGCGAAACGATCGGCGCGGGTCTCGGCATCACCGCCTACAAAAGTACCGCCGGAACGCTGAATCTGGAAGGCGGGCCGGCGGTCCGCGAAACCGACTTCATCGGGCAAGCGGCTCGCACGACGCTCGCCGCCCGCGCCTCACTGGCGGCGCGCTTCTCGCTCAGCCCGACCCTCAGCTTCAGCCAGGACGCCTCGGTCTTTCTGGAATCGGGCGATACGACCGCCACCTCGACGACGGCGATCGACACCCGGCTGATCGGCCGGCTCAAGGCGCGGCTGTCCTACAATGTGCAATATGAGCAGGACAATCTCGGCAGCCGCAACTCCCTCGATACGATCGGCCGCGCTACCCTGGTCTATTCCTTCTGATGTCCGCCGTCGTCCGCATCGCGCGCACCAAGGATATCGACGCGCTTTATGAAATGGCGAAACTGACGGGGGGAGGTTTCACGAATCTTCCCGCCGATCGCGATGCGTTGGCCGCCAAGCTGGCCCGCTCCGACGAAGCCATCGAGAATGACGAGGACATGCCGGGCGACCATCTTTACGTCCTAATGATGGAGGATCTGGAAAGCGGTCGCGTCGCCGGCACCGCGCAGATCATGGCACGGGTGGGCGAAAGCCAGCCTTTCTATTCCTATCGTTTGGGCGCCGTCTCGCAGCAGTCGATCGAGCTCGGCCGGATCTTCCGCGCCGATATGCTGACCCTGGTCACCGATCTCGAGGGATCGTCGGAGGTTGGCGGTCTGTTCCTGCATCCGCGCTACCGCGCTGGCGGGCTTGGGATGCTGCTCGCGCGCAGCCGCTACCTGTTCATTCGTCGTCACCGTGCCCGCTTTGCCGATCGATTATTGGCCGAGTTGCGCGGCGTGATTGACGAAGCCGGCAATGCACCCTTCTGGGATGGGTTGGCTGGCCGGTTCTTCGGCATGACCTTCCGGGAGGCCGACGCCTTCAACGCCGTGCGCGGCAACCAGTTCATCGCCGATCTGATGCCCAAACATCCCATCTACCAGGCGATGCTGACGGAAAGCGCCCGCGCCGTGATCGGCGTGCCGCACCCGACCGGCCGTGCGGCCATGCGGATGCTGGAGGACGAAGGCTTCACCGCAGAGGGCTATATCGACATCTTCGATGGCGGCCCGACGATGACGGCGCCGACCGATCAGGTGCGCACGGTGCGCACCGCCGCGGAAGCGGCAGTGACGGGCATCGACGCCGAAGGGGGCCAGCGTGCCATCCTGTCCGCCGGCCGGCTTGGCCAGTTCCGCGCCACGCTGGGCGAAGTGTCGCTCGACGATGGGGTCGCGATCGATCCCGCCAGCGCGGCCGCGCTCGGCGTCGCGATCGGCGATTCCATCCTTCACGCCGCGCGCTGACCATGATGCTTGAGATCAACTTCGACGGAATAGTTGGTCCCAGCCATAATTATGCCGGGCTAAGCCCTGGCAATCTCGCCGCCAGCGCCAATGCCGGCCGTGCGTCTTTCCCACGCGCGGCGGCGCTGGAGGGCATTGCGAAGATGCGGGCCAATCTGGCGTTGGGATTGTGCCAGGGCGTGTTCCTGCCGCACGCTCGCCCGGATCATGCCTGGCTGACCAGCCTGGCAACCGACGCGCAAACGGCGCCAGCTTGGCTTCGGGCCGCGGCCCTGTCCGCATCGCCGATGTGGGCCGCCAATGCGGCGACCATCTCACCCGCGCCCGATACCGCCGATGGCCGATGTCACCTGACCGTGGCCAATCTGGTGACGATGCCGCACCGCAGCCATGAATGGCCGCAAACGCTGGCGCAGCTGCGGCTGGCCTTCGCCCATCCTGCGTTCAAGGTCCATGGCCCGGTCCTCCCGCCTTTTGGCGATGAAGGTGCGGCCAACCATATGCGCCTGTCACCGGCGCCTACGGCTCCGGGGATCGAGATTTTCGTCCATGGTGTTGGTGGTGGCGGCTTTCCCGTCAGGCAGCATGCGGAGGCCGGGCGCGTCGTTGCACGCGCGCACGGATTGGATCCGGCGCGGACCCTGCACATCGCCCAGTCCGAAGCCGCGATCGCAGCCGGCGCCTTCCATAACGATGTGGTCGCGGTCGCCGATGGAATGACCCTGTTCGCGCACGAGCAGGCCTTCGCCGAAACCGCCGATTTTTATGCGGACCTCCGGCGTCTGTTACCCGAGCTGACGATTGTGGAGGTGCCGGCGGCGGAGGTGTCGCTGGAAGACGCGATTCGATCGTACCTCTTCAATGCCCAGCTGGTGACGCTTCCGCACGGCGGTCAGGCGCTCATCCTTCCTGCCGAGGCACGGGAAACGCCCGCCGTTTGGACCTGGCTGCAAAAAATGGTTGCGGGTAATGGCCCCATCCGCCGGCTTGAGCTCGTCGATGTGCGTCAATCCATGGCCAATGGCGGTGGCCCGGCGTGCCTGCGTCTGCGCGTGGTCGCGGATCCCAAGACAATCGATCCTCGCTTCATGGCGGATGACGCCACGCTGGATCGTATCACGCAGGTGATCGAACGGGATTGGCCGGAGCGCATTCTGCCGGAAGACCTCGCCGACCCGGCGCTCTGGACCCAATTCGAAACCGCCCGCACCGCGTTGCTCACGACCCTGATGGTGAACGAACTCGCCTGAGGATCAGAGGTCGGCAGCGTCCTTTTCCGATCCGCCGGCGTCCTCGCTCGACTGCCGCGGCTCCAGGCGGCTCTGCTCGACATATCGTTTCAGCCGCTCCGCTTCGGCCTGTGCGGCGACGCGCTCCGCTTTGGTCCGTCCATGCTGCGCGCGCGCTTGCGCGGCGGCCTGCTCGCTCTCGCGCCGCAGCTTGGCCTTGCGCATCTGGCGGAGGTTGATGACCTCTCCCGTCAAGCAGGCATCGCCATCGATATGACCCGGCGGGCGACCTTTGCCGCGACCGGGGTCTTTGCCAGAACCTCACCATCGATCGAGATCGACAAGGGGGGATCGGTCTCGATCCGGAACTGCCGACCGCGAAACTCCCGCACCGTGCCCTTCACCTGCCCGGGGCCGCCCAGGCTCATGCCCCAGCTCCACAGCAATTTCAGCGGCAGCCGTCCCTCGATAACCTGGATAACGATTTCGCCATCGTCGACCGCGGTCTCGACAAGTTCTGCGCCGCCGTGGAAACGTCCGTTGGCGATCCGCACCTCCAGCGCGTCCATCTTCGTCACCTGCTCCCCCTCGGTGATCGTCAGATGGAACGGCTTGAAACGCGCCATCTGGATCGCGGCCCAGGCAAGATAACCGGGCCGGCCCAGCCACTTTTTCAATCCGTGCGGCACCGACTCTGCGATGAGGGGCGATAATCCGATCGCGGCGCAATTGGCGAAATAATCGTCGTCGATCATGCCGAGATCGATTTGCTTGCGCTGGCCGTCCGTGATGACGCGGACCGCGCCTGGCACGTCCAAAGGAATATTCACGGTTCTGGCGAAGCTGTTCGCCGTGCCCAACGGCAACAGCGCAAAGACCGTATTCGTGCCGACCAGATAATCGACCGACGAGGAAATCGACCCGTCCCCTCCGCCGACGATGACCATCGGCGTCTTAGCTTCGACCGCCTTGCGCACCTCGTCCGACAGCTTCGACGGATCCTCTACCGCTTTGGAGATGGTCAGCTCGATGCCCCCTTCCCGCAGCAAGCGGCAGGCTTCGCGAAAGGCGTCCTGCCCCGTCCGCGACTTCGTATTGACGATCAGGGCGGCGGTGCGGGGGGGCTTGTTCACCCGTCCCTAACGTCCGCAAACCATTTCGGATGCGTCACTCTTTCGGCGAGATAGCCTTGGTGCATTTTTGCCGCCCGTTTTTGCATGCTGCCGAATCACTGTCGTCCGGGCGAATTAGGTTTAGGACTAGGCAATGACCCACTCTTCCTATCCTTCGCTCCGCCTGCGGCGCACCCGCTCCTCGCAATGGAGCCGCGCAATGGTGGCCGAAACGACGCTCTCACCCGCCAATCTCATCTGGCCGTTATTTGTGACGGAGGGCGTGGACCTCGAAGAACCGATAGCCACCCTTCCCGGCGTGTCCCGCTGGTCGGTCGACAATATCGTCGCACGCGCACGCGAGGCGGCGGATCTTGGCATACCGTGCGTCGCATTATTCCCGAACACACCGGCGCACCTGCGCAGCGAACGCGGCGAGGAAGCGACCAACGCGAACAATCTTATGTGCCGGGCGACGCGCGCCATTAGCGAGGCAGTGCCCAATATCGGTATTCTTACGGACGTCGCCCTGGATCCCTACACCGCCCATGGTCATGACGGCGTCGTCGATGCCCAGGGGCGGGTGCTGAATGACGAGACGATGGCGATCCTCGTCGAGCAGGCCCTCGTTCTTGCCCGTGCCGGGGCGAACATCATTGCCCCGTCCGACATGATGGATGGCCGGGTCGGCGCGATCCGCACCGCGCTGGAGGCGGAAGGTTTCCATGACGTGCAGATCATGGCCTATGCCGCCAAATATGCCTCCGCTTTCTACGGGCCGTTCCGCGATGCGGTCGGCTCGGGCGGCCTGCTCAAGGGCGACAAGCGCGGCTATCAGATGAATCCGGCCAATGCCGAAGAAGCGCTGCGGGAGGTCGCGCTGGATCTTGCCGAAGGCGCCGACACCGTGATGGTAAAGCCCGGCCTACCCTATCTCGACATCATCCGACGCGTGAAGGAGCGGTTCGAGGTGCCGGTCTTCGCCTATCAGGTGTCCGGCGAATATGCGATGATCGAGGCCGCGGCTGCGGCCGGTGCGGGCGATCGCGACGCGTTGGTGCTCGAAACTTTGCTGGCCTTCCGCCGCGCCGGCTGTTCGGGCGTGCTCACCTATCACGCGGCGCATGCCGCGCGGCTATTGAACGCATGATCGAAACCGCGCGGCTCCTCTTGCGCCCCTGGCGCAGCGCGGATCGCGCGGCTTACGCAGCTTTATGCTCTTCTCCTGCCGTCATGGCGCATCTGGGCGGCCCGATCGGCCCCGATCAGGCGGATGCTGCGATCGAGCGGGCCTGTGCGAAACAAGACCAGCACGGCTTCAGTTTCTGGGCGATGGAGCGTCGGGCCGACGGCGCCATGCTGGGATTTTGCGGGCCCAACGTCATCGCCTCCTCCTTGCCCGTGGATGGTGAGGTGGAGATTGGCTGGCGCCTCAGCGAACACGTCTGGGGTCAGGGTTATGCCCGCGAAGCGGCGCTTGCGACCTTGCGCTGGTGCTGGCGAGAGACGCCGCTCGCGCGGGTGATCGCCATGACGGTACCGGCGAATCATCGAAGTTGGGGTTTAATGGAGCGGATCGGCATGATGCGCGATCCGGAACGCGACTTCGGGCATCCGGCGTTTCCCGATGGGCATCCGCTCCACCGGCACATCGTCTACACGGTTGCGCGCCCGCGCTAGAGCGTGATGACTTTACACTGATCCGTTCATGCCGAGTAGCGACCGATTTGCCCGCAGGGCGTATCGAGGGCGCGTATCGAGGCATTGGTGGGTAGCTCTCGATACGCGCTCTCGACAAGCCTGTCCTGAGCGCCTGCCTCGCAGGCAGTCGAAGGGCTCGATCGCTACTCGAGACGAACGGGTCCTACCAAAGTCATCACGCGCTAGTTGAGCTTGGCCGACAATTCGCCGACGGCGCGGCTCTGCGCCTCGGCGATCTGCGCGATTTCGGCTGCAGCAGCATCGATTGCCTTGCGATTGCCCGGCGCGGCATTGGCGGGATCGTCGCGCAGCGCGTCCAGCGCGGCGGCAGCGTCGCGGGTGGCGGCCCGTGCCGAATCGAGCGACGTCAGCGCTTGCTGCGCGGCGATCCATGCATCGCTGCCGACGCCCGTGCCGGCGGCGCGGCTAATCGCCGTGGCAGCTCCAGCCTGATGCGCCGCGAAATCCTTCTGGCCCGTCTCCGCCGCCGCCACCAGCGACGCGATCCGCGCCGTCAGGGCGGCGTCGGCCGGATGTTCGGCCTCGCTGCCGTCCATCAGCGGCATGTCGATCGGCTGTTTCTCCACCGCCCGCGGCCCCAGCGACGGCGCGGATATCTGGCTCGCACAGCCCGGCAGAAGCAGCAGGGCCGACAGGAGCGGCGTAAGAATGATGGTGCGCACCGCCACGTCACTACTGATCCATTTGCATGGAAGCAACGCATGGGGTTGCGCCGTCCAGATCGCTCGACTAGGGGATGCGTCCGCAGGCGCCCGTAGCTCAGCTGGATAGAGCATCAGACTACGAATCTGAGGGTCGGACGTTCGAATCGTTCCGGGCGCGCCACTTTCCCCAGAGGAAAGAGAAGCGGATACAGGGGTGGCGAAAGCCGCCCCTTTTTTTGTCTGCGCTTGATCCTGTTTTGGCTGAAACGGCTCTCGCCACTGCGCGCATGGCTGTCGTGCTCGACGGCGATGCCCCCTGAAATCGACCATAGTTGGTGGCCGGAGGTCAGCCGGTCAGAGGCCGGAGACCGTGATGGCATCTTTGAACGGGACTTTCAGAACCACTTGGCGGTCCGCGCCCCGCACGAGGATGGCACATCCCAGGCAGAGGCGGCCGTCGGTGACCTCCGCCACCATGATCGATCGCGCAAATCGGATCGCAATCTCTTTTGCGGCGGCATCGTCCGCTAAGTCATGCCCTTCGATATCCTCTACGATGTCGCCGCACTCGTGCAGATCAAAGAAATATTGGGGCATGCCGCATCAATGCGTGGCGAACGCATTCTGTTGCGTCACTTCAACAGTTTTGTGTCTGGATTGTACAGTTTGCCGCAGCCGCCGCGCGTAATTTGACTTACATTAAGAAATTCGTGGCGGAATTCAGGCGTGCCCGCTCGTGGGCGCCAGCAGGCGCACGTCAATCCCCGCCGCGGCAAAGGCCCGCGGCCACCGCTGCTTCACCGGGGTTTCGAACAACAATTCCTCATTGGCTTCCACCGTCTGCCATCCATGCCGGCGTAACTCCTCGTCCAGCTGCTCCTCGCCCCAGCCAGCATAACCGAGCGCGATCAGCCACCGATCGGGCCCCTCCCCACCCGCAATCGCCCGCAACACATCAAGCGTGGTTGTCAGCGATAGCGTCGGGGAAACAATGAGCGTGTCCTCACCGCGCCAGTCGGGCGAGTGCAGCACGAACCCGCGCTGCGGATCGACCGGCCCGCCGAGATGGATCGGTGCGTCCGGGGCAGAGCCAGGCTCGATCTCCAGCTGCCGCAACAAGGCATGCAGCTTCAGCCCTGGCACCAGCTGGCCGATGCCGACCCCCATCGCCCCGTCCGGCTGATGCAGGCACATCGCGATCACCGCTTGCGCGAAGCGTGGATCGCCGATGCCGGGAAGTGCCAGCAGCAAATCGCCGGCGAGCGAGCTGAATCCTTCGGATGCCATCACATTGTTATAGTCATCGATCATCTTGGCTCCAACCGCTTCACCGGCCTTCCGGGTTCCCGATCCGGCTGATAGGAGACAGCAAAGGAGATCAGCCATGACGATAGGTGTTGGCGATAATTTGCCCCCGGCTAGCCTGGCCCGCATGACCGAAAACGGTCCGGACAAGGTGGAAACGCAGGATTATTTTGCCGGGCGTCGCATCGCCCTCTTTTCGGTTCCCGGCGCGTTCACGCCGACCTGCTCGGCCAAGCATCTGCCGGGCTTCATCGAGAAGGCCGATGCGCTCAAGGCCAAGGGTATTGACGAGATTGTCGGCATGGCCGTGAACGACGTGTTCGTGATGGCCGCCTGGGGCAAGAGCGCGCGCGCCGAAGGCAAGGTCACGTTGCTATCCGACGGCAATGCCGATTTCGTGAAGGCGCTCGGCCTGGATTTTGACGGCAGCGCCTTCGGCATGGGTACGCGCGGCCAGCGCTTTGCCATGGTCGTGAACGACAATGTCGTGGAAAAGCTGTATATCGAGGCGCCGGGCGAGTTCCGGGTGAGCGCTGCCGATCATATGCTGGCGGAGCTCTGATGCCGTCAGCCCAAAGCCTTGCCCATGTCGACGCGCTGGAAGCGCTGTACCGCGAGTCGGTCGCGATGCTGCGCGCCGCTTTGTCGCGCTACATCGCGACAGGTGAGCGCCCCGATCCCGCAACACGCGCCGCCGGTGCCTTCTGCTATCCCGAAATCCGGGTGCGGTATGACGGCACCCCGGCTTCGACCGCGCCGGGCCGCGCCTTCGGCCGGCTGCATGTGCCCGGCGACTATGCGATCAGCGTCACCCAGCCGGAACTGTTCCGCGATTATCTGGCCGAACAGCTCGATTATCTGATCGAGGATTATGGCGCGGAAGTGAGCGTTGGGCGCAGCGACGAGGAAATCGCCTACCCTTATGTGCTCGATTCGGAAATCGACCTGACGGGTGCTGCCGCGGTCGAACTTGCGCGGATATTTCCGGCCACCGAGCTTGCGCATATTGGTGATGAGATTGCGGACGGCACGGCCATCCCGGGCACTGCGCCCCGCCCGCTCGCTTTGTTCGAAGCCGGGCGCACCGATTTCAGCCTCGCGCGCCTGCGCCATTACACCGGCACCCCACCCGCGCACGTCCAGAAATATGTCCTGTTCACCAACTATCATCGCTACGTCGATGAGTTCGTGACCTGGGCCTGCGGCGAGCTGGATGCCGGCAAGGGCTATACGATGCTAAGCGGCGCCGGTGGCCTCGAAATCCGGCCCGGCGATCCCGATCCGGCGCGCGCCATTGCCGACAGCGCGTGGCGCCGGCACCAGATGCCCGCTTACCATCTGGTCGCGCCCGACCGTTCCGGCATCAGCCTCGTCAATATCGGCGTCGGCCCGTCCAACGCCAAGACGATCACCGATCATCTTGCCGTCACCCGGCCCGAAGCCTGGCTGATGATCGGGCATTGCGGGGGGCTGCGCCCAAGCCAGCGGATCGGGGATTATGTCCTCGCCCACGCTTATCTGCGCGACGACCACGTCCTCGACGATGTGCTGCCGCCAGAAATCCCGGTTCCGGCCATTGCGGAAGTTCAGCTGGCTTTGGGCCGTGCGGCGGAACGCGTGTCGGGTGAGAGCGGCGATCAGCTGAAGGCACGGCTGCGCACCGGCACCGTCGTCACCACCGACGATCGCAATTGGGAGCTGCGCTACACCAGCTCGGCGCTACGCTTCAGCCAGAGCCGCGCGGTCGCGATCGACATGGAATCGGCCACGCTCGCCGCCCAGGGCTTCCGCTTCCGCGTGCCCTACGGCACCTTGCTGTGTGTTTCCGACAAGCCGATCCATGGCGAGATCAAACTGCCCGGTCAGGCAAACCGCTTCTACGAACGCGCCATCGCGGAGCATCTGCGCATCGGCATCGCCGCGATCGACGAATTGAAGCTCGCCGGCGATCAGCTCCACAGCCGCAAACTACGCGCCTTCAACGAGCCGCCGTTCCGTTAGGGGAAAAGAGAAAGATCGTCATTGCGACACGGCGAAAGCCGGGGAAGCAATCCAGGCCCGCACGACTGGATTGCTTCGCTGCGCTCGCAATGACGGGATCCCTCGGTCAGCGACGGCTCACTGATCCAGCAAGAAATCCGCAATCTCCTGACCCAATTCCGGGCGCAACACGCTCGTCATATGGTTGCCCGGGATGTGCGCCAGGCGTCCCTCGGGCAAAATCGCGGCCAGGTCGGCGGCCGATCCATTATCGTGATCGTCGACGCCCGCCAGGACCAGCACCGGCATCGTGATCGCCGCAATCTCCTGTTCCGATGTATCGACGAAGCTGTCGAGCAGCGGCAACATCGCCTTTGCGTCACCGCCGGTCGTCCGCAGGAAGCCCTCGGCCAGCCAGGCGCCCGACCCGCGCTTGTGATTGCCCAGATCCTCCAGCACATGGCGAAAGAAGCCCCGCCGCTGGTGCACGTCCAATATCCCCGCCAGACCCATGCCGGCCAGGATCGCGCGCCTGGGCGCCGCGCCATCGACCAACATCCGCAAGGTCGTGCGTCCGCCCAACGAATAGCCGCCAAGATCATAATCGGTCAGTCCCAGATGCCGCACCAGCGCCAGCCCGTCCTGCGCCAGGATATCGGGCGGATAGGAGGCGGCATCGTGCGGAGCGGCACTCTCTCCATGTCCGCGCAGGTCGGGCATGATGACACGGAAACCGCGCTCCGCCAGCAATTGCGCATGGCCATAGCGGATCCAGTTGACCCAACTGTTCGAAAACAGCCCGTGGATCAGGATAAGGGGCCGGCCCTGCCCCAATTCCCGATAGACGAGATCCAGCCCGTCCTCGCTCCGGAAATGCCGGACCGGAAAATCAGCCGGGGAGCTTGCCAACGCTCTTCATCCATCGCTCCGTGACATTGGAATTTTCGTCCGAGCGGAAGCCCGGGAGGTGGGACGTATCCTGCCACGCCGGCAGGATACTTTCGGTCGCATAATTATGAACCGGCTTGAACCGGGACGGATCGTCGAAAGATCCGATCGTGACATCCATGTTCGTCGCGTCGTCGACGAACCGGAACCCGAGCGGCGTCCCGCATGCCGCACAAAAGGGACGCTCCGCGATCGGGGACGATCGATACCAATCCGGCTCCCCGTTCCACGACATCGCTTCCAGCGGCACGCTCACAAAGGCGATCGATGCCCCGCCGGTCGCCCGGCGGCACATCGTGCAATGGCACAGATAGGCATCATCGCTGGCGATCTGTGCCGTGTAGCGCACCCGCCTGCACTGGCAGCCGCCTGTCATGGTCTCGCTCATCGGGATGCGTTGGCATTGCGCGGACCGGCTGGCAAGACGCGGCGCGCCATGGCACGGCGGGACATGGCCGGTCCCGACACATATGATGCGATCATCCTGGGCGCGGGCGGCGCCGGGCTGATGTGTGCTGCCGCCGTCGGGCAACGCGGACGGCGGACGCTGGTGATCGATCACGCGGATGAGCCCGGCAAGAAGATCCTTATCTCGGGTGGCGGTCGCTGCAACTTCACCAATTTGGGGACCGCGCCCGATCGCTTTCTGTCCGCCAACCCGCATTATGCGCGCTCCGCACTGAGCCGGTATAGCGCGCGCGACTTTCTCGATCTGGTCGAGCGCCATGGCATCGCCTGGCACGAAAAGACGCTAGGCCAGCTCTTCTGCGATGGCTCGGCCCGGCAGATCGTGGCGATGCTGCTCGATGAATGCGCGCGCGGCGACGTGACGCTCCACCTCGGCACCGCCATCGCCGATGTCTCCCATGCCGACGGCCGTTTCAGCGTCCGGTATGGCGACCGTATCGCGACCGCCCCCGCGTTGGTCGTCGCGACCGGCGGGCCTTCCATTCCCAAGATCGGCGCCACCGGCTTTGCCTATGATCTGGCACGGCGCTTCGGGCTCAAGGTGGTCGAACCTCGCCCTGCGCTGGTCCCGCTAACTCTCCCGCAGGACGAAGCGCTGTTCCGCTCCCTGTCCGGGGTCGCCGCGCCCGTCGTCGCGCGCGCCGGCAAGGCCGCCTTCGCGGAGGCCGCCTTGTTCACGCACCGCGGCCTGTCCGGCCCCGCCATCCTGCAGGTTTCTTCCTATTGGCGGCATGGCCAGCCGATCGGGATCGATTTCCTGCCCGGCCAATCGGGCTGGCTGATCGAGGCCAAGCGCCAGCGCCCACGCGCGACGTTACGGTCGATACTCGGCACTCTGTTGCCGGATCGTCTCGCCACCGCGCTGGCGGAGCGGCTCGGGGCCGACAGCCCGCTCGACGAACAGCGCGACAGCCAGTTGCGCGAGATCGAGGCGAAACTCGCCGATTGGCCTTTCCAGCCCGACGGCACCGAAGGATTCGCCAAGGCCGAAGTCACCGTCGGCGGTGTCTCGACCGACGGCCTCTCCTCCAAGACGATGGCGGCGCGCCACCTTCCCGGCCTGTATTTCGTGGGGGAAGCAGTGGACGTGACCGGCTGGTTGGGCGGCTATAATTTCCAATGGGCCTGGGCCAGCGGCTGGGCCGCAGCGCAGGATATTTAGCCGTCGTCATTGCGCATGCAGCGAAGCAATCAGTCCCAGACAATAAGATCGCTGGTTCGCTACGAGCCTCGCAATGATGAAGGGTCGCGCCGCATCCGCACCGCCATCCCCAGCGACACCAGCGCCCCGCCGAACATCGCGATCGCCATATCCTTCTGGGCGTCCCACATATCGCCCTGCTGGCCGTTATAATCGTCCGCCATCCCGGGTGCGAGGATCAGCGTCAGGATCCATTCGAACACCTCGTACAATGCGCTGATCGCGCCCACGAACAGAAAGGCGCTGAAGAGCGCCGAGCCGCGTGCCATCCGGCCGTAGCGGTGCGCCGCCTCGGCGAAGGGCAGGATCGCAAAGAGGCCGAAACTGAGATGGACGAGGCGATCGAAATTGTTGCGCACCAGTCCGAACGTCTGATCGATGGAAACGCCAAATAGCGCACGCACCCACGCATCATACGGCACGTTCGAATAGGTGTAACGGCCCGCAAACGTATGCAGCAGGAAGAAGGCCAGCACGCAGCCCACCGCCTTGCCCGACATCGGCCAGCGGCGCAGCAGCAAGGGCGCCGCGAGCATCAGCAAGATCGTCGGGATATGCTGCAGCGGAGCGATTTCGGGGTAAGGCTGGCGGATGTTGGCCACGATCACCGCGCCCGCCAGCACGGCAATCATGCGCAGCTGGGATGCCGGAAGGGCACGCCAACTGCGCAGATAGTTCAAGATCTTATGCCGCCTTCTTCAGATGGCGCCGACCCAGCAGCTCGGCAATCTGCACCGCGTTCAGCGCGGCGCCCTTGCGCAGATTGTCGCTGACGCACCACAGGCTGAGGCCGCTGTCGACCGTCGGGTCTTCGCGCACGCGACTGATGAAGGTCGCATATTCGCCGACGCACTCGATCGGCGTGACGTAGCCGCCATCCTCATGCTTATCGATCAGCATCACGCCCGGCGCCTCGCGCAGGATGCTCTTCGCCTTGGCCGCGCTGATCTCATTCTCGAACTCGATATTGATCGCTTCGGAATGGCCGACGAATACGGGCACGCGCACGCAGGTCGCGGTCACCTTGATCTTGGGATCGAGGATCTTCTTGGTCTCGACCACCATCTTCCACTCTTCCTTGGTCGAACCGTCGTCCAGGAAGCTGTCGATGTGCGGGATCACGTTGAACGCGATCTGCTTGGTGAACTTCTTGGGCTCAGCCGGATCGCCGACGAAGATGTTGCGGCTCTGCTCGAACAGCTCGTCCATCCCCGCCTTGCCCGCGCCGGACACCGACTGATAGGTCGCCACCACAACGCGCTTGATCGTCGCGACATCGTGCAGCGGCTTCAGCGCCACCACCATCTGGGCGGTCGAACAATTCGGGTTGGCGATGATGTTGCGCTTGCGATAGCCGTCGATCGCGTGCGCGTTCACCTCGGGCACGATCAGCGGAACGTCCGGGTCCATCCGATAGAGCGAGCTATTGTCGATCACCGTGCATCCCGCCGCAGCCGCGATCGGCGCATATTTCTTTGTGCCCTCGGAGCCGATGGCAAACAAGGCCATGTCCCAGCCCGCCCAATCGAAATGCTCGATGTTGCGCACCGTCAATTTCTTACCGGTTTCGCCGAAGTCGATGACGTCGCCGGCCGAACGCGACGATGCCAGAACGGCGATTTCATCAATCGGAAACTCTCGCTCCGCCAAGATGTTGAGCATTTCGCGCCCGACATTGCCGGTCGCGCCCGCTACAACCACACGGTAACCCATTGTCATCTGCTCCTTTGAAGTGCGCGGCATTAGGCATAACGGCTGCCATGTCTAGCCAGGTACGCCCGAGGAAATCTTTGCGTCCATGAAACCGAGCAATGTCGAACAGATCGGCGCCGGGCTTGAGGGGCGCCGCCTTTTCCTGGCGGTGGCGGCCATCAGCCTCGGCACGATGCTGACCATCATCGACGGCGCGATCGCGACGGTGGCGCTGCCCACGATCGCGCGCGATCTGCGGGTGGATAGTTCTGCCGCGGTCCTGGTGGTGACCGTCTATCAGCTCGTTCTGGTAATGGCGCTGCTGCCCTTCTCGGCGCTCGGCGATCGTATCGGGCTGAAACGGCTCTACCAGGGTGGCCAGCTCGTCTTCACCATCGCGACGATCCTGTGCTTCTTCGCGCACAGCCTCGGCTTCCTCCTGGTCGTCCGCGCCTTGCAGGCGGCGGGCGCGGCAGCGGCGCTGTCCGTCATGGCCGCGATGATCCGCCGGGTTTATCCGGCCAAGCATCTCGGCCGCGGCCTGGGCCTCAACAATATCATGGGCTCGGTGTCCGCCGCGATGGCGCCAACGGCGGGCGGCCTGATCCTGTCGGTGGCGCCATGGCCATGGGTCTTCGCCATCGCCGCGCCTTTTGCCATCCTCTCCCTCGCGCTCGGCCGATGGGCGCTGCCGGACGTGCCTCCCGTTGCGGGAAGCTACAATCTGGCCGGGGCGATGCTGAACATGGCCACTTTCGGGCTGGTTATCGCCGGGCTCGAGGCGCTGGTGCACGGCAATTCGCCGGTGGTCAGCGCCGCGGTGGTGGTGATCGGCCTGCTCTTCGGGGTCGCGTTGGTGTTCCATGAACGGCGCGAACCCTTCCCGATCCTGCCGGTGGATCTGCTGTCGCGGCCCGTCCTCGCCCTTTCGGTCGCGGGCGCGTTCATGGCCTTCTTCGCGTCGCAGACGCTGATCCTCTCTTTGCCCTTCCGGCTGCAACATAGTTTCGGCTTCGCGCCGAGCGAGGTGGGCGCCATGCTCGCCCCCTGGCCGTTGACGACCATGATCGTCGCGCCGATCGCCGGCTCGTTCTCCGATCGTTATCCCGCCGGGCTACTGGGCGGCATCGGGATGGCAATCGCAACCGTCGCGCTCGTCCTGCTGTCCTTCCTGCCGGCCCAGCCCGAATATTTCGACGTCGCCTGGCGCATGGCGCTGTGCGGCGCGGGCTTCGGCCTGTTCCTGTCGCCCAACGCCCGCCTCATCGTCGGGTCGGCGCCGCGCGAGCGCGCGGCATCTGCCGGCGGACTGGTCTCCACCACGCGCCTCGTCGGACAGACGATGGGTGCCACCGGCGTTGCCTCGATGCTGGCACTCGGCTTCGGTTCCTCGTTCATCCCGCCGCTAATTGCCTGCGCGCTCACCATCGCCGCTGGTATTTGCAGCCTCTCCCGCCTGCGGCCATCCATCCGCAATCCATCGTCGCGAGAGGTCAGCACGGCGCAACCAGGCAGCCACGGCGATGTCGGCGCGGCCTGACACGCATTCCAACGATCGCGGCGTGCGGCGGAACCCATCGCCGCGCGTTCCCTCAATTCCCAGCCGCCGGAGATGATCGATGCCCTACATCAACACGCATGACGACGTGGATCTCTATGTGAAGGATTGGGGGTCCGGACGCCCGGTCGTGCTGATTCACGGCTGGCCATTGAACGCCGATAGTTGGGAAGATCAGGCGCTCGCGCTCGCGGAAGCCGGGCATCGCGTCATTGCCTATGACCGGCGCGGCTTCGGGCGGTCGAGCCAGCCCTGGACCGGCTATGACTATGACACATTATCCGACGATCTCGCGCAGCTGCTCGAAGTCACGGGCGTGGAGGACGCGACCCTCGTCGGCTTCTCCATGGGCGGTGGTGAGATTGCGCGCTACATGTCGCGCTACGGCGGCAAGCGCGTGTGCAGTGTCGCCCTCATCGCATCGGTCGTGCCGTATCTTTTGAAGGACGACAGCAATCCTGACGGAGTGGATGGCAGCGTCTTTGACGAACAGATGAAGGCACCGATCCGCAAGGACCGCGCGGCTTTTTTCGCGCAATTCGCGAAGGCCTTTTACGGTGCGGGCTTCATCTCCAGTCCGGTCAGCGAACAAGTCTTGCACCAGTTCGAGCGCATGGCGGCGCAGGCCGGGATCAAGGGCGTGCTCGATTGCATCGACGCCTTCGGCAAGACGGACTTCCGGCCCGATCTTGCCGCCTTCACCGTGCCGACCCTGATCGTGCATGGGACGGCGGACCAGACCGTGCCGATCGACCTATCGGCGCGCGCCGCCGCCCGCGCGATTCCGCAGGCACAGCTTGTCGAATATGAAGGCGAGCCGCACGGGCTGACCGCCACCGCCAAGGATCGGCTGACGCGCGACCTGATCAGCTTCATCGGTAACACGGATCGACGGGTCGGCTGACAGCTTATGAGAGGGGTGAAGAAAACCTAGTGTCGCACTGGGCTATTCCGGGTTGCGAGGGGCTTCGACCCGGGCCTAGAGCATGGCGATGACGAAGCCGCCGTCCCCTTTTTCCTTCCGCGATTTCCGCTTCTACTGGCTGACCCGGTTCAGCACGACGATCGCCCAGAATGCGATGGTCGTGGTGATCGGTTGGCAGGTCTATGACATCGCCCGGCGCACCATGTCGCCCAAGGAAGCAGCCTTCCAGCTCGGGATGGTCGGCATCGCCCAGTTCGTGCCGCTTGCCGTCCTGACGCTGATTACCGGCTGGACGGCGGATCGGGTCGATCGGCGCCTGATCGCCCGTATCGTGCTCGTGGCAGAGGCGCTGTGCGCGGGCTGGTTGGCTTTTCTGGGATGGCACGACACGACCACCCTGCCCGCCATCTACATCGTCGCAATCCTGCTCGGCATCTGCCGTGCTTTTGCCAACCCCGCGATCGGCGCGCTTGCGCCCAATCTGGTGCCGGCGGCCGTGCTGCCCACCGCTATCGCGGCGTCGGCGATCGCCTGGCAGGTCGGGGCGATCGGTGGTCCCGCATTGGGTGGCTATCTCTACGCAGCGGGGCATTGGTTGCCTTACACCGTCTCCTCCGGCCTCTTCCTGCTCGCGGCAGCATCGATGATGTTCATCCGGCCGATCCCGAAGACGACGCTGGATCGAAAGGCCAATCCGTGGCGGCAGATGATCGATGGCCTCCATTATGTACGCCATAATCGCGTCGTGCTCGGCGCGATCAGCCTCGATCTTTTCGCCGTTTTGCTGGGGGGCGCCACCGCGATGCTGCCCATCTATGCGCGCGATATCCTGAAGGTCGGTGCCGAGGGCTTGGGCCATCTGCGCGCGGCACCGGCGCTGGGGTCGGCTGCCATGGCGCTCTACTTCTCGATCCGGCCGCTGAAGCATAATGTCGGCGTGAAGATGCTGTTCGCCGTCGCGCTGTTCGGCGTCTGCACGATCGGCTTCGGCCTGTCGCGCTGGGTACCCTTGTCGCTGGTCTGCCTTGCGGTGCTGGGCGCCTGCGACATGCTGTCCGTCTATGTCCGCCAGTCGCTCATCCAGATTTGGACGCCGAATGATATGCGTGGGCGGGTAGGTGCCGTCTCCACGCTGTTCATCTCCGGCTCCAACGAATTGGGCGAGGCCGAAAGCGGCTTCCTGGCGGCATTGATCGGCGCGGTGCCGGCCGTCGTGCTCGGTGGCTTCGGCGCTATCGGTGTAACCATATTATGGTCCCGCCTGTTTCCGGAACTGGTACAGGCGCGTACATTCGAACCACCAAAGACCCTTGAGAATATTCCAGGCCAGGAGATGGCAAAATGAAAGTGAACAGCGTCCTCGAAACGATCGGCAATACCCCGCACATCCGCATTCAGCGGCTGTTCGGCGATGCCGAAGTATGGATCAAGTCGGAACGGTCCAATCCTGGCGGATCGATCAAGGATCGCATCGCACTGGCGATGATCGAAGCGGCCGAAAAATCGGGCGATCTGCAGCCCGGCGGCACCATTGTCGAGCCGACCTCCGGCAATACCGGCGTCGGCCTCGCCATGGTCGCCGCGGTCAAAGGCTATAAGCTGATCCTGGTCATGCCGGAAAGCATGTCGCTGGAGCGGCGCCGCCTGATGCTCGCCTACGGCGCCAGCTTCGATCTCACCCCGCGTGAGAAGGGCATGAAGGGCGCGATCGAGCGCGCGATCGAGATCATCGGCCAGACGCCGAACAGCTGGATGCCCCAGCAGTTCGAAAACCCCGCCAATATCGACGTCCATGTCCGCACCACCGCCCAGGAAATCCTCAACGATTTCCGCGACACGCCGATCGACATGATCATCACCGGCGTCGGCACGGGTGGCCACATCACCGGCGTTGCGGAAACGCTCAAGCAGGTCTGGCCCGACCTCAAGACCTTCGCGGTCGAGCCGACCTTGTCGCCCGTCATCTCCGGCGGGCAGCCCGGCCCGCACCCGATCCAGGGCATTGGCGCGGGGTTCATTCCCGCCAACCTGCACACCGGGGCGCTGGATGGCGTAATCCAGGTCGATCCGAATGACGCCAAGGAATTTGCGCGCCGTTCGGCCAGCCAGGAAGGCCTGCTCGTCGGCATTTCGTCCGGCGCGACCCTCGCCGCGATCGCACAAAAGCTCAAGGACGCACCAGGCAGCCGCATCCTCGGCTTCAACTACGATACCGGCGAACGCTATCTGTCCGTGCCGGACTTCCTGCCGGAGTAAGTTCGTCGCCCCGGCGGTCTGGTGTCGCCGATCCTAGGAGGCTGTCATGCACGTCGATCGTCGGCTTTTTACATCAAGCGTGCTGGCGGCCGCAGCGATTGCCGCGCCGGCAGCCGCCCAGGGTCGGTCCAAACCGCGGGCGAAGAATGTTGTGCTCGTCCACGGGCTGTTCGCTGATGGATCGAGCTGGTCGGAGGTCATTCCCCTCCTGCAGGCCAAGGGGCTCAACGTTACGTCGGTGCAGAACCCGCTGACGACGCTGGACGCGGCAGTCGCTGCATGCCGCAAAGTGCTGGACCGGCAGGACGGGCCGACCGTCCTGGCGGGCCACTCTTTCTCCGGCATGATCGTGAGCGAGGCGGGCGTCCACCTGAACGTCTCCGCCTTAGTCTATGTCGCGGCGCGCGCGCCTGATGCGGGCGAAGATTATGCCGCGCTCGCCGCCCGCTTCCCCGCCCCGCCCGCTTCGGCCGGCATCGTCTACGACGGGGACGAGGGCCGCCTGACCGAGCAGGCGTTCCTGCGCGATTTCGCGGGCGACCTGCCGCCCGCCAAGGCACGCGCGCTCTTCGCCGTGCAGGAGTCGTTCCAAAAAAGCCTGCTCGCGGGGCGGACCAGCGTCGCGGCATGGCGTACCAAGCCCAGCTTCTACGCAATTTCGACGGAAGACCGCACGATCAACCCCGATCTGCAGCGCTTCATGGCAACACGTATGCGTGCCACGAAGATCGAACTCCGCTCCAGCCACGTCTCGCTCCTCTCCCACCCGCGCGAAGTCGCCGCATTGATCGAACGCGCACTGTAACGGCCCCGTTGCCGAGTTCCTCGATTGTCACTGCCGGACGCAGCACGCGCCGCGGCAATCCAAGCCCACGCTAAACCTGGATTGGCGCGCCGTTCGCGCAAAATGCCGATCAACTCAGTCGCGCATCCGGCTATCGCGGATGCCGGCGATCGCCTCGATCTCGATCATGACCGAGGGATCGTACAGCGCCTTCACCTCCGCGATCGTGTCTGCCGGATACGGCTCCGAAAAAAACTTTCGACGGAGCTCGACGACCTCTTTGAAGTTGCCCATGTCGGTAACGAAGATCGTAACCTTGATGACGTCGTCGAGGCTCGATCCACCGGCCTCTAGCGCACGGCGCAAGTTTGCGAACGCCTGCTCGCCCTGCGCACGAAAGCCGCCCTCAACGATCTTGCCATCGTCGCCGGCACCGGCCTGGCCGGAGATGAATAGCAGATTCCCGAACTTGATGCCCTGCGACAGCAGGAACGCCTCGTAATTATCGGGCGAGGTGACCACGCGTTCCAGATCCATCGTCTGCCTCCTTCGATATCGGTGACGGCGAAGAAAATCTAACCGATGCACAGAGTGCTACCTGGTAGGTCGGTGCTTCGCGGATCTATGACAAACGACGAATTTTCACCTGATAGATGAGGTAGGCTCAGCCATGATACGACGCCTTCCGCCTCTTTCCGCGCTGCGCGCCTTCGAGGCAGCAGCTCGCCACGACAGCTTCAAGAAAGCCGCTGAGGAGCTTGCCGTCACGCCCGCGGCCGTCAGCCATCAGATCAGGGCACTTGAGGAGTATAGCGGGCTTTCACTCTTCGAACGCCGAACCCGCAAGGTCGTGCTGACCGATGCCGGGGCGCAGCTCTATCCAGTCCTGCGAGATGGGTTGGACGCCTTCGCGGACACACTGGAGCGCCTTACCCGGCGACGCAGCCGTGCCCGGGTCACGATCTCGGCGACGATCGCATTTACCGCGCGCTGGCTCATCCCACGCGTAGCGGATTTCCGCGCGCTTCATCCCCACATCGACCTTCAGCTCCAGGCGTCCAATGATGTGGTCGACCTTGGTGCGGCGGGTGTCGATATAGCCATCCGCTACGGGGAAGGCCCGTATCCAGGCTTTGACGTCGTTCCCTTGTTCGCCGATCGTTTCGCGCCGGTCTTCAATCCGATGCTGCGGGTCGAGACAGTCGCCGATCTGGCGCTACGACCGTTGATTGAATTTCAGTGGCGTCGACGTCATCGGCAGAACCCGACCTGGGCACGCTGGTTCGCAGCGGCGGACTTGCCTGAACCGGAAGAGACGCCGCTGCTGCGCTTTTCCGAGGAAAGCCACGCGATCCAGGCCGCTGTCGCTGGTCAGGGAATCGCACTTGCCAGCCTGGCTTTGGTCGAGGACGAATTGGCGGCAGGCCACCTCGTTGCGCCGTTCGATCCAAAGCTAACGGCCTTCCGCCATCATCTTCTCACCCAGGAAGGCGAAAAGAGCGTGCACGTCACGGCAGCCGCGCAATGGCTGCTCTCCAAAGCGAATGTTGCGGGCGAGCGCATCTAGCAGTGTGTCGGAGGCCGGCGACGTTAAAGCGTTATCGATCCAGCATTGATTATCATGAATAAGCTTGCGCGAGGCAAATTCAGGATAGCATTCCCGATTAACGTCAAACATCGGTAACGCGCCGCACAGCAAGCTCCATGCTACGCGCGGGGATGCGCGTTGCGATAGACGTCCAGCAAATGGGCGGCATCGACGCCGGTATAAACCTGCGTCGATGACAGGCTGGCATGGCCGAGCAGTTCCTGCAGCGAACGCAAATCTGCGCCACGCCCGAGCAGGTGCGTAGCGAAGCTGTGGCGCAGCGCGTGCGGCGTGGTGCGCTCGCCCAGGCCCAGCCTTGCCCGCGCCGCGCGCACTGCGCGGCGGATGATGTCGGCCGAAAGTGGGCCGCCCTTTGCGCCCCTGAAAATGGGCAGATCGCGGCTGACGCCCCAGGGGCTCGCGTCGATGTAGAGCTGTATCGCCTCGCGGACAGCCGCCAGCAGCGGCACCATCCGCGTCTTGTTGCGCTTGCCGGTCACGACCAGCGTGTCTCCCAGCGGCAGCACGGCCCCGGTAAGGGCGACCGCTTCACCGACGCGCAGGCCCGCGCCATATAGTAGCAACAGCACGGCGCGGTCGCGCAGGCCGATCCAGGGTTCGCGCCCCTCATCCTCCGCATCGTCCGCAATGGCGATCGCATCCGCCGGGGAAACCGGCCGCGGGACACCCTTCTTGACACGCGGGCCGCGCAAACGCGGCGGCGCGGCGGTGCCTTCACCTTTTGCGACATAGGCCAAGAAGCCGCGCAGCGCGGACAATTCCCGCGCCGCAGAGGCATTGGCCAATCCCTCGCCGCGCCGCGCCGCCAGAAAGGCCCGCAATTCCGCCGCGTCGACGCTGACGAGATCGCGCGACGTGATCGCGGCTGCACGATGCGTGCCGACGAAGCGGATCAGCCGGCGCGCGGTCGCGGCATAGGCGCGGATCGTATGTTCGGATCGACGCCGATCCTGCCGCAGATGCGCCTCCCATGCCGCCGCGTCCGCGAAGGCGGGGTGCGTATCCAGGGTCAATGCGGCTACCACCTCCCCACCATAGGGCAAGCGGGCGATGCTCGGAAGCATCGCCTTTATGACGGCCGATCACGCACCGCCACGCGGCCTGGCTCAAGCATAGCCGTTCGCACGCATCAGCTCACCGCAGGACGTGTCCAGCAGCGCCAATTCCGCTGGCTCCAACCGGCCGATCCAATCGCCCGCAACCCCTTTGCGCAAAAAGGATGTGGGATGCTCCTCCCCTGGCTTGCGGCCCGACATGGCCTCGAACGACGTCGCCGCAGTCACGCGCTGCATCAATGCGATGTCGTGCTGCACATCCAGGAAGCGGAACAGGGCTTGCGCCTGCTCGACCGGCGCCGCGATCAAATCCTCATATTTAAGCGTGTGGACGACGCCGGGATGATCCCGCGCGAAGGCTTCAACTGGCGCCACGCTCTGCTTCCAGGCCTGACCGCTATCGCCAATGAAGGTCAGGCGCTCCGGGGTACCATCCGCCACGCGCTCAGGCACGCCGGACCGACGGGCATGATGCATGCGGGCCATTGCCACGTCGCGAGGATCTCTAACGATATTAATGATGCGCGCCTCGGGGAAAAGACGCAGAAGGGCCGGAAGGCAATGCGTATAACGCGGCGTCTTGTCGCCAATCCATCGGACCCCCGCCTTGGGCTGCCGTTTCATCAACCGTTCGATGATGAAGTTTCGCACCACCCGATCGAGATCATCCTGCACGATTGGTGGATAAAAAGGCGTATCCTCATAAACGAGTCGTGAGACGACCGTCATCTTTTCAGCATATTCGCGCAATATTTTTGCAAGCGGGACGCTGAAACGCTCGATGAAGTGCCCTTCTCCCGAACATTGCACTTCTGGATGCGCATCCAGTGTGCGCTGCAGCCAAGTTGTGCCGGACTTCGCAGCCCCGCAGACGAAGAAATAATTCAGCTCAGACATCGCATTCCCCCGGCACCCCCTAAGCGGAGGAGATGCCGGGAAACAAGGATGCTATCAGCGCATCAGCACTAATTCTTCGGCCATGCTGGGATGCAGGGCGACTGTGTCGTCAAATGCCTGCTTGGTCAGTCCGGCTTTTACCGCGACGGCCGCTGCCTGCAGGATTTCCGGCGCGTCCGGGCCGATCATGTGGATTCCTAGGACGACATCCGTCTCCGGGTGGACGATCATCTTATACAAGGCACGCTCGTTCCGGCCGGCAAGCACATTCTTCATCGCGCGGAAATCGGATGTGAACACCTTGATCGCGCCATATTTCTCGCGCGCTTTGCCCTCGGTCAGCCCGACGCCCGCCATGGGCGGATGGCTGAACACCGCGGACGGCACATTGTCATAGTCGACGCGATGGGGTTTGTTGCCGAACACGGTATCGGAAAAAGCCTGGCCTTCCCGGATAGCCACGGGGGTCAGCTGGATTCGGTCGGTGACATCGCCAACCGCGTATATGCTGTCGCAGGTCGATTTGTTGTCGTCGTCGACCTTGATCGCGCCCCGATCGTTGAGTTCGACGCCCGCATTGTCCAGCCCTAGGTTGGTAAGCGGCTGGCGGCCGGTGGCAAACATCACCACGTCGCATGCGATCGGATCGTCATCGACGATATGGACCAGCAGCGAGCCGTCATCCTGCTTCTCGATCCGCTCCATCTCGGCATGGAATTTGAAATCGATCCCCTTGCCACTGGAAATCTGCAGCAGCCGATCGCGGATCTGCTCGTCATAGCCGCGCAGGATGACGTTGGTGCGGTTGATCACCGTCACGCGCGACCCGAATTCATGGAAAATGCCCGCAAATTCGTTGGCGATATAGCCCGCACCCGCAATCATGATCCGCTTCGGAACGTCGTCCAGATGGAAGGCCTCGTTCGAGGTAATGCCCAATTCCTTGCCTGGAATGTCGGGTATCGCCGGCGTCGCGCCGGTCGCGATCAGGATATATTTGGCGGTCACCGTGCGACCGCTCGCCAGCTTCACCTCATGCGCGCCGGCAACCGTCGCGCGTTCGTGAAGGACTTCGACCTTATTATTCTCCAGCGTCTCGCCATAAATACCGGAAATGCGCGTGACTTCGCCCAGCACATTGTCGCGCAACGTCTTCCAGTCGAACTCGCAATCGGGAACCTTCCATCCGAAGCGGCGCGCATCCGCCAGATCCTCCGCAAAATGGGCGCCGTAGACGAGCAGCTTCTTGGGCACGCAGCCGCGAATGACGCAGGTGCCGCCGACCCGATATTCCTCCGCAATCGCCACTTTTGCGCCATGGCCGGCGGCGACGCGCGCGGCGCGCACCCCACCTGAGCCAGCACCGATTACGAATAGGTCAACGTCGAACTCTGCCATCATGTCTTCCGATGAAGTGGATGGCTGCGATGTAGGGGGCGCTCCCCGCCCCGGCAAATGCGAAAGCGCGGTCAGTCTGATCGATCCAGCCCCGGCAACCGCACGGCGCGGGACCGTCGTGGAGCGCTCAATCCTGCTCGGCTGGGGTCTTCTTGGGTGGTTTGGACCAGCGCGCGAGCGTCATTTTATCGGTCGGGCGCACCTCCGCGCCCATGCTTTGCTTCATGATTTCGAGTGCCCAGCGACGCCGTTCGCGGGTCTGCGCGGCCACCGCATCCTCGGGAATCCACAGCGCATAGTCCCGCATATGCGCGTCCGCGGCGGTGAACATCACGCATATGTCCGCCGCAATGCCGGTAATTACCAGCCGATCGACCCCCAATTTGGGTAAAAGAACCGGCAGATTGGTGGCATAAAAACCGGAAAATTGCGGCTTGATGATGAAATAATCGCCATCCCGCGGGGCCAGTTTCGCGACAAATTCACGCGCCGCATCGCTCGTAATCGCGCGTTCGACCAGCCGGTATCGTTCCGAATGCCACTCGCCGAAATTATCGTTCACGTAGATGACCGGCAGCCTTGCTTTGTCGGCCGCCTCGCGCAGGCGCAGGATCCGATCGGAGGCGCTGATCGTATCGCGCAGCATCGCGTCGGCACCGCTGAAATCCATCTCCGTGATCATGTCGAGGATCAGCAAAGCGGTATTGCCGCGGGGCGCATCCCGGAATGGCGCCGTCGCCCGCCCTTGATTCAAGATACTCTTGGCCATCGCCTAGCAACGGCGCGAAACGAGATTCGTTTCCGGCTAAGCCCCTGCATCTTCAGCGATAATTTTCGCGATGCCGGACCAGTCAATCTCCTCGCCCTCACGGGCGACCGTGGCCATCAAATGGTCGCGCAGGACCGACAATGCCGGCATCGGCACCCACGCCGTTGTCGCGGCCGCGCTCACCAAATTCATGTCCTTCAAGCCGAGCGGCGCCGCGAAGCCCGCCGGACGGAATGCGTCGCGCACCATAATATCGCCATAGATCTGGTAAGCGGGCGAGCCGAACAGCGTCCCCGTCATCACCTCCAGCAGCGTGGCCTTGGCGACACCGTGCTTCTGCGCCAGCGTCATCGCCTCCGCCAAAGCTTCGACGGCGGCCAGGATCATGAAATTTCCGCACAATTTCACGATGTTGGCTGCGGGCGGATGACCCCCGATCCGGAAGGTCTTCTGCCCGATCGCATCGAAGACCGGCTCGCACATGTCGAGTGCATCGGCCGGGCCTGCCGCGGCGATGAACAGCTTCGCCGCCTCGGCGGCCGCAGGACGACCGAAAACGGGCGCGGACACCAGCACCGAGCCGTGATCCGCATGCGCCTGCGTCAGGCGCTCGGCCAGCTTCACGCTGATCGTGCTGTGCGACACGTGGATGGCTTTGGACGGCGCGGAGAGGATGCCGTCCGGGCCGAAACTCACCGCCTCCAGCGCCGTGTCGTCGGCCAGAATGGTTTGCACGACATCGCCTTGCGCGGCTTCGGCCGGCGTCGCGGCACGAATTGCCCCCTCTGCCACCAAGGCGTCCGCTTTGCCTGGGGAGCGGTTCCAGACGGTGACGTCATGCCCCGCCTTCATCAGGTTGCGGGCGACCACGCTGCCCATATTACCGAGGCCGATAAACCCGATCTTCATGTGGACGCTCCATAGAAAAAGCCGCCCCGGCGTCTACCGGAGCGGCCTCATAAACCCAACCCGAGTTATTGATCAGCGTTGCTGGACTCTTTGGCGGAGCCGGGCTCCGCCATCGCAGTATGGCGGTGCGCCAGCACGCTGTCCGGGGTGATGTGGCTGATCGCCGCCTGCAGCTTGTTCATCCAGCCGGAGACGACATGGCCCGCGCCCGAATTCATGGCATCCCAGCCGTTCTTCGCGGTTGCCGCCGGATCCTCCTTCTTGTCGACGCCGACCTTGGTATCCATCATGTCGGCGCGTTCGAAGAATTCGGTTTCGGTCGGGCCCGGCATCAGCACGGTGACCGTCACCTCGGTATCCCGCAGTTCCTCGCGCAGGGCGTAGGAGAAGCTGTCGAGATAGGCCTTGGTGCCGTTATACACCGCCTGATAGGCGCCCGGAATCAGCCCGGCGATCGAACCGGTGATCAAGATCTTGCCCTCGTTGCGCGCCTGCATCTGCTGCGCGACCTTCTGCAGCAGATAGGTGGTGCCGGTGACGTTGGTATCGATCACGCGGCGCCAATCGGCGACATCCTGATCGACGAAGGCACGTCCCAGCCCGCGACCGGCATTTGCCACCAGCACGTCGATCGAGCGACCGTTGGCGGCGGCCAGCAGCGTGTCGTTGCCCTCGAACGTGGCAAGATCCGCCTCGATCGATGTCACCTGTGTGCCATGTCGTTTGAAGTCGTCCGCGGCATTGTTGATCAACGGCTCGTCGGCGACGACCAGCAGATCATAACCGTCCTGCGCCGCGAGATGGGCGATTTCGAAGCCGATACCGGTCGAGGCGCCGGTGACGATCGCAAGCTTGCCGTTACCCATGATAGCTCTCCGAAGTAGGCATTTCGACGTTGATCTTCTCCAGACCGGGCTTGAGCACGATCTTGGTGGCGATATCCTGATGGTCGTGGAACAGCTTGTAGCCGTCGGGTGCATTTTCCAGCGGCAGGCGATGCGAGATCAGGAAGGTGGTATCCACCTTATCCTCCATGATCGCGTTGAGCAGGCCGGGCAGATAATGCTGTACGTGGGTCTGCCCGGTTTTCATCGTGAGCCCCTTCTCCATGAAGGCGCCCATGGGGAATTTGTCGACGAAGCCGCCATAGACGGCCGGAACCGACACCCGACCACCCTTGCGGCACGCCAGGATTACCTGGCGCAAGGCGTGGATGCGATCGGTGCCGAGGAAGGTCGATACTTTGAACTGATCGATGACATTGTCGACGAACAGGCCATGTGCCTCAAGGCCGACGCTATCGATCACTGCGTCGGGACCGATCCCGCCGGTCATCTCCATCAGCGCATCATAGACTTTGGTGTCGTTGAAATTGATCGTTTCCGCGCCGAACTTCGCCGCCAGTTCCAGGCGACGGGGGAAATGATCGATCGCGATGACGCGGCGTGCCCCCATCAGGAAGGCTGACTGGATCGCGAACAGGCCGACGGGTCCGCAGCCCCAGACCGCAACCGTATCGCCAGGCTCGATGTCGGCATTCTCCGCCGCCATCCAGCCGGTCGGCAGGATGTCCGACAGGAACAGGACCTTGTCGTCCTCGACACCATCGGGGATCACGATCGGGCCGACATCCGAATAAGGCACGCGCACATATTCCGCCTGTCCGCCAGCATAGCCGCCGGTCATGTGGCTGTAGCCGAACAACCCCGCCATGCGGTTGCCGTAAGCGAGTTCGGAAATGTCCTGATTGTCGGCGGGGTTCGAGTTGTCGCAGCAGCTATATTGATGCTTCTGGCAGAAATAGCAGGCGCCGCAGGAGATGGTGAAGGGCACCACCACGCGCTGGCCCTTCTTCAGGGTCGATCGGGCCCCGGTCTCGACCACCTCGCCCATGAATTCGTGGCCGAGGATATCGCCCGTCTGCATCGTCGGGATGTAGTGGTCATAGAGGTGAAGATCCGAACCGCAGATGGCGGTCGAGGTGATCTTGATGATGGCATCGCGCGGGTTGATGATCTCCGGATCATCCACCGTTTCCATGCGGACGTCATGCTTGCCGTGCCAAGTGAGAGCGCGCATTCGGCCTGTCCTTGCTTGAGAGTGGTTTAAGCGGCGGTCGGGAGATCGGTCGCCTCAGCGCGAGTGCGTGCCGACGTGCTGATCTCGCCCGTCTCCATGAACTGCTTGAAGCGGCGCAGATCGCGGCGCGATTGCAGTGCGGGTTCACGCTGGAATAGCTTGGCGAAGAATTGCGCGATGGCGCCGCCCGGTGGATCATAGGCGATTACCGCCCGCACCACCGTGCCCCGATGCGGCACTTCGTTGAATTCGACCTTGCCAGAGTTGCGGATTTCCGAGCCTTCGACCGATTCCCAGGCGATCAACCGACCCGCCTCATCCGCCGTGACGAGCGAATCCCACTGAACCGTGCGATCCCCCGGAGCTTTCACGATCCACGTCGAACGAATGGGATCATGAACATCAATTCGCTCGATATTCTCCATGACTTTCGTCAGATTCGAGAAGTCACGCCAGAACGCATAAAGCTCCTGCGCCGGTTTCGCGATCGTCACGACCGATGCTATGACGGTCTTTTCATTACGGGGCGCCTCGCTAGTGCGCACGTCACCGTCGCGCGCGGCGGTTGCCGGCGCGTCTATACTTTCGGGGGCGCTCATTTTCGCTCCTGCAATCAGTATTGAGGTATGATGTCATCAACCAGTCGGGGCGCCTGCGGTTCCCCGCGCGACGCACGAACCGGTCCGATAATGAGACAAAAAAATGTGCATCTAACGTAGGTTAGCCGGTCAGTGCGCTTGCCCCCGCGCGGAAGCAGCCGCAATGTGACGGTATGAGACAGCTAGCTTTTCTGGCGCCGCTTTTCTTCCTGACCGCGGCCGCGCCCGCGCCAAGCCCCAAAGCGCTGGAAGCGACGGTGGCACGCCTGGTGAGCTTCGGCACGCGGCATACCTTGTCCACGACCACAGATCCCGTACGCGGAATCGGCGCGGCCCGTCGCTGGGTTGCCGGCGAATTCACGACGCTTGGTCGGCAATGCGGCAATTGCCTGACGGTCGAGACGATCGGCGACACGTTCACCGGCCCACGAGCCCCTGCCGGGGTGAGGGTGGAAGATGTTCTCGCGATCCAAAAAGGCACTGGCGACCCGGATCGCGTTATCATCGTCCAGGGCCATATCGACAGCCGTGTGAATGACGTGATGGACGCTACCAGTGATGCTCCAGGCGCCAATGACGATGCGTCGGGGGTGGCGCTGGTTCTGGAGGCGGCACGTTTGTTGTCGCGCGAGAAGTTTCCCGCGACGATCGTCTATGCGGCCCTCTCCGGCGAGGAACAGGGGCTATGGGGCGGCAAATTGCTTGCCAACACCGCCAAGGCGCGGGGCTGGAAGGTGGCGGCCGTGCTCAACAACGATATTGTCGGCAATACCCATGGCATTGGCGGCGAACATGTCACCGATCGCGTGCGGGTATTCAGCGAGGGTATCCGCGTCGCCGCCGATGCCGACGGGCTGAAGCAGCAGCGTGCCACAGGCGGCGAGGATGACAGCCCGTCGCGCGCGCTAGCGAAGGCCACGGTCGTTCAGGCCGCGGCCCATCGCGAGATCGGCCTGCAGGTTCTGGCGGTGCGGCGCCCCGACCGCTTCCAGCGCGGCGGCGATCACATTCCCTTCCTGGAAGCCGATTATCCGGCGATCCGCTTTTCGGAGGCGACCGAGAATTACGATCGTCAGCACCAATCGCTGCGCACCGAAAATGGCCGCGTCTATGGCGACACGATCGATTGGGTCGACTTCCCCTATCTGGCCAAGGTGACGGCCTTGAACGTCGCGATGTTGCGCAACCTCGCGTCCGCTCCAGCGGCCCCCGCCCGTGTCACGATCGCGGGTGCGCTGAGCGACGATACGCATGTCGCATGGGAGCCGGTTCCGGGCGCAGCCGGCTACCGCATATATTGGCGCCGGGCCGACAGCAGCAGCTGGAGCGACCATCGCGATGTCCCTGCCGGCGCAACGATGACGGACCTGCGCCGCGTGAATATCGACGATAATTTCTTCGGCGTGTCCGCTCTGGCCAAGAACGGTGCGGAAAGCCTCGTCACCTTCGGGGGTGTCCCGCCTGCCCCGCCGCTCGGCAGCAAGCGCTGAGGCATAATGTCAGACGCATCCGAGGATTATAGCCGCACTTTCGGAGGCGAGGCGCTCGGCGCGCGGCTGCGTCGCCTGTCCGAACGGATCGATCGGGACGGGACGCGCATCTATGCCGAGCACGGGATCCGCTTCGAACAGCGCTGGTACGGCGTGTTGCGACAATTGGTCGCCAACGGCCCGATGTCGGTCGGCCAGATCGCGGCGGCGCTGCATATTTCCCATGCATCGGTCAGCGAAGCCCGCCGCTCGCTCGAAAAAGCGGGCATAGTGGACAATACGCCGTCCCCCGAAGACGGCCGACGCCGTATGCTGACGCTCACCGCCGAGGGCCGCACGCTATGGGACAGCCTCTCGCCGCTGTGGGATGACTTCAATACGGTCGCAAAGGAGTTGAACGACGAGGCGCAGGACGTGGTGCGGCTGCTGGACCGCCTCGACGACGCTTTGGCACGACGCTCCATGTACGACCGGATCATGGACAAGGTCAGCGCGCGCACAATGACGCGTTGACGATATGTAGGCGCCTACATACTTTAGCCATCTTTCGGGGAGGACGTGGCGATGAATCGGCGCACGATGATAAGAGCAGGGGCCGGTGCGGTCGCCGCAATCGCCCTGCCGAGCTACGCCAGGCGCGGGCGTTCGTCCGCTTCGCCGATCATCGATGGCAATCTGATGGCGCCGATCGATCCCGATGCGCCGTTGGATGCGGCCACGGCGGCGCAGGTGCGCTCGTCCGGTCTGACCGCCTTCAAGATGACGCTGGGCGGTAGCGGCAACCAGACCAAGGACGAGACCGACGCCCAAATTGCGGATCTGACCAAAGGCATTGCCCGCAATCCCACCCTCTTCAAGCAAGTCGTCGACGCGAAGGATCTCTCGCCCGCCTCCCCTGGCGCGATCGGCGTCATCTATTCCTTCGAGGCAGCGGGGATGCTGGAGGGTCAGATCGCCAATATCGATCATTTCCGCACCGCTGGCGTGCTGGTGATGGGGCTGAGCTATAACACGCAGTCGCCTTTCGCTTCCGGCGTGCTGGCGCCGCAAGCGACCGGCCTGAGCCCGCTCGGCCGCGAGGCGGTGGACCGCATGAACAATCTGGGCATTACCGTCGATATCAGCCACAGCGATGAGCTATCCAGCCTTGCGGCGCTGGCGGCATCGCGCCGGCCCGTGCTGATCACGCATGCGGGATGTGCAGCCGTCCACCCGCATCCGCGCAACAAATCGGACAGGCTGATGCGTGCGCTGGCCGGAAAAGGCGGTGTGATCGGCATTTACGAGCTCGCCTTCCTGGTCGCGGCCCCCGCGCAACCGGTACTGGACGATTATCTGGCGCACCTGGTCCATGCCCTGAATGTCTGCGGCGAAGACCATGTCGGGATCGGGACGGACGGCCTGCTGACGCCGTTCGATACATCCCCCGAAAGCATGAAGGAATGGGATGCGGATATCGCACGGCGTAAGGCGTCGGGTGTCGGCGCACCCGGCGAGGGACCGCCCCCGTTCGTGATCGGACTCAATCGCCCCGATCGCTATGCCGTGATAGCCGATGCGCTGCGGCGCAAAGGCTATCCGGCACGGATCACCGACAAGATATTGGGCGAAAATTTTCGGCGGGTTTTTCTACAGACATGGACGACGCCGGCCTGACCATGCGCGTCTGGGGTTTGTAAGGCTCGCCCTTCCGGCTCCGATCGGGCAGGAATGCCGCCATGAGCAAGCCTGTGCCCGCCGCTTTCTGGACGCAACCGGTGGTGCAGCTGGCACGCGCGTTGATCGGGACCAGCCTGCTGATCGACGGCGTCGGCGGGATGATCGTCGAGACCGAGGCTTATGACATCGACGATCCGGCCAGCCACGCCTTTGGCGGCCCGCGCGGGCGCAACCTGGTCATGTTCGGGCCTGTGGCCCATGCCTATGTCTACAAGATCTACGGCATCCACTGGTGCCTGAACTTTGTGGGCGGCGTGCATCCGGGGAGCGCGGTGCTGATCCGCGCGCTTGCCCCAACGTATGGCATTGAGAGAATGGTGGGGCGACGCACCCTGGCCGATCCGCGCGCCTTGTGCAGCGGCCCAGGCAAGCTTGCCCAGGCGCTGGGGATCGACAAGGCGCTGGACGGCGCACCGCTGGATCGGCCGCCGTTCGCGCTGGCTTTGGGTGAGACGGCGGACATTATCGTGGGGCCACGCATCGGCATCAGCAAGGCGATCGATCATCCATGGCGATTTGGCCTGCGCGGATCGCCCTTCCTGAGCCGCGCGTTCCCAAAGAATGGATGATCCGTTCCAGCTCGATCGCTTCCTGACGGCACAGGCCGATCTCTATGCAACCGCGCTCCAGGAGCTGCAGCGAGGACGCAAGACCAGCCATTGGATCTGGTTCATCTTCCCGCAAATTGCCGGACTAGGCCGAAGCCCGACCGCGCAACATTATGCGATCCGATCACTGGACGAGGCGCGGGCCTATCTGCGTCATCCGATATTGGGGGCACGGCTTCATGAATGCCTGCACGCGCTCGATGGTCTTCCGGAAGCCGATGCGGAGCGGGTGTTTGGCGCGCTGGACGCCATGAAGGTCCGATCGTCGCTCACGCTGTTCCGGGCAGCCGCCCCCGGCGATGGGGCGGTCACCACGGCGCTAAATCGTTGGTTTGGCGGAAAGGAGGACGCGGCAACGCTGACGCTTCTCCGTCGCGCATGATGCGCTATGGCTAGGCCATGCTGCGACGAATCGCCCTCCTTCTGTGCCTCCTCGCCACGCCGGCCCTGGCGCAGATGCCCGCTGCTGCCCCCGCGCCAGCGTCCGCCCCTGTCACGAAGCCGGCAACGGCGCGTGTCGCGATCGAGACGAGCGTGGGGACGATCACGGTCGAGCTGGAGACCGAGCGTGCGCCGATCACGTCCGCAAACTTCCTGCGCTACGTCGATCAGAAGCGTTACGACGGCACGTCTTTTTACCGGGCGGACCCGGTGGCGCCCAATTTCGGCCTGATCCAGGGCGGGGCAAGCAACGATCCGAAACGGTTGCTCAAACCGATCGCGCACGAACCTACGACCAAGACCGGGCTCAGCAACACCGATGGTGCCATCTCCATGGCGCGCGGCGCGCCGGGGACCGCGACCAGCGACTTCTTCATCATCATCGGCAATATGAGCGGCCTGGACGCCAAGCCCGACCAGCCGGGCGATAACCAAGGGTTTGCCGCGTTCGGCCACGTCGTCGAGGGGATGGACGTGGTCCATAAGATCCTGGCCTCCCCGACGTCGCCTACCGCGGGCGAAGGCGTCATGAAGGGGCAGATGCTGGAGCCGAAGATCACCATCCTGCGCGCGCGCCGCGTAACGTAAAGAGGTCATGATGGGGGAAGCCGCAACGGGGCCGGATTTCGGCGGACGCGAGGAACAGATGTTCCCGACGCTCACCGCTCCCCAGATCGCCGCCGCCCGCCGCTTCGCCAGCGGCGAACCCCAGCGCTTCGCGCCCGGCACGGAGATGTTTGCCGTCGGGGTGCGCAATGCCCCGGCATGGCTGGTGCTGGAGGGATCGATCGATGTCGTTCGCCGCGATGGCCTGGGCCATGAATCGGCGGTGGTGACGCATCATGCCGGTCAGATTTCAGGCGAGATCAGCCAGCTTGGCGGCCGTGCTTCGCTCGCGGCGGGGGTTGCCGGCAAGGATGGCTGCCTGGCGATACCCTTCGATGCGAGCCATTTGCGCGCGCTTCTGATCGGCTCGGCCGATCTCGGCGAGTTGCTGATGCGCGCGTTCATCCTGCGCCGCGTCGGCCTGCTGAATGCCGACAATGTGGGATCGATCCTGGTAGGCCGGCGGGAAGATCCCGATCTTGTGCGCCTGACCGGGTTCCTGACGCGCAACGGCTATCCCCATTCCACCGTGGATATCGAGACAACGGAGGGACGCGAACTGGTCGAGCGTCTGGCGGTGCAGCCCGACGACCTGCCGCTGATGATCTGCCCCAACGGCACCGTATTGAAGCATCCGGGCGATGCCGAGGCGGCTTTGTGCCTTGGCATGACGCCCGAGCTGGATCCCGATAAAATCTATGATGTGGTCGTCACCGGCGCGGGTCCGGCCGGTCTCGCCACCGCCGTCTATGGCGCCTCCGAAGGGCTTTCCGTGCTGGTGCTCGACACGCGCGCTTTCGGGGGACAGGCCGGCGCTTCGGCGCGGATCGAGAATTATCTGGGCTTCCCAACCGGCATTTCCGGACAGGCACTGGCCGGGCGCGCCTTCACCCAGGCGACGAAGTTCGGCGCGGAACTGGCCATTCCCGTGTCCGCGCAGCATCTGCATTGCGACGACAAGGCTGAGGTTGGCTTCAAGATCGACCTGGATAATGGCACAACGATCCGATCGCGCACCGTCGTGATCGCATCCGGCGCACGCTATCGCCGGCCAAAGATCGACAAGCTGGATCAGCTGGAAGGCGCCGGGATTTCCTATTGGGCATCGCCGATCGAAGCCAAGTTATGCGCGGGTGAAGAAGTCGCGCTGGTGGGCGGCGGCAATTCGGCCGGCCAGGCGACCGTATTCCTGGCACCGCAAGTCGAGAAGCTGAACATGATCGTGCGGCGGCCGCTGGAAGAGACGATGTCCAAATATCTGATCGACCGGATCGCCGCGCTGCCCAATGTGGAATTGCATGTGGGCAAGGAGATCGTGGCGCTGGATGGCGATCGGGCCACCGGCCTGAAGGGCGTGACATTCCGCTGCCGCGCGACGGGGAGCGAGCATCACAGCACGCTCAGCCATCTCTTCCTGTTCATCGGCGCCGATCCCAATACCGCCTGGCTGAACGACTGCGTCGATCTGGACGCGAAGGGCTTTGTCGTCACCGGCCAAAATGGCGCGGCACCGCTGGAAACCAGCCGCCGCGGCGTGTTTGCCGCGGGCGACGTACGGTGCGGATCGACGAAGCGCGTTGCCGCGGCTGTCGGCGAAGGGGCGGCCGTGATCGCCCAGATCCATGCCTATCTGGGCGCGGAAACAACATCCGCTTGAGCATTGCCGTGATCGGGCACATACTGATCTAAAGCGCACTCGCTCCAATGAGCTTAAAAATGCGGCTTGCGGCAAAGGCGGTTAATGATGCACCGTTCAGAAGCTCTCCTACGCAACCTATGCGATATCTACGGAATTCCCTTCAATATTACGGAGGAACATCCAGATATTGCGCTCAAAGCTATGATCGCAGCCTATAGCATACCCTTGCTTCGCAGCATTGATGCTCGAGTTCGTTACGGCAACGAAATACTCGGCGCATTAGGGCGATTTTATTATGCATTTTCTCCAATGGTGGTCCGATTCGGACAGGTCTTGGTAATGATGGAGCAATTTCCATATCAGTTTCAGGACCTTCATCTCTCGACAGAGCAACTTGTCACAAAATTCAAATGTCTTCGCACTCAAAATAATTATCTTAAGTTCTTTGGGTTAGTAGGGGGCGCGGGCGCTCTTCAAGCGGCTGGGGCTGAATACATTAAGAATCGCAGTGCGGTAGCTGCGGCTCAGAAGTTTGCGATGAGAGCGATGACTGGTCCGATTGGAGAGGCAGCTAGTGCTAGATTAGCAGCAGCGGGAGCCACTGGCGCGGCGACAGTGGGCGGATCCATAGTGCTCGCCGGGGCTACACTCGCTTACTATAGCGGCGAACAAGAAAAGGCAAAAATCAGCGCTATCTTGCGTAATCGTTTTCAATCTGGACAAATGACTGACGATCAATTTCGGGAAGTATTCGACGCTCAAATCCAACCTGGAGCGTTAAAGAAATACTGGGAGTTCCGATGAATACTTTGCATCCCAAGCCAAAGATCACGTTAGACGCGCCGCCTTGGACAATAGTTTTAGGTTGTTGGACGGTGATTTACGTTATGATCTGGGGAATCAACGTCACTTTACCTCATTTTTCGGCCGGCTTCGTATGGATGCCTTTAGCCATCGCGGTGGGGCTGCTAGTTTACATCGCAGCTGTCTTACTGGTTTGGGGAGACCCCCGAATTTGGAACTATCCAGGGCAAAAGGGCGATTTTGTTCAGGAGAAGCACGTCAATGAAGCCTCGATAGAGCATCGAGATAATACTCCGCCAGAATCAATACCGGCTGTTACGAAGCGCCGAGCCGGAAGGATGATCGGTCAACAGGCCGGGGCCGTGGCGGGCGCCGCAGCCGTCTATACGATTGTAGATCATGGAATGATTTTATCTCTGTTTACCTTTTATTTCGTATATGCGCTCATTGCAGTTGGTGTTGAAAGTTTTGCGATGAGGGCCAGATAAAAGAAGCGCGAAATGGCCCCGAAATCCACAGGCGCGCGTGGGATATCATCAGCGCGCCTTTTCGTAGCACTTTGATCAGCTGGCATGAGCGGTGACCTTTTCAAGGCAGCCCATGCGAAAGGTTCGCTCAATCGGCGTTTCGGAATTCATGGGCGTTCCTAGGCGGCGTATTGTTATGGAGCGGGGAGCCGGTCGAGCGCCGCGCTGATGGCCCTGTCGGCAATTGTGACGACCGAAGGTTCCAGGGGTGGCGATCGTCGGCCCGCACCGTACGAAGCTTTGCGCGGGTAAGATCGATCGCGACGCCCCCTGTCTGTGCCAGCATCACCCGGTCAAGCTTCAGCCAGCGGGGCACGCAGGTCCGTGGGAGGCGCCGGTCGCTCACCGCGATATCCGCCCAGGCGCAAGCGCTTTTCACCTGTTCCAGATCCAGCATGTAGGGACTTCGGGTGGCCAGGACGTGCCAAGCGCGGCCGCCACGCGCAATCGAGGCGAGGCACACGTCACGGGTACAGCGTGCGGACGGGAGTATGTCCAGATCCAGCGCCTCAGCCTTCACACCGGATCCCTCGCCCAGCTGATCGCGCACATACTCGCCGGCGCGTGGGCGCAGCAGGTGGAGCGCGCCATCGGCGGTGCGAACGGCGAGATGCTTGCCGTCACCGGTTATCAGGACATCCGGGGCCGGCGTCACCAGCGCCCAGGCGGCGCCAATCATGAGTGGAAGCGCACCGACCCGGCGGACTGGCGTACGCCACAACGCGATCCACAGACCACCGGCGACCATCAGCAGAAACGCACCGAGCGGCATGGACGGCAGGGCCGCGACCGCCCCCGGCAAGGCCGATACGTGCCGCGCCAGACCGATTAGCAGTGCCAGCACCTTCCCCGTGACCCACCAGACCGGGCCGCCCAGCCCGACGCTGTCCAACAGCAGCGCCAATGCCTCGAGCGGCATGATGACGAAGGTTGTCAGTGGGATGGCGATGATATTTGCGAACGCACCATAGATACCGGCGCGGTGAAAATGATAGGCCGCGATCGGCATCAAGGCGATCTCGACCAGCAGCCCGGTCGCGAGCAGGATCGCCACTTCACGCAGCAGGCGGCGCGCCCACCCTTCTTCCCGCTTCGCCGCCCAGGCGCGTACGCGCGGATGTTCGTGGAACGCGATGATCGACGTAACGGCGGCAAAGCTGAGCTGAAAACTCGGCCCGACCAGCACCTCCGGCCAGACGAGCAGGACGATCAAGGCGCCGGTCGCGACCAGCCGCAATGTCATCGCCTCCCGCCCGAGCGCGATGCCGGCCAGTACGAGCAAAGCCGCCACGCACGAGCGGATGGTCGGCACTTCTGCGCCTGACAGCAAGGTGTAACCGATGCCGGCCAGCGCACCGGCGCCGGCAGCGATGAGCAACAGCGGCGCGCGCAAGGCGAGCCATTGCGACAGCGCCAGCAGCCGCAGGGTCAACAGCATCGTCGCCGCGATCACGGCGGTGACGTGCAGGCCACTGATCGAGAGGAGATGCGCCAGACCGGACTGGCGGAAGGCGTCCGCATCCGCCTCGTCGATGGCGCCGACATCGCCCGTCACGAAGGCGGCGGCGACGCCGCCCTCGCTGCCGGCCAGCTGGCTTTGAATATGGGCGGTCAGCCGCGCCCGCTGTGCCCCCAGCCAGGCCGTGAAGCCCCCGCCGCCCGGCGCGGGCGCGACGAGCCTGGCCGGGCCAAGCGCCTTGCCGGTCGCGCCGATTTTCTGGAACCAGGCGACGCGCGCGAAATCATAGCTGCCCGGCAGGAGCGGTGGAGGCGGCGGCACGACCCGCGCCCGCACGGCGATGCGCGCACCCGGGGCAATGCCCGCCGGCACTTCTTTCTCATCCAGCGACACGCGGATCTGCGGCGGCAGCGTCGGCTGCGCCTCGGGCGCCAGCAGCAGACGGATCTTCTGCTTCGCCGGCAGCTTGGCCACGGCGTTGACCTTGGCGGTCATGGTCACGACCAGTGTCCGGCTCAGCACCGGTGCGGCGACGCGCTCGCTGCGCGCCCACGCCAGCGCGCAGCCCAGCAGCGCGGCGGCGGATAGCCAGGCCAGCGCCCGTCCGGCCCGGCCACTGCGGGCAAGGAAGAAAGCCACCACGGCGCAGAGGCCCGCAATCCCCATGAAGATGCGCCAGGCGTGGGCATCCGGCAGGCCGAACCAGGCGGCGATGCCGATCGCGATGCCGACGGGAAGCCACAGCGGCAGTTGATCGCGCTCTGCCTCAAGCCACAGCTCAATCTGCCCGAACCATCGACGGACGTGCATCCAAATTCCGGGTCCGCCCGTTTGTGGGCTCCGAAGGGCTATGCTAGGGGCGCTCACCATTTCATCGGCCATGGTCGACACAGCTTGGGAGACAGGCGCTTTGGGCGCAAGCACCGCTTCTGGCGGCGAGGTCGTGACGCGGTTCGCGCCCTCCCCCACCGGCTTCCTCCACATCGGGGGAGCACGGACTGCCTTGTTCAATTACCTGTATGCCAAGCATATGGGCGGCAAGTTCCTGCTGCGTATCGAGGATACCGATCGCGCCCGGTCCACCGACCCCGCGATCGAGGCGATCCTTGACGGGATGACCTGGCTGGGCCTGGATTGGGACGGCGACGTCGTCTACCAATTTGCGCGGGCCGAGCGGCATGCCGAGGTGGCGCAGGCGCTGCTGGACCGGGGCGCCGCCTATCGCTGCTACGCGACGGCGGAGGAACTGGAGGCGATGCGCGCCGAGCAGCGGGCCGCCAAGCAGCCGATGCGCTATGACGGGCGCTGGCGCGATCGCACGCCGGGACCAGATCAGGAAGGCAAGCCCTTCGTCGTGCGGCTGCGCGCCGAGCAGGAAGGCGAAACCACGATCCAGGATCGCGTTCAGGGCCCGGTGACGGTCAAGAATGCCGAACTGGACGACATGGTGCTGCTCCGTTCGGACGGCACGCCCACCTATATGCTCGCGGTGGTGGTGGACGACCATGACATGGGGGTAACCCACGTCATTCGCGGCGACGACCATCTCAACAATGCCTTTCGCCAGATGGGCATCATCCGCGCAATGGGCTGGGAGGAACCGGTCTATGCGCATATTCCGCTGATCCACGGCGCGGATGGCGCAAAACTTTCCAAGCGCCACGGCGCCTTGGGAGTCGATGCCTATCGCGACGAACTCGGCATGCTGCCGGAAGCGGTGAACAATTATCTCCTGCGCCTGGGCTGGGGCCATGGCGATGATGAGTTCATCACGCGCGATCAGGCGATCGGATGGTTCGATCTGGACGGTGTTGGCCGCGCACCAGCACGGTTCGACATGAAGAAGCTGGAAAGCCTGAACGGCCATTATCTGCGCGACGCGGACGATGCGCGGCTGGCCGATCTGGTCGCTGCCAAAATCGGTAGCGCTATCAGCCCGGAACGGCCCGATTCAGCGCCTGAATTATTGCGCCGCGCCATGCCGTTTTTGAAGGTTCGTGCCAAATCTATCAATGAGATAGCAGAAGGTGCGAGCTTCCTGTTTCGCACCCGCCCGTTGGACGTGGACGAGGGCGCGGCGAAGCTGCTAGATGACGGCGCTCGCCAGCTTCTGGCGCGTGCCCGGGACGCTCTCGCGGCCGTCGGGGACTGGAGCGCCGGTGCGCTCGAGGCCGCGATCCGCGAGGTTGCAGAGGAAGCCCAGATCGGCCTTGGCAAGGTTGCGCAGCCGCTGCGCGCCGCCCTGACCGGACGGACCACCTCACCGGGTATCTTCGACGTATTGGTGCTCCTCGGTCGCGAGGAGAGCCTGGCTCGGCTTTCGGATCAGATCGATCTGGCGGCGGAACATTGATGGAGTTTGAGTGACATGGCCGACAGCACGATCAGCATCGGGGGCAAGGATTTCGACTATCCGGTTCTTTCGGGCACGACCGGGCCCGACGTCATCGATATCCGCAAATTGTACGGCCAGACCGGGGCCTTCACCTATGATCCGGGCTTCACCTCGACCGCGAGCTGCGAGAGCGGGTTGACCTATATCGACGGCGATGCGGGCGTATTGCTGCATCGCGGTTATCCGATCGATCAGCTGGCCGAACAGTCGAGCTTCCTTGAGGTCGCCTATCTGCTGATCCACGGCGAGCTGCCGACGCGCGCCGAACTCGACACGTTCACGAACACGATCACCCGCCACACGATGCTGCACGAGCAGCTGGCGACCTTCTATCGCGGCTTCCGGCGCGATGCGCATCCGATGGCGATCATGGTCGGCGTGGTCGGCGCGCTGTCGGCCTTCTACCCGGATTCGACGAACATCACCGACCCCAGCCAGCGCATGATCGCGATGCATCGGCTGATCGCGAAGATGCCGACGATCGCAGCGATGGCGTATAAATATTCGGTCGGTCAGCCGTTCGTCTTCCCGCGCAACGATCTGTCCTACACCGCCAATTTCCTGCGCATGACCTTCTCGGTCCCGGCGGAGGAATATGAGCCCGATCCCGTCATCGTCGATGCGATGGACAAGATCTTCATCCTGCATGCCGATCACGAGCAGAATGCGTCAACCTCGACCGTGCGGCTTGCCGGCTCGTCGGGCGCCAATCCGTTCGCGTGCATCGCGGCCGGCATTGCCTGCCTGTGGGGGCCGGCGCACGGCGGCGCCAATGAGGCGGCGCTCAACATGCTGCGCGAGATCGCAACGGTCGACCGGATTCCGGAATATATCGCGCGCGCCAAGAACAAGGACGATCCGTTCCGGCTGATGGGCTTCGGCCACCGCGTGTACAAGAATTTCGACCCGCGCGCGAAGGTGATGCAGAAGACGGCGGCCGACGTGCTGGAGAAGTTGGGCGTGACCGACCCGATCTTCGACGTCGCGCGCGAGCTGGAACAGATCGCGCTGAAGGACGACTATTTCATCTCCAAGAAGCTTTATCCGAACGTCGACTTCTATTCGGGCGTAATCCTGTCCGCTATCGGCTTCCCGACGACGATGTTCACCGTGCTGTTCGCGCTCGCGCGTACGGTCGGCTGGGTTGCGCAGTGGAATGAGATGATTTCCGATCCCGATCAGAAGATCGGTCGTCCGCGCCAGCTCTATACTGGCCCGACCCAGCGCGATTACGTGGCCGCGGGCGAGCGCTGAACGAAAGCCCCCTCCCCGAGCGGGCTCGGGGAGGTATGAATCACGTGTTTTTGGCGCCGTAGCGTGCCCGGAATGCATTCGCCCATTCGGTGAGCGTTCCGGCCGCGATGGCATCACGCAGGCCGGCCATCACCTGCTGGTAAAACCAGAGATTATGCTGCGTGAGCAGCATCGCGCCCAGCATCTCGCCCGCCTTGGTGAGATGATGGAGATAGGCCATGCTCCACGCGGAAATGGGCGAGTCCGGATCAAGCGGCGCCAGATCCTCCGCCCATTTGGCGTTACGCACATTGACCGGCCCGTCCCAGGTAAAGGCCTGGCCGTTGCGTCCCGAGCGGGTCGGCAGGACGCAATCGAACATGTCGATCCCGCGCTCAACCGCGCCGACAATGTCGTCAGGCTTACCGACCCCCATCAGGTAACGCGGCTTGGCCGGATCCAGCTGGCCAGGGGCGAAATCGAGGCAGGCGAACATGGCATCCTGCCCTTCCCCCACCGCGAGGCCGCCGACGGCATACCCATCAAAGCCGATTTCGAGGAGCGCGTCGGCCGATGCCTTGCGCAACCTTTCGTCGAGCGCGCCCTGCTGAATGCCGAAGATTGCCGCTGCCTCCGCGTGGGGGCCGCCGGCATCGAATGCCGCCCGGCTGCGCCGGGCCCAGCGCATCGATCGCTCCATCGCCGCCAACTGCACCTCCGGAGTCGAGGTGGTGGGCACGAGTTCGTCGAAGGCCATGACGATATCCGAACCCAATAGGCGCTGGATTTCGATCGAGCGTTCTGGGCTCAACATGTGCGCGGAGCCGTCGAGATGGCTTTTGAAGGAGACGCCGTCCTCACTGCGCTTGGTCAGCGCGGACAGGCTCATCACCTGATAGCCGCCGCTGTCCGTCAAGATCGGGCGTTCCCAGCCGGAAAAGGCGTGGAGACCGCCCAGTTTCGCCACCCGCTCCGCCCCAGGCCGCAGCATCAGGTGATAGGTATTGCCGAGAATGATATCCGCGCCGGTGTCGCGCACCTCCGCAGGGCGCATCGCCTTGACCGTGCCCGCGGTACCAACCGGCATGAAGGCGGGGGTGCGGATGGTCCCACGCTGCATGGCGATTTCGCCGGTGCGCGCCTTGCCGTCGGTTGCGTGAATGGTGAAGTGAAAGCGGGCCGTCATGCGCACCGCTTAGAGGCTGAGACGCGGCCGGGGAAGCGGGCGGCTAAGGCAAGTACAGACGAAAGCCGTTCCGGTCGCTTTCCAGCGGTCGTGCGAGCCACGGACTCCCTAGTGGCCGTCGAACGCGATCAGATGATGCACCGTCACCCCGGCCTCGCGTAACTTCTCCGCGCCGCCCAGTTCGGGCAGATCGATCACGAAGGTCGCTGCATCGACCACGGCACCCGCCGAACGCAGCAATTGGACTGCGGCAACCGCAGTCCCGCCGGTGGCAATCAGGTCATCGACCAGGACGACCCGCATGCCCTCACCGCAGGCGTCGGCATGCATCTCCAACCGATCGGTGCCATATTCGAGTTGGTAATCGACGCCGATGCGCGCGCCGGGAAGCTTGCCCGGCTTGCGGAGCATGAGAAGGCCGCATTTGAGCTTGTAGGCGAGTGCGGCTGCGAACACGAAGCCACGCGCCTCGATCCCCGCGACCAACTGCGTCCCCTCCCCCGCAATCGCCGCGGCCATGCGGTCGATCGCCTCGGCAAAGCCCGAGCCGTCCAGCAGCAGCGTACTGATGTCGCGGAACTGGATGCCGGGTTTGGGATGGTCGGGAATCGTGCGAACCAAGGCCTGAAGATCAGCATCGAGCGACATTGCAGCACTCCGGAAGAGAAGAAATCATTCGGCGGCCGCCTTCAGCAGGGCGACGATTATCGCGTTTACCGGCGTCGGGATGCCATGGTCCTGTCCCAGCCGCACGATCACGCCGTTGCGCGCTTCCAGTTCCATCGGACGCCCCGCGGCACGGTCGGCGTGGATCGAGTTGATCGAGTCCCGCGGAGCTTCCCGATTTTTGGCGATGACGGTGTCGGGCAGATCATCCGGCAGGTGTGCGCCTTCCGCCCGGCCGACGGCTACGCATTCCCGGACCATGGCGCGTTGGATGTCGGCAATATCGTCGCGCCAGACCACTCCACCCGGCTTCAGCAGCAGCGCCGAAATTGCGCCAGCGCAGTTGAAGGCGAGCTTGGTCCACGCCACGGTTTCGAAATCATCGCTGGTGGACACGGCGATCGGCGTAGCTGCGAAAAGCTGCAGGAAGGCATCTCCCAATTGCCCTTCAGGGACGACGATCGTGCCAAGGCGGCGCTGGCGGATATGCCCTGGAGCACTCCGCTCTCCCGGTATGTCGACGACCGCCGGCAAAATCCGCCCCGCCGATACCATCGCAGCAAAGCGTGCGACATGTTCGACGCCGTTCTGCAGCACCGCAACCTGCGTTGCCGGGCCGACAAGATGCTGCAGCCACGCGCCTGTCCCGGCGGCGTCATAGGCCTTGGTCGCGATCAGCACCCAGTCGACATGGCCCACCTGCGCCGGTTCCGTGATGATCTCCGGCGCCGCCTCGATCGTCCCATTCGGAGTATCGACGATCAGCCGATCAAACGCCGTGCGGGCGCATAGCGTCACCTGAAGATCGGGCGATTGAGCGAGCCAGGCGGCGACGCTGCCGCCAATCGCGCCGGGTCCGATGATGGCGATATGCGTCGGCATTTTCCGGCGGATAACGTCTAGCCTAAGAAAGTCATCCCCTTCCGCCGTCAGGTCTCAGCAGGTGCGGTGACCCGTGTTGGCGGCAAGAGCAGCGAAGCATCGCCATACGAGTAGAAGCGATAGCCATGCTGGATGGCGTACGCATAAGCCGCCTGCATCCGATCCCGCCCCATCAGCGCCGAGACCAGCATGAACAGGGTCGAGCGGGGCAGATGGAAATTGGTGAGCAGCCCGTCGATCGCCCGGAACCTGTAGCCCGGCGTGATGAAGATGGACGTGTCGCCCAGGAACGGCCGGATCACGCCATCCTCTCCGGACGCACTTTCGATCAAGCGCAGGCTGGTCGTGCCCACGGCGATGAGCCGTCCCCCATTGGCCCGAACCGCATTGAGCCGATCGGCGGTGGCCGCATCGATCCGGCCCCATTCGGCGTGCATGCGGTGGGCATCCGTATCCTCTGCCTTCACGGGGAGAAACGTGCCCGCGCCCACGTGCAGGGTCAGCGTCGCATGCCCGATCCCGGCGGCGTCCAGTCCGCTGAGCAGTTCCGGCGTGAAATGCAACGCGGCGGTGGGCGCCGCAACCGCACCCGGCTCATTGGCAAACATCGTCTGATAATCGGAAAGATCTCGCGCATCGGTCGCGCGCTTGCCCGCTATATAGGGTGGTAGCGGCATGCGGCCGGCCCGCTCGAGCAACAGCTCGACCGGCTCGTCACCTTCGAATTCCAGCAGCAGCGATCCGTCTTCGCGCTTTTCGGTCGCCAGCGCCGACACGTCCGCGCCGAAATCGATGCGGTCGCCCACGCGCACGCGCTTGGCGTTGCGCACGAACGCGACCCAGGCGCGTGGCCCCTCACGCTTATGCAACGTTGCCCCGATCGCGGCTTCCCCGCGCCGTCCTTCCAACTGCGCCGGAATGACGCGGGTATCGTTGAAGACCAAGCAATCGCCGCGACGCAGGAGCTCCGGCAATTCGCGGACGATGCGGTCTTCGGTACGATCGCCATCGAGCAGCAACAGGCGGGCGCTATCCCGCGGGCTGACCGGACGCAGCGCGATCCGGTCCTGCGGAAGCTCGAAATCGAAAAGATCGACGCGCATGGAATCATCCAGTTCGGCGCCCCCGCCAAGGTAGGGCGCCCTCGCTCACTACTGACCGACCAGCTCCCCATTGAGGTTGGTCGGTGCCTCCGCCGCTTATCTGGGGCGACGCTTCTTCTGCGCTTGCTGCGAAGCGGCAGCCGCATCTCCCGCCGCCTGGGCCGCGCCCTGCGCCGCGACCTGTGCGGCAGCGGCCCGTTCGGTCGCGACGGTGGCATTGCCTGCCTTGGCTGCCTTTGCGGCGTCCCCCGCGGCAAGCGATGCCTGGGCGGCCTGCGTTGCCGCCGTATCGGCAGCGGCCGAAGCCGCCTGGTTCGCGACCGGTGGCGTAGCCGCATCGGCGGGTGGTGCCCCGATCCAGGCCCGCACGATCTTGGTTGGGTTTGCCGGTGGCTCGCCCTTTTCGATCATGTCGACATAGGCCATGCCGGCATAGACACGTCCAACGACGGTATATTTGCGATCCAGCGTCAAATTCGGCGCCAGCATGACGTAGAATTGGCTGTTGGCACTGTCTTCGCTCTGCGCGCGGGCCATCGCCATTGCGCCACGGACATGCGGCAATTCATTGAACTCCGCCTTCAAATCCGGAAGATCGGACCCGCCTTCGCCGGTCCCCTTGGGATCGCCGCCCTGCGCCATGAAACCTTCGATGACGCGGTGGAAGATGGTGCCGTCGTAGAAATGACGATTGGCGAGCGTCTTGATGCGCTCGACCGAATTGGGCGCCTTGTCCGGCCGCAACAGGATCGATACGACCCCGCCAGTCGAAAGCTGAACGTTGAAGGTGTTTTCCGGCGTCGGCGTCGGCGCGGCGCCCACCTCTGGAACGGCCATCTCTTTGACCTTGGGCTCGGCATAGCCTTGCGGCCCCGTCACGGTCGACTGCGCCAGCAACGGAGTGGCAAGACCGATCAAGCCCAGCGCGAACAACTTCAAAGACAAAGGACTGAACTCCGTTCTATCAGCGCGCTTGAGCGCGTATCTCGGCGGCGACGGCCGCCGGGACAAAATGCTCGATGCTGCCGCCACCGCGCGCGACATCCTTCACCAGCGATGACGCAATCGACGCAAAGGCGGGCGCAGCCACCAAAAACACCGTATCGACCTCAGGCGTCATCGTAGCGTTCATTGCCGCCATCGCACTTTCATAATCAAGATCCGTGCCGCTGCGGAGCCCGCGCACAACAAATTGGGCGCCCACCAACTCCGCGAATTGCACAGCCAGCCCTGCAAATTCCTGAACAACAATATTCGACGCGATTGCGGCAACTTCGCGTCGTAATGAGGCAACGCGCTGCTCAAGCGTAAAGAGCGGCGATTTCAGCGAGTTGGTCGAGACGCCGATGACGAGCTTATCGGTAAGACGTGCCGCCCGCCGAATGATATCGACATGACCGAGAGTAAGGGGATCGAAGGTGCCGGTATAAACGGCAACCCGATTCACCGGTCGCGCTCCACCACATATCGGGCGATCGCGCGCAGCAGCGCGGCTTCCTCACCGAAGCCGGCGAGATGCCCGATCGCCTGGTCCACCAAAATCTGCGCCTGCTGGCGCGCCCGCTCCGGCCCGAGCAGGGACACGAAGGTCGCCTTGCCCTGGGCGGCATCCTTGCCGACCGCCTTGCCGGTGACATCGGCGGCGCCTTCGACGTCGAGCAGATCGTCGGCGATCTGGAAGGCCAGCCCGATATCGCGCGCATAGGCACGGATGAGGCGGCGCCCCTCCGGCGGCACGCGGCCCAATATCGCACCCGCCTCCAGACAGAAGCTGATCAACGCACCCGTCTTGAGCTGCTGGAGACGGGTAACCGCGCCCAGGTCGAACGCCGCGCCGTCGGCCACCAGATCCATCATCTGCCCCCCGGCCATGCCGGCGGGGCCCGAAGCCCTGGCGAGTTCGACAGACAGTTCGACCCGCACAAACGGATCGGGATGCGTATCCGCGTCGGCGATCACCTCAAATGCCAGAGCGTGCAGCGAATCCCCCGCCAGCACCGCCGTCGCCTCGTCATAGGCCTTGTGCACGGTCGGGCGGCCGCGCCGGAGATCGTCGTCGTCCATGCACGGCATGTCGTCGTGAATCAGGCTGTAAACGTGGATGCACTCGATCGCGACGCCAACACGCAGAGCGGGCAATCGATCGACATGGAACAGATCCGCGGCGGCACGCACCAGCAACGGGCGCAGGCGCTTGCCACCCCCGATCGCGGCGTGACGCATGGCTTCGTAAAGACGGGCCCGCGGATCGGCGGGAACGGCGAGCAGGCGATCGAACATCTGATCGACGTCCAACGCGATCTGGTCCATCGCCGAGCGAAGAGAAAGCGGCACCACACCCATCTGCGTATCAGCCGGCATCGAAGGGCTGAGTGCCGTGCGGGTTGCCATCCGGCCCCAGCGTGATCTTTTCGATCCGTGCCTGGGCCGCCTGCAAGCGCTGCTCACATTGGCCCCGCAGCTTGTCGCCTTCGGCATAGAGTTCGATGGACTCGTCGAGGCTCGCTTCGCCGCTTTCGAGACGATGCACGATCGCCTCCAGTCGCTTCAGTGCATCCTCGAAGGACAATTGGGATATGGTGGGATCATCGCTCATCGGCGGCGACTCTTGGGACCGGAGCGTTTCAGGGTCAAGGCAGCCGCGTCCGGTTCGTCCGATCGACGGCGCTCGATCAGAGCGCCGCCCAATTGATTGCATTTGTATCAAGCGTGGTGGACCGATCGGCCAAAGGATATTTGAGCCCGGTCGCGCAATTGAACAGCATGACCTTGTCTTCGGCGCGGACCAATCCCGCGGCGCGCGCTTTGCGATAGGCGGCCAGAGTGGCGCCGCCTTCGGGGCAAAGCAACAGGCCGTCCTTGCGCCCCGCCTCGTCCACCGCCTCCACAATTGCCGCGTCCGACACCGCCATGGCGAAGCCGCCGCTCGCGCGCACGGCGTCAAGGATGAGAAAATCGCCAACCGCCTGCGGCACGCGGATGCCCATCGCAATCGTGTGCGAATCCTCCCAGCGGCGGGCGTGGCGCTCCCCTTCTTCGAACGCCCGCACGATCGGCGCACAGCCCTCCGCCTGGACCGCGACCATGCGCGGGCGATGCGACCCAATCCAGCCGAGCGCCTCGAGTTCATCGAACGCCTTCCACATGCCGATCAGACCGGTACCGCCGCCGGTGGGATAGAAGATCATGTCAGGCAGCTCCCAGCCGAGCTGTTCGGCCAGTTCCAATCCCATCGTCTTCTTGCCTTCGATCCGGTACGGCTCCTTGAGCGTCGACAGATCGAACCAGCCGCGTTCCTTCACGCCCTGGCCGACCAGCTGGCCGCAATCGTCGATCAGGCCGTTGACCCGGTAGACGCGTGCCCCCTGGGCGGCGATTTCGCGCACATTGATCTCGGGCGTGTCGGCGGGGCAGAAGATGACCGCGTCGATGCCAGCCCGGCTGGCATAGGCGGCCGCCGCCGCGCCCGCATTGCCGTTGGTCGGCATAGCGATCGCAGTGACGCCCAACTCCTTGGCCATCGACAACGCCATGACGAGGCCGCGTGCCTTGAACGAGCCCGTGGGCAGGCGGCCTTCATCCTTCACCAACAGTGCGGCGGCACCGCATTCGCGCGCGATGCGGTCCAGCGGCACAATCGGCGTTACCGTCTCGCCGAGGCTGATGATATTCTCCCGGCGGCGCACCGGCAGAAGTTCGCGATAGCGCCACAGATCGGCAGGGCGTGCCGCCAACGCCTCTTTCGACAAGGCGCCGCGCACGCCATTCAGATCGTAGCGCACCAGCAGCGGCCGGCCGGCACGGGAGAGACCGTGCAGCTGATCCGCTTCGTAATGCTCGCCGGTAAGACCGCATTCCAGATGCGAGACGAATGTCGGCCGATCGGCGGTCAGATTCTCATCGTGCATCGCCGCCTCCGTCAGAGCTGATTCGGAACCGCCGCTGTACGTTGCCTGGGGCGGACACGCCCACGGTAAAGGCGGGCGCGTAAAACCCCTGCCCGTCGCACGCGACGAGCAGGGCTATTCAGGTCAGTCGCGCTTGCCGAACAGGGCGTCAACATCGGACAAGATCGCGTCGCCGGCGTGCGATGCGGTCTCGCGCTCCTGCCGGAGCTGGCTGATCAGGGCCTCACGATCGCCGTCGAGACGCGTATCGACCGGCGCCTCGATCCCGGCCGCCTTGGCCGCCTTGGCGACGACGGCATCCAGCTCGCGCTGCGACGTAAGACCCAGCGTTACCGGATCCTTCGGCGTGATGTTGGCGATATTCCAGTGGGTCCGATCGCGGATCGCGGCAATGGTGGTGCGCGTGGTGCCGATCAGCTGGCTGATCTGGCCGTCGGACACTTCGGGATGATTGCGGATGATCCAGGCGATGCCGTCGGGCTTGTCCTGGCGCTTGGAGACGGGCGTGTAGCGCGGCCCCTTGGTGCGACGGACCGGCTCGGGGCCCTTGGAGATCTGAAGCTTGTAATCGGGATCGGCCTGGCCCTTGTCGATCTCTTCCTGCGTCAGTTCGTGCGCGCGCAACGGATCACGTCCGGTCAGCTTCGTTGCCGCGGTGTCATCGGCAATGGCCTGGATCTCCAGAATGTGGAGCCCGCAAAACTCCGCAATCTGCTGAAAGCTCAGCGAAGTATTGTCGACGAGCCAGGAGGCGGTCGCGTGGGGCATGAGCGGCTGGGCCACTGAAACTCTCCAGATAAAGAAAGGGCCGCCCCTCGCGGAGCGGCCTGAATATGGGCGGAATGTAGAACGAGCCCGCCTTCGGAGCAAGGGCTTGTCTTGTCACGGCCCATGCAGACCTGCGCCCGGGCAGAGCAACCCGGCCGGTCTTCACCGCATCAGGCATCCAGCGCGACATAACCCGGCGTCGCCGCAATAGCCGCGATCCAGCGCTGGACAGCCGGCCAGCGAGACAGATCGAAGCCTGCTTCGTCCGCGACATGGGTGTAAGCGTACAGACAGATGTCGGCCAGGCTGATCGCCTCGCCCGAAAAATAGCGCCGCTGGGCCAGATGATCGTCCATCAGCGTCAGGGCAGCTTCCCCGGCCAGGCGCTTTCCGGCAATCTGCGCCGTCTGGCTGCTGGTCAGCTGCTCCTCCCCGATGAACGCCTTCCAGAAGCGCAACGTCGCGATATTCGGCTCATGATTATATTGTTCGAAGAACATCCAGCGCAGCATGTCCGCCTGCTCGAACCTGTCCTGCAGGATCAAAGGCGTCCCCGATGCCAGATACCAGCAGGCGGCATTGCTTTCGGGCAGGAGACGATCGCCGATCTGCAGAACCGGAATTCGGCCGTTCGGGTTGATATGATCCAGGAAGGCAGGCGTCCGCGTCTCACCATGCATGATATCATAATGGCGTCGATCGAGCGGAAGACCGAGAAGCGCCGCCGTGAGCCGGATCTTGTAGCAATTCCCCGACGGGGCATATTCATGCAGGATCATCGGCTCCATCCTTACCCTCCTGGTGCAAGGCGACCACCGGCCTCGCCATCGGCGTGACTATGTTCGGCAGCCTCCGCTTCAATCACGCTGCCGATCATCCCCGGCGTGCGCCAATTGCCGTATCGATAGTAAGCTATCGCCAGGACAAGGGAAATGGCGGACCCGAGCGGAAAGCTCCACCACAGCACGTCGATCCCGTAGTGCGGCATCAGCGCCGCGGCGAAACCCAGGCGCCCGACCATCACGCTCAGGATCAGAATGATCAGCGGCGCATAGACCGCGCCGTTGGCGCGCACCGTCGAAAAGAGGACCAAAGTCACACCGAACAACACGAAGCTCCAGCTGCCGATCAGCTGGATATGCCGCGCAATCGGGATGGCCGCGCTCTCGCTGCCAACGAACAGCGCGAAGATGGGACGATCGAACAGCAGGATGAGCATAACGAGCGCGCCTGTCATGAAGATGTTGGTGATCACGCCGGCGCGGGTGATCCGGCCGACCCGATCCCACCGCCCGGCCCCGATATTCTGGGCCGCCATCGCCGAGACCGCCGCGCCGATCGCGAGCGCGGGCATCTGCACATAGGTCCATAATTGCTGGGCGATGCCATAAGCGGCGGTAACCTCCACACCGGCGCGGTTGACCAGCCCGACCATGACGAGGCCGGACAGGCTGAACACCAGCATCTGCAGGCCCATCGGCAGGCCTTTGATCGCAATCACCTTGAGCAAGGCCCGATCGGGCCACAGATAGCGAAGTTCGGCGCCCCGCAGCCGGATCGGCAGGTTCCGAGCGTAGATGTAGCTGATGCCGACGAACAGCATCGCATAATTGGCCACCAATGTGGCCATGGCCGAGCCCGCAATTCCCATGCGGGGAAACGGCCCGATGCCCGCGATCAGCAACGGATTGAGCCCGGCGTCGAGGATGACCGACAGGATCATCAGACGCAGCGGGGTGATGCTGTCGCCCGTGCCGCGCATACCCATGGTCAGCAGGACACCGATGAACATCGGCGGCATCGCGAGGAAGATCACCCGCAGATAGGCCAAAGCGAGCGCCTGGGAATGCGCCGGCGTTGCCAGGATCTGGAGCAGATGTGGCGCGAATACCCATCCGAAGATGGCGATCAGCACGGAGATGATGGCGAAGAGACCGAGCGCCGTGCCCATCGCGCGGCGGGCCCCCGTCACATCGCCCGCCCCCATGCTCTGGCCGACGACGATGGTCGCGGCCATGCCAAAGCCGAAGCCAAGCGCGAACATCAGAAACATGACGAGATTGGCGTTCGTGGTCGCCGCAAGCGCCCCTTCGCCCAGAAAGCGGCCGACCCAGATCGAATTGATCGACCCGTTGAGCGACTGGAGCACATTCGAGCCCAGCGTCGGCAGGGCGAATAGCAGCAATGTCTTGGCGATCGGCCCTTGCGTCAGGTCGCGCCGGCCGGACTGGGCCGCCGCCCCCGACCTATTCGTGCTAGCGATCGCCCCCTCCTTTGGTCGTAGAGTACATGCTATAGCATTTGCGTGGCCGACCTATATCGCTAACCTGCTGTCGCAGTTCCGTTCGCGGCGCGAAATGTCGGAAAGTCGATGCATCCAGCGGCGACTTTCCCTCCATCGCGCTCGGCACGACCGGATCCAAAAAAGGCGTGAAGGAGAGCGCGAATGACCGGCATCAACAGGCGCGAGATGGTGGTTGCTGCGGGCGGTATCGCCGCGGCGGTGACGCTCCCAGGGGCAGCCAGAGCGGCGGACCCCAACCGCAAACTGGGCTATGCGATCGTGGGCCTGGGCACTTATGGTCTGAAGGTCATCATCCCGCAGTTCATCAATTGCACGAATAGCCGGTTGGCGGCGGTGGTGAGCGGCGATCCTGAAAAGGCGAAGCGCGTCGCCGCCCAATATGGCGTGCCCGATCGTTCGATCTACAATTACCAGAATTTCGATACGATCCGCGACAATCCGGACGTCGACATCGTCTATGTCTGCCTGCCCAATTCGATGCACCACGATTATGTCGTGCGCGCCGCGAAGGCAGGCAAACATGTGATGTGCGAGAAGCCGATGGCGGTCTCGGTCGCGGAATGTGAATCGATGATCGCCGCCTGCAAGAAGGCCGGCAAAAAGTTGATGATCGGCTATCGCGTCCATTTCGAGGCCACCAATCTGGAAGCAATGCGGCTGGCATCCTCCGGCGCGATCGGCACCCGCAAATATCTGCGCAGCGAGCATGGCTTCGTACAGCCCAACCCCGATATGTGGCGCCTGAAACGCGCCCTGTCCGGCGGTGGATCGCTGATGGACATGGGCGTCTACAGCCTGCAGGCGGCGCGCTATATGACCGGAGAGGAACCGATCGCGGTCTATGCGCACGAAAGCACGGACAAGAGCGACCCGCGCTTTCAGGAGGTGGAAGATCGGATCGAATGGGAGCTGGAATTTCCTTCCGGCGTGATCGCGTCCTGCCTGTCCATGTATAGCGCCAATCAGAACCACATCCTGCTGATGGGCGACAAAGGTCGGATCGAGCTGGAGCCGGCGACACGCTATACCGGCAACCATATGTGGACGGGCCGCGACGGTCGCGAGACCGAGGTGACGAACATCCCCTCCGGGCCGCGCCCGACGCAATTCGCCGGCCAGCTCGATCATTTCTCCGAATGTATCGTGCAGAACAAGGAGCCGATCGTATCCGGCGAAGAGGGGCTGCGCGATCTTCGCATCGTCGAGGCGATCTATCGATCGGCGCGTGAGAAAAAACGGATCCTGCTGTAAGCGAAGCCCCCTTCCCTGTTCTCACCGGCTACCATTCGCGATGATAAGGATCCGCGCCCTATGATGCTCACCCGCCGGACACTATTGGCCTCGACCGCGGCGCTGGTGGCCGCATCCGCCTGGGCGGACGCGCCGGGCGAGATCGCCCCCAATGTGCGCCGTCTCTCGCCGAAGCTCGACCGCATCATCGCCCCAGGCGCGACGGTGGAAGTCATCGCGACCGGCATCAAGTGGGCGGAAGGGCCGGTGTGGGTGAAGCAAGGCGGCTATCTGCTCTTCTCGGATCCCCCCGCCAACATCATGCGCCGCTGGAGCCGCAAGGATGGCGTCTCCATTTTCCTGGAACCGTCGGGCACGGGTGGGCTGGACCCCAAGCTGGTCCGGGAAGCGGGCTCGAACGGGCTCGCCATGGATCATCAGGGCCGGCTGCTGATCGCCAATAGTGGCGGGCGGTCGATCGATCGCGTCGACCTGCGCACCAAGAAGCGCACCACGCTTGTCAGCCGATATCAGGGCCATCGGTTCAATAGTTGCAACGATCTGACCGTGTCTCGGTCCGGGGCGATCTATTTCACCGATCCCCCTTATGGCTTTGCCCAGTTCAACGATTCTCCTTTGAAGGAAACGGCGCAGAATGGCGTCTATCGCTGGAGCGAGGGGGGCGAGGTCCAGCTGGTCGAGGGCGGGTTGACCTTCCCGAATGGGATAGCGCTGTCGCCGGACGAGAAACGTTTGTTCGTTTCCAGTTCCGATCCTCAGAACAAGAAGATCATGGTTTACGCGCTGGGCGCCAATGGCCTTCCCACCGGCCCCGGGCGCGTCTTTCTCGACGCCGCCCACATGCCGGGACCCGGCAATCCGGATGGCATGAAGATCGCGGCGGACGGGACGATGTTCTGCTCCAGCCCGGGCGGGATGTGGATCCTCGCGCCGGACGGCGAGAAGCTGGGACTGATCGAAGACGGTGCGGCCATCGCCAATTGCTGTTTCGGCGACGATGGGCGGACGCTGTATCTGACGTCCAACACGCGCGTGCTGCGCCTGCCGCTCCGCATCAATGGATGGCGCGCCTGAGCGGCGTTACCGGGCCGGCGCGGGTTCCAGGGACAGGATCTGCTTGCGCCGCAGCAACGCGGCCTGGAGCTTAGGATAGGCCACGTCCTGTACGGACGTGTTGCCGTCGATCGCGAGCGACGCCGCCGTTGCCGCGGACTCGCCGAGGATCATGAAGACCGGCTCCATGCGGATCGAGCCATAAGCGATATGCGAGGCCGACAAGGCGACGGGGACAAGTAGGTTCGTCGCCTGCGTGCGCTTCGGCACGATCGCGCGATAGCTGATCGGATAGGCATCGCCCGGCGAGACTTCGATATTGCCCTCATTGCGAACGAAGCCGCGCGCATCGACGATCCGCTGCACATTGTGCGAATCCATATTGTAGGATCCCATCCCGATCGGCTCCGGGGTCGGCTTGGCGCGGGTCAAATAGGGCTCGGCCATGACGAAATCGGAAACCATCCGACGCCCCTCGCGGACGTAGATTTCGCGCGGCCAATTGGCATTGCGGGTGAATTCGTCGCGGCACAGGCCCCAGCGCTGCATTTCCGTGCGGATCTTGGGCGGCACCGCCGCGTCGTGCGCGAGATACCAGAGTACGCCTTGTTGGTAGCGGCGATGCGCTGTCAGGATCGCATCGCGTTGCGTATAGCTGGCGGTGGGGTAGGCATAGTTCATCCCGATCGCATCGAAGGAAAAAGCGCCCCAATTGTTGACGTCGGTCTTGCCGTTGGGGATGCGATCGAACTTGCGGAAGACGTCGTCCACCCCGGTCGCCAGATAGCGGCCGAGCAGCGCAAACTCGCGCGGATCATAGCCGTCCGGCCTTGGCAGAGGCGCTCGATTGGCGGCCACGTCCGTCAGGCACAGCCGGTACATATAGGCCTGCACCTTGCGGTCCGCCGATCCATCCGGCCCCGGCCGCTCGGCCGAAATGTGCGGGAGCAGCCCACTGGCTGGCTGCCCCGGGACGACATAGGGGTCGATATCCTGGGTGAATTGATGCTTCACGCTGTTGCGCGTCTGAACGCCGTTCAGGGTTTCGCCATAGGTGGCGTTGGCTTCGCGCCCAACGGCAAAGGACACGCCGGCGGCGGCCATCAGATCGCCTTCATACGTGGCGTCGATGAACATCTTTCCCGGATAGCGCTTCCCATTCTCCGCCCGGATTTCGACGATCCGCGTGCCGCGTTTGGTTACGCCGCCCGCGTCGCGATCCAGCCGCTCGTTGCGAACAACGGTAATGCCTTTCCGGCGCAACCAGTCGTCGTAGATGCGCTCCGCCACATGCGGCTCGAAAATCCATTGGGCGCCGTCATTGACGAAATTCTCGGTCGCGTCCGATGGCCGGACGCTTGCCGTCCAGGCGCCCGGCTGGTCGTACCACCGCTTGATCTCGCGATAGAATTGCAGCGCCATGCCGCCGATCGCGCGATGGTTGCCCGTATCCGACCAACCCAGCCCATTGGTGGTCATCCCACCGACATAGTCGCTGGTGCACAGCAAGGTGACCGTCTTGCCGAGATCGCTGGCCGCGACGGCGGCGGTCACACCCGCCGACGTGCAGCCATAGACGACAAGGTCTGCCGGGTTCGCGGCGCCGCGGTTGATGCGGGGCGTTGCGGCCTGTGCGCCAACCGCGCCAAACGCAGTGGCGGCGATCAGAGTGATGATGGTGCGCATGATGCCCTATCTCAGAAGGTCGCTGCGACGCCGAAGAACAGGCGCCGATCTTCGCGTGTCGTCAGGAAGAGACGGTTGGGATATTGCAGATATTGGTTCGTGACCGACTTGTTGAGGTTCACGCCCTCCACAATGAGCCGTACCGATTTCGTCAGATTGATCTGCGCCGACGCATCCAGCTGCCCGGTCGAAGCCTGATAGAGGCTGCCGCCACTTGCCGCACTTTGCATCGAAATCAGATATTTATCGCGGAACGTATAGGCCGCGCGAACCGAGAACAGCGCATCTTCGTAAAAAGCGATGAGATTGTAGTTGTTCTTCGACAGGCCCGGCAATGGCAGCCGCCGACCGGTCAACGGATCGATCAACGGGGTGCGGCTGTCGACATAGGTATAGTTCGCCTGGACGCCCAGGTTGCGCAGGAAACCCGGCAGGAACCGCAGCGTCTGCTGATAACCGACTTCGAACCCCTTTATGGTGCCATTCTCGCCGTTCGTCGGCTGGCTGATATTGAAGAGTCCGTAGGTTTCGGAGAAGCCCGGCACGAATTCCTGCGTCACGGTCGTGACCGTGAAGGAGCTTACGTCCTTCTTGAACAAGGCCGCGGTCAGAGAGCTGGCGGGCGCGAAATACCATTCCAGGCTGGCATCATATTGCTTCGCCTCGAACGGGCGGAGGCCCGGATTGCCGCGCGATCCCGTGAACGACACCGTGTTGGGAACGAAGCTGACGCTGACATCGCTGATGTTCGGGCGCGCGACCACCTTGGCCGCGGCAAGCCGCAGCGAGAGATTGTCCGTGAAATCGAATTTCACGTTCGCGCTCGGCAGCGTGTACTTGAACTTGTAGGTTGCGGACGTGGGTGTTCCCACGGCCAAGTATCCGGACGAGGTCCGCGAGGTGGAGAGGAAGCGCAGCCCGGCATTGCCCGAATAATGGACGGTGCCCAAGTCTCCGGCGAAATTGGCTTTGATATATTCGGCGGTCGTTTCCTGCTTGATGTCGGCGATCGACGTCACCCCCACCGTGATGGCCGCGTATGGATCAAGCGCGGGCAGATTGAGGCCGTCGCGAGCAGCCGTCGCGTTGGCCGTGCCTGTCAGCAACTGCCGCGGGAAGTCTGCGCTCGCGCCGGGATAAAATTTGCTGGTCAGTCGATCATATTGAACGCCGGGAAGCTCATCGAGGCCGATGATCCCATCGCCATTTTTGTCGCCCGTCGCCAGCAGCGCGGCGACGCCCGGCGTATTTTGGGGATAGGAACCGAATAGCGACAGATGCTCGTAGCGGAAGCCTGTCTCCACCGATTTGAGCGGCCCGAAGTCGAGATCATAATGGCCGTCAATCCGCGCGTCGTAGCCAGTGTTGTCGGATTGATTGTCGGAATCGAAGACGGAGTTGAGGCGATATTGCGCCGGATCGTTCCGATCGAAATTGGTGTTCAGCGACAGATCCGGCAGCAGATGGCCCGGAACGAAATTATAGGACGCATTGGTGACGTTTCCGGCTTTGGGGACGATCACGTAGACGAAGGATGCGCCCGGCCCGCCATCGGTGCCCTTGGCCTTGCTGTAGGAGCCGTCCACGGTGATCCGTAATCGGCCTGCTTCATATTTGCCGGAGGCGCCGAGATTGGTGGTCTGCAGCTTGGTCGGTTCGTCGTAAATGAGGGGGCGCAACGTCACGCCGTTGAACGTGCCGCTGACGACCGTACCATTGGCGTCTGCGCGCGCACCGACATCATTATCGTTGAGCAGCACCTGATAATTGGTGTCGTTTCGCTTCCGCGATAGCCGGGAATATGTTCCGTCGACGATGAATTCCAAAGTGTCCGTCGGACGCCACTGCGCCGTGCCATTGGCGGTGAGTCGATTTTCACGCCGGTCGTAGATACGCGCCATGATCCGGTTGGGACGGAACAGTCCCGGGTCGGCGACGCCGTCGCCATTCCCGTCGATATTGTCCGTGCGCGTCCAGCCGCCGGAATCGTAGGAATATCCAAGCGTATTCAGCTTCGTGTAGGCGATGCTCCCCAGGACGCCGAACCGATCATCGAAGTTTTTGGATACCAGCGCCGACGCGCGCACGCCCGCTTTATCGGCCTGATCGGTATAGGCTCCCTGGAGACGACCGGAGAGAACCAGGTCGGCAAGCTCAAGCGGACGCTTCGTCTTCAGATTGACGGTGGCGCCCAGCGCCCCCTCCGGCATGTCGGCCGAGGGTGTCTTGCTGACGACGATGCTCGACAGGATTTCCGGGCTCAGCGTTTCAAGCGCCGGCGTCCCGTTCGCGGTCGGCCCCAAATAGGTCCGCCCGTTAATCTCCAGGCGGTTCTGGGAAATACCGCGTACGGTGAAATTGGACCCTTCACCCTCGCGACGGCTGATCTGCACACCCGTGACGCGGCTCAGCGATTCCGCCACATTCTGATCGGGCAGCTTGCCGATATCCTGCGCGCTGATGACATCCGCGATATTGCCGGCCGCGCGCTTGGTGGCGATGGATTGCTGGAGCGATGCGCGGATGCCGGTGACGACAACCTCCTCGCCCTCGCCCGTCGTCGACGCGGCCGGCGCCGCCGCCACCGCGCTGGGCTCTTGCTGCACCACCGCCGGGGCCGCGGCCTGAGCAAAAGCGAGCGGCCGCGGCTTCAACGCTCCGCCGCTGGTATCGCGACGCCGCAGGATGATTGCCTGCCCCACCGTAACGGGCATCAGATCCGTTCCCGACAATAGCGACCGTAGCGCCGTCGAGACGTCCATCGCCCCCTGGAGCCCGTTCACTGTAACGCCGTTGGTGATCGCGCCGGGAGCGAGGATCTGGATGCCGGCCTGATGCGCGAACATCGGAATCCCGGTCGACGCGGCCTGTGCGGGGATGTCGAACTGGCGGACCTGAGCGACCGCCGGTTCGGCCAAGGCACATAATCCGATGGTGGCGCCGCCAAGCAGCAGAATAGTACGCGCGTGGATCATCGCAATTTCCCCTCCCGAAGAAGGCGCCCTTGTTGGTGCGCTCTCGATCCTTCGAGTCTGAAGCTGCGTTTTTCCGTCAGTGCAGATCCATCTTTTTTCGCGACAACTGAATTTCATCCGGGGTTATGCGTACCGCTACACCGAACGATGCTTCAAGCGTTCGCGCGAAATCGGTAGGGTTGTCGATTTTGAACAAGCCCACCAGATGCTCGCGGGCAAGATCTGAATCGACGATAACCAGTTGCTGATGATTGTACCGGTTGAATTGCGCCACGGCATTGCTCAGCGGCTCATCCTGAAGCGAAATCTCGCCTTCACGCCACGCAAGGGCGCGCGCGATGGCGGCCGGGGCCGTGCCTGTCGAAGGTGCCGCGTCCGCACCGTTGAAGATCGCATATTGGCCGGCCTGCAGGATATTCATCGTGCCGTCCGCACCGCTCGGCCACACCGCGACCGTGCCCTCGGTAACGGCGACATTCACAATATCCCCCGTCCGGCTCACCGAAAAAGCGGTGCCGACAGCGCGAACCTGCGCAATCCCGGCATCGACGATAAAGGGCCGCTTGCGGTCCTTCGCAACCTGAAACCAGGCTTGGCCCTGGCGAAGCGCGATCCGGCGGCTGTCGCTGGCCAGAACCACGCGCATATCGCTGCCGGTATCGATCGTTGCGATTGATCCGTCCGCCAAAGGCAGACGGCGGATCTCGCCGCGGGCCGTCTGCACATGTTCGCCCATCAGGCGCGGCCAGCCGACCAATCCGGCGATGGCGGCCGCCATAGCCCCACCTACGCCGGCCAGAACCCAGCGGCGGTTCAGACGGTCGGGTGGAGGTGCAAAGCCGCCGGTCTCGTCGTGGATCAAAGTAGAGCCGATTAGCGACAGCGCTGCCCGTGCCCGCAGCAAGGCGCCTTCATGACGCGGATTTTCGGCCAGCCAGGCATCGAGTTGCGCTTGCTGCCCCTCATTGAGGGGCTCGCGCAGCGCCCAGCGGGTTGCGGCTTCGTCAACGGGTTCGGACATGGCCAACGCCCCCCGACAAGGTGACCGGTGCATTGTCCGCCACAGGATCGACCATCAGCTTCAATATGGCACGCAGGCTCCGGCTTGCCTCATTTTCAACGACCGTTTCGGTGACACCCAGGCGCTTCGCGATTTCCTTCTGTGCCAGCCCCTCCATCCGACGCATGATGAAGATGCGCCGCGCCCGCTCGCTCAAGGTCGATACCGCGGCCTGCACGCGCTGTAGTTCCTGCCGCGCACTGGCAATCCGTTCGGGCGACAGATGGTCGCTATCCGCCATGGGATCGGAGACCGCCTCCGACGCGTCCAGACGGACCACACGGGCACGCTGGCGTTGCCGCTGCGCCAGATTACGCGCCATCGTGAACAGGTAAGCGCGGGGCACGGCGATGTGGCTGACGTCGGACAGCTGAGCGATCGCGCAATAACATTCCTGCACGACATCCTCCACATCTGCGGCAGCCACGAGCCGTCGCCCAAGCCACGCCCTCAAGTCGCGCTCATGCGGCAGGATCTCCCGCCCGACCCATTCTGCCAATGCTCCAGGTTGCGTAACCGCTCTCCTCCGGAAGCTTAGAGTCGCTTCCGCGCCATTTCCGTCGTCGATAGCAAAATCTTTTGGTCCGCCTTCGTTTAGACGGTCCGACAGCAACGGCAACGCCGGCCAGGAACGCCCTCACCCTGCGCTCGCCAAGCCTATATAGCGCGCCGGCAAACGCTTGGCAGCGCCCGGCGCGTCGTCAGGTTCGATCGGCCTGATGTCGGATCACTGCCGCTGCGCCCGCAAGGACCGCACCGTCCTCGACAAAGCCTGTCGGCGTCTGACCATAAGCGCGCTGCGCCGCCATGCGGGCGCGCCACCCTGGGTAGGATGCCGCCACGGCGGTCGCGCCACCCACCGCCGCACCAAGCCATCGGTGACGTCGGGGTGCAAGTGCGGCGCCCGCGATCGCATTGGTAAGAAAACGGGCGGCCAGGCCGATCGGAACGATACGATCAGGCGCCGTCTTCTGCTTGTCGCCCGCCATCTCGCCGATCGCGAGCAACAGCGTTCCCGCGGCAACGAGCGGATGGCCAAGCGCAGGCGGTGCTCCGTTGTCGGGCGCAAGTTCACCCCGCGCCGCCGCCATCGAAACCATGGCCAGCGGCGTCATCGCCCGCTGCCCTCCGACGAGACCCATGAGAAAAGATGCAAGCATGATGAACTCCACAGCAAGGTGGCTGCGTAACGCCGGGATGGCCCCTCAGGTCCGCGGTGCCAGTATGTTGGAATGCTTCGCCAACGGGACAGCGTGCGGTACGACACGCATGTCCTGAACCAAATATGGACGGACGGCTACAAAGCTTGCTCCTTTATGAACAGAGCAAATTAAATATGCGGCTGTTTGGCAACGCTAACCCATTTTGGATAAAGCTGTTGAGGTGAAAACGGGACGAGCTGAGGAACGGCCCCTATTCTGAACGTTTCTTTTCCACGACAGGGGTGATGACGACTACGTAAGGATAGCACATGCGTAAGACATTTTTAACGGCAGTGGCTGCCGCATGCCTGGTGGGATCCGCAGCCGCCGCCCAGGACACGACTTCGACCAGCAGCAACGGCACCAGCTTTCGCGGATTTCGCGCCGAAATTCAGGCAGGCGGCGACCGCTTTCAAAGCCAGGGTACACACGACCATAATGTCGCATTCGGTGGGGCAATCGGCTATGACGGTCTGATCGGTGACCGTATCGTGGTCGGACCGGAATTCACCTATTGGCGCGGCCGCGGCGAGAACAATACGCCGGGCGTAAACGGTGGCACGGTTTCGCATAAGTCGTTCAACGAACTCGGCGCGGGGATCCGGGCGGGCTACCTCTTCAATCCGAAGCTGCTGGGCTATGTTACCGGCGGCTGGGTAACGGACGAGCAGCGGAAGGCCTTTACCGGAACCGCGACGGAAACCGGCTTTTACGATCATTTCAACACCGATGGTTATCAGGTTGGCGCGGGCGTTGAATATTCACTGACGGACCGTTTTTACACGGGCGTCGGCTACAAATATTCCAACTATCAGGATCATACCGCGCGTCAGCGGCTATTCCTGAGCGCCGGCGTCCGGTTCTAAACAGATTGGAGGGCGCACAGATGCTGGCGCGCCCTCCAGCTTCTCACAGCGGCACCATGCAGTCCTATGACTGCGACCAATTGCACCATTGCAGAAATGCCGCCGCACTAGCCAGAAGACGCGCCAGCACTGTGGCGCGTCTTTTGCGTTTGAGACGCTGGGCGACAATGCCATTACGCGCAGGGACAGGAGAGCATCGAATGCAGGGGGACCGCGACTTCCCAACCATGTTGAGCGACGCCATCGCGATGGCAGTCGAGGCGCATCGAGGACAGGTCGACAAAGCGGGCGCACCCTATATCCTCCATCCGCTCCGCCTGATGCTGCAGCAGCGCGATATGCCGCGCCGGATCGCTGCCATATTACACGACGTGGTCGAGGATGGCGGCATTCCGCTGGAGACAATCACCGCGAAATTCGGGGCGGAAATTGCGGCTGCCGTCGACGCATTGACGCATCGAAACGGTGAACCTTACGACCTCTTCGTTACACGCTGTGCGACAGATCCGATCGCCCGCGATGTGAAGCGCGCCGATATTGAAGACAATCTCGATCTGTCGCGCCTGCCGGAGATCACTGAAAAGGATCATGCACGGGCGGAGAAATATCGCAAGGCGCTACCCTTGCTGGGCTGATCGGCCCGCTTCCATCCCGGCGTTCGCATTCAGATCAAGGCCAGATCGGCGGGTTTCGCATCAGGGAATATCGTTGCCAGCCGATCGCCCGCGAGGGAAAACTGCCGACCCACCAGTCCGCCAATCATCGATCGATAGTCCGTCAACACCGGCAAATCGCGCGCTTGATTGAGCGCATCAGGCGTGATGGGATTTTGCGGGCCGGCGATACGGCCGCCGTTCACGCCGCCGCCCAGCACCCAATAAATGCTGCCATGGCCATGATCGGTGCCCTTGTCGCCATTCTCCCGGAATGTCCGGCCGAATTCCGATATCACGACCACGGTCGTATTCCTCCAGGCTTCGGGCCCCATCTCGTCGGCAAATCCGGCAAGGCCCCGCCCTAGGTCACCGATATGCGAGGCGAGATAACCTTGCGCGCCGCCCTGACCGACGTGCGTATCCCATCCGCCAACATCGACAAATGCGAGGTTAAACTGATCTCGCATCAGCCTGGCGACCCTGCGTGCAGACAATTCGAAACCCTTGGTGCTGATGGCACCACGATTTGCCTGGTTCATCTCTGCCGCCACGGACTTAAACATGGTATCACGTACCTGGAAACCCTCAACGACGGAGCTACCTAGATCGACCGGGCCGCTCGATTGCCCGCGGTACATGCTGGAGATCAAGGCAACATCTTTGGAGGGCACCGAAAGCTTCGCGCCGACGGCTGCCAGCGCCACATTTGGGATAGTAGGACCACCTCTGAAGCACAAAGGCAGCTGCTCAGTAAAAGAGATCGGCCGATCTTGTCCGATAGCAGCAGCAAGCCGGCCCATAAATCCGGAATTATAGTTGCGATGCTGGCCGAGCGGCTGGCCCATTTCCACCGTATCTTGGGTTTCGAAGTGGCTCCGGCTCATGTCGTTCGTGCCGGCGAAGGGGATGAACGCAATTTGCTTGCGCTGCCACAAGGGATAGATCGCATCCTTTAAGGCGGGGTGCAGGCTCCAATCCGCATCGAGTTCGAGCGCCGCGTCGGGGTCATTGGGATTAGGCTTGCCAAGTGCAATCGTCGGACGCGCGCTGTGATAGAAATCGCTGCCTGTCGGCGCGACGATGTTAGCGGCGTCGTACCCTCCGCGCAGGAAAACAACGAGCAAACGGCTGCCTGCCTGCGGCGCGGCGAAAGCACGTCCCGCAATGAGCAAGGGGCTCAGCATGACGCCACCAGCAATCAATTGACGACGATCCAACAACATCGATTTTCTCCGTTGCATCAGCGACGCATGAATTCAGGCGAGGAAAGAAACAAAGCATTCCATTGCTGAGGTGTCGTCGCCTGCGCCAAAGCGCTGACGGTTGCGGCGCTGAGCGATGGGGCTATGCTCGCGTAAGTCGCTGACCCTTTTAGGAGAGGAGCAGGCGGCACCGAAGTGGCCGGTAGAGGCGTAGCTGGAGCCCCTAACGGCAGAGCCACCAACCTTGGCAAAGCCCCGCCCGCCACCGCGGCCGCAGGCTCAGGGACCAGGCGTACAATTGGCGGTGAAGGCAGCGGTATGCTGAGTAACCCCGAATTGCCAAAACCGATCTGCCGGGCAATCTCGAAGCGCACGGCCATTTGTCCAGGGCCGGTCCAAGACGCCATATTCATCGGATATCCGTCCGGCGTTGGACGCGCATATAAGGCTTCGCCCATGCGACTGAGCCATGCACTGGCGGGCTTCATGTTGACGATCGTCCGGTCGCCATACGTTGCGCGCATCGCCGAAACCGCAAAGTGCATTGGGTCCTTGAAGGCGCTGCCGAGCGACTTCTCGAACGCGGGGGCGCGGATCATCGTGCGCAGAACGGTTGAGATGTCGCCATCGCTACGCCGCCAAGCTGCCGTCATCTGATCTACTAACGCGGCGGGCGGATTGTCGCCCATGAAGTACGTTGCCAGTTTCTCGGAAACATAGTGCGCGGTGGCCGGCGCGTCCGCAATCAGGTCGAGCGCCTCTTCAACTTCGCCGAAACCGCTTCCTTTTATGCTGTGGCCAAGAAACGTCTTATCTCCAAAGTCGTGCCGGTCGGGATTGAATTCGAAGACACCCTCTCGAAGATATTGCGCACAATGTTCGGGGCGAAGCTTAGGTGGAGTATTATAAATATTCACACCGACACCGGTGAGGATTCTTGCAAGTTCCTGAACATCGTTTTGCGTATATCCCGAGCCAACACCCATGGTGTGAAGCTCCATAATCTCCCGCGCATAATTTTCATTGATCCGCTTTACAGCGTTGTGATCGTTATCCAAGAAACGCAACATGGCGGGATGCTTGAGCGTCGCCTCCAGCAGCGTCCGGAATTTGCCAAGCGAGTGAGACCGGAGCGTATCTTCATAATCACCAATCGTTGCGCGTATGTCGCCCTTTACTGACAAGACACTAAAGTGGTTCAGCCAGAACCAAGTCAACTGCTCGCGCAGCTGATCTGGAGCATAAACGTCCCGCAATAGTGAGCGAGTCGCGGCCTCGGCAGCATGATCGTTGAGTAGCTGGTTGTAGACTTTGCGCGCCGCATCGCGTTGCGTAACATCTGTTAATTTTTTCGCGGCCTGGGTCAGCGCGTCGTTTTCAACCAGCAACTCCTGCATAGATTTGCGGCTGATTTCCATTGCCGCAATTTGCGCTGCTATAGCTGGCGGCAAGGTATCGTCTGGATGCGGTGAAAGTTGCGCGTCGAGCCAGGCGCGGCTTCCCGGCTGTGGACCCACGACAGGCTGGGCAGAAACGCCCCACGTCAGCCGGTTGGCCCATGCGAAGTCGCTCGGTTTCTTGGCTTCCACCCCCATCGGCGTGATCAGCACAGCGAGAACCATCGCGGACTTAACGTTCAAACCTGGATTTCTGCCCATGCCGACTGTCCTTCGATCAGGCCCGATAAGCGCACGATCCTTAACCCTGCCTGTCCTGCACAAGCACCATCATGCCATGATAAACGCGCTTCGTAGCGCTTGCAGCGGCGACCGGGCGCCGCCACAAGGCGCGCCTCTATCACCGAAAGACCCTTGATGCGCTTTTTCGTCGTTCCCGCCGCAGCCCTCGTGACGACCGTGCTGGCGGTAACCCCGGTCTCCGCGCGACCCGACGCGCCCTCCCCGATCCTGACCACGCCGGACGCCCGCGATACCCTGTCCTATGCCCAGCCGCAGGTTGCACGCGTGACCCATGTCGACCTCAACCTGGCTGTCGACTTCCGAACCAAGACGATCGGAGGCACGGCGGCGCTGGATATTCTGGGTGCGCCCGGTGCGCACGAGATCGTGCTGGATGATAACGGCCTGATCATCTCCAAGATAACCGACAGCGCGGGCCGATCGCTCCCGTATCAGGTCGGCGCCCACGACGAATATAAGGGTGCGCCGCTGACGGTGCAGATCGGCGCGGCGCGGCGCATCATTGTCACCTATCGATCCGGACCCGAGGCCAGCGCGCTGGGCTGGCTTTCCCCCGCGCTCACCGCAGGCAAGAAGAAGCCCTATCTTTATACGCAGGGGCAATCGATCAACAATCGCAGCTGGATTCCGACGCAAGACAGTCCTGGGATCCGCCAAAGCTGGACAGCGAAGATCACCGTTCCGTCCGATCTGGTGGCGGTGATGAGTGGCGACCGGCTGACACCCAAAGGCGTACCGGCAGGACGCGGGCGGCATAGCTACCGCTTCCGCATGGATCACAACGTGCCGCCCTATCTGATTGCGCTGGCCGTCGGCGATCTTGCCTTCCGGCCGCTTGGCCCGCGAACGGGCGTCTACACCGAACCATCGATGCTGGATCGCGCCGCGCGCGAACTCAGCGACACCGAGAAAATGGTGAGCACGGCGGAGAAACTGTACGGGCCCTATCGCTGGGGGCGGTATGACATTCTCGTGCTGCCACCCTCCTTCCCCTATGGCGGGATGGAAAACCCCACGCTCACTTTCGCCACACCAACGATCATCACCGGCGACAAATCCAATGTCGACGTGATTGCGCACGAACTGGCCCATAGCTGGTCCGGGAATCTTGTCACCAATGCCACCTGGTCCGACATCTGGCTGAACGAAGGCTTCACCACCTATTTCGAGAACCGCATTGATGAAGCCGTATATGGGCAGGCGCGCGGCGCGACGCTCGCCGACCTGTCATGGGACAATCTGCAGCGCGATCTGAAGGAAGCCAAGCCGGATCAAACGCGCCTGCACGGGGATCCAGAGGGCACCTTCGGCGAACTGGATTACAACAAGGGCGCCACCTTTCTACGGACGATCGAAGTCGCGGTCGGCCGCCCCCGTTGGGACGCCTATCTCTCGTCCTATTTCGATCGCCACGCCTTCCAGCCGCAGACGACGGCTGGCTTCCTCGCCGATCTGCGGGCCAATCTCATAAAGGGCGACAAGGACCTGGAGGCCCGGCTCGATCTCGACAAATGGGCCTATCGGCCGGGCTTGCCGGCAAACGCCATCCACATCCGATCGGCCACATTGACGAAAATCGACGAGACGCTGGAGCGCGTCAATTCGGGCGCCGCGATGGCGTCGGTCGACCCATCCCGTTGGTCGACTCAGGAGTGGCTCCGCTTCCTTAACGGCCTGCCACGCAAGCAGACCCCCGCACGGCTGGCGGAGTTGGACCGCGATCTGCATCTGTCAGCGTCCAACAATCCTTATGTCCGATCGGCGTGGCTCGTTCTGGCGGCACAGAATCGCTATGAGCCCGCAATTGCGTCAATGGCGGAATTCCTTCCGCGGGTCGGGCGGGGATTGTTGATCTTCCCGGTGTACCGCGCGCTGGCGGGCCAGGGCGACTGGGGTCGCTCGATCGCACGGCGCATCTACGCGGATGCCCGGGGCAATTATCATCCGACCGTCATCATGACGCTCGACAAGCTGCTAGGCAACGCGCCCGCCAGCTAGCCGCCGGATCATCGTGCGGCCTTAAAAGACCCAGCCGGCCTCCAGCCAAAGCTTGTCCGTGTCGGTTGCAAACCGATCCGCATCATATCGGGCGTAGCGCACCGACACGCTCGTGCGTCCCCGCTTGGCGCTGACCAGCAGATCCCATTCATTGCCGTAATGCTGCCGCCGCCGATCGCTGTCGAAGCGATGATAGGCGGTGGTTAGGCCAATCGCGTCGGCGAGCCCGACATTCTTCCAGGCATAAGCGATCGAGCCATAGAGATCGCGAACGCCATCCGGGGGCGTGGTCGTCAGCTTATCGGCCCAGCCCTGGAAACCGAAGACCGATCCGTTCGGGGTCTGCACGCTCGTCAGCGCAACGCCTTTGTCGGCGCCGAGCACTTCGACGCCGGCCTTGCCCGTGAGGGCCTTTATCGTGAGGGCGCCTTCGATCAGCCAATAATCCGCCGCATAATCGTTAGGGTTGCGGTGATAGTCGCTCTGCCGCGCCCAGCTGGCGATGTAACCCAGCTTCACATCCTTGCCGATCGGGGTAGCGCCGGCAAAGCGCACGCCATAGGTCTGGCTCGAGAGGCGGAAGCCCTGGACCACGGCCTCGTCCTGATCGACGATATAAGCGAAGCTGGTCAGCGTGCCCGCCTTGGTGCCGTAGTTGAGAAGCGCGAAGACATTGTCGCCGCTGACCGCCTGTTGGCGAGCGCCGGTACCGCGCCGGCCGTTGATCGTGCGGTCGCTCCAGGCATAGGTCAGGTCCGCACTGAAGCCTTTGGTCTGCCCCCATTGCATGCGCACCGCGTCGAACGTCTGCTGATTCTGACGAAAGCTGGCGGAGCCGACGAAGCGCTGATCGGCGAGCTCCAAGGCCTGCCGCCCAGCGGTAACCGCGAAGCCGTTGTCGCCGGCGTAGCGGATCTGGGCGCGGTTGATTTCGGTATTGGCCGGGTCGAAGATGCCGGGGAACTGCGTCTTGCCGTTGGTTCCGTTATTATAGTCATGCGTGATGGCCGCGGTCGCTTCCCCCTCAATCAGGGCCGACCAACCGTTGCGGGAGAATTGCAGGCCCGGCCGGACACGTAACGTCAGCGCACTCGCCTCACGGCCAAACCCGTCCTGATCCACATTTTCAAAGCGCAGGCGTGCATCGAGCAGCGGCTGCACGGCGATATCCTGCGAAGAGGCGGCGCCAGCCATCAGCGCGCCGGCAAGCAAGGCCAGTGATTTCATCATTCTTTCCGAAATAGGCCTTACGCCCTCGCACGATCGACGGGGGCGCAGCTGAAGGCCGGGCTGCACCGGTCCTAGGACAAAAGAAGGCGTGGATTCCAGCGCAAATCAGGCATTTCTTGCGGCAAGCTTCCCCGGCACCGCCCCCAACTCCCCGCTCGCGCGGGCTTGCCGGCCATAGACCAGCTCGAACAACGGGCTCGCCATCATCGTCGTCACGATCGCCATCAGCACCAGCATCGAGAACAATGTCGGGCCGATAATCCCCTTCTGCAGGCCGATATTGATGATGATCAATTCCATCAGACCGCGGGAATTCATCAGTGCGCCGATGCCGAGCGCGGTGCGATTGTCCTCGCCCATCGCCCGCGCCGCAGCATAGCAGGCGCCGAATTTCGCCAGGATCGACGCGGCCAATATGCCCAGCGCGATGAGCAGGAGCGTTGGGGAGTTCACCATATCCATGCGCGTGTTCAGGCCGGAATAGGTAAAGAACATCGGCAGCAGCAGGACTACCGCGATCGGCTCCACCTTCTTCTTCAGCTCTTCCACAAAAAGGCCGCGCGGCATGAAGACGCCCAGAATGAAGCCGCCAAAGATGCCGTGGATACCGATGGCATCCATGAAGAACGCCGAGGCGCAGAACAGGAACAGCGTGATCGCGAGCACGGAGGCGCTCATTTCACCGTCCTGTTCCACCATCCGTCCGAGCGGCGCCAGCAGCCTGCGTCCAAAAAAGACCAGGAAGCCGACATACAAGACGCCGCCGCCGATCGCGAGCACAGCGACGCCGGAGCCAGCGCCGAACGTCGCCAGCACAATGGCCAGAACGCACCATGAGGCCGCATCGTCGAACGCGCCGGCGGTCAGCGACAGCGTGCCCAGGCCACTATCGGCCAGCCCACGCTCATTGATGATCCGTGCGAGCATGGGAAACGCCGTCAGGGCGATGCATGCCCCCATGAAAAGGGTCGCATTCGCTTGGCTGATCCCCTCGGCAAACAGACCGGGGACTTTCAACAGGAAGGGCGTGATAGCCGCCGCGATCAGAAAAGGCGCGATCACGCCCGATGCGGAGACGGCCGCGGCGCTGCGCGCCTTGGTCTGGAAGTGATCGAGGCGCAGCTTCAGGCCCACCATGAACATATACAGTGCGACGCCCAGCTGGGCGCCCGCATAGAGCACGTTCTTCGTCTCCTTCGGAAATAACGCGAGCTGCATGTCAGGCCATAACAGGCCGATCAGCGACGGCCCCAGGATGACGCCGGCGATCATCTCCCCAACCACCTGTGGCTGCGCGAGGAGTTTTTGACCCAGCCAGCCAACGATCCGACAGGCGAGAATGATAACCGCCAGCTGAAGGAAGAAGTGGACGCTGTAATCGCCAGGTGCGTAGCTCTTCACCGCGGCCGGCACGGCCGGTCCATGCGCGGACAACATGCCGCTCGCTGCGGCGACGAAGCTGTCCCACATCCCATCAGTCATCGACGAAAATCCTCCCCGGATTGCGCTGCATCTGCCTAGGCATCTTGCTGTGCTGTCCGGTTAACGGAGCCGAACTGTGGAGCTGCCGCAATGCCAAAGCGACATGCAGCGGAGGAATGATCTGCCTATCACGGATTGTGTTGCGGAGCCGCTACAAGGTAGTAATGTACCTACATATCAGGAGCGCTTTTGTAGGCTCATTTAGGCGCGGGGAACGTCATGAAGGTCGTAAGCAGCCGCGATTTCAACCAGGATGTCAGCCACGCCAAACGCGCGGCGCGAATCGAACCGATCTTCATCACCGATCGCGGCCGGCCAACCCACGTGTTGATGAGCATCGAGAATTTCCGACATCTCACGGGCCAGACCGAGACCATCGTTGATCTGCTCGCAATGCCGGAACCCCGAGACATCGACCTCGACGGCAGCCGACCGACGACATGGGATCGGCAGGCGAAGTTCGGCTGATGTATCTGCTCAACAGCGAAGTCGTGCTGGAACTGCGCAAAGCGAAAGCCGGCCGCACCGATCCCGGTCTGTCCGCGTGGGCTGCGGGCGTATCGCGCCACCACCTGTTTCTATCCGCCCTCACGCTGCTGGAACTGGAGAATGGCGCAACGCAGATCGAGCGGCAGGACAAAGCGGCCGGCGCGGCGCTGCACGCGTGGATCGAGGGGCCGGTGATGACGGCCTTCGACGGGCGCATCCTGGCGATCGACGCTGCCGTCGTCCGCCGCCGCGCCCGTCTTCCTTATGCGGACGCGCGAGATGCCTTGCTTGCGGCGACCGCTATTGAGCATGGGTTGACGCTGGTTACGCGCCATATGGCCGCCTTCAAGGCGGGGCGCGTCAAATTGTTCAATCCGTGGGGTTATACGCCGGAAGAGGCGGAGGATGCCGATTGGCGACAGGCGGCGCGCAGCGGGCCGGTTTGGCTCAAAAACCTGTTCGTGAGGGCCTGAATCATGGATCGAAAACGATCGATCCTGATCGTTGGCGGCGGCACGGCCGGCTGGCTGGCGGCGGCCTATCTGGCCAAGTTCCTGGATCTGGCGAAGCATCCGTCGCTGGAGATCACTCTGCTGGAATCACCCGAAATCGGTACGATCGGCGTGGGCGAAGGGGCTTTCCCGACGATGCGCACGACGCTGCAGTTTCTTGGTATCGACGAGACGCGCTTCATCCGTGAGACGACCGCGACCTTCAAGCAAGGCATCCGCTTTGTGGATTGGCTGCAAACGCCGACGAACGGTCATCGCAGCCACTATTTCCACCCGTTCGAGGCGCCCTTCTACACGGAAGAAGCGAGCCTTGTTCCCTATTGGCTGTTGCAGGACGAGCGGGAGCGCCGGCCCTTTGCAGAAGCGGTGACGATCCAAAACCGCGTGGCCGATGCGCGACGCGGCCCCAAGCGGCCGGAAGAGGGGCAATTCACCGGCCCGTTGAACTATGCCTATCATTTCGACGCCGGGAAGCTGGCGGCGATGCTCGCCGAGCGCGCGCGCGAACTTGGCGTGCGGCACCTGGACGGCCGCGTCACCAATGTGTCGTTGCGGCAGGATGGCGCCATCGACAGTGTGAACACGGCAGAACATGGCCCGTTGTCGGCCGATCTGTTTGTCGACTGTTCCGGCTTTCACGCCGAATTGATCGGCGGAGCGCTCGGCGCACCCTTTAAATCCGCGCGGCGCTATCTTTTTACGGATCGCGCGCTGGCCTGCAAACGCCCCTACCCTGACGCCGATACGCCGTTGGAAAGTTTCACGGTGGCGACGGCGCATCCAACGGGGTGGACATGGGATATCGGTCTCGCCGGTGCGCGGGGTATCGGCACGGTCTATTCCAGCGCGCATCTGGACGACGTCGCTGCCGAACAAGTGCTCGAAACATATATCGGCTCTAAGGCCGATGCGGCGTCACCGCGTTTGATAAAGTTCGACGCCGGCTATCGCGAACAGCAATGGGTCAAAAACTGCGTCGCGGTCGGTCTTTCGGCCGGGTTCCTCGAGCCGCTGGAGTCGACCGGCGTCGTCCTGATCGAGGCGGCGGTCAGCATGATTGCGGAGCTGTTCCCGCATAACGGCCCGATCGACGCGCCGGCCAAGCGCTTCAACGCGCTGATGAGCGCGCGCTTCGATAATATCATCACCTTCCTCAAGCTTCATTATTGTCTGAGCCGGCGTGAGGAACCGTTCTGGCGAGACAATGTCGATCCAGGATCGATCCCGGAACGGTTGAAAGAATTACTCGAGCAGTGGCGCTATCGTCCGCCCAATCGCTACGACTTCATCCTGGATCTGGAGAGTTTCGCCTTCTTCAATTATCAATATATCCTTTACGGCATGGAATTCAGGACGGATCTTTCCTCCGGTCGGGCAGATTTTCCCAACGTCCGCGCCGCCGAAAAGTTATTCCAGAAGATCCAGATGTTCGGGGAACGCGCAACAGCGGAATTGCCGACGCATCGCGCACTGATCGAGCAGATTGCAGCAGCCGCTTAGGGCGTAATCGAGCACCGTTTCGATCCGGAATAAATCCGCTATGGTCGCGGTTGGGAGGAACGGTGTGGCGAACAGACTGGATAGTATCGCCATCCTGCCAGAGCGCCGTGTTCCCACGCGTGTGGAAGCGGTGATTTTCGCAACGAAGGCATGGCTGCTGCGGCGGCAGCGTGCGCTTGCCAACCTGTTCCCCGGCGCCCCCGCTCGCCTTCATAAGAGCACATCGCTGCGCGACGCGCCGATCATTGCCTCGATCCGTTCGCCCTTGCGTACCACCGACGGCGGCGCGCTCGATCGGCTGCTGAACGCCGGGAAAATCCACAATCTGCGGGTCGCGCTTCGCGGCATCGACGGGGTCGAAGTTCCAGCCGAGGCGATTTTCAGCTTCTGGCGACAGGTAGGCAAGCCCGTCCGCCGACGCGGCTTTGTCGCGGGGCGAGAGCTCCGTGAAGGCTGCATGATCGCCGCCATCGGCGGGGGCCTGTGTCAGCTTTCCAATGCCCTGTACGAGGCGGCATTGGACGCCGGCATCATGGTCGTCGAGCGCCATCCTCACACGCGCGTCGTGCCCGGCTCCCGTGCGGAGGCAGGTCGCGACGCAACGGTGTTCTGGAATTATATCGACTTGCGGCTCCGTGCCCGCACGGCATTTCGCATCGAAGCGCGCATGAGCGCCGATATGCTGGAGATCATGATCAGGGGCACGCCCGATCGGCCGATCGAGGCCGCCGCGCCCGCCTTCATGTCTTCCAAACCGCATGATTGCCTGAGCTGCGGCCAGCTGACCTGTCATCGGCATAGGCCCGACCGACCGGCAGAAGCGGTCCCCACCGCGTGGCTTGTGGACGCCGCCACGCCGGAATTCAGCCATTATGTCCAACGCGAGGCCCAGCCCGCCGACCTGCTGCTCCGCCCGAGCCGACACTTCGCGAGGAGCGCCAAAGCATGGCCATCTCTTCGGACGGAGCGCGGTGCCGAGGTAGCGACATTGCGCCGCGCATTGGACCTTCGCCTTGCCCCTGCCGGCCGGCCCCGCGCTTCCATAATGCTGACCGCGGACGCACGCCTCGCCGCTGCCTATGCGCGTGCTTTGCCCTATCGTTACGATCATCTCGTCATCGCCCAGAACTTGCTGCCCCATCTATGGCGCGATGGCGTTCTGCAGGGCCGCAGCTTCGACATATTCCTCGACCGTTGGCCGATGGACTGGCTGCATCGGCTGCTCGATGAAGCGCGCGCGCAATATCCGGACAGCCCGACCCTGGGTGACTTCAGGGCGCCGGAGGAGCTCGCCAACGCAGAGCGGGAAGCCTTGGCGGCCGCCCGTCATCTGATCACCCCGCATCGGGCCATAGCCGAGTATTTCCCGGCAGGGCGGGTTGTCCTGATAGAGTGGGCGCCGGGCCCGCCCTATCCCGTGCAGAGGGGCGGACGCAGCGTCTTGCTGGCAGGCGCCCCGGTCGCCCGCAAAGGGGTCCACGCCCTACGGGAGGCGATTGCCGGCCTGGATATCACATTGCTGGTGCCCGCAGGCGCCGAGGAAGCACCGGACTTCTGGGCCGGTGTCGCGAATGTCCGCCGGCTCGCGCCCGGCGAACAGCCCCAGGCGCTGGCAGGCATGGTGTTGCCCGCGCTGGTCGAACATCACCCTGCGCTGTTGTTACGCGCTTTGGCGGCCGATATTCCGGTGATCGCAACGCCGGCATGCGGATTGCCGATGCATCCGCACCTTACGATCGTTCCGCCCTATGACGTCGCTGCCCTGCGTCACGCCCTGAGGGCGATGGTCAACATGCCGGCCGACGATCCGGCGTTTTATCGCAGGGCAACAGCGCGCGCTTGACCAGCAAGGCCGCTGGCCGCGCCTTAATCAGGAAAGAAATTCGCGCACGTAATCCGATGCGGGGCTGGTCCGGATAATGTCCGGCGTATCGAATTGTTCGATCTGGCCCTGCCCCAGGATCGCGACCTTGTCGGCCAGCGCGAAGGCTTCTTCATAATCGTGGGTCACGAAGATGGAGGTCAGGCCGACACGATCGTGGATTTCGCGCAAGGCCTCCCGCAACTCCCGGCGAACCTTTGCATCCAGTGCCCCGAAAGGCTCGTCCAGCAACAAGATGCTCGGTTCCCGCGCCAATGCGCGCGCGAGCGCGACCCGCTGACGCTGGCCACCCGACAATTGAGCCGGATAGCGATCGCCATATCCGGGCAATTGCACCAGTTCCAGCAACTCCTCGACACGTGCCTTGATCGCCGATTTGGCGGGTCGCTGGGCCCGCTTCATCACGTCCAGCCCGAAGGCGATATTGTGCGCAACGGTCATATGCCGGAACAGCGCATAATTCTGGAACACGAAACCGATGCCACGATCCTGCGGCGCAACGTCGGTCACGTCCTTGCCGCCGAACAGGATCTGCCCGCTTTCCGCACTTTCCAGCCCGGCGATGATCCGCAACAACGTGGTCTTGCCCGAGCCTGACGGGCCGAGCAACGCCACGAACGCCCCATCCTCGATGGCGAGCGAAACCTGCTTCAACGCGGGATAATTGCCGAAGCCTTTGACGATATTGCTGACGGTGATGGTCATTTAATGTCCTGAGGCGGCAAGCTGATCGCTGTGGCGCCATTCGAGGAAGCTTTTCACGGCCAGCGTCACGAGCGCCAGGCCAGCGAGTAGCGACGCGACGGCGAAAGCCGCAGCGAAATTATATTCGTTGTAGAGAACTTCGACTTGCAGCGGCATCGTGTTGGTCTCGCCCCGGATATGGCCGGAGATGACCGAAACCGCGCCGAACTCGCCCATGGCGCGCGCATTGGTCAACAGCACGCCATAGAGCAGCCCCCAGCGGATGTTGGGCAGGGTAACCCACAGAAAAATGCGCCAGCCGGACGCACCAAGCGTGAGCGCTGCCTCCTCCTCTTCGCGTCCTTGCGCCTGCATCAGGGGGATCAGTTCCCGCGCGACGAAGGGCAGGGTGACAATCAACGTCGCCAGCACGATGCCGGGTTTCGCAAAGGCGATGTGGATGTCGTGCGCCAGCAGCCACGGGCCGAACCAGCCCTGCGCACCAAACAGGAGCAGATACATCAGACCGGCGACCACCGGCGAGATCGAGAAAGGTACGTCGATCAGGCTGATCAGCAAATCCTTTCCACGAAAGTCATGCTTCGTGATCGCCCAGGCTGCGGCGACCCCGCACACCATGTTGATCGGCACCGATATCGCCGCGACGGTCAGCGTGAGCTTGATCGCCGCGAGCGCGTCGGGATCGACGATCGCGGCCTTGAAAGCCGCTAGACCATGGCGGAACGCCTCACTGAAGACGGACGCCAAAGGAAGCAACAGGATCAACGCGATATAGGCGAACGCCGCCAGAATGAGCAGCGTCCGCGTGACGACCCCCTCGGTCGTCGCTTTCAACTTCGCACTCATGCCGAACGCCTCCGCAATTCGCGGCCCTGATAGGCATTGATGGCCAACAACAGCACCAGGCTGGCCAGCAGCAGCACGGTCGCGATCGCGGTTGCGCCGGCATAATCATATTCTTCGAGCTTGGTGACGATCAGCAGGGGCGCGATCTCCGACTTGAAGGGCATATTGCCGGCGATGAAGATGACCGACCCATATTCGCCGACCCCGCGCGCAAAGGCCAAGCTGAAGCCCGTGATCAACGACGGCATGATCTCCGGCAGGATGACGCGGCGGAAGATCGTCCAGCGGCCGGCCCCCAAGGTCGCGGCCGCTTCCTCGATCCCCTTGCCGAGATCCGCCAGCACGGGCTCGATCGTCCGCACCACGAAGGGCAGGCTGATGAACGTCAGGGCGATCACAACACCCACCGGGTTGTAGGCCAGCGTCAATCCGAACACGGATGCCGGTTGGCCCACCCAGCCGTTATTAGCATAGACCGCCGTCAGCGCGATACCGGCAACGGCAGTTGGCAATGCAAACGGCAGGTCGACAAGGGCGCTGAGCAACCGCCGCCCCGGAAACCGGTAACGAACCAATACCCATGCCACGAGCAGGCCGAACACCGCATTCACCGCGGCCGCCACGAATGCCGCCCCAAAGCTCAGCCGATAGGATGCCAGCGCACGGGTCGAAAAGGCCGCATCGACAAAATGCGCGGGCCCAAGCGCGATCGATTTCGCGAACAGCGCGACCAGCGGCAGCAACAGCAGGATCGTCAGCCACGTAAGCGTGATGCCGAGCGTCAGGGACAGGCCGGGAAGCGGCGATTTGGTGCGCGTTCCATGCCCCTTGGGCGGCTGTTGCAATGATGCTGTCGCCATCGTCATCCTAGAAATCGAACTGTAGTCTGGTGGCGTAGGCGTCGCCTTTGGCGGTCGTACCGAAGGTTGCCACCGGGGCAACCACCAATGGGGAATTGGTGCCCTTGAACCGAATATAATTGAAGACGAACCGCGTATTGGGGTTGAGATACCAGTTCAATCCGCCCGTCCAGGACGTCGCCAAATGTGACAAGGGCGAGATGTTGCGATCGGTCAGATCCATTCGATCGTAGCGTGCGGCAAGCTCGAAAGCGCCCCATTCGCCGGTATCCAGGTTGAAATCCTTGATCGGCTTTATCCGATCCTCCATCCCGCCCCTAAACACGCGGCTCTCCCCGGTCAGGAAGAGGCTCGCAAAGGTATAGAAGCCATCGAAATCGGCGGACGCCACATCGTAGCGATCGACATCCAGGTGGCCATATTCCCCCTGGGCAGAAATCGGGCCGAAGACGATCGCGCCTTCGGCACCCCAATATGTCGCATCGCGCACGCCGCGCGTACGATCGCCCACTGCTCCGCTCGTCACCGGGCCCAGCATCACGGACTCAATCAGGCCGCCATCCCCGCGCGTGCCTGGCCGGTCCCCCAGCGTGATGCTTTTCCCGGCAAGATGGCTGATGTGATACGCGGCCGCGCCGACGTGAAGCACCCTGCCCTTCCTCAGGATAGGCTCCAACGTGACGCGGCCATTCACGCTATACGCCTCGTCCGGCGTGGTGGCATTTCGCTGCACTCCTTCCGGCGCCCCGAAAATCCCGACGGTCGCCGTCAGCTTTTCACTGACATAGGCGGCGCTGACCCCAACCCGGCGCTCGGCACCGACCGCGCTGAACGCGTTGATGATCATGCCCCGCTCCAGGAACGTGCCATTGCTGTCGCTGCTATTCGCCTCCAGGCTGTAAGGCGCCTTGTGCTGGCCCACGGTCAGCAGGACATTCTTGATGCCGGCATATTGGACGAAAGCGTCGAGCAGGTTGACGTTGTTCCTGACAAACTCCGCCTCGATCCGGTAGCGCCAAACCTTCCAGGCCGTGCCTTCAAAGCCGAACCGGCCACGGCGGACGTCCGTGCCGTTATTGTAATCATAGCCGCCCGCGCGGGAGCGATAGCCCGCATAATCCAGCTGGATCGCGCCACGCGGGTGAAAGCTGAAATTGTCCGTCGGATCGCCGAAGGTGGGCGCCACGCCAGGTTGAACCCCCTTCGCGGCGCTGACCTCGACCTTTTGCACGCGGCTCTCGGTCGCGACCGCCTGCGCTTCCAGTTGCTGGTTGCGAGCCTCCAGTGCCTTGACCTTCGCCTCCAGCTCGTTGAGCCGATCCAGCACGGCGTCACCTGTCCTCGCGACAGGCCCGGCTGGCGGGGTCTGGCTCTCCGGCAGGATGGCGCCTGTGCCAGCGCCCCGGCCCTGGGGATCCACCGCGGCGCCCGCCACAAGCGGCGTCGCGGCGGCAAGCGCCACCACACTGGCCAGCAAGAACCGGCGGATTATCAACATTGCTCCCCCTGCTCCCACGAGCGCGCCGCACAGCGGCTTCGGCCTTTTAGCGCTTAGCGTCCGTAAATACCTGATCGAACATGCCGCCATCGCTGAAATGTGCTGCCTGAACGCGCTTCCACCCACCAAAATTCTTGTCGATGCTGAACAGGGGCAAGCTTTTGAAGCGCGCCTTATATTGTGCCGCGACGCCGGGGTCGCGCGGGCGGTAGAAGTTCTTGGCAATCAGCTGCTGCGCCGGCGCAGTGTAGAGAAATTTAAGATAGGCCTCGGCCACGGGCCGCGTACCCTTGCGGTCCACCACCTTGTCGACGACGGCAACCGGCGGCTCCGCCAAGATGGACACGGACGGATAGACGATCTCCAGCGTGCCTTTGCCGAGCTGGTTTGCCGCGAGATACGCCTCATTCTCCCATGCCAGCAGCACGTCGCCCTGGCCGCGTTGGACAAAGGTCGTCGTCGCACCGCGGGCGCCGCTATCCAGCACGGGCACGTTGCGGAAGAGCTTCGTCATATAATCGCGAGCCCCGGCGACCGAGCCGGTCTTGCGTTGGGCATAGCCCCACGCCGCCAGATAATTCCACCGTGCCCCGCCGGATGTCTTGGGATTGGGCGTGATGACCTTGACGCCCGGCTTGATCAGATCACCCCAGTCCCGGATCTGCTTGGGATTGCCCTTGCGCACGAGGAAGACGATCGTCGAATAATAAGGCGTGGAATTCTCGGGCAGCCGGGTCTGCCAATTGGCGGGCAAAGCCTTGGCTTTTTCCGCGATGGAATCGATATCCGCCGCGAGCGCCAGCGTGACCACATCCGCCTGCAAGCCGTCGATCACGGCACGCGCCTGGGCGCCGGAACCGCCATGGCTCTGCTTAATCGTGACGACCTGCCCGGTCTTTGCCTTCCACTGCGCCGTGAACGCGGCGTCCACGTCGCGATACAGTTCACGCGTCGGATCGTAGCTGACGTTCAGCAACTCCACGGGCGCGGCGGCCGTGACTGCGATCGGCGCAAGCGCGCTCATCGCCATTGCGGCCGCGACGATCAAAGCCCGACGGTGCATAGAAACTCCCTCATGTTCGAGAGAACGCTATTATACTAATTCCTACCCGACAATTGGGGTTACGGCTGGCCCCGGCCTAGCTTTTCTTGGTCCGGCAAAACCGTCAGGCTGCCGATAACGCCTCAGCCGCCAATTCGACGCGCGCGGCATCGGCCAATGACGTATTTTCCAGGATTGCGACGGCACTATCCCGCACCTGCGCCAACACGCGGCGGATCGCGCAGGTCGCTTCATCATGACAGTCGCCGCAGCGGGCGTAGAAATTCTCGCTCGCGCACGGCACCAGCGCAATCGGGCCGTCGATGGCGCGGATGACCTCGACAAAGCTGATCTCCGAAGGCGGCCGCGCCAGCACATAGCCCCCGCCCGGGCCGCGCCTGCTCGTCACCAGCCCGGCCTTCTTCAGATCGACCATGATGAATTCCAGATATTTGCGCGGGATCTGCTGCGTTTCCGCCATCTCGCCGACCTGAATCGTGCGCGACGTACCATGTTCGACCAGATGGAGCAGCGCACGCAGCGCGTAGCGGGCCTTTTGCGAAAGCATGACGACGAGATAGCGACGGCAGCGGCCAAACGCCACTCCGATAGGACGAAACGATAGATTGCCCTATGCCGACGGGCCTGCGCCACTCGGCACCGCCCGTCCCCCATCCATCGATAGCGCGCCTCTAGCGCGGCAGTGCCAGGCTGCCATCCACTGCAAAGGCGCCCATGCTGCCCGGTGCACCCGTACCCGGCTGCCCCCCGCCGACCCATAATTTGTAGTTCGTCGGCACGATCCGCATCACGCCCTTGGCATCGGCGAAGGCCATGTCCCGCGGGCTAAGACGGAAGGTTAGCGTCTTGGTCTGTCCCGGATTGAGCCGAACCCGCTGATAGCCCTTCAGCGAACGCAAGGGCGTATCTTTCACGTCGGGGGTCGAGAGATACAATTGCGCGACCTCATCGCCCGCGACCTTCCCGGTATTGCGCACCCGCACGCTGATCGTCTGTTCCTTGCCTGCGGTCAGCCGGCCGGCGGCGATCGTCGGCGTCGAATAAGCGAAGGTCGTATAGCTGAGGCCATGCCCAAACGCATATTCGGGCTGGCCGTTGAAGTAGCGATAGGTGCGGTTCTTCATCGAATAATCGATGAAGGGCGGCAGATCGGCGGTGGATTTGTAGAAAGTCACCGGCAGGCGACCGCTGGGATTGACAGTCCCGCGCAGGACTTCGCCGATCGCCTGACCGCCCTGTTCGCCTGGATACCAGGCCTGCAGAATGGCGCGCGCCTTGGCGTCGTCCGCACCCAGGGCAATGGCCGAACCGCTTTGCATCACCACCACCAGCGGCTTGCCGGTAGCGGCGACCGCATCGAGCAATGCCAGCTGCGCGGCCGGCAGCGCGATGTTGGTGCGATCGCCGCCATCGAAGCCCGGCACCTTCAGCGGCATCTCTTCGCCTTCCAGCCACGCGTTCAGCCCGACGAAGGCGACGACGACATCGGCATTCTGCGCGTTGCGCACGGCTTCGTCGCGCAGCGCCGCGAGCGGCGCTTTCCAGGACAGGGTGATGTCGCCGGCGCCGCCGGAGGCATGGGTGAATTCCAGCGTGAAATCGCGCGGGTTGGTGTCGGTGAAATGCACCATGAGCGGCTGCGGCGCCTGATCACGGCCACCGCATTTTGAAGTGACCTTCAGGTCCGGCGATCCGGCAACGCGGATCGTGTAGCTTCCGGTCGCGGCGCCGCGGTCGCAGTGGCCGCGCGTTTCCAATTGGAGCGCATAATTGCCCGCGGCAGGAACGGCGATCTTGCCGGTCCAGCGGACCGAGAATGCCTTCTGACTGACGCCCGGCGCAGGATCGATCAGCGCCCAATTGACGTCGATCTCCTTATCCGTCCGCCGCGCGACGACCGGCCCGGTGAAATCGGGACTATTGTAGAACGTCGCCTGCAACCCGCCCGGGAATGCGGTGCGCGGCACCGGCACGGCAAGCTGCTCGGTAAAGGGCGCACCAAGCGCATAGCTGACGTTCGACTTTCCGAACGCGGCTTCCACCCCGTCGAGCGGCAGGATCGGCTGGGTTGGCGTTCCGTTATAATTTCCTTCCAATCCGATCAGAGAGGTGGCGGTCGGCCCGACGACGGCGATCTTGGTACCGCGTGCCAACGGCAGCATCTGATCATTCTTGAGCAGAACGATCGATTCCCGCGCGGCGCGTAGCGAAACCGCCTTGTGCGCATTGCTATGGTTCTGATCGATCCCGATCCGGGAAAAGGGCACCATGTCGGCAGGATCGAACATACCCAGCCGCATCCGCGCGGTGAATAGGCGCTTTACCGCCGTGTCCATATCGGCTTCCTTCAGATAGCCCTGGCGAACCGCCTTGGGCAGATCGAGCATTTCATCCTTGAAGTCGCAGCCGGTATCCGTACCCATCCGGACCGACAAAGCTGCCCCTTCCGGGTTGGTCTTGGTATTGTGATGGCCGGTCGTAATATCGTCGATCGCACCGCAATCCGATGTAATGAACCCTTGGAAGCCCCAATCGCGGCGCAGGATGTCGCCGAGCAGCGTTCCGTTCGCGCACGCAGCCTTCCCGTCCACCGCATTATAGGCGCACATGAGGGAGTAGGCCTTGCCCTCGACGATCGCGCGGCGGAATTGCGGCAGATAGGTCTCGGTCAGGTCACGCGGACTCGGATCCACGTTGAACCCGTGCCGCAGCGGCTCAGGCCCCGAGTGAACTGCGAAATGCTTGGGCGTTGCGATCGCCTCAAAATATTTGGGGTTATCGCCTTGCACCCCCTGGATGAATTCCGTGCCGAGCGTGCCGCTGAGATAGGGATCCTCGCCCAACGTCTCCTGCCCACGGCCCCAGCGCGGATCGCGGAAGATGTTGATATTGGGCGACCAGAAGGTCAGCCCGAAATAGCGCTCGTAATTCTGCTCGCGTTGCGCCTTGTTATATTTGGCGCGCCCTTCGATCGCGACCACGCGGCCCTCTTCGCGCAACAGATCGGCATCCCAGGTTGCCGCCATGCCGATCGCCTGGGGAAAAACAGTGGCTTCGCCCGCACGCGCGACGCCGTGCAGGGCCTCGTTCCAATAATCATAAGCAGGGATGCCCAGGCGCGGGATGGCCGGCGCCGTATTCTGCATCTGCGCGGCTTTTTCCTCCAGCGTCATCCGGCCAACAAGGTCGGAAACCCGTGCCGAGAGCGACGCCGTCGGATCCTTGTAAAGCTGCGCGCCGGCGGACTGAGCAATTGCGATAGCGCTACCATAAAGGGCCAAGCGGGTGGCGAGACGGCGATTGATCACAGCTTTCCTCTCTGCTGATGCGCCCCTTGGAAGCGAGACGTCTTAAAGCGCTGTTACGGCAGGCACTCCGCCGGGGGAAGATCAATCAGCGCGGCGGCGCCAATGCTTCCATCGCATCATAGCGCTGCTGCTCGGCAAAAGCTGTTCCGCGTGACTCCACGTCGATGATCTGGCGCTGGATCGCCTTTTCGTCGGTGGACGCGGGCTTCCAAGGAGGCAGGCCCGTGCCATTCGGGTCTCCGGCTTTGACGAAATTGGCAAAATAGCCGGTCATGACCGAGGAAACGCGCCGATCCTCCGCCGTCCACGCATAAGCGGCGTTGGCATCGAGGTTACCCAGCGCATATTCGATTTCAGCGCTATGCACGGCGCCGAAGGGTAAGGGTCCGGAGGCGGTGTAGGCCGTCGGACGCGGCCGGACATGTTGGTAAAAATAATAAAAGGCCGGTGCGCCCGTTCGGCGGTGGGCATCGAACCACCGCCACGTTGCGGCGCCGAGGAAACGATCGCTGGCAAGATCGGTCGCCGCGCGCACCACATCCGCGTCGCTCGCAGCCGGATAAAGAGCGAACACTGCATCCGCCTTATCGGCGTACAGGCGCGTCAGTGCAGCGCGATAATTGGCGATCGTTGGCGGGGTGTCGGTGAGAACCGCACTTGCAGCCGCTTCCTGCGAATTCGATCCGATCAGGAGCGGCACCTTGGCGGCCCTCCCTTCGGAATAGGTGACGGCAGGCTGTTCGGGCAGGAAATAGCCATCGATAACCGGCCCAAACCGCCTGCCCGCGTCACTCTGCGCGGACAACAACGTCTCCGCCGGGATTGCCCGCAATGCGGCGAGCGACGATGCCTTTTGGGACGCGGCAAACGCCACACCCGCCGCCTCGCCATCCGCCAGCGCAGGCAGCTTCGTCGGCAGCATCAGGGGAGCCGCTTTCGCCAATCGCACCGGCGATGCGCGCGCGGCTGAGCGGCGAAACCATGAGCCCGCTCACGGACATGGACCCTGCGGATTCTCCACCGATCGTGATGCGCCGGGGATCGCCCCCGAAACGCGCGATGTTTTTCTGTACCCAGGCCAGCGCTGCCGCCTGGTCCAGCAGGCCGTAATTGCCCGATGCGTGATGGCGTGATGGCGTGATTCCGCCGTGAGCGACGGGTGGGCCAGAAAGCCGAATATGCCGAGGCGATAGTTCAGGGTCACGACCACCATGCCCTGCGTTGCCATCGCCGCACCGTCATAACGCGGTTCAGAGGCGTCCCCGGCGACGAAACCACCGCCGTAGATATAGACCAGAACGGGCAGTTTCGCAGATGATCGCGCGCGCAGATCAGCGGGTGTCCAGACGTTCAGGTAGAGGCAGTCCTCGCTGGCGGCGGGCGAGCGAAAGAACATGTCGTCCCATAAACGGCGCTGCATGCAGCGCGGACCGAATTGATCGGCCTTGCGGATGCCGCGCCAGCTTTGCACCGGCCGCGGCGCCCGCCAGCGGCCGTCGCCCACCGGGGGTTGGGCGAAGGGTATCCCTCGGAACATCTGCACCGATGCACCGGATGGTGCCGCAACCCCCTCGATCGCGCCGCTTGCTATCCTCACGACCGGACCTCCGGGCGCGGCGTGGAGCGGTGCGACCATCAAGGCCATGACAGCAGCCGTCATCCTTCGCGCCAACTGCATCCCGCCTCCTCTGCGTGCCGATGTTCGGCATCGTTGCGCGCAGGCGGAACCTTCCCGCCTGCGCCGTTCCCCTTACTGCCCGGTCGGCAGCCCATGTTCCTGCAGCATCGGGCCGATATCGGGATCCTTGCCGTAGAAGGCGCGGAACATCGTGCCATAATCCTGCGTGTGGCCGCGCGACAGGATGAGATCCCGGAAGCGCTGGCCGTTTTCACGCCTCATGCCGCCATGGTCCATGAACCAGTGATAGGATGCATGCTCCAGCATCTGCGTCCACAGATAGGCATAATAACCGGCCGAATAGCCGTTGGCCCAGATGTGGAGGAAGTAGCTGGTCCGATAGCGCGGCGGAATATTGGCGGTGTCGAGCCCCATATTGTCCAGGGCGTTCTTCTCGAAAGCATCCACGTCCTGACGTGGCGCCGACGCGGTCAGGCTATGCCAATCCATGTCGAGCGTGGCCGCTTCCACCGTCTCTCCCAGGGCATAGCCCTGGTTGAACTTGGCGGCTTTCTTGATCTTGTCGACCAGCGCCTGCGGCATCGATGCGCCGGTCCGATAATTCTTTGCATAGTTCGCCAGCACCTTGGGATCGAGCGCCCAATGTTCGTTGAACTGGGACGGAAATTCGACCCAATCGCGCGCCGTATTCGTGCCGGACAGCGTCGGATAGGTCTGGCTGGCGAACAGGCCATGCAAGGCATGACCAAATTCGTGGAACATCGTCGTCGCGTCGTCAAAGCTGATCAGGGCTGGCTGGCCGGCAGCCGGCTTAGTGAAGTTAGCCACATTGTAAATAACCGGTTTGGTTTTCAGCAGGTAGGATTGGCCAACGAAGTTCGACATCCAGGCGCCGCCGGATTTATTATCGCGCTTGAAATAATCGAAATACATCAGGCCGAGTTCGGACCCGTCCTTGTCGTAGACCGTGTAGACGGTGACATCCGGCTGATAGACGGGAATGTCGGTCCGGCGCTTGAAGGTGAGACCGTAAAGCTGGTTCGCCGCGAAGAACACGCCCTTTTCCAGCACCGCGTTCAGCTCGAGATAGGGCTTAACCTCATTCTCATCGAGGTCATATTTGGCTTTCCGCACCCGTTCCGAATAGCGGTCCCAATCCCACGGCTTCAGTGTGAAATTCTCTCCGCCAGCGGCGATGGTACGCTGGAGTTCGGCCGCCTCGCTCTTCTGTTCCGCCGCAAGTGCCGGCACCAGTTGCTTCATGAACGCCTTGGCGGCCTGGGGCGTCTTGGCCATCTGATCCTGGAGCACATAATCGCCCCAGGTCGGGAAACCGAGCAATTGGGCCTTCTGCGCACGCAGATAGGCGATCTCGCGGATCGTCGAGCGCGTGTCGTTGGCATCGCCCTTTTCCGCGCGCGTCCAGCTTTGCATGAACAGCGCTTCGCGGGTGCTGCGATCGGCCAGGGATTGCAGCGCGGGCTGCTGGGTCGTGTTCTGGAGCGGCAGCACATATTTACCATCCAGCTTGCGCTCGCTCGCATCCTTCGCGGCAGCAGCAATCGCGCCGTCGTCCAGGCCCGCCAGCTTCGCCTTGTCGTCGACCACCAGCGCGCCCGCCTTCGCCGCAGCCAACAGCTTCTGCTGGAAGGCGGTTTCAAGAGTAGAGATCTGCGTATTCAGGGCACGCAGCTTGGTCTGGTCGGCGTCGGACAATTGTGCGCCGGCACGAATGAAATTGGCGTGATACACGTCCAGCAATTGTAGCTGTTCGGGGTTGAGTTTCAGGCTGCCGCGCTGCGCGTAAATCGCCCGCACGCGCGCAAACAGCTTGGCGTTGAGATAGATCGAGTCCGAATGCTGGGTCAGCTTCGGAGTCTCCACCTCCTGCACCTTGTCGAGGGTGGGATTGGTGTTTGCCTGAACAACGCCGAAGAACGCGCTGCTCACACGATCCAGCATCCGACCCGACCGTTCGATCGCGACGATCGTATTATCGAACGTCGGCGCGGCGGGATTGTTGGCGATGCGCGTGATTTCGGCGGACTGTTCGGCCATGCCCGCGTCCAGCGCGGGCTGATAATCCTGGTCCTTGATCAGATCGAAACGCGGCGCCTGGAAGGGCAATGTGCTTGGCCGTGCAAAAGGGTTGCTCGCGGGAAGTGCCGCGGCGGCCATGGAAGCAACAAGGCATGCCGACGTCGTCGAAAGCGCGAGCCACGTCATCATCTTCATAAGGGAGGAAATCCTTTGGACTGGTTCGGCACGCGCCGATCCGGCAGCGTGGAGCGGCCCGCATGGATAATCAAGCATCAGCATGGCCGGGCGACGAGCAGGCGTCCTACCTGCCCGTCACCCCATCATTTTTTCGGTCGTGCGGTGTAATCAGGCCACGAAAGGCGTCGTGCCAAGCGGCACGACATTGCGGCCAAAGGTGGCGTTGGTGACAATGCCGAAACTGCCGTAAAGCGCCAAGCACCCGCATATCAGGCCCAGCCAACCGCCCGCGTGGGTCAGCCCGGGATTGCCCTGGATCGCCCCTAGTCCCAGAAGCCCGAACGTCACCCACAGCGTGAGAAAGATAAAGAAGAGCACCTTGGTCAACCGGAAGGTGCTGATCCAAAGATACAGCGTGAGCACACCCCATAACAGGAGCGCCACGCCTACGGTCGGGCCGACCGCCGAGAGGTCGATCCAGTGATTATGGCCGAACAGCAGCAAGAGCGCGAACCACCACCAGAATGCCCCGTAACTGAGGAACGCCGTCATCCCGAACGTATTGCCCAGACGTACTTCGAAGACACCCGCGAAAATCTGCATCAGCCCGCCAAAGGCCAGCGCGAGCGGGATCACGACCGGCTCGCCCCCGGCCGGCAGCACGCCTGCATTGATCAAGCTCAGGAGAACGGTCGTCAAACCGAATGCCACCAGCCCCAGCCCGGCCGGGTTGGCCACGGTCGTCACACTATCTTCCGCCATCTACTATCCCCTACCTGCCCTGGCTGTTGATCGCCGGATGCGCTTTGGAGGCTATGGCTGGCCTATCCTGCGGTCAACCCAGGTCAGGCCCGCTCCCGGCCGATCATCAGACGTCCGATGCGTGCCAAACTGGGCCTGGCCCCGGCGCTCAGCAGGCTGGCGCGGAAGACGCGGCCAAGCAGGACGACCTCGGCCGCGACGAACACGGCCAGCATCAGGCCGCAGGCGATGATTTCCCACAGGGGCACACCCGTGCCCAACCGCGCCAGCATGGCGAACGGGGTGTAAAGCGGTATCCAGCTCATGATACGGATCGCAAGGCTCGACGGATCGCGCAGCACCTGCTGGGCGATGATCGCATAAGGCATGGCGATCACCAGCAGCACCGGCGTGAGATAGGCCTGCGCATCGCGGAAGCTGTCACTCATCGCACCGATCGCCAGGAAGATCATCGCCACCATCAAATAGCCGGCGATGAAGTAAAAGATCATCGCGATCGCAATCCCCGGCGAAGTGAGCGGCGCCAAGGCCGGGCGCAGGAATTCGGAGATCATGCCTTGCGTCGCGAACGCGGCCGCGATGGCGCAGATCACCCAGAACAGCACCATCGTCAGCCCGACGGCAACCGTACCGATCAGTTTGCCCTGCATCAGCTCGTCCGGGCTGACACAGGCCAGGATCGTTTCGATCAGCTTGTTGGACCGCTCCTCCACGGTACCCTGCAGCATCCACGAGCCAGAGACCATCAAGGAGACCAGCAGGATATAGGAGATAAAGAGCGGCAGAACCGATCGTATGACGATCTGCTTATGGCCTTCGCCGCGGGGTGGCTGGTTGACGGTGATGGCTGGCAGGATCCGGCCCGCTGCCGTCGCCACCGCAGGGGCTACGCCATGATCGTCCAGGAAACGGCTGCGCAGGATGCGGGTCAGTTCCTCCTGCAGCGCATCCATCAGTCCACCGGATGGCGGGCCATCCGACCAGATCTGCACGCCGTGGCGACCTGTCTCGAAATCGGCGGGAATATAGACCGCATAATCCGGCGTCCCCGACCCACGTTGCGCCTGTGGGGGGTTCAGTAAAGCAGGCACCGCATGCGCGAGCGCATCCGCATTCAGACGACGGAGCGAGGGTGGCGCCGGCACCAACCGATACTCCGCTTGTGGGCTGACGAAGCGCGGCGTGCCCGCCGGTGAGACGCGCCGCATCGTCTGCAGCGCATGCGCGGCGCCGCCGCGCGCGAAAAAGGTCGTCACTTCGTCGTCGGAAAAATAGCGGTCGGGCTGCGCCCACAGCGCCTGCGGCTCTGCCCGGCCGAGATCGTAGCGAGCGGCGTAGCGGGCGAGCGCGCTGAGGACACGGCGCTGCTGCTCCAGTTCGATCCGCTGACCGATCACCGGCGCGACCATGCCGGCGGCATCGATCAGCATCGCGCTTTCCGTCTTTGGTTTTTGCATGAGGTGCGACGCGATCGGGCCGAGCGCCAGGGCGAAGGGGATGATCAGCAGCGTGATCCAAAAACTGCGCGCGGCGGCAATCTGCCGGAATTCGCGCGCGGCTATCAGCAGTATTCGATGGTTCATGCCCCCTCCTCCCGGCCGCCGACGACGTGGAGGAAGACATCATGCAGGCTCGGCCGGCTCTGTTCGAAGCCCCGCAAAGCGAAGCCCCGCTCGGTACAGGCCTGCAGCAGATCGGCCGGGTCCGCGCCCGGCTGGAGGCGGACATCCCACCGTGTCCAATCCTCGTTGCGCTCGCCTGGTTCAGCCGCAATGACACCGGGCAGCGCCATGGGCGTCGTACGCGACACCAGCGAAAGCCGGACCGGCAATAATGCACGCGCCTGATCCTGCGTGCCCTCGAACGCTTTCTGCCCCTGCGACAGCAGCAGCAGGCGATCGCACAGTCGTTCCGCATGCTGCATGACATGGGTCGAGAAAATGACCGTCGATCCTTCGCGCGCAAGCAGCTGGATCTCCGCTTCCAGCAAACCCTGATTGACGGGATCCAGCCCCGAGAAGGGCTCGTCGAGGATCAGCAGGGCCGGTTTGTTGACGATCGCGGTTGCCAGCTGAACCTTCTGCGCCATGCCCTTGGACAGGCGATCGACCCTGGTGCGCGCCGCGCCGCCCAGCCCGAAGCGATCAAGCAATCGCTGCGCTTCCTGCCGCGCATCGGCGCGACGCATGCCCTTAAGGCGGCCGAAATAGGTGATCGTCTCCAGCGCGGTCATGGTGCGGTACAAGCCGCGTTCTTCGGGCAGGAAGCCCAATTCCGGCCCGTTTTCCCGCCCCGGCCGGCGTCCCAGCACTTCGATATGCCCGGCGCTCGGCCGGATAATGTCCAAAACCATGCGCAGCGACGTGGTCTTGCCTGCGCCATTACCGCCCAGAAAGCCGAACACTTCGCCGTCCTGAACCGCGAAACTGAGATTATCGACGGCACGCTTGTCGCCGAAATGCTTGGTCACGCCGTCAAGGAGAAGCGCCGTCACTGCCGTTCCCGCAGGCCATTTGACCGAAGCCGCCGGATAGGACGATCTCCATGGGATCGCAATCCGGCGGCACGAGGCGTGACCGCAATGCCTGTACAGCCCATCGCGATCACGTCCGGCCCGCCAGCGTCAGAAACGCTGCGACATTTTGATGCCGAATTGCTGCGGTTTGACCGGATAGGAGCGGGCATATTGCCCGCAATAGGTCGGCACGCAGAACGTGTTCCGGCTTAGAATACCGCGCTTGTCGAACGCGTTCGTGACGAACGCTTCGAATGACAGACTGGCGAAGCGGATACCCGCCGAGAAGTCGAACGTGGTGAAGCCGCGCGTATCGCCCACCGCATCATTATCGGCCAGGCCAAGGAAGTTGCGAACGCCCGATTGATGCAGGATCGTCCCCTGCAGGAAGCTGGGATGGCCGGCGATATCCAACTGATAACGCGCCGTCGCCGTGCCCTTGAATTTCGGCTGGACCGGCAGACGCGTGCTCTTCGGTGCGGTCAGGGTACCGAGCGTGCAATCGGGATTGCCGTCCGTGCCGATCGAGCAGAAGTTGGATCCCAGCTTGGCATCGGTGTAGGCCGCAGATCCCGACAAGGTGAGCGCGCCGAGATAGGCGGACACATCCGTCTCTATCCCGTAAATATTTGCCTTGCCGACATTGTAGATGTTGGCCACGCCAACCGCGCCAACCGGCGCGAGCGCATATTGCACGTTATTCCATCGCTCGTAGAACAATGCCGTATTCCAGCGCAGCTTACGATTGAACCAGTTGGTCTTCCAGCCAATCTCGTAATTGTCGAGCGTGTCGGCCTTATAGGGGTTGATACCGGGGCGCCGATTATTGCCGCCCGGCCGGAATCCGGTCGAATAGGTTGCATAGACCATCTTCGTCGGCGTAATATTCCAGTCGAGGCTGACCTTATGGGTTTCGCCGCTTTCCTTGTAGCTCTTGTCGACATTGACGCAGCTCGTCGTGATCGGGACGGAACAGCCGACATCCTCCGCATTGCTCGCAAATCCGGAAAAGCCCATCAGCGTATTATGGGCCTTGAACCCGCGAATGCCGCCGGTCAGCGTCAACGTATCGGTCAGATCGAACGAGGCCTGGGCGAACGCGGCATAGTCGCGATTGACGATATGGGTTCGCGTCACGAAGATGTCGTCGCCGACCACCGCCAACGTGTTCGGGATCGAGCCCAGGCCGGGCACATAATAGTCGGCAACATTGCGGTTGGCCTGGCGCTGGTAGAACAAGCCTGCCGTGACGCGAAAGCGTTCGCCGGATGGAGAGCTGATCCGCAGCTCGTGCGTCTGCTTCGTCATGGCCTGATGGTTGTGATAGCGCTGGGTGGGATCGAGGAAGCCGCCCTTGCCGTCCGGGAAGTTCGTATAACCCGGGATATTGTCGTAATAGACGGTATAGTAGGAATAATCCTGATCGTTATCGATCGAGCGCTGTAAATATCCACCCGAATAGACCAGGTCGAAATTGCCGACCTTGCCCTCGACGGTGAGCGCTGCCTGATACCATTTGTCCAGATTGCGATCGGGCGCGAATTCATGCACCTCCAAGTCGCCGACACGTGGATCGTACCCGAACGTGCCATGCGCGACCTGATGCTGCGCGACGATCGAGGGGGTCACCGTCCAATTATCGTCCAGATCGACCGCCAGCGCGATCCTGCCGCCATAGGTGTCGACATCGTTGAAGTTTTTCTTCACGAATTCCGAATTGTTGACGGTCTTGTCGTTGGTCGGATCGTCATCCGACAAAGTGTAGGTCCGCTGCCCCAGCGTATTGTCGATATAGCCACCGTCATGCTGATAATAACCGACGATCCGTACGGCAGCGCTTTCGCTCAGCGGAATGTTGACGAAGCCCTCGGCCGATCCGCCGGCATTGCCCTTGCCGAATTTATTTCCTTCCAGGTCATAGCCGCCGGCAAACTTGGACGGATCAGGCTTGTTGGTGATGATCCGCAATGTGCCGGCAAGCGAACTGGCGCCGAACAACGTGCCTTGCGGACCGGCCAACGCCTCCACCCGGGCAACGTCATAGACATGCACATCGAGCAACGCGCCCGTCGTCGTGATGGGGATTTCATCGAGATAGACGCCGGTGGCCGATAGCGCGCCGCCCGGAAGATCGATGCCGCCGGTCGCGACGCCGCGGAAGGTAAGCTGCTGCTGCGAGGGCCCGTAGGATTGGTAGGATACGCTCGGAAGAAGCTTCGTATAATCGTCGAAGCTCTGCACCTGATGCTGCTCGAGCGTGTCATTGCCGAGCGCCTGCATGCTGATCGGCACCTTCTGGATATTCTCCGCGCGCTTGTTCGCGGTGACGACGATCTCGTCTGGGACGTCGGTCGACGCGCCCGTCGCCTGTTGATTGGTTGCCGGCCCGTTGGTCTGGTTAGTCGTAATCGCCGCTGCGGGCGCGGCCTGTTGCCCATCCTGGGCGATGGCGGCACCTGCGGGGACGAGCATGGTCGTGGCCAGCAACATGCCGGCCGCAGTCAAGCGAGCTCGGCGCCTGGACGATAAGTCTTGTGCAGTCATGTGACTCCCTTTCGTTCGAACTTTCGTTCGCCCCTGCTTGGCCCGCGCCGCCTTTTCCCGGCCGCTGCGGGCTATTCACGTCCGTACCGGCGCCTCCCAATCGTTCAGGATCGGACCCAACGCGGCTTTGAGTGGTGCGAGCTCGGCGTCAAAGCGGCGCCAGCGGTCGATGCCGTCGCGATTCACGGGCCGCCTGACCTGCTCCGAGCTGGCGGTCCGCACCGCCCGGTCGGTCTTCCAGAAAGACAGGCACGCCGGATCGAAGGCCAAACCGCAATGATCCAGAAGCTTGCGCACCTCACCTTCGACATCGTCGATCAACCGCTCGTGGATCACGCGGTGGATCCGGCCGGGCATCACCGCATCGAAGTGCGCCATCGCCGTTGCGTAATCGCGATAGTAACGGCCGACATCTTCAAGACCATAACTGAAGGCCTGGCCTCGCGCGAAATGCTGGCGATAGGCGGAAAAACAGCAATCCATCGGATGGCGGCGCGCGTCGATGATCTTCGCCTTGGGCAATATGAGCGCGATCAACCCGGCATGCAGCCAGTTGTTCGGCATCTTGTCGATGAAGAAGGGCCGTGCCGTCTTACGCTGGACCCGCGTACGATCAAGGTAGGCTTCCCCCCACCCGCGCAGCTGTTCGGCACTCGCTTCCGTCACGCATTCCGGATAGCGATCCTCCTTACCCGCCAGTTCCCGCACGATCGCCATCATGTCGGGAAGCTCCATCGTGCCTTCGACCAGCGGATGCGACGCCAGGATCTGCTCGACCAAAGTCGAGCCGGATCGCGGAAGGCCAACGATGAATATCGGGTCGGGCGCGTCATGGCCCTGCCCCGCTTTGCCAAGGATCAACCCTTCGTCAAAGGTTGCCATCGCGCGCGCCACCTGCCGATGCATACGATCGGGGTCATAGCCAAGCTGGGCGCGGCGCAGCGCATTCCCCGCGCGATAATGATCAAAGGCGGTGGCGTCCGCACCGCGATCCTCCCGCGCCTTGCCGAGCGCGAAGTGAAGGTGCAGCCGATCCTCCTCGCCAATCCCGGCGACGGCCAGTGCTGCGTCCATCGCGGATATCGCATCGTCGTCGAACCGATAGGTTTTGAGATTGGCGAGGCTCCACCACGCTTCGCCCAAAGTGGGCTCAAGCTGCGCCGCGCGACCATAAGCGGCAATGGCCGCGTCCTGCCGGCCCACCGTCTTCAGCGCATGCCCGAAGCTCATCCAGTTGCGCGCCAGGGTGGGATAGTCCGCCAGCAGCGCTTCGTAGATCGCGATCGCCGCATCATATTCGCCTAGCCGGACCAGGGTAGCCGCCTTGACGGTGCGTGCGCCGCCCTGCCGCGGATCCTTGGCGAGCAGCAGGTCAATCTCGCGCAGCGCCTCGGCAGGGCGATTGTTGCGCTGAAGGATCATCGCATACGCCTGTCGCGCTGCATCGAAGCCGGGCGCCAGCGCCACCACCTGAGCCAGCAAGGCCTGCGCGTCGTCCAGGCGGCCCAATCGGGCCGCAAGCTCCGCCAACATGCGCATTGCCGCCACATTCCCTGGCCGCGTGCGCAGATGCTGGCGCAATAAGGTTTCCGCCGTGGGAAGATCGTTTTCCTGCAACGCCAGGGCGGCCCGCATCAAGGCAGGATCCTCGGTCGAAGCACGCACGGCCGCCAGCTGTGCCGCATCGGCTGCGGCGTCATCGCCCGCCGTGCGCTGCGCATCGGCGAGTATCGCCCAGGCATCCGCCGACCGCGGGTTGAGTGCGACCGAGCGTCGCAATTGCACGATCGCGCCAGGAAGGTCGCCACTGGCGCGCAGGGTGAGCCCGAGTTCCAGCGCGGTCGCCGCCGAACCGGGTTGTTCGGCTGCGAGCTTTTCCAGCAGGATGCGGGCCTCCTGCGTCTCCCCCACCAATCGAAGGGCGCGCCCCTGCAGCAGTAATGCTTGCGGATGTCCCGGCGCTACCGCCAAAATCTCGTCGACTTGCTCCAGCGCAAGTGTCGGGCGGGTCGATGCAAGACGTTCGGCCTGCGCCAACGCCATGTTCAAAGAACCAACGGGCTGCTCCGTGCGCGTTGCCATCCCTGCCCTTTTGCCTGGCGTCACGCCGTGGTGGGTGGATGAGACGCCGCCTGAACAGGCTTGTCAACGCGACGTTGCGGGTGCGAAGCTAGTCTTCTACTCGTCTGCGGCATCATGGCCACAACTTCCCTGCCCGCGCAGCACACCGATCCGGATGATGGCTGGAGCCTGCCAGCCTGGTTATATGCGGACCCCGAATATTTTGAGGTCGAGCGTAGGCGCATCATCCGACCTGCGTGGCAGATTGTCTGCCATGTCAGCGACATCGCCGATGCGGGCGCGTGGATGGGGCTGGATTATGCCGGCGAGAGCATTGTCGTGCTGCGCGGCGGTGACGACGTTATCCGGGCCTTCCACAACGTCTGCCGTCATCGCGGGGCGCGCATTCTCGACGGGACGGCCGGCTGCGCCAAAAGGATCGTCTGCCCCTATCACGCGTGGACCTATGCCAGCGACGGCCGGTTGGTGGGCGTGCCGAACCGGGAAAGCTACGACCCCGCCCATCTTGCGGGGATTGGGCTAGCCCCCGTCGAGCATGAAATCTGGGAGGGTTTCGTGTTCGTTCGGCTGGAAGGTGGCGGGCCCAGCGTGGCGCGGATGATGGAGCCCTACGCCCACGAAATCGCGCCCTATCGGTTCCCGCAGTTGCGTAAGCTTGGGCGGGTTACGTTGCGGCACCGGACGGTGAACTGGAAGAATATCGCCGACAATTATTCGGACGGTCTGCATATCGCCGTCGCGCACCCAGGCCTGAAACGGCTGATGGGAGACGGCTATGGCGTTGAATCGGCACAGTGGGTGGACAAGATGTGGGGTCCGCTGGTCGATCGCCCCTCCTCCAATCCCTCCGAACGCGCTTATGCGCACTTCCTGCCGCAGGTGGCGCATCTGCCGGCCGACCGGCAGCGACTTTGGACCTATTTCAAACTGTGGCCGAACGTGGCCTTCGACATCTATCCCGATCAAGTCGATTTCATGCAATTCCTGCCGCTTTCCCCCACCGAAACCCTGATACGGGAGATCAGCTATGCCGTTCCCGATGGGGAAGGTTCGGAGGACGCGCGCCGCAGGATGAAGGCCGCACAATATCTGAACTGGCGGATCAACCGGCAGGTGAATGCGGAAGATACGGAGCTGGTCGCACGCGTGCAGCAGGGCATGGCCTCCTCCAGCTTCTCGGTCGGGCCACTGAGCCGCGAGGAAGTGGCGCTTCGCAATTTTGCGCGACGGACACGTGCGCTGATCCCGGAGGCGCGCAGTCACGCTGCCCCCGCCGGCGGGTGGAGCCGCGCTTATTGTTGAAGGATATGGCGGCCTTTATCGGACAGGCTGCGGAAGGTGATAGACCAGCGCGGCACCTCCATTGGCGCAATACTATGCTCCCAGTCATGCCGCGCCGTTCCCGACAGATGGTAGATCGAACGGGGCGCGAGATGTGCGGACGCCCGTTCGAAGCCGACCGACAGCCGCCGACGAAGTCGCAAAGTGGCGGCATTGCCCAGGGATATCCCAGCAACATGTTCGAACACCGGGCGATCGCGATGCCACCCGATCCCGGCCCCCGCATCATAGCGGATCAGCAGCGCCTGCACGAACTGCTCCGCCTCCAGCCCTGCAAGGGCGGCAACCCTGTCACGCGCGGGCAACAGCCAGTCCGGGATCGGATCCGCCCGCGCGAGGCGTGCGGCATCGAAATCGTAATTCCATCCGAAGCTGCGTGTCAGTCGCTTACCCGTCCACCCCTGGAATCGAAAAGGTGACAGGTCTTCCGCATCGATCCGGGCAATGAATTGGGCCTCCTCGGTAGCGGTAAAGACCGCGTCCGTCTGGTTGAAACCCGGGACGGGCGAGAAGCCGAACAGATCATCCATTCGGATAATGTAGGAAGGCGCCAAGGCCGTGGCACCCTGTCTCCGTCACATCTTGATCAGGGGCGGAATCTGGACACCTCAATGGCAGCCAATCAGGCGCAACTTCCCGGCCGGCTTGGCCTTCGGTCATCTGGCGTTCATCTGCCATCGCCTTTGGCGCAATGGGATCAAAGGGGTCGGGGAGCGACATTTACAATGGCCATGGCGGGCGCAATCCGGCATGAAGCCGCCGCGCGATCGCGGACATGTGATATGCGCCCGCGGCGCCCAACCGGCTATGCCACGAACTTTTCCATGATCGCACGTAGGTCCTGACAGCCACCGAGGCCCTTCTTCCACTAACTTCAGCAGCGAGATTTGTTCATGCGCCTGGCGCTCACCGCAACCTGCATCACCACCCTTGCAACTCTGCTCGCCGCTGAAGCTCGCGCGGATACGTCGATCAGCACCGCGACCACCACGCCGGTGCGGACCTCCACCGGGGGCAACATCACCATCACCGCTGATGGATCGATCGTTCCCACCACCAGTGGCGCGGCGGTCACGATCGACAGCAACAATACGGTCAGCAGCGCCGGTAAGATCACGTTCAACGGCGTGAATAATGCGGCCGGCATTGTCGCCAATGGCGGCCTGACCAGCAGCATCACCAATAGCGGCACGATCACGATCGACGAAACCTACACCCGCACGGATACGAACGGCGACACAGTGCTGGACGGTCCTTATGCGCAGGGCAATAACCGCTACGCGATCCGGATCGACGGAACCACGCCGTTTACGGGCGCGATCAACAATACCGGCGCGATCACGGTGCGCGGCAATGACTCGGCCGCGATTTACGCAGCGGCGCCGATCGTCGGCAATGTGACGGCCAATACGGGGGCGATTAGCGTCACCGGTAACAACACATATGGAATCCGGCTGGGCGCGGTGAACGGCAATATCGCGCTGTCCAGTGCGGTCGGCGTGCTCGGCGGCAATGCCACCGGCGTGGCGTTGACGGGGGATGTCGCGGGTCAGGTGGTCGTCCACGGCGGACTCAGCTCGACCGGCTATAGCTCCACGACGCTGCCGACCGACGTCACCAAGCTGACGCCGGAGAATGTGCAGCAAAGCGGATCGGCGATGGTGATCGGCGGAAGTGTCAGCGGCGGCGTGCTTATCGCGGCCGCCCCAACCGACACCACCAACACGACGGCGGACGTCGACAAGGACGGCATTGCGGACGCGGGCCAGCAGACCGCATCGCTGACGACCTATGGCAGCGCGCCTGCGCTTCTGATCGGTTCCGCCACGGCGCCGATCACCTTCGGCACCTTCACCGGCAATACGAACGGACTGATCGTCAACGGCAAGATTGCCGGCATCGGCGTCTATTCGGGCGTAAGCGCCACCGGTGCCCAGATCGGTGGCCTTGGCGCCCCCGTCACCATCAATGGCGGCATCGCCGTCGGCGGCCAGATCGCAGGCAGCGCCAACGGCGCGACGGCCTATGGCCTGCGCCTGGCGGCGGGCGCCTCCACGCCGCAGCTGACCGTCAGCGGCAGCGTCGGTGCGGGCGGCTCCGCAACTGCCGGCAGCGCGTCCTACGGCGTCGTGATCGAGAATGGCGCGAGCCTGCCGACGATCGTCAACAGTGGCACAATCTCTGCGCAAACGACGGCGACCCAGGGGGACGCGAAAGCGATCGTCGATAATAGCGGTACGCTGAAGAGCGTCGTCAACAACGGCTCCATCATCGCCGCCGCCACGTCCGGCAGCGACGCCAATCAGCGTGCGATCGACGTCACCAGCAATACGACCGGCTTTACCTATACCCAAGGGCTTGCCAGCTCGACGCAAACGACCACGCCGGCGCTTGCCGGTGGCGTATTTACGGGCAGCGGCAATGATACGTTCACCGCGTCGGCAGGCGTCATCCAATCGGTCATCGATCTGGGCGCCGGCAACGATACGATCGCGATCAGCGGTAACGTGATTGCGTCCATCGACGCCCGGCTGGGCGACGGCAATGACAGCATCACGCTGTCCGGCACGAGTGCCGCTTCGGGCAAGATCGATTTCGGGACGGGCAACGACACGCTGACGATCAACTCGGGCGCCGCCTTCGCCGGGGTGTTCGCCAATGGCGACCGCGCCGGATCGAATATCGCGGTTGCGTTGAACGGCGGCAATTTGCGCTTCAACACGACCGATACCAACACGATGACGACCCTGAATGCAGCCGGCGGTACGCTGGGCGTGGTCATCGATCCCGCCAAGAACATCGGCACGCTGGTGAACGTGACGGGCGCCACCACGATCAGCGCGCCGACGACGCTGGCGGTGGGTGTGACCTCGTTTGGGACGACCACCAACCCGATTACCGTGCTGCGGAGCGGTACGCTGACGGGCAGCAACAATCTGACCCTCTCGATCGACTCGCTGCCCTATTTGCTGAAGGGCAATCTGGTCGCGAGCGACAGCGCGGGTACGGTCGGCGTTGCGATCCAGCGCAAGACCGCGACGGATCTGCAATTCCGCCGCTCGGAGGCAGCGGCCTATGACGCCGTCTTCGCCGCAATCCAGGGTAACGCTACGCTGTCGTCCACCTTCCTGGGGCTGACGGATCGTGACTCCACCCTGCTGCGCTATCGCGAGATGCTGCCGGACCATCAGGGCGGTGTGTTCGACGTGCTGACCCAGGGCGCGCGTACGCTTGCCCCGACCGAGAATGTCACGCCCTGGGCCCAGGTTGGCCGCGTGAACCTGTGGGTGCAGCAGGCCTTGTGGGACGCCCATCAGGATGGCACCGACACGCCCGGCAACGGCGGCAATGGCTGGGGCCTGACCGGTGGCGGCGACGTGCCGGTAGGCGAGAATAGCCGGATTGGCCTGTCGATCGGCTACATCCATGGTGATGTACGCGATAGCGGCGACAATGAGGTTTCGGCCAATCAGTTCGGCGGCGGCATCCACTGGTATAGCACGTTCGGCGGGCTGAAGTTCGCCGCCTACGGCAGCGCGGGCTATGTCCGCCTGTCGGAACAGCGTTCCTTGTCCGCGCTGACGTCGGGATCCTCCGCAATCTTCACCAGCAAGGGGAAGTGGAACGGCATCAACGCGGCTGCCGGCGCGAAGGTCAGCTATGAAAAAGCCATGGGCACCTTCTATCTGCGTCCCTCGGCCCAGCTGAGCTACAACCGCCTGTCGGAGAAGGCGCACACCGAAAGTGGCGGCGGAACCGGCTTCGACCTGTCGATCGGCAAGCGGACGAGCAGCGAAGCAGCCGCCACCGGACTGCTGGCTGCCGGGCTGCGCTTTGGCGACCTGTCCAACCCCGATGCCGCGATCTTCCGGATCGAACTGGAAGGCGGTCGCCGCCAGATCATCGATTCGAAGCTGGACGGCACCAAGGCGCGTTTCGCCAACGGCAACGAGTTCATCCTCCTGCCCGAGGATCGCAAGAGCGGCTGGATCGGCGGTGCGAATGCGTCGCTCGGTTCCTCGGCCTTCCGCTTCATCGCATCGGGCGTTGTGGAAACCCGGTCCAACGGCCAGCGGATCATCTCCGGCCGCTTTGGCTTCCGCGGCGCTTTCTAAGCCTCGATAATAGCGGCGCCGGTGCGATCTGCCCGGCGCCGCCTTTCGGATCAGTTCAGGCCGGCACCGGCGCGATTGGCTTCAGTAACATTCTGCCAGCCGCCCCCCAATGCGCGGAACAGATCGACCTGCGCGGACGCCACCGCATATTGCGATTGCGCCAGCGCTGCCGCGGCTTCGGCATCCGTTCGCTGCGCATCCAGCAAGGTCAGGAAATCAACCTGCCCTTCGCGCTGGCGCGCGCGGACGATGCGTGACGCCGTGGCGGCATCGTCATAAGCGGTTTTCAGCGCCTGGCGCCGATTGAGCGACTCGGCATAAGCCGACAGCGCCGTATCGGTCTCCTGCAACGCCCGCAAAACCGTGCCATCGAACGATGCCAGCGAGCCATCCCGATCGGCCCGGGCCTCGGCAATGCGGGCGCGCGCCGCGGCCTGGTTGGGGAAGTTCCAGCTGATCAGCGGACCCAGCAGCCACCGCAGTGGCCCGGCGCCGAACAGGTTCGAGAAACCGGTGCTCGTCTGGCCGACGGAACCGCCCAGCGTGATGCGGGGATACAGCTCCGCCGTTGCCACCCCGATCCGGGCCGTGTTGGCAGCCAGCCGACGTTCGGCCGCGCGGACGTCGGGCCGGCGGGCAAGCAAGGTTCCACCATCGCCAACGGGGATAAGCTGGCGAATTTCCGGCGTGGTGTCGCGCGATGTCGCGGCGACGGGCAGCGCATCGGGCGTCCGGCCGGTCAGCATCGCAAGGCGAAAGAGCGCCGCCTGTCGTTGTGCCACCAAAGGCGGGATTTCCGCGCGGCGTTGATCGGCAAGCGTAGTCAGCCGTACGATGTCCAGCCGTTCCGCGCGGCCCGCCTGGAACCGCTTCTGCGTGATGCCGACCGAGCGATCGAGCAAGGCGACGATCGATTGCGCCACCTTGATCTGCTCGGCCGCCGAGGACGCCTCCACATAGGCGCCGATCGTTTGTGCCACGATGGAAACGCGCACCGCGTCTACGTCGCCAGCAGCGGCACCGACATCGCCCCGTGCCGCCTCAATTTCCCGCCTCACCCGGCCGGACAGGTCCAGCTCATAGGAAACATCCAGACCGGCATCGACCTGCCAGCCCTCGCGCTGCAAGCCGGGAAGCCGCTGGATGGTCGGACGGCGGCCATAAGCCGGGTTGGCGCTGAGCGTGGTCTGCGGCAGCAGATCGGAACGCGCGCCGCGTAGCGATGCCTTGGCCCGATCCAGCCGGGAAACCGCGACGCGGATATCGGTGTTCGCCGCGAGCGCATCGGCCACCAATCCGTCCAGCACGGGATCATCATACATCTTCCACCAATCGCCGGGCGTCTGCGCGTCGCTGACAGGAGCGCCGGCGGCGAGCAACGGCGCCTGCGCGGCGGCGGCGGTTTGAGGGGGCACATAGTTCGGCCCGACGGCGCAGGCGGCGAGCGCCAATGCCGATACGGCCGGGAGCAATTTGACCAATGTCATGACAATTATCCTATTCGGCCGGCTGCAGCGCGGGGCTGCCCGCCTGCCCGCCGCGGCGGCGGGCGAAACGATCGCCCAGCGCGCGGCACACCACGTAGAAGGTCGGCGTGAAGATCAGGCCGAAGCCCGTCACCCCGATCATGCCGAAGAACACAGCCGTTCCCAGCGCCTGGCGAAGCTCCGAACCGGCACCCGTGGCAATCACCAGCGGCACTGCGCCCAGGATGAAGGCGAAGCTGGTCATCAGGATCGGCCGCAAGCGGGTCCGCGCCGCATGCACCGCGGCATCGACCGGGGACATTCCCTGCTCTTCCTCCGCCTGCTTGGCGAACTCGACCACAAGGATCGCATTCTTGGCCGCAAGCGCAATCAGCACGACCAGCCCGATCTGTGTCAGGACGTTATTGTCCAGCCCACGGATATTGACCCCGATCATCGCCGCCAACAGGCACATGGGGACGATCAGCACGATCGCGAGTGGCAAGGTCAGGCTCTCATATTGCGCGGCCAGCACCAGGAACACGAACACCACTGCCATTGCGAAGACGAGCGCGGACGTGCTGCCGGCGGCCTGCTGCTGGTAGGCGATCCCCGTCCATTCATGACTGTAGCCGGTGGGCAGAGTCTTGTCGGCCAGCGCGTCCATCGTCTTCAATGCGGTGCCCGAAGACGTGCCGGGCGCGGTATCCCCATCAACCTCAACCGCGGGAAAGAGGTTGTAGCGGGTGACGCGATACGGTCCGGTCTTGTCCTTGAACGTGGCAACCGATCCGATCGGCACCATCGCACCCGAATTCGATCGCGTTTTCAGGTTGGCGACGTCTGCCGTCGTGTTCCGGAAGCGTGCATCGGCCTGCGCCGTCACGCGATAGGTTCGACCCAGCAAATTGAAGTCATTGACGAAGGCCGACCCCAGATAGACCTGCAAGGCTTCGAACACGCGCTCGGGTGGGACCCCCAGCAGATCGGCCTTGCGGCGATCAACATCGGCAAAGACGCGCGGCGTGTTGGTCGCAAAGAAGGTGTAGATCTGCTGCAGGCCCTTGGTCTGGTTGGCCTGACCGATCAGCCCGTAGCTGACCTTGCCAAGATCCTCATATCCATTGCCGGCAATGTCCTGCACCATCATGCGGTAGCCGCCGGCCGAACCGATACCCTGGATCAGGGGCGGCGGAACGATCAGCAAGCGCGCCTCGCTGATATCGGCCGTTGCCTTCTGCGCCTCACCCATGATGCTGCCGATGGAAACGCCAAGCTTCTTGCGCTCTTCGAAGCTCATCAGCGGCACGTAGGCAGCGGCCGTATTCGGCGCGAGCGTCTGTGACGGTCCGTCGAAACCGGCGAGCATGACCGACCCCTTCACGCCCTTGAGGGGCAGGATACGCGCGGCGACCTTTTTCATGACCGCATCGGTCCGGGCGATCGAGGATCCCGGCGGCAGCTGGATGACCGTCAGGAAATAGCCCTGGTCCTGCGCCGGTACGAAGCCGGTAGGGGTGACCCAGAACACGCCGATCGTGACGGCGATCAGACCCGCATAGGCGATCATCATGCGGCCGGGCCTGAGCACCAGGCGATGCGTGAGCCGGCCGTAGGACTGGCTCATCCGCTCAAACCCGTGATTGAAGCGATCGCCGGCATTTCGGATCGCCCGCCGCCAGCGCGGACCGCCTTCGTCATGCGTCTCGTGCGGCTTGAGCAGCAGCACGGCGAGCGCAGGCGACAAGGTCAAGGACAGGATCAACGAAATGATGGTCGCTGCCGAGATCGTGACCGCGAACTGGCGATAGAAGGCGCCGGACAGACCGCTGAGGAACAGGGTCGGAACGAACACCGCGCACAAGACCAGGACGATCGCGACCAAGGCGGTCGAGACTTCGTCCATCGACGTCCGCGCCGCCTCCAGCGGCGTCAGCCCGCGCTCCAGATTACGCTCCACATTTTCGACCACGACGATCGCGTCGTCGACGACGATGCCGATCGCCAACACCAGGCCGAACAGCGAGAGATTGTTGAGCGAATAGCCCACCGCCTGCAGCACGGCGAAGGTGCCGATCAGCGATACGGGTATCGCGACGATCGGAATCACCGCCGCCCGCCACTTCTGCAGGAAGACGAGGATCACCAGCACGACCAGGATCATCGCCTCGGCCAGCGTATGTTTCACCGCGTCGATCGACTGGGAGATGAATTCGGTCGGATTATAGATAACCCGATAGGCCAGGCCGGGCGGGAACTTGCCCGACATCTCCTTCATCGCCGCAGACACACCCTCCGCCGCCGCGAGCGGGTTGGATCCGGGCCGCTGGAACACGGCGACGATCACGGTCGGCTTGCCGCTGAGATAGGTGTTGGTGCCATAATCCTGTGCCCCCAGCTCGACCCGGGCGACGTCGGATACGCGAACCTGGCGGCCATCGGCATCGGTGCGGATCACCACATCGGCGAACTGCTTGGGATCGGTCAGGCGGCCCTGCGTCTCAACGTTGAGCTGGAAAGCCTGGCCGGTATCGTAAGGCGGCTGACCCAGCGCGCCCGATGCAACCTGGACGTTCTGCGCCCGCAGCGCCGACACGATGTCACCCGCGGTAAGGCCCAATGCGGCCGCACGACCGGGATCGATCCACACGCGCATGGAAAAGTCACGGCTGCCGAACAGCTGCACGTCGCCGACGCCGTCGATACGCGCCAGCCGGTCGCGAACCCGCGTCAGCGCATAATTCGAGATATAACCGCGATCGAGGCTCTCGTCGGGCGAGATCAGGTTGACGACCATCAGGAAGTCGGGCGACGTCTTCTTGGTGACGACACCAAGGCGCTGCACCTCTTCCGGCAGGCGGGGTACCGCCACCGCGACCCGGTTCTGAACGAGCACCTGGGCCGCATCAAGATCGGTACCGATCTTGAACGTTACCGTGATCACCAGCTTGCCGTCGCCCGTTGATTGGGACGACTGGTACAGCATGTTGTCGACGCCGTTGATTTCCTGCTCGATCGGCGCGGCCACCGTTTCGGCAACCGTCTCCGCGCTCGCGCCCGGATAATTGGCAGTCACCGTCACGGTCGGCGGCACAATGTCCGGATATTGCGAGATTGGCAGCGCGAAATAGGCAAGCGCGCCGACAATCGTGATGGCGATGGCAATCACCGCGGCAAAGATAGGCCGCGTGATGAAAAAGCGCGAAAAGCGCATAATCTTTGTCCTGTTGGTCCGGCTTAGCCGGCGAAGGTAGCCTGGGCAGCCGCCGGGGCGGCGGCGGACGGTGTCGCACCGGCGTCCGCGTCGGGGGCAATCTTTCCGGGATGAGCATCGACCGGCATGCCGGGCAACGCCATCTGTGTTCCGCTGATGATGATCCTGTCGTTCGGCGAGATGCCGGACGCGACGACGCGCAGGCCGTCCACGACAGGACCGAGCTGGACCGGCTTGACCACAACCTTGCCGTCCTTGCCCACCACCAGCAACGTCTTGCGCGCTTGATCCGTCTGGATCGCGGAATCCGGGACGAGCAGCGCCGACTGGGTGCCACCGCTTGCCAGGCGCATATTGCCGAACATGCCGGGGGTCAGGAAGTAATTGGGATTGGCCAGCACGGCGCGGCCGCGGATCGTGCCGGAACGCGGATCAAGTCCATTGTCGGTGAAGTCGAGCTTCCCCTTCCACCGATAGCCGGCTTCATCCTGCAGCTGGATTTCGACCGGCGACGCGGCATTGCCGGCAGCCCGACCACGCTGCGCCTTGATGAACAGCGCCTCGGATCCATCGAACGAGAAATAGATCGGGTCCAGCGCATTGATCGTCGTCAGGAGACTGGCCGTTGTGCCCTCCCCGCCCGCGACCTGGTTGCCCGCATCGACACGCCGATCGGAGATACGTCCGGCAATCGGCGCACGCACCTGCGTGAATTCCATATCCAGCGCCCGTTCGCGCGTCCGCGCATCGGCCGCGGCAACCGCCGCCTGCGCCGCCTGCACGCGTGCCTTCAGCGCGTCGACTTCGCCCGCCGAGATGGCCTCATCCCCGACAAGCCGGTTGGCACGGGCCAGGTCCGCTCGCGCCAAAGCCAAAGTGCTGCGCGCGCTGGCGCCGTTGGCGCGCGCTTCGGCCAGCGAAGCGGCAAAGGGGCGGGGATCGATCGTGAACAGCAATTGGCCCTGGCGCACTATGTCGCCGTCTTTGAAGTGGACGCCGACAACCTGGCCGGAGACGCGGGGCCGCACCTCCACCGTCTTGCTGGGGGCAAAGCGGCCGACATAGTCGTCCCACGCGCGTACCTCGCGCGACAATGGCGTCGCCACCGTCACATTGGCCGGGGGTGGCGCTGCGGCCGCGGGAGCGTGGTGGGTCAGCTTCCATGCACCGCCGGCGACCAGCAGGGCCGCAACGACCGCAATGCTGCCGTTACGCACGGAGCGCGATCGCGCCGATCGCGGCTCGCCATCGGCATGAATGTCATGGGTAAGCATATTCATGCCGTCAGGCTCCGGGGACGCTCGAGACGCTTGGAAGCAATACTGGCGAGCAGGGTTTCGAACTGGCCGGCGGAGAAGCCAGCTGCGAGGAAGCGTTTGATCTCGGAAACGGGCAAGGTGTAGCCACGCCGCCAGGCGTGAACGGCGATCCGGCGCAGAGCTTCCAGCTTGGGATCGGCCAGCATCGACTTGCGGCCCAGCCCGAACAATCCCCCGAAAGCACGCGACAGGACGCCGGGTGCGCTGAGGCTGGCGATACTGTCCTTCCGCGACATGGCGATGACGGTCCATTCCAGCGCACTGAAATCGACCCGGCCTTCATCCTGCGTCGCCCACGGCGCCGGCACGGCTTCCGCACCCGCAATCGCAAATGCCGATGCATGATCGAGATAGGCCATGATAATTCCCTTCTATTCTCGAGGCAGCCGCGATCGCAGACGCAGACGCAACCAATGCGACCACGTTCGCCCGACAGGCGGCGCAAGATTTCAGGCGCGAGCGGATACGCAGCTCACGTCCTTCGATATTGTACTGATGGGGTGCTGGCCGAAGCCGGGCAGTTATTTGATCGGGTTCTTCATTCGCGCGGCTCCTTGTAGGTGCGCCACTTTAATACCGATCGGTATATAACCTGATGTTGCGTTGCGTCAACGGCTTTTTATACCGCTTAGTATTTTTCTAAGTCAACGCCCTGGCCAGGTCCGCATGGCCATATCTACTAAGCTCTTGAGTTCCTTGGGAGACGCACCTGCTCCAGACTGGACCGAAAGGCCCTGCATGACCGCTGTCATGTAACGTGCGAGCGCCTCGGGATCGATATCGGCGGGAAGGTCACCCTCCTGCTTATATTCTTCGAGTCGAGCGATGAGCGCGTTACGCGAGGATTTCTGCCGCTCGATCACGCTGTCGCGGATCGGCGATGGCTCCTGCCCGCATGACACCGCGCTGATCACGCCGAGGCATCCTTTCGGGTTGCAGCTGCTGGTCTGCATTTCCAGCGCACCCGTCAGCAAATGCTCCGCCATCTTGCGCGACGTCGGCTCTTTCAAAGCTTCGGCCATGTATGCCATCTTTTCGCGTTCGTAGAGGTCGAGCGCCTTCTTGAAGAGCTCTTCCTTATTGCCGAACGCGGCGTAGAGGCTCGGCTTGGCGATGCCCATTTCCGCGGTCAGTTCCGACATCGACGCGCCTTCGTAGCCGCGCTGCCAAAACACGCGCAAGGCTGCCGTCAGCGCCTCTTCAATATCGAATTCGCGGGGGCGCCCCTTGGGGGTCGCACAAGATACAACGCTTTCCATACCGGGCGGTATATAGTGAGGATTGCGGCGATCGTCCACCCAATCGATTGCGCAGCGACCAACCAGTCTCATTCATAAGGATAATCTGGTCGCATAGCTTACAGCGCACTAGGACGGAGACATGGCCGACCCCTACCAAGATTTGACAGGGCAAGCACGCCAGGCAGTCGGTTCGGGTGATTATGCGCGCGCCGAGTCGCTGGCCCGAAAAATGCTGCGTGATGGGCCAAATAACGTCGATGCGCTGGAGATCATTTTCCTCTGCCAGCAAGCGAGGCAGGATCATGCCGGCGCCGAGACCACTTTGCGCCGCATCGTCCAGCTGGCACCACAGAAGCAGTGGCCGCGCGGCGATCTGGCGCGGTTGCTGCTTTCCGCGGGTCGCGTCATCGATGCGGAAGCCGTGTTGCGCGATGCGATCGCCGTGGATGACGGCCATGCGGAAGCGCATGCGATGCTCGGGGCCCTGCTGTCGGAACAGGAGACGTTGATCCCGGGCGCTCAGCACCTCCGCCGTGCGATCGCCCTGTCCGGGCGACACCCCCAGCTCCTCGCCAATCTCGGGCGCAACCTGATGCGGCAAGGCAGACTTGAGGAGGCCGAGCCGCTGCTGCGCGCCGCCTGCGCGGCCGCGCCCGATCTGCTCCATCCCGCCGCCCACCTCGCCGAACTCGCGGAACAGCAGGATCGTTTTGAGGAGGCGATGACGTTGCTGGACCGCGCGGAGGCGATCGCCCGCCGGCAGGGTCGGGATGTGATCGCGCAGCGGGCGCATCTGCTCAGCCGCACGCCGCGCTGGCACGAAGGCCTCGCCTTGCTGGATGCCGTACCGGACCTGACGGGCACGCCTTTGCTGCTGCGCGCCCGGCTGCGCGACCGTGCCCAGCGCTTTGACGAGGCCTGGACCGATGCCGTGGCCGCAAAAGCGCAGCTCGCCCAAGCACGCGGCCACCGCTACGCGCCGCAGGTCGTTCGCTCGCTTTTCACGGCAATGGCAGATCTGGCGCGGCAGCCAGCGGACGCATTTGCCGGAATGCGCGCGGCATCGCATCCCCAACCGATCTTCATCCTTGGCTTCCCTCGGTCCGGCACGACCATGATCGAGCAGGTGCTGGCCAGCCATTCGCGCATCCGGGCGGGCGGGGAGCTTCCTTTTGTCGGCGCCCTACCCCGCCTGATCGAACGTGCCCGCGGCGCTCCGGTTGCAGACGCAATATCCGGGCTAAGTCACGATGCGAGGCTTATTCAGCAAATCCATGATTTCTATATGGAACAGGCCCGCAGTTACGGCTTGCTTGCGCCCGGCGCGGACTTCTTTACGGACAAGATGCCGCTCAACGAAGTCTATCTTCCGCTGATCCGCCTGGCATTCCCGAAGGCACCGCTCGTCGCCGTCCAGCGTGATCCACGAGACGTCCTCGTGTCGACGTTACAGCATGACATGACCCATGGGTTTCATTGCGCTTATCGATGGGAGGATGCGGCACACCATCTCGCCCAAGTTTCCGATTTAACCAGTGAATACAATGTGATTGGGCTTACCCCTTATATCGTGCGGTATGAGCGGTTCGTGATCGATCAGGAAAAGGAGACGGCCAAGCTGATGCAGGCGATCGGGCTTCGGATCGAGCCGCCGCAGGCAGAGTTTCACAAAAGCCCCCGCCACGCACCAACACCAAGCTATGCGCAGGTCCGCGAGCCGATCCACGGCCGGGCAGTCGGTCGATGGCGCAATTATGCCGATCGGATTTCGGCGATCGAGCCGATCCTGGCGAAAGCCGTGGCGCGCGGCGGCTATTGAAGGGATTGGGCGATTGCGCCTGCCCGCGACCCGACGATCAGGTGGATCGTCCCATCGATCGGAACTGCCGTCGCGCGAACGCCGAGGTTCGCCAGTGCGCCCCGATCGACCAAGGCTGCGTCGCGCAGCTTCAGCCATATACGGCTCGATGCGGCACCGGCTTCGGCAAGATTGCCGCGCCCGCCAATCGCCGCCAGCCAGGGCCCCGCATCGACACTATCGACAATGCCGCCATTCGCCTGATCAACGGAAGGCAATGCCGCAGCAGGCGCACCCAACGGCCCGGCCGCGACCCGCATTTCCGTAGCGACCTGATCGGCGATGGGCCCGAGCACCACTTGTAGCCCATTTAACGAGGGACGTAGCAGGCCGCGCGCGCCGAGCGCCAGCAGCCTTGGCTCATCGACCTTCGCCTGATCTGCCACGACCAACCGGAGCCGCGTGGTGCAGGCATCGATGCTGGTGAGATTAGCCGATCCGCCAAGCGCCGCGACGAAGGCGGCACCCCGATCGCTTCCGGGCTGCACGGTTTTTTCGTCGCTTACGGTGGCGTCGCGACCAGGCGTCTTCAGGTTGAGACGGCGGATCGCGAAGCTGAACATCCCATAGTAAATTGCGAAATAGGCCAGACCCACCGGCAGCAGCAGCCACGGTCGCGTCGCTTTCGAATAATTGAGCACATAATCCAGCGCGCCCGCGGAGAAGGTGAAGCCCAGCTTCACGCCGAGCAGGTCCATGATCACGAACGCGACGCCGGTCAGCACCATGTGAAGCGCGTAAAGGACCGGCGCCAGGAAGATGAAGGTGAACTCGATCGGCTCTGTCACGCCGGTCAGAAAGGCGGTGGCCGCCATGGAGAATAGCAGCCCTCCGACGGCCTTGCGCCGTTCGGGCAAGGCCGCCCGGTACATAGCGAGGCAGGCGGCGGGAAGGCCGAACATCATCACGGGGAAGAAGCCCGCCATGAAGCTGCCCGCGGTAGGATCACCGGCAAAGAAGCGCTTCAGATCACCGGTAGAACCGTGGAAATCGCCGACGATGAACCACACCACATTGTTCAGGATATGGTGGAGCCCGGTGATGATCAGCAGGCGATTGAGCACGCCATACAGAAACAGGCCGACCATGCCGGAATGGATCACCAAACGGCTTAGGCCATCGATACCCGCCGCGATCGGGGCATAGCCAAAGCCGACCAGCGCCGCGAGGATCAGCCCGCCAAGGCCCGATATGATCGGGACGAACCGGCGGCCGCCGAAGAAGGACAGATAATCCGGCAATCGGATGTCCGAATAACGGTTATAGGCCGCGCCTGCGATCAGCCCGGCGAGAATACCGACTGGCACCGACAATTTGGCGATCGCCTTGGCGCGATACGCCTCTCCCGCCAGGTTTGCCGTATCCCCGGCAAGGCCGGCGAGCACGTCCACCGGCACCGGCAGCAAAGTGGCCGCACCGCGCGTCGCAATGAGGAAGCAGACCAGGCCAGCCAGCGCCGCAGCCCCATTGCCATCCTTGGCCAGGCCCGCACCGATCCCGGCCGCGAACAACAGACCGAGATTATCGAAGACGGCAGCCCCCGCCGCCGCGACGAACGGCAGATCGAACAGATCGGGCTGCCCCAGGCGCAACAGCAAGCCGGCAATGGGCAAAACCGCGATCGGCAGCATCAACGCTCGCCCAAGCGGCTGCAGCGCTTCCAGCGAGAGCTTCATGCCACGCCCTCCATGAATCTGCGAACAAGCTGCCGGACGGCCGCTGTATCGGGCGCATCGCAGGCTTGCGTCGCCAGCCGCATCGCGGCCTGCATATCGATCCGGCGCACGATCTGCTTCGTCTCCGCGACCGCGGCGGTCGGCACCGACAATTCGGTAACGCCCAACCCTACCAGGATGGCAATTGCCTGGGGATCGGCCGCCATCCCGCCGCATACGCCGGTCCAGCGATTGTGACGGTTGGCCCCATCCACCGTCGCCCGGATCAGACGCAGGACTGCCGGATGCAGGGCATCGAGCCCGGCCGCGGTGCCCGAATTCCCCCGATCCATCGCGAGCGTATATTGGCTGAGATCGTTGCTGCCGATCGACAGGAACGCGACCTCCGCGGCAAGCGTATCGGCAATCAATGCCGCGGCCGGTGTTTCCACCATGATGCCGAGCATTGGCGCCGCCCGGCGCAATGCCGCCGTTTCCCGGGCAAGGATCGCCTGGACTTCCTGCACCTCATATAAGGAGGACACCATCGGCAGCATGATCTTGATATCATGGGATTCAACGCGGATGAGGGCACGCAACTGCGTTGCCAGAAGATCTGGTCGAGCAAGGCCCAGCCGAAGGCCGCGCACGCCCAGCGCAGGATTTTCTTCGTGCGGCAGCGGCACGTAGGCGGCCGGCTTGTCCGCACCAATGTCGAGCGTACGGACGATGAGCGGACGCCCTTGGAGCGCATCCGCAATTCCTTGGTAGGTCGCAAGCTGCTCGTCCTCGTCCGGCGCGGACGGACGGTCGAGGAACAAAAACTCGGTGCGCAACAGCCCGCATCCTTCGGCGCCGACGCGAACGGCGGCCTGGGCATCAGAAAGCGATCCCAGATTAGCAAATATTTCTATGTGCTTACCGTCGATCGTTACAGCGGGCTCGTATTGGCGGACCTCGGCCAACTTGCGCTGCTCGTCGCGTTGGGCCTGATTGATGGAGGCGGCGGCCTGCTCGGCTGTTGTCGGGTCGACGGCAACGGTAGCGTTCGTCGCGTCCAAAATCAGAATGGTACCGTTCGCGATAGCCTCGATGGATGGACCGAGCGCGGTCAGCATCGGAATTCCCATCGATGCCGCGATGATGGCGGCGTGCGACGTTGGCCCACCCTCGGCCGTGCAGATACCGGCAACGCCGGCATCGACGAGGCCCATGAGTTGCGACGGCAGAATCTCACGCGCAACCAGGATCGCGCCGCGGGGCACATCCTGCTCCAGACTTTCGCCGCGAAGCGCCGCCAATATCTGGCGCTCAAGGTCACGCAGATCGTCGATACGTTCCGCGAAACGATCGCCGCCGCCCTGCAGTGCGGTCATGAAACCCTGGGTGGCGGCCATCCACCCCTGCCCGGCCGAGCCCCCCTGATCGATCGATCGATGTGCATCGAGGAGCAAGGAAGGATCGTCGACGAAGGCAAGATGGGCGCTTGCCACCTCCCCGGCGGGACCTCCCACCGCGGCGCGCGTCGTAAGATGCGTCCGCACTTCCGCGCGCGCGACATCGAGCGCTGCCTTCTCCGCCGCCGCGCCGCGGCTCGCCGCAGGTGCGACGGACACCGGAGCCACATCCAGACGGTAACTCGGCGCCATTGCGAACCCCGGCGCGCCCGTCACGCCATGTAGCAGCCCAACGGGCGCATGCTGGGGTGGCGGTACCTCCTCGGCCGGCGCAGGCGGCGCCGGCACTGCAGCCGGGATCGGCGCGGCTTCTCCCATCCCGCTCTCGATCAGGGCCGCCACCGCGATCACCGCGTCTTCGGCCTGCGGCCCGCTTCCTTCGATCGTCAGTTCGGCGCCATGCGATAGGGTCAGCGCAAGCATCGCGACTGGGCTCAGGGCCGAGGCGCGCCTGCCGCCCTCCGCATGAAGCTCAAGCTGCGCGTCATATCCACGCGCCAGATCTGCGATCCGGGCGGCGGGCCGCGCGTGCAGGCCATGTTTCAAGGGAAGCCGCAGCCGGCGCACGGCAGACGCGACCGCCAGTGTATCAGACGCATTCGCTTGCTCAGCGGCGACGTGAAGCAAGTCACCGCCACACGCCACCAACCGATCGGTCTGCGCCGCCACCCTCCCGCCACGCGTGATCAGGATCGGCGTGATCAGGCTTTTCGCGTTGCGGGCGAGGTAATCCATGTCGAAAGTGATCAGCGTGTCGCCCGCGGCGACGCGCGCGCCTTGCGCGACATGCGCCGTGAACGCCGTACCGCCGAGCGCGACCGTGTCGATCCCGACGTGGATCAACAGCTGCACCCCATTGTCGAGATCGATCGTCACCGCATGACCAGACGGGTTGAGCGTCACGATGAAGCCGGCGCCGGGCGCGACGACCCTCCCTTCGGTAGGGTCGATCGCCACGCCGTCGCCGAGCATCCGCTGCGCGAATACGGGGTCGGGAACCTCGTCCAAAGTCGTAACCCAGCCTGCGATCGGGCTGGCAATCATTATGGTCATTCCGTCGGTGCCAACGTCAGCTTGTCGATGACCCACAGCGGCTGCAGCTTTGGCTGGGCGAACATGATGCACAAATCATGCGTCCCACCGGCTGCGCGTATCTCACCCTGAAGCGTCGTCGTGCCGCTATTGGCCGTCGCAGGCGCCAGGGGCAACCTCCCGATCACGCGGCCGTTACAATCGTCCTGCCGGATTTCCAGTTCGCCCACAGCTGTTTCCGGTTTGGGGAAAGTGATGTGATTGACGGCATCGCCAATCGCGAAATTGAACGGCACGCTGCCGACCACCGCGCTCACCCTGGTCACCCCGTCGAGCGGCGCGCCCCGCCACAGCCAGCAAGGCTGCATCACGTCCACCCAGAAGATCGCGCGCGGCCCGCCGGCAGGGCCGTCGTCCTCCAACCGCAACGGCAGTTTGTTTGCGCACAATTCCAGCTGCGATCCCGCCCGGGTGAAGAGACTGGCAGGATCGACCGTGAAACGCTTTGGCGCACCCATCGCCTTGTCGCCGAAAAAGGCCTGGGCGGTGAGCACGCCACGCATGGTCAGTGGCGCCTGATAGGCGGGTGAGGTCGCCATGGGTGCGCTTCCGTCCGTCGTGTAGCGGATCGTGCCGATGCCCGCCTGCTGACGCAGAGCGACGGTGACGGCCGCCGGCGTGCCGGAAATGTCGCCTTCGGGAATGAGCGGCGTTCGATCATAGCCCAGGTTGAGAACCTGATAGCGGTCGAGCTCGGCGGCCAGTCGCGGCGCAAAGCTGGCCCAATCACGGTTTGTCGCCTTGGACCAGCCCAACTCGGCCAGGATTGCCGCACGCGGCCAGATCATTCGCTCGGCATAGTCGGTGGTGCGGGCATGTTCGGTAAACTCGTTCACCTGTAGCCCCAGGAGATGCTTGCGTTGATCCGCCGTCAGCGCGGGCGGCGCCACGTCGAAAGCGTATAGTTTCTTCCAGTCTACAACGGAGCCACGCCCCGGCGGCTCATCGCCGGAATCGCTCTGCCGGTTGTCGAGATACAGATCGGGCGCCGGAGACAAGACCGCGTCATGCCCGGCTTTTGCCGCGGTGATTGCACCATCCATGCCGCGCCACGACATGATCGTTGCCGACGGTGGCACATCCCCCAACAGGATTTCATCCCACCCGATCAGACGCCGGCCATGTTTCTGGAGATAGTCGCCGATCCGGGCGGTGAACCAGCCTTGCAGCTTATCGTCGCTGGCCAGCCCGAGCGCCGTTCGCTTGGCTTGAATGCGCGGATTGGCCGCCCATTGCTCCTTGGTCGCCTCATCCCCGCCGACGTGAATGTAGCGCGAGGGGAAGAGCGCCATCACCTCATCCAGCACGTTTTCAAGGAACGTGAAGGTGGTATCGTCGGTGTTGAAGAGATTGGGAAGGATGCCCCAATCATTGCTCGGCTGCGACGGCGGCTGCGGGGTCGACGCCAATTCGGGATAAGCGGCGATGGCAGCCGTGGCATGGCCGGGCATCTCGATCTCCGGAACGATCGTGATGTGGCGCGCCGCGGCATAAGCAACGACGTCGCGCACGTCCGCTTTCGTATAGAAACCGCCATACCGCACGGGCTGCCCCGCGGCATCGACGCCCGCCGCACCGGCATTTTGCCGCCACGCGCCGATTTCGGTGAGGCGCGGATAGCGATCGATCTGCAGCCGCCATCCCTGATCGTCAGTCAGATGCCATTGCAGGACATTAAGCTTGTCCATCGCCATACGATCGATCAGCGTTTTCACGAACGCGACCGGCTGAAAATGGCGCACCGAATCCAGCATCACGCCGCGCCACGGAAAGGCAGGCGCATCGTCGATGATCATAGCCGGAAGCGTCCCTTCCGGCCCCGCCCGCTGGATCAACTGCCACAGTGTGACAGCCCCATAATAAAGCCCGGCATCGCTCGACGCGCGCAGCGTCACGCCGCTGGGGGTGATCTCAAGCCGATAGGCTTCGGCACCCGTGACCTGAGCGTCGCGCCGGATTCGGATCGGGCGGCCTTTACCGGTGGCGATCGCCGGTCGACCCGACCGGATCAGCAGTTCGTTCAGCCGGTCAGCAGCCGCACGCGCGCCGGCATCGCTGCCCGCGTACGACAGAGCGCTGCCCGCCAGCGCGAACGAACCCGTTGCGGGAACGATCGACGCCGGAAGGGGCAGCAAGGACACGGGGGCCGCCGAAGGGACGGCGGCGCCCACAGCCGTTGCCCCGCACAGAAGGGCGAATGTAGCACTCACGATCAGGCGCATCGACGTCTCACCTCAGCCGCCACGCCCGTCATAGTTCAGAACGTAACCTTGGCGCCAACCCAGAAGGTTCGGCCGTTATTATAGTAAGCCCGCGGGATCGAAGGATCGCCGACGAAGTAGAAGAGCTTCCGGTTCAGCAGGTTCTGCGCATCCACGGTCAGCGCCACCTGTTTGGTCACATGGAGCAGGATCGATCCGTCGAGCTGACCGAAATCGTCCTGCCACATCGGCGTGGCGCGATCGACGCCGGAGCGGAATTTCGACCGGAAAGTATAGGCCAGACGCGCGCTGAGCAGGTCATTCTCGAAATAGCCGGTCAGATTGTAGGTGTGCTTGCTGTTGCCGTCGATCGTACCGCCGCCCTTCGCCTTCGCATCGGCATAGGTGTAATTCGCGATTACGCCAAAGCCCCACCAGAGCGGTTGCTGCCAGTTGACCTCAAAACCCTGATTGCGCCCGCCCGCGCCATTGACCGGCCCGGTCAGCAGGAAGTCGGCTCCCTGGGGATGTTGCTGGGTCACGTAGAAGCGCGTGAAGCTTGCCGACGTGATGTAGGACTGAATATCCAGGTAGAACAGGTTGACCGACAGCAATGCCTGCTTGCCATAATACCATTCGACACCGGCATTATATTGCCAGGCGCGGGTGGGCTTGAGCTTGGGATTGCCCCCCGCAGTTCCGGTCAGACCGAGGTCGCTGAGCGTTACTGCGCCAGCTAGCTGCGCATAACCAGGACGGCTCATCACCTTCGCAACCGACCCGCGCAGCAACAAATCGGGCTGGATATTGTAGGTCAGGTTGGCGCTTGGCAGGATATCCCAATAGCTGTTCTTGGTCTCCACCGTGCCGCAGGTCGCACAGAAAGAGGTGACCGCATTCTGGTTGGGTGCCGTCGGCGAATATTGGAGCGAGGTCTGGCGGGTATGCACGGCGCGCACACCGATATTGCCGCGCCAGTCATTGTCGTTACCCAGGTTGGCCATGGCATAGACCGCCTCGGTATTCTCCTTCACGGAAAAACTCGCCTGCGGGTAGAAATCGAACACGCGCCCGCCGTTGGTGGACAATGCGGCCAATGTCTTGTCCTGATCCGCCAGTGAATAACGCGGGAAATCGTTAATCTTATTACTGTAGTCGGAGGGTGTCAGCGTCCCGTCGAACACTGTCCCTAAGCCGACACCCTTCGTGCCGGAATAGAGGCCGTTGCCCGCCCAGGAATAAGCATCATAGGTCAGCGACCTTTTGTGATGCGTATAGCGGCCGCCCACGCGGACCGATTTCAGGAAGCCGTTTTCCGGCGCGTCCCATTCGACGTCGGCGCGGCCGTACAATTCGCTGTCGGGTGACTTGATCTTCCCGCCCCACGACCAGCTGTAATAATTGTTGAGATAGGCTTGCGAGGTCGGATCGGTCGGCAGGCCGGCATAAGCCACGTCGGCAGTTTTGCCGTCAAAGGCGTAGGACACACCCGTATCCCAATAGGTTTCCCACGCGAACGTGTCCTTCGTTTCGCCCAGGCCCTTGGTATACCCCCCCTCCCCGCTGATGGTCAGGCTGTCGGTGGCGTGGAAGGTCACGTCGGCATTGGCGACCCAGGTCGAGGAGAATGCCTTGCGGAAAATATCGTCCTGGACCCGGCCCTGGATCGCGGCGCCGCTGGTCGTGTTGGAGGCGAAGGTTGCCGAGGTCAGATAGCCGTCGGTGACCTTGTAGCTGGTCAGGGCATTATTCGGCCCGGGCGTGGAGTTGGCGCCGGCGACGCGGCTGATCCAGGCCATTGAATTGACGTTGATATTATCGGCATCCATTCGCGTGTAGATGCCGTTCACATTCACTTCGACCTTGTCGCCCTTATACTGAAGCGCGATCAGGCCGCCCTTTCGAACGCGTTGCTGGCGGAAATAGGAGGCGCCGATCAGGTTGGGAGCCGTAACCGTCTGCCCGCTGCCGGCGAAATTGGCGTAGGATGCATAACCCAGGATTTCCTGCCCATCGCGACGGAAATCGCGCTTCTGGTAGAAAGCGGCACCCAGAACGCCGAACGTCCCCTCACGGTTCTTCCAGCTGACCAAGCCCGAAACCTGCGGCGTCCATTTGTCGGCAAGGTCGTTATAGGCGGCCTGGCCCGTAAGGGTGACCGTGCCCGACGGCAGATCGAGCGGCTTGCGGCTATGCAGGTTGACCGTGCCACCGATACCGCCCTCCGGAAGATCGGCCTGGCTCGCTTTATACACTTCGAGGCTGCCGACCACTTCCGACGGCAGGAGGCTGAAATCGAAGCTGCGTCCGCCATTCTGCTGATCGATCACGAACCAGTCGCCCGTGGCGACGCTGTGTCCGTCCAGCAAAGTTAGATTCAGCGAGGGATCGGTACCCCGGATGGATATGGAGGAATTTTCGCCAAACCCACCGGCATTGGCCGATCCGGTGACGACATTCACGCCGGTCAGACGACCGAGCGAGTCGGCGACGTTCTTGTCCGGAAATTTGCCGATATCCTGTGCCGTGATGACCTCGCTCACCATCACCGAGCGACGCTTTTGATCGAGCGACGCCTGGATCGAGGCGCGCAAGCCGGTGACGACAATCTCGCCGCCGTCGCTATTGCCGCGCTCCTGCGCCGGTCCGACGCCGCCTGCGATATCGCTGGACGCCGCCTTGCCTTCCGTGGTCGGCGTTGAATTGCTCGTCGCTGTGCTTTGCGCCCAGGTCGGCGTCGTGACCGACATCGCGATCAGGCTTACCCCAAGCGTCAAAATCCCCTTACGATCCGTCACCATGCTAAAACTCCCCGAATGCCGCATGCCTGAGATGACAAGGCCAATATATGACCAATACGCAACAAACCTGCGACGCCGGATCGATTCTTAGCCGAATCCAGTCATAACCAGGTGATTAGGACCTAATGGTAACAAGATTGCAATACCAAAAATGCGCATAGTGCTAATTTGGTATTGTAGTGGTATGCGCAATGCGGCAAGAGAGGCTATCTATGGGGCAGCACATATTCGTTGAGCGGGTCGGCCGCTTATCCGCTGGAGACAGCGCTCCGCTCTATCTGCAACTGCAGCGCGTTCTGCGGCAGGCGATCGAGTCACAGATATTGTCGGCGGACGAGGCGTTACCGGCCGAGCGCGATTTGGCGACCGCATTCGAAGTTTCGCGGGTTACGGTTCGTAAGGCGCTGGACGGCCTGGTCGACGCGGGATTGCTGACCCGGCGACACGGTGCGGGAACGTTTGTCGCGACGCGCGTCGAGAAGAATTTTGCGACGATCACCTCGTTCACGGAAGATATGCAGGCCCGTGGCCGCCATCCGCATAGCGAGTGGCTGGCACGATCGGAGGGGTTGGTGACGCCCGAGGAAGCAATGGCCCTGGGGCTGAGCCCCGGCACCCGGGTCTACCGTTTTACCCGGGCCCGCTACGCCGACGATCAATCGATGGCGCTGGAAATTTCCACGGTCCCCGCCGATTGCCTGGCCTCGCTCGATGCGGTGGAAGAGTCGCTCTATGCCGCGCTCGGCGATGCCCGGCCCGTTCGTGTGCTGCAGCGCTTGCGCGCAATCCTGTTCACTGCGGACCAGGCAGCATTGCTGGAGATCGACGCGGGGGCACCCGCGCTTGAGATCGAACGGCGTGGTTATGCCCAGGACGGCCGCACCGTGGAATTCACCCGCTCGCTCTATCGTGGCGACAGCTATGATTATGTCGCCGAATTCGGCACGGGTGCGAGTTGATCCAGATGCCCGACCCCCAAACGACCCTGATGTTCGCCGAAGCGCACGAGGCGGCCGCCGTCCTGCGCAGGCAATATCTTAGCAATGCCGAGCGCATCGCAGCCTTGGCGGCGCGACTGCGCCGACAACCGCCGCAGGTCGTGGTCACGCTTGCGCGCGGCAGCTCAGACAATGCCGCGACCTTTGCGCGCTATCTGATCGAAACCCGGCTGGGCATCCTCACCAGCTCCGCTTCGCCTTCGATCGCGTCGGTCTATGAGGCGGCCCCCGATATGACCGGCACCATGCTGCTCGCCATATCGCAGTCAGGACGCAGCCCCGATTTAATCGCGGCCGCCACGGCAGCCAGGGAACGGGGCGCATTCGTCGTCTCGCTGGTGAATGACGAGCATTCGCCTCTGTTCGCACTGGCGGACGTGGCGATACCGTTGGATGCCGGTGCCGAGAAAAGCGTTGCCGCCACCAAATCCTTTATCGCCACGCTGGGCGCGATCCTCCATATCCTTGCCGAATGGAGCGAGGATGCCGCGACGCGCGCGACGGTTCTGGCCCTGCCCGATTTGCTGGATCGGGCGTGGGCCGCGGACTGGTCTCCTGCCCTGCCGATCCTGAACCAGGCCGACCATCTTTATGTCGCCGGCCGTGGCCACGGTCTGGGCGTGGCACAGGAAATGGCGCTGAAGTTCAAGGAGACCTGCGGCATCCATGCCGAGGCGTTCAGCGCCGCGGAGATACGGCACGGCCCGATGGCGCTCGTCGGCCCGCAATTTCCTGTCCTGTTGATCGCGCAGAATGACGGAACGCAGGACAGCGTGCGTACGCTGGCCGGCGCTTTTACGCAGCGCGGCGCGCCCGTGCTGGTCGCAGGCCTTGGCGAAGGTCCCGGCACGGCGCTTCCGACGCTTGACGCGGATCCGCTCATCCAGCCGATCCTGATGACCCAAAGCTTCTACAAAATGGTGAACAGTCTTTCCGTGCAACGCGGGCATGATCCGGATCGCCCCCCGACCCTTGCGAAGGTTACGGAAACGGTCTGATGGCGCTGGGCCTTATCAATGGGCGGGTGATGCTGCCGGCCGGACTGCGTGACGACATCTGCGTCATCGTCGAGGGCGACCGGATCAGCGCGCTGGCGCACGAGCTGCCGTCGGGCGCGGAGCGGATCGATCTGGGCGGCAAGACGCTGCTGCCCGGCTTCATCGACACGCAGGTCAATGGCGGCGGCGGCGTTCTGTTCAATGACGATCCCAGCGTCGAAACGATCCGGATCATCGGGGCAGCGCACCGGCGGTTCGGCACGACCGGCTTTCTGCCCACGCTGATCAGCGACGATCTGGACGTTGTCGCGCGCGCGATCGAGGCGGTCGATCAGGCCATTACGGCGGGTGTACCCGGCGTGCTCGGCATCCACATCGAGGGACCATTTCTCAGCCTGGCGCGGCATGGCATTCACGATCCCGGTAAGATCCGCCGGTTCGGCGCGGACGCCGTCGATCTGCTGTCGTCCGCACGATTTGGGCGTACCTTGGTGACGCTCGCACCCGAGGAGGTCGATCCGATCGCGATCCAGGCGCTGACAGCGCGCGGCGTGGTCGTGGCCGCCGGCCATACTAATGCCGATTATGAAACGGTGGTGCGGGCGGTGGATCATGGCCTCACCGGCTTCACCCACATCTTCAACGCCATGTCGCCACTGATGAACCGCGCGCCGGGTGCCGTCGGCGCGGCCCTGGACGACGATCGCACCGTCGCCGGCATTATCGTTGATGGACATCATCTCCATCCGGCCGCCGTGCGTATTGCGTTGCGGGTCAAGGGACCGGATCGTTTGATGCTGGTGACCGACGCTATGCCCAGCGTTGGCACGGACCAGACCGAATTCCTCCTTCAGGGTCGCCATATTCATGAGGAAGACGGGCTTCTTCGTGACGACCAGGGGGTGCTCGCCGGGTCGGCGCTCGACATGGCGCGCGCCGTGCGCAACCTGATGCTCCAGACAGGCGCCAGCCTGCGTGATGCGACGGCCATGGCGTCTTCCGTTCCTGCCCGCTTCGTGAAGGTCGACGATCAGACCGGAACCATCGCCGCCAGCCTGCGCGCGGATCTGATCCTGGTCGATGACGATCTGAATATCCTGCGCAGTTGGATCGGCGGGCGCGAACTCAGCGCGGTGTAGCCCGCAAGCGCGGGAAGCCCAGCATGGCGAGCCAGGCGACGATCATGCCGACCAAAGGCAGCAGGGCGGTCAGCATCACCAATCGGTCCAGCACGCCTTCCGGCTGGACGGTGCGCGCGACATAGCCCGACGCCGTCAGCAACGTCCCGAAAACCGCCACGGCTATGCCTTGCGCCACTTTTTGCAGCAGCGCGGCGATACCGAACAGGAACACATCCATGCGTGGGCTGCCGTCCGGGGCGCCATGCTGCACCACATCGGGCAGCAGCGCCCAGAAGCCGAAGAACAGGCCTTGGCCGCCGACATAGAAGAGCGCGCACAGCATTTGAGCAGCGAGTGCATGTGTCGGTCGCACGCTGAGCAAGAGCGTCAGGGCCGCTACCGCGATCGCCGCACTGGCCTGCCATTGCGCACGATGACCGAAGCGGGCCGCCCATGCCATCCACATCGGGACGGCGACCACTCCGGCGATCGCCATGCCGGCCAGTGCGGTGGATCCCGCAGCCACGTCGCCGACCTGATATTTGAAATAATACGGAACGGCCCGCGTGATCACACCCATCGCGGCGGCCGCCCCGCAAATCCCCAGATTGATGGCCAGGAAAGCGCGATTGCCAATGATGGCAAGCATGATGTCGCCGGCGCCGACATCGGGACGCCTTGCTCTGATCACGGGTGGGGACATGCGCATCCCGCCCACGGCGAACAGCAGGATGGTCGCGACGATCGCCAGCACGGCCGCGACCGCTGCATAGCCCCAGTCGGTGTAGCGTGTCTGGCTGGCCCAATCCACGCTCGCCTTCGTGCCGGTCGCCACCAACAGCGCGGCAACGCCCCCAAATATCATGCGCAGGCCGGCGATCCGCGACCGGCTGATACTGTCCGGCGCGATATCAATCGTAAGGGCTGCATACGGCACGTTCACCGCAACGTAGAAGGTGCGGAACAGCATGTTGGCGATCAGCCCGAAGGCGATCAACCCGGCGCCCTGTATCGGCAATGGCATGTAGAGCAGGACGAAGGCCAAGGCCAACGGAACGGCGTAGAGACGCACAAAGGCGCGGGCGCCCCGTCGATCCGCGGCAATGCCGATCAACAGGCCGGCGACGCCATCCCATATGGAGGCCGCCATCACGATCAGCCCGGCCGCCGCCGCCGACATGTCGAGCGTGTCGGTGTAGAAGAATAACAGGTAGAAGCTGATGCTCTGCCAATACAGGTTGCAGGCGAAATCGCCGCTCGCGAAAAGCAGGCTCCTTCCCCATCCCAGCGGCCGTGTTTCGCCGTCGGTTGCGCGATCCGCGAAAGTTACGCCGCAACTCCTGCAAGGTTACCAGCGGGGCTGTGCGTGGTAGCGCGCACCACCAATTTCGGCGTGTACATTTCCACGGCTGCATCCTGGCTGGTACCGGCAATCCATTCGATCAGGCGCACGACCGCCCTGGCGCCCATGTCGGCAATGCCGATCCGCGCCGTCGTCAGATCGAGATAGCGGGCGATGGGAACATCGTCGAACCCGGCGACGGCAACGTCCTCCGGCACACGCACGCCCGCCGCGCTCAGCGCCTGCAGGCAGCCGACGGCCATCATGTCATTGGCCGCAAAGACTGCGTCGACCTCGATCCCGCGCGCCAATATCTGCTCCGCAGCAGCCCGCCCGCTTTCCTCTTTGAAGTCGCCGAACAGCACCACAATGCGCGCATCGGGCGCATGTTGGGCCATGGCTTCCTCGAAGCCCGCCCGCCGCTCCCGCGCATCGCCATTGCGTTCGGGTCCGGCGATATGGACGATCGACCGGCGACCCAGTTCGGCAAAATGCCGGGCGATCACGGCGGCGCCTGCCCGATTGTCGATCTGTAGCGAAGGACGGCCGGGGATCGCCCCGGCGGCATTGAGGAATATCGTCGGCAGGCCGCGCGGGAGCGACGCGACCCACTCGTCGGACTGCATCTGGGGGCACATGATCAGCAACCCGTCGACCCGGCCATGCATGGCGCGCAGCACCTGCGCCGCTTGCACGGGATCGGGATGCATGTTGGACAAGAGCAGCTGCAGGCCGTTCCGGGTCGCTTCCCGATCCATGCCGCGCACGATTTCCGAGAAGAACTCACCATGCAGGTCGGGCAGCACCACCCCGATCGCGTTGGATCGCGCCATGCTCAGGCTGCGGGCCCCCGCATGCGGAACATAGCCCAGCTGATTGGCGACGGCGACGATACGTGCCCGGGTTTCCGGGCGCACGCTCTTATGGCCGTTAAGAGCCCGTGATACGGATGCGACGGACAGCTGTGCCTGTCGCGCCACGTCGCGAATTGTTGCCTCCGCCATTGCGCCCCACATCCTTAATCGCAGGCGCCATCCGACCGGGCCGGGATATTCTCGCTGCGAAGGACGGATGTAACCCGCCGCTGGATCAGGGACAAGTCGGCACCACCGCTGGGCACGCTAAAGCGGTGGTGGATGAGGATTGGCGGGGCGGTGATCAGTTCTGATCGCGGTCTTGTTGGTATCGCGGCGGTCCGCGCCTAATAGTCAAAGTTCCTTATATGCATCTTGTGGTCCTCTCTTCGCTCAGCCCCTTCCTGGCATGGCTGGATATTGCAGGCGTAGCTGTGTTTGCCGCGTCCGGGGCGCTTGCCGCTGCAAGGGCGCAGCGGACGATCGTCACCTTCTGTTTCTTCGCCCTCCTCACCGGGACCGGCGGGGGCACAATCCGCGATCTTTTGATCGGCGCCCCTGTTTTCTGGATGCACCGCACTTTGCCGGTGGCGATCTGCCTGACGGTTGCCACCCTGGTTTGGATCACGCCGCAACGCTGGTGGTCGAGCAGGGCGATCGACTGGTTCGATGCGGTCGGCCTCGCCGCTTACGCCGTCTATGGCGCGAGCAAGGCGATCAACGCGGGGGTGCCGCCGCTGCCCGGTGCCCTGATGGGCGTGGTCACAGCCTGCCTTGGGGGGATCTTGCGCGATGTCGTGGCCGGTGAGCCCTCCATCATCATGCGCCCGGAAATCTATGTGACCGCAGCCGCCCTCGCGTCCGGTCTGTTCGTAGCGCTCAGTATGGCCGGCCTCCCCAGCTTCTGGCCGGCGGCAATCGGCGCTGCGGCAGGCTTCGCACTGCGCGCACTGGCAATCTCGCGCGGTCTCGCGCTACCTGCCTACCGGGGTTGATCAGGCATGCTGCACGTCGTCCACCACCCCGATTATATATCGCCGGCCGCGCCGGGGAGCAGCTTTCCCCACGACAAATATGGCCTGGTCATGATGGCGCTGAAGGAAAGCGGCGCAGCGTTCACCGTGCATCGGCCGGATCTCATGCCGCGCTCCTGGATCGAGCTTGTTCACGACGCATCCTACGTCGATGAAGTACTGGCCTGCCGCGTGCCGCCCGATAAGGTCCGCCGCATCGGCTTTCCCGTGACGGAGCGGGTTTCCCGTCGATCGCAATTGTCTCCCGGGGGGACCTACCTCGCCGCGCGTCTTGCCATGATCCACGGTTATGCCGCCAATAGCGCGGGCGGCAGTCATCATGCGCTTGCCGATACGGGGGCGGGATATTGCGTCTTCAACGACCTCGTCATCACGGCACGCCGCCTGCTGGCCGAGAATGTGACCGAGCGGGTCATGATCGTCGACTTGGACGTGCATCAAGGCGACGGGACCGCCGCCCTGACGGCGGACACCCCGGATATCTTCACCCTGTCCTTACATGCCGAAAAGAACTTTCCGGTCCGCAAAGCACGATCCACTTTGGATGTCGGGCTTCCGGACGGGACCGGCGACGCGGATTATCTGGCCATTCTCGCCGACGAACTTCCGCGCGCCTTGGACAACTTCCGCCCGTCGATCATCCTCTATCAGGCGGGCGTCGATCCGCACGCCGGCGACCGGCTGGGGCGGCTTGCGCTCAGCGACGCCGGGCTGGAAGCGCGCGACCGCTATGTAGCGCGCGAAGCCAAGCGACGCGGCATTCCGTTAGCGAGCGCGCTCGGCGGCGGCTATGGCGCGGATCGCATGGCAGTGGCCAGGCGGCATGCCGACACGATGATCCACCTTGCCGATGAAATTGCGCAGCCGGTGGAATAGATTCACCCGGCCATTGGATGATGACGGGCATGGCGGTTTGCCGCCGCCATGCCCCTCATCGCTTATTGCAGCGCCAATACCGCGACCGATGCCGCCGGCAGCGTAACCATAAGCTTGCCCGCCTCCCGACGCGCCGCGATCGGGCGCGGTTGCACCGTGTTGGGCGCGGCGAAGCTGTTGACCGCGTCCACCTTGGTTGCGCTCAGCACCTGACCGGACGCGCCGTTGGCGGTCACGCCGGCAACGTCGATCGCCACGTCAGCCGGGGCGTTGGGATCCAGATTGACAACCGACACCCACGTCTTGCCGGCCGTGTCGCGGGCCGCGACGACGTCGACGCGCGGCATCTCCACCTTGCCGTGCCGGTACAAGCCAGGCGTGTACGAAGCCGGCAGCGCGGTCGCACCCTGGAAAGGCACATACAGCTTGTAGACGTGATAGGTCGGCGTCAGCACCATCTTCGGCCCGTCGGTCAGGATCATCGCCTGGAGGACGTTGATCATCTGCGCGATGTTCGCGAGCCGCACGCGATCCGCGTGGCGCATGAAGATATTCAGGTTCACCGCCGCCAGCAGCGCGTCACGCTGCGAATTTTGCTGCTGCAGGAAGCCGGGATTGCTGCCCGGCGTCGGCGCGAGCCAGGCACCCCATTCATCGACCACAAGGGCAAGCTTCTTGTCGGGATCATATTTGTCCATGATCCCGGCCTGCTTGGCGATGAGCGTATCCATGCGGAACGCCTCGCCCAAAGCGATCGCATATTCGTCTTCGCCGAAACCCGTGCTCGGCAAATGCGGCGGCCACCCGCCTACGACATAATTGTGCAGCGACACGCCCTCAATGTCCCAGCTCCAGACCTTGTCTTTCCAGGCCTTCATTACGGCCTCGGTGTAGTCGCTGTTCAGGCTATCCCACCCCACCGCGATCCGCTTCGTCGCCGTAGCGCCTGTCTGCGCGGGATCGAGGTTGCGCGTATAATGGGCGAAGCGCTTCATCTCCTCGACATAATGATCGGCGGACATTGCACCGCCGCAGCCCCAATTCTCATTGCCGAGACCGACATATTTGATCTTGTAGGGAGCCGCATGTCCGTTGGCGGCCCGTTCCTTGGCAAGCGTCGTCGGCTTGTCCGCGGTCATATATTCGAACCAGTCTGCCGCCTCTTCGGCGCTGCCCGATCCGATATTGACGGACAGATAGGCGTCGGCGCCGATCTGCTGAAGGAAATCAAAATATTCGTGCGTCCCAAAGCTGTTGGGCTCGATCACATTGCCCCAACTCGCATTCAGCGTGCGTCGACGGCTGGCCTGCGGACCTACGCCCCAACGCCAGTGATATTCATCGGCGAAGCAGCCGCCCGGCCACCGCACGTTGGGCACCCGGATTGCCTTCAGCGCCGCGACGACATCGGATCGGATGCCGCGCACATTGGGTATCTTGGAATCGCGGCCGACCCAGACGCCGCCATAGACGCCCGTCCCCAAATGCTCCGCAAACTGGCCGAAAATGTCGCGGTCGATCCGTGCGCCCGGCTTGCTGGCGTCAATCCGCACATCCACGCGCGATGCCGCCAGGGCGACAGTGCCGTACAGCGCCATGGCCGCACATGCGACACCCCTGCCCAACCGCCATGCCTTCATCTCGATCTCCCCCGTGCGCGCCTTGCTATGCGCCAGCCAATTACTCAGACAATTTCGGGGGGTCAACGTTCGTCGCAATCCTGAACGGCGCCGGAGGCAAATGAAGATCCTGCGATGCCAGCCGCTTAACATCGGCTTCTGGTGAATTCACGCAACCATCCCAGGACAGTGCCGTTGCTCAACCATCATGATGGCACACCCTCCTTCCGACTATGACAAACCCAACCCGATCGGGTTCGGCGCGTGAACGAAGAGATTTCCCACATCGGCCTGCTGGATGACGAGGCGATCATGCTTGACGCCGCTGCGCTGGAATTGGCGCGGCTCGACCATCCCGGCCTCGATCTCGATCCCTATCTCGCGATCCTCAACACCCTCACCAATCGGCTTGCGATCCTGGGCGAGGATGCGGACACGGCCGAGAAGCAGGCCCTGATCCTGGCGCGGGTAATAGCAAGCGAGTTCGGCTTCCACGGCGACAGTGTAAGCTATGACGATCCTGCCAATACCGACATGATCCGCGTGATCGATCGCCGGCGTGGTCTGCCGATCAGTCTGGCGATCCTTTACGTCGCCGCGGCACGGCGGGTCGGGTGGCCGGCCGATCCGTTAAACACGCCCGGCCATGTGCTGGTGCGCATCGGCGCGGGCACGGCGCCGCTTCTGATCGATCCGTTTGACGATGGCGCGATCCTGGGACCACAGGATCTTACGCACCTGCTCCAGCGGATATTGGGCCGCGAAGTCCAGCCGCTGGCCGACCACGTCGCGCCAATGACCAATCGCGCGGCACTGGTCCGGCTTCTGATGAACCAGGCCAGCCGCGCTGAAAAGGTAAGCGATGCCGGCCGCGCGCTCCTGCTGCTCCAGCGCATCACGACGATCGATCCCAGCGGAGCGCATGGCTGGTGGGCCCGCGCGCGGCTGGAGCTGGTTGCCGGTGACGTCACCGCCGCGCGCGCAAGTCTCAGCGCGATCCTGGAGGTGACGCGCGATCCGAAAATGCGGGAGCATGTGGCGGCCGCGATGGACGGCTTAACCGGTCACGCCCGCTAACAGCAGGCGCGCCATCAACGCTTAGTCTTCGATGGAGTCGGCGCCTTCCGGCTCTTCCTTGTCACGGTCCTCGCTGGTGGGATTCTCCGCCTCGCCGTGCACGATATCGAGGTATAGGCCCGCCAGCTGGTAATGCGCTTTCACGACACCCGGATGGGTCGCAGATTGCGCCAGTTCGAGTTCTGCCTCAGCCCGTTTCTCGAAATATTCCTGTTCCGGGTCCATCTTGTCTTCAGGCTTAGTCATGCCTTGGCCGATGCACGCCAGCGCTCGGATGCGCAATAATCTGCGTTACAGAATTGGGATTTGAACCCTGCATCGGCACGCCCTGACGCCGATCAGCCTACGGGCGCGCTTTATCCGGCGAAACCTCTTGCCCGGCTGTCCGGGGCTATGCGCACCACAAAACGCTCTTCACCAGATGCGGTTTGGCACATCCCTTCGCCGGCAGCGGCAAGGGCTGGCCCGGTCGCCACAGTCCGAGCCGTTGCTGAATATCCGGCATCTCGGCATCGATCACCGCAAGGGAATTGTTATCGCCATAACGCGTTCCGCTGCGATAACGCAGCACCTGCCGATAGGCGCTACCGGCCAGGCGACTTACCGTGATCCAATAGCCGAACGGCGCGTTCTGCGTCGGTTCCGCCGATATGACGGCGCCGCGCAACGCCCCGGCGGCGACATAGCGGATTTCCTGATTGTTATTGCGGCCGACAAAATACCGGTAAGCCGGCACGAATGTGTCGCGAGCGCGATCATAGCTGAGCAGCGCCATGGCATGTCGATAATCGCCATTACCGGCATGCAGACTGTTCACCTCAATCCGCAATAACGGGGTATTGTCGGTGGGGTGGACCAGAGACGGCGTAGCCAGATAATGCGGCTGGAAGAAATCGTCCTTCGCGTCATCGCCGGGGGCCAGCAGCAGTCGATCCAGCGGCGGCTGGCAGATACGGCCGCCATCCTTGCTGATACAAAAGGCGATGGCACCGTCTTCGGTTTCGCCGGACGGCGTATCGCTGACCGGCGGCCCCTGCCTGGCGGTGAGGCGCCACGGCGATCGCGTTGCAAACGGCTTGGACAGATCCAGCGAGGCGATCGTCTTCGTCGGAGGCGCCGCAATGCCAGTGGTCGCGGCAAGGCCCGCCAGGATTGCCGTGATCAACGCACTTCGTCTTGTCATCCGATGCTCCTTGCGATGCGCCTACGCATCCCCACCCTGCGCCGATCCGGATCGGCGATCGCGCCGGTCCGGACATCACTCGCTCCGCCTATGAATAGAAAGGGATACGCGCCAGTTTCCAGCTGGTGCCGACGGGCACGAAAACGCGCTGATCGCCGACATCTTCCGCATCGAGCAAATATTCGCCCGCTGCGATCGGTCCCCCCACTTCACCGTCATCCACACCGTGTCGGAAGCCACGTACCCGGTTGGCACGGATCGCCGCGACGACTGCAGGCGTAAAGATACGGTCATACTTTGCCAGGAATTGGGCACGGTCCCGGCTGGCGGCCGAGTCAGGGCTCACCTTGCATGCCTTATCGCCGGGCTCGCAATAATTGCCGGAGCGGAAGTCCTTAAAAGGAAATTGCGTCATGCTGGCGACGGCGTTTCGATCCCCCTTCAGCACGGCCGTGCGGAACGCTACGAAGAAGCCGTGGAACCTTGCCGCTTGCGCATTCTGTGCCGGCGTCGCCGCCTGCGCCGGGAACGAAATCTGCATCGATGCTGTTGCCAGCGTTGCTATTGCCGAAAGCCACACGAAACGTCGCACGATCACCGGTTCCTCAATTGATCCATGTTAGCAACATCTGTAATAGTGTCGCTTCCACCGGTACAGACGTTTTCGCCGCAACTCGTCGGATTGAAGTCAAACGATTGCAAAGGGTCGCTCTCGATGCTTTCTTTGAATGGCTTGCCAAAACGGTAGACGGCCCGCCCGGCACCGGCCCCCGCCCACACCCACTATAAGGATCCCTGATGACGCGTTTGTCATGGCTCATCGCCACGCTGGTCGTGAGCCTTTTCGCCGCATCAGCCGCTCAGGCCATCAGCTGCGGCAAGGCGGACAACGGCATGGAACGGCTGATCTGTTCCGATGCCCGCCTGCGCCAGGCCGATACTGCAATGAACGCCTCCTATGTCCGCCTGTTAAAATCCACCGGCGAGGCCGACATCAAGGCTGCCCTGATCACCAGCCAGAGGCGCTGGCTCGCAAGCCGCGACGGACAGCTTGGCCGGTTGGGGGAAGGGCCCGGCGCCGTGAGCGGGGCAGCGTGGCGCGCGATCGTGCTCAAGGCTGTCCAGGATCGGGCCGCTGCTCTTATTCGCATCGATACGGGGGATACCGGGTTACCGCGGATGATCGCGGTGGCGCGCCGGCAACGCGCGTTCGCAGCCCGCTTCACAGGCGGCGCCTATGCGGGCTTCCAGACATCGTGCAGCTTTGTGCCAAGCGGCGGCGGCTATGTATATGCGTGCTTCGGTCGCCAGCATTTCCAAAATCGGGATCGCGTCTGCAGCGTCGATCAGGAATGGGCGAGCGGTTCCATGAGTGAGACGCGTGTCGTCGGCCGTATAACCGACGGCACGCTGACGACGATCGCGGCATGTTCGATCGGCAACGACGCCTATCCTTCATGCCCTAATCCGAACGCGCCTGCCGAAGCGGGATGGAGCGCGGCATCAGGCAGCCGCATGCCCCCTTCCCTGCCGCTGCAGAAGATCGACGTCGATGTGGATGTCGACACCAGCCCCGGTTGGCTGTCGACCTGCCTCAACCGGCCCGATTATCCCCCCATGGCCATTGCCAAGAAGGCACCGAAGAAGCGCCGTCGGTAACAGACCGACAGCCGCCGCAACCCTGCTCGTGCGCGAAAATGCCAGGCGCGTTGCGGCAACCATAGACTCGGGGGAAAGCGCGCCGCATGTCGATCGCAGTCCGGCTCATCCCCGATCGCAAAGGAGCAATCATGAAGACACTGTTCAGTACGATTCCTGCGTTTGCCGCAATGTTGATCTTCGGCGGAAGCGCCGCGCAGGCAGCAGGCAAAGCCTGCCCCGCCACCACGTTCCCCAAGTTCCTTACCGCATTTGCGGCGGATCCCGCGCTTCAGCGGGCTCATACCCGCATCCCGCTCTCCTACGAGACGATCGACGCCACCGCCCAACCTGAACCGCGCACGGTGCGCAAGATGCTGGATGCCAAAACAATCCGCTTCCCGATCATGCCGTCACCGGTCGAGCAAAAGAAGAAGCATATGACTTCGCTGAACAAGGTCGTTCCAGGCGGCATGGAGGTAACCCTTCGGGCGGGCGAAACCGACGAGCAGCTTCGCTTCTTCTTCCGCCAGGAAAGTGGCTGCTGGACCCTGCTGCGCAAGAGCGACGATTCGTTATGACCGACCATCGGCGGACAGCCATCGTCATGCGCGGCACAAGGCTCGCGCATTAACGGGGATACGCAATCGACCATCTTCGGGTGCGAGAGGGGCCGTGTGTTACAGATCGCCCGCGACGTGGTGCTGATGGACCTGGGCAGCCCCAGCCGCGACACGCTGGAAGAAATGCTGGTTCCTGGTGCGGGCGCTCAGCGAGGATATGCCGACCCTGAGCCTGCGCGATCAGCGCGCGATGGGTGGCGGGGCGAAAGCAAGAACTTCGCCGCTGTAGCGCTCGACCACCGCGCTGATCGGATCGCCATTGGGGAGGAGCAGGACCGCATGATTTTCCAGCACGATATTCGGCACGTCCAGCGCGGCCTGGATCGGCCATTGCGATACCGCCAGCGCCGCCCAATCGGCTGGCAAGGGCGACCAGACATGCTTGCTGGCAATGGTGAAGCGCCGGAATTGCAGCGGTTTGGCAGCACGCCCGAACGGGATATCGGTGGTGTCGAGCTGGCGGTTGATCGCGGCCGTCAGCCTGGCCGGCACATACCAATTATCCGCATCCGACAAAATGTGCGCGCCGCAGCGTAGGCGCACATGCCGATAGCCCACCACCTCGGCAGGGCCGACTTTCAGCAACGTGCGGACTGCGTCGGGGACGCCACGATCCCCGTCATGGACCCGTTCCGCAACGATCTTCGGATCGACCGCCATGTGATGCGCTGCGCACCAGTCGTCGAGGACGAGCGTCGCGCTGTCCTGCGCTAGCAGCTGGTCGCTCAATGCATGAAGCGCCACATCGGCGGCGAGACGCCCCTGCACCGTCGCCGACCATGCGGGCCGCTGCGTCTCAGCCTTGGCCGACACGGGCATCAGGATCAGCACTGCCGGCGCCAACCACGCCCGAACCGCGCTTCGCTTCGGCCGCGCGCGATCCCGCTTCGTCATATCTCACGTCTCCTGGCATAATGAGGGGGTAAGCGGTGGCGCCGCATCAGAACCGAACCGTCGTCGCCGTACCGGAATAGGAGATGCGCCGGGTCGCGGGCAACATGTCCATCCCGCCCTTGCTGCGGTTCTTGACCAGTATGAGGTTCAACTGCCGTGTCGGTGTCATGCCCGGAAAGCGGCCCTGCCGCGCGCCGATCGTCAGCGTCCTGGCGGCATCGTTCCACACCAGGTCGTAGGTCGCGCGCGCACCCTTCTCATAGGCGTAGGTCTCGTTGTCATCCTCATAGAGGGTGAAGCGCGCATTTGCGCCCGGATAGATCCGCACTTCATAGGGCGCGCCCGGGTCTTGCGTCGCATATTGGACGTTGGGCCCGAGCGGCACGATCGATCCGGCGCGCACGTACAGCGGCAACAGGTCGAGCGGTGTCTTCCGCGTCACCCGCCGGCCGCCGTCGAAGCGCTGATTGGTCCAGAAATCAAACCAGCCGCTGCCCGCTGGCAGATAGGTCGTCATGCGTTCGTCGAGCGCCGCTTTAGCGCCGCCCAACGCCTGCCGCTCGCTCGGCAGCCGCCACGCCAGCCGCAACACGCGATTGCCGTCGACCTGATAATAATCGATCCCCACGCGGACGGTCTGCCCCTTGCGGAGGGTGACGGTGGCCCCCTTGTGCCGCGCAGCACCCGCAGCCCAATCCTCAACGACGATTTTATCGTCCAGCCGCAGGCGGAAGCCGTCATTGCCCTCCACGCCGATCTCATATTCGCCGTCTTCGGGTGCGGTGATGGTACCGTCCCATTTGGCGGAGAAATGCTGCAGGTTGCGGAGGCCCGCAGGAACCTCGGCCAGCGGCGGATCGGGCCAGGTATGATCCACCTTCAGGTCGACGAAACGGCTCTTTGGCGTCTCGAAATTTTCGCCTTCGAAATATTGCCCTGCAAGCCCCGGCTGGCCGTCCGGTGTGTGCAGATAGTCGACCGGTATCGTCGCCGCGGGCGGCGGCAGGATGTTGTACATCGCGCGCGTCACCGGATGGACCAGGAAAGACGGGCCGAACATGAAGCTGTCGTTGATCGTGTCGGTCGCCCGATCGTCCGGAAAATCCATCATCAACGGCCGCATCAGCGTGTAGCTGTCCGCCGTCACCTTCCAACTCAGGCTGTAGATATAAGGCAGCATGCGGTAGCGCAGCCGCGTGCTCTTCAGCAGGGACGCATAGACCGCGGGGTCTATCGTCCTGAACAGATACGGCTCGCGCTCCACATTGGTGCCGTGAATGCGCATGATCGGATTGAAGGCGGAGAATTGCAGCCACCGCGCGTAAAGCTCCCGCCAGGCCGCGTTCTTCTCGCCGCCCGGAAAGTCCGCGACGAAAAAGCCGCCCGTGTCCTGCGTCCAATAGGGATTGCCGGTGACGGTCACATTGATGCCATCTGCCACCTGCTGCTTCAGCGTCTTCCAGCTCGCGAAAATGTCGCCGCTCCACGAGGCGGCTGCGGTACGCTGAGCGCCGGCCCAGGCGGATCGCGTCAGCGTGAAGACACGCTTGTCGCTCGTCGCGCGTTCGCCGTCATAGGTGCCCTGCGTCGTCAGCAGCGAATAAGGATTCAGATACCGCGTAAAGTCGCCCAGCGCGTTGCGTCCCAGCGCCTTGGTGTCGCGGATATTGTCCTGCGCATTCCACATCGCGCTCGACACCTCGATCTCGGTACCGTCCATCCACAACGCGTCGACGCCCTGGTCGAGCAAGCCGGACTTGATATATTTGAAATAGATCTGGCGGCCGAGCGGGCTGTATGCATCGTAGACGCGCGCATGTTTCGATATCCAGTGCAGCGGTTCGAAGCGCAATCCGTGCGCATCCAGTTCATGCGCCAAGGCCGTGTCGTTGCCGATGGACGGCCAGATCGACACCATCAATTTCATGTGCAGATCATGGACCTGCCGCGCCATGCCCGCCGGATCAGGATAGCGGGTAGGATCCCATGTCATCCCGCTCCAGCTACCGTCCTTGTCCGATCCCCAATATTGCCAATCCTGCACGATATAATCGAGCGGGAAGCCGTCCTTGCGGAAGGCGTGCGCGACGTCGAGCAATTGCGCCTGCGTCTTGTAACGCTCCTTGCTCATGAACAGGCCGAATGCCTGCTTGGGATACATTGGCGCTTGCCCGGTCAGCGCGCGATAATCGGCCACGACCGCATCTGGCGTATCACCGGCCATGAAATAATAATCGACGCCGCCGGGCGCGCTTTCGGCCCACATCGACGCGCCGCCGGCATCGTCCTTGAAGCGCATCTGGGAATAGGTGTCCCAAAGCACGCCATAACGCCGCGACGACATCAGCACGGGGATAATGATCCCGACATTCGTCTGGACCAATAACAGATCCTTGCCGCGCCGATTGCTCGTATCTTCGCCGTTGAAGCCCAGACCATAAACGGCCTCGTCCGGCCGCAGCGTGAAGCTGTTGCGCACCTCCAAGGTGGGCGCATTGGAAATCGTCAGTTTCTTGAGCGTTTGCGGTTCAGCCGCGGTCTCCTCGGTATAAAGCTGACCCGCAGGATCGAAGAAGCGCAGCGCGCCGTTGGTCTTGCTGATTTCGACGCGCAGCTTCTCGCTTTGCAAGGTCAACGCGTCCGCGGTCTCGACGAGGGTGAACGCCACCGGCTGCGGCTTGGCGATCACCGCCAGGCTGGGTGCGGTCCAGTAATTTTCGCCCAGGTTCGCGTTCACGCGAAGCGTTGCGGGACCGTAAAAGATCAGATTCTTGACGACCTGCCCAACCCGCACCTGCACGCCTGCACCCAGGCGCTTATACGCAAAGCCGCGCGTGGACGGTGCAACCACCGCCCGCAAATGCCCGCGCGCATCGAGACCGGAGTCACCCTGCGCAGCGCCCTGCGCTATCGCGGCGCTGGCCAAGGTGGCAGGGACGCTCAACGCCAGAAGCGTCGCCGGAACAATTGCATGACGCCCGATCTTCAAGCCACCCCTCCCAACCCGGTGTATCGGCAATGCGATGATCGCGTTGCCGTACAACCGGTCTTCGATGCTCAAGCGTGCCCGGAAAACCGTGGCCGCGATACATCAAAGCTGGGAAAATGCTCCACTCTGAACTGTCGTCAGAATGGAGCAGCAGGGATTGGAGTATCGACGTTCAGCGGGACGCGGCGGCTTCGCCCGTGAAAGGGCTTGGCCCGTCGCGATCACCCCATAAGGACGTCGACGCATCGTCTTTCGCCAGCCTCTTGCGAAAGCGGATATGGATCAGCCTGTGCTCCAGGATCCGCCCGCCGACCCATAAGGCAAAGAAGACGCCCATGATGACATAGGCGGTCGTCATCGACGGCTTGCGGTTGCGCTTTCCGATCTGATCGCCGCCCTTCTTTTTGTCGGGCTCGGGGGCTCCCAGGAACTTGTCGACCGGATTCATCGGCACTTCTTCGGCCTTGACCCTCGACCGCTTCTTCGCCGCTTCCGCCTTCGCCTTCACCACTTCGGGCGGGTTACGCCACTGATCGACAGCGACGCCAATCCTGCCGAGAGCGAAAAACAGGAGCGGCGCCAGAAAGCAGGCCAGCAGCGCGCGGCTCATCATATCATACCGCAATACGCCGCCGGACACACGCAAGCTGCCATTGTCAAAGATGGACATCTTGTCCTGGGGCAGCTGGTTCTTCTTGGTGAAGGTCAGCGTGTCGCCATCGATCCGATAGGTCGTATTCTTTTCCTCGAACAGGCTCTCGAGCTTGCCAAAGGCCTGCGCGGCCGAGTGGGATGGCTGCAGCGGCAGGCTCCCTCTCACCCGCCAAATCCAATCAATATACTTCAGGTTCACAGAACTGATCCTTTGCAAGCCGTCCGATTGCCGCACGTCATGGCTTGGTCGGCCGCCGGCCGGGCCGACGCGATGGGATGATGTGCGCGTAACAGGCTGCCGATCGCCCGGGCCCGCGGCGTCACTCCGCCGGCGCCGCTACCATCTGCCCGCGGTTCGCCCACTTCTGCTTCAGCACCTTGTAAGGCTCGGAGAAGGTGTAGTGCATCGTTTCCCAGATGGTCATGCGGCGCCCACCTTCCTGGCCCAGCAATTCCGCCTCGCCGTCCCGGCACGTGCCATGGATTCGATCGATGAAGATCCAGGTGCCTGAATAGTTGCTGCGGGTGCTGTCATAATCCTGGGCATGGTGCAGGCTGTGATGCTCGGTCGTGTTGAAGATCTTGAACCACCAGCGCGGCGTGTTGAACCGGATGTTGCAATGCTGATATTGGCTGACCGCCAGGCCAAACGCACCCGCCAGCAGGGCAGCGCGCGGCAGGAAATCGAACAGGCCGCCGATACCAAGGCCGATCAGGAAGATTTCGACCGGGTTACCGACACTGCCCTTCTGCACGTTCAGCTGGGTCAGATAGTGATGCGGCGCATGGGTGACCCAAAGCGGGTACCAATTATGCATCGCGCGATGCACCCAATATTGGAAATAGTCGCCGATAAGCGAGATCAGGAAGGCCTGCAGCAGCAGCGGCATCCCGATGAACCAGGCGAACTTCGCCATGTCGAACGTATCTTGGAACCAGGTGATGATGACATCGCTGTTGATCGGAGCGAAGAAAACCCTGACGAACATCATGCCCATCGCGACGTAGAAGACGTCACATGCCAGCTCTTTCCAGGTATGCTGCCAGCTCTTGTAGCGTGGGCTGATCCATTCCATCGTCAGCATCATGAGCCTGACGCCGTAGCCAATCCACAAGGTCACCGACGGTTTGATCCACGCGGCCGGCGCGTAATAATAGAAGGCGACAACGGCGAGCAGGAAGGCCGGCTGAAAATGAGTGAAGAAGAGCTGCTTCAGCGGCCCACCCTGTACTCTGCCCAGGCCGTCAAGCCCAACCGTGACCGGGGCGCTGACCATGTAAGACGGTTTTTCGACTGCGACAGTTCCGCTCATGTCAATCCCTAAGTAAGATAGCTAGATCGAGGGAAATCCAGGCGCTCTGTTACCGGATGACGGTAATTCTGGCGTTAAGTCGTTTAACGTAGAGGGCAATTTACTGGCCCGGTGGCAGAGTGACTCATCCGATGCGGCGTGCATGATTCTGCGCGTATCCTGGTCCGAGCTGGCAACCTCAACCAGGCTGTCGCAGCCCCGGCCCGCTGTCCAGACAGCAAGTATCTACCAGCAATGTCAGAGATTGCCGTCAGGCATGGCCGGCCATGGCGCGCCGACACGAACGATCTTCCAAGCTTTGCCTGGCCGGTAATCCACTGCCTGCAGTCATTCCCAAGACAATGTTCTCGACGGACATTACGCCTGCCCCCACCCGACGGTGGTGACGCAATTTCAGACCTCTACGTCAAACCACTCATATTGCGCGGCTGTCGTGGTTCATAGCCTGCATACTTCAACGCGACATGAAGCAGGAGCCGCAACAGCGGACCCAGGCATCGGGAGGGGATGCTCGCTTAGGCGCATGGCGTAGCGAAACAGGGGGACACTATGATCAAGCGTACACCGACGCGGCTGCAGCTGCTTTCCGCGACTTTTCTGGCAGGCATCGTCACCGCACCCGCTCAGGCGCAACAGCAACCTACGCCAGAGCTGGTGGCGGACGAGGCGCAGGGATCGAACGAGATCGTCGTGACTGCGACGCGGCGCTCGGTGTCGCTGCAAACGGCGCCCATCAACATCTCGGCGATTGGCGAGGCAGCGCTGGAGACCAAGCGGCTCGACGACATCGGCGACATCGGTCTCTTCACGCCGGGCCTGACGGTGCCTGAAACGGGGCCGCGTACCGCCAACAGCATCGTCATGCGCGGCATCACATCGGGTGGACCGGCGGGCACCAACCGCAGCACCGCAGTGGGCGTCTACCTTGGCGAAATTCCGCTCTACGTCGACTTCAAGTTCCTCGATATCAATCGGGTAGAGACGCTGCTTGGCCCGCAGGGGACGCTCTACGGCCTCGGCACGCTCGCGGGGGCGATCCGCTACATTCCCAACCGCCCGAACTTTACCAATATCGAGGCGGAAGCACATAGCCGCGTCTATGACGTCGCCCATTCCAGCGGCATCGGCACCGTGGTCGACGGCACGATCAACCTGCCGATCGTGCAGGATAAAATCGCGCTGCGGGTCACCGGGGGCTATTATTACGACCCCGGCTTCGTCGACTCCCCGTTCCTGGTGCGTCAGCTCGGCGTTTCGCTGCCCCAGCCCAATTTCAATGACCCGGCCGCGGTCGCAGCCAACCTGCGCCGCGGGAAGGATCTCAACGATGAGAAAACCTATTCCGTCCGCGCACAATTGGGCTTCGACCTTGGCTGGCTGCGTCCAACGTTCAGCTACATCCGCCAGGAAACCAAGACCCGCGGCACGCAGGTAAACGGGGGCTATGGCGCGACCTATACGCTGAACCCGAACGGCGTCCCCTTCCCCGACGGGCAATGCGTCTATGCCGACTGCAAGGGCGTTCTAGGCACGGGTAAATACGAAAATGGCGGCCGCGTTGAACAGCCGTCACGCCGTACGCTGGACCTGTTCGCGGCCGAGATCACGGCCGACATTTTTGACATCGCACAGTTCGTCTCGGCAACCGCTTATTCGAAGCAGCATCTTTACCAGCAAGGCGATATTGCCGATCTGCTGCTCGACCTGGATTATGATTATGAGTTGTTCCCGGCCTTTGCCGGCACGACCACGTCGGACAGCGATCCCAAACAGTTCAACCAGGAAGTCCGCCTCGTCTCGACGCATGGCGGCCCGATCAACTGGCTCGTAGGGGGCTTCTACAACCATTATAAAAGCTACACGTTCAGCGCCGAACGCATTCCCGGTTTCCCCGAATTCGGCGCGGCCAATTCCACCGGGCCGGGCAGCCTCTACGGCACGCTGTATCGAGGGCTCGTCCGCCCGGACGGCCTAGAATATATCTCCTTCACCGATACCTACACCAAGGAATATGCCGCCTTTGGCGAGGCGACCTGGCACATCACATCGAAGTTCCAGATCACCGGCGGCGCACGCTATTATAAATATAAATCCTATATTTCAGGCGCGACCGACACACCGCTGCTCTCGGGCGGTCGTCGGCGTACGCCCTATCCGCTGATCCAGTTCGATCCTTCCCGGGTCCGTACCGGCTCCACCAAGGATGACGGCTTCGTCTACAAGGCCAACGCTTCCTACGAATTCAGCCCGGAGCTGTTCGGCTATGCCACCTATTCGACCGGCTATCGGATCGGCGGCGTCAACCGCGTGGCGCCGTGTATCGTCCCCCTGCCCCCCGGCCAGAATGTCTGCGCGCTGCCCAACGAACTGTCCTACGGCCCCGACAAGACCAAGAATTACGAAGTCGGGATCCGCTTCAGCTTACTCGACCGAATGCTGCAGGGCACGATCGATCTCTACAATATCGACTGGTCGAACCTTCAGCTCGGGAGCCAGACGACCAACGGCGCGGTCGGCATCACCGCCAACGCCGGCGGCGCGCGCAGCCGTGGCGTGGAGGCGAATTTGTCCTTCACGCGTGGCAAGTTCAACCTATCGGGCAATTACACCTATCTAGACGCCAAGCTGACTAAGGATGCGCCCGGCCTGATCGGCGGGCTCAGCAAGCCGTTCGCCATCCCCGGCGCGGGCGACGCCTTTAAGGGGGATCGCCTGCCCGGCTCATCCCGGCATGCCGGCTCGATCACCGCGAGCTACACCGTCCCGGTCCCGAATGCCGATCTGACCTTCGTCTGGACCACGGCGGCGCGCAGCAATACCTACTCCACCACCGGGCTGCGCGGCTATGGCGAGGCAATCCCCGGCTATTCCACCAGCCGCGCCTCGATCACCTACAAGAAGGCGCGTTGGGAAGCGTCCATCTTCTCCAATAACATCTTCAACAAATATGCCGTGTCCAGCGTGTCCAACGACTATACGCTGGCGCGCTTGAACGACGGGGTCCAAATTCGCTCCTACGGCTACGGCGTGATCCAGCCGCGCACCATCGGCGGGGAGGTCCGCGTCCATTTCTAAGCCTTGTGGCGTAGGGCGCCTAGTCAGCGCTTCCTGATCCGAACGCACGCCGTCCTGTCCATGCGGCAGGGCGGCGTTTGCATTGGGAGCGGACAGCATCGCGCGCCGCTACCGCCACCGGTTGTCGTGGAAAGACATACGCGCGGCCGCACCGTCAGCATATCGTAAGACAAATACTGCTAGCGGCACGCGCATGCGGGCGCGGAGTCGCGCGCACGCAACACCGCCAAGGCAGCGAAGGGGCATCGAATGAGCGGGACCGGCAATGACGACGATCAAGCGATCGATCAGGGACGCCGGCTTCTTCTGGGCGGACTGGTAGCGGCCGGTGTTGCTGCGGCCGGTTCAGCGACATCCGCCGAGGCCAAGCCCGCCGCCGCCCCGCGCCGGACGCAGCCAAGCGATGCCGCCCTGCGGGCGCATATCGACACGATCGTCGTGATCTATGCCGAAAATCGCAGCTTCAATAATCTCTTTCCCAATTTTCCGGGCTTGCAGCAGCCCCTCTCGGCAGTGCCGCGCGAACGGACGCTGCAGCGCGACCGGGATGGCCGCCTGCTCGATCACCTGCCCAAGATTTGGGAAGGACTTGTGCCGACCAAGCAGGTGGTCGAGCATCGCGAATATCAGATCGGCCCGGACGATCTGCCGGCCTTTGCCAACGGGCCATTCCCCCTCCAGACACCCGAAGGCGATCCGCTGCCGCATGGGCTCATCACCAGCGATCTGGTCCACGCTTTTTATAACAATCAGCTGCAGATCAATGGCGGCAAGAATGACGGCTTTGTCGCGTGGGGCGACACGGGCGGGCTGGTCATGGGCCATTATGCCGACGGCGCCGCTAACTTACGGCTTTGGCAGATCGCGCGCGAATTCACCTTGTGCGACAATTTCTTCATGGGCGCCTTCGGCGGCTCCTACCTCAACCATCAATATCTGATCGCGGCGCAGCCACCCTTCTATCCCAATGCCGACACGAGCCCGGCCAAGGGGCGCATCACGGTCTTGGAAGGCGCTGATCCAAAAGGCATCCGCCCAAAGCAGACGGACGCATCACCGAAAAGCGCGATGGACGGGCCCGTCCGCTTCGTGCCCAATTCGATCACGCCCGATTTCTGGTCGGTCAACACGATGCTCCCTCCCTATGCGCCGACCTACAATCTCGATCCCGATCGGCCGGCTTATGCCGATGCCTCCAATGCCCACACGCTCGTCCCACAGCATCATAAGACGATCGGAGATCTCCTCACCGCCAAGGGGGTCGATTGGGCCTGGTATGCTGGCGGCTGGGCGGCGGCGCTGGCCGGCAAAGCACAGGATGGCGAATTCCCCTCCCGCCCCAATTTTCAGCCGCACCATCAACCGTTCAACTATTTCGCCCAGTTCGGGCCCGGCACGGCTGAACGGGCGAGACGTCTGCGCGACGCCGGCCTGGGCGAGACGGCGCGCACCAACCTGTTCCTTGCCGATGCTGCCGCGGGCAAGCTGCCACCGGTCACCTTTTACAAGCCGCAGGGCAATTTGAACATGCACGCCGGCTATTCGGACGTGGATGCTGGCGACCGCCACATCGCGCGGGTGATCGACGCGCTGCGCCGCAGCCCGCAGTGGGACAAGATGCTGGTCGTCATTACCTTCGACGAGAATGGCGGTTGGTGGGATCATGTCGCGCCGCCCAAAGGCGACCGCTGGGGCCCGGGCACGCGTATTCCGGCGCTGATCGTTTCCCCGCATGCGCGCAGCGGCGAAGTGGATCACACGATTTACGACACCGGCTCGATCGCCCGCTTCATCACGCGCCGCTGGGGCCTGGAAAAGCTGCCCGGCCTGGCCGAACGCGAACGGGCGATGCTCGCCGCAGGCGGCCCTGCCCCCGGCGATCTCACCGCCGCGCTTCGATTCCGCGCCTAGTGCAGGATCTTCCGCAAATTTGGCCCTAGCCGACGGTACGTACGACGGCGCCCGCCGCGTCGCGGATGACCGTCTGTTCAACGTCCCAGACGATGCCCGGCACGCTCTGCACACGATATTCGCCGATTACGGGGCGCAGCGTGGCACATAGCTCGTCGAGCGCAGTGGGCGTGAGCGTGACGTGCAATTGCCTGTCTTTCTCTGTCGCGGCCGCGGACTCGCCCGACGTAAAAAGGATCGACTGGTCCGACCCGACGAGGAACAGCGGACGCCCGAACGGCAGGCGCAATGTAAGCGACTGCAGCAGCTCCTCGACATTGTTTGCACCGAGGCGAATGACGGTCACGGGCGAGCGGAGCATCCGCTGGCGCGAAGACCAGCCGAGCACCGTCACGAACATGGTCCCCATGGATGATCCATCGCGCGCCGTGCCCGCTTGCACCGCATCCTGAACGCCGGGGCGATCCATCAGGGAAGGCCGCGCTAAATCCGTTACCCATAACGGCATGTGCGGCAGCAGCGCGTCCAACAGACCGCGCGTCTGCCAACGCTTACCGGCCTCCATTTCATCAAGCGTAAGCCCCACGATCTGCAGGAACTGCAACCGGCCGTGCGGGGTGTCGATCGTGGGCAGTTCAGGGTCCGCTATGAACGCCAGCGCCTGCAATTGGGTGTCCGTTCCCAAGGCGATCGGCCCGTTGATGTCCATCCATTCGCCGTCGCGCACCACATTGCCCGACGTGAAGACGTAGCGGGCCAGGTTCTGCATCAGGCTGAAGGCCCATGCCGGCGGCTCTTCATCCGCGCCGTCGCAGGTCAGCCGGAAGGTCAGCTCGAACCCCCACCCACTGACCTTGGCATCGTCGCTATCCTTGGCATATAGCTCGCTCAGGCCGTAGCTGACGAAATGCCAGTGCGGCACGGGATCGATCCGTTTCCACACGCTGATCCCATCGAGCGGATCTTGGCCGCCCAGCATCCATTTGATGATTGTTCCGAAATGCTTGGGCTCCTGGCCGGGGTAAAGCCTCGCCAGCGCGGCGTCGATCGCCTCCCAGCCCGGTGCTGCATCGTCATCCGCATCATCTTCAGCCATGGTTGCGAGGCTATCGGGTCAGGCGCCCCTCTGTCGAGCCGCTCTGCCGCTCTATGCTCACGATACGGCGTTTAGCCGGTGGCACGACATGGGATCGGAGCCCGCGGCCCGTGTACGAAGACCCTATCGCTCGCCGTTGCGACGCATTGGCATCGCGTCGATCGTCTGCTCCAGCACGCCCGACGGAAGCGGGTTTGAACGGCGAAGCTTCTCCCCACCGTCCTTGCCGATCAGCACGACAGAGAAGCGGTCCGCCGGCAGTCGATATTTATGCCGAAGCATATCCGCCGTATCGGTCGCGCCGGTCACATCTTTTCCGGCAATTTCGATCAGGCTCAGGTCGCGCGCCTCGGCCCCGGCCTTCCAGCGTGCGACAATATTGCGCTGTGCGACCAGGGCCGCGTCGTTCGCGAAAGGCGCGCTCACCAGCAATATGCGGCGCTCCCACCGCATCCCGGCAATACTGCTGGGGTTCGCCACCATCATCGGCAGCGCGGCCAGCAAAAGAAAAGGGCTCATCGGGTGAAAACGTCCCGCAATTCTTGCCGTTCCGGCCTATTGCCACCGCTTTCGCCTCCTGGATCACGGCGCCCGGAACCTACCTCAGTCCGGCGCGTAAAGCATTGAACTCGGCCAGCATCTTGCCTGTGCCCGGCGGAGCAGCGAATGACTGATGTTGGCCAGTGAGCGGAGCAAACATCGCCATTGGCGTGCCCGTTCGCAATGAAGTCGAGCGGTTGCCGATCCTGCTCCGCGCACTATCCGCGCAGACGGATGCGCCGCCATTCACGCTTGCCCTGTTCTTCGACAATTGCGTTGATGGCAGCGAAGCGCTGGTCACCGACATGGCCGGTGGTCTTCCCTTCCCCATAGCGACAAGCTGCTGCAACACCGGTGGACAACCCAATGCCGGCCTCGCCCGGCGACATGCAATGTCATTGGCGGCCGCCATTGCCCCCTCGGGCACGCTCATGACCACCGACGCCGACAGCGCGCCCGCAACGGACTGGATTGCCGCCAATCTGCACGCTCTTCGCGCCGCCGACGTCGTTGCCGGTCGCGTCGTCCATGAGGCGGGGGGCGCCTCTGCGATCCAGGCCCAACTCGAAGCCTATCTCGACCGCCTGCACAGCTTCCGCCGCTTGTTCGATCCCGTCCCGTGGGAGGCGCCCCGCAGCCACCATTGGACGAGCGCCGCCAGCCTCGCTGTATGCAGCCATGTCTACCAGGCGATTGGCGGATTTCCCGCCATGCCCAATGGCGAGGATGCTGGCTTTGCAGATGCGGCTGCGCGCGGCGGCTACCGCCTGCGCCGCGACGCCGCTGTGTGGGTGACAACATCGACCCGACGAAGCGGTCGCGCCGCGGCCGGCCTCGCGGCCAGCCTGTCCGCATGGGACAACGCCTCCGTCCCGCCCGACATCGCCCATCCCGAAGACGAAGCCTGGCGTTATGCCCTTCACGCGAAGGCGCGCCATCTCCATGGCTCCGGCCAGTTCGACCTGCTGGCGCACGCGCTTGATCTGCCCTTGACCGAGGTGGAGCGGGTTGCCGACGAATGCCGCAACGGAGAGGCCTTTGCCGCGCGCATTGTGGGTGCTCCGCCGGGCGGCATGCGACAGGTGCCGCTTCCTCGTGCCGAGTTGCTGCTGGCGACCCTGGAACAGACACAGCTGGAGGGCGCAGCATGACAGCACCCCTCACCTTGGCGTCCATTGCCGGGCTGACCCCCAAGCTGGAGAGCCTCAACGATCCGGCCGACGCCCACGCCCTCCTGCGCCTGCTGCGTCTGTTGTACGATGTCGGGCGGTCGGACGTGCCCCTCGGCCGGATCTTCGAAGGGCATGTCGATGCGCTGCAGATCATCTCGCGCTACGGATCGGTGGAGCAAAAGCAGCGGGCCGACGCAACCGCGCGGGATGGCGGCGCTTTCGGTGTCTGGAATGCCGACCAGTCGGGCGAGCCGCTGACTTTCGACCATGCCCACCTGAACGGCGCCAAGGCGTTTGCGTCCGGCGCGGGCCTTCTCACCCACGCATTGGTGACGGTCGACGTTGAGGGCGCACGGCAGCTCCTGCTGCTCGACCTGCAGCAAACTCCGCCGGAATTCGACACGAGTTGGTGGCGGGTCAGCGGCATGCAGCGGTCAGAGACGCATCGCGCGCGTTGGCAAAATGTCGCCGTCGACGCTGACATATGCATCGGCAAGCCGGGCGACTATGTGCGCGAGCCCTGGTTCAGCGGCGGAGCGATCCGCTTCGCCGCCGTTCAGGCCGGCGCGATCGCCGCCGTGGTGGATCATACCCGCGATCACCTTGTCGCGCAGCAACGCGACAGCGATCCCCACCAGCGCGCCAGGTTAGCGGATCTCTATCGGGCGGCGCAGTCGGCAGCCGATGCCGTTGCGCAAGCGGCCGAGCATTGGTCGCTGACGGACATCGCGGCGACGCTCGCTCATGTCTCTGCCGCTCGGGCCGCCGTATATGCGGCCGGCGAGACCGTTCTGACCATCGCACAAGCGGCGATCGGCGTGCAGGCGATGTTCGTTGAGCATCCGGTGAACGCGGTCCTCACCGATCTCTCGACCTATCTTCGCCAGCCCGGGCCCGATGCGCAGCGCGACCGCGTGGGCGAAGCTGTTGCCTCGGGCCTCCTCCGTCCGTGCCTGTGACGCAGGTGTCCCGATCGTTGCGCCGCCTCCTCGTGGTGGCGCCGCATCCCGATGACGAAGCGATCGCCGCATGGGCGCTGATCCGGCATATGACCGCGCGCGGCCGGCACATCGATGTGATCGTCGTCAGTGACGGCGGCGCATCCCACCCCGAAAGCCGAAACTGGCCCCGCCCGCGGCTGATCGCGGAACGCCGTCGCGAGACGCGCCGGGCCATGCGGCGGCTGGGCATCTGCCCGGACAGGATCTGCTTCCTGGGTCTGCCCGATGGCGCCCTGAGCGACGATAAGAAGAAGCTCCGGTCTCAGCTCGGACGCGCTATTCTGAATAAGCCGGCACCCCAACTGATCATTGGCCCGATGCCCGACGACGCCCATGCCGATCATCGTGCCGTCGCTGCGACCCTTGCCGCCCTGCCCCGTCGCGGCGAGCGGCTGGCCGGCTATCGGGTCTGGCCAGAGGGCGCCGGACGGACATTGTCCGGCTTGGTCGTGCCACTCAGCCCGGACGAGATCGGGATGAAGCGGGCAGCGGTGCGCCGCTACCGCACGCAGGCCGGCTTGATCACCGACGCGGACGCCGGCTTTGCCATGACCCACCGCCACCTCAATGCCTTTGCGCGTCCGGCGGAGCGGTTCGCATGGGTGCGGTGAAAGCGATCAATCTCGAAGGATTCGAGGCCAAGTTCGCCGGCAATGACGATCCGTGGTCGACATGGGACGCGCGCGACGAAGTGCTGAAGCGACGGGCGATCCTGCACGGCTTGGGCAGTCCGCTTGGCCGCGTGCTCGAACTCGGCGCCGGCAACGGCTCGAACAGCCGTTCGCTGGCAGCACGGGCGCTTCGCCTCGACGCGACCGAGGCGACAGCTGCCGGCACCGATCTGGTGCGTCGCGCACTTCACGGCACGGAACCCCGCGCCCGTGCGCGCCGCCTGATCGTACCGGACGCGCCGCCGCGCCCGACCTACGACGCGATCATCATCGCCGAGCTCCTTTATTATCTTGATCGTTGGACCATGGACAAATTGGCGCGTCAGGTGGCACGCCGCCTGCGTTTCGGCGGCACGCTCGTGCTGGCGCACCATCGCATCACCTTCTACGATTTTGTGCAGCATGCAGACGGCATCCAGCGTCGGTTTCTGGCCGGAACCGGCGTACGATGGTCCGTACGGCCGGTGCGACGCACAGGCCGTTGGCAGGTTATCGCCTGCACCCGTCAGCCTTGAGCGGAGTGCGCGGGAGCTAATCCGGCGACCGAACGCTTTTACAGGGTCACGCAGAGTGGCGATCGGAGAGGTCCCCAAGATGAGCATCGAAGGCAAAGCAAAAGAAGCCGCCGGTTTCGTGAAGGAAGAACTGAACGAGCATGGCAAGTCGCCCGAGGCAAAGGAGCGCGCGCAGGAAGGCCGCGACCTTCGCAATGAGGGGCGTATCGAAGACGGCAAGGCCCCCAAGACGACCGAGCCGGGCACCGGCGCGAAGGAATAACGATCATGACCCCCGCCGCGGCGGGGGTCTTCATTCACGCCGCACCGGCACGTGCGCACGATAGGCGTAGGGTAGTCCGCATAGAACGCCGGTTGCCGCCTTGACCGAGATTTGCCCCGCATTTCATCATTCTGTCATATGACTCAGCTCAACGGGCCCCTCAGGCTGTTCTGACAAAGGCAGAATAGCGACCAGGGGCCCAAGCGTCGCAAATCTATGCGAAGTCAGCATGATATCGTCGCTCGCTGGGTGGCCCGCGAAATTCTGCCACATGAGGGCCGGGTGCGGGCGTGGCTGTCGCGCCAGTGGCGCGGCACCATCGATGTCGATGATGTCTTGCAGGAGGCCTATTGCCGCCTCTCGGCGCTTGGCGCGATCGACCATATCGAAAACCCGCTCGCATATTTCCGCCGGACCGCACATGCCGCGGCAGTCGACGCCATCCGGCATACGACCAAAAACATTGTGTCGATGACGGAAAGCGACGGGTTCGACGTCCTTGATGAGAGTCCTTCCGCTGATCGGGTGGTCGAAGGTGCCCAGGAACTGGGCCGCGTCGCCAGCCTGCTGGCGAGTCTTTCGGACACCTGCCGGCGCGTCATCGAGCTGCGACGGGTCGAAGGGCTGTCGCAACGGGAGGCCGCGGCACGGCTCGGGGTCAGTGAGAATGTCGTCGAGAACCACATCGTGCGCGGAATAAGGAAGGTGACGGCGGCCATGGCCGAACAGGACGCCGAAGCTGGGAAGGATGCCGAAGAGCAAGAGGACGCGCATATTGGCAAGCTCCGTTTCCACTGAGCGCCTTGACGAGCAGGCGGCGCGCTGGGCGGCGCGCGCGCTGGACGGCGAGATGCCGGCCGACCTGGCGCGCGAATTCGATGCGTGGATCGCGGCGGACCGGCGGCATCGCGGCGCCTATCTGCGCGCGCGCGCTATCCTCTACACGCTCGAAGATGCCGTGGAGGCCGCTGCCGCCGCCGCGAACATGCGCGCACCCGTCGCCTCAGTCGAGGAGGTCGCATCCAACGCCCGGAGCCCCCTGCGCGACTGGTTTGCCCGAAGCCGGGTCGCGCTCGGGAGCGCGCTGGCCGCATCCTTGGTCGTCGCCGCGGGATTAAGCTTTGCCGGTCTGCTCCGGTCGCCTTCGCCGGCTCTCCCCGCGGAGGTTGCCGCGCGCGACCTCACGCTCGCCGATGGATCGGTGGCGACACTGGGCCAGGGGGCAAAACTGGAATTCACGATGCGCGACGGGGTGCGCAAGGTGCACCTTCTCCGCGGCGAGGCGCTGTTCCATGTCGCCAAGGATCGCGCCCACCCGTTCGTGATCCAGTCGGGTGACGTCTATGCGCAGGCGACGGGCACTGTCTATTCGGTGCGTCGCGTAGGGGAGACCGGCGGCGCCGTCCGCGTCCAGGAAGGCAGCGTGCTGGTATGGGGGCGCGACGATCGCGAACAGGCGGTGCTGCTGCGCGCCGGCGGCGCCTTGACGCTGGAGCCGGGGCTGCCGCGTCCCGATACGGACGTCGCGCGTGTCGTGCGCCCGACGCCACCACCCCCCGCATTGGCGCAGATCGCGCTGGATGATGTGACAATCGCCGCCGCGGCCGATCGGTTCAACCGCATCAACCGGACCCGTATCGTCGTCGATCCCGCGCTCGGCCAGATCCGCATCGTCGGCCTGTTCCGCGCCAACGATCCCGAACGCTTCGCACAAGCCGCAGCCGCAGTCGCGGACGGCGAAGCCGAGGTCGGTAAGGACACAATCGTAATAAAACCGAAATAAATCTTTCGCGGATAATTAATATTTTAATCGTGAAGGAAAATAACCCGTTGCCGGTCTTCAATATTGAGACCAGCAAACGGGGACATCATGCTTTCTAATCAGTATCGGGCGACCGCGGCGATTGTCGCGATCGCAGCCATGTCGTGCGTTTCGGCACCAGCAATGGCGCAGACGCGGGCGTTCAATATCGCGGCGCAACCTGCTGCGAAGGGTGTCAAGGAACTGGCGCGCCAGGCCGGCATCCAGATCATCATCGCCGGACGCGATGCCGACGGGCGCAGCACCAACATGGTGAAGGGCACGCTCGACACGCGCGCCGCGCTTGACGCGCTGCTCGACGGCACTGGCCTCACGGTGCGCTCGTTCGACGGCAGCATCGCGGTGCTCGGCGCGGAGAAAAGCGAGGGTGCGGAACTCGTCGTCACGGGCTCCCGCGTCGTGCGCAACGGCTATCAGGCGCCCACGCCGCTCACCGTATTGGGGCGCGACGAGATCGAGCGCTCGGCGCAGATCAACCTGGCCGAACAATTGAGCCGGCTGCCCGCGCTCGCCGGCAGCAACAATCCGCGCAACACCGCCAGCAATATCAGCGGCGGCTTCATGGGGATCAGCTCGCTCAACCTGCGCAATCTCGGCGCGACGCGTACGCTGGTGCTGCTCGACAGCCAGCGTTTGCCCGCGGCCTCGCTCAACGGCCTGGTCGATGCCAATTCCATCCCCAGCGCCCTGGTCGAGCGCGTCGATATCGTGACCGGCGGTGCGTCCGCCGCGTGGGGGTCGGATGCCGTCGCCGGCGTCGTCAACTTCGTGCTCGACAAGGATTTCACCGGCGTGAAGGGTGAGGTGCAGGGCGGCATCACCACCTATGGCGACGACAAGAATTATCGCGTGTCGCTCAGCGCCGGCACCGGCTTTGCCGACGATCGCGGCCACATCCTCGTCAGCGGCGAAAATTGGTATAGCGAGGGCATCAAGGGCATGCCGCGCAATTGGTATCGCGGCCGCAAGACGTTGTTCAACCCGGCCTATACCGCCACCAACGGCCAGCCCGAATATATTGTCCGCGATCAGGTCGGCTACACCACCGTCGCGCCCGGCGGCATCGTCACGCGCGGCCCCTTGCGCGGCCTGTATTTCGGCCCAGGCGGCGCGCCCGCGCAGCTCAATTACGGCGCGACCGTCAACGATCCCTTCATGGTCGGCGGCGATTGGCGCGCGACCGATTTCGGCAACGGCCCGCAGAATCTGGATCCGGAAGTTTCGCACAAGAGCGTCTTCGGCCGGCTCAGCTACGATGTCGCCGACCGCGTCAATGTCTTCGGCGAATTCTCCTACGTCCAGGCGAAGACCAAGACGACCGGCACGCCGATGTTCAACTTCGGCGGGCTCATCATCCAGCGCGACAATGCCTTCCTGCCCGAAGCCGTGCGCCAGCGCATGACGGAGCTGGGCGAAACATCACTCAACGTCGGCAGCTGGAACGAGGCGATTGGCGGCATCGTCACCGAAACGCGCCACAATCTATATCGCTATGCGCTTGGCGCGGAGGGCAAGGCGGACGTGCTCGGCACCGACTGGAGCTGGATCGTGCGCGGCAACCGCAACGTCAGCAAATTCTACAATGGCACCGCCGTCCCGATCACCGCCAATTATAATGCCGCGATCGATGCGGTGCGCGCGCCCAGCGGTGCTATCATCTGCCGCTCGACCCTGACCAATCCCGGCAATGGCTGCGTGCCGCTCAACATCCTCGGCACCGGCGTCGCCTCCCAGGCGGCGCGCGATTATGTGATCGGCAAATCCTACCTCAATGCCAAGATCACGCAGGACGTCGTTTCCGCCACCGTGCGCGGCGAGCCCCTGGCGACCTGGGCCGGCCCGGTGTCGATCGCCTTCGGGGTGGAGCATCGCCGCGAGGCGGAAGAGGGGACGAGCGATCCACTCTCGCTGCTCCACCGATACTGGGCGGGCAATTACAAGCCGATCCACGGCTCCTACACAGTCAACGAAGCCTTCCTGGAGGCGGTCGTCCCGCTCGCCGCGCGCACCAGCTGGGCCTACGCGCTCGATCTGAACGCCGCCGTCCGCGCGACCGATTATAGCACGTCCGGTTATGTCACCACTTGGAAGGCCGGGCTCAGCTACGCGCCGGTTCCCGATCTGCGCCTGCGCGTCACCCGCTCGCGCGATATCCGCGCCGGCAATCTGTCGGAACTGTTCCAGGCCGGCCAGACCAACACCACTACCCTGGTCGATCCCGCCAAGAACAACCAATCCTACACCGTCTTCCAGACCACCGTCGGCAACCCGGTGGTGAAGCCCGAAAAGGCCGACACGCTGAATATCGGCGCGGTCGTCCAGCCGCGCTTCGTGCCGGGCCTGTCCGCCTCGGTCGATTATTTCGACATCAAGGTGAAGGGCGCGATCGCGACGCTGGGCGCCAGCACGATCATCAACCAATGCTATGAGGGAAATCAGTCGCTTTGCGGCCTGATCGTGCGCAACGCCCAGGGCTTCATGACGGACGTCTTCCTGCGCCCGATCAACCTCGCGCGGCAGACCGCGCGCGGCCTGGATATGGAGCTGGGCTACCGCCTGCCGATCGCCCGTCTGGCGAGCGGCCTCGGCGACGGCACCCTATCGTTCCGCGCGCTCGCGACGCGCTACCTCGAAAGCAGCACCGACAACGGCATCAATCCCCCCACCTCCAATCGCGGCGAGAATACCGGCGTGCCGACCTGGCGCTATCTGGGCGAGATCGCATTCGACAAGGGGCCCCTGTCGCTGTCCGTCACCGGCCGCGGCTTCAGCGACGGCGTGCTCGCCAATGCCTTCGTCCAATGCACCAGCGCCTGCCCGACCTCGACCACGCTCAACCGTACGATCGACAACAACCATGTCGATGGCGCCTTCTACGTCGATCTCTCGGCCAGCTACGCACTCAACACTCGCGTGAAGCTGTACGTCGCGGTCGACAATGTCGCGAACAAGGCACCCGCGCCTTACGCTGCCGCTGGCACCGGCATCGGCAGCGCCCAGATCGGCGTCTCGCAAACCTACTATGATGTGATCGGCCGTGCCTTCCGCGCCGGCTTGCGCTTTCAGTTCTGATTGAAGGGGCTGACACTATGTTCGGGCTCGCCTTCGCCGTCCTCGCCACCGCGCTTGCTCCGCCGGCGCCCGACAGATGGTCGAACTGGAATGTGGAGCGCGCCGCCCAGCAGGCCGTGATGCTGCCCGTCTGCACCGGGCCTTATCAGGTCTCGTCGGGCGACGTGAACGGCGACGGCTTGCCCGATCTCATCATCCCGTGCCGCGGCGAGTTGCTCTCGCCGCGGCTGGCCCGCCCCGCCAACGATCAGCTCACCATCTATCTCAACCCGGGCAAGAAGGGCGCGTGGGTTCGGCAGGACTTCACGGTCGGCTTCGGCCCCTATCATTCGGCGATCGGCGATCTGGATGGCGATGGCCGGCCCGATCTGGTCGTGCCGAACTATCAATCCAACGACGGCCGCGATCTTGCCATTCTCTATGGCGCCAGCGACCGGAAACAGCTGTTCGATCCCACCACCTATCTCGCGCTCGGCAGTAAGGATCTGGTCAACGAATATGGCCTCGATGCGCAGGGCCTGCCGCGTTACCCTACCCCCGGCCTCACCTCCGCGATCATCGCCGACGTCAATGGCGATGGCCGGCCGGACATCGTCTCCGTCTCCTACCAGTCCAACGTCTTCTTCGTGCTGCTCAACGAAGGCGGCCGCCGCTTCCGCACGGTGCGCTATCCGCAACAGCCCGCGCCATATGATCAGATGCTGGGCGGCCCGCGCGATATCGCGGCGGCCGATTATGACGGGGACGGCCGGCTCGATCTCGCTTTCTCGATGTATGAAAGCAATCTGGTCGAGGTGTGGAAGGGCGACGGCAAAGGCGGCTTCGCGCCGTGGCGCCGAACGCCCTCGTTCGGGCGCATCCCCTATCATCTCAAAGCCGGCGATCTGGATGGGGACGGCCGCCCCGACATCGTCGTCGGCAATCGCAGCACCAGCGACAATGTCGTCGTCCTGCGCAACGCGCCCGATCGCTTCGTCTATGACGGCTCGTTCAGCCCCGGCACGGCGAAACGCGGCGAAGTCACGGCCGATGAGATCCGCGACGTCACCCTCGTCGATCTCGACGGCGACGGTATCCTCGATCTGGCGGCGGCCGCGCGCGAATCCGGCAAACTGGTCTTCTGGCGCGGCACCGGCAAAAGCGGCTTTAACCAGGCTTTCGCCGATCGCCGCACTGCCCTATTTCCCGGCAAGGGTCCGCGCGGCATCGCCATCCTTCCCGGCGCCGTGGCCGTTATCTTCTACAATAGTAACGAGGTCGGAATTCTGACCGGACCTTGATCAGAAACGCGCGGTCAGGGAAAAGCGGATCGTTCGAGGCGCTCCCGGATATATCCAATAGGCGTTGTACGAACTCAGCGAATATCGCTCGTTCAGCAAATTGTCCGCTTCCAGCCGCGCGCTGAATATGGGCGTAAGCGGCACCTCCAGCGACGCCTTCACTTTGATATAGGCGGGCAGGACAAGTCCGCTCGTGTCGGTCGCGCCCGATCGCCTGCCGACATAGGTCGCGCCACCGCTCAACAGCCATTCGCCCTTGGCTGTCTCGATCCGATGGACGAGGAACAGCGAGCCGGAATGATCCGGCACGTTCAGCGCGCGCGGTGTCGCGAAATTCTCGTCGTCATAGCGCGCCTTGGTCCAGGCATAATTGATCACGGCCTGCCAGCGTCGCGCCAGATGGAAGGCCGCATCGAACTCGATGCCACGGCTTCGCAGCGAACCAACCGGGGCGAGGAAGTTGGCGTCCTTCGGGTCGGTCGTAAGGACGTTGGATTTGCGGATGTCGAACCATGTGATACCGACATCCAACGGCGCCCAGCGCCCACTCAGCCCGAACTCATAGCCATGGCCCTTTTCCGGCGCGAATGCGGCCCCGTCGCTGCCGCTGCCGGAGTTGAGCAGGTTGGATTCGCCCCAGTTGGCGTGCACCGAGACGCTTTTATCGATCGCGTACTTCGCCCCGAGGCGAAAGGTCGCCGGCCGACCGGATGCGCGCGATACCGCGCCTGTCAGGTTCTTGCGCAACGTCTGGCGATAGGTATCCAGCCGCACGCCACCGACCAGCGACAAGCGGCCCGTAACATCCCACAGATCCTGCGCGTAAAATGTCAGCCCGCGCCGGTGCTCTCGCTGATCGATGCTCGGCAACAGCGGCAGCGCCGTGGCCACGCCATAGACCGGATGGTAAATGTCGATCGCATAGGGACTGCCCCCTTGCGTCGGGTCGGAAGGGTTGCGGCGGCGCAGCAGCTCTAGATAATCGAGCGTGTAGCCCTTGATGCCGAAGCTCGGCCGGTGCGTGCCTAACACATGCACCTCGCCGCGCAGCTCCAGCCGCGCCGCCAAATCCTCGACCTCATAGCCCCGCTCGCGCCGCTGCCGCCACAGCGTCCGTCCGCCCACGAGCCGCGACTGATCGGCCGAAAACCCGCGAAGCGATCCGGTGCGATAGGCCATGCCGCCGACCAGCGACCAGCTACCGCCTAGCAAGGCTTCGCCGGTCAACTGGTGGCGCGTATCGCGCGCGCGGGTATCGCCATTGCCAGGCTCGCCGAGAAAGCGCGATGCCGGCAATGCCGATGGGTCGCCGTCGACCGCGATGACGCCGCGATCGAATGGCGCGTCATAACGGATGACCTGGCCGACATAGGTGAATTGCAGCGCCCCGGACGGGCGGAAGGTGATCGACGGCGCAATGGTACGACGCTTCAGACCGACGAAGTCGCGGAAGCCGTCGCTATTTTCCACGGCCACGACAATTCGTGCGGCCAGGTTGTTCGTCAACGGACCGGTCGCGTCCAACTCGATGCGCCGGGTGTCGAACGATCCATAGGTAAGGCGAGCGGATCCTTCCGCCGCGAACCGAGGTGTCTTCGTGACCATATTCACCCGGCCAGCGGGATCGATATCCCCGAACACCGCCCCCGCAGGTCCTTTGAGGATCTCGATCCGCTCGATCGTCGCCGGATCGCGCGCGGGCGCGCTGCCGCGGTTGGCAATGAAGCCATCGACATAATATTCGCCGCCGCCATCCGCCGTGCTGAGAAAGCCGCGAATGGCAAAATTCTCGGCGAAGCCACCGCGGTTATTCTGTTGGCTGCTCCCGCTAACCAATTCGAGCGCATCGCTCAGGCGATAGGTGCCGGCCGCGCGCAGGATATCCTGCTCCAGTGAGCGGCTCGACTGAGAAATGCGCTCGGTCGCGCGATCCGATGACAGGCCGGCATCACGGGACTTTCGCGTGCCGAGCACCACCACGCCGTCGAAATCGGCCTCCGGACCGTCTTGCGCCACGGCCGGGTCGCCAACAGCCGCACCCGCCGCCATTACGGTCGCAAAGACAAATGGTCGCGCCGCACCGATCGCACGCCGAAGGGATGTTTGTGAGAGTTCGCTACGCAACAGTCCTGCCATTCATGCGATATGATGTATCATATCATCTTGCGTTGCGCGGACATCGACGTCAACAGCGTCCGATGGTTGTCCAGGCACGGAATGAAGGAATGAACGGCCGACGTGAGGTCGGCCGATCGATACACAGCGGAATGAGATCATGACGATCATGCTGGCCGCGTCGCGCGCGGGCGCGGCCACGCTCCGGCGTGGTAAGCCACTTCCAAGACCGTCTGCACTGCCACGCTTGCACAGTATCGACGCGCTGCGTGGCTTCGTCATGATACTCATGCTGCTCGACCATCTGCGCGAAACCTGGTTCCTGCACGTGGCTGTATCCGATCCGATCGACGCTAGAATTGCTCTTCCAGCCCTCTATCTGGCGCGGCTCGCGGCCAGCCTGTGTGCGCCTGTTTTCATCGTGCTGACCGGTATCTCCGCCTTCTTGTTCCGGTCCAAGCACACGGTGGCGGAGACGCGTGCCTTTCTGCTCAAGCGCGGCGGCATACTGATGGCGCTGGAGGTGCTGTACCTGTCCGAACTCTATTGGGGTGTCGCCAGTCCGACGCTCTGGCTGCAGGTTATCTGGTGCATCGGCCTGTGCATGATCGTCCTTGCCGGGTTGATTGGCCTGTCGGCCCCTACCCTGCTCGGCATCGGACTGCTGATCGTCGCCGGCCACAATTTACTAGATCCGATCCACCTGCAACCGGATCACCCTTTATTCCCGCTGTGGGCGCTATTGCACCAGCGCGATGTCATTGCGCTGCCGTTCGGGCTCGTTGCCAAAACAACCTATCCGGTACTTCCCTGGATCGGCGTCATCACGCTGGGATATGCGGTCGGTCCGTGGTTTCTGACGCACGTTGCGCCGGACATGCGGTCGCGCCGTCTCGCGCTGATCGGCGCCGCAATGCTGATCGCTTTCGTCCTGCTGCGCCTCGCAAATACTTATGGCGACGCACCCTGGTTCGTCATCCATGGGAGCCGCATGCGCACGGCGATGAGTTTTTTCGCGCTGACCAAATATCCCCCTTCGCTGCTCTTCCTGCTGCTCACACTTGGGCTGGGCGCTATGCTGCTGGCCGCGCTGGAACGCCTGAACGACACCCGGCCGGTCGCCGCCTTGGCGGTGTTCGGCGGCGCGCCGATGTTTTTCTACCTGTTCCACCTCACGATATTGCGCCTGCTCTACCATGCGGCTTTTGCGATATGGGGCCCGACCCAGGGCAGCACGTTCGGCGTCGCGAATTATGATTGGGTGTTGCTATGGTATGTCGGCCTCATCGTGCCGCTATACTTACCGACAGCGTGGTTCTCGCGTTTCAAGGCCGCACGCCGCGACATAACCTGGCTGAAATATCTATAAACGGCGCGACGGCCGACCCGCCTGGAACCGTCGCGAGCCTTTGCGATCGCCATCCGCCCACTGGCTGGTGGACATGTCGGATCATCGCGCCATTTTCGCAGCCGTGACCTCGATCTCGACCAGGAAGTTGGGCCCTGCCAGCGCCGCAACCTGAATGGTCGATCGCGCGACCGTGTTCGGGTTTTCGGCGGTGCCGAAGAACATCTTGAAGGCGTCGTTCATGCCGGCAAAATCCATCTTGCCGCCATGCGCAGGGTCGCCCGCGACGAAGACGGTCATTTTGATGATGTCGGACATGGCGAATCCCCGGCTTGCCAGGATTGCCTTGATCTTCGTGAGCGTGCTGATGGTTTGCGTCTTCGTATCGCCGAAGTCGGCCATGGTCAGCGTCGAGGCAGGCTTCGCCGCGTCGATCGGGGAGGCCAATTGTCCCGAAAGATAGAGCGTCTCCGCACCCGGGGGCACCAACACGCCTTGCAGGATCAGCGCCGGGGTCGGACCCGTAGCCTTGAAGCGCGTGATTTCGGCGGCCTGCCCACTGCTTGCAAGCGTCGCTGCGGCAATCGTCATCCACAATGCCTTCATCATCATCCCCCTTCGTGCAGCGGAAGACGACGCCGTGCCGGCGCCGCCTTCCCGATTGGTCGCGATCGCCGTTTAGAAGCGGAAATCGATGCGTGCGTAATAATAGCCACCATTGATACCATAAGCGGAGAATGTACTGGGCGCGTCATAGACGTTCCCCGCAGTAGACAGGGTGGGTACCGGACCACTGTTCGGTACGGCAACGACCTTGGGTGGCTTCTTGTTGAACAGGTTGTTCGCGCCGACCGAGAAGGTCAGCGTCTTGGTAAGATCCACACCAACCTCCAGATCGGTCAGGGCGGCCGTCCCGATCTTGTTCCGGTAATAGCCGACCGGGGTGCTGGTCGCCGTTACCGCCCCGCCATTGGGGCTGTAGAGCACGGAATGCTTGCCATAGAGCGTCTCGCGCGCGGTGATGGTAAAGCGGTCGAGCGACCAGTTGAGCCCGCCGATGACCTTGAAGCGAGGAGCCGAATGTTCCAGCAATGACACCGACGTATAATCGAACAGGCCCTGCGCCAGGGCGGCGTCGCTGATTTTCTTGATCTTGTTCTTGTTGTAATTGCCAGACAGGGTCAGGTTGAAACTGCCGAAGTCCGAGGGGATGGTGTAGCTGCCCGTGATGTCCACACCATCGGTGTCGGTATCGACGCCGTTGGTGAAGGCCGCCACGCCCACTTGCGTGACAGTGGGATCCAGCACGTTGCCATGCGCCGCGATCGCCAACAGCACGGCGGGATTGTTGGTGGCGCCTCCCAGGCCATAGATCGTGCCCGATCCGAAGATGCGATCCTTGATGCGGATATGGTAATAATCCAGCGTGATCGTCGCACGGTCCATCGGGCGCAGAACGAACCCGCCGCTTAGGTTGAACGACTTTTCCGGTTTCAGATTGTTGAAGCCCAGCAGTTTCGCCGCGTCGGAATTGGCGGGCAGCTGCACCGTCGCTGCGGTTGGCGATACGTTGGTCGCCGAATAATATTGCTCGGCCTGGGTCGGCGCGCGAAAGCCGTTCGAGACAGTGCCGCGGATCGCGACCGCCGGCGAGAAATCGTACCGCGCCGTCGCCTTGCCGATGACCTTGCTGCCGAAATCCGAATAATGTTCGTAACGGCCCGCTACATCGACCTTCAGCCCCTCCATCGGGTTCAACGCAAGGTCGATATACGCACTTTCATTATTACGGCTGTAATGGCCGGCATCGGTCGGTTGGAAGCCGGGATAGGATTGCCCGCCTTCCTTGTAGATCGAGCCCGGATCGCCACTACCGATCGTATAGCCGTTCCTTCGATATTCGCCGCCAAAGGCAAGGTTTAACGGGCCGGCCATGCCGACATCCACTTCCTTGCTGAAGTCGGCATTGAAGGTCAGCTCGTCGTTGATGAATTTGCCATTGTAAAATTTTGTCGGCGTGAAATGGGTGTCGACAAAGAGCGCGGCGTTCGCCGAATTCTGCGTGTATATCTTGTCCTGATCGCGGCCATAGGTCACGCTCAGATCCCAATTGAACTCACCAATTTCGCCTTTCGCACCACCCGTAATGGCGGCATCATCCTCCCGAAACGCTTCCTGCGGATTGAAACCAAGCGGGTTGAACAGAACTTCTCCGGGGGTTGTCAGCGAACCTTGAACGCCCAGCACCGGAGAATGGCGGACACGGTCCGGCACCCGGTAATTCTCATAGGCGGCCGCAGTGCGATGACTGTACGTACCGAAGCTGTACAGCTGGACATCGCCCAGATCATAGCCTGCGTTGAACCCGCCCTGTGCCAGCTTCGATTGCGGATCGCCGAAGATGCGATTGATATACGGCGCGCCCGGTAGATTTTGGTAGAGCGCCACTTGCTGCGGTGATAGCCCGCTCGCCACGGTGCGCACCGTCCCATCGGGGAAATATACGCGGCGGTCGATGCCGCCGACCTGGCTGCGTTGATGATAGCGATACATGCCGGTCAGGTTGATAAAGCCGCTCTCGCCCAGCTTTGTGCCCAGGTTGATGCTGCCCGACAGAACGAGGCCGTCGCTTTTATAATATTGGCCGCCGGTGGCACTGACCGATCCGCCCTCGTCACTGTCCTTCAGGATGATGTTGATCACGCCCGCAATGGCGTCGGAGCCATATTGCGCGGCCGCCCCGTCCTCCAGGACCTCGATCCGCTTGATCGACGCCGGGGAGATGAAGTCCAGATCGGGTGCGGCGCCCCCTTGCGTCACGCCTGCCAGGACGGCCAGATTGGCGGTTCCGTGCCGACGCTTGCCGTTGAGCAGCACCAGCGTGTGGTTGGGGCTGAGACCGCGCAGACGCGCCGAAAGCGTTAGCTGGGCGGTGTCGCCGCCAAAGGCCGCCGCGTTGAAGGACGGCACCAGCTGCGTCAGCACCTGATTGAGGTTTGGCTGGCCGACATGTTGGATTGCGTCCGATCCCAGCAACTTGATGGGTGTCGCGCTCTCCGCGGCGGTAATACCAATCGCCCGCGTCCCGGTGACGATGACTTCATCGTCCGCGGAGGCGCCGGCCGGATTGGAAGCGGGCGCGGCAGGCGCCGGCGCGTCCGCGGCTTGGGCCGCCTGCCCGGTTGCGATCAGCGCCGCCGCGATCGCCAGGCGGGAAATCATGCCAATGCTCGTTTTCATATAGACCCCCCAGAGTAAACCTACGCCTCAGGAGCCTCTCACCAACACGATTATCCCTATCGCTGTTCTAATCAGACAATACGCAACACTTCATGCCTAAACGGCACGACTATTATCCCCATTAGTCGCGTAAAATGCCCTTTAAATCTGCGAATCACCTCGTCTCTTTTTCTCTCATTTGTAATATTGAAACTATATGACGGGATTTATCTGACAACTGACTCTTCTAACTTTGCTATATTTTGAGTGAATACAGAAAACGCCCGTATCATTTCTGCAACATGTGTTTCCGCATCGGTGTGAAACGGCCGGGCATCGTCCCGCAGAGATGCGTGATGGAAGCGTCGGCACGGCATCCGTGCGCCGCGTGAAACGGACTTCCCGGAAGGGTTGCCATCAGGCAAACCCGCGCAAAGCCATTCGCGGTGATCGCCGCCTCGCATGCCGAGAGGAGCTGGCTGCTATCCCTTTTCGGGCATGATGCGGCGCTGTGAAGAAGGCCGCCCGACCGGCCGCGCGCATCAGGCTGCCATCCGCTTACGGGACGGCTCTGCCAGCGCCTGTGCCGTGACGCGCGCGGCGAGCGCGGTCACCTGATATTGCGCCGATGCGATACCGCCCTCCTGCCAACCTGGCGTTTGGCTGAGTGCGGCGCTGGCAAAATAAACGCGTCCATCAGGCTTCTGCAGCAATCGGAAGGCGGGCGTGTCGATATTCCCTTCCTGTCGGCCCGCCTGGGCCGCGTTCCAGGCCGGCCAGGGCCCCAGACTGTAGGGAATTTTGTGCCAGTTGACGGCAATGCCGTTGGCAAGATCCTTGCCGTGGCCGGGATGCACCTTCTCGACCACGGCACGCGCATATTCGATCTGCTCCGCGATCGGGCGCTTCTGGAACTCGGCCGCGAGCGGCCCCGATGCATAGCAAGCCAGTAGCATACCACGGGCCGAGTGAATGGCCGCCGACGGGTACCAGATCAGGCTGGTCGGCCCGCCGACAAAGGTGATGCCGCCATAAATCTGGTCTTCCTTCTCCCAGAAGCGCGGGGCATCGAAGGCGATCTTGTTCGAATGATCATAGACCACCCCGGCAATCGCCTGATTCACCGGCTTGGAGAAATTCGTGTCTATCTTCGCGAGCACGGGAAATGGGATCGTGCAGATCAGATAATCGCCGCTGACCAGGTTGGTCGCGCTCGACACCTTGTCGCGATAGAGCACCTCGACACCCTTGGGCGTGTCATGGATGCGCATGACCTCTGCGCCGCGAATGGCAGGGCGCCGCAAATTCCGGTCGAAGCCCGCATGGATCCGGTCCATTCCGCCGACGGGCTCGACCATCGTCGCCTGCATGTAGAATGCGTCATCGAACAACGTCATCGGCAGTTGCTGATTGGCAAGCAGCTGGGCCAGCGGGCGTGGCGGATAATGGGTCGCGAAGCTGGCACCCGCGCCCGGCATGCTGTTGAAGCCGGATCGCGCGGTGCCGGCAAAGCTGCCGCTCTCATCCAGATCGCCGTAGAAGCGCAGGAACGGCAGCAGCCTCTCCTTGTCGACCGGCGTCAGTTGCTGGTCCAGCGCGCCCTGGCTCACCGCCTTGGACAGCAATTCGGCGATATGGCCCCGCAGATCATTGACGGCCGTGCGCTGGCGCAATTTGGTGCCATCGTCACCCACGATATAGGCTGATCGGCTGGAGTTCACTTCAACCTCCAGCGGCACACCGAACTTATCCGCATAGCCGAGCAGCCCGGTGTGGAAGCTCGGGATTCGGGCCGGGCCGGCGTTGAAATAGGCCCCGTCGGAAAAGCGCGCCGTTTGCGTCTCCTCCCCGATCATCTCGATCTTGTCGCCGTCGCGCACCGTCCACGCGCGGCCGCCCACCCGCTCCCGCGCTTCCAGCAGCGTCACAAGGAAGCCGGCCTGCTCCAGTTCGTACGCCGCGACGAGGCCGGATATGCCGGCCCCCAGCACGATCACATGCTTGCCCTTGCCCAATGTCGGCGGCAGCGCTGGCATCCCCGCAGCGCGCGCCATACTCATCAGCCCCAGCGCCTGCATCGCACTGAAGGTCGCCCCCAGGCCACCATAATGGCCCAGCCGTTCAAGCAGCTTGCGTCGTGAAATCACGATTTTGACCCCCCAAGTTGCAACGGGGGCGTTTTACCCTCCGAAGCGTCGCCGCTTGATCAGCGGCGCGCCCTTCGGAGCATCGGTCTCCCAAGATGGTTATCTATGGACGGCTGAACCTGATCCGCCGCGCCCGTAACCTCTGGATCGACAGAACAACGCAATCGCAGGACATGCGCAAATGCAATTATTGCAAGTTTATTACTTTTTGATCTTGCGGAAGATATTTTTGCTGCGTGGCAATCTGGAGTCCGGTTCAGCGAGCAATGGTGAGGCGAACGCGCACAGTGTTTTGGGTGGGCTACAGCTGCTCGAAAGCAGCGACGAGCCCGGCCGACCGGCATCGCCCTGCCTTAAGATTGGACCGAAGCAGGTGCACGGTCGTTAGGCGGCCATGTGGGCGATTGAGACAGAGAGCATTGCCAAGACGGTCGGAACCGACCGGCAGCTGTTTGCGGGCTTGTCGATCGCAGTCGCGCCTGGCGAGATCGTCGCGATTACCGGTGAGTCCGGCGTTGGCAAGTCCACGCTACTCAACATTCTGGCGGGACTGGACGACGCCGAGGCGGGCGAAGTCCTGATCGAGGGGGTCGCCCTTGGTCCGCTGGACGATGCGGCCCGCACCAGGCTGCGGCGCGAGCGGATCGGCTTTGTCTTCCAGGCCTTCCACATCTTGCCCTATCTGACGCTCCAGCAAAATGTGACGCTGCCGCTCGCGCTCATTTCGCCAGACAGTGCCGCCGCCAAGGCGCGCGCGGACGAGATGCTGGCCGCGGTCGGACTGGGCGACCGCGGCCGCGATTATGCGCGAGATCTGTCGGGCGGCGAACTCCAGCGGGTCGCGATCGCGCGTGCACTGGTGCACCGGCCGGCGGTGATCCTCGCCGACGAGCCGACCGGCAACCTCGATCCCGAGACGGCCGGCCGCGTCCTCGACCTGTTCGCGCGTGCGGTGCGATCGCGCGGCGCGGCGGCGGTGATCGTAACACATTCGGCGGCGACGGCAGCCGTGGCAGACCGGCTGCTGAAACTCACCGCCGACGGACTGAAACCTACCGATGGCTGAGGCCGGTCTGCTCCGGTCTCGGTTGGCACTTGCATGGCTGGTCGCGGGCGAGTGGCGCCGCCACCCCGGCCGCTTCGCTGCCACGGCTTTGGCGATCGCCGTGGGGGTCACGCTCGGCTTTGCGGTTCATCTGGTGAACGGCTCCGCACTCTCCTCGTTCGAGCAGGCCGTGACCGGTGTGAACGGCGCTGCGGACCTGCAGGTCCGCGCACGAAGCCCGCTCGGCCTCGACGAGCGGCTTTACCCCCACATTGCGACCGCACCGGGTGTAGCCGATGCAAGCCCGGTGGTAAGCCTGCCCGCGCGTTCGGGGAACGGTCAGTTCGCGCTTTTGGGCCTCGACATCATTCGGGCCGCGGCCGTGACACCGAGCCTTGTCGGCACACATCCAAGCGGCCCCGACGCGAGCAGCGACAACGCGTTTGCCGAAGACGCGCTGTTCCTGTCGCGCGCCGCTTTGACGGCGACCGGTGCGCGGATCGGCGAGCATATCTCCGTGGTCGCCAATCGTCGCTCCGCCACGTTCCTGGTCGCCGGCACGCTGCCCGGCATTGTCGGCGGGCAAGCCATCGGCACGGTTGACATCGCGTCGGCACAGTGGCGGTTCGACCGGCTCGGGCGTCTCGATCGGCTGGATCTGAAGCTCGATGACCGCGCCGCCGCTGAGGCGGCACTGCCACGCATCGTCGGCGCGGCCGCGGTCGTCGTATCGGGAGAGAGCGAGGCGCGACAGGGTGATACACTCAGCCGGGCATACCGCGTCAACCTCGACATGCTGGCGTTGGTGGCGCTGCTCACGGGCGGGTTCCTCGTCTTTTCCGCACAATCGCTGTCCGTCGCGCGGCGCCTGCGCGCATTCGCGCTGGTGCGTACGCTGGGGCTGCCGCGGCGCGGGATCATCGCGGCGGTCGCGCTCGAGGGCTTGATCATCGGCATCGTGGGCGCCGCGATAGGCCTCGCTTTTGGCTACGGGATGGCTGCGGTGGCCCTGCGACTGTTTGGTGGCGATCTCGGCGGCGGCTATTTCGACGCCGGCGCCGCGCGCGTCGTGTTCCAGCCGGTCGCCGCCGGGATTTTCTTCGCGCTCGGGCTGGCGGCGGCGCTGCTGGGGAGCGTTCTGCCGGCGCGCGCCGCCGCCCGTGCCGCGCCGGCGGCGGCGCTGAAGAATGCGGGCGACGTGCTCGATCCCCGCGCGCCCGTCCCGTGGCGGCCGGCCTTGCTCCTCCTGCTTGCCGGCGGTGCCGCCGCGCTGCTGCCTGCGGTCGGCGGCTTACCGGTCTTCGGGTTCGTCGCCATGGCATTGTTGCTCGCCGGCGGGGTTGCGGGTGTCCCGTGGCTCGTCCGCTGGCTGCTCGCGCCGTGGCGTGAGCGGGACGTCGCGGCCGTGCCCCGGCTATTGGCGGTCCGCCATGTCCAGGGAGCGCCCGGTGAGGCGGCAATTGCGCTATGTGGAATCGTGGCGTCCACCGCGCTTATGATTGCGATGGCGACGATGGTGACAAGCTTTCGTGGTGCTGTCGACGACTGGCTGGGACAGGTGCTGTCGGCGGATCTCTACCTGCGCGCCGACGGCGGCGACCTCGATCCGGTGGCGCAGCGCAGGATCGCGGCGGTGCCCGGGGTCGCCCACGCGGCGTTTAGCCGCCAACTCCCGCTGACGGTCGCGTCCGATCGCCCAGCCCTCACCTTGATTGCCCGGCCGGTGCGCGGGGATGCCGGCGACCCGCTGCTCGTGCTGCTGGAAAAGGCGCCGGTGCCCGCCGGCGCCACGCCGATATGGGTGTCGGAACCGGCGGCGCGCCTCTACCACTGGTCTGCGGGAGAGGACGTGACGCTGCCGATCGGGGGACGCCCCGCCAAACTGCGCGTTGCGGGGGTGTGGCGGGACTATGCCCGCCAGCAGGGTGCTGTCGTGATCCGCGACATAGATTATGTCCGCCTCACCGGTGACCGTCTGCGCGACGAGGCGGCGATCACAGTCGTCCCGGGCACGGAGGCTGCCGCGGTCCGCCAAGCGGTGACGGCGGTACTGCCGCCCGGCGTTTCGGTCGCCGAGCCCGCGACGTTGCGCCGATTCGCATTGCGTTTGTTCGACCGCAGTTTCGCGATCACCTATGTGCTGGAAGCGGTCGCGATCCTGGTCGGTCTGGCCGGGGTGGCCGCCACCGTGTCCGCGCAGACGATCGCGCGCAGCAAGGAGTTCGGCATGCTGCGGCATCTGGGGCTGACCCGGCGCCAGGTGACGGAGATGCTCGCCACCGAAGGCGCGCTGCTCGGGCTGATCGGCGCCGTCGCCGGTGTGGCACTGGGCGCGCTGCTCGGGCAGGTGCTGATCCACGTCATCAACCCACAATCGTTCAACTGGACGATGACCACGCGCTGGCCGATCGGCACGATCGTTGGCGTCACCGGCGCGCTGGCCGGCGCGGCCGCGGTGACGGCCATGCTGGCGGGTCGGCGCGCCACGGCGGCGGATGCGATTGCCGCCGTCCGGGAGGATTGGTGATGCGGAAGATCGTTGCTGCGGTCGCTGTTGCCGCGCTTGCGGCTGCCCCGCCCTACCCCACCGTGCGGCCCGGCATCCACCTTATCTTCCCGGCCGACCACGGCGCGCACCCTGCTTTCCGGACCGAGTGGTGGTATGTGACCGGCTGGCTGAAGGGCGCGGATGGGCGCGACATCGGGTTCCAGGTGACCTTCTTCCGCGTCAACCCGCACGCCCCCACCGGCAACCCAAGCCGCTTCGCGCCGGGCCAGGTGATCTTTGCCCACGCAGCGCTGTCCGATACGGCGGCGGGCCGTATCCTGCATGCCGAGCGAGCAGCCCGCGCCGGCTTCGGACTGGCCGGCGCTGCTACCGGCGACGCGGACGTCCGACTGAATGGCTGGACCTTCCGCCGTTTATCCGACGGACGGTTTGCGAGCCGGGTTGGCGGACGCGAATTCTCCCTCGATCTCTCCTTCAGGCCGACGCAGCCACTGCTGCCCCAGGGCGAGAATGGCTATAGCCGCAAAGGACCGAAGCCTGAGCAGGCGAGCTATTATTACTCGATACCCCATCTCGCTGTGACAGGTTCGGTGGTTCGGGGTGGCCGTTCGGAACGGGTGACCGGAGAGGCTTGGCTCGATCGCGAATGGTCATCCGACTATCTCGCGTCCGACGCGGCCGGCTGGGATTGGACCGGCCTGAACTTCGACGATGGCAGCGCGCTGATGGCATTCCGCATCCGCCGTAAAGGCGGCGGCGTGTTGTGGGCCGGCGGCACCTTTCGCCGACCGGACGGGACGACCGCACGGCTGTTACCGGGCGACGTGTCGTTCGCGCCGACAGCGATATGGCGTTCGGCACGGACCGGCGCCCGCTATCCCGTAGCGCAGATGCTGACCATCCGCCTGCCCGAAGGCATCCGACGCTTCCCGCTCCGGCCGATGTTCCCGGATCAGGAGGTCGATGCCCGCGCCGCCGGACAGCCCGTCTATTGGGAAGGCGCGGTCCGCACCGCCAAGGGCAGGGGATATCTGGAACTCACCGGCTACGCAGCCGATCTTCGCATGTAAGTACCAGTTGACCGCACATTGCTTTGGCACGTTGGATCAATAATCAACGTAATAGTCCTTGGCGAAGGGCATCCCGCCAAAGGCCCGGCGCATCGTCCAGGCGGCACCCTCATCGGACCAATAAGGGTCGCGCGCGGGCAGGCCCAAGGCAAGGAGGCTTTCGGCGGCGAGGTACATGCTGCCCGCATTGGAATACCAATCGCCGAGCGTCGGCTGATGGCCGGTGAAGCCGATCGTCAGATAGCCTTTGGCGTCGAAATTGCTGGCGTTGCGGAAGACCGCGCGCTGGGCGGCAACGGTGGCCGCGCGCACCTGCCCACCCGGCAACGACTTGGGCAATTGCTTGCGCCAGGCGAGAAGGCCAAGCGGCTGGAAGACGGCGGTGCGATAGGTGAGCGAGCGGCCGATCGGCGGATAGCTGCCATCCGGCCCGATCATACGCTCCAGGCTCTCGCCAAAGCGCTGCATGCGCTTGGTCGCCTGTTCCAGCAGATCCTTGGGGTGCAGGCTGTTGAACCTGGCATTGGCGGCCACCAGCACTTCCAGGATTTCCACCAGGAAGGGATGGATCACATAGGACCCATAATAATCGAAGTGGAAATGCGCGCCGTCGGCATACCAACCATCGCCGACATACCATTCGTTGATCTTGCGCACGGCCAGGTCGATCCGCACCGGATCCCATTCCTCACCGATCGAGAGCAGGAACGCCTCGTTCATCGCCGCGAACAACAGCCAGTTGGTATAAGGTGGTGAGATATTGCGCTGTTTCTTGATCTCCGCCACGATGCGCGCCTTGGTTCGGCCGTCGAGTGGCTCCCACAAGGCTTTCGGGGCGCGGATCAGGGCATTGGTGAAGTAGGAACTGTCGACCAATATCTGTTCGGCGCCGTCCCACAGCAGATAGTCCGGATTGCGTGGATCTACCGCATGGGCATAGCTTGCCAGCGCCTGCTGGCGCAGCGTGTCGCGCAGCCGCCCCTCCGGCGAGCCGTCGTCGGGGAGCGCCAACCAGGGCGCGATACCGGACATCAGGCGCCCGAAGCCCTCAAGATAGGCAACCTTGGGATTGCGCCCGTCCCAGGTCGGGCTGAGCTCGGGCGTAAAGTCGGCGTGCAGACGGCCCTTCGCCATTGCCCGCAGCACCGGGCCGGCCATGCAGCCGAGCAGATCGATCATATAGGCGCGATCCGCCGCGCCACTTGGCAGACCCGCGCCCACCGGCGGCGCCTTGGCCGCGCCGGACGCCGCGGCTGCAAGCGCGCTCGCGCCGACCGCGCCCGCCAGGAAGTCACGTCGTTCCATCGTGGTCGTCCTTCAATGCGCGTGGCGCGGCACCACGAAGTCGAGCTTCGCGTCGCGCGCATAAGCATCCCATTGCGCGCGGCTGCGGATGCCGCCGTTGCCGAGGCTCCACGCCGAGCCCGAATAATAGACGAAGGGCTTGCCCGGCGTGACGCGCAGCAAGACGAGATGGTTGTCGCCATCTGCCTTCATCTCCACGATCGTCGCCGGATCGACGCGCAGCGCGATCGCCATGCGGCCATGGTCGCCCGTCTCCGGCCCCCACCAAGATATCAGCCCGCGCGCCCGGTCCACGGTCAGCTCGCCATCCTTGTCGGCAATGGTGGTGCGCTTACCGATGCCGATGCCGACGATCAGCGGACCGGGTTTGTCCGACGACAGTGTCGAGACGAGCCGCGTGAAGTGCGTACCCAGCGGCAGCGTGAAGCGCCGCGTCTCCCACACTTTGCGCGCCACATCGACCGGCCAGGGCGCATAGCTGACCTCGAAATCTGCAACATCGGGACCGTTTTTGAGGATCCGATAGGTGCGGTAATTGCGGGACGTCCAAAGCTTGTTGTCGAACCAGATGCCCAGTCCGCCTGCGCCGCGCGCCGCGCCGACATTATAGAAATCCAGCCCCTCGCCATGATATTGATGCTGGTCGCCCGACCGCAGCTGGCGATCCGCAAACGCCCACGGCACGTTCTTGCCCCAGCTGTCGATGCCCGATCCCGATGGCGGTTCCGCCGCCTCCAGCGCATGCCCGTAAATGCGATGCGCCGTCAGATCGTTTTCCCACAGCAGATCGTCATAGCGATAGGGCGCAAGCTGCACCGCGGCCCGGGGCGTCCGATCGGTCGGCGCGGGCAACGGCATACGCATGTGCGGCATCGCATCCGGCTGCTGGGCCCGACCGGACATGGCAGCGAGCATCACCAGACCCGCCAAGACCAGCTTTCTCATTCGATCACCTCTGCGACGGCCGTGGCGTTCGCCTGTCGCGCGCGATCGGGCATGGTGCCCGCACCGGCGAAAGGCCGCAGCGTGAAGCCATAGGACAGCGGCGCCACCGCGATCCGATATCTGGCGAGCGCACGCCCGCCCGCATCCCACTGATTGTCGCCACCGACGCCAGCCTGCGCCGCGTCGATCATCAAGCTCACCTGATCGTGCGGCACGATATCGGAACTCTTGGCGGCACCGCGCGGCCGTCGATTGAGGTCGGCATACGGGAAAGCGAGGGCGTTGACCGAAAGCGGCTGATCACCCTCGATGCGGAGGCCGGTGCCGGGCTGACTGACTTCCAGCCAGCGCACATCGACTTTGTTGCCCGTTTCCTGCGGCCGCATATAATCGTGATTCTGATCGGCAATGCGGCCGCGCCACAACGCGATCGGCGCGCCCGTCTTGCGATCCGCATAGCTTTCATGCGGGCCGCGTCCGTACCATTCCAGCGTGTCGAACTGCGCGGGCAGGCGATAGGACAAGCCAATCCGCAACGGATCCGGCAGATCGCCCCGCACCGGCGTAAAATCGCCGCGCACCGCGACCGAACCGTCCCCCGCCATCGTGTAACGTGCGTTGAACGTCGCGGCGTCGGTAATGTAGCGCACCGTCACCTGCGCGCGGCCGTCCGCCAGCCGCACGCCCTCCACGCGCTCGACGCGGCGGGTATCGCTGGCCGTTTTCCAGATGGCATGCGTCCGCTCGACGCCCGTACCGATGTCGTTGTCGGTCAGCGCGCGCGTGAAGTTGGGCGCCCCGCCCTGCAGCAGCAGCCGGCCGCCCGCGCTATAATGATCCACCAGCCCGGAGCGGCGATCGATCGCGATCTCCGCACCGTTGGCGGCCAGAGTGATGGTGCCGCCGCGGTTGGACAAGGCCACCGCGCCTCCTGCTACCGGCGGCGTCGCGGCGGTGCGTTCCGCAAGCGTGAATTGCTCCCAACCCACCAATTGCCCCGCGGGCACGGCCGGAATTGCCCCTTCCCGGGCGCGGGCGGTGACGACCAGCAGATATTCCGATCCGCTTTTGCGGGCATAGTTGGGTAGCGCGATCGGGATCGTCTCGCGCGCATGGGCGCGGGTGGCGAGCGCGGGCAATGCGCCTCGCTGCACTACGACCCCATCCTCCTGGAGCTGCCACCCAAGATCGAGCCCGGATAGATCGTTGAAGTCGTATCGGTTGGCGACGGTCAACTGCCCGCTGGTCGCGTCGAAATTCTCGAACTGGATCGGTGAATACACCTTCCGAAGTTCGAACAACTGCGGATTGGGCGTGCGATCCGACTGCAGCAAACCATCGCCAAACTCCAGATCACCCCCGGGATTGGGCCCATATTCGCCACCCATGCCCCAATAAGGACGGCCATCGGCGGTCTTGCGGTACATGGATTGATCGACCCAATCCCACACGAAGCCGCCCTGCAGCTTGTTGGGATGCGCGTAGATGACGTCCCAATAATCCTTCAGATTACCGCCCGAATTGCCCATCATGTGCGCATATTCGCACTGGATCAGCGGCTGCCGGTAATTCCAATTCTCGGCATAATCGGCGAGCTTGGTGAGGCTGTCGTACATCGGCGCGTAGATGTCGGCATAATCATTGGGCGCATGCTGCCTCTGATCGGGCCATGTGCCCCAGCCGAGATAGGAGACCAGCCGATCGGGATCGCGTGCCTTCGCCGCGGCGGCCGCATGCGCAAACGCAGGGCCAATGCCTGCCTCGTTGCCCAACGACCAGAAGATGATCGAAGGATGGTTCTTGTCGCGCTCGACCATGTTGGTGACGCGGCTGACATGGGCAGCGTCCCACGCCGGGTCGAAGCCCAGCTGATATTTGCCGCGCATTTCGGGATGGTTGTTCGACCAATCCATGTAGCCGTGGCTCTCGATATTGGCCTCGTCCATCACGTAGAGACCATATTTGTCGGCAAGCTCGTACAGGCGCGGATCGTTCGGATAATGCGACGTCCGCAGCGCGTTGATATTGTTGCGCTTCATCAACTGGATGTCGCGCTCCATCGATTCCAATGAGATGACGTGGAAAGTCTCCGGATCATGTTCGTGGCGATTGACGCCACGAATGGTGATCGGACGCCCGTTCACCGTCACCAGGCCGTTCTTGATCGCGACCGTGCGGAAGCCGATCCGGCTCCAGGTAGACTGGATGATCGCGCCCTTCGCATCATAGAGTTCGACCAGCAGCATGTAGAGATTGGGCGTTTCCGCCGACCAGGGGCGAACGTTCGGAAGCGTCGCCGCAAGACGGTGAACGCGCTCGCTGTCGCCGGCCGGGATGTCCGCTGCGCTGGTGAGCAGGACGGTCTTGTCGTCGCGGTCCATCAGCACGATGCGCGCACGGGTCGCCGCTTTCGACGGCGTCACTGCGACATCCACCGCAAGCGTGCCATTCTTATAGCTGGGGTCCAGACCGGCGTGGACGAAGAAGTCCCGCACGCGCGTCTTCGGCGCGGCCATCAGGAACACTTCGCGCTCTATGCCCGAAACGCGCCAGAAATCTTGATCTTCCAGATAGGAACCGTCGGACCAGCGATAGACCTGGATCGCGATGGTGTTGCGTCCGGGCCTAACATATTGGGTGACGTCGAATTCGGACGGCAGCTTGCTGTCCTCCGAATAGCCGACCTTCTGGCCATTGACCCACACATAATAAGCCGATCCGGCTGCGCCGATATGCAGAAGGACATCCTGTCCGGACCAGCCGGCCGGAAGATCCACGTCGCGGCGGTAGGAACCGACCGGATTGGTCGCATGCGGGATAAGCGGCCGATTGGCCGGGAATGGATAGGTTATGTTGTTATAGCGTGGCTGATCATAGCCCTCCGTCTGCCAATCGGCCGGGACTTTGATCTCCTTCCAGCCGGAAACATCATAATTGGGCTGCTCGAAACCCGTCGGCAGGCGATCGGCATCGGGCGTGAAGGAAAAGCGCCACATTCCGCTCAACAGCAGAAAGCGGTCCGACTGCGTACGATGGCCCGCAATGGCCTTGGCGCGGCTCTCGAACGGGAAACCGGTCGCTCGCGCCGGCTCCTTCCCGATCGCGAAGATCGCCGGATTTTCCCAGTCCGGGCGATCAGGAGAGATTTGCGGCTGAATCGGCGGCGCCGGGGCCGCGGCAAGGAGCGGCAGCGGCGCTGCGAACATCAGCCAGGTAGCAAGCCGGTGCGAAACGGACACGACGCAATCCTCCCCTTCTATCACGCTCTTGCCCCGCTTCGTAGAACGAGCTTCATCACGGGTCGACCGGCACGCGCTAGACCGCTAAGTTGAATATCGCGCTGAAACTTGTATGACAAGTGATCACAATTGGATCCAGAAACCAGTGGCAGACAATTCGGCATCTTTATCCGATGGGCTGTTCCGGAAGCTGGAGGCGCAAATTCGCTCCGGCGCGCTTGCCCCCGGCTCAAAGATGCCGTCACAGAAAGACCTGGCTGAAACCGCAAGCGTCAGCCGCACGGTCGTGCGCGAGGCAGTGGCCCGACTGACGGCACAGGGGCTCACGACGTCTCGTCAAGGATCCGGCGTGTTCGTCGCCGCAAACGCGCAATATCAGGCCTTCCAGGTCACGCGCGAAGAGCTGGCCGAACTGGCCGATGTGATCAAATTGCTGGAAATGCGTTTGGCGCTGGAAACGGAGATGGCGGGCCTGGCCGCAGCGCGGCGCACGACGGACGATATTGGGCAAATCCGCGGCGCATTGCGTAGGATGGAAGACGCCTTCGCCGATCCGCGTGAGGCGGCGCTGGCCGACAGCGCCTTTCATCTCGCGATCGCACGCGCCACGCAAAACCATTATTATGAGCGGCTGATCGATTTCCTGGGGGTACGATTGGTACCGCCGCGCAACATGTATCTGCGCGATGAATCCGAAGAGGCTCATAAAGCCTATGCCGCCAAAGTGCGGGCCGAGCATGACGATCTGGTCGACGCAATCATCCGCATGGACGTGCCCCGCGCCCGAGCTGCCGCGCGCCACCATATGCAGGAGAGCCTGAGCCGCCATTCGCAGCTGAGCGAGATCGCCTCGTTGCGGACGACCAGCGCCAGCTGAATCCTTACATTGACCGCCTCCAACAGCTTGTAATACAAGTTTCCCGATACGGGTTTGGAGAGATATCTTGTCAATGCGCCTACCCAATCGGCTTTGGGGAAACCGGTCCGTAGAATTGCTGGCCTTCTTGACGGCGCTGGTCATCGCATCGCCCCTTCCTGCGGCGGCGGCAGCACCCACGGCCTCTCGCGCCGACGCGGCGCGCGCCCCGATCGAGGCCGCGACGCGCCTGGCGCGTTGGCAACTCGCCCGACTGCGCGACACGTCGCATATCTCGCGTGCGACAGGTGAGACGACCAATACGCGCGGTTGGGAACAGGCTGCCTTCTGGGTGGGGATGACGGCGCTGGCGGATGCCGGCGGCCCGCCCGACGTAAAGGCCGCGATCGTCGAAATGGGCCGCACGAATGGCTGGACGCCCGGCGCGCGGCCCTTCCATGCCGACGACCTCGCCATCACCCAATCCTATCTATGGGCGGCGCGTAACGGCGCCGGTGGTGCCGCCATGGCGCCGACGCGGCGTGCCTTCGATTATATCGTCGCGCATCCGCCAAGGGTTGGCCTTGCATTCTACCAGCCGCCGGCGGGGTATGATCAAACCGAATGCCTGCCGCGCTGGTGCTGGTCGGACGCTTTGTTCATGGCGCCACCGGCGATGTTGGAGCTTTCCCGCCAGACGGGGGATGCCCGCTACCGCGCTTATGCGATGCGGGAGCTATGGGCCACGACCGACTTCCTGTTCGATCCCGCGCAACATCTCTTCTATCGCGATAGCCGCTTCTTCGATCGTCGCGACGATAAGGGCCGGAAGCTGTTCTGGAGCCGCGGCAATGGCTGGGTCTTCGCCGGCCTCGCCCGGATGATCCCGCTGCTGCCCAAGGACAGTCCTGATCAGCGGCGGATGAAAGCGCTGTTCGTCGAAATGGCGGAGCGGCTGAAGACATTGCAGAAGCCCGACGGGTTCTGGGCGCCGTCGCTGCTGGCGCCCGACGGCTCCCCGCCGGAATCGAGTGGCACCGCCTTCTTCACCTACGGCACCGCCTGGGGAATCTCCGCCGGTCTGCTGGACGAGCAAAGCTATCGCCCAGTGGTGCGACGCGGCTGGGCGGCGTTGCTGGGCGCGCTACAGCCTGACGGACGGCTCGGCTGGGTCCAGCAGGTCAGTGATCGGCCCGAGAAGGTCGAGGCGCGAGACACTCAATATTACGGCGTCGGCGCTTTCCTGCTGGCCGCGACCGCGGTCGCCGATCTTGAGCGGCGCGGCCGCCTGCGCTGAGCCCCATTCGGAGAGTTTCGTGTTCGACAAGACCTATTACGCGACCCATCCCGACATGATGGAAGGGGCATCCAACCAGGATTTACGCGATCGTTATCTGGTCGATGGACTGTTCCGCCGTGGCGAAATCACCCTCACCTATTCGCATGGGGAGCGCTTCATCATTGGCGGCGCCGTTCCCGCCGGTGCCGTCTTGGATCTTCCCCGGCAGCAGGAGCCGGCGAGCGCGGCCGGGCACAGCCTGTTGGAACGGCGCGAACTGAGCATCGTCAACATCGGCGGTGGCGAAGGCCGCGTCGTGGTGGACAGCGAGGCTTTCACACTCGCCAAATATGAGACGCTCTACGTCCCGATGGGTAAGACGGACGTCAGTTTCGCCGGCCAGGATGCGCGTTTCTATCTGCTCAGCGTGCCTGCGCATCGCGCTTTCCCAATGCGAAAGCTGACGTTGCGCGATGCCAATTCGATGGAGCGCGGCAGCCTGGACACCTCGAACGAACGGACGATCTATCAGTTGATCCTGCCGCATACCTGTCAGAGCGCGTCGCTGTGCCTGGGTATGACGATGCTCAAGCCGGGCAGCGTGTGGAATACGATGCCGCCACATGTCCATGAGCGCCGCAGCGAGATCTATCTCTATTTCGACCTGCCCGAAGAAGACCGCATCTTTCATTATATGGGGCAAGCCGATGCGCTGCGGCATATCGTCATGGCCAATGAGGAGGCGGTGATCTCGCCGCCCTGGTCGGTCCATATGGGATCAGGCACCCGCGCCTACAGCTTCATCTGGGCCATGGCAGGCGAGAATTTGGATTATGAGGACATGAACGTTCTGGATGTGTGCCAGCTGGTGTGAACAAAGAAACCACGCCTGCTTGCGCCTTACCCTGCACATTCCGTGACTTATAGGACAAGATTTTAGGCCATCCTTGCGACCTAGCGTGATATCTTTTCAACAGCGGAAAGAAACTAAGCACAACCTAACACGAACTTGTCATACAACCTTGATCCCTGCCGGCAGTGTTGATACGAGCAGCACAAAGCACAAAAGCGCTTAAGCAGGAGAGGATCAAATGGGACTGTTCAACACGACAGCGCTCGCCCGCATTCTGGCGATTGCCGGCATGGCCACAGCGAGCGGCGCCGCGTTCGCGCAGGCCACCGCGCCGCAGCCCGCCGCCAGCCAGACCGCCGAGCAAGGCAATAGCCCGGACGCGTCGATCGGCGAGATCGTCGTTACCGCCCAGAAGCGCGCCGAGCGCGTTCAGGACGTGCCCGTCGCCGTGCAGGTCGTCACCGGCGAAGCGCTGGAAGCACAAGGCGTACGGCAGTTCACCGATCTGACCCGCGCCACCCCGTCCTTGCTGATCCGGCCGTCCGAACAGCCGGTCAACAATTCGCTTTCGATCCGCGGAATCGGCACGTTCGCCTTCTCGCCCAGCGTCGAACCCAGCGTTGCGGTGCAGATCGACGACGTACCCGTCCAATTCCTCGCGCGCGCCTTCGCCGATCTGTCGGATATCGAGCGGATCGAAGTTTTGCGCGGCCCGCAGAGCACGCTCTATGGCCGCTCCGCCTCGGCCGGCCTGATTAACATCGTCACCCAGGGACCGACATCTGCGCTGAGCGGGCGCATCAGTGCGCTTGCCACGACGGACAGCGAATATGGCGTCAACGCCGCACTCTCCGGACCGCTGACGCCCAATCTCGGCTTCCGCGTCAGCGGCAATTACGACAAGTTCAACGGCAATGTTCACAACCTTTTCAACGGCGATAAGGTCAACGGCTTCCGAACCCTGTCGCTGCGCGGCAAGCTGGTGTGGGATCCCACGCCCACGCTCAACCTGACGTTCCAAGGCGGCTATATCGACGGCACCACGACCATCGGCCGCCCCTTCATCCGGGTTTCGCCCAATGCTCGCCTGCGCGGCAATGCCGCCTACGGCCCCGACGTGTTCGCGCCGGGCGTGACGTTCGGCGAAGGCAATCGCGATGTCGTCAACAACGTGAATTCCGGCACCGATTACAGCGATTATTCGGCATCTTTGCGTGCCTCGCTGGATCTCGGCTTCGCGTCGCTGATGTCGATCACCGCCTATGACAAGTTCAAGCAATACGACATTCTCGATCAGGACGAATCCGGCGTCGCAGCATTGGACAATCGCCAGTTCGGCACGTTCCGCACGCACAGCTGGTCGCAGGAATTCCGGCTGGTCTCGCCCAACCGCCAGCCATTCCGCTACACGCTCGGCCTGTTCTATTCGGATCTTCAGCTAAGCCGCGTCTTCGAGCGCGGACCATTCTTCTCCGTGGCCAATTGGTACGCGACCAACGGCACGAAACAATATGCCGCCTTCGGCCAGCTGGAATATGAACTGCCGACCGGGACAACCCTGATCGGCGGGGCGCGCGCGGGCCGCGGCAAGATCGATTACACCTTCCTCGATCATGCCAATAAGGACGCCTTCTTCTCGGGCGCCAATTCCGAGAATTACGAGACGTACAAGGCCGGCGTGCAGCAGCGCATCAACCCCGACGTGATGGGCTTCCTGACCTTCGCGACGGGCCATAAGGGCCAGGCTTACGATATCGGCACCGGTTTCAACCTGCTGCGCCAGCAAGCTGGACCGGTGCAGCCGGAAACGTCGAAGGACTGGCAGCTCGGCCTGAAGAGCCAGTGGTTCGATCGCAAGCTGACGCTGAATGTCACGCTGTTCGACACGCGCTTCAAGAATTTCCAGGCGCAGGGCATCGAGACGCTGCCGGATGGCACGATCAACTTCCGCCTCGCCAATGTCGGTCGCTTGCGCACCCGTGGCATCGAAGTGGAAGGCGGCCTGCGCGTGTCGCGCGAGTTCAACTTGTCCGGCGGCGTCACCTATAATGACGCCGAGATCACCTCATTCCCGTTCGCACAATGCTATCCAGGGCAGACCGTGGCGCAGGGTTGCAGCGGCTCGCCAGCACGGCAGGACCTGAAGGGCTTCCGCCCCGCCCAGGCGCCCGAGTGGAAGGCATCGGCCAATGCGGATTTCACGCCGCATTTGACCAACGATCTCGATGGCCTGGTGCAGGTCGCTTACAGCTACCAGAGCAAGATCAACTTCTCGATCAGCCAGGATCCCCAGCTGGAACAACCCGGCTATGGCATCGTCAACCTGTCGGTCGGCATCCGTCAGCCCGCGCGCAAGTGGGAGGTCGTGGCGTTCGTCAACAATCTGTTCAACAAGCATTATTTCTCGAACCTGGCCAATTCCTACGGCAATCAGGGTAATGCGCTGGCAACGCAGAGCTACCTGCCGCGCGATTACCGCCGCTATGCCGGCGTCCGCGCCTCCTACAACTTCTAATCCGCCCCCGTAGCGAAGCGTCTGCTTCGCCGCTCCTGCCGGGCCGCATCTTGCGGCCCGGCATTTTCAGCAAAAGCCTAGCGTTGCTGATTCCGGCTTGGATATGATCGCGTCCCATGCTCCCGATCTCAACAGGGCTCGGGCGCATTTTTCCTGCCCCGCTTACGCTTGATCGTGGCAATGTCTGGCCATGATCCGCAAAGATACCCCTGGTCCCTCCGAATGGCGTCGCGCAGCCTTTCGTCCTGCCTGCTGCACAAGCATTGTGCGCGCTGCTGCCGGCCATCCGCATCATGGTTGATCCCAAACCCTGGATCCCCGCCGAGGCGCCCGGCGACACGATGCGCCGGCACGCGCCTGCGACGCTGCGGAACCGCGACGCGATTGCGGATGTGCTCGCAACCGTGCTGCCCGCGAGCGGTATTGTGCTGGAAGTCGCCAGCGGCTCGGGCGAACATTGTGCTCACTTCGCTCAACGCTTCCCCACGCTCACGTGGCAGCCAAGCGATCCGGAGCGCGCCGCGCGCATCTCAATCGACGTCTGGTGCGATGGGATTGGAAATATCCGCCCAGCTCTCGATCTGGACGCAACCTCGCCTGATTGGCCTGTCGCTCGCGCTGCCGCGATACTCTGCATCAACATGGTCCATATCAGCCCGTGGCCAGCGACGCTGGGGCTAGTTACCGGCGCGGCGCGGCTGCTGCACCGGGGCGCGCCATTGTTCCTTTACGGGCCCTACCGTCGCGCAGGTCACCCTACCGCCTCGTCGAACGAGGCGTTTGATGCAGCGCTCAAAGCGCGCGACCCCCGCTGGGGCTTGCGCGACCTCGAAGCGGTGGTTGCGGCAGCCGATGGGTTCGCGCTGGATCGCGTCATCGATATGCCGGCCAATAACCTCTCCGTCGTTCTGCGGAGGGTCTGAAGCATCCTTTTATTGAGTGGATCGATTATGGATTCACAGCCGCGGTCATCATAGCGGTGATGCCGGCTTCAGATCGCTTTACCCAGATATATGCTCACTGCATCAGCGCTGGTGCCAACGGCATCGACGGCTGCCGCTAGTTCTTCCCTGCTGCCCCCGAACTTCTCCGTCCAGTAAGCCACGTCATGATCATCACCCAATGCGATGCGCGTGCGGCCCTGGCTGTCTGCATTCGATGTGGTGTCCACCATATCCGTGTCCTCCATTGCATGCAGGTAAACGCAGAAAATGGCGATCCGCTGCAGATCCTCAACTCCAGTCGGCGCAAGGGCGGAACGGCTCTACATCAGCAGGCCCGATTGACCGGCGTTACCGGCCCGACGCGTAAAGCTCATCTGAATTCTCCCGACGGGCCGAAACGTTCGGTGCGGATGCGGCCGGCAGAATGGCCCATCGCCACCAGATGCTCGGCCACGGTTTCTACGAACGGGGTCGGACCGCAGACGTAGATGTCCGGACGGCCCTCTGGGACGAAATGGTGGCGCGCCAGCATGACACGTCCGATCCTGCCGCGTTCTCCCGGCCAGCGCGTCGGCGCCCTCCGGGTCAAGGTGTGGGTGAGCGTAAAACCGTCCGCGCGCGCAACCAGACGGTCGAGCTCGGCTTGGTAGAAGATGTCGTCCACAGTGCGCGAGGAGTAGAGAAGCCGGGCCGGCTCGGTCGCCCCGGCCTGGGCACGCGATCGCAAGATTGCCATCAACGGCACAATTCCCGAGCCTCCGGCGACCAACAGCAGACCATGGTCGTGCGCTTCCGACCACGCGAAATAGCGTCCGATCGGCCCTCGTAGCTCGATCAAATCCCCGACACGCAGTTCGTCGTGCAGAAAGCTCGACACCTCGCCATCGGGCACGGCGTCGACCGTCAGTTCGATACGCGCGTCCGCGGTCGGCGCAGACGCGATCGAGTAGCTGCGCTGGGTGGTATAGCCGTCTTCCGCCGTCAGCCTGAGGTCGACATGCTGACCTGCGAGATGACCCGGCCAGTCGGGCACGTCGAAAACGATGGTCTTCGCCCTCGCCGTCTCCGGTCGGATCGCGACGACGGTGGCGATGCGCCACTGCGCGGCGGCCTCGGCCGGGTCGATCACCGGTCGCCCTCATATCTCTGTTCCTGCCAGGGATCGCCCCGGATATGATAGCCAAGCGATTCCCAAAAGCCCGGTTTGTCCTCGTCGCGAAGCGCGAGCCGGCGCACCCACTTCGCGCTTTTCCAAAAATAAAGGTGCGGCACGAGCAGGCGGGCTGGCCCACCGTGCGACGGCAGGAGCGGGAGATCGTCGAAATGGGTCGCGATCATCGCCTTGCCTTCGATGAGGTCGGTCAGCGCGAGGTTGGTGGTATAGCCGCCATCGCAATGCGCCATCAGGAAGCCGGTAGGCGCTGCTTCCAGGCCGACCGCCTTGAGCAAGTCGTCGATCGTCACACCGCGCCACCGCGTGTCGAACTTGCTCCACTTGGTGACGCAATGAATATCGGTGACGGTCTCCGTCTGGGGAAGTGCCTCGAACTGTTGCCATGTCCACTTGCCCAGCAATGCTCCGCCATGTTGAAGCGAAAGGCTCCAGCGGTCGAGCGACGTGTGTTGGGTCGGCCCCGCCGTCAGGACGGGAAATTCGGGCGTCAGGAACTGGCCCGGCGGCAGGCGGGAGCGGAGGGCAACGTCGCCGCGAGGCCGGCCCTTGAAACCTCTCGTCACCAGCATACCGGCTCCTCGAAATCGCGATCAAACCCTATGAGATCACTTGTTCCTGTTAGACCAGGTCGACTGCAACAATTTCGTGCAGACGCACGCCCGGCACGCGAACTTTGAGAATGCCGGCTTCCACCCGCGCCGCGACCTCGGTCTCGCTTTCCAGGAGGCGCACCGCTTTCACCTTGGCGTCCGCCGGCAACTGGAAAGTCACATCCTGCGGCCCGATCGGCGTGATCTCGCGAAGATAGCCACCGCCCATCGCCATCGGGCTGTTCAGGTTAACGATATGCGCGGCTACCGATCGTGCCTGCCGCCAGTAGCTGACATCAATCAGGCCCGCGCCACGCACCGTCAAGGGCGCATCCGCGTTCATGGCCCAGTCGACGGCGTTGCGCAGCAGGGAGAGATGGTCGCCGCTGGAACATTGCCAGAAGGTCGCGTCGATATTCTCGGGCAAGTAGACCACCCGTCCTTTGCCGAAGGCGCGCGCGTAAACTGCGGGTACATTGCTATCACGCGATCGGGGATAGGCCTTCTCCATCGGCAGGTCCGGGTACCGCGGCGCGATCGTCAACGGCACCCCGGACACTCCGGAACGAGGCATTACGTTGACGCTGCGCGTGCCGCCCATGATGCGCGGCGTATCGTCGAACCCTCGCGTCAACGCGTGCACGCCATTTACCAGCAAATACCCGTTTTGGACCCGCTCCTCGATCGACCCGGCGAAATCGCACCCGAACAGATCGGCCAGCGCAAAATTGGCGCGGCGCTGTCCCCATTCGTCATAGAGCGACGTCTCGTGCGTCGCCACGATCGCTCCGCCGCGCGCCACATAGTTGCGCAACTGCGCCGCCTGCGCATCGGATAGAGCAGCGATATTGGGCAGGACGATCACCCGATACGGCGCGAGCGCTGCGGCATCCAGCCGCCGTTCGTCCACAAAGGCAAAGGGGATCCGCGATTCCAGCAACGCCTGATAAAATCCGGTCGCCGGTTCATCCGTCCGATGGTTCGAAATCGCGGTGTTGGCCGAACCACTGGCGCTGCCGTCCGATAGCGCACCCGGCGCGTAATAGGTGTTGGTCTGAACCGATCGCAGCATGGCCACCGTCGCCAGATTGGCGGTGTTGCGGAAATAGGCCTCATGCCGGGCGTGCCAGGCATAGGCTTTCTCGACCACCGGTACCCAGCGCCGATCAAATATCTCCGCCTTGAACTTGGTCATCCACGGCCGGAAACCCTGCGCCAACCCGTCGTGCAAATAGGTGGCGATTTCTGCGTCACTCTGGGTGGAATCGACGTGGCGATAGCCGGTCGACGTCGCGCCCACGGCAAAGATCCCGCTCATCGGCCGATCCGGCATCAGGCACTGCGTTTCCTTGGCGCTGCGGCCGTTGACCCAGATCGGATCGCGGACATTGCGCCCTTGCCGATCCGCATAAAGCGAGCGGATCGTGCCGCGCAGCCGGGCCGGATCCAGCCGCCCCCATGTGCCGGGGGTGAAGAACGTTGCGGGGTTCACCGCGCGGACCGCCGCATTCCACCGTTCGATCTGAGCGTAACGCTGCGCATCGTCCCAGCGCAGATAGGCGCGCACGGCCGGGTCACGCACATTGCCCAGCGTTGCGGGAACGGCGAAGCCTGACGCCTTGCGGAACGAATCATTGCAGGTGGCACAGTGGCACATTCCGGCGCCCCCCGCCCACCGATTGCCGAAGACGCCGTCGACCGGATAATTCGCCACGATCTCGCGCAATATTGCGGGCATCCATTCGAACGTCACCGCGCCGTTCGGGCAGGTCAGGAACAGTTCGGGATCGGTCGGATGCGGTTTTGGCGCGCCAGCCGTATCGCGGGCGACCCATTCCGGGTGGGCGGCCAGCGCATCGGCGCGCATCGCATGCGGATCGACACGCGCCAGCACCCGCAGGCCCATCGCCTTGCACGCTTTGGCCAGGTCGCCGAACATGTCGCCATCGCCCAGATAGGGGCTGCGATAGTGGAACGGCACTTTGGTCGGATAGAAAGCGGTGACCCCGCCAGCACTCAGGCACACGCCCTGCGTCTGCGTGCGGCGAAGGAAATCCAGCCAGAATTGCGGATCGTAATTGCTAGGGTCATCCTCCGTGGCACAAATCTGCATCCAGCGCATCGTCTCCCATTCCCAGCCCTCGGCGGCCGGCGCCGCTGCCGCGTCCGCCGATACGCCTGCCCCGATGGTGGCCGCGGCCGCAAGGAAGCTGCGCCGGTCGATCTCCATCGTGCCTGTCCTTTCCGATTTACCTGTCACGCCACCGTGTTGGGATGAGACACGTCCTCTTCCGGACTTCGGCTCGGCACGTCGAGCGCGACTATCGCCTCGCTTGACCGCGCCACGCAACGGCGCCGATCCTGCCCAGGCCACGTCCTCCACGGATTCTGCGATAGGATCAGCGCCTGTTGATCAGGTACCCAGCCCCCAGTGGGTCAAACGCCTGGTATGGTCGCAGGAAGATATGGTCTGAGAAAAGATCGATCCAATGGAACCGTTCAGCTTCCCTTCGGGCGGACAGCTGGCGGAGAGGTATCGCTCGCACCTTGACCGAGGAAGCAATACTCTACCGCAGCGGATGCCAAGATGATGCCAATGCAGACGGGAAACCCTGAAAAGACTCTTCGGATCAAAGCCTTGCTTGAGCGCACCGGCTCGGCCATTCGACCATGTACCGCACGATGTAAACGGCTATCCCCAAGAGCTTCCGGATCAACACGCGCTGCCCCGACTAGTACGAGTCTGCCGCCAGCACATGGTTGCGCAATCCAATGTTCTATTGGCGGGATGACCTCCCCGCCGGCTGATGCCGATACAATGCGGGCGCTACGACAGGATGCGGCCCGCCACAGCAGGAGGCAAGATGTGAATATGTGTCCTTCACCACCTTGCCGGTAGCATCGGAAGATCGTGCTATCTTGGAAAGTCAGCAACCGTGCGGGTATCGGTACCCCCGCGCGAATGGGCCGTTTAGGGGCGATCTCGGAGCGGACTGGAGCCGAGGATCCTGGTAGGCGGTCTGAACGCGCGGGCCCTCGGATCGTATCGCGTAACCTACTCCTATCAGGCCGGGTCCGTCGTCCAGTCATTCCTGGAATTGCGAGATCACTGCGCGGTGCGCTCGGACGGCCACGCGCGGCCTGCACCGCCATTAGCACGTGCCATGTAGCTACACGCCGATCGGTCATATAGTCCTAGAGCCTGACAACGAGGTCGGCGCTGCATAGCGATTGCTTGCCGGGCAATACCGTGAGAGGAATCAGATGACTCAGCCGATTGCGACGACACATGTAGGCAGCCTGCCGCGCGGGCCCGAACTCACACCCATGCTGCTCGCGCGCGATCATGGCGATCCCTACGATCCTGTCGAGTTCGATCGGGCGGTCCAGGGGGCGATCGATGCGGCGGTGGCGGCGCAGGTCGCGGCCGGCGTGACGATCCTGTCGGATGGCGAGCTCGGGAAGGTGGGCTATTCCACGTACATGATCGAACGGCTGTCCGGCTTTGGCGGCCATAGCGACCGTAAGCCCGCCTTGGACCTTGCGCCGTTACCGGAATTGCGGGCCAAGCTTGCCCACATCATGGGCGCCCAGGAATTCACGCGCGCATCCTGCATCGCCGAGGTCAAGCTGGTCAGCCTCGATCCGGTGCAAGAGGATATAGATCGCTTCCGCACTGCGCTGGATCGACACGGCGCCGGCACGCGCGCGTTCATGAACGCGGCCTCCCCCGGTCTGATCACGGCCTTCCAGGCCAACGCTTTCTATCCCAGTCACGAGGCCTACCTAGCCGATCTCGTCATCGCCATGCGGCCCGAATATGAGATGATTGCGGCCGCCGGCTTTGAGCTGCAACTCGACTGCCCCGATCTCGCAATGTCGCGCCACACGGGCTATCAGGACATGGACGAGCCGACCTTCCTCAAGGCGATCGCGGCCAACGTCGAAGCGCTCAACGCTGCGACCGCCAACATCCCGGCCGACCGGATGCGGATGCATATCTGCTGGGGCAATTATGAAGGCCCGCATGATCATGACATTCCGCTCGAGAAGATCATCGACATCGTCCTGGGCGCGCGGCCGGCAACCATTCTGTTCGAGGCGGCCAACCCGCGTCACGAGCATGAATGGACGGTCTGGCGCGATGCCAAGCTGCCCGACGACAAGATATTGGCACCGGGCCTGATCGACACCTGTTCCAATTATCTGGAACATCCCGAATTGATCGCACAACGGCTGGAACGCTTCGCGGCCATCGTCGGCGCGGATCGCGTCATCGCCAGCACCGATTGCGGTTTCGGCACGTTTGCCGGCTATGGCAAGATCGATCCGGCGGTGACCTGGAAGAAACTGGCGGCGCTGCGTGAGGGTGCCGACATCGCGGCAGCGCGGCTGTGACGCCTGAGCAGCGGCGCGCGGCGGAGTGGGATTGCACCCGGCTGATCCACCTCTACGCCCAGCTTAACGATGCCGCGCGCTGGAGCGAGCTGGCCGCACTCTACGCGGCGGATGCTACGATGACGCGCCCGACCGCGCCTGACGATCCGATCACGGGCCGCGCTGCGATCCTGGCGGCGTTCGAGGCGCGCCCGCCGCGGACAACGCGCCACATCTGCGCCAATGTCGTCATCGATGTCGAAAGCGATATTAGTGCACGTGGAACGAGTGCGATGCTGCTGTTTACCAGCGCCGACGGCCTACCCCTGATCGGCGGCTTCGAAGATCGCTTCGTCAAGACAGCAGAGGGCTGGCGCTTTGCCGAGCGACGCGGCTTGCTGACATTCTGACGCGCTAATTGCGCGCGACCTGAAGCCTCAACAGCTTGACCGCCGCGTCGCGCTCGATGTCCTGCTGACGTGCCGCCGGCAAGCCGAGCCGACTGATCGCAGTCCGCGATTGGGCAAGCGTCCCCCACGGGAAATCCGTGCCGTACAGCACATGCCCTTCGGGCAGCCATGTCGTGATCGCCGCCATCGCTTCGGGCGTCGTGACGCTCGCCGTATCGACATACAGCCGCTTCAGTGCCGCCACCGCACCACCCGGCACCTTTGCCGCAAGATCCGGCCGGACGAAGCCCATGGCCGCCACCCGCTCCGCCACCATTGGAAAGATCCCGCCACCATGCGAGAATATGAAGCGGATATCGGGAAAGTCGCTCAACGTTCCCGACCAGAGAAGGCTCGCGATCGTCCGTCCCGTATCCACCGGGAACTCGATCAACGGCGTGGCGAGGCCCGGCACCAACCCGGCGCAGCACGGCGCATCGGTTGGATGGACGTAAACCGCGGCGCCGCGCTTCCCCAGCCATTCGAACAAAGGTCGATACGCCGGATCGCCGAGATATTTGCCATGATAATTGCTGAGCAGGCCCACGCCACGCGCGCCGTTCAGCGCCAGCGCGCGTTCGGCTTCGCGGATCGCACCGTCGACGTCCGGCATCGGCAGCGCGGCAAAGAATTCGAACCGGCCCGCATATTGCTTCGCAAGCCCAGCCGCATAGTCGTTGCATTGGCGAGCAACCTCGCGCGCCTGCGCATCGTCACCGAAATGTACGCCCGGTGCAGAAATCGAAAGGATCGAGCGTTCGACCCGCGCCGCATCCATTGCCGCGAGCGAGGCCTCCGGCGTCCAGGCGAGCACCGCCCCCACGCCCGTGGCGAACCGATCGAGCCATGGTTTTGCCAGCGGCTTGTAGAAGGGTGGAAGATAGTGGTGATGAACATCGATTGCCGCAGTGGCAAAACCCGTCTGAGCCCGCGCCGCTCGCCCACCCATGCACAGGAGGGCGGCTCCGCCAGCGAGCAATGTGCGACGCGCCACGGGCAGGCCAAGATCGGTGTGGCTCATCTATTGTCCCCTTGTTCGTCGGTTTCGGCAGTTGCCAAGCCGCTGGCGCCGTCAGCAACATCGCGCATGCTCGGCATGACGGCGGCGATCCGCCGAAGCCGGCAGCGCAGCCACGCAAGCGCCTCGTCCTTGGCGCGCGTGGAGTGATATTGCATGACTTCGCGCATCTTCGGGATCGCGAAGGGCGGCTCGGCGACGCGCAGCGACAGGCTCGGCCCGATCAGCAACGCCAGACGTTCGTGCATCAGTGCCAAGCGCATCGTGCCCGGGAGCAGCCAGGGCGCCTGAATGAACGAGGGCGCGTTGACTTCCACCCGTCGCGTTAGGCCGAGCTGCTCCAGCGTATTCTCGATAAAGGCATTGCGGCCGTCGATATGGACCGCAACGTGGCCGGCATTCATGAACGCGTCGAGGGTAAGCGGCTGATCCAGCAAGGGGTTGCGGTTCCATCCCACGACGACATGACTCTCCTCAAGCAGTAGCTCCGTTGGATGGCGCGGGTCGGTGAACTCGATCGGCGTGATCGAAAGATCGAAATCGCCGTTGGCGAGGCGATCGGAGGTGTTGTCCTTGGGCAGCGTGATATCGAGCCTGACATGCGGAGCGTCGCGCTCCAATTGCTGCAATAACGGGACGATCACCACGGTCGTGATGTAATCTGACGCCGCGACGCGAAACCGCCGTTCCGATGTCAGCGGATCGAAGCCTCCGGTCATCGAAATCAGGCCGCGCAGGCGGGCGATTGCATCGGCCACTTCGGGCGCGAGTGCTAGCGCGCGCGGCGTCGGAATCATCGTCTTGCCATGCAGGATCAGTAATTCGTCATCGAAGGCCTGGCGCAGCCTTTTGAGCGATGCGCTCATCGCCGATTGCGTCACGTTCAGCCGGGCCGCAGCGCGCGTGACGCTGCGTTCCGTCATCAGCACGTCCAGTGCCACCAGCAGGTTCAGATCGAAATTGCTGAGCCTCATCCATCGATCCCATTTGTGGATAACCACAAAATCTAAAAGCTGGCGCGATAGTGCCGGGTTTGCGAGGCTCTGCCCAGACAAAAAAACAAAATGTCAAAAAGGAGGGTGCATGCGCACATTGTTTTACGCGGGGACCGCGCTCGTGCTCGCGATGTCTGCCCAGGCAGCATGGGCGCAGGACAGCGCCGCGCAAGCTGAAGCCGGCGCACCGGCGGGTCAGGGCCTCGAAGAGATCATTGTAACCGCTCAGCGCCGTGCGGAATCGTCGCAGCGCGCAGGCATTCCCATCAACGTGGTCACGGGCGCGCAGGTGGCCAATGCCGGGATCACGCAGCCTTCGGACCTCAGCAAAATCGTGCCCGCGTTAAATGTCCAGGATGCAGGCGGTGCGAACAAGACCTTCTTCCTGCGCGGCGTCGGCAACTTCACCGTTAATGGCTATTCGGACCCGGCGATCGCGGTCAATTATGACGGCGTCTATCTCGGCCGCCCGACTTCGACCTCCGGCCTGTTCTACGATCTGGAACGGTTGGAGGTTCTGAAGGGGCCCCAGGGTACGCTATATGGCCGAAATGCGACGGGCGGCGCGATCAATGTGCTGCCCGCAAAGCCAAAGCTCGGTCAGACGTCCGGTTTCATCACCGGTAGCTACGGCAATTATGACTCCCTCAATCTACAGGGCGCGCTCAACCTCCCGCTCTCGGAAATCGCGGCGGTCCGCGTATCCGGGACGGTCGTCAATCGCGACGGATATCTCTCGGACGGAACTTCGGACGAACAGACCGAAGCGGTCCGCGGGCAGCTGCTGATCAAGCCGTCCTCCGATATCACGATCCGGGTCGGCGGCGACTATTCGCACAGCGGCGGCAAGGGCGTAGGTTCATCCTATGCGGGCAAATATGCGCTGAATTTCCAGACCGGCGCTTATGCCTTCGTCCCTTCGGGCCTCGATAAATCGGTTGGCCTGTTCGATCCTGTAGCGCAGGCTTACCGCCAAACCCTCTTCCTCGGCGTCGCCGGCCGCAACGCTGCGCCGCTGGACGACGACATCTACCAGGACAATAAATTTTACGGCTTCAACGGCGAGCTGAACTGGGACACCGATGTCGGCACGCTCACCGTCATTCCGGCGTGGCGCAAGGCCAAGCTCGATTACAAGTTCGGGGCGCCGGCCTTCATCGGCTATATCCAGGAGGATGACGAACAGTTCAGCCTGGAAGCCCGCTTCGCCGGCAAGCGTATCGGTATGTTCGATTATATCCTCGGCGCTTATTATTATGACGAGAGCAATAAAGGCAATTACACTTTCGCGCAGCAGGCGCTGAACACCTATCAGGATTTCCGAGCCAAGACGAAGAGCTGGGCGCTGTTCGGTCGTGTGACTGCCAACCTTACCGATCGGCTGCGGCTGATCGGCGGCTTGCGTTATACCGGCGACAAGAAGCGCTTCGATGGCCAGGCCGATGTGCTCGTCGTCGTCTGCACCGCGACCAACCAGTTCGGCGTGCCCAACTGCCCGACCGTGCCGCTGTTGCCGGTGACGGACAGCATGAGCGACCTGCAGGCACCCTTCATCGTCCCGCCGGCGGGCCAGGCGCGGCCGATCGGCACGACCGAAGCGATCCTGACGCGCGTTACGACCGCAGTTCATTCGCCGCTGCGCAACCATGAACTGACGTGGCGCGGCGCCGCCGAGTTCGATCTCACCAGCCGGTCGCTGCTCTATGCAAGCGTCGAGCGCGGTTATCGGTCTGGCGGCTTCTCGCTGGCGGCTGGGTACGAAACCTATGAACCCGAATTCATCACGGCTTACACAATTGGCCTGAAAAACCGCCTGTTAGGCAACAAGCTGCAGCTGAATCTCGAAGCCTTCTGGTGGGATTATAAGGATCAGCAGATTGGCCGCATCGGGGTCGACCGCAACGGCAATCAGGGCCAGTTCAGCCAGAATATCGGCCAGTCGTCGATCAAGGGGATTGAGCTCGACACGCAATTCCTCGCGACCCGCGACACCTTGCTCAGCGCCAATCTTCAGTATCTCAAGACCAAATATGACAGTTTCGTCTTCACCCAGCCGGCAGCGCAGACGCCACCCCTGACGGGCTGCGGCAAGACGCTCAACGGCAGCATCTATACGATCGATTGCTCGGGCTATCCGGCCTTCAATGCGCCTAAGTGGACGCTCAATCTGGCGGCACAGCAGACCGTCCACCTGGGCGGCTATAAATTGGTTGGTTCGCTCGATACGCAATACCGCTCGAAGCGCTACGTGCAGGTCGAATTCCTGCCTCAGGAGCTAGTCCGCAGCAATTGGGCGACCGGCGCGCAGCTCGCCTTCGGCCCAGAGGACGAGCGCTGGAATATCGCCGCCTTCGTTCGCAATCTCGAGAATAACCGGGTCGTCGTGAATACGCCGGTTTACGGGCTCGGGTCTGCGCTTACCGAAACGACCTCCGCGCCGCGCACGTACGGCGTGCGCGTGAACTTCACGTTTTGAGACCGATAATGTCGGCTTTGCTTTTCGCCGTCGCGCTCCTCCTGTCCGCTGCTTCAGCAAGCGCGCAGGTGGCTGCGTACGGCGGCAGCGCGAGCCAGTGGGTCACGCTCGGGACACGCGGAGGGCCGATTGCCGATGCCGAGCGCGCGCAACCCGCCAATGCGCTGCGCATAGGCAACGTCACCTATCTGGTGGACGTCGGCGACGGCGCGGTCGAGCAACTGGCCAAAGCGGGCATTCCTTTGACGAGCGTCAAGGCGGTCATTCTCAGCCACCTGCACTTTGATCACACGGCCGGCCTGTTCGCCGTTCTGGGCCTGCGCTGGCAAACCAATGTCGATGCGCCGCTGACCATTTACGGCCCGCCCGGCACGCGCACGCTTGTCAACTCGCTGATCGCGGCCATGGAACCGACAACGCGGTCGGGCTATGGCATGCCCGGCGCCCCTGCCCGACCGGCCGGCGCAGGCATTACCGTAGTAGAAATCGTAGACGGGACGCGCTTCGACCTGGGCACGGTCAAAGTCCGTGCGGTCAAGAACAGCCATTACAGCTTCGCCGCGGGAAGCGCCGACGACCGCGCATATGTGTCGTTCGCATTTCGTTTCGACATGCCGGACCGGACGATCGTGTACACTGGCGATACCGGGCCAAGCCGTGCCGTCGAGAAGCTCGCCAGCGGCGCAGATCTGCTCGTCTCCGAGATGATCGACGTCGATCGCACCATGGCGGACGTGCGGCGCACCATGCCCAATGCAGATGCGCGCGCGGCGGCAAGCGTAGAAGCCCATCTTCGGGCGCACCATCTCGCGCCCGAAGATGTCGGCAGACTGGCCGGGGCGGCACATGTGAAAGCGGTGGTGGTGACGCACTTCGTTGCGCCGCGTGCCGATGCCGGAACGCAGCTCGGTTTCCTTGCGCAGATTCGCGGCAATTATGCGGGCCCTGTCGTCATAGCCCGCGACCTGGAGTCATTTTGATCAATGGATAATCTGAATATTCTCATGATCGGTGGCGGCATCGGCGGGCTGACCGCCGCGATCGCGCTGCGGGCCAAGGGCCATCGCGTCACCGTTATCGAGCGCGACCCCGACTGGTCGGTCTACGGCGTCGGCATCATCCAGCAGGGCAATGTGATCCGGGCCATGGCGGATCTGGGCGTCATCGACGATTACCTCGCCGCCGGCGTAGGATTCGACTATGTCGCAGTCCACGCGCCGGACGGCACTATGGTTGCGAAAGTGCCCTCCCACCGCCTGGTCGAACGCTATCCGGCCAACTTGGGGATCGGACGGCGTGCGCTCCACAAGGTTTTGGGCGACCGCGCGATTGTCGCCGGTGCGGACGTGCGGCTGGGCATCACCGCCGAACGCATGGACGATGAAGGCACGGACGTCGCGGTCGCATTTTCCGATGGCACCAATGCGCGCTACGATATCGTGCTCGGTGGCGACGGCCTCTATTCGCAGACGCGCGCCTTGCTGTTCCGCGATGCGGCAAAGCCCGAATATACCGGCCAGGCGGTGTGGCGCTACAATCTGCCGCGAACGGCCGGCATGGATGCGCTTCACGTCTATAACGGCCGGATCGGCGCGGGTCTGGTGCCGATCAGCGAAGAGCTGATGTACATCTATCTGACGACGCCGGAGCCCGGTAATCCGCGCTATCCGACGGAAGGGCTTGCCGCCGCGATGCGCGAAAAGCTGCAGTCGCACGCGCCGGCCATCCGCGAGCTCGCCCAACATATCGTCGACGACGAGGGTGTCGTCTATCGCCCGCTGGAAACGCATATGCTCGAAGGCGCATGGCATGCGGGGCGGATCGGCCTGCTGGGCGATGCCGTTCATGCCACGACCCCGCATCTGGGCCAGGGCGCCGGCATGGCAATCGAGGATGCGCTCGTTTTGGCGGAGGAACTCACCCGCCAGGAAACGCCCGAGGCCGCATTCACCGCCTATCGCGACCGCCGGTTCGAGCGCTGCCGCTACATTGTCGAGACATCACTTTCGATCTGCCACGGACAGATCGGCAGAGGGCCGCCGGTCGATAACGCCGTCGCCACCGCCGAGATGTTCGCGCGCACCGCCCAACCGATTTGAAGGAAGTATCTGATGAGTCGCGTTACCGAGATCCGCTATGTTGGCTATGGTGTCGAGGATTTCGACACCGAGCGTAAATTCTATTCCGAAGATTGGGGACTGGTGGAGGTCGCCGCCGAGGACGGCATGGCCTGGTTCAAAACCCACGGTCATGACGAGCATCATGTCCTGCGCCTGCGCAAGGCAGACACAAACCATGTCGATGTCATCGCGCTTGCCTCGGACACGCGGGGCGATGTCGATGCGCTGCACGACAAGGTCATCGCCGCGGGCTGCCGTATCATCCATGCGCCAGCCGAGCTGAGTTCACCGGGCGGCGGCTACGGTTTCCGCTTCTTCTCCCCCGACGGCCTGCCGTTCGAAGTCTCCAGCGACGTCGCCCGCTCCGACAAGCGCGCGATGGTGCGGTGGGAGGCGATGCCGGTGAAGATCAGCCACATCGTGCTTCATTCGCCCGACCATAAAGCGATGGTGAACTTCTTCGTCGATGTGCTCGGCTTCCGCGTGTCCGACTGGCTCGGCGATTTCATGTGCTTCCTGCGCTGTAATTCGGCGCATCATCGCATTGCGCTGCTGCCCGGACCGCCCTGTCTCAACCACGTCGCCTACGATATGCTGAGCGTGGACTGCATGATGCGCGGCGCAAGCCGCCTGCGGAAGCGCGGCACCGATCTGCGCTGGGGCCCGGGCCGGCATACGGCAGGCAATAACGCCTTCAGCTATTTCACCACGCCCAACGGTTTCGCGGTCGAATATACGTCCGAGCTGGAAGAGGTGGATTTCGAAACCCACCAGGATCAGGTGTTCGAGCCGGGCCCGCAGGTCATGGATCAATGGGGCACCGGCGTCGGCGGCCCGCAGACCATGCCGCATCCCAAGCCCGATCCCTGCCTGTTCCAGCCGGCGGACGTCTGACGCCATGGCCCTGTTCGAATATTTCCCGAACTATATCTGGAACCTGTCGGTTTCGATCGCGATGGAGAGCGGTGGCCGCATCGGCGAGATCGTCGATATGTGCCAGCCGATCCGCGATGCGGCGGCCGCGGGTGCCGATGCGGGCACGCCCCAGTTCATGGCACGCTGGGTGGAGATGGCGGATCGCCTGATCGGCCTTGCCGACGAGGACCGGGCCCAGGACCGCGCCTTCTCGGCGTCCGACAAGCTTGAGCGTGCGGCGCTCTATCTGCTCGTGGCCGAGCGGATGCAGGCCCATGGTTCCGCCGGCCGCGAACAGACCTATGCGCAGGCCCTGAAGATCTTCGCCGACTCCACCCAGCTCGGCGGCCTCAATCGCGAGCGGGTCGAAATCCCGCTGGCGACAGGCATGATGCCCGCGATCTTCACGCGCGCGCCGGGCACCGGTCCCAAACCGGTGGTCGTCTATTGCAACGGCCTCGATAGCTGCAAGGAACTGCTTTATTGGTCGCGTCTGCCCGAAGCGTTGGCCCGGCGCGGCATCTCCACCTTATGTGTGGATCAGCCCGGCACCGGTGAGGCGTTGCGGCTGCAGAATCTGCCGGTCGATCCCCACAGCGAACATTGGGCCAGCAAGGCGGTCGATTGGCTCGAAGGTCAGGCCGATATCGACTCCGACCGGATCGGCATGACGGGCATCAGCCTGGGCGGGCATTTCGCGCCGCGTGCGGTCGCCTACGAACCGCGTTTCGCGTCGGGCGCCGTCTGGGGCGCCAATCACAATTGGCGTGAAGTGCAGGACAAGCGACTGCGCCGCGAAGGCGAGAATCCCGTACCCCATTATTGGCAGCATGTGTTCTGGGCGTTCGGTGCCACCGACATGGAGGATTTCCTGGCCAAATCCACCGACATGAACCTCACCGGCCATATGGACCGGATCAAGGTTCCGTTCCTCGTCACCCACGGCGCGCGCGATCGTCAGATTTCGGTCGATTATGCCCATCAGGCTCATGACCAACTGGTCAACAGCCCTCGGCGCGAACTGAAGATCTTTACCGATCGCGAGGGCGGCGTGGAACATGTCGGCGCGGACAATATGTCGTTCGGCCGCGACTATATCGCCGATTGGTTTGCGGACACGTTGAACGGCCGCCTCGGCCCGGCCCGATGAGGGAGGCCGCCGGCTATATCCGCCGCGAGACGCGCGTCAGCATGGCGATCAACGCGGCGCTGAGTCTGGCCTTCTATCTCCTCTTCTTCGGCCTCGGCGGGCCCGTTCCTATCGGTGGGCTCGGTGGATTTGCCTTCGATTTCATCCCGCAATCCTTCGCGATCACACTGATGTCCGTGCTCGTGCCGGGCCTCCTCACCGCCCGTAAGCTCGCCGCCGGCAAGCTCGCACCCCAGCCAGGGAAGTCCGCTTTGCCGCGATCCTTATGGCTCAGGGGGCTGCTGATGGCGTCCTTGGCCGCGCTAGTGGGCGCGGCGGGCGGCGGCGTCCTGATGCTCGCCTGCGGATCGGCGTGGATCGCCTGGCCCGCCGGCGCCGCGATCAAGATCGTATACGGCCTTCTGCTCGCCCGCATCGTCACGCCGCTCGGCCTCATCGCCGCCCTGCGCCGCAGCGTGGTGACGCCCCAACCCCGGCCTCAGGCCATGAAAGGATAATCGCATGTCGACTGCGCCGTTCCGCCGCATTGTAACCGGGCACGACTCGGCAGGTAACGCCATCATCCAGGAGGACGGTCCGCCACCGCGCGCCCAGCGTATCGGGGGAGAGATCGGCCCGATGTTCTACGAGGTGTGGAACACGCGGGCGACGCCAGCCCCCATCGATCGCGCGTCCGGCGAGCCCGCCGAGGAAGGCATCATCCTTGCCCCGCCCAAGAACGGCACACGCATCCGCGTGCTCGACATTCCGCCAGAAGACGCCCGCATCGCCACCATCACGCCCGAAGAGGCTCAGGCCCATTTCGCCGAGGTCGGCGCCGGCGCGGCATCCTCGCATTCGTCGGTCGGATCGCGCCATGCCTTCATGCATCGCACCGAGACGGTCGATTATGGCATCGTACTGGAAGGCGAGCTGGTCCTGATCGTCGACGATGGTGAAACGGTCGTGCGCGCCGGGGACATCGTGATCCAGCGCGGCACCAATCATGGCTGGGCCAATCGGTCCGACCGCAATTGCCGCATCGCCTTCATTCTGATCGACGGCGCGTTCGAGGAAGGACTTGCCTGACATGACCGGAAACACGGGCATGCGCCTCGCAACACGGGATAATGGTACGCCGGACGGGGAATTGCTGGTCGTCTCGAACGATGGCGCACGGGCCCTGCCGGCGGGGGCACGCTGGCCCAATCTGCTGACGGTCATGGGATCATGGAACGAGGCGCATCCGCACCTGCAAAGCCTGTCCGGGGAGGTGGAGACATCCGGCACGACCATCGATCCCGGTACCTTACGGGCGCCCCTGCCCCGTTCCTGGCAATGGCTCGATGGCTCCGCCTTTTCCACGCACGGCGATCTCATGCAAATTGCCTTCGGCACCGATCCGATCGAAACGACCAAGCCACTGATGTATCAGGGCCTGTCCGACCGTTTTTACGCGCCGCACGAGCCCGTGCCCTTCCTGCGCGAACAGGACGGGATCGACTTTGAGGGCGAGTTCGGTGTGATCGTCGATGCGGTACCGATGGGCGTGACGCCGCAAGACGCGCTCCGCCACATCCGGCTGATCGTCCAGATCAACGATTGGTCACTGCGTGCGCTGGCGGTGCCGGAGATGAAGACCGGGTTCGGCTGGATTCAGGCCAAGCCCGCCTGTTCGATGGCGCCCTTCGCGGTCACACCGGACCAACTCGGCGAATTCTGGCGGGATGGACGTGTCCACCTCGATCTCGACATTCGATGGAATGACAAACAATTCGGACGTGCCAATGGCGGCGAAATGGCGTTCGGCTTTCACGAGCTCGTCGCCCATGCGGCCGGCACCCGCGATCTGGTCGCGGGCACGATCATCGGCTCAGGCACGGTCGCCAATGCCGCCTATCGCGATGTCGGCTCCAGCTGCATCTCGGAGCAGCGCGCCATCGAGATGATCGAGACCGGGAAGCCAGCAACCGCCTTCATGTCGTTTGGGGATCGGGTACGCATGGCGGCCCATACGCCCGATGGGCAGATGCCTTTCGGCGTGATCGATCAGAGCGTGGTTCGGCAGTAAGCGTGGCCCGAGAAGCAGCGATCGGCAATTTCTAATGGTTAGCGGTCTGACGACCTTGCGATAATTATCGAGCGAAAGCCGTCATCTCGAAACGGTATTGCGACGCCTCGCCCAGCGCATGGCTCCGGCGCCGTTAGCGGTCAGCCAAACCCTCTGAGCGCCAGAATGCGCGATGACCGGGCGTCGGGAGGTGGGGAGCGGTAAAGCCGTCGCGAACGGCGGCGTAAGGATCTTGCCTACCGCCTGATCGACTACGACGATAATCGATATTCCCAGTTCGGCTGGACGCGATCGGCAGCGTCATGGCTCCGCAATCAGCACCGTTGGATGCAGCGATACAGGGCGCCGACACTACCTTACCCCCATTGGTAGCGTAGTAGAGGATGCTCGGCCGTCATGAAGGAAGACGAGCGATTGTCACAAAACCGACAAAAAACTTGTCGGCCTGTCGATCCATTGTGCGTTTTGCCAAGGCCATGAGGACGATACCAAGCCGGAGAGCATGCGCGAGTTGACAGGTCGGTCGATGCCAGCGAGGCTCAGCGAACTTCGGCCTCCCGTCGCAGCGTGAGCAGTCCTCGGCGGGTGCATGTGCATGAATGGCAATCAAAAAGTCGGTCAGCTCAACAGCGGTTCTCTCCTGAACGGTCCGCCAACGCCCCCAAGATTTGCGGGCAATGTGGCATTGCGGGACGGTTTAGCCGAGGCGTTGGAGCGCGCCGACGCCGCGATGTCCGTGCGGGAAAGGATCACCGAATTCCCCAGCTCGGCACGCATCCCGGCGAAGAATTTCGAACTCTATATCGTCCGCAACTTCCTCACGCTCGAGGAGTGTGCCGCACTGATCGCCGTTATCGATGCCAATCGTATACCCTCGCCCGTGGTGTCGGACGACCCCATCCCGGCATACCGGACGAGCGAGACCTGCTATCTTTATCCCGCCAGTCCAATTGTCGCGACTATCGAAGCCCGGCTTGATCGGCTCACCGGGATCGACCCTGTCCAGGGCGAACTCCTACAGGGCCAGCGTTACGCGGTGGGCCAAGAGTTCAAGCCGCACCACGACTTCTTTGATACGAACCAATCCTATTGGCAGGAGCAAGTCGCCATTGGTGGCCAGCGGACCTGGACGGCAATGGCATTCCTTAACGAGCCCGCGGCCGGCGGGCGAACGAACTTCCCGTCGTCCGACATCCTGATCGCGCCTAAACCAGGCAATCTGCTTATCTGGAACAATATGGACGAATTGGGCTCACCGAACCAATTATCGCTGCACCAGGGAATGCCGGTAGAGCTTGGGCTGAAATATGTTCTCACCAAATGGTATCGTGAACGCCGCTGGGGGAGCTAGCATCAGGGCGCGTCTGCTGCGGCGCTCGAGCCTTTGGTTACTTGGTCTCTCGAAACCGGGAAGACTGCATAGATTGGCTTGGTTTCCGGCAAAATGTAAACGATGCCGACCGTGCCTTTAAACGCTGGAACGACCACATTGTCATAAAATGCCGCAGGCACGTTGATGCAGCCGAACGAAATGCGATTGTCGAGCGGGGAGGATGAAGCGAGGCGCTGCGCGCGCCGATCCTTGGGCTTGCCGACGATCACGCGGTGCAAGGAGAGCGCGGCATCGTAATCGATCCACAATATGTCCTGCTCGAAGTCATGCCCTAGTGCGGCCACAAACCGACCAGCGGGCGTAGTCCGCTCGCGCGGCAGGATCGTTGCGAGTTTGCGTTGACCGATGCCAGGAACGCTTTCGTCGCCGCGCGCCACGCCCAGCAATGCGGGCGCGGCACCCCGCAAATCCCCCCGCGGGCCGAACAGGAACACTTTCGCGCTCAGCTTATCGACGATGATGAACGGCAAAGCGCGATTGTCGCCCGATGCTGCCACCCAATTCACAACTCCGCGGACGTCTGCGGATACAGTCTCGCCGTGAAAGTCGACCCTGAACTGCGGCTGGCTTGCGTTTCTGCCCCTCTCCGAAATCGAGGGTTGCGACGATGATCCAGGGGCGGCTTGAACCGGTAACGGGGCTGGCTCGGCAGCGACAGGGCCAGGACATGCCAGTCCAAGAGCGAAAGCGGCGAGAGCCGCCCGTGCAATGACAGCCGAACTGCGAGCTTTCCCCCTCAACGGCGGCAACCGTATTACTTCACGCCGACCACCGGAACGTCTTGCTGAAAGATGCACTTAGTGGCGCGCCTGCTTCCGCGGGTAAACCGGCACGACCGGAGCCGGCGCCTCGGGAAGCGCAGGGCTTATCGGCTGCTCCTCGGCAACGGGAACAGGCTGGCTGACCGGTATCACCGGCATCCTGACGCCGCCTTCCAGTACGGCCAGCTGCACGCCCATAGGAGCGGGGACCACCGCGGGGGCAATGCCGATCAGCGGAATTGTCAGCAAGGCCAGCGTAGGCGCCGGAGCGGGTGCAGGCGCTGGGGCGGGAGCTGGTGCAGGAGCGGGCGCGGGTGCCGGCGCGGGAGCTGGTGCGGGCGCCGGGGCTGGTGCCGGAGCAGGAGCCGGCGCTGGTGCGGGAGCTGGTGCTGGTGCGGGCGCCGGGGCTGGTGCGGGCGCCGGGGCTGGTGCGGGCGCCGGGGCTGGTGCGGGCGCCGGGGCTGGTGCGGGCGCCGGGGCTGGTGCGGGCGCTGGAGCTGGTGCCGGAGCGGGCGCGGGAGCTGGAGCTGGTGCTGGTGCTGGCGCCGGTGCTGGCGCAGGCGCCGGTGCTGGCGCAGGCGCCGGGGGAGCCGCGGTGATCCTGCCGGTAGTCCTTGTAGGCAAGCCGCAGCAAGGGGTCGCAAGTGCGTATTTGGCCGCATCTGCACCGGCGATTGTATATCCCGCATAGGTAATTCCGAGATTCGAACCGGGATCGGAGCTGTCAAACACGGCGGTAGCGCCTGGGCCGGCAACCAGTGTCACGCCCGCTGGCACACCCGAGGTCGCGGTGGTCTTGAACCGGGTCAAGGTCACCGCGGTGGTGCCGTCTTCCTGCTTCGTGGCCGTCGGGAAAAGCAGCATATGCTGGGTCAGCACGAAGCCCGCCGACATCGGGAAGAATAGCGAATAGTCCGTCGGCACGGTGTAGGAGACCGGATTGTAATTGATGGTGACCGGCGCTGCGGTGGTGGTGACGGTCGGCGTGCCTGGAGCAAAGGTCAGCGTACCCGCAGCGACGCCGGGCCCAGTTCCCGCGTTGCCGGTGATGATCGTCGTGCCGGTGGGTAGGCCAAGACTTTGCGCCGCGAGCGCCGCGCCGTTGGTGAGGGTGATCTTACCGGCCACAAGCACGTTGAAGCCCGCGCAGATCATCAGATTGCCGTCGGTGATCGTCAACACGCCCACGTTCACGTTCCGTCCGGAACTCAGCAGGACGCTTCCGTTCGTGGTCGTGATGGCGGCGTTGATATTGGCGTCCCGGCCGCAACAGACCACGACATTGCCGTTAGTGGCGGTGATCGCCGCGTTGACGTTGACGTCTCGCGCTGCGTTGAACGTCAGCGTCGTGGTATTCGGTGCGGCCGTCCACGTCACCGTCTCGTTGACGAAAATGTCCCCGTTGCCAGGCGCGGCCGTGTTCAGGGTCGTAAGTGGCGGGGTGGCCCCATTAGTTGTGTCCAGGCCGGTCTGCGTGGTGATGGTGACGCTGTTCGTTACCAACAAAGTGGAAAGCTGGGCGCCGGAAATATTGCCCCCCGCCTCTACCGTGAAATCCTGCGGATCGATCAGCCAATTGCCGGTTTTGCCGTGCAACGAGGCGGTCGTAATATGTGCGTTATCCGCGATCTTCACGGTAGCGGCCGACGTTTCGATAAAACCGCCATTTCCTGCGGCCGGGGCGCTCGCATCGAGCGTGCCGCTCATATTCAGCGTGCCGCTCTGCATGTCCCCGAGCAGCATGATCACGCCGCCCCTGCTCTCCAGCGTCTGCGCTTCGATCACGCCGTCATTGTTGACGACGGTGTGCAGCAACGCCCCCGCGGACTGGGCCGTCATCAGCACCGTTCCGCCATTCGCGCGGATCAGCCCGCCATTGCCGACGAGCGCGTTCACCGCCCCCCTGTCGATTGCGACGTTGAGCAGTCCGTCGCCGGCCACGTCAAGCGTGACAGCCTCGCCGCCCGCCAGCACAACGGTGCCAAGATTGGCCTGGATCAAACCCTGATTGCTGACGGACGCGCCGAGCAACGCGACATAGCCGCCATCGGCCTTGATCGTCCCCTGATTGAGAACCGTGCCGCCCGTGCCCGCAAACTTATAATGCCCCGCCATGAAATCCGCGTCGGAGAGATTCAACGTGGAAGCGACCAACCCGCCGACATTCACATTCGCCCCCTTGCCGAACAGGATACCGTTTGGGTTGACGAGAAACACTTTGCCGTTGGCGGAAAGGTTGCCGAGGATGACCGACGGATCGGCTCCGGTCACGCGGTTGAGCGCGACCGCGTGCGCATTGGGCTGAACGAAGACAACGCTATTGCCTTTGCCAATCGAGAAACCCTGCCAGTTAATCGCGGTCGACTGGCTCGATTGCGTGATGGTGACATTATTCGCGCCGGTCGCGATACTGGCAGTACCGGCGCTGACGGAGCCGCCCGTGGGCAAGGGCTGAGCCACCGCGACAGACGCGCACAAGCCAAAGGCGGCCAGGCTTGCGAAACGGGCAAGGCCGGTCGAGGCAAACAAGGTCAACCCAAGGCGCGGGGCGGGACGCTGAGCGGAAAAACTGATCATATTACTGTCCTTTGATGCGCGAATTGCTGCGGCCGTGCTGCTGCGGCGGCGGGTCATCAGAACAGCTTCGATATCTGGAACCAGAAGCGCCCCGATCGATCGGGGCCCGAGGTGACTGCCTCGTTGCCGAGGCGGCGGGCGTAGCTGGCGCGGAGCGCAAGGCCGTGGGGGCCGTACCAGTTCACCCCGCCACCATAGCCGCTGCGGCGGGCGTGGTTCGAGCCAACGAACCAGGGGTTGTGCGCATAACGCACCTCGCCCGTATCGATGAACCCGATCAGCTGGAAATGGCCCGGCAGGCCGGGGGTCCAGCGGTCGAGGTTGAGGCGCGGTTCGATCGTCGCGACGTAGCCCGTATCCCCATAGGCCTCGCCTTCCGGATAGGCGCGTACCGCATAGGCGCCGCCGAGCTCCATCTTCTCGGAGCTGTCGAGATTGTTGAACGCGACCTGCCCGCGCACGGCGCCATAGATGGTGACCGGGCCGCTGACCGTCTGGAGGCGCGCGATCGAGCCTTGGAATTTGCCGAATCCGCCGCCGCTGCGCGCGGTCAGCGCATCGGCGGCACGCTCGCGCGGATCCTTGAAATGGAGATCGCCGAAGCTGACGCCGGCCGAGAAATTGTTCCAACCGCTGCTGTCGCGCGTATCGCCGCTGAAGCCGAGCGTGACCGCCGCGCTGTTCCGCCGCGAACGGGTGGACGTGGCGTCGATATTGTCCTTGAGCAACTTATAGTCGACGCTCGCCAGCGCATAGAGGTTCACGTCTCGCGAACGGATCAGAGGATAGCTGACGAAGCCGCTGAAGATGTCCGCCGTGCCATCGGCATCGAGCGCGTTGAATTCGCGGCCGAGATCGTAGCGCAGATGCGTATAGGCAGCACCGACGGTGAAATTGCCGACCGGTGCCTGATAGGCGACACGTCCGTAGCCTAGCCCGCCGCTCGAACCCAGCACGCGCAGGCTCAGAACATCGCCGATTCCAGCGGGATTGTTGACGTAGACGCTGCCACCCAAACGATACGTCCCGGTATAGCGATTGCCGGCATTATCCGCTTCGACGCTGCCCGTGACGCTGCGCCCGGGCGCGACGTCCACAATCAGATCGGACGTGCCGACCGCGCTGCCCGGCGCGAGCGTCGATTTGACCCGCACGCCCGGCATGTCCGACAATAACAGGAGCCGCCGCTCGAGTGGCGCGGTGGTGACAATGTCGCCACTGTCGAGGCCGGACAGAATTCCTTGCGGTACTCGGTTCGAAAGCCGCGTGGCGTTGCGAATATCGATCTTACCGTAGCGGCCCTCCAGAACCACGATCGTGACCGTTCCTCCATCGACATTCTGTTCGGGGACATAGGCCCGCGCTAGGAAATAGCCGCGCGCATTGTAGAAATCCGAAATCCGCGCTGCCGCGTTGCGGAGCTCGCCCAGCGTCATGGTGCGACCCAGGACAAGGCCAGTTGCGGAAATCAATTCCGGTTCGGAATATAAGCTCTGCCCGGTCACGTGCAGCACGTCGACGCGGACGCTTGGCCCGGCTGCACCTGACGTCACCGAAGGGGCGCGGCGCTCTAGGGCAATATCGGGCGACGCCTTCTCCCGCATCGGGGGAGGCGGAATCTGCTGCAGCTGGACGCCGACGCCCGGGATCGCTTGCTGCGCGAAAGCGACTTGGGCGGTCGCAGCGAGCGCTACCGTAAATAGGGATTTGGTAAGCATTTACATCTCAGGCGCCGCGCGGATCAGGCCGTGAGACTCGTCACGCAGCGGTGACGGCATCCACGTAGCAAGGCTAGACCAGTGGCGAACGCAGCATAATGAGCGTATCGCAGGATCCGTCTAAAAGTGATCCATTAATAAAACATTGTGCTAACTAACGAAGTTCCAGAGGAATTTAATTTATATCCGGACGGGTATTTTTAACACACATTTATCTAACACTAATATTCCCACGAATTCTCGTTATAGTGCCTACGCAAATTAATTTACTAAAAAATAGTGATGTGAATTATAACCGATTCTAATAAAAAATGGACCATTATACGCATTTCTGGATGAAATCCGCCGCCCCTCTTCTAGACTTGGGACGATCGCCGTCGAGTGGGCGCTGCGACATGCTGCTATTGTCGAGGATTATGATGTTCTGCCTCGTATCGACCGAGTGCGGACATACTGAGAGATAGCCGGGTGTGTTACCCGTCTCTGAAGCCATGGTCGAAAGAGGTGAGGTCGACTGGATACAGGACGCATGCCACAAATTTCGTGGAAATGATGGATCTGAGGCCCTTGTCTTAGATCAAATGGCGGTTAGTCTAGACCTGTCTTCGGGGGAGCGACGATGCCTTACCGCCAAGCTTATCGCTGGCTGCTCATGCTATTTCCGCTAATCGCCGTCGCCTTCTGGCCCGGTTATTGGGGGCAACTGGGCACGGCACCTTTTGCTCTACATGCTCATGGCTTGACGGCCACAGCGTGGCTGATGCTGCTCACATTTCAGAGCTGGTCTATTCATGCGCGCCGGGCACATTGGCATCGCACTGCCGGCCTCGCCACATTCATTGTACTGCCTTTATTCGCGGCAGCCGGACCGCTGGCGTTGCAAGGCATGGCGCGATTGTGGCGAACCAACGCTGACCCATTTCACGCAGCGTTCGGTTCGCAACTGGTTATCGCCGACATGATCGCTGGGCCCACTGTCGTCCTTCTGGTCGTCTACGCCTTTGCGCGCCGCCGCGACAGGGAGAGGCACGCCGCCGCCATGCTCGCGACAGCGTTGCTCGTTCTGGCTCCAATCATCGGCCGACTGTTTGCGCGCATTCCCGGGTTTCCTCATGGTGGCTGGGCCGGGTTCGGCGGTTTCCGTCTGGCGCTTCAGCTTGCAGAGGGGCTGACCTTGGTGATTGCACTCAACCTCGCGCATCGCTCGTCCACCGCCCGGTTCGGTTTCGGCCTCGCTGCGTTCGCCACAGCCGCGCAGATGGTCGGCTTTGAGACGATCGGCCGCACGTCGGCTTGGAATAATTGGGTCATGCTGCTGACCGAAATCCCGTCGATGCCCATGGCTCTTGCGGCGGGAACGAGCACCGCGCTCCTGCTATGGTGGGCTTGGCGAAATCCGCTGGCTGTTTTGCAACGGACACGAGAGCCGGCGCCACCTGCCACGCTTGTTTAGAGGCTAAGCAGCAAATGTCTGTCGCCATCACCAACCTCTTTCTCTGCGTATTGATGGCCGCGGGCGGTCGCTTCGCTTATGGTGTCGCCGCCGGCATCGTGTTCCGTGTCGCCTTCGATCTATGATATCCCTCAAAACGCGCTGATGCCGCTGGCCACAACCGATGCAGACAGCCGCTTCCGTTTCGCTGGCTTGGAGAGTTCCCGCGACCAGGCACAAATCTGGACGGTAAAACTCGTGAAAGGAGGCGTGCGTCCCCATCGCTTGCTGCGACGTAAGACCTCTGCTCGAACATCTTAGGCCGCTCTCTGACGGATACCACCGTTCGCGGAGACGACCTTTATGCGGAACGGTTCTCACGCAAGAACAAGTCAGGCGCTTTCTACTAATTGCCGTCGTTTTACGTGCCCGGGTATCACGCTGCCAACTTTCGGCTCGATTTAGCCGCCACGCTACAAAGCTGCACCGTACAGCGCACAACTATCAACCACTATTGCTCTTGACCGGAAAGCGCGCGCAGCCACGCTGCGGTGCGAACCTGTGATGCCTGAGTATAGGCAAGTTCATGCCCGGTCTCCGGCACGATTTCCAGACGAGCGCCCCGGTTCCTTGCACGAAGGGCGCGGCCCTGTTCCACCGGGATCAGCGGATCTGCCGCGCCATGCAGGATCAGGATCGGGCAAGCCACACGCTGCAGTTTATCCTGGTTGTCATAGCGGTCGTGCAGCAACCACCGGACCGGCACGAAGGGATAATGGAACCGAACCACATCCCCCATGCGGGTAAAGCCAGAGACGAGTACCAGCCCTGCAACGCGATGCGTCGCCGCCATTTCCGTCGCAACGCCCGATCCCAGCGAATTGCCCATCACGATCGTGCGGCTCGGCGGCGTGCCGTGCGTCGCCAGCCAACGGAGCGCTGCCGCACCGTCGCGGTATAACCCCTCTTCGCTGGGCCTGCCCGGGTTGCCGGCATAGCCGCGATATTCAGGCAGCAGCAGTCCATAACCCTGCGCGGCGAACAGCGCGGTTGCCGCGCGACTTCCCGCGAGGGAATCGCCATTGCCATGGAAGAACAGGATGGTTGGCCGCCCGCCCTGTGATGGCCTGTACAGCGCCCGAAGAACGATTCCGTCCGTCGTCGTCAGCGACACCGCCCGCATCCCCGCCTCGGCGGATAGCGCCATAGCAGCGCCGTCGAGAGGAGCGGGATAGATGAGGGTGCGCTGCTTGGCGTAGAGCCAGCCCAGCGTACCCCCATAGAGCATGCCCGCCACCGCCAGCCCGCCCAGCAGGATCTTCGCCATCACAGCGCGAACTTATGTACGGAGTGGATCAGCCCCGGCCGGAAATGCATTGTTTCAGCTTACGACGCGCTTCGTCCCCGTTTTTCCAGCCTATCTCTAGCGTCTTGTTCTTGCCGAACGTGAGCCGGTAGTGCGTCGTGTCCTTCATTCCGTCTAACATTGCATCCGCGCTGGGGACGGCGAACGCGATGGTTCCCAACCCGGCCCCGGTCGCGGCATAGTTGATGGCCCGTACCGTGCTCGGATTCCCGTCCCCGTCGTCCAGCGTGGTCAGGATCAGGCTTTGCTTCTTCGGACGGGGTAATTGGCTTGCCGTGAACCACAGCATCGCCCCCCGATAATCGTCACCGGGGCCGGAAAGCGTGATGATGCCGTCCAGCGTGCCATAGGCAGCCATGCAATAATCGCCCCGCTTCACGCCGGGTGCAGGTTTGAAATACGTCCAATAGCCGCTGCGCAGGCGCTGATACAGCGGATCGTCGGTCATCCGCACCGTGTCCTGGAGCATGATCTTTGCCATGGCCATCACAGCCGCGGCCATATTGCCGGCGGGATCGCTAGGCCTGTCGGCGCCCGCGGTGCTGGCGGACGATCCATCGGCTACGCAGAGCGGCGTCGGCGCCACTCCCACCCCGCCGGGCGCCATACCTATCATCCGTTGGCCAGGCGCAGAGCCACTGCAAGCGAACGTCTGGGCATCCGCGGGGGAGCCCAATCCGACGCCGACCATGCAGCACGCCGCTGGGACACCCAGCAACAGGCCCAACCTTATCGACGTTGCGGGCCGACAGCGGGCGTGGCCACGATCCTCTCTACCTGTTTCCATTGCACTCACCCTTATGCGCCACGCACCCCGTGACAGCGTCGACATTCCAGAAATTGAACACCGTGTATATCTTATACTTCCGATGAGGCAACCTTCGGTCGTTTCTCAGAGCAAAGCATCATTTGCGGGGACTTTTTAGGATATGGCGCGGAGCGCCCACCAAGGCCCGCCGTGACGGGAGGCTCCGATCTAGCTGCGGCCTGGATCTTTCCGGCATAGGCCACCTCAGGATCTGAATCTTTATTGCGCTCGCGCGCGACTTCACCGCTGGACGGCCCGCACAGCCTTGCCTGCTAATTCACGTCCGCGCAGTGTGCCACGGCATGACGACGCAGCGTGTATGCTGCTCGAAGAGTGCGACAAAAGCGGGCCCTGGGCGGTGATCGGGTGCCCTCAAAATCGACCGCAAACCAATCAGGACTTGGGACCCTTTGTCAGCCCGCGAACGCCGCGAAATAGTGCGCTGATGCGTTAGCCCGGATCGCAGATCGACACCTGGCATTCCGCAACCTCCTCAGTTCCCGTCGCATGACCTGGCCTGAGGAAACTTTGGCAGCTCAGTAATGCTTCCCGTCAGTGCGGCTTCGCCAACCGCCAAACGAGCACAAGCGCTCGACTACCGATTCATTACTGGCAGCGTTGCTTGGACCGTTCGAAATGAGGTTCGCCGATCCGTTCGTAAATCCGTTCGACGTAGGCATCTGCTAAACGGAGGTGCACCGACTTGGCGGCGCCGGACGCTTCCAAGGCTTGTGCCCGCTCCGCAGCCTCGCGCCGCAGCAGATATGCCAAATCCGATGCTTCTATCGATTCCATAAGAATCTCCGCTTCGGATAAAAACTACACCATTTTGGAATGAGCTCAACTGTTAGAAGATGCCCATAGCCTAAGCCCCAGCCCAACGTCAGGCTGGTTCGCGGCTTCGGAGAACAAGGCGCTCGGCCCTCTCGCGCCCCCCACCCCGGATCACACGTTCAGATGCAAGGTTAAGACGCTTATGGGCGGTTGCCCGCAGAGGTAATGGCGAGGCGCTAGCCCTGCGTCTTAAGGTAGGCTGCAAGGTCAGCACGATCTAACGGATCCTGCAGGCCCTGGAATCCCATCGAAGTACCGGGAACAAAGCGCTGCGGGCTCGTCAACCAGCGATCCATCCGGTCCTCTGTCCAAACGCCTCCTGCGCTGCGAAGGGCATCGGTGTAGCCAAATCGCGCGCTGTTATGTGCCACCGGGCTCCCCATGATACCGTAAAGATTAGGGCCTGCATTATCGGGAGCGCCCTTCCCGATCGTGTGGCACGCGGCACATCGGCCGAAAATAGCTCGGCCACGGGAGGCGTCGGCAACCCGCGCGAACGCCGCCGGCGTGGGGTTGCTCCCAGCCGCGCGGCGCCGCGCCTCTTTGTCGTCGCCCGAGCAGGAAGACCCTATGACAAGCAGTACAACCATGCAGGCGATGCGCGGTGAACGCTGAAGCATGGTTTCATCTTCGTGCATTTTCCGCGCCAAGGCCACGTCGACTTTTGGAAAGCCCAATTGCCAGACGCTCAGCCTGCCTCAGCACTCGTTAGAAACGGCCGATTGCTCCTTTCGGCTGAGTAAGTGGCCGCCCAGTTGATGGCCCTGACGGTATGGGATGGCGAAAGCAGGCATTGGAGCCTGTCGGTCGCATGAGGGGCGGCTTGGTACGCCGCGACACTTTGCGACAATTTCGTGCGTCGGCGGAGACAGGCCTGCGACAGGTGGCGCCCAGATAGGTGTCGACGCCAGCGACGGCGCCGATGTTTCGGAGACAGATTATGAAGAAGTTCATCCTTGCAGCGCTTGCCGCGTCGGTTGCCTTGAGCCCGATGGCCGCCTCGGTCGCCAACGCACAGGGTCATCGCACAGAGCGCCACACCACAATCGTGAAGCGTAATGGCAATGTTGTGCAGAAGACGGTCGTGCAGCGGAATGTCCCGCATTATCGTAGCGATTGGCGCAAAGGCCAGCGCTTCGATCAACGCCAGGCCCGCAATTACCGCCAGATCGACTATCGTAACTATCGCGGCCTTCGTGCCCCGCCGCGAGGCTATCGTTACGTCCAATCGGGCAACGATGCGGTGCTGGTGGGTATCACCAGCGGCATCATCGCCGCGGTCGTTGCGGGCGCCATTCGGTAGCCCAACCCGACTTGCGACAGGGACACAGGCGGCGGTGCCTTCGGGCACCGCCGTTTTGTTGCGTGTTCCGCCGATCCAGGACCTTGATTCGCAAAAAGGGGACACGTTGCCGCGCAAGGCGCGTTGAGACGATACGATTGGGGGAAGGTCCTTGCGGAACCTGGATTTCAGTTCATGGCAAAACCTGCTTGCCACCATGATTGGCCTGGTGCTCGTGACGCTCCTAGGCGTGGGCATCCGCCTGCTCACTATGATGACGTTCCAGCAGCGCCGCGAACGCATGAACAGGCAGATCAACGAGCGGCTCCGCACCCTGATCGCAGCATACAAGACGCTGGGCGGCTCGTTCACCGGCGATCTAGCGGTCGATCCTACGCACAAGCGCGATCTGCAGGTGCGTGAGCAGGCCGAACGGCAGCAGGAACCCATGGCGGCGCTCGATCTCAGCGCTGCAACCGCGTCGCGATCCGATCGCACGCGCCGCATCCGTGACGCAGTAGAGGCGGCCCTCTCCGACATCATCCTGCTCGGAACGGAGGAGCATGTACGCTTGGCGGACAAGGCCGTGCGCGAGCTCGTCGCAGGCCATCCGGTTCACACCCACGCGCTGGTGGTTTCGCTACGCGCCTTCGTCCGCGACGCGCTCGACCTCGATCCGATCCCCGCAGACCTGGAGATTCCGATGCAGGGTCCGGCTAGACCTTCTGGCTCGACCGGCGGCAAGGCCGCCGCTGCGAAGAACGATGCTGGCGGGGGCGCCGGTGGCGGTGGCGGTGGCGCAATGGGTGGCGGTGGAGAGGGTGGCATGGGTCCCAGCCTTTCCGTGCACGACGATCAGCACGCCATTCATCAAGGATAGCTTCCCAGATTCTCACGCGCTGACCGCGCCTCCGCGGTCAGACAAGCGATCACTGCCCCTCGGAGACGCCATGCCACGCGCGAGCGACGACTTCGAACGCAGTCCGTCCCTGCAGCAGATTGGCATCGATCATGCCGCGCGGCTTAGCGGCGCGGATCTTGGCGTCGGTGAGCATGGCAATCTCCAGGACCACGTTTTTCCCATGCCAGGACCACGTCTGGGACCACACCGATATTTGGAGGCGTGCGGACCAGCATGGCCGGGTCGAGCCGCTAAGGGCTCGATTTCAAAGGAAGATCGTCAATCCCGGTGGACGTGTGGGGCCTCCTGTGGAGGCCCCCCTGGCGGAGAGGGTGGGATTCGAACCCACGGTACCTTGCGGCACAACGGTTTTCGAGACCGTCCCAATCGACCACTCTGGCACCTCTCCGTAGCGGGGTCCGGCCGAAAGAGCGGTGCCCCTAACGCACACGAGCGCGCTTGCCAAGCGTGGCTTGCACAGGAAAGATGCGACATTAAATTAAAGCCATGATTCCTTCCCGCAGTACGATCATCCCACCCCTCGGTCTCGACACGATGCCACCGGTATCGGAAGCGCGCTTCACGATCGGGGATGTCGTGCGTCACCGCCTGTTCGCGTTCCGCGGCGTCATCTTCGATGTCGACCCCGTCTTCGCCAATAGCGAGGAATGGTATGCCGCCATTCCGGAAGACGTTCGGCCGAAGCGCGATCAGCCCTTTTACCACCTGCTCGCGGAAAATTCGGAGAGCAGCTACATCGCCTATGTCAGCCAGCAAAACCTGGAACATGACGAAACCGAAGAGCCGATCGACCACCCCGCCATCCCCGGATTGTTCGAGCCGTTCACCGAGGGCCGCTATGCGCTGCGGCGGGAACATCGCCACTAATTGCACCTGATGCGCCCGAAGGTTTAGAGTGCGGGCTGTAAATGCTTTTCCCTGCCGCCAAAGCCGCTAAAGGTTCGGTGAATTGGAGAGTATGTGCATGACGGCTCGTTTCTATCGTTCCTTGGGCTTGATCGCGCTGGGCGCCGCAGCGGCCAGCTTTGCCGCCCCGGCGCAGGCCTATCTTTTCTGGTCCCGCCCTGCGCTGGCGGGCACGCCCGCGGCCGGCGGCGAAACCGGTATCACGCTGCCCATGCCGGGCGCACAGCCGAAAGAGCTTGAGGCCAATCTGGTCTGGACGCTGCGCGCCGGCCTGAACGTCGCCGCGCTGCAATGCCAATTTGCGCCCACGCTGCGAACGGTCGAAAATTACAACAATATGTTGCGCCAGCATTCGGCGGAGCTGCAGGCGACCTACGCGACGCTGACCGCTTATTTCAAACGGACCGGCGGCAAGGCGTGGCAGAATGCGCTCGATCAATATACCACGCGCACCTACAACAGCTTCTCGACCCTGCAGGCACAGCTGATCTTCTGTGAAACCGCGGCCTCGATCGGCCAGCAGACGCTGGACGAGACGCGCGGGCACCTTGGTGAGGTTGCGGTCGCGCGTATGCGCGAATTCCGCAACAGCCTGATCCCTGCCGGCGATCGGGCATTCGCGATGCGGAACAGCGGCATGGCCCTCGCGCCGATCTCCGATCCCCGCTGCTACAACAAGCGCGGCAAGGAAATCCGCTGCAAGAATTGATCGGCGCTTCACGCTCAGGCGGCGGCGTCGCCTGAGGCAAGCCCGCTTCCTGCTGTCATTACCGCTCGGCGATGACGGGGCCGCGTCCGCGCGCTTTTCAGACTCGCAACCCAGATACGCCGTAGAGCGTGATGACTTCGGTAGCGCCCGTTCGTCTCGAGTAGCGATCGAGCTTGTCGAGAGCGCGTATCGAGAGACACCCGCCAATGCCTCGATACGCGCCCTCGATACGCCCTGCGGGCAACTCGGTCGCTACTCGGCACGAACGGATCAGTGTAAAGTCATCATACTCTAACGCAACCCGGCAACCTTGTGCGTCTGGATCGACAGCCGCCAGCGCGGGTTGCGCAGGACAAAGCCGATCGCGGCCGCCCGCGCCTCAACCGCATGCGCGCCATCCATCGGCTGTACCAGCAGATGCTGAAAGTCCCAGCTTTCGAGCGTGGCCACATCGATGCCGGGCTGCGGCCAGACCAGCTTCAATTCGTCCCCGCTGCGCTGGACGATCGTCGTGCCCGCTTTGGGGCTGACGCAGATCCAGTCGATCCCCTCCGCCACCGGCAATGTCCCGTTGGTCTCGATCGCGACCCGAAATCCCCGCGCTTTCAGCGCCGCCACCAGCGCAGCATCCAGCTGCAGCATCGGCTCGCCGCCGGTGAGGACGATCAGGGGCTGCCCGCCCGCTGCGTCCAGATCGCCCGACCATAAGGCCCACGCGCGATCCGCCACCGTATCAGCGTCGCCAAACCGGCCGCCGCCATCGCCGTCCGTCCCGACAAAGTCCGTGTCGCAAAAGCGGCACTCCGCCCGCGCCCGGTCCTGCTCGCGGCCAGACCACAGGTTGCAGCCGGCAAAACGCAGAAACACCGCCCGCATTCCCGCTTGCAGCCCCTCGCCCTGCAGCGTCAGGAACATCTCCTTGATGGCATAATTGCGCATCACGGCACCGCCACATAGCGGGTCGGATCGGGCAATCCCGCCTCGGCGAAACCCTTGCTGCGCAACCGGCAGCTGTCGCACCGGCCGCAATGCAGGTCGCCCGGCTGCGGATCGTAGCAGGACCAGCTCATGCCGGCATCGATGCCAAGACGGGCGGCCTCCGCCGCAATGTCGGCCTTGGTCATATGCAATAATGGCGTCCGCACGACGAACCGATCGCCCTCCACGCCGGCTTTCGTGGCCAGATTGGCCAGCGCTTCGAAGGCTTCCACGAATTCAGGACGGCAATCGGGATAGCCCGAATAATCCAGCGCGTTGACGCCGATGTGAATCGAACGCGCGCCGGTCGCCTCCGCCAGCCCCAAAGCCAGGCTCAGGAAAATCGTGTTGCGCGCCGGCACATAGGTGCTGGGAATGCCGGGTTGGACGCCGTCTTTGGGGATCGCCATGGCGGCATCGGTCAACGACGATCCGCCGAACCGCGTCAGATCCAGCGGCAGCACGATGTGCCGTATTGCGCCCAGATGGGTCGCGACCCGCGCCGCCGCCTCCAGCTCGATCCGATGGCGTTGATTATAGTCGATCGTCAGCGCGATCAGCGGGTGGCCGGCTTCCACCGCCAGGGCGGCGACGACCATCGAATCGAGACCGCCGGACACGAGCACGACCGCGCCATTTTCTGCTTCATTCTTTTGCATGGCAGCCGAATATAGGATGGATTGTCGTCGCGCAAAAGAAAGGGCCGCCTCGAAGGGCGGCCCAGTATGCCGGTTAGGGCTGTCTAGGGAGGACAGTGCCCGGATGGCACAAGCAGAGCGCTATCACGGGCAAACTAAACCCCGCCTTAACGGGGAATGTGCTGGCTTTGGTTGACCGATGCAATGTGCCGGCTGGCCCCGCGTCGCAGGCGGACCAACCGGCATCATCATGTTGTGCCGGGTCTGTTAAGCTTGTGCCGTCAGCGGCTCGATCTTGAAGGCCCGGGCGCAGAATTCGCAATTGACTTCGATCAGGCCGTCGGGGCCAGCCATTTCTGCCTGCTCGTCTTCCGGAAAGCGCGCAATGACGCTGGCGACATGGTCGGGATCGCAACGGCAGCCGCGACGCGGCGCCACCCCGGGTGTCACCCTGACCTCGTCCTCGTTGAACAGGCGCCAGAGCAACGTCTCCAGCGGCAAGTTGCTATCGGCCAATTCTTCGCTGCGAACGCTGCCGCCCAGCGCCGCGATATGCCCCCACTCCGGATGATCGAGACGCGTGTGGATGCGATCGCGCCCCTCCTCGCCTTCCGGCAGATGCTGCAGCATCAGCCCACCGCCAATCACCTGGCCGTCGGCCGACCGGCCGACGCCGATCCGCACCAGGCTGGGTATCTGCTCGGATTGCGCAAAATAGGATTCCGCCGCTTCGGCCAGGCTGCCACCTTCCAGCGGAACGATGCCCTGATAGCGCTCGCCTGACACCGCCTGGTCGAACGTGATCGCCAGATAGCCTTTGCCGAACAGCGCGAACAGCGAAGGATCGGCTGGCAGCTCCCCCAGCCGGTCCGGGTCATGGCGCAGATAGCCACGCATTTCGCCGCCGCGATAATCGGCGACAAGCAGGTCGATCACGCCATTTTCGGTCTGCGCCTGCAGCGTCAGCTGGCCTTCGACATCCTTCAACGTCGCGCCCAGCAAAGCGGCCAGCACGATCGCTTCCGCCAGCACGCGTTCGATCGCCGGCGGATAGCCATGCGCGGACAGGATGTCGTTCAGCGCCGGCCCCAACCGCACCAACCGGCCACGGGCGTGACGCTGCGGGATGGTGAAGGCGAGCGATGTATCGAGATTTAGGGTCGTCATGGCGTCCATGTAGGAAGCTGTTTCCATTTGGCCACCCGCCGCGCACCGTCGCCCCGGCGCATGACGGGGCCGCTGGAGGTCGGGCCACCCGGCTAAAAACGATCTCCCGTTAAGCGGAACCGTGCGACCCTGGCCGCCGCCAACGGCACTCCGCTTCCGCCCGATCAGATCTTACCGAAACACCATAGCAAAACAGCTTTCTGGGCGTGCAGCCGGTTCTCCGCCTCATCCCAGATCGCCGATCGTGGCCCGTCGATCACCGCATCGACCACTTCCTCGCCACGATGCGCGGGCAAGCAGTGCAGGAACAGGCCGTCACCATTCGCCTGCGCCATCAGCGTCTCGGTCACCTGATAAGGCGCCATCGCCGCCATCTTGGCCTCGGCATGCGCCTGCCCCATCGATACCCACGTATCGGTCAGGACGACGTCGGCGCCGGTCACGGCAAGCTCCGCGTCCCGCGTCAGCACGAACGGATGATTGCCCGCGCGTTCCTTCGCGGTCGCCACCACGGCCGGGTCGGGATCATAGCCCTCCGGGCAGGCCGCCGTCACGTCGAAGCCCAGCAAGCTGCCCGCTTCGATGATCGAATGCAGGACGTTGTTGCCGTCGCCCAGCCACGCCCAGCGCGATCCCTCCAGGTTGCCGCGGCGTTCCATCACCGTCAGCATGTCCGCCATGATCTGGCAGGGATGGCTCTGGTCGGTCAGCCCGTTGATCACCGGGACGGTCGAAAATTCGGCCAGCGCCTCGACCTTGGCATGATCGTCGGTGCGGATCATGATCGCGTCGACATAGCGCGACAGCACCCGCGCCGTATCGGCGATGCTCTCGCCACGGCCAAGCTGCATCGATCCCGCATCCATCACGATCGTCGTTCCGCCCAACTGGCGCATCGCCATGTCGAAGGACACGCGGGTACGGGTCGAGTTCTTTTCGAAGATCATCGCCAGCACATGGCCGTCCAACGGCCGGTCGACGTCCGGCTTTCCTTTCGGCCAGCCGGCACGCATCCTCTTGCGGCTATCCGCATCCGCCAGCATCGCCCGAAGCCCGTCGGGGCCCGCATCGGCAAGATCGATGAAATTCCGGATCACGCGCATTCCCCACTCCGTTCGTGTCGAGTAGGGTTCGAGCTTGCCGAGAACCCGTATCGAGACATTCGCCCGGGCATCCCTCGATACACCATCTCGACAAGCTCGATGGTTACTCGGGACGAACGGGGGCAACGCCCGCCCATCACGCCGCCTCGGGCACCTGATAGCTGCGCGCGCCTGCCGAGAGCTTCTCGATGCATTCCGCCACATGGCTCTCGTCGATGTTCAGCGGCGGCAGGATACGCACGACATTGTCCCCGCCCGCCACCGTCAACAGCCCGTGATGATCGCGCAGATGCGCCACGAAGGCGCGGCTGTCGCTCTTCAGCTTGATGCCCAGCATCAGGCCGACGCCGCGTACGCTGTCGAACAGGTGGTCGTGGTTGGGCAGCAATTGCTCCAACGCCTGGCGCAGGCGGTCGCCCATGCGCTGCACATTCTCCAGGAATTCCGGTTCGCCGACCAGGTCGAGCACCGCTTCGCCGGCCGCCATAGCCAGCGGGTTGCCGCCATAGGTCGATCCGTGCGTGCCGATCACCATGCCCTTGGCCGCCTCTTCGGTGGCAAGGCAGGCGCCCAGCGGGAAGCCGCCGCCAATCCCCTTGGCAACGGCCATGATATCGGGCGTGACACCATATTGCTCATGCGCGAAGAGGGTCCCGGTGCGCGCATAGCCACACTGGACCTCGTCCAGGATCAGCAGCATGCCGTGCTGATCGGCCAGCGCGCGCAGCCCCTTCAGGAATTCCTGCGTGGCAGGCAGGATGCCGCCCTCGCCCTGGATCGGCTCGATCAGGAAGGCGGCCGCGTCCGGCCCGATCGCGGCTTCGGCCGCTGCCAGATCGTTGAACTGGACCACGGTGAAGCCCGGCAGCAGCGGCTCGAACCCGTCGCGCATCTTGGCCTGGTTGGTCGCAGAGATCGCGCCCATCGTCCGCCCGTGAAAGGCATTGGAGAAGCTGATGATGCGGTTCTTCTCCGGCGCGCCGTTGACATAATGATAGCGCCGCGCGGTCTTGATCGCGCACTCGATCGCCTCCGCACCGGAATTGGTGAAGAACACCGTGTCGGCAAAGGTCTTGTCGACCAGCCGCTGCGCGAAATGCTCGCCCTGCGGGGAGCCGTACAGATTGGACACGTGCATCAACGTCGCCGCTTGATCCGCGATCGCCTTCACCAGCGCCGGGTGACCATGGCCCAGGATGTTGACCGCGATGCCCGCCGCCATGTCCAGATAGCGCTCACCCTGCTCGCCGATCAGATAGGCACCCTCGCCGCGCACCGGACGCACGCCACACCGCGGGTAGACGGGCATGAGAGGCGTGATCGGCATCGCAACTTACTCCTAAATCTGGGACGAAAATCGTTCGGAACGGCTCCGGAATAGAAAAGGCGGCCCAAGCGGGCCGCCTGAAGCGCGCCTATAACGCTGCCGCTAGAACGGTGCAATCGTTACGCGTGGTCGCCAGAACGCCCGCGCCAGGTCGTAAGGGCACCCGTCACCCAAAACTTCCCAAGAACAGGAAACAACGCGCAGCCAATTACGGAAAGACGGTAAGGTCGGGACTATCGGATCGCTGGCCGCTTCCCCGCGCCGGCTGCGATTGTCACTCAAATTCGTTCAAAGTTTTGCGCCACGAAACAAGGTGACGGCATTTGAGGCACGTACGACAATACGACATTCATTTCATATCGACAGCACAGGATTGGGTTTCTAGCGGCCGCCTAGAATTAGGGCTAGTCTAGCAGATCTAGCCAAGTGGGGCATTCACATGAAGATCTGTCGGATCGCGCTGTTAATCCCGCTATGCACCTTGCTCACACCGCTGTCCGCCAGACCAGTCGTGCCCACGTTACGGGATGCAAACGGATGCCGCTTCCTTCAGCTTGGTGATTTCGGCACGGGGCCGGCTCGCTGGATCGGCGCATGTAATCATGGCGCCGCAGACGGGCCTGGCGTGCTGCGGGTCGGGCCCGCGAACGATGTCCGCCTGTTTGCCGGGACCATGCGGGCCGGCCGTGCGCTGGCCGGCTTTGTCATTACGCAACATTTCTATGCCTCGGGGCCGACCCTGCATTTTGATCAAGGCGAATGGGACAACGAATGGGAGGCCTGGCCAACCTACGACGATAACGAGGCGCGTCAGGCGTGTAAGATCGCGGCCAGGGGCGCGCGCGCCGCTGCCAATCGATTGGTAAAAGAGGGCAACACTGCCTCAGCCAGATTCTATCGCCGCTGGGCAAACGGATTCCGGAACTGCAAGGCTCCTACCGGCAGCTGAAAACTATGTCTGCATCATTCGGATCGCGCTGGATCGCTGCTGACGGCCTCTTGGTTGGACGAAGTAGTGGGATGACTGCCTTTGCTTCTGCCGGCCAAGGCAGCGACGATGACTAAAAATATTACAAGTAATTAATTGAGGGATGCACAGTTAGAACCAACAGAATTATCAGATTTTTCGCTATTAACAATTGTACAAATTATCCAAGATTTGTTTTGGTTTAAAACAAATCCTATAAATCCGATACCAGCACTCATGGAGGTTATTGAATAACCCTCATCAAGTAACTGCTGCAAAGATTTATCGATCGGTTGTGATTTAGTAGCCTTTACTATAGGAACTAATACATTAGGTCGCGTAACAGGCGCTTCCTGTCGTGTTTCATTCGCCCCATCCGGAGATAACATCAACATCAATGCCAGTTGATAGATCATGATCTATTATTCTCCGTATTTAGTTGAACAACTAATACAATTGCTAGACCACAGCTACCTATGAATAAAAAAACTATATTCCACCACCATAATGCATTAAAATCATCCACCGTTGCCGTATTGGCAGGATTAGAGGGATAATAAAAAACTTTTACGTGACTTTTATTAGGCTGCGCGCCATAACCACGCTGTATGAATGAAATTTTCTGGCCATTCCGCGCAGTAAAATACACGATAGGCTGACCTAATCCATCGCCGGACTGATCTGGGCGGTCCGCCGCGGGGATCCAACCTTCTGCAATTACGCCGGTTTGTACAAGTTTCCAGGAAGAGACGATGCCGTAAGCACCCCTGCCTACGAATATCAGGCCTATAAGCGCCATGAGTATCAATATCTTCCCACCCTCCGCAGGGCGCGCCCAAAGACGCGATATCACCACACAATTCCCCCGGAGGCGCTGACGCCGCCATAAACTTGTACACCGATATTAAATCCCGCCATTAAGAGCATGGCCCTAGGGTTAGCTGTCGCCCAAAAAATCTCCGGTGCCAGGCTAGGTGCCCTGCTCATATTAGCGATTACGGAAGGATTTATATTCATGGCCAGCGCCGTTCCTGAATATCCGTAAAATATCCCCACACCAAGATCAGCAAAGCAACAAAGTCCTTTGAAATCGTCAAGCGTAAGGTCTGGCCCAGGGCATCCATTCATAACTATAATCACGCCATCGTTGTGAAAATCACGCGGCGCTATCTGCGTTGACCCATTGGACGTTCGATTGCGTGGATCAAAAATCTTTCCGTAACGTGGTATGTTATGGATACCAGCAGCGAGCCCTGCCCCTGCTCCAGCATAATGTAACAACACCGGATGTTTTGCATCCTTAGTGATAGGGTCGATCAACTCGATCGTTCCACCTGAACCCTGAAACATTCCTAAACCGATGCCAGCCGTCGCGGAGGTCCGAAATTTCCAATCGCTTACCTTTTTAGGTAGTCCCAAACACTCGGATTCGCTCCAGAGCCGACTATGCGTGGAGCCCAAACCGCCAGCGGGTTAAACGGTTCCGGCATCCGTTGAAATATAGCCGATCGCGAGCAGCAGCTACTCTCTTACCTATGCGGGCACCACATTCCCCGCTCTACCGGGGCGGGCTATGACCTTCTCGAACTGCAACGATGTCGGCACGGCTAAAAGCGACATCGCTGTATGGTGCAGGTAGCGGTGAAGCGCTGGTGACAGCGCTTTGGTTGCGCGAAGACCTGGATAGCAGCCACTGCTTCTGCCCAGCAAAGGGCGACATCTCGTTCGGCTCCCTATAGGCGCATAACCTTGAGCGGTGGTTAGATCGACGCCATCGTATTAAACGCGAACCAAACGGCGGAGGCGGACAAACGCCAGCGCCGCGCTCGCCGCATATACGACGTGATGGCCGATGTCCGTTGCCAGCTGGCGGCTGCCCCACTTCGTGGGCGGATCGGAAACGCCCAATCCGGTAATCAGCGCCGTGCCCGAGCCCCACGATCCTGCGAGGAACAGGGCGGCGCGCGCAGGCTCAGGCACCTTTGCCATCACCGCGAGCCCAAGGCCGAGGCTGGTTCCGAACGCGATATGCGCCGCGGTCGACAGCCGCTCCTCCGTGGCTTCTTGGGGCACCTCGACTCCGGTCAGAGCCTCTACTGCCTTGGCCGGCGTCGGCGACGGCGCGCGTTTCGTGAGGCGCATTTCGATGGCTTGGCTGAGTGACATGGCGACCGTGCCCGCCAAGCCTGCCAGCAGACCAATGCCTGCAATTTGGGCGGATCGGATCAGATCGGTTTTTTGCATGAGACAGCGAACCCGCCGCTGCCGCACCGGTTCCGGCGACCGACGCCGTTATTCCTCGCGCGAAACCTTTTCGTTGCGCTCGTGCCGCTCCTGCGCCTCGACTGTCATCGTCGCGACCGGCCTTGCTTCCAGCCGCGCGAGAGAGATCGGTTCGCCCGTCACTTCGCAATAACCATATTCGCCCTCGTCGATGCGACGGATGGCGGCTTCGATCTTGCTGATCAGCTTGCGCTGGCGATCGCGCGTCCGCAACTCGATCCCCCAGTCGGTCTCCGAGGATGCCCTGTCGGTAACATCCGGTTCCCGCAGCGAATCCACCTGGAGTTGCGCGAGCGTCTCCCGCGATTCGCGGAGAATCGACTCCTTCCAATCAAGGAGCTTCCGCCGAAAATATTGCTGTTGCTGCGGATTCATGAACTCCTCGGCCGCACTGGGTCGATAGTCCTGATCAACGCGCCCCATGTCATCCTGCTCGTCGATACGTTTAATCGCGGTAGCCATGTGAGTACTCACCCGACCTTGCGGAACGTTGGCCGTGGCCCCCGCCCCGTCTGCCCTGGGCGGGCCTATACGCGGGAGCGATGGGACGAACAAGCGGGCGGCGCACAACAAAATGTCGTGCGCCGCCTGAACCTAAATTAAGTTGTGGATATTATTTTCCGGCAGCCCCGCCCGCCGGCGCTGCCTTCTTCGCGGCCGCATCCAACTGAGCGGCCGTCATCGCGATGACCAGCCCGTTGGGGCCCTTCGCGAAGCCGCTCTTCGGTACCTGTACCTTGCTGCTGGCCGTGGCGACCGTCACGAGGTCACCCGACACCGCTTCGACCTTGCCGACCGCGCCGCCCTGCGGATCCGACACTGCCGTACCGACGGCGATCTCGGTCGGCGTCGTTGCCTGCGCAACCTTCGATTCCAGTTCCGACTTGGTGATGCCGACGATCAGCCCGTTCGGGCCTTGCGCAAAGGACGTGACGGGGATCGACGCCTTGGCCGTACCGGTCGAAAGAACCGCGTTACCGCCACTGACGGACTCGATCGTGCCCACCGGCGCGCCGGTATTGTCATTGACGGTTGCGCCGACCGTGACGTTGGCGGCGGCTGGCGCCGTTGCGGCAGCCGGAGCGGTCGCCCCTGCTGGCGCGGTGGTGGATGCAGGTGCCTGAGCGAATGCCGGGGCGGCAAGCATTGCAGACCCTACCATGACTAAAGACAGATACTTCATGATGCTCTCTCCCGAGATGAATCCCTAAGCTCAACCAACATAGGACTAATAGATCGTAACGCTGCAGTTACGGGATAAGTCGTTTCCCTAGTGGGATCAACCGATGCCCTACTCATACTTGTCGAGGATGGCTTCGATCTTGTTCACTGGGTGCCCCGTTAGATCCTTGGCGATCTCTGCTATGATCTTCCCCTCCACTTCCTTGTGAAAATGCTTGCGCAATTCGCCCAGTGTTTTGGGCGATGCGATGATGACAAGCTTTTCAAATTCATTGTCGAGCGCGCCGCGGTTGATCCGCTGCGCTGCCTCTGCCGCAAAGCGGTCTTCGGCCTGCTGATGGAAGTCCGCTTCGCCCGCTGTCGATCCACCGGCCGCGCCGCCCGCAGGCTTCTGACCCGCCATATCCGTCTTGATGTCGCGATCCGGCGCATCACTCTGCTGCTCGGCCGCGACGACGGTCAGGTTCAGGTTTTCGGCATCGCCCTCGTTCCGGAAGAACAGCATTTTCGCGCCGTCGGCGACCAGGACATGGGCGTCGTGGGGAATGCGCATTCTTCAACCTCCTTATAACGTTTCGGCCAGCCAACGCGCGTTCGGCGCTGTGGGTTGCAGGCTTGCACCCATCGCAACCCGCCGCCATTACCCGGCCATGCACGACATCCGAGCCATTCGCGAAGATCCCGCCGCCTTCGATGCCGGCCTGCAACGGAGGGGCCTCTCCCCCTTGGCGGCCGGTCTGGTACAGCTCGACGAGGAGCGCCGTGCGCGCATCGGCGAAGCGCAGGCTTTGCAGACTCGCCGCAATGAAGCGTCCAAGGAAATCGGCAAGGCGAAAGCAGCGCGCGATGAAGCGACCGCGCAGGCCCTGATGGCGGAAGTCGCGGGCATCAAGGAGCGGATGGCGGCGCTCGAAAGTGAAGCGGCCGGGCCGGATGACGCCTTGAACGCCGCGCTTGCCGCCATCCCGAACCTTCCCGCCCCCGGCGTACCCGAAGGTGAGGACGAGTCCGGCAATGTCGAGCAAAAGCGTTGGGGAACGCCGCGCACACTGGATTTCGCGCCCCGCGACCATGCCGACATCGGGCCTGCGCTGGGCCTCGATTTCGAAGCCGGGGCGCAGCTGTCGGGCGCGCGCTTCACCGTGTTGCGCGGCCAGGCTGCCCGCCTCCATCGCGCGCTAGGCCAGTTCATGCTCGATACGCAGACCGCGGCCCACGGCTATCAGGAAACCGCGCCGCCGGTGCTGGTGCGCGACGAGGCCCTGTTCGGAACGGGGCAGCTGCCCAAATTCGCCGAGGATCTGTTCAAAACGACTGACGGTCGCTGGCTGATCCCGACCGCGGAAGTGAGCCTGACCAACCTCGTGCGCGAGCAGATCCTGGCCGAGGCCAGCCTGCCCCAGCGCTTTGCCGCACTCACGACCTGCTTCCGGTCCGAAGCGGGGGCGGCCGGGCGCGACACGCGCGGTCTGATCCGTCAGCATCAGTTCGAGAAGGTCGAGCTCGTCGCGATCACCGCGCCCGACCAATCCGATGAGGAGCATGAACGGATGACGCGCGCCGCCGAGGCGATCCTGGAGGCGCTGGAACTCCCCTACCGCCGCATGCTGCTCTGCGCCGGCGACATGGGTTTCACCGCCCGCAAGACGTTCGACCTGGAAGTATGGCTGCCGGGTCAGCAAACCTATCGCGAAATTTCCAGCTGCTCCAATTGCGGGGATTTCCAGGCGCGCCGCATGGATGCCCGCTATCGCACCGTCGAAGGCAAGGGCACGGCCTTTGTCCACACGCTCAACGGATCCGGGCTGGCGGTGGGGCGCACGCTGGTCGCGGTGATCGAAAATTATCAGCAGGCCGATGGCTCGGTCAGCGTGCCGGAGATCCTGAAGCCCTATATGGGCGGCCTGGAGGTCTTGCTGCCGGCATGAGGATTGCGGCGGCCTTGCTGACGATCGGACTGATCGCCGCCGCGCCTGTACCGGAGAAGCAGGCCGCCAGGCCGTCGACGACCAAATTCGTTCCACGCAAGCTGTTCGACGAACCCCCTCCCGCCGCCGCGTCTGCCGATCCCAAACCGGCGGGCGGACAAAAGGCGGTGTGGGACGTCACCAAGGTCTCTCCCGACGCGGTCGACATTCCCAAGTCCATCTATTTCGTGCAGCCGGGCGACACGCTGCTGGCGATCATGCGAAAGACCGGGGGAAGCGCCAACGTTATCGCCCATGACAATGATCTGGAACCGCCCTTTCGGTTGCGCCCGGGGCAGAAGCTGAAGATCGCCGCCGGCCGCTATCACACCGTCCGCAAGGGGCAGAGCGGCATCGCCATCGCACGTGCTTACGGGGTCGAATGGCTGCGTATTGTCGATCTCAACCATCTGGAAGAGCCTTACGCCCTGCGGGAGGGCGAGCGGCTGCTGCTTCCGCCTGCCAAGGAAGTCGCGGGGATGACGCTTGAGCAGCGCGCGGCGGCGTTCAAGATCGACCTCACCGATATCGCGACCGGCGGCGAGCCCGCCCTCGCCCCCCAGGCCCGCCCTGCCGCGCCAACCGCCTCGCCCAGGCGGACGTTGCCGGCGACCACGCCGGTGGCGGAGCCGGCGGTGGATTTTGGCGGCCGTTTCGCATGGCCGGTGCAGGGCAAGGTGATCCGCCGCTACGGGCCGATGGACAATGGCGGGCGGAGCGACGGCATCGCCATCGCCGCCCCGTTCGGCCGCCCGATCGGTGCCGCGGCCGACGGAATTGTCATCTGGGTCGGCCAGCATCCGGCCTTCGGCAACGTCGTTCTGCTGCGCCACGGCAATGGCTGGGTCACCATCTATGGCAATGCCGATCGGCTGCTGGTCAAGCGGGGCCAGTCCGTGAAGATCGGTCAGGCCATTGCGCAGGTCGGGCTGAGCGGCAGCGGCGTCGATCGGCCGCAAACCTTTTTCGAAGTCCTGCGCGGACGCAAACCCGTCAATCCGATGAGCCTGCTCCCCAAGCAGCGCGAGGGCGGCGACGATGCCCGCTCAGACACCAGCCGCGCCGACACGGACGCCAACGACAATTAGCTATCGTTGCGCCTGCCAGGTCTTGGCCTGATGCTGGATCAGGCTGATCATATTCCCCTGGACCAGGCTGATGTCGAGCGGATGCAGGCCCCAGGTCGGCGTTGGGCTGTAGCGCTGCAGGCTTGCGCGTAGCAGATCGGCATATTTGCCGGGCTCGACCCGTACGCGCAGCACGGCCCCCTTGCCGTCGACGACGCATTCGCCGCTGAGCTGACCCGCCATTTCCACGGCGGGCGGATCGTTCGCCGGGGCGAAACCTGGCTTGCCAAGAAAGCCGTCAAGCGCCCCGCGCCCGCCGCCAACCGCGGCCGGATTCACGCATAAAGCCGCCCCGCCGGCCGTTCCGCCGAACACGCGAGGGCCCTCATAATCCGCAAAATAGGTCGACCAAGCGACCACGCAGCCGCTCTGATCCTGCGTTTTGCACGTCGAAATATGCTTAAAACTTGCCTGATCGAGGTCCAGATTGCCCGCCAGATAGGCCGCAACCAGCCGTTTTTGCGCGGGTTTGCCGTCGATTTCCTCGGCCATCAGCCGCTTGAGGATGATCGCGCCCTGGCTGTGACCCACCAAAACGACGCCCCGGCCGTGATTATCGCGCGCCAGATAGCTGCGCCACGCCGCGAGAATGTCGCGATAAGGGATGTCGAAATCCAGCTTGGGCGCGGGTTTGGCGGCCGAACTTTGCGCCATCGTATAGCGCAACGCGGTGATCGTGAGCTGGTGATAAGCGGGAACGAACAGCCTGCACGCGGCACCCAGGCGCGCCGCCTGGCCATGCACCGACCGCTTTTCCTCGGCATCGGGAACGAGATCGCTGTAGAGTGTCGGGTCGGTCGACGCGGTCGGATAGACGTAGAAACAGTCGATCGGCGGGTCTTTCGCCGGCACATAGGGAATTGGCTGGCGCGTGCCCGCGGCATCGACGCGCATGGCATCGAGGTTGGCGGAGCAGGTGCCATCGTCGACGCCCGGCCGGCAGATCCAGTTGCCGAACTGTGCATAGTCGACCGGCGGCGTCTCGCCATGCGCTGGCATGGTGGTCGGAACGGGCACGACCGGCATCTGGGCCGCTACCGGCGCAACCGGGATGAGTGCGCCCAGAATCAAAACCGGCAGCCGCATGCAGCGTCCCTCTCGTAATTTGCTCCGGCGCACGCTATGTGGCGCGCTTCCCCATGGCAACCACCCTTCCCTCCCCGCCCAAGGTCGGCATGGTGTCGCTCGGCTGTCCCAAGAATTTGGTCGATAGCGAGCGCATCCTCACCAAGCTGCGCGCTGACGGCTACCGCATGTCGCCCGATTATGCCGGGGCCGATGTCGTGCTCGTCAACACGTGCGGCTTTCTCGACTCGGCCAAGGAAGAGAGCCTGGAGGCGATCGGGGAAGCGATTGCCGAAAATGGCCGCGTGATCGTCACCGGCTGCATGGGTCAGGACGCCGATGTCATCCGCGCGCGCTTTCCGCAGGTGCTCGCGGTCACCGGGGCGCATCAATATGAGCAGGTCGTCGGCGCGGTCCATGAAGCCGCGCCGGTGCCGCCATCCGCCTATCTCGATCTGGTGCCGCAGGCGTCGTTCAGCGGCGACCTCAAGCTTACACCCAAACATTACAGCTACTTGAAGATTTCGGAGGGCTGCAATCACCGCTGCTCCTTCTGCATCATTCCGGCGCTACGTGGCGATCTCGTCAGCCGCCGCCCCGATGCGATTCTGCGCGAAGCCGAGAAACTGGTGGCAGCGGGCACCAAGGAATTGCTGGTCATCAGCCAGGACACGTCCGCTTATGGGCTGGACCTGCGCTACGCCTCTTACCCGCTGAAGCAGGGCGGCGAAGTGCGCGCCGACATGACCGATCTGGCACGGCATTTGGGCCAGCTCGGCGCCTGGGTGCGGCTTCATTACGTCTACCCCTATCCGCATGTGGACCGCGTTATACCGCTGATGGCGGACGGGCTGGTGCTGCCGTATCTGGATATTCCGTTCCAGCATACGGCCCCCTCGGTGCTCAAGGCGATGAAGCGTCCCGCGAATGACGCCAAGGTGTTGGAGCGCCTGCGCAACTGGCGCAGCATCGCCCCCGACATCACGATCCGTTCCACCTTCGTGGTAGGCTTCCCGGGCGAGACCGAGGCGGATTTCGAATATCTGCTGCAATGGCTGGACGAGGCGCAGCTCGACCGGGTCGGCGCGTTCCGCTTCGAACCGGTTGCGGGCGCCGCCGCCAACGATCTGCCCAACCAGGTGCCCGAGGCCGTCAAGGAAGAGCGTTACGCACGCCTGATGGAGCGGACGGCGGCTATCTCGACCGCCAAGCTGGAGGCCAAGATCGGCGCGACGCTGGATGTGATCATCGACGCGGTCGATGAAGAAGGCGGCGCGTCCGGCCGATCGAAGGCCGATGCACCTGAAATCGATGGCGAAGTCCACCTTCGCGACACGCGCGGTCTGAAGCCGGGCGACTTCGTCCGCGCCCTTATCGAGGATGCGGACGAGCACGACCTGTTCGGCGTCGTCGCCTGATCAGTCGCCCAGGCGACGCCGGTCAATTTCGTCCAGGATCGCCATGGCACGTGGCCCGCTGCTGCGTTCCTGTGCCAGCAACTGGATAAGCTTGCCGTTGCGCTGCCGGCGCAGGAAGATCGCCAACGGATCCAGCGGAAGCGCGCGGCGCGTGGCGATCAGGCTGGGCAGGCTCTTGCGCACGAAGATACTCACCGCGATCGCGACGATGGCTCCGGCAAGCATATCTACCAGATAATGCGTGCCTTCGACCGGCGTCGCCAACAGCATGGCGATGTTCAGCGCCAGGACCGGCCAGCGCAACCGGCGGATCGGCCATGCCGCGACGATGTAAAGAACGGCGCTAACCGTATGAAAACTGGGCGCGCATACCAGGCCATGCAGCGATGTCACGGCGATGCTGTGGACTTCATGGAGCCGCAGCAGCGGTATGAGCTCCGACTGATATAGCGCACTTTCGGGCATGTAAGGTATGTGCCCGCGCCACATATAGGCGAGCGGTCCCTGCGCCGGGGCGAGCGTGAACAACAATAAGGTGATCAACGCCGCGAGCCAGAAGGAGGCGATCAGCATACGCGCCTCGGCCCGCCGACCGCTTACCGCGAAATAGCCCAGCAGGATCACCGGCGTCACGAAAATGCTCTGGTAGGCGATGCTTTCGCCGAGTTGCAGCAGGGGATGTGCCGCCACGAACGCATACCAGGCCAGCCAATCGAAGTGCATCAGGCGATCGGCCCGCTCCAGCGCGACGTCGTCGAACCCGCTGGTATGAGCCGCCAGCGGATAGCTGGCCAACGCGCCGACAAGACACACCAGCGCGAAGAGGCCGATATGATCAATGGCGTCACGGGCGATGCGCTGGGCATTCGATGATCCGGGCCTGAGCGCAAACCGCGCCAGCAGCGCCGTGCCGGCAACGACGGCAAACAGACGATCGACGCCATTGGCGGGGTCGATCTCAACCTGCACCCCAGCCATCAGCAGCAGCACGACGAGCAGGCTCGCGCCAATCGCCGCGACCAGCCAATAGCCTGGTAGTTCAAGGATTTGCTTGTCGGTTTTGCCAGCCAAAGTCAGGATCTTCAAAGAGGCGAATGTCCATCGCTAAGACTGACGGCCTGAACGGCATATTGCTGCGATGAAGGTCGTATTGCGCGCACCCATCCCCCATGCGACCGTCGGTTGAACAGGAGGATGATATGGCGAAGGCGATCCAGGCGAAGACCGCGATCGTGGCGATGCTGTGGGCATCTGCCACGGCTGGAATAGCGGCGTCACCGCCCTGGATGGACAAGACGCTCGATCCAGATCAACGCGCGTCCCTGCTGGAAGCGCAGCTGACGACGGACGAGAAACTCGCGCTTGTGCACGGACCGATGGGACGCGCGCGTCTGGGTATTCCAAAACCTGAGCGGGCGCTGGGATCGGCCGGCTTCATTCCCGGCATCAAACGGCTCGGCATACCGGACCTGCAAGAGGCCGATGCCGGCGTTGGCGTTACCAATCCCGGCAATATCCGCCCCGGGGACGGCGCGACCGCCTTTCCCTCGATCATGGCAATGGCCGCCACTTGGAGCCGCGCCCTCGCCTACCAATCCGGCGTGGCGCTGGGGAATGAATCGTGGAGCAAGGGGTTCAACGTCCTCCTTGCCGGCGGCATCAATCTGATGCGTGAGCCACGTAACGGCCGTACGTTCGAATATGCGGGCGAGGACCCCCTGCTGGCGGGTCTCCTGACCGGCGATGCGATCCGCGGGATCCAGAGCCAGAACGTCGTCTCCACGATCAAGCATTTCGCGTTCAACAACCAGGAAAGTGCGCGCTTCTTCGTCGACGCGACGATCGGCAATGCCCCGGCACGGGAGAGCGATCTGCTCGCCTTCCAGATCGGGATCGAGACGGGGAAACCCGGATCGGTGATGTGTGCCTATAATATCGTCAACGGGCATCAGGCCTGTGACAGCGACTGGCTGCTCAACCAGGTGCTCAAGCGCGACTGGGCCTATCCAGGCTGGCTCATGTCCGATTGGGGGGCGGTTCACAGCACCGCGAGCGCCTTGAACGGGCTGGATCAGGAATCCGGCGAGCAGCTCGATCGCGAAGTCTATTTCGGCGCACCTTTGACGGATGCAGTCCGGACAGACCCAGCCTATCGCGCGCGCCTCGACGATATGGTCCACCGTATCTTGCGGACCTTGTTTGCGGTCGGCGTGATAGACCGGCCCGCCAAACTGAGCCCGATCGACTATCAGGCGAACGGCAAGGCATCGCAGGCCGTGGCGGAAGGCGGCATCGTATTGCTGAAGAATCAGGCCGGCCTATTGCCGCTCAAGGGCGCGCGGCGGATTGCGGTGATTGGCGGGCAGGCGCAGTTTGGCGTGCTGTCGGGCGGAGGATCTTCGCAGACGATCGCGATCGAGGGACCGGGCCTGCAGATGCCGGTCATGGGAACCGGCGTGCTCGGCGCACCACGGTTGATGGTGTACCATCCCTCATCTCCACTCGAGGCACTTCGCCAGCTCCTCCCGGATGTCGAACTGATCGTGGACGACGGCCGTTATCCGGAAAATGCGGCGAGGCTCGCGCGCGACGCGGACATTGCCATCATATTCGCCACGCAGTGGACGACCGAGAGCTATGACGTGCCGGACCTGTCCTTGCCGAGCAGGCAGGATGCGCTGATCGCCACGGTCGCCGCTGCCAATCCGCGCACAGTGGTTGTGCTGGAAACCGGCGGCCCCGTGCTGATGCCGTGGCTGGGCAAGGTCGGCGCGGTCCTGGAGGCCTGGTATCCCGGCGGTCGCGGAGGCGCCGCAATCGCCAATGTCCTGACCGGACGGGTCAATCCCTCCGGCAGGCTCCCCGTCTCCTTCCCGGCCAGCATTGCGCAATTGCCGCGCCCGGCCATCGTCGGCGCCGGCAATGATGGGGAACGTCCGCCGCTCGGCACCAAGCCGCTGCCGCTTCCCTATCGCGAGGGCGCGGATGTCGGCTATCGCTGGTATGCACGCCAGAAGCTGAAGCCCCTATTCCCCTTCGGTTACGGGCTGAGCTTCACGCAATTTTCCTATTCGGACCTGGCGATACGTGGAGGATCGGACCTGTCCGTATCCTTCATCGTTCGCAACGACGGCAAGGTAGCGGGGGCGGACGTGCCGCAAATCTATCTGACATCGCTCGCCGGCACGCCAGAGCTGCGCCTGATCGGCTGGGAGAAGCTCACCCTTGCCCCCGGTGAAAGCAGAAAGGTGACGATGACCGCGGACCGCCGCTTGCTGGCGCGCTTCGACGACAAGGCGCATCGCTGGCGCATCCCCGCCGGCCGCTACGAAGTCAGCCTAGGCACGTCCGCCGCCAATCTGGGCGCGCGCGCTACGGCCACCATGGCCGAGCTTACGGTTAAACCGTGACGGAATGGCCAAGGCGCAGCCCGACGGCTTGAGGCGCCGGCCTATCTCTGGCAGCGCGGGATCATGACCGATTTCTCCACATTGATCAGCCCGGATCGTGGCCAAGCCGCCCGCACCCTGACGCTCGTCCCGCAAGCCGAGTTCGCGCAATGGCTGAGCGTCCAGCCCCCCCGCGTGCGCGCAGCGGTCGAAGCGGCCCGGTTCGAGGGGAAAGCGGATAGTTTCGCGATCCTGCCTGGCGAAGCGCCCGAGGCCTGGAGCGTCGCGGTGGGCGTGGAGGCGGAGAACCGGCTATGGTCGCTGGCGGCCGCCGCTGCCAAATTGCCGGAAGGCAGCTATCGACTGGCGGACGGCGTGCCGGGTGATTGCGCTTTGGGCTGGCTGCTCGCCCAGCATCGTTTCGATCGCTATCGCGAAAAGCCGGAAATACCCGGCCCCAGGGTGCTGTTGACGTCGGAACCGGCCAAGATCGACGAGATGGTGCGCCTGGCAGAGGCAACCGCGCTTGTCCGCGATCTGGTCGATACGGGGGCGGGCGATCTGGGACCGGCGGAGTTGGCCGACGCCGCCAAGGCCGTCGCCGATAGGCACGGTGCGCGCTTTGCCGTGACGCAGGGGGACGCACTGCTCGACGGCTATCCCATGATCCATGCGGTGGGTCGTGCCGCGACCAAGGCGCGCGGCCCGCGCCTGATCGAGGTGGAATGGGGCGATCCCGCCCATCCGCGGATCGCGTTGGTCGGCAAAGGCGTGTGTTTCGATTCCGGTGGACTCGATATCAAGCCCGGCAGCGGCATGCTGTTGATGAAAAAGGATATGGGCGGCGCCGCGCATGCGATCGCACTGGCCGGACTGATCATGGCGACGCGCCTACCGGTTCACCTGCATCTGCTGATACCGGCGGTCGAAAATGCCATTTCCGCCGATGCCTTTCGCCCTGGCGATATCCTGAAGAGCCGCAAAGGCCTGCATGTGGAGATCGGCAATACCGATGCGGAAGGAAGGCTGATCCTTGCCGATGCGCTGACGCGTGCCTGCGAACAGGAGCCGACCCTGCTGCTGGACTTCGCGACGCTGACGGGCGCCGCACGCGTGGCGCTGGGCCCGGATCTGCCCGCGCTTTTTGCCAATGACGACGGGTTGGCGCACGATCTCATCCAGGCAGGAGAGCAGGTCGAGGATCCTTTGTGGAGGCTGCCTTTGTGGCAACCCTATAATGAGATGCTGAAATCCGACATTGCCGATCTGAACAACGCGCCAAGTGGCGGATTTGCGGGCACCATCACCGCCGCCTTGTTCCTGGAGCGGTTCGTCGCGCCGGACATTGCGTGGGCGCATTTCGATACCTTCGCCTGGCGGCCGACCGCCAAACCAGGGCGTCCGAAGGGCGGAGAAGCGCTGGGGCTGCGGGCTGCCTGGGCCCTTCTGCAGGGCCGTTTCCCGCGCTGATCCATGACATTAGATGTAAATACTGCGCGCCAATGAAACGAATCGGCGCGTCCGCGTGTTTTCCCGCCAACGAAGCAATCAAGCATCGAGTGAGGCGTGGTCATGATGCACGACACGACCCTGGCGGGGTGGATGCAGACGCTGGTCGGTTATGTCCGCTCCGGCCAACCGGATCTTACCAATCGGCAGATGGCATTGCTTCTGCTGGTTTATCTTACGCCGGGCCCGCACACCGTGCGCGGTCTGGCCCAATCCCTGGGGGTTTCGAAACCCGTAGTGACTCGCGCCTTGAACACGCTTGGTGCCCTCGGCTATCTGCGCCGCGAGCGCGACGAGGCCGACAGACGCAACATTTTCATCGCGCCTACGGATATGGGGCATACATTCCTTGAAGGCTTCGGCGGACTCATCGACGGCGACACGCCCGCGCATCTCACGCGCCAAATGCGCCACGCTGCGGCCTGACGGATTCCGGCTCGAGGGGCCATCGCGTCGCCTTGATCCCCGTACGCACGCCTACCGGCCCGACATTGCCGATGTCGAGCTGGCGGGCCTGCTGTTCGCGCCGCATTATGCGCGTGCCGAACCGTGCCGCTGCGTTGTCGATGCCGTGGTCGTGCGGGGTCGCCCTTCCGAACAGGCGCCGGCGATATCGCAGCTCGTCTATGGGGAAGGCTTCGCGCTGATCGACAAGGCCGGAGACTGGGCCTGGGGACGCTGTGCCCATGACGATTATGTCGGCTATATTCCAGCAGCTGCCTTGGGCGCCATGGCGGCACCGACCCATCGCGTGGTCGCACCTCTGGCGCTCGTCTTCGCCAATCCCGATATCAAGGCCCCGGTCGTCAGAAGTCTCTCGATCGGCGCGCGGGTTGCCGCGGAGGATGAGGACGGGTTCTTGCGGATTGCCGACGGTTATATCCATTCGCGTCACGCGGCTGCGCTGGACAGCAAGGCGCTGGATCCGGTGACGGTGGCGGAAAGCCTGGTTGGCATGCCCTATCGCTGGGGCGGCCGCGGTGCGGACGGGATCGACTGTTCCGGCCTGGTGCAACGCGCGCTGGAACTGGCCGGCATCGACGCGCCCCGCGATAGCGACATGCAGCGCGACCAGCTCGGCATCCTGTTGGACGACGACATGGCCCCCGCGCGCGGCGACCTTGTGTTCTTCCCCGGCCATGTTGGCATGATGGTGGACAGCGAGCGGCTGATCCATGCCAATGCGCATTGGATGGCGACCGTGATCGAACCGCTCGCCGACGTGACGGCGCGGCTGCAGCCGCTGCACGATCACCCGATCACCGCACGCAGGCGGATCAGCATATGACCAAGATTTTCGTTGACGGTGCCGCCGGCACGACCGGGCTGGAGATACGGGAACGGCTGGCGGGACGGCGCGATGTCGAACTGATCACGCTGCCCGAGGACAGGCGCAAGGACGCCGAGGCGCGGCGCGGCGCGCTGAACGAGGCGGATATCGTTATTCTCTGCCTGCCGGATGAGGCCGCACGCGAGGCGGTTGCGCTGATCGAGAACGACACCACGCGCGTCATCGACGCGTCGACCGCACATCGCGTTGCGCCGGGCTGGGTTTACGGATTTCCGGAAATTTCGGGTCGCGACACCGTCGCGGGCGCGATGCGGGTCAGCAATCCCGGCTGCTATTCGACCGGCTTCATCGCCCTGGTCGCCCCGCTGGTGAAGGCGGGGCTGATCCCCGCCGATTATGCGCTGACGTGCAACGCGGTCTCCGGCTATTCCGGGGGCGGCAAGAGCATGATCGCGGAATTCGAGCAAAATGCCGCGCCCACGGCGTGGCGCAGCTATGCGCTGAGGCTGAACCATAAGCATGTGCCCGAAATGCGGGAGCGGAGCGGGCTTACGGTGGCGCCCCTCTTCGCACCGGCGGTCGTCAACCTGTTCAGCGGCATGATCGTCGAGGTCCCGCTGCATCTCGAAAAACTGCCCGGCAAGCCCGACGCCGCGATGCTGCGCGACGCCCTCGCCGCGCATTATGACGGCTCGCCGATCGTCAGCGTCGTATCCGATTATGAGGAAGGGACCTTGGCCGTGGAGCGGCTGTCCGGGACCGATCGCCTGGATATGTTCGTGTTCGCCGATGCGGCCAACCGGCAGGCCCGCCTCGTCGCAGCGCTCGACAATCTGGGCAAGGGGGCGGCGGGCGCCGCGGTCCAGACGCTCAACCTGATGGCCGGCCTTCCCGAAACGGAAGGCCTGCACCTCTAGGACGACGTACCCGGCCTCATTGGCCGTTCAGCGCGCACCCTGCGCCTTACGCAGCTTGTAATAGCGCTGCACGTTGGCGTTGTGATCCTTCAGATCATTCGCGAACACGTGGCCGCCTTTGCCATCCGCCACGAAATACAGGGCCTGCGTATTTGCGGGTGCCAGGACCGCCGCGATCGAATCGCGGCCGGGATTGGTGATCGGGCCGATCGGCAGGCCTGCCATGGAATAGGTGTTATAGTCATTTTGCGCGCGCACTTCGCTGAGCTTGATGCGGCGGCCCAGCGGTTTTCCCTTGGTGAGCGGATAAATGATGGTGGGGTCCGCCTGCAGCCGCATGCCCATGCGAAGGCGGTTCGAATAGACGCCGGCGACCATCGTCCGCTCTTCCGGAACGCCGGTTTCTTTTTCCACGATCGCCGCCAGCGTCAGCGCGTCATGTTTCGAGCCCACGACGCTATTGGCCTTACGCGTCATCCATAATTGGTTGAGCGTCTGCGTCATCGCATCCTGCATCCGCTTCAAGACGGCCTTGCGCGGCTCGCCGCGCTGGAAGCTGTAGGTTCCCGGCAGCACCGACCCTTCGGCCGGCACGGGCAGCTTGCCGGTCAACAGCTTCTCCCGCGCGATCCGTTCGAACACTTCGATCGACGGCATGCCTTCCGGAATGGTGATGAGCCGCTGGACCGTGCGGCCGCTTTGCAGAAGGCCCAGAATATCGCGCGCGCTCATGTGCGGCGGAATCTCATATTCGCCCGCCTTGATCGGCTCGGACGAGCCGAAGCGCCGCGCAAAACGCAGGAAGCCGGTGGTCGAGCGGACCACCCCTACTTTCTCAAGCTCGCGCGCCGCCGCCGACAAGGTCGACCCCGGCGGCACCACCACGGCGGTCGGCCGCTGGGCGGGCCCCGCCCCCGTCCAGTTGCGGTGAACGGTCAGCCAGCCCGCCCCAATGACGATCAGGATGAGCAGAACCAGGCAGCCAATGCCGCCGCGCGCTGCGGATGAACGACGTTTCGCCACGGCTTATCCTAGCGTTCCTGCGGTCCGGATCAAATGGCGCGCATCACCAGGCTCGCGTTGGTACCACCAAAGCCGAAGCTGTTGTTGAGCACCGCCTTGATCGACCGTTCCTTGGCCACGTTGGGAACGAGATCGACGCCAGCACAGCTTTCGCTGGGATTGTCCAGGTTGATCGTCGGCGGCGCAACCTGATCGCGCAGCGCCAGGATACAGAAGATCGACTCGACCGCCCCTGCCCCACCGAGCAGATGGCCGATCATCGACTTGGTCGACGACATGGATACCGTGTCCATCGCATCGCCGAACAGACGCCGCACGGCGCCGAGTTCGAGCTCATCCCCCATCGGCGTGGAGGTGCCATGGGCATTGATATAATCGATGTCCTTCGGCTCCAACCCAGCCTTGCGCAACGCCATCTGCATCGACCGGAACGCGCCATCGCCTTCCGGATGCGGCGCTGTCACATGATAGGCGTCGCCGGTCAGCCCATAGCCGATGACCTCAGCATAGATTTTGGCGCCGCGCGCCTTGGCATGCTCATATTCCTCGAGCACGACGATGCCGGCCCCCTCGCCCATCACGAAGCCGTCGCGATCCTTGTCATAGGGGCGGCTCGCCTTTTCCGGCGTGTCGTTGAAACCGGTCGACAGCGCGCGCGCCTGGGCGAAACCGGCAATGCCCAAGGGGCAGATCGCGCTTTCGGCACCGCCCGCCAACATGACGTCGGCATCGTCCGCAGCGATGATCCGGGCAGCGTCGCCAATGGCATGCGCACCGGTCGAGCAGGCCGTCACGACCGCGTGATTCGGGCCGCGCAGGCCATATTTGATCGAGACTTGGCCCGAGATGAGGTTGATCAGACGGCCGTGGACGAAATGCGGGCTGACGCGGCTCGGCCCTTTTTCGAATCGGACGATCGATTCGCTTTCAATGCCCGGTAGCCCGCCAATGCCGGAACCGATCATGCAGCCGACGCGGCAGCTCTGCTCGTAGGTCAGCTCGCCAAGGCCGGCATCTTCATAGGCCTGGCCGGCTGCGTCGATGCCGTAAATAATGAAAGGATCGACCTGCCGCTGGACCTTGTGATCGACGCGCTTGCCCGGATCGAAGCCCCAGGGATGATCGGCAGGCTTCACTTCGCAGGCGATCGTGCATTTCTGATCGGACGGGTCGAACCGCGCGATCCGCGCCGCTCCCGACTTGCCGGCCTTGATGTTGGTCCATGCGGTCTCAACGTCGGCGCCTACCGGCGTTACAAGCCCAAGTCCGGTCACAACCACGCGCCGCATGGCGATCTCCTATTCAAGTCTCAAAACGAAAGCGGCCCCCCGACACCGGGTCGGAGAGCCGCTTGGCCTCAGGCAAAGGGCTCAGCCCCCTGCAGATCAGCCCTTATGTGCGTCGATATAGCTGATCGCGTCCTTGACGGTCGTGATCTTTTCGGCGGCGTCGTCCGGGATCTCGACCCCAAACTCTTCCTCGAAGGCCATTACCAGCTCGACGATGTCGAGGCTGTCTGCGCCGAGATCGTCGATGAAGCTTGCATCTTCCGTGACCTTTTCAGGCTCCACGCCGAGATGCTCGACGACAATCTTCTTCACGCGATCGGGGGTGTCGCTCATGTGTTTTTACCTTCCCTAGGTCTCGATTTGGCGCTGCCCTACAATTGCGGGAATGGTCCCGCAAGGGGGGCGTCAGAGCATGGCCATGCCGCCATTAACATGGATTGTCTGGCCGGTCACATAGCCGGCCTCGCGACTGGCAAGATAGGCGACCGCCGCGCCAATGTCTTCCCCCTTGCCGAGATCGCCGGCCGGAATGCGCGGAAGAATGGTCGCGCGCTGCTGTTCGTTGAGCGCATCCGTCATAGCGCTGGCAATGAAGCCGGGCGCCACGCAGTTGACGGTGATGTTGCGGCTGGCGAATTCCTGCGCCAGCGCCTTGCTCATCGCGGTAAGCCCGCCCTTGGAGGCGGCGTAATTGGCCTGCCCCGGATTACCGGTCCAGCCGACCACGGATGTGATCGAGACGATCCGCCCGAACCGCGCCTTCATCATCGGACGGCTGGCGGCACGGATCAGACGAAACGCGGCTTCCAGATTGACGGACAGGACGGTGGCCCATTCGTCATCCTTCATCCGCATCGTCAGATTGTCGCGGGTCACGCCGGCATTGTTGACCAGAATGTCCAGCTTGCCGCCCAGCGCCTCCAGCGCGGCAGGAATCAGCCCTTCGACCGACTGGGCATCCGCCAGATTGGCCGGGACCGTCACGGTGCCACCCCCGATATCCTGCTTGACCGCGTCCAGTGCTTCCTGCCGCGTGCCGGACAGTGCGACCGTCGCGCCCTGCGCGGCCAGCGCCTTGGCGATGGCGGAGCCGATCCCGCCGGAGGCCCCGGTCACCAGCGCGGTCATTCCTGAAAGATCGAACATCTGTTTCTCCTCAGAGGGCTGCTGCCAGCGCCTCGATATCGTTCATCGTCACCACGCTCATGACGTTGGCGTCCGGCGCAATCCTTTTGACCATGGGGCCCAGGACCTTGGCGCCGAATTCCACATAATCGGTGACGCCGGCGGCCCACATCGCCTCGACGCTCTCCCGCCAGCGCACGGTACCGGTCACCTGACGCACCAGCAGATCGCGGATCGTATCCGGATCGCTGGCGGGCGCGGCCGTGACATTGGCATAAACGGCGACGAGCGGCGCGCGCACTTCCGCCGCGGCCAGCGCGGTGGCCATGGCGTCCGCGGCCGGCTGCATCAGCGCGCAATGGAAGGGCGCCGATACCGGCAGAGGTATCGCCCGCTTGACGCCACGCTCCTTGGACAGCGCCATCGCGCGTTCGACCGCTGCCTTGTCGCCGGAGATCACGACTTGGCCGCCGCCATTGTCGTTCGCGGCCTGGCACACCTGCCCCTGAGCGGCATCGGCGCAGATCGCCTCCGCCAGCGCGAAGTCCGCACCCAGCAAGGCCGCCATCGCTCCTGCGCCGACCGGAACCGCCGCCTGCATCGCCTGCCCGCGCAGCTTGAGCAGCCGCGCCGTGGTCGACAGATCGAATGCCTGGGCGGCGCATAAGGCGCTATATTCGCCCAGGCTGTGGCCGGCGACGAAGTCGGTCTTTTCGGCCAGGCGGATGCCGCCTTCCTGTTCCAGCACGCGCAAGGTCGCGATCGCATTGGCCATGATGGCGGGCTGGGCATTTTCGGTCAGCGTCAAGTCGTCCGCCGGCCCCTCCGCCATGATGCGAGCAAGCTTCTGACCCAGCGCGTCGTCGACTTCCTCGAACACCGCCCGCGCATGCGGGCTTGCCGCGGCCAGGTCGGCGCCCATGCCGACGGCCTGACTACCCTGGCCAGGAAACAGAAATGCCCGCATCAATCTCTCCACAAGCTCGGCGTGATCCAGGAACCGTCCCGGACGGGCCTTGCCAAGTTCGGGGCGCAGGTAAAGGAAAGCCTGCCATCGACGCAACCCGATGGCCCCCTCCGGAATGCGGCTTGCCCTTTTGCCCGGCTTACGGCATAGGGGCTCAATCCGGGCGAAGGCGCATGCCTCTCGCCCGGTTTACTTTTTGCAAGACAGCCGGAGGGGCGTCGCATGGGGCGGCGTCAGCGATCGGCAGGAGATATGAAGCATGGCTCTTTACGAGCACGTGTTCCTTGCGCGCCAGGATCTGGCGCAGGCGCAAGTGGACGCATTGGCGGAAGCCGCTACCAAGATCGTTACCGATGGACAGGGTAAGGTCGTCAAGACCGAGACCTGGGGCCTGCGTTCGCTCGCCTATCGCATCGCGAAGAACCGCAAGGCGCATTATGTGATGCTCGAAATCGATGCCCCGACGGGCGTCGTTGCCGAGCTCGAGCGCCAGCTTGGCATCAACGAAGATATCGTTCGCTTCATGACCGTCCGGGTCGACGAGCACGAAAACGGCCCCTCGGCGATGATGCGCCGTGGCGAGCGCGATCGTGAGCGTGGCCGTGGTGACCGCGGCGATCGTCCGGATCGTGGCGACCGTGGTGATCGTGGCGACCGCCCGCGTCGCGACGACCGCGACGACATGGCCGCGTAAGGGAGTAGAGCAATATGGCCCGTGCCTTTTTCCGCCGCCGCAAGAGCTGCCCCTTCTCCGCGAAGGATGCTCCCCGGATCGACTATAAGGATGTCCGTCTGCTGCAGGGCTTCGTGTCCGAGCGTGGCAAGATCGTCCCCAGCCGCATCACCGCGGTTTCCGCAAAGAAGCAGCGCGAGCTCGCCCAGGCGATCAAGCGTGCCCGGCATATCGGGCTGCTTCCGTACATCGTTAAGTAAGGAGCGACACGCATGGACGTGATCCTGCTTGAGCGCGTCGAGAAGCTCGGCGCCATCGGCGACGTCGTCTCCGTGAAGAACGGTTTCGCACGTAACTATCTTCTGCCCAACAAGAAGGCGCTGCGCGCCAACGAGTCCAACAAGAAGGTTTTCGAAAGCAATCGCGCGCAGATCGAGGCGGATAACGCTTCGCGTCGCGCGGATGCCGAGAAGGCTTCGAAGGGCGTCGACGGCAAGACCCTGACGTTGATCCGTCAGGCGTCGAACACCGGCCAGCTTTATGGTTCGGTTTCGGCCCGTGACGTTGCCGAGCTGCTGGCCGAGGACGGCACCAAGGTCGCCAAGAACCAGATCGTCCTGGACAAGCCGATCAAGGCGATCGGTGTGACCACGGTCAAGATCGCCCTGCACCCGGAAGTGTCGGTGTCGATCAAGGTCAATGTCGCACGCTCGCCTGAGGAAGCCGAACTGCAAGCCCAGGGCGTTGACGTCATGGCGCAGATGTTCGAGCGCGACGAGGCTGGCTTCACCGAGGCGTACGATCCGAATGCGGAGCCTGGCGAGATTGCCAGCGACGCGGCGACCGATCGCGCCGACGAAGCCTAATCCGTTTCAAAAGCAATAAGAAAGGCCGTCCGGACCAGGTCCGGGCGGCCTTTTTTAGTGTGCGCGGAGTTGCTATTGTTCCCGGCGGGAGGGGCATGACATTTTGGGGGAGCCCTTCGGGCATATAACATCATGAACGATATGAGCCCGCATCGTCCGCCGGCGACAATTTCCGATGTGGCGCTGGCGGCGGGTGTGTCGATCAAGACGGTTTCGCGGGTGTTCAACGCCGAGCCGAACGTCCGGGCGGAAACGCGGCGCCATGTGCTGCAGATCGGCGCCGCGCTGGATTATCATCCCAACATGGCCGCCCGCAGCCTGGCCGGCGGCCGATCCCAGCTGATCGGCCTGCTCCACGACAATCCTTGCGGCCATTACATTCTTGGCCTGGAGGCGGGCACGCTTGATCGGCTGCGTGGCGATCGGTGGCGGCTGCTGGTGATGCCGTGCGAGGATTCGGCGCGCATGGCGATGCAGACCGTGGCGCTGGTGCGCTCGACCGGGATCGCCGGGGTGATGCTGAGTTCGCCGATCTGCGACAATAAGGACATCGTGAACGGGTTGATCGCGGCCCGCATTCCGCTGGTTCGCATCGGCCCTACGCCCGACCCCGCGATCGATGCCGTGGCACCGTCGGTCGGCGTGGACGATCGATCGGCTGCCGCGGACATGGCGCGGCACCTGCTTGCGCTCGGCCATCGCCGGGTTGCCGTTCTGCGCGGCGATCCGGTCCATCCCTCCAGCAAAGCCCGCTGGGAGGGTTTCACGCAGGCGATGCGCGACGCGGGCGCGGCAATCGAGCCGGATTTGATCGGATGCGGGATGTATGCATTCGAAGGCGGGCTGAGCGCCGCCCGGTCACTGCTGGACCGCGCGGATCGTCCGACGGCAATCTTTGCCGAGAATGACGATATGGCGACGGGCGCGATCATCGCGGCGGGCGAGCGCGGCATTGCCGTGCCGACCGCTCTGTCCGTCGTCGGCTTCGACGACAGCCAGATCGCCCGTACCGTATGGCCGCGTGTCACGACGATCCGGCAGCCGCTGGAGGAGATGGCGCAAGCTGCGGCGGATGCGCTGATCGCCCTGCTGGAAGGGTCGCGCCGGACGATCGCGCATCGCCTGCTCCCCTACGAGCTCGTGATACGCGAATCGAGCGGCCCTGCCGCGGGATCAGGTCTCGCGCAGTGACCGGCCGGGTCTGGTGCCCAATGTCGGCAGGTTGCCGAGCACGCCGATTCCGATCGTCACCACAATCGCCGCGAGCAGCGTCGCCGCAACGATCAGCGGATCGGGATCGAACGGCAGCGTCAACACCTGCACGACCACATACCAGCCGGCAAAGCCCCCGACCGCAAGGGCAATGCCAGCCAGGAGGGCGGAGAGGAGCGCATATTCGATCGCCTGCCCGGCCAGGACCTGCCGTCGACGCGCGCCCAGCAGCTTGAGCACCGCAATATCGTAGCGACGCGCCTGACCGGAGGCGGTGATCGCCCCGATCAGCACGATGAAGCCGGCGGCGACGGTGATCGTACCGGTCGCGCGAATGGCGAGCGCGATATTGCCGAGTATGTCCCCGATCTGGCTGGCGATATCGCCGGTGCGGATCATCGAGACGGACGGCAAGGCATCGCCGACCGCCCGTGCGATGGCGCCGTCCCGGTTGGCGGGTGCGTAGACGCTGGCCAAGAGGCCGTGGGGCGCCTCCTCGATATAGCCGGGCGAAAAGATGATCGCGAAGTTCAGCCCCAACCCGCCCCAATCGACCTTCCGCAGCGCCGCGATCCGCGCAGGGACGTCGACGCCCAGCACGGAGATGGTCAGCGTGTCCCCAACTTTCAGGCCCAGCGTTTGCGCGGCCTTGTCTTCGATCGAGATCAAGGGCGGGCCGCGATAGTCCGCCGGCCACCACCGCCCTGCGACGACGCTGTTGCCGGACGGTATCGTCTTGGACCAGGTCAGCGTGCGGTCGCCCCGAACGATCCAGGCGCCGTCGGGCAGGTTGCGCATGTCGGCAACCCGGCGCCCTTTGATGGCAGTGACCGCGCCTCGCAGCGATGGGCTCGTCTCGATCCGAGCGGACGGCGCCACCGATCGCACCGCGGCGCGGAATCGCACCGCGTCGCCAGGCTGCAGATCGATCGCGAAGAAGCGCGGCGCCTTGGCCGGGGCGGCGTTGGTGATCTCGCTGGAAAGGCTGGTGTCGATCACGGCGAGCGCCACGAACAGGGAGAAGCCCAGGCCGAGAGCGACGATCAGCCGATCGGTCTGGGCGCCGGGGCGGTGCAGATTGGCGAGTGCGAGGCGCAAGAGCGGCCGCCGGGGCTTTGGCAGGCGTGCAAGCAGCCAGCGCATGCCCAGCCCCACCAGCCACAAAGCGACGATCAGGCCGCCCGTGGCACCGACGAACCCCAGCGCGATACTGCGATCCGTCGCCGTCAGTACGGCCAGCGCCACCAGCGCGCAGAGCAGCAATCCCATCCCCGCCACCGTCACGAGGGACGGCCGCGAGGGCGGCGCCAGGATGTCGCGCAACAGCGAGGCGGCCGGCACCGACCGTGCCCGGGCGAGCGCCGGCAAAGCAAATAGCAGCGCCACGATCAGCGCCAGCCCGGCGGCGATCAACAACGGCTGCGGGTAGATCGCGATCTCCGGCGAAACCGGCAGCGCGTCGCCGACCGCCCGTGCCACCAAAGCCGGCAGGGCCGCCCCTACCGCGAGCCCCGCGACAATGCCCACGCCCGCAATCAGCCCCAGTTCGATCAGGAAGATCGCCGCGATCGTGCCGGAACGCGCGCCGAGAACCTTGAGCACCGCAATCGCCCGGGTCTTCCGGCTGAGATAGGCACTGACCCCGCTGCCGACGCCGACACCGGCGATCGCCAACGCCGCCAGCCCGACCAGGAGCAGGAACTGACCCAATTGGGTGACGGTGCGACGCAACCGATCCGTGGCGCCCTCCGGCGTGCGGCTGTTCCAGCCCGCTGACGGAAAGCGCCGCTGCAGCGCCTTGCCCACTGCCGCGGCATCCGCCCGGGGTGGCAGGAGCAGGCGATAGCGGCTTTCGTAGAGGCTGCCCGGCTGGATCAGGCCGGTTGCATCGATCGCGGCAGCATCGACGATCACCGTCGGCCCGAGACTGAACCCCTCGCCCAGGCGATCGGGTTCGTTGGCGATGACGCCGATCACCTGGAAGGACGCCGCCCCAATCCGGACCCACGATCCGATCCGCACCCCGATCCTGTCCGCCAGGGCGGGCGAGATCGCCACCTGACGCCCGCGCGGGCGGGCTGCCAAGGCACCGGGCTCCAGCGTGAATGTGCCGAGCATGGGCCAATTGCCGTCGACCGCCTTCAACTTGACGAGAGCGGGCGCGCCGCCGCCGGATGCTTGCGCCATCGCGCGCATCGCGACGGTTTCCGAAACCTTCCCCAAGGCGGCAAAGCGGGCCGATTCCTCGACGGTCGCCCGCCGCTGCGAGACGCGCATTTCCAGATCGCCGCCCAGCCCCATCCGGCTCTGCGTATCGAGCGCCTGAGTGATGCTGGCGGACAGGCTGCCGATCCCCGCCAATGCGGCGGTGCCAAGGAACAGGCACAAGGCGAGCAGCCACAGGCCGCGCCCGCCCGTGCGCAGGTCGCGTAGCGCCAGCTTGAGGGCGATCATTCGGCGCGCATGTGATCGGAAAGGATGCGTCCGTCACCCAGGGTGATGACCCGCGCGCATCGATCCGCCAGCCGGGGATCGTGGGTGATCACGAACAGGGTCGTTCCTGACTGTGCATGACGCGCAAACAACAGATCCATAATCTCCGTACCGGTTGCCGTATCCAGATTGCCGGTAGGCTCATCCGCAAAGATCAGCATCGGCTGCGGCGCCAGCGCCCGTGCGATCGCAACCCTTTGCTGTTCGCCACCGGACAATTGCGCCGGATAATGTTGCAGACGTTCGGCCAGCCCAACAGCCGCAAGCTCTCGCGCCGCGCGGTCGAATGCATCAAGCATGCCGGCGAGTTCGAGGGGCACGGCGACATTTTCCAGCGCCGTCATCGTCGGCAAAAGGTGAAAGGCCTGCAGCACGATGCCGATGCGCCCGCGCCGCGCCATCGCCAGCCGGTCTTCATCGAGCGTGCCGAAATCCAGATCCGCCACGCGCACCTGCCCGCCGCTAGGCCGCTCCAGGCCCGTCAGGATGGCCATCAGCGAGGATTTGCCCGAGCCGGACGGCCCCAGCAGCGCCACGCTTTCGCCTGCCCGCACGGTGAGGTCGATGCCGCGAAGTATCTCCACCTGGGCCGGGGCGCGGCCGAGCGACAGCGTAACGTTGCGCACGTCGATAAGCGCGCTATCGCTTTGAGGAAGCGGTGGTGAAAGCGGAGATGCGGGTGATGCCATTATTCAGGCGATATGGTGCGGGGCGGACGCTTGTCCATCGCGCGGCGACGCTTTGTTTCGTTGGCTCGCTGCTGGCGCTGGTTGCGGCGGCGCCCGTCCGGGCTGCCGACCGGCTGATCTGGGCCCTGGGTGACAGCCTGACCGCTGGCTATGGCCTGCCGCCGGCCGATGGCTTTACCAATCAGCTGGAGCGGGCGCTGCGGGCGCAGGGCGTTGCCGCGCATGTCGCCAACGGCGGCGTATCCGGCGACACCACGGCCCAAGGCCGGGCGCGTTTGTTATGGGGTCTGCGCGGGCTGCACGCGAAGCCCGATCTCGCCATCGTCGAGCTGGGTGCCAACGACATGCTGCGCGGCCTGCCGCCGACGCAGGCACGCGCCAATCTGGAGGTCATCCTGGCCGAGCTGAAACGACGCCGCATCCCGACGCTGGTCGCCGGCATGCGGGCGTCGCCCAATCTGGGTGTGCCGTATGTGCGGCAGTTCGACGCCATCTTCCCGGCCCTCGCGGCGAAATATGGCGCGCGTTTCTATCCATTCTTCCTCGATGGCGTGGCCGGCAATCGCGCGCTGATCCAATCCGACGGCCTGCACCCCAATGCGCGGGGCGTTCGCATCATCGTCCAGCGCATGCTGCCACATGTCCGCCGCGCCCTTGGGGCGCCACCTGCCCGCTGATCGGCGGTCGCCGAACGCTGCAAATCGCGCGATCCGCATTGACGGCGCGGCGCCTTACGTGGCAGTCGGCGATCAGATGGGAGACAGGGCGGCAACGCGACTGGTCTCCAATCTGGCGAGCAGCCGACGAAGCGCATGCTTTTCAGGCTCTTGCGGGTGTAGCTCAATGGTAGAGCAGAAGCTTCCCAAGCTTACGACGAGGGTTCGATTCCCTTCACCCGCTCCACGCGCCCAAAGGTCTCGGATTGCATAAGCGCTATTCGTCGTCGGTGCGCATCCCGACCAGCAGCTGCCTAGAGGGTGCACATCTCGGCAAGTTGGTCGATGCAGCCGAGCCGCAAACTTTTGCTTGCTAGCATCTCGATCCTCACGTCGCCGAGAACCCCGATTTGCCGAAGATCGTTGGCTTGGGATCTTGAGCCTTGATTCTGGCGCGAACGCCTAAGGACCAACCGGATTACTCAAAGGCTGATCTGCGGCGCTTGGGCGGCGTCGGCCATGGCCTTCGCCGGGGAGCAAAGGTCCGCCACGATCGCGACCAGGTCCGCCACCGGCATCCTGCCGTCGAGCAGAGTCTGCGGAATATCGGTGATAAAGCCATGTATCGCACGGCGTAGCGCGGCTTGGAATGGCACGAAATTGTCCGGCCGGCCGGCGCACTCGAAGAAGTTCAATTCTCCCTTGCGGGCACGTGAGGTTTCCAGTGGCGTATCCAGATACAGGATGTGGTCCGGCGCAGGCAGCGATGCGCACACGTCGTACAGAAATGGCGCTGCCATATCGAGAACCCGCATCTTGCCGACGAACTTGTACCAGTAGGAATCGACGATCACCGTCTTTCCTGCTGCCAGCGCGGGATGGATGAGCATTTCAAATTCGAGCGCGGCGAGATAGCAAAACTGCGCGGCGCGCGAGAGCGGCCCCAGGCGGCGCGACGTCTCCGGGCCGTCCAGCCCGGGCAACAGGCTGGGCAGCAGGGTCACCGATGCAATCTGCTTCCAATGCACGGTGACGATCTCGGGATGCCGCGCTTCGAGCGCCTGCAACAGCGTCGTCTTGCCGCTCCCATCGCCCCCCAGCAGACAGTAGAAGGACCCCGGCCGCATCAGACTGCGCGCGCCCTACCGGCCATGCTGAGCCCTCGCAGCACATAGCTTACCGCATCGGGTGCGGGCGTGGGCCCGCAACGCGCCGGCTTCGCCTTCCAGGCAGTTTCGGGCCGGCTCTGCAACACCACGATGCCGTCTCCGCCCGCAGGGTTCCGGTCGATCGCCCATTCAATGTCCTGCGGCTCGCCGAAGCGATGCTCAATGGCTTTGGCGACAGTGGCAAGCCGCTGGACCTCGCCATCGCTCAGGCAGGGCTGCGCGCACCGCGTGGCCGCAACGGCCACCCGCGTAACCCCGCCCCCGGTGGCAACGCCATATTCCCATGGCTTCGGCGCAATGGTGCGAGTGAGGATCTGCAAGGTCGCTTTTTCCACCAGGAACCGGTCGGGAGTCGCTTCGCCCGAGACAACGCTCTCGCCGAACCCCCAATTCGCTTCGATCGCGATCTTCGAACGATCGCCGTTGGCCGGGTTCATCGTGAAGGTGACGCCCGCCGTACGAGCATCGACCATCCGCTGCATTACGACCGCCATCCAGGCCTTCTCCGTCGGGAAGCCGAGCGCCTTGCGGTAGAGAATGGCCTGCGGGGAAAAGAGGCTGGACCACACCTTGCGCACATGCGCGATGACGGGTTCGGCACCGCGCACCCACAAAAATGTCTCCTGCTGCCCGGCGAAGCTGCGGGTCGCCAGGCATTCGGCGGTCGCGCTTGATCGGATAGCGACCGGCGGATCGGGCATGCCGGCCCCGTGCGCGATCACCGCATAGCCATCCAGAATCGCGCGGCGGCAATCTGGCGGCATCGGCTCGGCTTCGATCAACCTGCGGATCTGTCGACTCGCCAGGCGTGCAGCCGCAGATTCTTCGCCCGCCATCCCGCGGAGAGCATCGTGCACACGTCGCTCGAGGCCGCCTCCCATCAATGCACGGTAGGCGCTTGTCGTCAGCACGAAGCCCGGCGCACCGCGAAACCCGGCCCGCTCAAGAGCCCCCAGCCGCGCCGCTTTGCCCCCGACATTGTGAAGCCGCTCAAGCCCGCATGCCGCCAGGGGCAGGACCAGTGGCACGGCACCGCAGCGCGCTTCCGTCATGGCAGGACAGTTACCACCCCCGTGTCGCCATTTACGCGAACGCGCTGGCCCGTCCGGATCCGTTCGGTGCCATCAAAGGTACCGACCACAGCGGGAAGCCCGTACTCGCGTGCGACGATGGCGGCGTGGCTCATAATGCCGCCGGAGTCGGAGACCGCTGCCCCGATCCGGCCGAACACCGGCGCCCAGCTTGGGGTAGTGACCGGACAGACCAGGATCTCGCCGGGTCGGAGCTCGGATAGCTGGTCGGTACTGTGAATGACGCGCGCCAAGCCTTCGGCAAAGCCCGGAGCCGCCGCACAGCCCTTGACCTCTGCCGGGTTCCTCGCTCCGGCTCCACCCGCCCATTCGCTGACAATGGTGTCGTCGATGCCCCACAGCATGATCATGAAGGGATCGGCGATGCGATCCGGCGGCGTGCCCAACCCCGAGGGCGGACGCCAGGCTCGCAGCCTGGCATAGATCGCCTTGCGACGTTCGACCTCCGCCGGCCACATGCTGGGCCCGCGCGCCGACGTTCCGACCGCCCAGGCGGTGATCAGATCGAACAGCGCGGTCTCGATCTCGAACCGATTGAGAAAGAAAATGTCCTCCGCGTCGGCGATGAATCCACTATCGCGAAAGATCTTCCCGAAATCGCGGATCTTGTTCCAGAAGACTGTGTGATGCCAATGTTCAACGAAGAAGTTGTGGTTTTCTACATAAGGAAACACCCGTCGCGATAGTTCAAGCAGATCGCTGAACGTCTTGCGGCTGTCCGCCCCATCCAGGAAGGAGCGATATTCCTCGGTTATCCGATCGCGGGTCGCGCGGATCTCATCGACGGGACGGTCGATATCCTCACCGCGTTCCAGCCGGGCGACATAGTCGCGCAATGCTGCAAGGGGCAGCTGGAGATCGTCGATCCAGCTGCGGTCGTGGTGATACAGGCCGTTCCCCGTCGAAAAATTGAACCATGGCCGCTTGGCTTGGTCGAGACGGGCCAGCCACGTCCGGCCCGCCTCGCTCGCCGCCAGCGCGGAGAGCAGCGCATCGGTCGCATGCTCGCGCAGCAACTCCCCCTGCAGGCCAAGCTCGACGCCCAGCCGGGCGAGCGCCCGCACCTCATCATCCGGCCGAAACAGCAGCACGTCCATGCCGGCGACCATCTTCGCAACCGATTGGTCAGGTATACCGGGGAAGGCTTCGCGGCAGAATTCGAGAAAGGTGAGATAGGCGAAGTAACCCAGGTTGAGCATCTCGAAATGATATTGCCAGATCTTGAAAAGGCTTTCGATGACCCGGTTATAGGCTTCCAGTAATTCGTAGCCGGAGCTCACCCCCTTGCCTTCGGTGACGATGGAAACATCTTCCATGTCCGGCAGGCTGCTCACCTTGATCGCAGTCAGCGCGGCGATATGCGCTTGCGCCTTCGACTGCCATTGGTCGTAAAGCCGGTCCCAATTGTCGAAATAATAGCCTGCACGCTCCCGAAAGATTTCGGACCTGCGCCCGATTTCCGCGGCGTCTTCGATCCCGTTGGGGCTCATGTACAGATAGCCGTTCAGAATGCGCTGATCCATTCCGAGCGCGGCGGGCACCATGAAGATGCGGGTGTTATATTGCGACAGCCCGATCCAGTGCACCTCGCACATGATCGCATCGAACGGATACATGGGCTCGGCATGGTGGATCTTGTCGGTGAACCAGAACTTTCCCTCCTCGAAGGCGCGGCGTTCCTCACTGAAAACGTGGTAATAGGGATAGAAGCTTTCCCACCCCTCGGCGCCCGGCGGAGTGGCGATCGAGAAGGGACTCGGCAAGGCGCGGTCGGTCAGCGCGTTCACCCGACCGCCCGCTCTGTTTCCCATTCGACATACCCCCCGGACGGCGCGATTTCGCGGCACAGCCCCGCGGCAGTCAGCCGTGCCGCCAGCCGCTCCACGCGCGCCATGCCGCCGGCCAGTGCGGCCGCCTCACCCGGCGTGGTGCGCCCATCGAACAACAGTGCTAATGCCAACTCGCCGGCGTCCAGGTCGAGCACCGGCCCGAACTCATTCAGCCGCGCCATCCGCGCGCCCGCCGGGATCAGCGAAAAGTCGACATCGGGCAGCAGCGGCGCCAGCGGAACGCGCCACTCCCCTGTCCCCGACGCCAAGCGCTCCGCCCGCTGCGCGACGGGAAGGCCGAGCAGCACCGCCTCCGCCCACAGGAAAACGGCCCTCGCAAACGCCGATATGCGATCGACCTGATCTTGCACCCGTGCATCGGGGCGTTCGGGAAGCTGCTGCAACCGCCAGAACAATTCTGCCGCCGAAAGCCGCGCCGGGCGACAGAGCAAAGCCGCCTCCCAATCCGCCGGAAGTGATGCCAGCAACCGACTGCGCCACTTCGAGATCGGATTGGTACGGCCCCAACCGGCGAGCAAACCGTCAACCGCATGCCCGAGCAGTTTCTGCGCAGCGAACGCCATCGTTTGGTAGTCGCCGCACTGACGATAGCCTTCAAGATCGACCTGGATGGTTTTGGCGGCGTGCCTGGCGACATGCAGCTTCAGCCGCGACAGCTCGCCGATCGGCGGCCGAAAGCCTGTCGCGGTGCCGGCGGGGGTCACCCAAGACAGTCCATGCGCGATACGGTGCAACAGCACGCGATCGTCATGGCTGAAGGGCACGGCATCCGACGGGTCCCAACCCGCCCGTGCCCAACCGCGGAGCCTGGCGATCAGCCCCTCGGTACGCGGCCGGGGCAGGATGCGCACATCGACCACGCTTCGCCCGACCGACAGCACCACCTCGTCACGCGCACCTTGGGCCGCTGCCCGGTCGGTGATCAGGAACAGGTCGAGATCTGATTTGGCCGACCCGAGTCCCTCCGCAAGCGATCCGGCGGCCAGCAGCACATCCCCCGCCTCCACGCCGAGATGCGCCTCAACGGCGGCGATGACCCCGGCCTTGTCGGTCCCCCCAAGCGACAGAAAGTCGTCGATCTGCATCGCGCGTCAACGGGAGGCGAGACGGGACGCCGACGCCCACCCGGACAGGTGCGAACCGGCTTTAATCGAAAATCCCCTCGCCAAGCTGATCCACGGTCAACGCGTTGAACTCGGAGAAGCGCTTGCAGAAGAGGCGAACGAGGCGGTCGGGATCGAGATCCGCCGTCAGTTTCTCGATCAGCATCGCCGTGTAGCCGACATGGCGCAGTTCGTCGCCCAGCAGCCGGTCGAGCGTCTTCAACAGGCGGGGATGAACCTTGGGATCGGCATGTTCCAGCAGCGCGCGGCGCTGAAGCAGATGGTGGATGGTGGTGCGGATCTCGGCGATGTTTACTTGGACGAAGTCGTCGATCGTCGGCGGACGCCCATAAGGCGATCCCTCGACGACGAACAAATCTTGCGCCATCGCATAGCCCGGCGACAACTGCCGCAACTCACTGCGAAAGCTGCGACTGATCGCCCCCGGCAGTGCGAGATCGACGAACGATAGATAGAACATGGCGTGGCCGGATTCATCGACGGCGTGCTGCTTGAGCGCGTCGCGGATCTCATCGTCCGCCGCACAAGCGCCCATCGACCACAAGCGCGTCGCGCCCTCCCCCTCGCCGTGGGCATTCGTCAGCAAAGACGCGGCCATCCAGGCAGGGTCCCGGGCGGCAGCGCGATAGGAATCGCAATAGGCCTTGCCGCCGTAAGGCGGATCGTCCGCCAGCGCGGTCGTAAGCGCGGACAGATAGTGGGGGCAGCGCGCACCGAGCTGGGCGAGCGCCACCTCCGCCACTAGCAATATGCGCTCGCTGGTTTCGCCGGCCCAGAGAAGATCCCCTACAGTTGGCGAGGAAGGTTGCGCCGTTACAGCAAGATCAGCGAGCAGCATGCTTTGTGCCTTCGTTCAGATCGCAACAGACCTCGCATCGAATGGCGAGTTCATCGCAACGAAAGCACGGTCGGCATTTGGATATTTCCGGGCGATCTCGTCCAACGTGTCCTGATCGAGGACCAGCTTTCCGTTCTTTATGTGACCGGAAATGACTACGCCGAGCCGATCATCTCCCACCTTCCGCAAGGCTTCGGCTGCCTCAATCGAGGCATTTGACTTTTCACGTTCCATTGTCATCTTCCCTCATTGAATGGAAAAACCATAACAAACGACTCGAACGACTCGAAACTTGATAAGCCTATCACGCTATTTATGACTTTTCAAAACCAGTTGAATCACTAGTCGCACTCGCAACCGGAGCATTCATTTGATCCATTACGGTTGTACTTTGTCCGAGGAAGACGCGATTTCTTCGCGCGGCGCTGCCGATGATTGTGGGCAACCGTCGGCGGTACGTGGAGTTGTGCCGATGACGGCGACCACATTGGGTAACGGCAACGGCGATTCCGCAGCGCTTGCCCGGCTGGGCGACCTTTTGACCAGGTGCGGCTATGGCGCGTTCGTCGGGCATTTCGACCCTCTGGCGCCCGATCCGCAGCGATGGCGATCGCGCGCAGCGGGCGCGCCTCCGGCACTACGGCCGTTGCTCGACCTATTCCTGCTCAACCGGGACGTGCCGGCAGAGGTGTTGCCGGCTGGCCTCCACGGGCTGCTGCCGGATCTGGCCGCGCTCGGCCTGCTGAAGAATGCACCCGACGGAACGCTGAGCCTGGGCGGGCTGGTCCTGCTTGCCGTGCTGGGCACCTGGCTGTTCTGCGATCCGCCCCAGGCCGATGCGGATTTCTATCTCGGCGACGATTCGATGGCGCTGCTGACGCGGATGACGCCGGTGGCGGGTGGCGACGCGCTCGACCTCTGCGCAGGCCCCGGATTGCACGCCCTTCACGCCGCGCGATTTTCCCGGCGCGTTGTCGCGGTGGAGCGCGATGTCGCCGCGGCCCGGCTTGCGCGCATCAATGTCGATCTCAACAGACTTGGCGATCGGGTGCGGGTGCTGGAAGGCGATCTCTATACGCCGATTTCCGGGCAGCGCTTCGACAGCGTCACTGCTAATCCGCCCTGGCTTCCCTATCCGTCCGCGTTGCGACCACCCGCGATCGGCGAAGGCGGACCCGACGGACTGAAGCTGGTACGCCCCATCCTGTCCGGTCTTGGCCAGGTTCTCGAGGAGGGCGGCATCGCCCAGATGGTGGGCATGACCTGGAGCGACGGCCGACGGCCGCTCGCCCGCGACGAATTCTCGGCGCTTTCGGCTACCGCCGGGCTCGATATGCGCGTCGCGGCGCTTTCACACATCGCGCTCGACGACGGCGTCTTTGCCGGACGCTGGCTACATGCATTGTGTGCGGCGTCCGGCGAGACCGTCGCGTGCTGCCACGCTGCCATGATGGAGCTGATCGCCGACGCAAAGGCGACGCATCTGTGTGCCTATTTCCTCGACGCACGGCTTGGCCGGGGGCAGCTCGAAACCGTCGATCTTTCGGGTGGGCCACGCTCGTCGGCGTGGCATGTGTAACGCCGTGGCCGGATCCACCGTCCTCAAGATCGGCGGCAGCCTCATTCCCACCCATGTTCGCGCGCTGTGCCTTGCGATCAAGCGATCCGATCATCGCCGGCGGCTGGTACTGGTCGCAGGCGGCGGCGAGATCGCCGATGTCGTCCGCGGCTATCGCCGGGCGCTCGACCTTACCGACGCGACCACCTTCACTATGGCGTTACTGTCGATGGACCAGCACGCGCTGATGCTGGCCGAGCTGGGCTGCTTCCCGCTTGCTGAGTCGATCGACGCGCTTGCTTGCATTCCCGGGACGGTTTGCGTGCTCGCTCCGGCGGGCGACGCGCGACGCAATCGCTGGTGCGCCGACCTCGATATCGACCGCGTGTCCTCCGATGCCGTCGCAGCGTACGTCGCCGCCCAGATCGGCGCGGCGCTGGTGATCGCAACCGATGTCGACGGAATCTACGACCGGGACCCGAGGCTGGAGCACGGGGCGACGTTGCGCGATCAGGTCTATGCCGGAGATCTCGCTGCCTGGACGGCGATCGATGTGGAATCGGCCATCCTTATCCAGCGCTTCGCTCTCACGGCGACGATCGTAAACGGCACGCGGCCGGATCTGGTGGTTGATCATCTTGCCGGCATTCCGGTTCCGCATACCAAGGTGTTTGCGCGTAGGCCTGCGGATACGGGCGGCGTCGCGGCATGACGGTGGATGTCGTCGAACTCCAACCCCGGCTTGGATTTGGCTGTATCGTGACGGGCCTTTCAGACGATGATCTGGACGACGACGGGGTGCGCGCGGCGCTGCGGCGGCTATGGACACTCCACGGCCTGATTGTTTTCCGCGGCAGCCGGGCGACGCCCGGTTTCCAGGTCCGGCTCGGCAGCTGCTTCGGCACGCTCGAACGGCACAATTCGGCCTCGCTGCATGTCGACGGACATCCCGAACTCATCTGGCTGAACACAAAGGGGGAGCATCAGCCCGTCTACCGGGTTGCAGGCGAACCGGTAATAGGGTGGTTCCCCTGGCACTCCGACACGATCTGGCGCGCCGAGGTGATTAGGGGCGGCCTGCTCGGCGCGGCGACACTGCCCGCGCGCGGCGGCGACACCGGCTTTCAATGTCGTATCCGCGCCTATGAGCGCCTTCCCGCCGACCTGAAGCGAGAGATTGCGGAGATCGAGATTGTCTACAAGCTTAGCGAGAATATCGCCGACCATCCGTACACCCTGTCCGACGATGTGGTGCGGATCGTCAATCCACCCGTCCATGAGGAGATGGGACGGCTCATGGCCGCGATGGCACCGCCGGTCGCCCACGCGCTGGTGGTGCGGCAAAATGAGACCGGCCGCGACTATCTCAACTTTTCGCCGATGGGCGCCCGGCACGCGGTCGGGCTTAGCGATGCCGCTGCCCACGCCCTACTGACGCGGCTCGCCCAACATGTCTGTGACGACAGTGGATATCGGCACCGCTGGCAACCGGATGACATATTGGTGTGGGATAATTGGCGCATGAACCATCGCGCTTATGGGACGGTAGTTGGCGAGGAGCGCGCGCTGACGCGCGCGACGATCAGCAGCCCTCTCTGCCAAGGCCGGGTGCTCGAGCAGGTAGGGTAGCAAAACGAATTCTAGTCTAGCGGAAATCCTCGTCTCGACGGGCGGACAGGCGCCATTCCGACCCTTCACACGGCCGCTCGCGGATTTCCGGTGTGAAAGTGTTCGCTCTCCGGCGGCGACGGAATTCACCGTCGGAGGCGTCGGAGCCTTCGGCCATTAGCCGTGTGTTCCAGGTTGACCCGTTCACCCAAGACGAGGAACCAGCCTCGGCGGAAATTGTTGTAACGAGCAACCAGGCAGCCTGAACCTCTGTCTGGCCTCCGGGTATAAGCTCCGTCGTGCCGGGCTGGGCCGGCGGGGCTGCCTTTGTCGATGCGACGGCGCGCCTAGCGCGGGTGAGATTCCAGGTAGAGATAATTCGGGTCGAAGCCCGCAAAGTCGCGGAGCTTGGTAACATCCGGGATTGAGGCATAGCCGTCGCGGACGACCGCGAGGTTGGCCTCCCGCAATTTGCGCAATGTACGGTTGACGTGGACGGGGGTGAGCCCGGTCATGTCGCCGAGATCCGCCTGGGTCAGATCGATCACGAAACCCTGGGGCGTCGCCTCCCCCACCGCCAGCAGCCGGGTGTGGAGTTCGCACAGGAGATGCGCGATCCGCACCGCAGCCGAATGGCCCAAACGCGCAATCCATTCCCGGTGGATCGCGGCGTCGATGACGGTCAGGAGCCACAGCATGCGCGCAAGATGCGGTTCGGTTTCGGTCAGCCTGCGCAAGGCGGCATGGGGGAATATGGCGACGCGTACGTCACTCATTGCCACGACATCATGATCCAGCCGCCTCAGCAGCAGACTATGGAGATCCACGAAATCGCCGGGCGAATGCAGGGCGACGACCTGCCGTTTGCCCTCGGACATATAATAGACCCGGCCGAGTAACCCATCCAGCAGCAATGTGCTGTGGTCCGCGGCCACGCCGGCGCGGATCAAGGTGTCGCCCTGCGGGTGCGTGCGCACTTCTACGGCCGCGGCCGCCAGCGCCGCGCGTTCCTGCTCCGACAGCCGATCCCGCCGCTCCAGTGCGCAGATCAGCACGCTGATCCGATCGAGATCGCGACCCGCAGCGACGGGCGCATCCTGCATCAGCACCGCCGCTCTTTGCCCCGAAGCCATGATGCCGCTTTCCATCCCATCGCCCGCGGCGATGACCATGACCACGATTCCCCCTTATGCGCGCACGGTCAAGGGGCTGGTCAACGGCCCGTCCGGAAGTTCTGCAGGAAGTTCAGCCGATCCGCGACGCGCAGCCGCCAGCGCGCATCGGCCGGCGCGTTGGCCAGCAGACTGCGCCAGATCGATTCGGCGGCCTCGATATCCCCCATCTGAAGATAAGCGAGACCCAGGAAGTATATAGGCGCTGGATGCTTGGGCGCGACGGCCGCCGCCCGTTGATAGGCATAAAGAGCGGCCGGGGTCAGCATGCCATCGGCATGCGCCTGGAGCGCGTTGCCGAGGCCCAGCCATAACGCCATATCGTCGGGATCGCGCATCAGGCCCGCGCGGAGGATGCCGGCGGCATAATCGGGGCTGCCGTTGCGGATCAGGGCGTCGGCGCCGTCCAGCTGGACGGCATCCGGACCGACCGTTTCCAGCCATACGGTGCGCTCATGCGCGAACAAGGTGTCGCCGCCACGACGCTGCCCGGCGCCTTCTGCCGGATCACCGCGCAGCGTGGGATTGCCCTGCCAGGCATAACCCGACAGCCCGAACAGCATCGCCGCCACCACCAGGCTCGCCACCTGGCGGCGGGACCGTACGACCGCGATGAGGACTGCCGCCGTGACGAGCGCCAACAGCAGGGAAAGGACCCAGCCGTTCATCCGCGCCGCCGCGATCGGAAGCTGCGGCGTGCCAAAACGAGGCCGGCGGCCAGGAGCAATATAGGGGCGACCCAGAGCAACCAGGTGGTGCGATCGAGCGGCGGATCATAGCTGACCCAGGATCCGTAGCGCCGCACCAGCCATGCCTGCACGGTAGAAGGTTTGTCCCCCGCCGCGATCCGCTGGCGGATCAATGCCCGCATGTCGCCGGCCAACTCGGCATTGCTGTCGGCAATCGACTGCCCCTGGCAGACAAGGCACCGGATCTTTTCCATCAATGCCCTGGCGGCCGCTTCCTGCCGCGGGTCGGCAAGCTGGGTATCGGACAGGGGCGCCGGCGGCAGATCGCTATCCGCGCGCAAAGGCGTTGCGAGCAGCAGGGATACCGCCAGCAGGATTGCGGGGCGAACGCTCATCGCGCGCTTCTTACCGCAGCCAGCACATCCGCGACATCCTGCGGATCGATCCCGCCCAATTTCTGATAACGGATCACGCCCTTGCCATCGACGACGAAGCTTTCCGGCACGCCCGAGGATCCCATCGCCATCTGAACCTGGCTCGCATTATCGGCGCCGATCGCGCGGAAGGGATTGCCGTTGCGCGCAAGGAAGCCGGCAACGGCGGCCGGCTTGTCCCTGATCGCGATCCCCACGATCGGCACGCCCGCATCCGCAAGCGCCTTCAGCTGGGGTGCCTCCGCCACGCACGGCACGCACCAGCTGGCAAAGAAATTCACGAGTTGCGGCCGCCCCGCCGCCAGATCGGTGCTGGCTATGCCGGGCAGACCATCGGTCGCGGGAGCGAGCCGGAAGACCGGAACCGGCGCCCCTATCATCTTCGAGCGGATCTCTTTCACCTCCGGCTTGGCCAGACCGTAGGTCAAACCCGAGGCCAGCAGAATGAAGCCGGCCAGCGGCGCCCAGCGCAGGACGCTCACAGAAAGCTCTCCTGGACGCGCTTGCGTCCCCGACGGAGGCGTCCGATCAGCGCAAGCAAACCGCCGATTGCGATCAGGGCGCCGCCGCCCCAGATCAGCGTCACGAACGGCTTCCACCACAGGCGCAGCTGCCACCGCCCCTCCCCAGCCGGCTTGCCCAGGACGGTGTAGAGCTGTCCATCGAGCGCGGTGTGGATTGCGCTCTCGCTCGTTTCGGAGGGCGGCGCCCAATAGGCCCGCGCCTGCGGTTTCAGGATCACCGCCCCCGATCCGCGCTGCGCCTCCAGCGTCGCTTCCAGCGCCTGCCAATTGGCGCCGAAGGTAGGCGACACACTGGCGAAGCGTATTTTATACGGGCCGACGGTCACCGTCTCACCGACCTGCGCCGCCACCAGCTTTTCCACCGTGAAACTGCTGTCGCAGGCGATCCCCGCAAGGCTGACCGCAATGCCGAGGTGCGCCACCACCATGCCCCATGTGAACAGCGGGGTGCGGAGCAGGTTTCGCCGCCACAAAGGCGCGACACTCGCCAGCCCGGCACCAATCGCCAGTGCCAGGCCCAGCAGCGAAAGAAGGTGCATGCCCGGTGCGGCAAGCCGGGCGCCGATCAGCACAGCTACGGTCAGGATCGCCGCCGGGGCCGCGCGGCGCAGCAACGGCCTGATCTGGTCATGCCGCCAGCGCAAGAGCGGGCCGACGCCGATCAAGGCCACCAGGATCAAGGCCAGCGGCCCGGCGGCTGCGTTGAAATAAGGCGGGCCGACCGACAATTTGGCGCCGGTGATTGCCTCGATGATCAGGGGATAGAGCGTGCCGACCAGCACGATGCCGAGGATGGCGGACAAGAGCAGGTTGTTGGCCACCAGCGCCCCTTCCCGGCTGACCAGATTGAAGCGCGCGCCTTCCTTGACGGTCCCGATCCGGGCACCGAACAAGGCCAGCGCGCCGCCGATATACAGGAATAACAAGATCAGCAGGAAGCTGCCGCGACGCGGATCGACCGCGAAGGCATGTACACTGGTAAGGATGCCCGACCGCACCAGGAAAGTGCCGATCATGCTCATCGAAAAGGCGACCACCGCCAGCATGACCGTCCACGCGCGCAGCCCGTCGCGCGTTGCCAGGACCGTGACCGAATGGAGCAACGCCGTGGCCGCCAGCCACGGCATGAGCGACGCATTTTCAACCGGATCCCAGAACCACCAGCCGCCCCAGCCGAGCTCATAATAAGCCCAATAGCTGCCCGCGGTGATACCCAGGGTCAGGAAGATCCAGGCGCCCAGCACCCACGGGCGCATCGCGCGCGCAAAGGCAGGACCGACGTCGCGCGTGACGAGCGCGCCGATCGCGAAGGAGAAGGCGACCGAAAGACCGACATAGCCGAAATAGAGCGTCGGCGGATGGAAGGCGAGGCCGGGATCCTGCAGCAGCGGGTTGAGGCCCTGCCCCTCGGTGGGTGCCGGGTTCAGCCGCGCGAACGGGTTCGAAGCGAACAGGAGAAAGGCGTAGAATCCGAGCGCGATGAGCGCCTGCCCGCCGAGTGTGGCGATGAGCGTGCGCTCCTCCAACCGACGTTCCAGCAGCGCGACCGCCGCGCCGGCGACGCCGAGGATCGTCACCCACATCAACATCGAGCCTTCGTGATTTCCCCATGTCGCCGCGAAACGATAGAGAAGCGGCTTCTCGCTATGATCGTTCTGGGCGACCAACAGCACCGACAGGTCGACGCGCACGAACAACCAGATCAGGAGGGCGAATGCGAACGCGGTGAGGACCGCTTGTGCGACCGCCACCGGGCGGATGAGGGAGGACAAGGACGCCGCCGTCTCCCTGAAGCTCCCGACCGCCAGTAGCAGCTGCAGCGCGCATAGCGCCGCCCCCAGCCATAAGGCCGCGAGCCCTGCCTCTGCGATCACTTCTTCAGGCTTTCGCTCTTGTGGACGCTGTCGCCTTCCAGGCTTTTCGCGACCTGCGGCGGCATATAGCGTTCGTCATGCTTGGCGAGGATCGTGTCGGCACGGAACTGGCCATCGCCATCGAAGCGCCCGTCGGCGACGACGCCCGACCCTTCGCGAAACAAGGCCGGGACGATGCCGGAGAAACGGACCGGGACGCTCGCCTGATTGTCGGTGACGACGAACAGGATGGTCACGCCGTCCGCCAGCCGCTTGAGCGACCCCTTCTGGACCATGCCGCCGAGCCGCACCGCGGCGCCCGGCTGAACATGATCCCGCATCACATCGCCCGGCGTATAGAAATACGCGGCCTGATCCTTAAGCGCTGCCATGGCGAGCAGGCCCGCGCCGATCACGGCCACCACCGCCACTATCGCCAGCGTCAGCCGCTGGTTCTTGGCCTTCATCGCTTACTCGTCACGCCGGCTGGCAAGCGCATTGGCACGCGCCTCCGCACGGCGCATGGCGAGCAGGCTCCAGAGGACGAGGCCGACCGTGCCGGCAATGGTCACGCCATAAGCGGCGATCACGAACGGCCAGGCGTTCAGGATCGCGCTCATGCTGCCGCCATCCGGCGCATGCGGGCCTCTGCCTTGGCATCGGCCAGCAGGGTGCGCATGCGCATCAGCGCCACACTTAGAAAGATCAGGGTGAACCCGGCGACCGCCAACGGGATCGGCCACAGCATGGCGCTGTCGATGGTCGATCCGCGCAGGCTGATACTTTCACCCTGATGCAGGGTGCGCCACCACAGAACCGAATAATGGATGACCGGCAGGTTCACCGCGCCGACGATACCGAAGATGGCGGCGATGCGCTGCCCGCCTTCTTCGCGCCCCGCCGCATTGGCGAGGGCGATATAGGCGAGATAGAGGAAGAACAGGACCAGCATGGACGTCAATCGCCCATCCCATTCCCACCACGTGCCCCAGGTCGGGCGGCCCCAGATCGATCCGCTCACGAGACAGATGGCGGCGTAGGTCGCGCCCGGCACGGCGACGGCGCGCGCCGCAACATGCGCCAGCGGGTGGCGCCAGACGAGTTGGGCAAAACTGGACATAGCGATGCCCGCCCAGCCGGCCATGCCGAGCCAGGCGGCAGGAACGTGGATATAGATGATCCGGACCGTTTGCCCCTGCAGATAGTCCTGCGGCGTGACGAACAGGCCGCCGGTCAGCGCAATCACGGTCAGCACCAGTCCTGACCAGCCGAACCAGGCGGTCAGCGGGCGCGCAATGCGCGTGAAGCGGGCGGGATTGGCAAAACGATGCATTGGACTTCATCGAGTATTACTCGAGACATTGCCCGGTGGAAAGGCGGGTTGCGCCGGTCGTTTCCAGCGGCCAAGCGCGCCCTATGACATCCCATCCTGCCGAACGCCGGTTGCGCGGAATAGCCATGCGCATCACGTCCGCGACGTCGTTCGCGTTGATGGCAGCATTGCTGAAGGCCGCGAGCGCCCGCGGCGTCTCGACGCCCGAGATGATCTTCTACCGCAACGGCTGGGCCTTGCTGATCGTCGCCACGTGGCTCACGCTGGGGCCGGGCTGGAAAGCGGTGAGGACGAAGGCGCCGGCCGCCCATCTCACCCGCTCGGCCGTGGGGCTGGTTTCAATGCTGCTCACCTTCGGCGCGCTGGCGCTGCTGCCCCTGGGGGAAGCGACGGCGCTGACCTATGCGGCGCCGATCATCGCGACGATATTGTCCGCCATCTTCCTGAAGGAGCAGATCGGCATCCGACGCTGGGCCGCGGTCGCCGTGGGCTTTGTCGGCGTGCTGCTGATCGCCCATCCCGGCAATGGCGGGGCGCCGATCGGCATCCTGATAGGGGTCGCCGCGGCATTCGGCCAATCGGCGGTGATGATCACCGTGCGCCAGATCAGCCGGACCGAAGACGTTGCCGCGATCGTCTTCTGGTTCACCATCTTCACGACCATCGCAGGGGCGGCAATGTTACCGTTCTTCGGCAGCATGCATGACCGGACCACGATGGTGCTGCTGGCACTGGCGGGCCTGGGCGGCGGGATCGGGCAGCTGAGCATGACCGCCTCGCTGCGCTACGCGCCCGTGTCGGTAGTGGTGCCGTTCGACTATCTGCAGATCGTGTGGGGCATCACGATCGGATGGCTGGTCTTCCTGACGCCGGCGACGCCCTTGGTCTTCGCCGGCGCGGCGCTGATCGCGGCAAGCGGCATCTATACCGCGTATCGGGAGCGTGCCCGGGGCAAGGAGCCGGCGGAGGCCCGCTCCATGCCCGAATCCAGCTGATCGGCGCCTCAGCGCCCGATCAGCGCCATGGCCATGCGATCGGCAACGCGTGCGGCGGTCTCGCCGCTCGACGCGCTGTCCGCCCAGATCGTTTCCAGCCGGCCGGGTATCTGGGTCAGGCGGGCTTCCACCTCGGCGCGATCGCCCTGCCCCAGATATTCCAGCGTGACATTGATGATGCCGCCCGCGTTGATGACATAATCGGGCGCATACAGGATGCCGCGCGCATGGAGCCGATCGCCGTCTTCCGGAGTCGCCAGCTGATTGTTGGCGCCGCCCGCCACGATCGGTGCGCGCAGCGCGGCAATCGAATCTGCCGTCAGGATCGCGCCCAGCGCGCAAGGGCTGATCACGTCTGCTTCGGTGGTAAGGATATCTGCCGCCGCGACCGTCGTGGCGCTCAGCTCGCCTGCCAAATTCGCGGCGCGGCCCATGTCGACATCGGCCAGCGTCAGCCGGGCGCCTTCACCCGCGAGCAGCCGCGCGAGACCACCGCCGACCGAACCGACACCCTGGATGGCAACGTGCACATTCTCGGCACTATCCTTCCCAAGGGCCTGCCGGATCGCCGCCTTCACGCCCAGAAAGACGCCCATGGCGGTCGACGGGCCCGGATCGCCACCGGCATGGCCTTCGTCGACCGGCAGGCCGGACACGTGCCGCGTCTCGCGCCCGATCGCGACCAGATCGGCCTCGCCCATGCCGACATCTTCCGCCGTAACATAACGACCGCCGAGCGATTCGACCGCGCGGCCGAACGCGGCCAGCATCTCCGGCGTCTTGGTGCGTGCTTCATCCGCAAGGATGACGCCCTTGCCGCCGCCGACCGGAAGACCGGCCATCGCATTCTTGAAGCTCATGCCGCGCGACAGGCGCAGCGCATCGGTCAGCGCAAGGTTGCCATCGGCATAATGCCAGAAACGGGTGCCGCCCGCCGCCGGACCGAGATGCGTGGAATGGATTGCAACGATCGCCCGCAGCCCGGATGCAGGATCCGAAAAGAAATGGACGCCTTCGTGCGCGTCGAAATCGGGCAAGTTCCACAAAGCTGGCATGAATCGGGCTCGCTAACAAAATTGCTTACCAGCGCAATAATCTTGTCAGCCGATCTTCGCCAGCCCTGAAAGATGGGGCGATCGACGGGGATTGAACCCGCAACCTCCGGTACCACAAACCGGCGCTCTAACCAATTGAGCTACGACCGCCACGCTGACCGCGCTGCCACGGCAAACGCGCCGCCGCCCCTTACGGGTGCGCTGGCGCTTCGGTCAAGCTACTCGCGCATCTTAAGGCTGTGCAACAGGAAATGAAGCGCGGGAGGAACCCCGGCGCGACGCTGCGGTTCGGAAAGGATGACGAAGCCGCCACCCCCGATTGCGCCGATGGAAGCGCGGCTGGTGGACGCCCTGCCCCGCGGGCCCGAATGGATTTACGAGCCGAAATGGGACGGCTTTCGCTGCATCGCGTATCGGGACGGCGATGCCGTCACGCTGATATCGAAATCCGGCAAACCGCTCGGGCGCTATTTTCCCGAGATGGTGGCGATGTTGGAGTCGCTGCCCGAACGCCAGTTCGTACTTGACGGGGAATTGACGATCGCGACCGGCGATACGCTTTCCTTCGCCGCGCTGCAGGCACGGCTGCATCCCGCCGAAAGCCGCATCCGAAAGCTCGCCGCCGAGACTCCGGCACAGTTGATCCTGTTCGATCTGTTGGCATTGGGAGGGCGCGACCTCGCGGAGTTGCCCTTCGCCGAGCGGCGCGAACGGCTTGCGGCGTTTTTCCAGGATGTGCAGCCGGATCGCCTGCTGCTGTCGCCCATCACGACCGACGCCGCGCAGGCGGACCAGTGGCTCGATCGCGCGGGCACCGCCCTGGACGGGGTCGTCGCCAAGCGGCTGGACCTGCCCTACCAGCCGGGCGTCCGGGCCATGGCCAAGCTGAAGCAGCATCGGACGGCCGACTGCGTGGTCGGGGGCTTTCGCTATGGCGGAAATGCGACGACTGCTGTTGGGTCATTGCTGCTGGGCCTTTTCGACGATGCAGGCCTGCTCAACCATGTCGGGTACACATCATCCTTCGATGCGGCGGAGAAAAAGCGGCTGCTGACGCAGCTCGAACCCTTGATCGGCCCGCCTGGCTTCACCGGCGACGCCCCCGGCGGGCCCAGCCGCTGGTCGACCGATCGCTCCGTGGAATGGCAATCGCTACGCCACGAACTGGTGGTCGAAGTGCGTTATGATCAGGTCACGGGGTGCCGCTTCCGCCACGGAACGACTTTCCTGCGCTGGCGGCCGGATAAGGCGCCCGGCCAATGCGGGATGGATCAGCTTGCGCGCGAGCTCAAGCCGGCCGAGCTGGAAGAGCTGATCGGCGCCTGACCCTGTTTATCGTCGGCGCCGACAGCCGCATAAACATCAGGCGACCTCACCGCCGGTCAGGTGCGCCCAGGTTTCCTTGACCTTCGCGACGCCGAACTTCCACGCCTTGCCGATTTCGATATGCGGCATTGTCGGGATCTCGTCCGGATCGACGAAGGCGTGCAGAATAGCGGGACCGGGCGTGGCAAGAAACGCGCGCATCGTCTCGGCCAGCGTGGCGGGATCGCGCGCCGTGAACCCCTCCGCACCGCAGGCGCGGGCAAAGGCCGCAAAATCGGGATTGGGGAAGGTCGATCCCTTGGTTGCGGGATTGCCCGCGCCTTCCATTTCTAAATGGACCATGCCCCAGCCGGCATTGTCATAGACCACGACCTTGACCGGCAGCTTGTGTTCCACGGTCGTCATGAATTCACCCAGCAACATCACCATGCCGCCATCGCCGACATGGAGGATGGTCTGGCGATTGCGATCCAGCGCCTGAATACCGTTGGCCATGCCAAGCCCCGTGCCCACCGCGGCATTGTTAAACGACGCCACGATACGCTGCGCGCCGCGTTGACGTGTCCAATTGCCGAACCACAGCGTGATCTCACCCGTGTCGGTCACGAACACCGCATCGTCATCCGCCTGATCGCTGGCCTGTCGCGCGACCGCCTGCGGGTGGATCAGATCCTTGCTGCGCGCGGGATCGGCTTTCTTGTCGAGCATGGCGTCCCAACTGGCGCGATCGGCGGCAACCTTGTCGAAGAAAGTGCGATCGGTGCGTTGCGGCAGCCGTTCGAGCAGCATCTGCAGCGCCGGCCGCACCGAACCAACCACGCCCAGCGCGATCGGGGTGCGTCGGCCGAGTGCGAACGCGCGCTCGTCGATCTGGATGACCTTGCCCTTCTTCGGGAGAAAGTCCGAATACGGATAATCGGTACCCAGCATCAGCAGCAGATCGGCGTCCCGCAGCGCATCCACACCCGGTTGTCCGCCGATCAGGCCCACCCCGCCGATCCAGTGCGGATCGTCATAGGCCATGATGTCCTTGCCGCGATATGTGTGCATCAACGGCGCATGCAGGCGATCCGACAGGGCGGCCAGTTCGGGCCTCGCGCCGTGGCAGCCATTGCCGCAGAAGACGGCGATCGATTCGGCGCTTGCGATCATGGCTAAAGCGGCATCGACATCGTTCGGCGCGGGCGCGACGTCCGGCCGGGCCCGCAAGGTCGCCAGGCTGGGAATCGGGCCAGGCGCCTTTGCCGCGAATATGTCGGGCGGCAGCGAGATATGGGCTACGCCACGCGCGCCATAGGCTTCCGCGATCGCCTGATGGAACACCGCCGGCGCCTGCGCCGGGCTGGCGATCAGCTGCGAATAGACCGCCACATCGTTGAACAAGGCGACCGGATCGTCTTCCTGCAGATAATCGGTGCCGCGCAATTCACTGGGGACATGCCCGGATATGGCGAGCACCGGCGCATGATCCTTGCGCGCTTCATACAGACCCGAGACGAGATGATTGGCACCGGGGCCGGTCGTGCCGCAGCAGACGGCGAGCCTTCCGGTCAGCTTGGCCTGTCCGGCGGCGGCGAGCGCCGCGCCCTCTTCGTGCCGTACGCCGATCCATTCGATCCGGCCGTCGCGGCGGAGCGCGTCGGTAAAGGGGTTGAGAGCGTCGCCGACGATACCGAAAATCTGCGTGACGCCGACCTTGGCAAGCGTATCCACGAGCAACTCGGCAACCGTTTGCGCCATCTTCTCTTCTCCGCTGAATGCCCCTCAACGCGGCAGTAAAAGAAGCGCTCCGCCAGGAATTGGACGCGGACGCCAGCTCGGCTAAGGCGTGGCGCAATGACGCCAGACACCACCCTTGCCACCTGGATCCAAGAGGCGCTCGGCCACCAGCCCCGCGATCTCGCCCTGTTTCGCCGTGCCTTGACGCATGGCAGCCAGGGCGGACCAAGCTATCAGCGGCTGGAATTTCTGGGCGATCGCGTGCTCGGCCTGTCGATCGCGACCTGGCTCTACGCGTTGTTTCCGGACGATCCGGAAGGCAAATTGTCGGCGCGGCTTAATGCGGTCGTCAGCGGTGAAGCCTGTGCCGAGGTCGGCCGTGAGCTGGGCGTGCCCGCGCACCTCATCCTCGGCAAACAGGCCCGGGATGATGGCGCACAGCTCAGCGACAATGTCGTCGGCGACGCCGTCGAAGCCCTGATTGGCGCGCTCTACCTGGAAACCGGGCTGGACGGCGCGTCCGCCTTTGTGAGGCGCGTCTGGGAAGGCAAGCTTGACCGCAGCGCCGCCGCCCCCAAGCATCCCAAATCGGCGCTGCAGGAATGGGCCGCTGCCCGCCAATGCCGGCCACCTGTCTACACCCTCGTCGGCCAGTCGGGCCCGCATCACGCCCCTTCTTTCACCGTCAAAGTCGATGTTGGCGGCAAGAAAGGCGGCAGTGCGACGGCCGAAGGCGCGTCGAAGCAGGAAGCCGAAACCGCCGCCGCCACCGCCTTGCTGGAGAAACTGACATGACGCAGCATTGCGGACTGATAGCCGTTGTCGGCGCCCCTAATGCGGGCAAATCGACCCTGGTCAATGCGCTGGTCGGCCAGAAGGTCGCGATCGTCAGCCCCAAGGCGCAGACGACGCGTACGCGCCTGCTCGGCATCGCGATCGAGGGCGAGTCGCAACTCCTGCTGGTCGATACGCCCGGCATCTTCGATCCACGCCGCCGGCTCGATCGCGCGATGGTGGCCGCCGCCTGGGGCGGCGCCGACGGGGCCGACCTGATCGCGCTGGTGATCGATGCCAAAGGCCGCTTCAACAGCGCAGCCCGGGCGGTCGTCGATGCGGTCGCCGCACGGCCCGAACCCAAGATCGTGATCCTCAACAAGGTCGACGTGTCGGACAAGGAACCGATGCTCGGCCTCGCGGCCGAATTGCAGGCGATGCTGGATCCGGAAGCCATCTATTTCGTGTCCGCGCTGTCCGGCGACGGTGTCCCCCAGCTGAAAGCGGAGCTTGCCAAGCGCGTTCCGGAGGGGCCGTGGCACTTTCCTGAGGACCAAGTTTCCGACGCGTCGGAACGCATGCTCGCGGCCGAAGTGACGCGCGAGCAACTCTACCTCCAGCTTCGCGCGGAGCTGCCCTATGACAGCGCGGTCGAGACGGAAAAGTATGAGGAAAAAAAGGATGGGTCGGTCGCGATCCATCAGCAGATCCTGGTTGCACGCGACACCCAGCGCGCGATCATCCTCGGCCATCGCGGCGCCCGGCTGAAGGAGATCGGCCAGAAAGCACGCGAGGAACTGACGCGGATCACCGGCCAGAAGGTGCATCTGTTCCTGCACGTGAAGGTCAACCCGCGCTGGGAAGAGGACCGCGATCTCTACAAGGACATCGGGCTGGATTGGGTGGAATGACGCGCGCGTTCGCGCAACCATTTAGGATCATTGGAACCCCCGCCCCCCTCACGCTTTGAATCGGCTTCGTAACGAAGGACCGAGCAATGGCAGCGCGCGCCTACTGGCAGGGGCAGATCCGGCTGGCCCTGGTTTCAATTCCCGTCGAAATCTATTCGGCCACCAAGAGCGGTGCGACGGTCGCGTTCAACCAGATCCATGAGCCGTCGGGTGAGCGCATCAAATATGAAAAGGTCGCGCCCGGGATCGGGCCGGTCGATCCGGAAGATATCGTCAAGGGTTTTCAGTATGAAAAGGGCAAATATGTCCTGATCACGGACGACGAAATCGAGGCGGTGAAGCTGGAAAGCAAGAAGACGTTGGAGCTCACCCAATTCGTCGATTCCAGTGAAATCGACGCCATCTATTATGACAAACCCTATTTCGTGGTTCCCGCCGACGATCTGGCCGAGGAAGCCTTCGTCGTGCTGCGCGAGGCGCTACGCAAGGCGAAGAAGGTCGGCCTGGGCCAACTGGCGCTGCGCGGCCGCGAATATGTCGTGAGCCTCAAGCCCTGTGGGCGCGGCATGGTGCTGGAGACGTTGCGCTATGCGGACGAGGTCAACAAGGCCGCGTCCTATTTCCGCGACATCGCCGAAACCAAGCCGGACGAGGATCTGCTCGATCTCGCCACCAGCCTGATCGACAAGAAGACCGCGCGTTTTCACGCCGACGATTATCACGACCGCTATATCGATGCGCTGAAAGAGCTGATCGAACGCAAGCGCAAGGGCAAGACGATCGAGATCGAAGAGGACCAGCCGGCGCAGTCGCGCGGCTCCAACGTCGTTGATCTGATGGCCGCACTGAAGCGCAGCCTGGAAAAGCCCAGCGCGGCCAATGACAGCGCGGTGAAGACCAAGCCCGCGAAAGCGCCTGCGAAAACGTCCGCGGCGAAGAAGGCGGCGGCGAAGGACGATGAGGCGCCCGCTAAGCGAGCGCCGGCACGGAAACGCGCGTGAGACTTCCGCCCCCTACTCCCTTCCCCCTGGTGGGGGAGGGTCGGGGAGAGGGGATCGGGCAAGCGGGCTCGATGCCCGTTTGCCCGAATAAAAGGTTAAGCCTCGCGTTGCGCGCTCGCCCCCTCTCCCAACCCTCTCCCATCAGGGGAGAGGGCTAGATGGCGCGAAGCTCGATCAAACAGGCGGCACCCGATCTGCTCGCCAAATATAACGCCAAGCGCGATTTCAAGCAGACCGCCGAACCTGCCGGCATTGCCGACAGCAGCGGCCGCAATATCTTCATGGTGCAGAAGCACGATGCCACGCGGCTCCATTGGGATTTCCGGCTGGAGCTGGACGGCGTGCTCAAGAGCTGGGCGGTCACCCGCGGCCCCTCCCTCAACCCGGACGACAAGCGCCTCGCCGTCCGGACCGAGGATCATCCGCTCGCCTACGCCACGTTCGAGGGCACGATCCCCAAGGGCCAATATGGCGGCGGCACGGTGATGTTGTGGGATCGCGGCATCTGGATCCCGCATCCGGGCAAGGACCCGCGCAAGACGATCGAAGAAGGCCATCTCCACTTCACGCTCGAAGGCGAGCGGATGAAGGGCGCCTGGCTGATGATCCGGCTGAAACCGCGCGGCAATGAGAAGAGCGAAAACTGGCTGCTCCGCAAAATTCAGGACGAATATGCAGGCGGCAGCGGTGAGCTCGTCGATGGCGCACTGACCAGTGTCGTTACCGGTCGGACGATGGTCGAAATCGCCAGCGGCAAAGGCGGCAAGAGCGAGTGGCAATCCAACCGAGCCGACGGCGGTCAGCCCGACGCCGCGACCCCGGCGCCGAAACCAGTCACCCGCAAACCGGCCAAGCGCACCGCAAGCAAGATGCCGCCGTTTCAGGCGCCGCAGCTCGCGACGTTGGTCGATCATATACCGTCGGGCTCTGGCTGGCTGCACGAGATCAAATATGACGGCTACCGCACATTGGTTGCCGTCGGCGGCGGCAAGGCCAAGACCTTCACCCGCACCGGCCTGGATTGGTCGGATCGCTTCGGCGCCGTCGTCGAGGGCGCATCCAAGCTTCCCGGGTCCGCGCTGCTCGATGGCGAGGTCGTGGCGCTGGACAAGGATGGCCGACCCAGCTTCCAGGCGCTGCAAGCCAGCCTGAAGGAAGGAAACGGCACCTATGCCTATTTCGCCTTCGATCTGCTGGCGCTGGATGGCGAGGATCTCACTGGGCTTTCCAATCTCGATCGCAAGGAACGGCTCAAAGCCTATCTGATCGATGCGCCCGCCCCGATCCAATATTCCGATCACGTCCTGGGCAATGGCGAGAAACTGTTCGACAGCTTGTGCCAGCAGGGGCTGGAAGGTGTGGTTTCGAAACGCGCCGATGCGCCTTATCGCGGGCGCCGCTCACAGAGCTGGCTGAAGATCAAATGCCTGCACCGCCAGGAATTGGTGATCGTCGGCTGGACGCCATCCGACAAAGGCCGGGGCTTCCGCTCACTGCTGCTCGGCCTGCATGAGGGCGGCGAGCTTCGTTACGCGGGCAAGGCTGGCACCGGCTTCGGCATGGCGATGATCGACGAGCTGATGGCGAAGATGGCGCCGCTCGAGCAAAAAGAACCGACGGTGAAGGCGCCGCGCGCCGCCGTGCGTGGCGCGCATTGGATCAAGCCGCAGCTTGTCGCCGAAATCGCCTTTACCGAATGGACCGACGAGGGCGTCCTGCGCCATCCGAGCTTTATCGCTTTGCGCGAAGACAAACCGGAAAAGGAGGTCGTCCGCGAGATACCCGCCCCGCTTTCGGACGGAGCGCCGGCGAAAGCCAAGGCAAAAGCAAAGCCCAAAGCCAAAGCGGCCGCGCCCGATCATGCAGGTGTGACCGTGAGCAATCCAGGACGGGTTATCTATCCGGAAAGCGGCATCACCAAGGGCCAGCTTGCCGATTATTATGCGGTGATGGCCGATCCGATCCTGGATTGGCTCGCCGATCGCCCGGTCAGCCTCGTCCGCTGTCCCCAGGGCCGCGCCAAGGCCTGTTTCTTCCAGAAACATGATGCCGGCAGTTTCGGTGATGCGGTCAAGCATGTCCCGATCCGCGAGAAAGACGGCCATGACGAGCCCTATCTCTATCTGGACGATGCGCGTGGCATTCTCACCTGCGTGCAAATGGGCGCGATCGAATTCCACGGCTGGGGATCGAAGGTTGCCGACGTCGAGATGCCCGACCGGCTCGTCTTCGATCTCGATCCCGACGAGGGGCTGGGCTTCGACGAGGTCAAGAAGGCGGCGTTTCAGCTGCGCGACGTGCTTGGGGAAATCGGTCTCGCCACCTGGCCGCTCCTGTCCGGCGGAAAAGGCGTGCACGTCGTCGCGCCGCTCGACGCCAGCCGTGATTGGGTTGCGGTCAAGGATTTTGCCAACCGCTTTTCCAAGGCGATTTCGCAGGCGCATCCGGAACGCTTCACCGCAAATATGAAGAAGGTCGAACGGCGCGGCCGGATCTTTCTCGACTGGCTCCGCAATCAGCGCGGGGCCACTGCGGTGCTGCCTTACACGGCGCGCGCGCGCCCCAATGCGCCGGTGGCGGCGCCGGTCACCTGGGCGGAATTGGAGGATATCGACGCGGCCGGCCACTTCACGATCGCCGATGCCGAAACGTTGCTGAAACGCGCCGGATCGCGTGATTTGCAGGGGTGGTGCGGGGCCAAACAGCGGCTGCCGGATCTATAGGAGCACCACGTCTGGTTGCCTGGCCCCGCGCACAGGCATATAGGCGCATCACCTCACCGGTGGCGGCTTCGCCCCCGGGACACATAAAGGCGCAGCTTCCCTTGGGGATTGCACGGCAGAACTTACAGGCGGACGACGAAGCCTTGCTCGACATGACTATCGCCGAGACTCAGGCTCCTGGGCCGGTAGAGCTCGATCCGTTCGCTTTTCATCCCGGTGCGGCGAGCCGCATCGAGGGCCTGGGCGGAGCAGAATCGGCGCCGACGCCGGAATATGTTTTCCACACCCCCTATGTCGAGACGGCGCTGGGGCGGGTGACGTTTCATGTGCGCTTTCATGATCTTAGCGCGAAGAGCGGCACGATCATGTTGCGGGTCCACATGCTCTCGCTGGAACCCGGTAGCCGATCGAGCATGATCAACAGCGAGCGGATCGCGTTGAACCGCCTGATACAGCAGGGCGGCGAAGTCTCGGTAAGCTTCGAAGGTTTTCACAACGTCGTCTACGCCTTGGTCGCGGTTCTGCCCGGCGAGACCGACGCCCGCGCGAGCGGTGTCACGGTTACGCTGGACCGGCCGGCCGATCCTTCCGCGCGCCGGACCCAGGGCGCGGAAGCGAAGGGCACCGCTTACGGCAAAACACCGCTGACGCCGGCGCCGACGTTGCTGTCGATGAGCCGCCCGACACTGGCGAGCCCCGTATCCCAGCTGGCGACGACATCGCAGTTGCGCGAGCCCCCCGCCAACGACTGGATGGTGCGGCTACGCCCCAAGGGCGAAGAAGGCATCGAGCATTGGCGCAAAGTCTACACGCTGCAGGTTTTGCGGCGTTACGGCATGCTGGAACAGGGCGCGGTCGGCCTCGGTTTCGAACCGTCGCCCAGCGGCGTGCCGGCCGCCCTTGCAGCGATGCATACGCGCGTCTGCATCGCCTTCCCCGCCCGCCCCGGCCACCCCGTTCCCGCGGAAAAGCTGCTGGAGGATCTGCGCGGGCGCGCGCCATGCGACGATGACGCGTTCGCGCAGAATGTCAGCGCACGGATCGCATCGTGGCGGACCATCCCTGACGATCTGGTCAACTTCGACTTCCTCTGGTCCGCGCGTGCCAATGAGCGGCTTTACTCGGTCGCAGCCGCCGCCAAATTTGTCGAAGATACGATGGGCTGCCTCCGGCCGGGCGGCCTTGCCGTCCACACGATGAGCTACGACCTCGCGCCCGGCGGCCGATCAACGCCGTCGACCGACCGCGTGTTGCTGCAGCAGAATGACGTCGAACGGCTATCGCTCGTCCTGGTCTCGCGCGGTCATGAGGTTGCGCAGTTCAAGTTCGAGGTGAAGGACTGCATCCTCGCCGACGGCGCGAATCATGGTGCGGCGCGGCGCACGATGGTTGGCCTTGTTGCACGCAAGGCCCGCCTGCCCGATTAAGCGGCCTTGCGCACCAGTATGCCCAGGCAGGTTGCGATAAAGCCGTCGGTCGCGACCTTGATATGATGCCCCGGCTGCAGCCAGCTATCTAATCCCTCGAAGCCATCATGCTGCCATGGCGGCAGATCGATAAAACGATCGAGCACCTTGTTGCCGGGATCGAAATTCAGCTCCGCCACGACATGGCCCTTGGCGCGCAGCCGTGCCGCCAGCGCCTCGATATGGCGCTGCTGGAAGAGCACGGATGGCCAATTGTCGATCGTCGGACCGTCATTCTCGATATTGAACTCGGTCGTGTGGACCGAGATGCCGCCCGGCTTGATCGTGTCGAGCGAACGTTCGATGAATTCCAGACCCTTCTCGATCGTGCCGAGATGTTCCAGGGCGCAGACCGACCAGCAGAAATCATAGCCCGCCAGATCTGCCGGGATCGCGGTCATATCGACCGGCCTGAAATCGACCAGCCGATCGAAATCGTCGCGGGACACCAGCTGCGGATGGAAGGCGTTTTCCAGCCCAGACGCGTGCTGGTTGGTTTCCACCCATCCGCGACCTGCGGCCTCCTCAATCGGCAGGTCTGTGACAGTCGACGCCACGCCGCGCGAGGCGAGATAGCTGGACAGCGGCTCGGATCCGGAACCGAAACCCAGCCCGCGCAGGTCGGGGCGGAAACAATCATTCTCGTGAAAGGCCTGCAAGATGTAGGATAATTCCCACAATTTGCGGTGGAATAGTACCGGCACCCGAAGCTCCCCGCACCAATGTGCCGCCCAGTCGCTTTCCAGATCGGCCTGCGTCGAAAGACTGGTCTGCAGGCCGACATGGCGGGCTACAGTGTTGCCAGGCGGCGGAAGAGCGGCGGCCAATTGGCCGGCAAGCTCATAACCCAAACTCTTAATGTTTAGGCTCAGGATTCGAATATTACGAACGAGCTCGCCGAGATGGTTGAGGTTTGGCTGCGACTGTGGGTTCACTATCTCAAGGATCAGCCGCAGCTTCTCATAATCCTCACCGGTCAATGCGATTGGCGCATTCACCACCTCAGGAACTTTTCGAGAACGCCAGAATTTCCAGTTCATTCAATCATCCAATAAGCCGGGACGAGGGCCGTGCAACGTCGCGAGTGCCTGCCTGACCGCCACTGCACGACGCCCGATTAACGGCAGCAGAGCATCTGATCCATTGCGATGACGGAGCAGTCGGCCAGCAGCATTTTCGCAATGACCGGCGGCTTGCGCTGCAGCATCGGGAAAAAGCGGAACGCCGCAGATTGCCGTCAATAGCCCATCAGTGCCAGCACTTCGCGGCGGCTGCGCTCGTCGTCACGAAAGGCGCCCATCATCCGGCTGGTCGTCATGGAGACGCCGTGCGTGCGGACGCCGCGGCCGGTCATGCAGCCGTGCGACGCCTCGATCACCACCGCCACGCCCTGGGGCTGGAGATGCTCCCAGATGCAATCGGCCACCTGCGCGGTCAGCCGCTCCTGCACCTGCAGCCGACGCGCGAAGCCGTGCAGCACGCGCGCCAGCTTGGATATGCCCACGACGCGATGGACCGGCAGATAGGCGATCGCGGCCTTACCGACGATCGGCGCCATATGATGCTCGCAATGCGACTGGAACGGTATGTCCTTCAGCAGCACGATCTCATCATAGCCGCCGACCTCTTCGAACGTCCGGGTCAGATGGTGCGCCGGATCTTCCTCATAGCCGGCGCAATATTCCTTCCACGCCCGTGCCACGCGCTTGGGCGTATCCAGCAGCCCTTCCCGCGCGGGATCGTCGCCCGTCCAGCGCAGCAACGTCCGGATCGCATCCGCGACCTCGGTCGGCACGGGCAGTTTGGACATGTCGTCTTCGGGTTCGGTGGTACCGGTCATGGCACCACCTTAGTTGACGATAGGCGCAAGGCGATAGCCCAAAGCGTCGCCAATCTGCGCCCTGCCCTGATGCGCCGCTTGCGACCGCACCCCGGAATCCGGGGCATATCAAAAAAACATCAGATTCGAACTTGATGATTTTACCGATATGGTTCGTTTGGCCTAAAAGCCTGCACAGTCGCGAACGATCGTGGCTAACTCACCATTTCAAAGAGCGTAAACAAGTTTAGCGGCGGCCGGGTCTCAACCCCTGTCGCGTGCTGCGCAGTACAAATTTGTTCCTGTTTTGTCCATCGAAATCCGCCAGCCCAACGCCTCATGGACTATGCGAGGATGCCGCCGTCAGCCGACCGGCTTGGCCTCGGCATGATCTTTCGCAATCCACGCCAAAACGGCCGTGTCGGCGCCGCCCGAGCGTACGATTTCCGTACCCATCATTATCAGACCATAGCCATGCTCTTCGTCCCACCCCGCCGAAAAGATCAGGCCGTAATAGGGCTGCGCGGCCGGCTGTGCATGGGGCACGATCTGCGTGAGCGACACGGCTGACCGAGCCCGCGGCTCGTCCCAACCGTCCGCGGGGAGCCAGAGATCCAGCTCTTCCCCGAGCCAGTCGTTCGCCGCGCGCAAATTGTCGATGTCGCCCAGAATGGCCGTGAGAACAGCGCGCTCGATCTCCGCGTCATGATTCAGGATCCAGCGGCAACCCTCGATCATCAGGGGATCCGGATGCCCCTTCCCTGGCAGATCGGAGAGATAGGCCTCGACGGTGCCTGGCGGCTGACCGTCCGCCGCGAGGCTTGCCAGCGCAGGGAGCGGCAGCGCCACCAGCCATTCGTCCCAGCTTATCTCACGCAAAGGTGGAAGCCCGTCGAAAGTCAGCGTTCCTTCGTCATCGACCATCGCTTGAGTACCTTCGTGCAACCCTTCACACAGCCGGCAGGATCTTCTTAATTGAGCGCCGGCCGCAGCCGATAGCTCAATGCCTCGGCAATGTGGACACGCCCGACCGCATGTGCACCCGCCAAATCCGCGATCGTGCGCGCGACACGCAGCACGCGCGTATAGCCGCGCGCGGACAGGCTCATCGACGCCGCCGCCTGCGCCAGCAAAGCCCGCCCGGCTTCATCCGGCGTTCCGTGCGCCTCCAGCAACTCGCCATCGACCTCCGCGTTCGTGCGTACGCCATGCCCTGAATAGCGCGCGGTCTGGGCCGCGCGGGCCTTTTCCACCCGGGCCCGCACCTCGGCCGACCCTTCCGAGGGCGGTGGCAGGACGAGGTCGGCGGCACTGACCGCGGCCACATCGACGTGCAGGTCGATCCGATCGAGCAGCGGGCCGGACACGCGCGCCTGATAATCCTGCGCGCAACGCGGGGCGCGGCTGCACGCGCGGGCTGCGTCCGAAATGTGGCCGCAGCGGCAGGGGTTCATCGCCGCCACCAGCTGCACGCGCGCCGGGAACGTCACATGGGCATTGGCGCGCGCGACCTGGACCTTGCCGGTCTCCAGCGGTTGACGCAGCGAATCCAGCACAGACCGCTGGAATTCGGGCAGCTCGTCCAGAAACAATATGCCGAGATGGGCAAGGCTCACCTCCCCCGGCTTTATCCGCAGACCGCCGCCGACGAGCGCGGCCATCGAGGCCGAGTGATGGGGGCTGCGGAACGGCCGGGCACGGGACAGCCGGCCGCCCTCCAGCGTACCGGCAACGCTCGCCACCATCGACACTTCCAGCGCTTCGGCCGGGGTGAGGTCCGGCAATATGCCGGGCATACATGCGGCCATCAACGATTTGCCCGCGCCGGGCGGGCCGACCATGATCAGATTATGTCCGCCGGCGGCCGCAATCTCCAGCGCGCGCTTGGCGGTTTCCTGACCTTTCACCTGCGCCAGATCGGGCCCGCGCACCGCGGCATCGGCCTCTCCGGGCATGGGCGTGGCCAAGGGACGTATGCCGCGGAAATGATCGAGCAGGGCCATCAGATCGGGTGCGGCCACGACTTCGATCGAACCGGCCCAGGCCGCTTCGGGGCCCTGGGATGCCGGACAGACGAGGCCAAGCTCGCGCTCCGATGCGTGCAGAGCGGCGAGAAGCACGCCCGGCGCCGGCGCGATACGCCCGTCCAGCCCGAGCTCGCCGACGACGGCATAGGCCGCCAGCGTCTCCGCATCGATCACGCCCATTGCGCCCAGCAGACCGAGCGCGATCGGCAGATCGTAATGCGATCCTTCCTTGGGCAGATCGGCCGGGGAGAGATTGACCGTGATCCGCTTGGGCGGCAGCGACAGGCCGATCGCACTCAGCGCGCCCCGGACGCGCTCGCGGCTCTCCGCCACCGCTTTGTCCGCAAGACCGACCACGACAAAGGCCGGCAGACCCGGCGTGACCTGCACCTGCACTTCGACCGAACGCGCCTCCAGCCCTAGAAAAGCGACCGTCTGAACCAGCGCGACCATGCTTACCCCTGTTCCCCGCCTGTTCTTCTTAGCGGCGACTTTGGTCCGCTGTCGAGCGTCATCGGCGCGGCCACGATCCGACAAACCGGCACGGCAGCGGTTGAATCATTTCGATGCCGGTACCATATTCCTCCTCTGGCCGATTGTACGGCCAGCCACAGTTTGGCTCCGCTGGCCTGCTTGTGACGGCGGCATTTGGTCCGCGCACCAGCGTGAAGGATAATGGTCGCATGTCGAGAATCCTCCTCCGGCCGTATCTCGTCAGCAAGCAGGAACAGGGGGATTTCCGGATCACCGTCCGCACGACCCGCCTGAATTCGCAAGGATATCCGCTGGTCTCGACCGAGATCCTGCCGGACAGTTTTCGCACGGCGACCGCCGCCCGCACCTATCTGCGCGAACAATATCGCGCCGAACCCGCCGATATCGCGACGCAGACCAAGGCGGCCTGACACCCGCCCCGCTCCCGTGTCAGGGAGCGGGGTTGGCGACGTCGCTTAACGGTACCAGCACTTCCGGCTGCGGTGATGGTTCACCCACCGCGTCTTGCAGACCTTCTTATTGTGGTGCGGCAGGATCTTCAGCGGTCCGTGGACGCGCGTGACCGTGGTCGATGTATGGCCATGCTGTGCGCTCGCCGGCGCGATCAGCGCCACGGTGGCGAGGCTTGCCGCGGCGATTGCGGGAAAAATCTTCATAGCGCGTAACTCCTGTGGTTGGGCACGTGCTACGCCTGCCGACACCGGTTCGTTCCCCCCTGCCCGCGGGCGCTTGATCCCGCTTTGCCTTGAAGAAGCAACATTGCATAGGCATGTGAAGGACATGGACGAAAAGCCCCGATCCCGTTGGCGACTACCCCTGATGGCGCTTGGCTGGCTGCTGATCGTGATCTCTCCGGTGGTGGGCGCCATTCCCGGACCAGGCGGGATCTTCGTGTTTGCGGGCGGCGCGGTGCTGCTGATCCGTAACTCGTGCTGGGCCAAACGCCGCTATGTGATGATCAAGCGGCGCTGGCCCAAGCTCGGCCGCGCCTGCGACACGGCGATGCGCCGCCGTCGGGCCAGCCCCGTTCCCGATTGACTTTACGACCATCTCCGCTTAGTGGCGCAGGCCTTGACGGCCGCCGCTCGCTCGGCGGCCTTTTGCATTGCAGATCCAGGGATACAGACGATGAAGCGGACCTTTCAGCCGAGCAACCTCGTTCGCAAGCGCCGCCACGGCTTCCGTGCGCGCACCGCGACCGTTGGCGGTCGCAAGGTGCTTGCCGCTCGCCGTGCGCGCGGCCGCATCAAGCTTTCCGCCTGAGCGATCCTGTCGTGGTGCGCCGTCTGATACGGCGCGCCGAATTTCTCGCCGCCAATGCCGGCAAGCGCGTGCCCATGCCGGGCTTCGTGCTGCTCGTCCGCGCCCGCGCGGACGATGATCCGGCGATGGGCGTCGGCTTCACGGTCACCAAAAAGATTGGCGGCGCCGTGGTGCGCAACCGCATGAAGCGCCGTTTCCGCGCCCTGGCGCGGGACATCCTGCCCGAAGCCGGAATCGCGGGCGCCGATCATGTCGTGATCGGCCGCGCCGGCGGGGTGGAACGCGATTTCGCCCTGCTGGACAGCGAATTGCGCAAGGCGCTGGCGAAGGCGCAGGGAACGAACGCACGATGATCGCGCGCCCGCTCATCTGGGTGGCGCGCCTTTGGCAAATCGGCCCGTCCCGCCTGATTCCACCAACCTGCCGCTACACCCCCTCATGCTCGGCCTATGCGATTGAGGCATGGTCGCGCTATGGGGCGCTCGCCGGCTCCTGGCTGGCGATCAAGCGTCTTTCGCGATGTCACCCCTGGGGCGGGTGCGGCGTCGATCCGGTTCCTTAAGACCTCAAGGTAGCAAGCACTCGTGCAAAATCAGCGCAGTTTCGTCCTGGCCATCGCGCTCTCGCTGCTGGCGTTCGTGGCCTGGACCTTTGTGTCGAGCCGCTACTTTCCCGCGGCTGCGCCCCAGTCGACGAAGATCGTCAACGGCAAGCAGGTCCCGCTGCCCACGCCCGAATCGCATGCCGAGCAGCCGAGCCAGGTGCGCGATCGCGCGCTTGTTCTGCGCGAAAGTCCGCGGGTTGCGATCGTGACGCCGCGCGTCGCCGGATCGATCAACCTGAAGGGTGGACGCATCGACGATCTGGTCCTGACCGATCATCGCGAGACGATCGCCAAGAATTCGCCACCCGTGCGGCTCCTGTCGCCAGGCGGCACGCCCGACGCCTATTTCGCGCAATTCGGCTGGAGCGGCCAGGGTGCGGCCCTGCCGGGGCCAAACACGATCTGGACCGCCGACAGCACGCAGCTGACGCCATCCAAGCCGGTCACGCTCAGCTGGAATAATGGCCAGGGCCAGCTGTTCCGGGTCGTGATCGCGATCGATCAGAATTATATGTTCAGCATCCGCCAGAGCGTGACGAACAGTGGGCCCCGCGCCTTGTCGTTGAAGCCGTACGGGCTGGTGAGCCGCGTCGGCGTTTCCAAGGATCCGTCGAGCTGGACGATGCATACCGGGCCGATCGGCGCGTTCAACGGCTCGACCGATTACTCGATCAGCTTCAAGGATCTGGACAAGGCCGGTGCCCCGGGCACGCGCTTCCAGACGACCGGCGGGTGGATCGGCTTTGGCGACAAATATTGGCAGACCGCCCTGGTCCCCGCGCAGAATCTGGGCGTCGATGCCGGCTTCCGCGGCGTCGGCAATATCTATCAGGCCGATGTTGCCGCCCCTGCCGTGACGATCCAGCCGGGCGCGACCGCCTCCGCCGATCAGCGCTTTTTCGCGGGCGCCAAGGAAGTGGCGGTGTTGGATGCCTATGAAGAGACCGGTGTGGTCGGCTTCGATCGCGCGATCGACTGGGGCTGGTTCGTCTGGTTCGAAAAGCCGATCTTCTATCTGCTCGACTGGCTGTTCCGCCACATCGGCAATTTCGGTGTGGCCATCATCTGCCTGACCATCATCGTCCGTGCCCTGCTGTTCCCGGTGGCACAGCGGCAGTTCGCCTCCATGGCGTCGATGCGCAAGGTGCAGCCGAAGATGAAGGTGCTGCAGGAGCGCTACAAGGACGACAAGCCGAAGCTGCAGCAAGAGATGATGCAGCTCTACAAGACCGAGAAGATCAACCCGCTCGGCGGCTGTCTGCCGATCTTCATCCAGATGCCGATCTTCATCGCACTGTATAAAGTGCTGATGCTGTCGATCGAGATGCGCCACCAGCCGTTCACATTGTGGATCAAGGACTTGTCCGCACCCGATCCGCTGACGCCGATCAACCTGTTCGGTCTGCTGCCGTTCACGCCGCCGCCGATGCTGCATCTGGGCCTGCTCGCGATCGCGCTGGGCGTGACGATGTGGGCGACGATGCGGCTCAGCCCGCAGCAGATGGACCCGGCCCAGCAGCAGGTGATGAAGTTCATGCCATGGCTGATGATGCTGTTCTTCGCGCCGCTCGCGGCGGGTCTGCAGCTTTATTACGTCGCCAACAACCTGCTGAGCCTGGCGCAGCAGCAGTGGCTCTATTCGCGTACGCCCGGCATGAAGGATGACCCTGCCAAGTGACCGGCGATGACCCGAACGCCGACCAGGCCGAGCTTATGGAGACAGCGCGCAAGCTGTTTGCCGGCCCGGTCACCTTCCTGAAGTCCGCGCCCGGCCTGGAATTCCTGCCGCCTGCGGACGTGCCCGAGGTCGCGTTTGCGGGCCGGTCCAATGTCGGCAAATCCTCGCTGTTGAATGCATTGACCAATCGCAACAGCCTGGCGCGGACGTCCAATACGCCCGGCCGGACGCAGGAATTGAACTTCTTCGACGTCGGCGAGCCGTTGCGGATGCGGCTGGTCGACATGCCCGGCTATGGATTTGCGGAGGCGCCCAAGGACATCGTGCGCAAGTGGCGGTTCCTGGTGAACGATTTCCTGCGCGGTCGTGCCACGCTGAAGCGCGCACTGGTGCTGATCGACAGCCGCCACGGCGTAAAGGATGTCGACCGCGAAGTGATGGAGATGCTGGACAAGGCGGCGGTGTCCTACCGGCTGGTCCTGACCAAGGCGGACAAGATCAAGGCGAGCGCGCTGCAGGAGGTGCAGGACGCCACCTCGGCGGAAGCCCGCAAGCATGGCGCCGCCCACCCGGATATCATCGCGACCTCCAGCGAAAAGGGTGGCGGTATCGCCGAGCTGCGCGCGGCGGTTCTGGAAGCAATCCTCTAGATACCGGGCGGCGGGCGACTGGCCCCTGCCCTGCACGTCGGGTGGCGGCACGCTCCACCGGAACGGGGCTGCCATCGTCTTGATCCGGGTGAACAAAATATCGGTTCCAGCGCAGGCTGGGGCGGATTATTCCGGTGCAATGCTCAAGATCATCGTCGGCAACAAAGCCTATTCCTCCTGGTCGCTTCGCGGATGGCTCGCGGTCAAGCAATCCGGCCTGCCCTTCGAAGAAGAGGTAGTATCCCTCTACGATGCGGCCTGGCCGGCGCGCCGGGAACAGCCGGATCTTGCTCCGTCCGCGGGCAAGGTGCCTTTGCTGTGGGATGGTGACATTGCCGTCTGGGAGAGCCTGGCGATCATCGACTATCTTGCCGACAAGGCCGGCGCCGAGCGGTTCTGGCCCGCCGATCCCGCCGCGCGCGCCTTCGCACGATCCATCTCCAGCGAGATGCACGCCGGCTTCGTCGACCTGCGCCAGGAATGCTCGACCAATTTCCGCAGGACCTTCGCGCCCAGGCCGATCAGCGCCAATGCGCAGGCCAATGTCGATCGTATCCTGCATGTGTGGGAGGCGGCGCTGACCCGGTTTGGCCGCGAGGACGGCTTTCTGTTCGGGGATTTCGGTGCGGCCGATATCATGTATGCTCCGGTGACGACGCGCTTTACCAGCTACCAATTGCCGGTCCCGGAATTCGCGCGCGCTTATTGTCAGCGCGTGCAGGCACACCCCTTCTTTCGGGAATGGCTGGACGGCGCACAGGCCGAGACCTGGCGGATCGAGAAGTTCGAGCAGGAGGCATAGTGGCTCTTGTCGTTGAGGCGCGCGCACGGCGACGGCCCCGTGATGTTCAGGAATGCGGATGATGGGTAGCGTTCGACCACCCGTGACGGGAAAGACCGCCGAAGCCGACAGCAAGCTGCTGGATGAAGAGGCGCGCCTCGCCGCCTTGCAACGCTATCGGATCGTCGACACCCCGCGCGAAGAGAGCTTCGACAAGATCACCGCGCTGGTGCGCGACGTGTTGCAGGTGCCGATTTGCGCCGTCACGCTGATCGACAAGGACCAGCAATGGCTCAAGTCGATCCAGGGCCTGGAGGGCGAGCAGACTCCGCGCGACATCGCTTTTTGCAGTCACACGATCCGCGCGCGCGAGCCGCTGATCGTGCCCGACGCCACCGCGGACGATCGCTTTTCGTCCAACCCGCTGGTGACCGGAGATCCGGGTATCAGAAGCTATGCCGGCGTGCCTTTGTGCTCGCCGGACGGCTATAATCTGGGATCGTTGTGCGCGGTCGATACGGCGCCGCGGGAATTCACGGCGGCGCAGATCGCGATCCTCGACAAGTTCGCCGCGCTCGTCGTCGACGAGATGGAATTGCGGACGATCGCGCATCTGGATTATCTCACCGGCGCCTCCAGCCGCCGCGCCTTTACCGATCTCGCGCGGAAGCTTCTCTATCGGTTCGATCGCGACAGCCGTCCCACTTCACTGATCCTGTTCGACCTGGATCATTTCAAGCGGATTAACGACCGGTTCGGTCACCCGTGCGGCGATGAGGTGCTGAAGGCGGTCGCGGGAGCGTGTGAGGGCGTGCTGCGGTCCAACGACATGCTCGGCCGCCTGGGCGGAGAAGAGTTTGGTATCCTCCTGCCCGAACTGGACATAACGGGCGCATTCGTCATCGCCGAACGATTGCGCGGGCAGATATCCGCCACGCGCTTTGAATGGGCGCCCGATCTGATCGTGACAGCCAGCTTCGGCGTATCGACGCTGCAGGCCGGCGCCTCGATCGAAAGCTGGCTGAGCCTGACCGACGACGCCTTGTATCGCGCCAAGCGCCAGGGGCGCGATCAGACGATCAGCGCGGATGTCGCCCCCACGCCTGCCGCGCTCCACTGAGCCGGTCGCACGGTCGCATCGAAACCCCGTCGGTGGCCTGGCCAATATGAAAGACCTGAATTGGGCGCTGCTGCGATCTTTCCTGGCCGTCGTTGAAACCGGATCCCTGTCGGCCGCCGCGGCACGGATCGGGACGACGCAGCCGACGCTGAGCCGGCACATGCGTGAGCTGGAGCTGCTGCTGGGCGTGCCGTTGTTCCACCGATCGGTCCACGGCCTGGAACCGACCGACGCGGCGTTGGGGCTGGTCGACGATGCCCGCGCCATGGGCGAGGCCGCCGCAGCCCTGACGCTCAAGGCGCAAGGCCGGTCGCAACGGCTGACCGGAACGGTCCGGATCTCCGCCTCGGTGATCGTCGCCAATCTGCTCCTTCCCCCGATCTTGCGCGCCTTGCGAGAGGCGGAGCCCAACATCCAACTGGAGCTGGTGGCGTCCGACCTCGCGCAGAATTTGCTGCGGCGGGATGCCGACATTGCGGTCCGCATGTTCGATCCCACGCAGAAGGCGCTGATTGCACGCCGGCTGGGCGAAACCCCGCTGGGATTTTTCGCGAGCGAAGGCTTCCTTGCCCGCCACGGGCCGATCACAAGCACGGCGGAGATGATCCGGCGCGGCATCCTCGGCTTCGATCGCAGCGACGCCATCCTGAAAGCGTTTGTGGCGCAGGGGCATCCGGTGACGGCAGACGACTTTCCTGTCCGCTGCGACGATCAGATGGTCTATTGGAACCTCATGACGGCTGGCGCCGGCATCGGGATTGCACAAGTCCTGCTCGCGAAGCGCCATCCGGAACTCGTGCAGATCGCCACCGACCTGGAGATGCCGGTCCTTCCGGTCTGGCTGGTCATGCATGAGGACGTGCGGAGAAACGCACGGATCCGGCGGGTCGCCGATTTCCTGGCCGACGCGCTCGGCACTTTGCTCGTGAAACCTCCGGCCGAGACATACAAAAGCGTATAGCGAACATCCGCTATTCGCCAATGTCGCGCAACGTCGGCCGGCGCCATGTGTGGCTCCTCAGCGAGGAGCAGCACGTGATGGAACAGCATCGTACAGCATTGGTGATCGGCGCGACCGGCGGGATCGGCGGTGCGGTGGCACGCGCCCTGCGGGCGCGGGGCTGGAACATCAGAGCGTTGCATCGCAACCCGACGGCCATCGAAGGGCGCGACGCTTCGTTCGAGTGGCTCGCGGGGGACGCGATGGACGCCGCCGCGGTGCGCCATGCAGCCACCGGCGTCGATGTGATCGTCCATGCGGTCAATCCGCCCGGCTATCGCAACTGGCAGGGGCTGGCGCTGCCGATGCTGGAGAACAGCATTGCCGCCGCCACCGCCAATCGCGCGCGCATTCTCTTCCCGGGCACGGTCTATAATTTCGGCGCCGACGCCGGCGCGGCGGTGACCGAAGATGCGCCGCAAAATCCGACGACGCGCAAGGGCAAGATCCGTGTCGCGATGGAGCGGCGACTGTATGAGGCAAGCCAATCCGGCGCACGCTGCCTGATCGTGCGGGCGGGCGATTTCTTTGGCCCGAACAGCGGCAATAGCTGGCTGGCGCAGGGCATGGTGCCCTTGCCGGGGCCGGTAAAACGGGTGTTCAATCCGGGGCGCGCGGGCATCGGCCATGCCTGGGCCTATCTGCCGGATCTGGCGGAGACGATGGCGCGCCTGCTGGAGCGCGACGATGCGTTAGCGGATTTCGCGCTGTTCCACTTCGGTGGCACCTGGGTGGCGGATAATCGCGACTTCGCCGATGCGATCCGGCAGGCGGCGGCCCGGCCGCGCGGGCCCATCCATCACTTTCCCTGGCCGCTGGTGCACCTGTTGGCACCCTTCAACGAGACCGCGCGCGAGATGCGGGAGATGATCTATCTCTGGCAGCGCCCCTTGCGGTTGATCGACGACAAGCTGCGTGGCTTTCTGGGGACGCTGCCGGAAACACCCCTCCCCGAGGCGTTACAAACCAGTCTTCGCGGCCTCCATCGCCTGCAGTGATGGTCATGGGCCTAGTGCGGCCGGGTGCTGTGGTGCTGGGGAAAGCACCGCCGCCACGTACTGTCGCGGCGGTGCATCCGTTTTAGAAGTTCGCGATCTTCAGGACAAAGCGGATGTTGCGCCCGGGCATCACGACCTGATCCTTGTTGAGGGCGGTCGCAAAGCGCTGCACGTCATTCGTCAAATTCTGCCCGACGACCGCAAGCTGGATGCCCGGGTGCGAGGGGAATGGGCGCCAGGCCACCTGGGCATTCAGCTCGTAATAATGCGGCGTTGGCGTATCGAAGGCGCCGAACTTGTCCTGACGGCCCGCATATAGCAGCAGGAACCCGGCATCGACCGGTGTGCTGGTCCAGGTGAGGCCACCACCGATGCGATAAGGCGGGATGCGTGGCACATTGCCGCCCCCGTCAAGCGTCGCCCGGGTATAATCACCCTGCGCTTTTACCTCCAGCGCGCCATCGCCGGCATTGAACAGCTTATAGGTCGCCTCACCCTCCGCGCCGCGGAAATGCGCACCCTGCTGGCGATAGTTGAGCTCGCGCAGATCATTGCCGTCGCCGACCACGCACTGACCATCATCATCGCAGGTACGGCCCGTCAGATCGCCATAGATATAGTTATGGAACCAGGTGCTGTAGACGCTTCCGTCGAAGCGGAAGCCGCCAGACCGGACACGCATCGTTCCTTCCAGCGAATTGGCGCGCTCGATCTTCAAATTGGGATCGCCGGTTTCGAACGTATTGGGGCCATCATGGCCGCCCCGTGCGAACAGCTCGGTCTGGGCGGGAGCGCGACCGGTGCTGGAAAAGGTCACGCCGAATTTGAGCGCGGGACTGACCGTATATAGCGCCCCGATCGCCGCACTGGCCGGGGTGAAGTTGACGCTCGTCGCCGTGTTCGAAGCAGGCGTGCCATTGACATGGACATGCTCGATCCGACCGCTTGCCTCGAGGTTGAAGTTGGAACTCACCGGCAAGGTCGTGAAGAGATAGGCCGCTTCGCTCTGCGTGAGCGTCGGGAAAAGATAGGAGCTATCATCGCCCACGGCGGAGAAGCGACGGCGCTGCACTTCCACGCCTACGGCGCTGTCCCGCAGCGGACCCAAGGGGCCGGCCAGCAGCTCGGCACGACCGTCCCATTCCTTGTTGCGGAACGTCGTATCGACCGTGCCGTCGGGCTCTTCTTCCCGATGCTGGTAATTGGCGTAGCTGGCATCGATGTTGAGCGTCTTGAACAGGCCCGATCCCAGATCGAACGAGTTACGCGTCGTCGCCTTGGTCTGCTTCATCACGATGTGCGTCGTGTCGCTGGGTATGCCGTAATCGGCATTATATTGCGTCAGACCCGCGCCGACATGACTGTCGCCGAAGAAGTAAGAGCCACCCAGCGCGCCGCCATGATTGTGCGAATAGGAATTATCCTGGGTGCCCAGCGGCATGTCGTAATCCCCGGCGTGCCGATAGAAGCCGTCGGCATGCAATGCGAAATCGCCGATCTTCGCATCCGCGAGCAACGACGTCTGTCCGACGTCCGCTGCCGTCCCATAGCTACCCGTAAATTCGGCCGAGAGCGGCTGGGTCGGAAGCGCCATGGGCACACGATTGTTCAATATGTTGACGACGCCGCCAATCGCCTGGCTGCCATAGCGCAGCGTCGCCGGCCCGCGTACGACCTCGATGCTCTGCGCGGCCAGCGGATCGATCGGGATCCCATGATCCGGACCGATATCCGAAACGTCCGAGCTGCTGGTTCCATTTTCCAGCACACGGACGCGCGTCGCATCCATGCCGCGGATGATCGGGCGACTTGCACCCGCGGCAAAGCCGGTGGAGGAAATTCCGGGCAGGTTGGCAAGTGCATCGGTGACGCTCGCGCCGCCCGTCGTCAAAATGCTTTCACGATCGACCTTCTCGACGATCGTGGGCGTGTCATCGCTATTGCGCGCGAAGGGAGATGCGGTGACGACCACTTCCCCCTCATCCTGCGGCGGTGCGCTGGTGTCGGCCTGCACGGCCGGCGTCAGAAGCGCAGCAACCGCTACGCTCAATAGAAAACGAATCTGCATGAAAATCTCCGTGAACCTGGGCGGAGCCGCCTGCGCATTCGGGCGGCGCCATGCCGGCGCCGCCGAGGCGGTTCCTGTCGTTGTCGTGTCAGGCGTGGAGATCGAAGGGCGGACCGCGGCTGCGCCAGGCATGCGAGCGACGCCGAACCGACCATGCTGCCGAGCCCGTCGCCTCCTGCCAGTGAAGCAGTGCTGCGGGCACGGCCAACACGATGGCATCGGCCAGCAGGTAGAAGCCTGCCTGCGTCAGATCGTGACAGATCGGGCAAGTGTCGGGTGCATCTTGCGGGCCGGTTCGCCCGGCCGTCAGGTTTTCCCCGACGCTAAAGACGATCGCGCCACCAGACGCGGGCGCATTCGATCCCGCGTGCAGATGGGTTTGAGTGACCAGGCTTTGCCAGCACAGCGCGATCAGCAGCGCGCACACAGCCGCAAGCCGCCCCGCCCCGGGGCGCAGGCGTGGCCGGCTCTTAATCACACGCCATTATGACGCAACCACAGGGAGAACCTCTTCGTCAGACGCAACCATCTTGCATCGACGATAATCGCGATATGATATTATGTATCATGCCACAAGCGCAGATAGCCGGGCTGCGTACCGTCAGCCACCGGTCGCCGCAAAAAATGCCAATGCGATCTCGGCATAGCGCGTACTCTCGTCTTCCCAGACAAAATGCCCTGCCTCCAATATGGCGAGCCGACTGCCTGGCAATAGGCTGTGCAGGAGTTGGGCATTGGACAGTGGCACGAAGGGATCCTGTCTCCCAACGATGATCTGCGCCGGTACGCGCAGGCTGAACAGCTGCCGTCGCAGCTTCGGCAGCGAACGTGGATAATCGCGGACATAGTCCACCGATTGCATCAGACGATCGCCCGCGTAGCTCGCGATATAGTCGTTCAGCACCTCCGCAGGCGGGCGATACCGCGCCATCGTGCCCATGGCCGCCGCCACGAAGGCGCCGCTGGTCATCGCCCGATAGGGTGCCAGCGACGGCGCATTGACCAGTTCGTCGAGGATACCACCGACGTCTTCATGGTCGATCGCACCGCTTCCAAGCACCAGGCTGCGAAATGCCGATGGCGCGGCGATGCTGGCGGACAAGGCTGCCGGCGTCGCAACGTCCGGTGCGACCACATGAGGACGGGTCAGCCCGAAGCTTTCGAGCGCCTTGAGAAGGAAATCGCCCATCGCCTCGACATTGCGGACCGCTTCGCGTCCTTCCGACAGGCCGAAGGACGGCAGGTCGATCGCTACCACGCGCCCGGCGGCGGCGAACGCGTCCCACATGAGCAGGAATGCTAGGATACTTTCCGGCCATGGTGACAGGAGCAGGATCGGCATGCCATGCGGATCGCCCGCCTCGGCATAGCGGATTGACAGGCCATCCACGTCGCGCGTGGCGAGCTGCGCGATAAATTCCGCTGGCTTCATCAGGATCTCGGCCCTTGTGGTTCGGAGGGTGGCGCGGCGGCAGCAGGCGGCAACAGCCTGCCGGTGAATGCCAGGAGGATCGTCCCAAGCGCGATGGCGCCCACCAGCACATTGGCGAGCAGGAACAGCCCTGGCGCCAGGGTGGCAAGCGCACCATGATCCCCCGCCGAAACGGAGCGCATCGTCGCCGCTGCCAGCGCGGTCGCACCAAAGGTGAACGCCCAATAGGAGGCAGCGAAGGGCTGTTCGCCGATCCATCGCGCCATGCGCATCAGCAACAGCGCCTGCAGCAGCGCATAGCCGATCAGAGCGTGCACCAGGATATCGGGCATGCCGGGCCCGACCGCGAGGTAGCAGACCGCGCCCACGGCGGGCGGTGCCAGCTGGATCCCCAAGGTCGGGCGCAGCGGCGGCGCTAACGGGACGCCGGTATAAAGGCGGTGCAGCAATACGGACTCGACCGCCAGCCAGGAGAAAGCGGCGCCGCCGAGCGCCAGCTGCCCCCAGTCCGGCCAGCCGAGCAGGGCGGCGGTGGTTCCCGCGACGAAACCGCCCGCAACGGTTGGCAGATAGAGGACTGGCGTCGTCGCCGCATGATCGCGTCCGCCGCGCCAAAGCAGCCCGGTGCGCCATAAACCGAACGCCAGGACGAACGCGCTCCCGAGCAGGAACAAAGCGATCGCCATGGCGTGCGAATAGGGCAAGGCGCCCTGTGCGATCAGCAGGGTCGCGACGCCGCCCAGGCCAATGAAGCAGCATTGGACGGCATGTTCCGCCTCCGCCCGCGCGTCCGCCGGTACGAGAACCCACTTCAACGCATACAGGCTCGCCAGCACCAGCCACGTCAGCGCAGCCACCGCAAAGATCGCCTCCCCCAGCGCGGAGGGCATGTCCCAGATGCGATGCGCGATCCGCCAGCAATTGGCGAGGCCGGCCAGACCCAGCACGATGCCGAAGAAGGAAGCCGGCACCCGCAGCAAAATTGTCCGCTCGCTTATTGCCATGACCAAGCCCCCGTTTTGATTTTCCAGGCTAGTCCTGCAGGACGACAGGCCTCAAGCTGCAATCGCGCGCTTAATCGGCCTTGGGGACGCCGTTCAGGAACAGCGCGCAATGGGCGCTGAACAGAGCGGCATATTGGAACAGCGCGCCGTGGCCGGCATCGGGATACAAGATCAGTTGCGCGTCGGGCATCGCCCGGAACATCCGATAGGCATTGGCAGCGGGCAGCATCGTGTCCGCGGCACCGCTCATCACCAGCGTCGGTTGGGCAATGGACTTCAGGAGCGCATCGTCATCGTCCGCCATTGCACACCAATCGATCAGCGCCTTCGCTTGCGGATTGCTCACCGCCTCGCCCCGATCGGGATCGCGTTCGGCCCGCACCGCCTGCCGCGCCAGGAACGCACGGCCGGCGGCCTGGCTAGCGGCGCTGGGCGTGAAGAAAAGCGGGAGGCGAATATCCTCCGAACCCCGGCGTTGGGCGGCGTCGGCAACCACCTCTAGCAGATGCTCTTCCCCGCCCTGTGGCGCGGTTCCGACCAGGATCAGTTTGCGCACGCGCGACGGGGATCGCGCGGCCAAAACCTGCGCCACAAAACCGCCGAGCGAAAAGCCGAGCAGATCGGCTTGGTCGATCCCCAATGCCGACAGGAACAGGTCCGCATCGTCCGCCATCGCCGCAACCGAATCCGGCGTCGTGCCCGATGACGTGCCGACACCGCGATTGTTGAACAGGATTACCGGTCGATCGCGCGCCAAAGCGTTGACCAATTGCGGGTCCCAGCTGTCGATCGTGCCGGTAAAATGCTGCAATAACACGAGCGGAATACCGTCCTCGGTACCGATCTTGCGGTATCCAAACCGCACGCCTGCAGCCTCGACATAGCGATTGGGGGCGTCCTGCAAGGTCATGAATATGCTCCGATCGCCGCCTGAAACGGGATTGCGCGCGCCGTTTTGGCCCCGCTGGAGCAGGTAGCTACCAAGTGCGCGACAGATCGAGCAGGACGTAGATACCACCTTTTCGGCCAGCCATTGTCGCAAGAAGACGCTATGGGTCGGCCAAACGGGAGTGCGAACGAACCATGAAGCGCATCGGCTTGATCGTCATTCCCGGCTTCCAGGTTATCGGTCTCACCGCTTTTTCCGCGTTCGAAGTCGCGAACAAGCGGGCCGGAGAGACACTGTATGCGCTCCATGTCTTGTCGGAACATGGCGGCACGGTCCGTTCCTCCTTCGGGCTGGATGTCGTCACCGAACCGCTTGACGGTGCGACGTTCGATACGCTGATCGTCGCTGCCGGCCTGGATGTTCCGCCCGCTGTGCCCGGCCTTGCGACATATTTACGCGCCGCCGTGCCGGTGACCCGGCGGCTGGCGTCGATCTGCCTGGGATCGTTCGTGCTGGGCGAAGCAGGCCTGCTCGACGGTCGGCGGGCGACCACGCACTGGCGATATGCCGATCAATTGGGCGCGCATTTCCCCGCCACCACCGTCGAGCCGGACCGCTTGTTCGTAAAGGATGGCCCGATCTGGACATCGGCGGGCATGTCCGCGGCGATCGATCTCGCCGTCGGCATGATCGAGAGCGACCATGGCGTGGCACTCGCGCGGGAGGTCGCACAGTCGCTGGTGATGGAGCAGCGCCGCTCCGGCGGCCAGCCCCAGCGATCGGCGTTGCTGGACCTCGATGCACGCAGCGACCGCATCCAGAACGCGCTGGCCTATGCCCGCACCAACCTGCGCCAACCGCTGCAGATCGAGGATCTGGCACAAGCCGCCTGCCTCAGCCCGCGTCAGTTCCGGCGCCTGTTCCGCGCCGAGACCGGCACGACGCCAGGGCAGGCGCTGGACACATTACGGATCGAGGCGGCCAAGGTGCTGCTCGACCAGAGCCGGCTCCCGATCGAGGAGGTCGCGCGCGAGGCCGGGTTCGGCAATCGCGAACGCATGCGCCGCGCCTTCCTGCGCCATCATGGCGAGGTACCCCAGGCGATCCGCGCCGCAGCCGGGCCGCTCGTAGCCGCGTGATGCGCCTGGGCTAGCGCAGCTCGATGTTCGACAGATCGATCGATACCACCAGCGGCTCCTTGAGCGCGACCCCGTCGGGCTGGCGGGGAAATATCCGCCGCCGGGTCGGGATGCGGATGCCGGAAACCTCGATATAATCCTCAATGTAATGCGCGCCCGGCGTGTTGCCTGCGATCTCAACGTCATAATCGTGCCGCCGCAGCAGGCCGTCGGCGGCGACATAGAGCGTCTGGACAGGGCTGTGGCTGACGATCGCAGGCGGGAGCGTCACGCGCAGCCGACGCCAGCTTTCGCCGGCGTCCTCCCATGGCGCCAATTCCTCGCTCACCACATCGGGCGCGGCGAGCAGGAAGGGCATGTTGAGATAGGTCCACATCGCGCAGCCGGCAAAATAAGCGAGCTGCAATTCCGTCCAGGGGGTATCCAGTTGGTGCCCCTGGAACGAGGCGCGGGGTTGCTCCAGCCGCTCCAGGATCTGCCCGTCCGTATCCTCCAGCCTGACCTCCGCCGGGGTGAAGCGTGAGCGGCGCGACCCCGATCCAAAGGGCGCGTGCGAAGCCTGCTCTTCGTGCAAGCTCACCGTCACCCGCGTGCGATCCAGCACCCCGGCTTGCCCCTTCAGGGGCCACAAAACCCCACCCTGGACCAGATCGGCGGCGGCGGTATCGAACTGCCGCCAGCGCTCCAGGCCGCCGTGGGCGTCGATAATTTCCTGCGCGAGCGGCGATATCATGAGCAATTTCCTACTGAAGTTGCCGGATTGCTAGCCGCTCCCACCCTGCCGGCGAAGGACGTAGAAGCCACTTTGCCTGCCATGGATGGACGCACACGCCTGGGGGCGGCGACGCAGAAAGCACCGCCGACCCGGCACGCTTATTGAGACGTCGCCGCGCTCTCGATCATGTCGGCAACCTCCTTGGGGTGGGATATCATGACGACATGCGATGCCCCGGGCGTCACCACCGTCTTCTTGGAGCCCGCGCGCTGCGCCATGAAGGCATGGACCGTTGCGGGAATGTTGCGGTCTGCGGACCCATAGATGAACCAGGACGGCAGCGACTTCCATGCAGGCGCCACCGTCGCCTCATTCAGCGCAGCCTCCGTGATCGGCCGTTGGGTGGCGGCCATCAACGCCGCCTCGCGGGCAGGCACGTCCGCGGCAAATTGCTGCGGAAATTTGTCCGTCTGGATGTACAAATCCTTGTTGCCGTCCGCCAGCAGCACCGGCGGCGCGAGCGTCGGGCCAAGCGTGCTGCCGGGGAATTTACCGGACAGGCCTGCGCTATTCTCACCCACATCGGGCGCAAAGGCGGCAACATAGACCAAAGCCTTGACGTTCGGCGCCTGGCTGGCAGCGTCGGTGATCACCGCCCCGCCGTAGGAATGGCCTACCAATATCACCGGCTTGGCCAACGACTTCACCAAACCTGCAACGGAGGCTGCGTCGCTACGGACGCTGCGCAGCGGGTTCGGCGCCGCGACTACCGTATATCCATCGGCGCGAAGCCGCTCGATCACCCCGTTCCACGATCCGGATTCCGCGAACGCGCCATGAACCAGGACAATGGCAGGTCGATCCCCATTGGTAGCGGCTGGAGCAGCCTGAGCCGCGAGACCTATCGGTGCAACCATCATGATCGCGGATGTTACCCAACCAAATAGCTTCATAGCCGTTCCTTTCGATGCTGGACCCAATTCCCTTGACCGGCAAGAGCCCCGGCAAGCAGATCTTGGTGAAACTTTTGCGCGTTGCCACTTCTATTTGGTCAAGAATGGTGAGCAGCGCGCAGAGTCACACGCGGCATGCGGTTTAGCGCCCACATTCATGGCGCCAAAGGACGTAGAAGCCTCTCACCCTGCCATGGCAGGGTGAGCTGGAGCCGGAGGCCGCTAGGCCGGTTGTCGCTCGGCCACCGGGCGTCCCGCAAGCCACAGAGCCACGTTTCGCACATATTGCCGTACCGACGCCTGCGCCTCGGGCGAGTGCGCCATAGCTGACCCGGGCAGTTCCGTGACGAAACTGGGACAGCCGGCCGTGATGTCCCAATTATAATCGGCGAAATGGTGGAAAGTGGACTGCGCAAGACCCGGGCCGCCGTCGCCGGAGGGTTCGAACGCGACCGCGACGTTGAAATGGTTGCCGGTGACCTTGCTGGTGCCGGTGGCGATCACGCGCGCGGACGGATCCTGCGGAGGCGCATCGACCGCCCCTTCGTGCGGGTGGGACGGCAGGTAGCGAATATGGCCATCGGCCGCGGACGAGTCGTGCATCACAGGGTGCGGCGTACCGACGACCTCGATCTCCTGAAAGTCGCCGTTCGCACCGGAATGATAATTGGGCCACAGGATCGCTGCGGTTTCGCGGTCGTCGATGACATGGCGGCTTTCGTCGCGTTCGGCATTCTTGCTGTGGAAATGGTGTGCGTCGCCGATCCCACCGAGCGAGCAGACGGAGCTTCCCAGATCCATGTGGTCGCGGGTGATCATCAGCCCGCCGCCGCGTTTGCGGAAACGGCCGATCGCGGCGCAATCCTCCGCGTCCAGCCCGTCGCCCGTATCCACGGCGAACAGCCAAAGCTGGTCAAAATCCGTCTGGTCGATCGTCGACAGGATCGGGTCCGGCGCACCGGCGGGCGTGCGATCCCGGGCGGTCACCGCACACAAAGGCGTGCCGTTCGCGTCTTGCAGACCGGACAGATACTCCCGCAGCATCGAGAAGCGCGCAATGCTCCAATCATCCTCCGTTGGCGGGATGGTCGTCTGCAGGAGAATGCGGATCGGGGCGGCCATGATGGTCCTTTCGTAATCGTCCACCCGGGCAAATAGCAATGGTGCCACGGTGCCTATCAACGGCAGATAGGGAAGGTTTCGCTGCCTGCCACTGCCGCACCCGACAGCAAGTTGCGCAATGTTTATTGCGAGCGCGTCTCAATCGCATTAGACGCGGTCGCTTCACTACAGGGCGCCATTGGCGGGGCCGCGAATTGGAGAGACTTTCGTGAGCGGGTGCAATCTTCGCGACGAACCGGCGCCCGCGCTGTGACGGACGACGCGCTTCTGTTTGCTGCCATCCTGGCCAGCGTCTGTGCTGCCGTCGTGCTCCGCAGGGCATGGTCCCTGCCCCGCCGCTCGATTGCCTGGAATGGCGCCGGCTGGTGCCTGTTTGGGCTTGGCCTTGTGCTGGGATGGATCGGCGCCGGGGCGTGGGGCAGCACCGTCGCCACGATCGGCGGGATCGGGGCGGCGCTTTTGCTGCTGGCGTACGCCGCGGCGACGGCGCCCGCAGCGAACGGCGCCCGCGCCTCCAATCGTCGCGTCGGCGCTTTACCGGAAGGGCGCGAACCGTTCCGGCTCGGGCGACGGATCGTGACATTCCTGATGATCGTGCTGGCCGCCATGGTCGTGTCACTGGGACTTGCGCTCGCCACGCGCGGCGTGTTCGCCTTGGGCGGCGCCGGTGAGGCCAATGCAAATGTCGCCAGCTTCTTCACGATGCCGTTGGCGTGGGCGGTGCTCGCCTTTGTCCTGCTGCTGGAGGAGCAACGCGCACGGCAGTGGCGCCTGCTTGCGATAGCCGCCGCGCCGGGCGTGCTGGCCGTGGCCGCGGGGCTCGCGATATGACGTTGGTCCCCGACAGCAGCACCGTCAAACGGGCGCTCTCCGCCCACGCCGCCATCGGCCTTATCGCCGGCGCGTTGCTCTATATCGTCAGCCTCAGCGGCACCGTCGCCGTTTTCTTCGAGGAATGGCAGCGGATCGAGCAGCCCCGCGCGCCCGAAATGGCGTCGATCGATCCGCAGGCGCTTCAGCGCGGCATCACGGCCGTGCTCGCGCAAGAGGCGGGCAAACCGCGGACGACCCACCTCTACGCGCATCTGCCGGTCGACGCCCTGCCACGCACCACGATCACGACGGATCATCAGGCGCTGCATCTCGATGCACAGGGCAATATCGCCGGCAAAGAGGAAATTGCCTGGTCCGACTTTGTCGTCCAGCTTCACTATATCCTGAATATACCGGGCATCGTCGGCATCACCATCGTCGGGATCCTGGGCGTGATGATGCTGGCACTGGCCTTGTCCGGCGTGATCGCGCACCCGCGCATCTTCCGCGACGCCTTCCGCCTGCGCGCCCGCGACCAGAACGGGCTCGGTCTTGCCGATTGGCATAACCGGCTGAGCGTATGGACCCTGCCCTTCACCGTCGGCATCGCCCTGACCGGGGCGGTGATCGGCCTGGGCAGCGTGATCGCCTTCGGTCTGGCCAAGACCAGCTATGGCGGCGATCAGGAGGCGGTCTTCGCGCCGATTTTCGGGCCGGAGGGCAAGCCGGACAAGACGGCCGCCCCGCCGCCGGACGTGCCCGCCGCGCTGGCCTATATGGCCGCCCATCATCCCGACTTGCGCCTGACCTACGTGACGCTGCACGATCCGATGACCCGGGGACAGCATATCCAGATCCTCGGCACGCCGCCGCGCCGGCTGATCTTCGGCGAATATTATAATTTCGACGGACGGGGCCGCTTTGTCGGCACGGCGGGTCTATCCGACGGAGCGCTTGGCCAGCAGGCGGCGGCGTCCAACTACGATCTCCATTTCGGCAATTTCGGCGGCCTGCCGGTCAAGATCGCCTACGTCATCCTGGGTCTTGCCCTCACCGCGATCTGCGCGACCGGGACTTATATCTGGCTCGGCAAGCGCCAACGGCGTGGGCTGCATGAGCCACGGCTGCGATCGGTGTGGGACGCCGTCGTCTGGGGTTCGCCCCTGATCCTCACCGTTACGTTCATCCTGCGCAAGCTGGTGGGGAATGACGCGCCCCTGGCCGCGACCTACTGGCTGGCCAGTGTCGCGATGATCGCTGCCGGCATAATCGTGTCCACGCCCGGCAAACTTGCCAAACTGTTGACGCGATCCCTCGCGGTCGCCTTGCTGCTCGCCGTCGTCATGGCCATTTGGATGCCCTGAGGGCGCGATCGATCTACGCCTAAAAAATCAGATAGGCTGCCGGACGAAGGCAGGAACGTCTCTCGATCGAGCTCTTTCCTGGGAGCGCAATACCGACCTGTCTTGATCGATGCGCTATGCGGGCGTTGCCTTACTCCTGAGCGCGAAACCGCTTGGCGAGGCGGCTGTTTCGCCCAGGATGATGGTGGTCGAGGCCTTGGAATTCTCGATCGCCTGGAGCAGCCGCAGATTGGCGAGCGCAGGATTGTCATCCACCAGCCGGGCAGCATTGGCCAAGACGCGCAACGCCGCCTGCTCGCCGCGGGCCCGTTCCAAGGCACTTTGCGCCTCCATCCGGGATCGCTCGACGTCGGTGAACATCTTGCGGGTTTCCGGGGGCAAGTTGATCGCCGTCACCAAGATCCGGTCGATACGCGCGCCGGGAACGGCATCCGCCACCTTTGCCTGGATTTCCGTCATGAGTGTCGCCGGGGCCGCCATGATCTCCGCCAGCGTGTGCTTGCCCGCGACCTCCAGCGCCGCCGACGCGACAATGGCCTGCAAAGCCGGGTGGACGCCGACAGCCGGCGCATAGGACCTTAAAGGATCGATCATCGGCTGGGTTTCCGCGAATATGCGCGCGTCCACGATTATCATCACCGGCGCCAAATACAGGCGGAACGAGAATTGATCCTTCGACAATATTGTTATTTCGGGGAGCGTTACGGGCAGCTCCGCCGTGGATAGCTGCACCACCCTCTGGCGATGGAAGGGGTCGAACCAGGCGTAACGTCCCGGTGGCAGGAGCCTTTCGAACCGGCCATCCTTGTAGAGGAGGCCGGTGAACGGCGGATAGATGATCACTGTCTCGCGACGCAGCCAGGCTGCAACCGACGCTGCGAGAGCGACCAGCAGCACGATACCGATCACGATGATCTCACTCACTTTCCGGCACCACGGCGGAACGGCGGGAGCCCGAAGCTCGCAAAGCCGCACCACGGCTGCCCGAAGGCCGGCGCCGGAAAGCTTGAGTTGGAGTGTTTCACAGACACTTGCTACCGACAGCTAGGGCATATCTCATCTGTGCTGACCGCATCTTTCAATGTCGCGTTCGAGACATGCCCCAAACGGGGAGTCGAACCCCGCGTTCATGATCGCGGCAGCCTGACGGCCCTGTCAAGCGCGGCAGGTGCGCGAACAATCCGGGTCCTCGAGGGACATAAACGGTCTTGGCCGACGTTCTCCCGTCAGTCTCCCCCCACATAGCCGTCGCTGAAGGACTTTTATGAAGCTTCCCAAGAATGCCGTCATTGCCGTCGCAGATGGCGAAAAGCTCAATCTGTATCGTAACTCCGGCGATGAGCATGCCCCCACGCTGACCGCCTTGCCGGATGTCGATGTCGATACGAGCAATATGGGCTCAGGGGGGCGGCATCAGAGCAGTTCGGCCAACCCGAGCGACAGTCAGCAGGATGAGGACAGCTTCGCCGCCGGGATTGCGGATATCCTCAACAAGCGCGTCCTGGACGGCAAGATCGACGATCTGATCATCATCGCGGCGCCGCGCACGTTGGGCGAGTTGCGCAAACATTATCACAAAAGCCTGGAGGCGAAGCTGGTCGGCGAAATCGCCAAGGACCTGACCGGCCACTCGATCAGCGACATCGAAAAGGCGCTGGGGGCGGCCTGACAGGCACATCCGGGGGCCGTTGCCCCCGGATCCACCTTCCAGACCTTGGCATCGCGTCAGGCGCAGAATTTGGCGAAATAGCCTTTCAGACCACCACCGCTGTCGGGCAGGGTCGTTTGCATCGAGCCGGTCTTGCCGTCGACCGTCTTTACCGACGCATCCAGCGTCTTCCCCGCGATCACCGCATCGCGGAAGGCAACCGCCTGATCGGCGGCGATGTTGAAGCTGCTCCGCGAAAACTGGACCGCATCGAACGACTTGCCGTCGACTTTGACGGTCATCGTACCGCGTTGCTTGCTGTTGGAATCATAGGCGACGTCAGACGGCAGATCGATCGACCCGCTCCACTGCTGATTGCTGGGGCCACCCCACTGGGCGGGGCAGCGGAGGATGATCTGCGTATTGCGAAACGCGATCGGGCTCGAATTGGGCAGCTCGCCCAGCGTCAACGTGGCCATCCCCTGGAACGAATCGCTACCGCCAGGGCTTGGGGCGCTGATCAGCCAGCGCTTGCCCGCCATGATGTCGGCGGCGGAGGCCAGTGCCTCGATCTTCGGGATATCGTCGCTCGTCTTGAAACCGAGTGCGGCATAGCAAGCCAGCTTTTGCTTATCGTCCGCGACCGCAATGCAGCTCGCCAATTGATAGCCTTCGGCGGACAGCGTGCGTGCTGCCGTATCGAAGGCCGCGGGAATGTCTTCCCGCTGCGCGACGCTGCCTGTTTTGCGGCTATCGCCGCAGCCGCCCAATGCGACGGCAACGCACGCGACCAAGCCGGTGGTCAAGCCGACCCGCGCGCGTGTCGCGACGCCACGGCCGAAGTTCGCAAAATGAGACAAGCGCCCTATCCTTATTCTGTTTTCGATGCCCTTCGTTGAATAGAGCAGCGGGCGGGATGGACAAGCCGCCGCGCACAACCGCCATTCCGCCCGAATGGCCCTTGTAATCAGCGGTCTATGCGGCCATTTCGAACGCTCCATCGCGGTTCCCGCCGATCAAGGGTGGAGGCCAGTGCGGCACATGCCGCATCGTCCGATGTCTCCGCCGGATCCAGCAGACGCGGCCTTCCCCACAGGAAGCGCTGCGGATGCGGGCAGCTCGGTCCAGAGCTGAAAGCAGAGTATCCGTGACGCTGTTAACGACCGAAGCTTTGCCCGCTGCGAGCCAGCGCCTTGCAGTGTGCGAGAGGGAGACGAACGCGCGCTCCGCCCCCTTGAAGCGGCCCCGCCCCTCCCCATCGGAGGCGGAGCGGATCGGCCGGATGCTGGCGGCGCGCTTCAAAGGCTGTGGGGCGGATCTCAAGCGGAGCCTGATACAGCTCGTCACCACGGCAGCCCCGTTCATCGCGTTGCTCATCGTCATGGGTGCGGCATCGGAGGGGGCTTATTGGCTCACCCTGTTGCTGGCGATACCGACCGGCGGGCTGCTCGTCCGCCTGTTCATCATCCAGCATGATTGCGGCCATGGGTCCTTTTTCAAATCCCGTGCCGCCAACGACTTTCTCGGGCGCGTGCTCGGCGTACTGACCTTAACGCCTTATACGAGCTGGAAGCAGGGCCACGCGGCGCATCATGCGTCCACCGGAAATCTCGACCGGCGCGGCCGTGGCGATATCGATATGCTGACGGTTGCCGAATATCAGGCCCTGACGCCGCTGAAACGGATCGGATACCGCCTGTATCGTAATCCCTTCGTGATGGTGCTGATCGGTGCGCCGCTCACCTTCATCTTGCTGCAACGACTGCCGACCGGGCATGCCCGGCACAATCGCGAGGCACGCCACAGCATCCTGTTGCTGAACCTCGCTCTGGTTGCCGTGTTCGGCCTGCCGATGCTGGTTTTTGGGGTCATGCCGGTCCTGATGACCTATCTTCCGGTGACGATCATTTCTTCCTGGATCGGCAATTGGCTGTTCTACGTGCAGCACCAGTTCGAGGACGGATATTGGGAGCGCGACGGCACGTGGAATTTCCATGCCGCCGCTATCCGCGGCAGTTCCTATTTCACGCTACCGCCGGTCTTGCGCTGGTTCAGCGGCAATATCGGGCTGCATCATATCCACCATCTGTGCAGCCGCATCCCCAATTACCGGCTGCGTGCCTGCTTTGCGGCGGCGCCGGAACTTACCGCCATCACCAAGCCGATCACCCTGCTCGAGAGCCTGCGCTGCTGGCGGCTTGCCTTATGGGACGAAGAACGGCGCGTGCTGGTGCCGTTTCGGGACGCCAACCTCGGGCCCGCATAGGCCGCGCGCGGAAGGATTGATGTCCCGCACCAGCCAGCAAGGGTGAACCGTCCAGGTCGATCCACCCCTGCAGGAGTTTCCTGTGCCCCTCAGTCCCGGAAGAGCAGCGGGGCGAATTGCTTGAGGCTGCGGCGCCAGGTCTGGAATTCGTGACCGGTGTCGGGCGACACGTAGAAAACGCTGTTGACACCGGCCTGCTTGATTGCCGCCGCATTGGCACGCGGATCGGACGGAGGACCGCCCGGAGGGCCACGCATGCCGCCGTCCAGTTCGCGGCTGCCGAAGCTGACGAAGGCCAGCTTGACCTTATCCTTGAACCCCGGCGTGCGATTGACGTCGTCCAGCGAAAAAGTGCCGCCACTCAACAATCCGATATAGGCGAATTTGTCGAGGTTGGTGGCCGTGATCAGCTTGGTTTCGAAGCCGCCCATCGAGAGCCCTGCCATGGCGCGATGACGCGGATCCGTCAGCGTACGGAAATGGGCATCGACATAGGGGATCAGTTCGTTGACCAGCACCGTTTGAAACGGCTTGATATCGAAGGCCGCGAGGCCGCCGGGACTGCCCGGTTTGATATCGTTGGTCATGCCATAGGTCATGACGATGATGAAGGGCCGCGTGCCGCCAGCCGCAATCAGATTGTCCATGATGAGGTTGGCATGGCCCTGGTTGGACCAGGCGGTCTCGTCTTCGCCCCAGCCATGCTGCAGGTACAGGACCGGATACCGCGTCCGCGCATTCTTGTCGTAACCGGGTGGGGTGTAGACGAACGCCCGGCGCGACGTGCCGGTGCTTGGCGACGGGAACAATATCTGATCGATATGCCCGTGCGGGACATCTTTCAGGGCATAGAAATCGGCATCCTGCGCCGGGATCTCGATACCGCTTTCCCACCGGACGGAGCCGTAGAAATTCAGGGCGCCGGGATCGTTGAACGTGCCGCCGTCGACGGTCAGATGATAATAATGAAAGCCCTGATCGAGGGGGCCGGCGGTGGTGCCGGTCCAGCTGCCATCCGCCGCCTTGGCAAGCGTGGTACCGCCACGGCCTCCGAGCCCCAGGCTGACCTTGACGTTCTGCGCATCCGGCGCGGTAATGCGGAAGCGCGCATAGCCTTGCGAATTCACCTGCGGAAATTGCTGGCCGGGCTGATTCAGCGAGGATGGCTTGAAATCCTCGACGACCGCCTGCGCGAACCCAGGCCCGGCAACAGTGGCCAGCAATAACGCGATTGCATATTTCATTGGCGTCCTCCCCCATCAAACTTCGCGTCCATTCAACAGACGCAATAGATCGATTAGTCCGACTTATTGCAGCGCTTCGTTCGAGCTGCAACCGGAGATATCACGGTTCCTGCCTGAGTAGATCAGCCCTCTACTGTCTGACTAACAACTTGGAGGTGTTGACGCTGCGCTGATGCTATTTGGCGCGGCGGCTGGGGTAAGGGGTGCCGTCCTTGTGGATGTATCCTTCGGGCGTGAACAGCATGTCGATGTCCGGATAGACGCCGCCTTCGTCGGCACCGCCGCTCATCGCCAGGAACATACAGTCCCGGCTGCTCCGGTTGATCACATGATGGCCGTTCGCTTCCCCCTTCGGGAAGGCGACGCAATCGCCTGCGACAAGGTCATGCTCGCCCGCATCGTCGATCAGTGTGGCTTCACCGGAAAGCATGACCAGGAATTCGTCCTCGCCTTGGTGCCAATGCCGCTGGGAGGACCAGGCGCCGGGCTCAAGCCGTACATGGCTGACGCCGAAGGCGGTCAACCCGGTCGGCGGGGCCAGCCGGCGATACCAACGGCCCGATACCGCCTGATCAAAGGGCGGCGGATAGCCGGTGCGGTTGGTTTCGGGGATCAGGCTCAGGTCGATTTTTGGCATGGCGGCTCCTGTCCGCTCCACCATGCCCGTATTCACCTGCTTTTGGGAGATAGCGCCTAGCGGTCAACCTCGCGCAGCGCGTCCTGATCTTCGCCCGGCTGCGCCGTATCAAACGCGCCGTAAACACCTGTATATTCCGGCCGCTCGGCCAATTCGCGAATGGCGTTGCTGTCATATTCCTCGGTCCAGTCGGGACCGGAGGCGCGCAGCAGCAGATCGTCCTGCTGCCCCGGGGAAAGTTCCAGGAACCGGCCGATCATCTCCCGCAGCGTGCCGCGCGCAATCCATTCTTCGAACGTGTCGTCTGCCGTTTCGACCCGCGTGACGCGCATCAAGCTGGCTTCGTGATCCCAATGAATGTCGGCCATATCCTACCTTCTGCTCCCAAGCTGCGGCATGGTTCGTGCCCGCGCCGGCCCGTTCCCGGAGCCGGCAATCATGGCCGTGAACGCGCGGCGAAAAAGAAAGGCTCTCAAGCAGCGCTTTTTAACTTCCAAGCATCGCTTGGCTGTCGCAGGCATTGAGGCTTCCCATATGGCCATCACGCTGCAGAGGCAGCGGGGAGAAAGTCTAATGCCGCGTCTCACCGATCCTATCGAACTGGGCTCGATCCACGCCTCCAACCGCATGCTGATGGCACCGCTGACGCGGGGACGCGCAACGCGAGAGGCCGTGCCGACCGCGATCATGGCGGACTATTACCGCCAGCGCGCCGCATCCGCCGGCATGATCATCACCGAGGCGACGGGCATCTCCCGCATCGGGCTCGGCTGGCCTTATGCGCCCGGCATCTGGAGCGATGCGCAGGTGGAAGGCTGGAAGCACGTGACCGCCGCCGTGCACGCGGAAGGCGGCAAGATCGTATCGCAGCTTTGGCATATGGGCCGGGTCGGCCATCCGGAGGTCAATGAGGGCCAACCGGTCTCCGCATCGGCCACCGCCGCGCCCGGCAATGCGCACACCTATTCCGGCAACCAGCCTTACGAACCGGCCCGTGCCCTGGAAGTGGACGAGATCCCCGCCCTGCTCGATGATTATGCCCGTGCCGCGGAAAATGCGCTGACGGCCGGCTTCGACGGTATCCAGCTGCATGCCGCCAATGGGTATCTGCTCGACCAGTTCCTGCGCGACAACAGCAACTTGCGCACCGACCAATATGGCGGCCCGATCGAAAACCGCATCCGCTTGCTGGGCGAGGTGGTCGACCGGCTGGTCGCTACGATCGGCGCGGATAAGGTTGGCGTGCGCCTGTCCCCCAACGGTGAGGTGCAGGGCGTGAACGACAGCGATCCGCACGCACTGTTCGCTGCGGCGGCGAAGCTGCTCGATGAGAAGGGGGCGGCCTGGCTGGAACTGCGCGAACCGCGCGCTGGCGGGACACGGGGCGCGCCCGACGTGGCGCCGGTGCACCCTGTGATCCGCAAGGCGTTCTCGCGTCCGTTGATCCTCAATGCGGACTACAAGTTGGAAGACGGTCAGGCCGCACTCGACAATGGAGAGGCCGATGCGATCACATTCGGTCGACTGTTCCTGGCCAATCCCGATCTGCCGCGCCGCCTGTTGGAAAAGCTGCCGCTCAACCCGCCGCGCCCGGACCTGTTCTACACGCAGGGCGAAGAAGGTTATGTCGATTATCCACGCTGGGAAGAGATCGGCCAGCCGGCGTAATCAATCTCGATCAGCACCTCCGAATGGGCCGCGTCAGGCGAGCAGCCTTTTGGCGCCTGCTATTCTTCTCGGTTGCCGGCAGCATGCCTCCACGCCACATGGTGCTACGGTCGTTTTGCTAATTGTCGAACGTCCATGTCCTATCGCAACATTGCTCGTGTGAGAGCAATTGCGGTGCGAAACGACCCGAGATATCATTGCTGTGATGGTCGGCAATCAAAGCAAGCTCCGCAGCGTCCGACTGCGGTCACCAATAGGGCGCAGCATTGTTGTATCGCATGATTTAGTGCGAACCATTGTTGCGGCGGTGGTGGGGGCAGCCATAGCTACCGGAGCTTGCTCCCAGCCTGACACCTCCTCGACTCCACCGGTCGATGATTTGGCGGCTGCTCTTCCCATATTGAACCAGGGCCTTCCGAAGCAGATCGATGGCATGACGCGGCTCGATCACGTCACTGGAGAAGGAACCACGGTTTATTACCATTATATGCTGACCGATCCGTCCGGCGCGCCGCTTGGGCGAGAGGATGCCGAGGCAATGGCTATTTCGCTCGCGGAGATCGAGGGCGAGATTAAGGCCCAGGCTTGCGGAGGCGGCGCCGGTAGACTTGTTCAACGCGGCCGAACCGTGGGCTATCGCTACTCCGGTGCTGGAGGCTTAGTGAAAGAAATAACCTTGAAGCCCGGAGACTGCGAGCAGGCTTCCAGCCCTAACTAGTCGGCGCCCAACCCAGCGGCGCTAGCTCGAAACCGGCAAAGTCGAACCCTGGCACGACAACGCAAGATACGAACGTCCAGCCCGCCGACGCGTCCGCCGCCTGCCACACGCCACCAGGCACCAGCGCTTGAGGACTGTGCGCATCTAGCACCGCAACCGAGCCGCCGATCTTCAGCTCAAGCGGCGCGCCGGCATGCCACAGCCATAGCTCGTCGGCATCGACCTTGTGCCAATGCGATCGCTGGCCCTGCTCCAGCAGGAACAGGATCGCCGTCCCTGCCGCGCGTTCGCCGGGCGCCGCATCCGCACGCCAGGTTTCGCGATACCAGCCGCCCTCCGGGTGGCGCGTCAGGCCGTGACGCGCGATCAGCTCCTGCGCGTCGCTCATCCGCGTTTGTGCTGCGCAGCCCAGCTCTTCACCGCGCCCAGCGTACCCTTGACGTGGCCGGCCGGATCCATCGCCGAATAAGCGAAGATGACCTTGCCATTCGGCGCGATCACATAAGACGTGCGGTCCGACATGGCCGGGTTTTTCGGCATCGTGACCTTGTAAGCGCCTATCGTGGCAGGCGTGGCCGAGCCAACCGCGAATTTGTTGCGGCATTCGGAGACGGAGAATTTGTTGAGCTTGTCGATATTGTCCGCGGACATACCGATGACGGTCGCACCCATTTTCTTGAAGTCGTCCGTCGCTTCGGCAAAATCATGCGCTTCGATCGTGCAGCCTTGGGTGAAAGCGGCCGGATAGAAATAGAGGACGACCGGTCCCTTCTTGAGCGCCTGCTTCAGCGAAAAGGGCATCGGCTTGCCGGCGAGGCTGACCTGGGTGGCAAAGTCGGGCGCGGTTGCGCCGACGGGAAGCGCGGCGGTGGCGACTGCAGGCAGGGCCGCCGACGCCAAAACCAGGCACAGGAAAGAACGCAGCATCGGCAGGATCCTTGGTTAAGTTGGAAGCGGCAGCCTATCCCAAGCGCGGGGCAAGTCCAGTCGTTACACCGGACGCAGATCTCCGACCAAAGTCGGTATGAGCTCGGACACGGTCGGATGGATCGGCATCGCCCATATCAGCGTCTCCAGCGGCTGATCGGCATTCATCATGTCGAGGATGCCGTGAATCGCCTCGTCGCCGCTGGTGCCCAGGATCGCGGCGCCGAGAATACGCTTGGTGTCCGCATCCGCCACCAGCTTCATGAACCCCAGCGCCTCCGCTTTCTCGACGGCGCGGCCAACCCGGGACATGGGTCGCGTAGAAATCAGCAGCGGACGGCCACTGGCGCGCGCCTGCTTCTCGCTCATGCCGACGCGCCCCAGGGGCGGATCGGTGTAGAGCGCATAGCCAAGGATGCGATCGGACAACTTGCGATCGGCCCCGTCCAGCAGATTGGCGGCGACGATCTCATAATCATTCCACGCGGTATGGGTGAAGCCACCACGGCCATTGCAATCCCCCAGGGCCCAGATGCCCGGGACGTTCGTGGCGAGGCGGTCATCGACGACGATATTGCCCTTGGCGTCCATGACGACGCCCGCCTGGTCGAGGCCAAGATCATCGGTATTGGGGCGACGCCCGACCGCGAGCAACACATGGCTGCCGACGACCTCCGGCGCACCTTCCGTACATTCAACGCCCACAGCCACCCCGTGCGGATGGCGGCTCAGGCTGATGCAGCAGGCATCGGTCCGGACCTCAATCCCCTCCCCTTCCAGGATAGAGCGGACCGCATCCGAGATATCCGGATCCTCGCGTCGGATCAGGCGCGGCCCCATTTCGACCACCGTCACGCGCGCACCGAAGCGGCGATACATTTGCGCAAATTCCAGCCCGATATAAGAGCCGCCGACGATCACGAGATGCTCCGGCACCTCCTGCAGCGGAATGATGCTGCTGTTAGTCAGGAACGGCACGTCGTGCACGCCGGGCAAGTCCGGCACCACCGCACGGCCGCCAACGTTCAGGAATATCTTGGGAGCCTCCAGCAGGTCATCGCCGACGCGCATCGTTTGCGGCCCCTCAAACCGCGCATGGCCCCGCACAAAGGTCAGGCCCGCCATTCCGGCCAGCCACTGTTCGTTGCTGCTGCGGGAATCCTGAATGATCTTGGCCGCCCGCGCGGCAATTGTCGGCATGTCGATGCCGATCGCGCCCGTGGTCACGCCATATTCGGCGCCACGACGGGCCATGTGGGCCGCATAGGCGCTGGCGATCAATGTCTTGGTGGGCTTGCAGCCTGTGTTGACACAGGTGCCGCCGACCAGATGGCGTTCGATCAAAGCCACTTTCATCCCAGACGCTGTCAGGCGGCCGGCCAAGGCGGGGCCAGCCTGGCCGGCACCGACGATGATAGCGTCAAATTTCTGGATCATACCGCGGCCACTACAACCACGCCTGCGGCGATGATAGCGATCACATCCTCAACGATTGCGGCCGGGCGGTCGCTGCCAAAAGCGATGGCCAATCGGGCACGGCCAGCGGCACCGAGCAGAGTGCCGGCGATGGCGCCAATGATCCCGGCTGCAATCCCCATTATCGGCATGTCATGTGCCCAGCCGATCGCTCCGCCGGATACCCCGCCGGCCACGATTCGGGCCGCAAAGGCGGCAGGAACCTTGCGGCTCGGCGTTGTTGGCAGCTGATCGGTGATCCACTCGCCAACGGCTAAAATTCCGAAGATCCAGGGGCTCCATCGATAGCCGAGGAAGCCAAGCGGCGTGGCGTCGATATCCAAGCCACCAAATCGCGCCGCGAAGCTTACGGCCGCGGGCGCCGTAAAGGCACGAAGTCCGGCGACAATACCGATGAGAAGAGCAAGCCCCAGCGTCAGTGCCAACCCATCCTCCACCTTCTATTACGTAGTGCCGGTCAGCAATGTTCCCCCGTTTCCAGCTAAAGTCCACCGCACTAATGTTTGCGCAAACATAGTATAAAAGAACGAAAACGGATGTTGCAGCGCAGCAATTAGTGGCATTTTTGCACTCCCCCGCGTTAATGTTGATATGACTGCGCTGTCATTTTTCGTGTATACGTTTACATTCTGTTGGTCGAATTGACTTCGTATCTCCGCAGGATAGGCCCGACCCCAGGGTGGCCGCCGGTTACCTGATACCAGCCGATCAGTGGCCGTGAGCCAGCTGACATTGGGGGGAATTTTATGAACATTTCGAGGCTTCAGCTCGGCCGCTCAGCGTCCGCTATGGCGGTTGCCGCGTGCCTGCTCGTGCCGGCCGCCGCATTTGCGCAGAGCGGCGCTGGCATTGATAATGCGGGTGCTACCGCCACGAACGCGCAGCCTGGCGCCGCCGACCCTGTCGCGCAGCAGGATGCAACCGACGAAGTCGTCGTCACCGGCATTCGCGCATCGCTCAACCGCGCCATCGACATCAAGCGCAACTCCGCGGGCGTTGTTGATGCCATCTCGGCCGAAGATATCGGCAAGTTTCCGGACACCAACCTCGCCGAATCGCTTCAGCGCATTACGGGTGTGTCGATCAACCGCGTGAACGGCGAAGGTTCGCAGGTTTCCGTCCGTGGCTTCTCGGGCGGCTTCAACCTGGTGACGGTCAATGGACGCCAGATGCCGGCTTCGAACGTCGACACCAGCGCCGCGAACGCCTTTGCGCGCGGTACCGGACGTTCGTTCGACTTCCAGAATCTGGCGTCGGAAGGCGTGAGCACGCTGGAGGTCTACAAGACCGGCCGCGCCTCGATCCCGTCGGGCGGCATCGGCGCCACCATCAATATCATCACGCGCAAGCCGCTGGATACGCGCGAGTCCGGCCTGACCGGCTCGATCGGTGCAAAGGCGCTGTACGATAATTCGGTCGAAGATTCCGAGATGAAGAAGCGTCGCGTCACGCCGGAAGTGTCGGGCGTCCTGAACTGGACCAACGAAGCTCAGACGTTCGGCGCCGCCGTGTTCGGCAGCTATCAGCTCCGCCACTCGGCTTCCGTCAGCGCGGGTGAAAACTACTGGAACATCGTTCCGGTCGACACCTTCTTCAATTCCGGCACGTATCTCACGCCGGGCGCCACGGTCACCAATCGCCCAACCTCTGCACAATTTGTGCAGATCCCGAACGACAGCCGCTACGCGCTCTCCGAAAATCGCCGCGAACGTATCAACGCCCAGGCTGTGCTGCAGTTCAAGCCGTCGGACACGCTCGAGTTTACGGTTGACGGTCTATTTGCCCAGAACAAGCTGCGCGAACTGCGCAGCGAGGAAGGCAATTGGTTCCAGCGTCCGTTCAACAAGGTGACGTTCGACAACAGCCCGTTCCCGACCGCGGTCGTGGTCGGCGAAGCGATCCAGGCCGATAAGGGCTATGAGCAGCAGGCATACGCCACCAAGAGCCAGCTCAAGTCGATCGGTGCTAACGGCAAGTGGGAATTTGCCGAAAATCTGACCCTGACTCTGGACGGCCATCACTCGAGCTCCAAGTCCACGCCGGACAACCGCAACGGAACGTCGGCCTCGTTGATCGCACTTGGCTCGCCGACTCGTTCGTCGCATCAGCTCGATTTCACGAGCGGCTTCCCGGTCCAGTCGGAAACCATCAACGATTGCAACGCGACCAACGGCGGCCGCGGCGGCAACTGCAACGGCCAACTCGACCTTGGTGACTTCGGGACCCAGGTGGCGCGTACCGTCACGTCGCGTCAAAGCCAGCGGATCAACGAAGGACGAGCCACTATCGGTTGGGATCTGGGCGAAGGCAGCCGCTTCGATTTTGGCGGTGACTATATCGATACCCGCATGCATTCGGTGCGCAACGACACGACCCAATTGCTGGGCGACTGGGGCATTGGTGACGTCGGCCTGGTTAGTCAGCTGGCCGGAAATCAAATCAAGAGCTTCTGCCTGACCTGCAAGTTCGATCACTTTAATCCGAAGGCGGCCGGCTCGACGCTGTTCGCGATCCAGGGCAACGCGCTGGACTTGCTCGACATCTTCAGCCCTTATTACACCAGCCGAGGCAAGCTGACCTCGAACGGCACCACGCTGGATGATACCGTTCGCGAAAAGACGTGGGCAGTTTTCGGCCAGATGACGTGGGACGGCGAGATTGCCGGACACAAAGCGCAAGCCTTGATCGGCGCGCGCTACGAGCAAACCCGTGTCAAGGCACTCGGCCTGCAGGGTATTCCGACGATCCGCTGGGCAGCTGACAACGACTTCTTCGTCGATGGCGGCGTTGGCCTCACCCCCGTCCCCGGCAAGGGCCGCTACAGCAACCTGCTGCCGTCGGTGGATTTCAACATCGAGCTGACGTCCAAGTTGAAGGCTCGCGCTTCGTTCAGCCGGACGTTGGCTCGCGCCGACTTTGGTAACCTGTTCGCATCGGCGACCGTCAACGGGCCGCCACGCCCAACCGCACTGGGCGGCGTAGCCGGCGGCAACTCGCAGAACCCGAATTTGAAGCCATTGCTGTCGGATAACTTCGACGTGTCGGTCGAGTGGTATTACAAGCCCTCCAGCTTCATCTCGCTTGGCTTCTTCGACAAGCGCGTCAGGAACTTCATCGGTACCGGCGTGACCAACGAACCGTTGCTGGGCGTACGCGACCCGAGCTCGGGCGCGGCTGGAACGCGTTCCGGAACTGCATTGGCGTTCCTGAAGGCCAACAATTACACACTCTCCGACATCAACCTGTTCAGCTATACGGCGCTGCTGGTGCAGAATGGCGGCAATGCCGCGGCCGCAACGTCGACGTTCCAGTCGAACCTGGGCCCCGATCGCGAGTTGAATACCTCGTTCGTGAACACCCTGCTCTCGCAGGTGGACGTCAACGCCAACAGCGACGATCCGCTGTTCACCTTTGCGGTGTCGAAGCCGATCAACAACAAGGAAGGCAAGCTTCACGGCTTCGAATTTGCGTGGACCCACTTCTTCGGCAGCAGCGGCTTCGGTTTCTCCGCATCCTACACGAAGGTTGACGGCAATGTGACGGTCGATCCCTTCGCCGACCCGAACGTGAATATCTTCGCGCTCACCGGCCTTGGCGATAGTGCGAACGGCACGCTGATCTACGACAAGAACGGCTTCTCTGCCCGCCTGTCGTACAACTGGCGTGACAAGTATCTGACGGCGACCAACCAGGGCGACGGTCGTAACCCGTTGTTCGTGGCACCGTTCGGCACGCTGGATGCCAATATCAGCTGGGATATCAGCGATAAGATCGCGGTCTCGCTGGAAGGCATCAACCTGACGAGCGAACCCCTGCGTCAATATGCGCGTACCAAGACCAATCTGGTCTTCGCGCAGGAGCTGAAGCCCCGCTTCCTGGTCGGCGCGCGCTATCGCTTCTAAGCATATCGCCTATCGCAAAGAGGAAAGGCCGCTGTTCGCAGCGGCCTTTTTTCTGTCTGCCTGCCGGCGCATGCCAGACTGGGACGTTACGCGATGCCCGCGCGCATCTCGTTGAAACGCCGAGAAGACCTGTCCCACGGCGGGCTGTTCTCTCTGCTTGTCAGCGTCCGCCCCTCGACCTAAGCGACCTCATGGCGTCGCGTTTCTCCCTTGCGCCCCGCGCCCGGGCCACGGCCGAATATGTCGGCAACGAGCGAGAGCCCGTTCTTCGGGTCGATACGATGATTGCCAATCCTGAAGCCCTCGTCGAATTGGCCGCGGGAAGCCAATTTGCACCGGCTTATGGTCCGGGCGGGGGCTATCCTGGCCTGCGTGCTCGAGCACCGCGCGATTATGTCGAAACCATCCTGCGAAACCTGGGCGGGCCGATCATCGAAGCGTTTTCCCTGGGTGCTGTCACGCTGGCTCGGGTAGATAGCGCCTTTTCCATCGCCACCCTTCCCCCGGAACGGCTTGTCCCCCCGCAACGCGCGCCGCACGTCGACACGACGAATGCGTGGCAATTCGCCATCTTGCATTACCTTTGCCCCGCGGACCAAGGCGGAACCGCCTTTTATCGACACCGTGCAACCGGTTTTGAGACGCTGACGGAAGAGCGACTGGCCGCGTATAAGCGCGCCCGGATGGAGGAAAGCGTCGGCGACGGCTATATCGACGATGGCGACCTATGGTTCGAACGGATCGGTGAGGTCCCCGCCAGTTTCAACCGCTTGGTCGTCTATCGCAGTCATCTTTTCCATTCGGGCCAAATCCCTGCGCCAGACCGACTGTCGCCCGATCCACGGCGAGGACGACTGACGCTCAACCTCTTCGTGACGTTCGCCCCCGTGGAAGCTGTTTCCGGGTCCGCTTCGTCTGCCGACGTGCGTTGAAGACGAGGGTCTATGCATTTTAGCATTGCGGCAGTTGCACCGCTTTCCACCTTGGCGAACACAGTATAGCGGTGGGGAAAAGCACGGGCATGAAATATCCCGTTTGGAGAGCGCATTGTCGATGAATCGTGTCCTTATCAACAATATCGATCATGCGGACCTAAAGGTGGCAATCCGCGTCGGTGCCGCATTCGGCGACAGCGTCAACCAGATGCCGATCTTCCCGTCAGAATTCGAAGAGGTGCAGCGGCATTTCCCCATCGTCTTCCGTCAGGGCGAGGAGGGCATGCAGGCCTTTGCGCTGCTGGGGCTGGATCGTGACGAGAACCTGTTCCTTGAGGGGGACCGCTGGACAACCGCCTATGTGCCCGCTTCGCAGCGGCGCGGCCCGTTTTCGATGGCCGTAACGCGGCCGCAATCGGAGGGCGAAGAACCTGGCGAACCGATGATCCATGTCGACCTCGACGACGCCCGCGTTGGCGTCGAAGATGGCTTCCCGCTTTTCCTGCAGCACGGCGGCAACGCGCCTTATCTCGATCACATCGCCGGCGTGTTGCGGATAATCTTCGAAGGGCTGACCAGCGCGCCGCATGTCTATGCCACGCTGGAGGAAGCCGGTCTGCTCCAGCCGGTCACGATGAATATCCAGATCAATGACGAGAAAGGCTACGACCTGCCCGACCTGTTCGTCATCGATCAGCAGGCGCTTGGCGATCTCACAGGAGAACGGCTCGAGACGTTGCATCGTAGCGGCCTGTTGCGCGCCGCGACGATGGCGGCGGCCTCGCTCAGCAACGTTTCACGCCTGATCGACCTGAAGAACAAGCGCGAGGCGGCGTAGGGCAACGTGACGATCCGGCCGAACCGCACCACGAAGACGATCGATGGACTGAACCCTGCGGCCGTTCCGTGGGACGCCTTGAACGCCGAACAAGCCCCTGTCATCCTCAAGGGTCTGGCACGGGACTGGCCGCTCGTCCATCACGGCCTTGCCGCCCCTGCCGATGCGATGGCCTATCTGGCGACCTTTTATAGCGGCCGGCCCATCGTCGGCTACACTGGCCCACCGGAGATCAAAGGCCGGTTCCATTACGACGCCACCGCGACCGCGATGAATTACACGTCCGAGCGGGTTCAGCTCGGCGACTTCATGACGCGCATCGCGGCCCATCTCGACGACCCAGACGCCCCGTCCTTCTATGTCGGCTCGACCGACGTCGATACGTTCCTGCCGGGGCTGCGCGCCGAGAATGATCTACGGCTGGACCATCCCCAATTTGCCGGCCAGCCACTTGTCAGCATGTGGCTCGGCAATCGCACCGTCGCATCCGCGCATTACGATACATCCAACAACATCGCCTGCTCGCTCGTCGGGCATCGACGCTTCACCTTGTTCCCGCCGGATCAGGTCGCCAATCTTTACCCGGGACCGTTGGAGCCCACGCCGGGCGGCCAGGTGATCAGCATGGTCGATTTCGAGGATCCGGATTTCGAACGCCATCCGCGCTTTGCGGATGCGCTTGCCGCCGGCGAGGTCGCGGAGCTCGAGCCCGGCGACGTACTCGTCTACCCCGCTTTGTGGTGGCATCATGTGCAGGCGCTCGACGCGTTCAACATCATGATCAATTATTGGTGGAACGCCGTCCCCGATTACATGGACTCCCCCGCCAACACGATGCTCCATGCGATGCTGAGCCTGCGTGATCGGCCCGACGCGGAGAAGCGCGCATGGCGGGCGATGTTCGATTATTATATCTTTGGCGATGCGACGCTTCCCGTCGCCCATCTGCCCGAGCCCGCGCGGGGCAACCTGGCGCCGCTCGATACGACGAAGGCCCGGCGGCTCCGCGCGACGCTGCTCAACAAATTCAATCGTTGAAGACGATAGTGGGGGATCGATGGAAGCGCAGATGGTGAAGCGCGTGGTAATTGCTGGCGGCGGCACCGCCGGCTGGATAGCCGCAGCAGCGCTCGTCAAGCAATTGGGGCCGCTGATCGACATCACCCTGGTCGAATCCGATGAAATCGGAACGGTCGGCGTTGGGGAATCCACCATTCCCACGACACGCACCTTCCACAATCTGCTCGGTATCTACGAACAGGCGTTTCTGCGCGCGACCACATCGACCTTCAAATTGGGGATCGAGTTCGAGAACTGGAATCGGATCGGCGACAAATATTTCCACGCCTTTGGCACGGTCGGCAAATCCGTATGGATGGCGGACTTCCAGCATTTCTGGCTGGAGGGGCGCCGCCAGGGCTTCGGTGGCGACTATGGCGATTACAGCCTGGAGCAGCAGGCTGGAAACGCGGGCAAGTTCGCGACCGCCGAGGGATCGAAGATCAGCTATGCCTATCATCTCGACGCGAGCGCCTATGCCAAATTCCTGCGCGGGTTAGCGGAGCCGGCCGGGGTCAAGCGCATCGAAGGCAAGATTAGCCGCGTGCTGCAGAATGCGGAGACCGGGTTCGTCGAAGCGCTGGAGCTGGAATCCGGCTCGCGGATCGAGGGCGACCTGTTCATCGATTGCACCGGTTTTCGCGCACTGCTGATCGAGCAGACGTTAAAGACGGGCTTCGTCGACTGGAGCGAATGGCTGTCCACCAACGCCGCCGTCGTCGTTCAGACGGAATCCACCGGACCGGCCATGCCCTATACGCGCGCGATCGCGCATGAAGCCGGCTGGCGCTGGCGCATTCCGCTGCAGCACCGTGTCGGCAACGGCCTGGTCTATTGCAACGAATTCATGTCGGACGACGAAGCGCGCGCGAAGCTCCTCGCCGACGTTGACGGCAAACCGCTGTTCGACCCGAGGCTGCTGCGTTTCAAGGCCGGTACCCGCCAACAGGCGTGGAACAAGAACGTCATCGCGATGGGCCTGTCCAGCGGCTTCATCGAGCCGTTGGAATCGACGAGCATCCACCTCATCAAGATTGCCGTCAGCCGCCTGATCCAGGCATTTCCCTTTGGCGGGATAAGCGATGCGACCGTCACTCGGTTCAACGCGGAATCACGCAAGGAGATGGAGCACATCCGCGACTTCATCATCCTCCACTATAAATTGACGGAGCGCGACGACAGCCCCTTCTGGCGTCGCTGCCGCGACATGCACATTCCCGACAGCCTGGCACAGCGTATCGCTTTGTTTCGCGACAATGCCGCCGCCTATCAGGGGCCCGATGAGATGTTCCGGATCGACAGCTGGATCATGGTGATGCTGGGTCAGGGCATCGAGCCGGCCTCCTATCATCAGGCCGCCAGGATGATGGACCCCGCCCAGCTTCGTCAGGCGCTATCGGATCTGAAGTCCGGTATCGCAGCTGAGCTTTCCCGGCTGCCTCCGCACCAGCAATTTGTGGAGCATTATTCGGCCGGCTGACATACCGACCGAGACCCCATGCCCGCAAATCGGCGTGGCGTGCCCGACCTTTACAGCGTCAGGCAGGCCCGCGTCGCGTCGTCGACTTTGCCGGACAAGCCGGGAACCTCGTCCAACTGCCGCAACGCGGTGAACCCGCCCCGCTCCTCCCGGTAGCGGACGATTTCGTAGCCATGACCCGCCAAGCTGCCCACGGCGTCCAAGGCATCCTGGCTAGCCGTGTTGATGTTGACCAGCTGGGTGTGGTCTTCACTCATCGCATCAATCCCGCTGCCTTGAGAGCGTCTTCGATCACCTTGCCCACACCCGCCGCGGCCGGGGTGGCAGCCGTCGGGCGATCAGGCACGCGACGCAGGCGCGGATTTGGTGCCGCTGCTGCCGGTGCCGTAACCGGGTTGCTGGCCTTGGCTGCAGGTTTCGGCTTTACCCGGACTTCGGGGGGCGCGTCATGCAGCCCCCAGAAATTTGCGATCTGCAAGGTGGAGGAAATATGGACCTCCAGCATATAGGCGCCGGCCTTCCCAAAGCCATGCTCGCCCATCGTCGCAAGCGGCGTGCCATGCCCCATCCCTGTGATACTATATTCCTCGATCACATCGCGCCCGGCTTTGTCGGCCCAGATGCGACGGGGATAGCCCTCGATCACCTCCTCGCGGCTCGGCGCGGGCGCCACGCCATGCAGCGTGCGCCATTGCGCGATGATGGCGGCGGCGTTGCCGGGGTCTACCGTAGCATCGTCGCTGCCATGCCATACCGAAATCGTCGGCCATGGCCCCTTATGCTTGGACGCCCCCCGCACCAGCGCCGCCAACTCGGCTTCCGCAGGCCCACCGTAACCGCGCATGCGATCGAACGCCTGGGGCATGTTGGTGGCGCTGCCATAAGGCAAACCGGCAATGATCGCACCGCCCGCGAAAAGCTCCGGATAGGTTGCCAGCATGACCGATGCCATCGCGCCGCCCGCGGAGAGACCGGTGATGAAGATCCGTCGGGGGTCGATCTTGTGCGTGTCCACCATCGCCTGGATCATCTGCCGGATGGATAACGCCTCCCCCTCGTCCCGCCGGAAATCGCCCGGTGTGAACCAGTTGAAACAGAGATTGGGATTGTTGGCGCGGCGCTGTTCGGGAAACAGCAGGGCAAATCCGTCTTGATCGGCCAGCTGCGACCAGCCCGAACCCGCATCATAGCCCTCCGCGGTCTGCGTGCAGCCGTGCAGCACCACAACCAAGGGGGCGCCTTGGGGAAGATCGGCCGGAATGTAGGTCTTCGCGCCCAAGGCGCCGGGATTTGTGCCGAACTGCGGCAAATCCTGCAGATGCGCGCTGCCCCCTGAGGCGGCGGAAGCCTGCCGCGCCTCTGCCATGGCTGTCAGTCGGGCAATCGTGTCGGACAAAGTTCTCACAAAAAATACTCCTGACCGGAGCGAAGCAGCACGGCCAACATCCCTTATGTAGGGCGTCCATGCTGCGATGCACAATTAAATGTGTCGATCACTCCTTGACGTCTGCCGCGCTGGCTAGCGCAACAAGGGCGCGCGCGCGGCAAGCTCGTTACGAATTGTCGTCGCGGCGACCCCGCCCTCCCCCATGGCATGGCTGATCTGGTCGAGCCCCTTCACGACATCGCCGGCCGCGTAGAGGCCTGGGATGCTGGTACGCTGATGATCGTCCACGACCAGACATCCTTCTTCCGAGGCCTCGGCGCCTAGGGAGCGGGCAAGCTCCGAACGGATCACCGATCCCAAGGCCGGATAGATACTGGCGAAGCTGCGGGTACCGTCAGCCGTCTCGACCTGGATATGATTGGCCGCCAACTGAAATCCACTGGGAGGCCCGTCAATCACGGTAATCCCGGCGCTGCCCAACCGCGCACGTTGTGCCGAGTCCAGATCATGATGGGCAGTCGGCGCGATCAAGGCGAGGTCGGCCGTGTAACTGCGGAGGAACATCGCCTCGCCTACGCCGCGCTCCCCGGTACCGATCACGCCGACCGGCAAATCAGTCACCTCATATCCGTCGCAGATCGGGCAATAGCGGATCAGGCCGCGGGCCACGCCCTCATCATGCATGTCGTCCGGCAGATCTGGCCGGATGTTGACCACACCGGTGGCCAGCAGGACGGCGCGGGTCGTCACGTCGCCGCACGATGCGGAGACGCGAAACATGCCATCTTCCGCGGCAATGGCCGTCACCTCCCCATCGCGGATGTTCGCGCCATAGATGCGGGCCTGCTGGTTCATTCGGCGCAGCAAATTGGGTCCGCTAATCCCCTCCGGGAAACCCGCATGATTGCGGGTTTTCGGGATCGAAGCCGCGCGGCTATGCCCGCCATCGACGACGCGCACCCGCAGGTGGAAGCGTGCCAAATAGATGGCGGCCGTCAGCCCTGCAGGGCCACCGCCGATGATCAGGCAGTCAAGTGCGGGACTCCCCATTCAAGCCGCGGGAATCGGGGAGAAGCGTTTGTGCATTGTCCGGCTGAAGCCGCAATCGCGGCACGGCGCAAGCCGATTACGAACGGCCTTTGGCCTTGCCGCGCGTCATCGGATCGGGCTTGGGCGGCGGCCGCCAGCCAGGTGGCGGGGTCATGCGCTGCTGGCTGGTGCCCAATCCCATCCGCCCAGGTTGCTGGCGGGTCAGCCCGGACACGTCGACGTCCTCCTCCGCCTCTGCTGGCGCGCCGCGCGCCAGGCTGAGCTGATCGCGCAGACGGCGCGCTTCCTCAAAGTCGAGCCGCGCGGCAGCCGCTTCCATCCGCAATCGGAGCTGTTCGATCGTGTCAGTCACGTCGCCTCAACGCGGGAAAGCCACTTTGCGGTCCGCGGTTGGTGGCGACCACTTTCGTGGAAGGTCCTTTCCAGCAGCAGTTTCCGCCTGGAACCATGGGGGAGCCGCAGCCCGGTCAAGGCTGGCCCTTGCCGCCACCGGCCCCGAAGATGTTGCCGGTCGTATAACTGCCTTCGCTTTCCGCCAACCGCACATAGAGACCCGCCAGCTCGACCGGTTGGCCCGGCCGTTTGAGCGGCGTATCGCCGCCAAACTGCTCCAGCTTCTCCATGCTGGCACCGCCGCTCACCTGAAGCGGGGTCCAGATCGGGCCTGGTGCCACGCCGTTGACGAGGATGCCGCGATCGGCAAGCTGCTTGGCGAGCGACTTCACATAGTTCATCGTCGCCGCCTTGGTCTGCGCATAATCGTACAGATCCGGCGTCGGATCGTAAGCCTGCTCGGAGGTGGTGGCGATGATTGCCGATCCGGCGGGCAGGTGTGGCAATGCCGCCTTGATGATCCAGAACGGCGCGTAGATGTTGGTCTTGATCGTCGCGTCGAAGTCGTCGCTGCTAATGTCCAGGATCGACGCATGAGCCTGCTGCCGCGCCGCGTTCATGACCAGAATGTCCAGGCCGCCCAGCGCGTCGATCGCGTCGGCCACCAGCCGGGTGCAATAGCTTTCGTCCCGCAGATCGCCCGGCAAGGCGACTGCTTTGCGGCCGGCCTGCTGGATCAGGTGCACGACCTCCTGGGCATCGGGCTCCTCGTCGGGATAGTAACTGATGGCAACGTCTGCGCCTTCGCGCGCATAAGCGATTGCGGCGGCGCGCCCCAGGCCACTGTCACCCCCGGTGATCAGCGCCTTACGGCCTTCAAGCCGACCGGAACCGCGATAGCTTTCCTCGCCATGATCGGGGCGCGGGCTCATCTTGCCGGCAAGACCTGGCCAGGCTTGTGTCTGACGCTCAAACGGTGGCTTGGGGAATTTCTCGATCGGATCAACGAGCACGGGTTTTTCTCGCGCCGTGCTCGACGAACCGCTCTTCTGGTCTTCGTACGCCATCATCCACTCCTGAAACAGGATGCGGTCAACGAGTGAAGGCGTCGGGTGTTCAAAAGATTCCGCGTTGGAATTGTGGAAAACGCCGGACAGGGAACAAGCGGACGACGGCAGCGCTGTGCCTGCACAAAGCTCTGAAAAGGAAGGCGCAATGGCCAAAGAAGCGATCCTGTATCGGATGATCCTGCCCGAACATACCTGCCCTTTTGGCGTCCGTGCAAAGGCGCTCTTGGAGCAGCACGATATGCAAGTGGACGACCGGATCCTGAGCACACGAGAAGAGGTCGATGCTTTCGAAGCAGAGCATAAGGTCGAAACCACACCCCAGATCTTTATCGATGGCCAGAGGATCGGCGGCTGTGACGATCTTGAGGACTATCTTGCACAGGCTGAGGCAACACCCTCGAACTGAAGCTAAGCCGATTGAAGTTGATCTGCCCGTAAGTCGGAAGGCGTTTTTGGAGGCCCCACCGCGCTATCGGGCGCTCGGCTTTAGCGTAAAGCGCGTTAGAACCCGATTGCTCCGCTCATCACAATAAAAGCTCGACTCATCTTACAAGTGAATAATTTGCTCCAGTTTTATTACTTATGTTAGGATGTTTTGCCTGGATGCTTGGACCGATTCATCCCGCTTGTTCGTATTAGTCTCATCGAAGGAGAGTTTTATGATCAAGCACATGACATTGATTGCATCGATGGCAATTGCCACGACGGCGATGGCGCAGACGACAGGATCGGCCGGGTCAGCCGGTTCCACCGCCGGAGCGGGTACCAGCGCGACGTCTGCGGGCCAGCCGGGCGCGGCCGGCGCGACAGGCATGGGAACAACGCCTGGTCAGGCCGGAAGCTGGAATCAGCCCACGCCGGGCAGTCCGCCGGCCGCATCGACGCCATCGGGTTCCCCTATGGATAGTTCCGGCATGGCGACGCCCAGCGGAACCATGAGCGGCACCGACATGACTACGCCGGGAACGAGCGGCAGCGGCCAGGCGACCGCCACCGACGCCAATGGCAGCAGCACCAAGAAGAAGGCGCGCCGGCAGCGCTGATCCGCGCGCGTCTTGGCAAAAACACAAAGGGCCGCCCCTGACGGAGCGGCCCTTCCATTGTCAGCCGAAAGCGGCGGCAATGTTATACGAGGCGAGCCCCCGCATTGGAGGCAATGCCTGAAAACTGCGCCGCGGTTGGCGTAAGACAATGAGACATTCGACCACCTCCTTTCCGTTGTTGACGATGATCGCGAGATGGTATCATTTTCAATATGTTCAAGAGCTTAGCTGATCGTGTCAGCGCAATTGGTTGAACGTTCCGCGTCCCCTTGGCGCGACAGCCGTCAGTCCTCCGCCGATTGCATAAGACGGTCGGTGATCGTGCCGCCGCCCGCTTCGGGCGCGGTGCTCCAGCCGAGACGCGGGATCGTCGCGGTTCGACGACCACGAAAATCACTGTGGATGGCGAGCAGACCGCGACTTTCCATATAGCCCAGCATTCGGCGGACGCGCCCGGGTGAGCATGTCCCATAGACTTTGGCGACTTCGCTTTCCGGCGGACATGGTGCGCCGGCGTGGGCCGCACGCGCGATCAGCATGAATACGCCGAGCATATCTTCCGGCGCGTCGGCAGCCGATTGCAACGCATGCTCCATGTCCGGATTGGCCAGATCGTCGGAGAACAGACCCGCCCGTGCCAGGGCGAGTGCGCGCGCAAAGCCCGGCAGTTCCAAGGGCGGCCGGATGGCGCCGCGCATCCGGCAGCGTAGGGTGAAATCTTGGTAGAGGGCACCGGCGGGACGCCCATCGGTATCGGCATCCTCGATCATGTCGGCCAGCACCAGATCGGCAAGCTTGGCGTTATCCAGCGAAGCCAGCATGTCGGCTTGCTCCGGCGGCTCGGGCTCCAGGCTCGCATCATCCAGCCGGGACAGCAATTGCTCGACCGCCTCGGGTTCGTTCACGGGCGGCGGCGGGAGCGGGCTGTGCGGTACCGATCGGACCAGCAAGGCTTCTCGCTGTTCCTCGGTGAATGTCGGCAAGGGCGCGGCAAAGGATGGCACGCCACGCACCTCACTCTGCACATCGCCGATCCGGATCAGTTCGGGCCGACGCGACAAAGCGGGCCCCAGCGCCAGGAATTGACCGCGCTCCAGATCGCGGATCTGCTCCGCCTGGCGCCGTTCCATGCCCAGCAGATCTGCCGCACGGATCATGTCGATGTCCAGGAAGGTGCGCCCCATCAGGAAATTGGATGCTTCGGCCGCGACATTCTTGGCCAGTTTGGCCAGACGCTGCGTGGCGATGACGCCCGCCAGCCCCCTCTTGCGGCCTCGGCACATCAAATTGGTCATGGCGGCAAGGCTGATCCGGCGCGCATCGTCGCTGACCTCACCGGCGGCGGCGGGTGCGAACAATTGCGCTTCATCGACGACCACCAGCGCCGGATACCAGAGCGCCCGGGGCGCTTCGAACAGATGATTGAGGAACGCGCCGGCGCAACAAAGCTGCGCATTCACTTCCAGGCCCTCCAGGTTGAGTACGACCGAGGCGCGCTGTTCGCGCACGCGCGCAGCAAGGGCGGCGATTTCGACTTCGCCATAGCTTGCTCCGTCGATCGTGACGTGACCGAACTGGTCGGAGAGCGATACGAAATCGCCTTCCGGATCGATAACGATTTGCTGCACGAGGCCGGCGCTTTGTTCGAGCAGGCGGCGCAGGAGGTGCGACTTCCCGGACCCGGAATTACCCTGGACAAGCAAACGGCTGGCCAGCAGCTCCTCAAGATTGATGGTTCCGGAGCCGCCTTTACCCGCCGCTCCCAGCACGATGTTGGTCATGCTCCGGCCTGTGCCCTACCGAATCTAGATCGGGCAAGCGCGGACCCGGATCAGCCGACGCAACAAGCCTCGCCTTGCCAAATGCGTTCCTCCTATGTTCTAACCGTCCCGACAATGTGTAGTAGCGTGCGAGTCGTCAACGATGCCGATGATGATGCTTGTTGCCTTCACCCGGATGCGCCGGTCCCGCGCTTGTCTACCGACGGAAGCGGAGCCGTGTGCGCATGGAAAAGGCGTTTTTAAAGTTGTGATGGGGGCCTGACATATGGCGCATTCACGGCTTGCACAGCAGCTCTGGCTGGATGTGCCGGATCTCGTCCAGCAGCGCCCTAGCGGCCTGACGAGGACGCGGCTGCCACGCTACGCCGCCAATGAAGAGCTGGGCAGCGATCAGTTGGAACTCCGTATGGCGCCACGGGCAAAGCCTGCGGCCGCACCCTCCGTGCCACCGCCCCGCCCGATCGTGGCACCCCCGGCCGATCCGCGCGCGATGCACAGCCGGCCGGCCTTCACCGTCTGGCTGCGGGCCCAAACGAAACGCGGAGGTGTGATCGGCGATCTCGCAAAAGCGGCACAAGGTGATCGGCTCTTCCCCAAAACGGGCAGTGCAGACGACGTACGCGCCCGGTTCAGCGCGGTCGGGGCCGATGGCGACGCCTTTGAAGCCCTGGATTATGCCGAGCGGGAGTTTGATCGCCAATCACGGGGAACATGAACCGCTAAAAACAGCCCGTCATGCACGACCCTTTACTTGCCCTATTCAACCAGGCGCGCCAAAAGTTTGGCGATGAGCCCACTTCCCGTTGAAAGCGTTATCGGCGCGTTCCTCCTTGCGTTCCCCGCGCTGTTTTCGATCGTCAACCCGATCGGATCCGCCTTGATCTTTCATCAGGTCACGAGCGGACGCAGCCGGGAGGAGCGGCGGCGCATGGCGACGCGGATCGCCTTTTATGCGCTGATCGTCCTGCTCGCCTCGCTCTGGTTTGGTGGCTATGTATTAAACTTCTTCGGGGTGGGATTGAACGCGCTGCGGATTGCAGGCGGACTCGTCGTGGCTTTCACCGCATGGGGCTTGTTGATGCAGCCGGAGGCGCACGAAGCCCGTAAGACCAGTGCGGCGGAGCCCGCACAGGAAGTCGATGAAGACGTTTCCTTCTTTCCGTTGACTATGCCGCTCACCACCGGCCCCGGCACGATTTCGGTCGCCATCGCGCTTGCCTCGCAACGTCCGGCGAGTGACGGACATCTCATCAGCTTTTTCAGCGGCGTGAGCCTGGCTGCGATCGGCATCGCCATGATCGTCTGGGTTTTCTACCATTGGTCGGATGCCGTAACCGATCTGTTGGGACCGGTTCAGGCACGCGTCGTGTCCCGCCTGATCGCCTTTCTGCTTCTTTGTGTTGGCGTCCAGATCATTGTTACGGGCGTCGTCGGCGTGGCGCACGGCGCCGAGTTGCCGCTGCGCTGATCACGCCGAGGCGACGGTTGCGCGCGATATCGCCCTTCAAGCAACAGCATCTTCACGCGAGGCAAGCAGCCTTGGGTCGCGTCAACCGTTTTGGCGTGGCACTGGCCTGACGAAGATATTGCACTTTGCTGGAGCAGATTCTGCCTTACGTACATCCACCTTTGCCTGATTCATCGATGCCCGGCGGCGATGGCGGCGCATTTGCAGATCTGCCCGTGATGTCGCGCCGCCACCCGCACGCATCGTCATGACGCAGGAAGAACAGACGCTTGGGCGCGACGACGCGAACACAGTCGTGCGCTTGACTGCCGTCTCCAAGCGCTACAGCGATAGCGCCGCGGCAGCGCTCGACGCGGTATCGCTGGAGGTGCACCGGGGCGAAGTCTTCGGGATCATCGGTCGGTCCGGTGCCGGCAAGTCCACGCTCATCCGGCTCTTGAACGCGCTGGAACAGCCGAGCGAAGGCCAGGTGGAGATTGACGGCATCGATCTGGCTGGCCTGTCCCCCGCCGAGCTGCGCACGCTGCGCAAACGGATCGGCATGATCTTCCAGAATTTCGGGCTGCTATCGTCACGCACGGTGGCCGGCAATGTGGCCTTCCCGTTGGAACTCACCGCTGCGACGCGGGCGGAACGCACCGCCAAGGTTGCGGCCCTGCTGAACCGCGTCGGCCTTTCCGACTTTGCCGACCGTTATCCGGCGCAATTATCGGGCGGTCAGAAGCAGCGGGTCGGCATCGCGCGCGCTTTGGCAACGGATCCTGACATCCTGCTTTGCGATGAGGCGACGAGCGCGCTGGATCCCGAAACGACCCGCAGCGTCCTTGGCCTGCTTCGAGAATTGAACCGTGAGCTGGGACTGACCATCGTGCTTATCACCCATGAGATGGATGTGGTCAAAACGGTCTGCGACCGGGTGGCCGTGCTCGATCACGGACAGCTTGTCGAAACCGGCACGGTTGCCGACATCTTCCAGAGCGGGAGCCATCCAGCGACCCGCCGCATGCTGGCAGCGCTTTCACTATGAACGGCTGGTTCGCCAACGTCGATTGGGGCGATATCGGTCAGGCCTGTGTCGATACATTGTTGATGCTCGGCGGATCGTTATTCCTCACGATCCTTGTCGGCCTGCCCTTGGGGGTGCTGCTATATCTTACCGCAGACAGGCAAATCGCACAGAACAAGCTTGCCAATGGCGTGCTCGCCACGGTGATTAACGTTCTGCGATCCATCCCTTTCGTCATCCTGCTGATCGTGATGATCCCGCTGACGGTCGCGCTGGTGGGCACATCTCTTGGCGTCGCGGGTGCCATCCCGCCGCTGGTGGTCGGCGCAGCGCCTTTCTACGCACGCTTGGTCGAAGGCGCTCTGCGGGAGGTGGATCGGACCACGATCGAGGCTGTGCAGGCCATGGGGGCCACGACCTGGCGGATCATCACGCGCGCGCTCATTCCCGAAGCCCTGCCGGGCCTGATTGGCGGAGCCACGATCACGGCGGTCGCGCTCGTTTCCTTCACCGCCATGGCCGGCGTTGTCGGCGCGGGCGGCCTGGGCGATCTGGCCATCCGCTTTGGCTATCAACGCTTCCAGACCGACGTCATGGTCGTAACCGTCTTGCTGCTGGTCCTGCTCGTCCAGGCTATCCAGCTGGCGGGAGATCGGCTGGCGCGGCACTTCACCCGTCGCTAGGAGGAGATATGAACCGTCGCGCGCTCCTCCTCACCCTCCCCCTCCTGGCCCTTGCAGCCTGTGGCGGCGGCTCCGGCGAGGATGGCCACACGCTCACCGTAGCTGCCACGGCGGTGCCCCATGCCGAAATTCTGGAATCGGTAAAGCCGGAACTCGCCAAAGAGGGCGTCGATCTCAAGATCCGCGTCTTCAACGATTATGTGCAACCCAATTTGCAGGTCGATCAAAAGCAAATCGACGTGAATTATTTCGAGACCAAGCCCTATCTCGATGAGTTCAACAAGGCGCGCGGCACACATCTGGTCGCCTTGGCGGGCGTCCATGTCGAACCGTTGGGCGCCTATTCCCGCAAGTGGAAGCGGATCGAGGACGTGCCTCAGGGCGCCACCGTCGCGATCCCGAACGAGCCGAGCAATGGCGGCCGGGCCTTATTGTTGCTGCAGAAGGCCGGCTTGATCCGCTTGAAAGATCCCCGCAATCCGCTTGCGACGATACGCGACATCACCTCCAATCCGCGCAACCTGAAATTCAAGGAGCTGGAGGGCGCGACCTTGCCGCGCACGCTGGGGGAGGTCGATCTGGCGCTGATCAACACCAATTACGCCCTGGACGCCAAGCTGAACCCGACGCGCGATGCGCTGGCGATCGAAGACGGCGATTCCCCTTATGTGAATTTCGTGGTGGGCCGGCCCGGCGCGGACAGCGATCCGCGTGTCATCAAGCTGATCGCCGCCCTACGCAGCCCGGCGACCCGCCAGTTCATCCGGACGCATTACAAAGGCGCGGTACTCCCCGCTTTCTAAGCGCCCCGGGCCGGGGCGGCACGCGCCGCAGGAATGAAGATCTCGCGCACGGCCTTGGCGAGAAGGTCAGGCGGGACCAGCCCCTGATCGATCACGAAATTGTTGAAGGCCAGCCGATCGAAGCGGCTGCCTAGCGCTAGCTCGGCCTCCATCCGCAGTTGCAGGAGCCGCGTATAACCATAAAAATAGCTGCCTGCCTGTCCCGGCGCGCGAGACGTATAGCGTTCCAGCTCTTGCCTCGCCATGGCCGGTGACTGGCATACCTGATCGATCAGGATGCGACGTGCGTCCTCGACCGAAATCATGCCCAGGTTCAGCATCGGATCCAGCATCGCGCGCGCCGCACGCAACAAGCGGGCCTGCAGCGCCATCAACTGGCCATCCAGCGGGTGATAGGGAAGGGCTTCGGCTTCGGCGTACAGCGCCCATCCTTCGACGTTCACGCTGTTGAACGCATAAATGGCGCGCGCCTGCGAGACGCCGCGTTGCGCCATCGCGGAGAATTGCAGCTCGTGGCCGGGCCGCCCTTCATGCGCGGCTACCGTCCACGCGACGGCCAGCGAATTGAAGTCGTCATAGGCCGCTTCGGGGTCTTTGCTCGCTACCCCGCTGGTCAGCACGAACACGCCATGCTCGCCCTTATTGTCGATCATACGGGGCGCCTGCATATGCGGCGCCGGCGTAGCCGCCGCTTCGGCATCGCTTGCCAGCCGCATCTGCATCGGGCGATCGGGCACATCGACAATGCGCTCACGACGAATGACCGCCTCGTTCCGGGCGATGACCTCGGCATAGGTCGACTCCAACTTATCGCGGGGGATCGGCATTTTTTTGATCTGGCGGATCACATCCTGATAGCGCGTCAGCGTCCAGCCCTTCTCCCGTGCGACCTGGGGCGCGAGCGCAACCATGGCCGCACGCGTTTCGGCAAATTCCACCCGTGCCTCCTGCATGAGCAGCGACGGCGCTATGTCGATGCCCATCGACTTCAATCGAAAAGCGTAAACGTCGGCAGGAAGATGAAAATCCTGCCGTGCCGTCGGCAGCACGACGGTCCGCTCCCACGCGGTATAATCCGCTACCTGGGCGTCCAGCTTGGCCAAAGCCGGTTCGGCTCCGGCGATATGATAGGTTTCGAATAATGTCCGGATGCCCCGGGTGTAGGTAGCCGCATTCGTGATCGCGTCGCTCACCGCAATCTGATCGGGGCCCTGGACACCAGGCGTTCGTGTCTCGGCAAAGCGGGCCTTCGCCTGCGCGACCAGGGGCGTGGTGCCAGGCCAGTCCCCGACATAACGGCGCAGCAATTCCAGCGCCTTCCCCCGACGCTCGGCAGAAACCTGCGGGTCCAAAAGGCCGCTAATGCCCTTGAACATGAGGTTGGGCGCATCGCTCCATGCCACGAAGTAGCGACGCTGCAGACGCTGGTTTTCCAGATCGCGTTCCCCCGCCTGGATAAGGATCTGAAGATCCTCCTGAACACGGGGATTGTGCTCGGCGGCCAGGCGCTGCCGCAGCTTTGCCAGCGCGGGCTGCAACGCGGCAGCACGCCTCGCCTCCAGTTTCGGGCCCAGATCGACCGCTTGCCCGTCATAGGTGGCGGCCCCGGATTGCGACGCCGTCTCGGGATTGAAGCGGGCCTGCGCCGTCAGCAGCAACTGCGTATCGCGATCGCTGGTGGCGATCCAACTGCGATCGACCTCCGCCGCCGTCGCGCAACCATGGTAGAGAACCGCGCCGAGCAGCAACAAGCCTATCCGCATTTCATACTCCCAGTTGGTCGTCGTCCGGGGCCATGCTCTTCTCGCGCGATGGCAAATTCGTCAGGTCCATAGCCACGGCACGTGGGAAAGGTCGTTAAAAGACGATAAGGCGTGCGTTAACAGCAGCGGCCGCGCCCACCCGATCCATAGCGCGCCTGCTGACGCGCGGCGAAGAAGGCGCTAGCGCTCAGGACCGGTCGATCCGGGTGACATTTGGCCATGTGCTCGCAATATAAACGATAATTGGACAGGCCGATGATCGTGCCCAGCGCCTCCGCCATCGCCGCGAGCTTCTGCCGCATCCTCGTCACAGCGGGGCAACCGCAACACGATCGGCCTCGTCCACCGTGCCAGACCGAAGCGCCCGCAGACTGGAGCGTACCGCAAACCCCAGGATCGAGAGGAGAATGGCAAGGAAGAGCAAGCACAATATCCCATCGATCCAATCGTTCATGACGATGCGGCTCATCTCCGCGGCGGTTTTAGCGGGCGCTAGAACCTCACCGCGGATCAGGGATTCGCTGAACCTCTGGGCATGCGCCAGGAAGCCGATATGCGGGTCTGGCGAGGCCAGCTTCATCGTGCCCGCGATCACGGTACAGGCGACCAGCCATGTCGCCGGCACGATCGTGACCCAGGAGTAGCGGGCACGGCCCATCCGGAACAACATCACCGTCGCCAACATCAGCGCGACCGCGGCCAGCATCTGATTGGAGACGCCGAAGAGCGGCCATAATGTGTTCACGCCGCCGAGCGGATCGGTGACGCCTTGATAGAGGAAAAAGCCCCAGGCGCCGACGCAGAGCAAAGTGCCGACGAGCGCGGGGCCAAAGGCGGACGTATTCGCAAAGCGCGGCACGACGAGGCCGATCAGATCCTGGAGCATGAACCGCCCGGCCCGCGTGCCGGCATCGACCGCCGTCAGGATGAAGAGCGCTTCGAACAGGATCGCAAAGTGATACCAGAAGGCCATCGCGGCCTTTCCACCAAAGACGCTGCTGAAGACATGGGCCATGCCCACCGCCAGCGTTGGCGCACCGCCCGCACGCGATACGATACTTGCCTCGCCCACGTCGCGCGCCGTGGCATCGATCGTGTTGGCGGCGATCGGGAAACCCATTTCGGTGACGGCCGCAGCTGCGGTCGCCGAGGTGGTGCCGACCACGGCGGGGGGACTGTTCATCGCAAAATAGATGCCGGGATCGATAATCGATGCCGCCACCAGCGCCATGATCGCAACGAAGCTTTCCATCAGCATGGCACCATAGCCGACCAGCTTGGCATCGCCTTCGCTGGCGATGAGCTTGGGCGTCGTCCCGCTCGCGATGAGCGCGTGGAAGCCGGAGACGGCTCCGCACGCAATCGTGATGAAGAGGAAGGGAAAGAGCGGCCCCGACCAGACCGGCCCACTTCCGTCCACAAAGCGCGTGATCGGCGGCATCTGCAGCACCGGCGCGACGATGGCGATGCCGATCGCCAAGGCGGCAATGGCGCCGATTTTCAGGAAGGTCGAAAGGTAGTCGCGCGGCGCCAGAAGCATCCACACCGGCAACATCGACGCTACGGCGCCATAGCCGACCAGGATCCAGCACAATTGCACCGGCGTGAAGGTGAACCAGGCGGCGAACAGGGCCGACTGCGCGACATATTGGCCCCCGACAATGGCGAGGATCAGCCCGACAAAGCCGATCGCCGATGCCTCCCCGACGCGCCCGGGCCGTAGCCAGCGCATGTAGATACCCATCAACATCGCGAGCGGTATCGTTGCCGCTACCGTGAAGGTGCCCCAGGGGCTGTGCGCAAGTGCGCGGACGACGATCAGCGCCAGCACCGCCAGAATGATGATCATGATCAGGAAGGTGCCGAACAACGCGATCCGGCCGGGGATTTCGCCCATCTCCATCCGCACGATCTCACCCAGCGAGCGCCCGTCGCGCCGCATCGAGGCGAACAGGATCATCAGATCCTGCACGGCGCCCGCCAGCACCACACCGGCCAGGATCCAAAGCATGCCGGGAAGATAGCCCATCTGCACTGCCAGTACCGGGCCGACCAGCGGCCCCGCCCCCGCAATCGCCGCGAAGTGATGACCGAACAGGACCTTCCGATCGGTCGCCACAAAATCCAGGCCATCGGCCAGGCGGACCGCCGGGGTGGGACGGTCAGGATCCACGCGGAGCACGCGATCCGCGATGAACCGCGCATAGAAACGATAGGCGATCAGGTACACGCAGAGCGCCGACGCCACGACCCAGAGCGCATTGATCGGCTCGCCGCGCGCGGTGGCGACGACGGCCAGCGCAATGGTGCCGATCGCCGCGACGGCAAGCCAAACCAGCTGACGCAACCAAAGCTTCAACGAAAACCTCCTGGCAAGTCGCGGGCGGTCATGCCCCTAATCGCGCTGCCCGCCCAGTGCGATCCTGTCCACGTCTTCATTGGCCCGATGCAGATGCAACTGATGGGGCTTTACGATCGGCACAGCGCTGGCTGGCCCTGTATCCGCTGAAGCCGCGTGCGGCCGTTAAAAGACATGAATACCGCCCTTACCACCACCCGGGCGACGCGTTAAAATTGGTGTCTCTCCTTAACATCTCTTAACCGCTGGGGATCGGCCGCGTCCGCTTATGAATCCGGCCGATGCGGCGCGACCTACGTTCCAGCGAAGCCTACCAGGAGGCGCTCGCTTTCTACGAGCAGCTGTTCGGAAATGGCATTTGGGGGGCGAGCGAGCTTTCGATCGCAAGCGACCTGCGATTCCTGCTATTCTCCGGCCTGCAGTGCAAACGCGGGGTGGAGGCCGGGCCCGTCTCCGATATTTACCGCTACGACTTCACCGAAAGCTCACGCACATTGCTGCGCGCGGGGGCCAGGCTGCCGCGATTGTCGCCCTCGGGCAAAGTCGCGGCATTCGTCCTCGACGACCGTCTGAACAGTCGCGTGGAGATTTGCCATGCCAGCACCGGCGAAACGTTGCACGCGCTGGAAAATCCGGGCCTGATCGAACAGCTTGCATGGTCTCCCGACGGCGAGCGGCTTCTGTTGCTCATTCCCGGAAGATGTGCCGATGTCGCGGGCATCCATGGCGGCCTGGAACTTCGCGAGGAGGGGCTTGGCCCTTGCTGGCTCCCCGATATGCTGCTGCCGGACACGGAAGATCGTCGCCGCAACTGCTGGGTCTGGACGCCGGATTTGACCACCTTCGAGCGGCTGGACCTGCGCGGATTGAATGTCTGGGAAGCCAATTGGCTGGACGACCGATCGATCGTCGCGGTGGCAAGCGAGCGGCCCGGCGAGAGCAACTGGTACGGCTCCAGTCTGGTGCTGATCGATGCGGCGGATGGTGGCGTTTCGCCTCTTTACTCCCCAGTGGATCAAATAGGTGGGCCGGTGGGATCCCCCGATGGCACAACGATCGCCTTCATCGAGGCGCTCTGCAGCGACCGGGGGCTCGTATGCGGCACATTGAAGACGCTGGATGTCGCCACACGATCTGTCCGCGCGCTTCCCGTGGCGAGAACCGATATCTCGAGCATAGCCTGGCAATCGGACGGTAGCCTTGTCTACGCCGGGGTACAGGGCCTGAAAACCGCGATCGGTACGGTCGACATCGCCACAGGACTGGCAACGGAAATCTGGGCTTCGGCTACGCTCACCTGCGGAGAATGGTTGCCGGCGGCCCTACCCTTCGGCGACACGGCGCTCGCGATTTTCGAGGGATATGCGACACCACCCTTCATCGGGCAGATCGCCGATGGGCGCCTGCGCGCGGTTCATAAACTTGACGGCGGGGAGGCACCGGCAGGCACGGGCCGGATGGGCTGTTACGACTGGACGTCGCAGGATGGTCTGACGATCGAAGGATTTCTGCTGCTACCTGATGGCGCGCCCGAGAAGCTTCCCTTGCTCGTTGATCTCCACGGTGGCCCGATCTGGTGCCACCGTAATCGTTGGATGGCGCGACTGCGCGCCGCGCCGTTGCTGGCACAGCATGGCTGCGCCATTCTGTTCCCGAACCCGCGCGGGTCAGTCGGTCGCGGCGATACATTCGCGCGGCTGGTGATTGGCGATCTGGGGGGCAAGGACGTGTCCGATTGCATGGCGGGAATCGACGCGCTGGTCGTCGACGGCATCGTGGACGCAGAACGCGTTGGCATATCGGGCTCAAGCTATGGCGGCTTCATGACCGCATCCCTGATCACGCAAAGCCGGCGGTTTGCAGCCGCCGTCACCATCTCTCCGGTCGCAAATTGGTATAGCCAGCATTTCAGCTCGCAGATCCCGGTCTTCGACACCCATTTTCTCGGGGGCGATCCGTGCCAACCCACCGGTCCCCACTTTCAGCGCAGCCCAGTCTTCGCTGCCGGCGAAGTTACCACGCCGACCTTGATCCTGGCGGGCGCGCTCGACAAGAATACGCCCACGGGACAGGCGATCGAATTATATGGATCGCTCGTCGAAGCGGGCGCGACCTGCGCCGCAGCGGTTTACCCACAAAGCGGTCACAGCGTACGTAGCTATCCCGAATATGTTGATAGCGTTGCACGCATCATCGTCTGGCTCGAACAACATCTATTGCCAGACGCGATCCGGCACTGATCGCGGCCTTCGCAAATGAAGATCATCGGCTCCGATCAGAAAGTGATCGCAGCGGGTAACCTCCCCATTGACGAAGGCCAAGCGATCAAGTTCACAATGCGATGTGCGATAGCAATGCCGATACTTCTTCCGATTGGATTTAGCAGACGCAATGCATGCAGGCGCTGCGCGAGCACGCAATAACGAGTGCGCCATCGTATGATGGCCGAGGTTTAACGAATGCCGCGGGGGCCGGCCATTGAAGAACGTCGCTTGCCCGATCTTTATTTTCGCGGCCGCGAGCGCTGGCTTGCACCCAGTCGCGGCCCGCAACGTACCGCAGGACAGCCCGATCGCCTTGACCGCCGGTCCGCTGGCGAGGGCGCTGCGCGACCTGTCGGCTCAAACGGGTACGGAATTGCTCTTCGCACCGGATCTGATCGGGGATCGACGCAGCCCGCCACTCTCGGGAAGACAGGTTGAGGAGACGTTGACCCGCCTGTTGCAAGGCACCGGCCTTTCCTATCGACGCACAGCTGAAGGCACGGTCCTGATCTACGCGCTTTCAGACCAGCGCGAGCCCGCCATTCCCGAGATCCTGATTGTCGGGCGAAGAACGCAGAACTCCGATATCCGCCGAACCGAGAACGATATTCAGCCTTATCGCGTGGTGAGCGCGCACGACATCGCCACATCGCAAAGCGACAATATCGATCAATATCTCCGCGCCCGCCTCCCGAGCGACGCACAAATGGAAGGGCCATCGCAAAACCCCCTCGCCTCTTCAGCGAGTTCGCGATCGCTGATCAACCTTCACGGTCTTGGCTCTGATCAGACATTGGTGCTGGTCGATGGTGCGCGCATGCCGGGGGTGCCGCCACAGTTTTCCAGTCTTGCGACATTGCAGCCCGATCTGAACGGCATTCCTGTGCTGGCCATCGAGCGGATAGAGCTGCTTACGGGCACAGCCGGGGGTATTTACGGCCCCGGAGCGACAGGCGGCGTCGTCAACGTTGTGCTCAAGCGAAACTATCGCGGTGCCGATATCGACCTGTCGTCCGGGTTGAGTGACCGTGGCGATGCGGGCCGTCGCCGGATCAATGCACGTTTTGGCTTCACGCCCGATCATGGCCGTACGGACGTCATGATCACGGTGGCTCGTTCGACGATGGACGGCCTGCGGTTCGGTGATCGCGATTATTCCACCAAGGCGCGACAACAGCTTATCGCAAATGACCCCGAAGCATTCGTGAGCAGCTTCCCAACTGGCAACGCCGTCATCGTAGGTAGCGTGTTCGGGGAGCCCCTCCGCTTCAAACAAGATCGCGGCGGGGCAAGCCTGGGATCCGCCTTTACCTATCTTCCGCTGCGCAATGGCGGCGACGCCATAACATCCCTCGCCGCCAATGCCGGGCGTTCGGAGAGTAACTTGGCACCGGACGGCGGCGGCCTGGGACGTAGCCTGACGAACCACGTTGCGGTCACATCCGTGCTGCTGAACATCCGACGAAAGTTGGGCCGCGGGATAGAGGCATTTTTCGATGTCATCGAGCTCCGCAACAACGGCCGCGCGCGCTTCGGTGGAACGGACCTTTCCGGTTCAGCCGTGATGATCCCCTCCGACCCGAACAACCCCTTCGCTCAGACCATATTCGTGTCCTTTCCGATGCCGGGGCTCGATGGGATCGTGCGCAACGAATTACGGACGACGCGCCTGTCCGCCGGCCTGATCGCGCGTTTGCCGTTCGCATGGAGTGCAGAGGCCAAGTTCAGTCGCGGCGCTGTACGAAATCGAATATCCGCAGCCGGGTTCAGGCTAGATCCTAATTTCTCGCTTCTTGCTATCGGCGGCGGGCGGACGACAATGATCGGCCCCTCCGCTAATCCGTTCGGACCATGGGACGAGTTCGTATCGGCACTGCAGGCGTACAAAATCCCGGATGACGATCTGACCGTCACGCGCAATCACTTCCAGGATACTAGTCTTCGATTGGCGGGACCCGTGCTGACGTCCCCCGCCGGCCCGATAACGCTATCCCTTTTGGCCGAACACCGCCGAGAAAAGCTGTTGCCGCGCTTTCATGTCTCAACGCTGGAGGGGCCCACCCCCAGCCTTGCCTACGGTGCAGCCAAGCAAGCCGTTTCATCGCTCTATGGCGAGCTTCGCGCTCCGATCATCGCGCAGTCTGATAAATGGGGACCGCTGCGCGGGCTCGAGGTGCAGCTCGCGGTACGATATGACCGCAACAAGAGCAGCCTGGCGCCCTCGAGGGCACAGGAAAGACTGGCCGCCTCTCAATCCGCCACCGCCTATACAGCGGGATTTCGGATCTTCCCCCTTTCTGGCCTGATGCTACGCGCCAGCGTGGCGACCGGGGTGCTCCCACCGACCCTCGACCAGCTTCCCCAGTCCCGGATGACAATCCCGATACCGTGGTTTGCCGGTGACCCACTGCGCGGGGGCCGCATCGTGGGGAGCGAGGCGCCGTTCGTGCGCGTCAGCGGTGGATCACCCGATCTGCGGCCGGAGAAAGCGCGCACGGTAACGATCGGAATGGTGATCAATCCCGACGGTGAGGGTTGGCCGCGGCTGGCGGTGGACTTCCGCCGTATCCGGAAGCGCGATGAGATTACGAACGTGTTCAACGGGAACATCGCCTATTTTCTGTCGCACGAGGCCGATTTCCCGGATCGGATACAACGCGCGCCGCTCAGCGCCTCCGATCGCGCGGCAGGCTTTACGGGCGGTGTCATCACTCTGATCGATACGAGCGCGCTAAACATCAGCCGTGCCACGGTCGAGGCAGTCGATGTTCACGCCACCCACGACATCGCCGTGCGCGGCAGCAAGATCCGGCTCTATGCCACCGCCACATGGTCGCCGAAGCTCACGCGCCAGATTGCACCGGACCGCCCCGTTATCCGATATACCGGCGTTGAAGACGGCACCTTGCGATGGCGCGGCAATGCCGGATTCGATTGGACCTATGATCGTTTCACGTTCGGCTTCAACGGCCAATTCTATGACGGCTACCAAGCCATCCTTGCGGACGAACGTTCGACCATATCGGCTGATCCCAAGCGCCGCGGAGTGAATATTCCTCAGCAATTCTATGTGGACATGTTTGCCAGCTATCATATTCCATGGCGCAGCAATCCAGCGTCAAGGACGGAGCTGGAACTCCGGATCGGCGTCCAGAACCTGCTCGATCATGCGCCGCCGCTCTCCACCCGTTCTGAGCCGGGCTACAGCTATTATGGCGACCCCCGCCGCCGTCGCTATGAGCTTGGCGCAACCATCCATTTTTAACAATCAGGTGTAAGCGGAAGTTAATCTTGTCCGCACAATGTGCAAAACTGGTCTAAGAGATGCGATCCTTTGGCATTTCAATCCGATGTGGTTAAGAATTAACTATGCCCGAGGTGAACCCCAGTCCGGAACGCTTCGATGCGGTTGCGCGGCAATTTCGTGCGATGCGCGGCGTTCTGCTGGCGTGGTTCCGCAGGCGGGTACCCGATCCCAGCGAAGCGGAAGACTTGCTGCAGGAAAGCTTCCTGCGGGTTACGCAAAGGACCGATGGCGAAGCGATACAGCAGTTCGAAAATTACCTGTATCGAACAGCCCAAAGTGTTCTGACAGATCGCAACCGTCGCCGTGGTGTCCGCGCGGCCGAAGCGCAGATGGCGCTGGAGCCTGATCGCTACGACGCCGATCAGGTGGACGCACTGCGCGAGTTGTTAGCGAAAGAGAAACTTCGTCGCGTCGAGGCTGTTCTGATGACACTGCCGGAGCGCACACGGGCAATCTTCATACTACGTCGGGTCGAAGGATTGCGTTATGGTGAAATTGCGGCCCGTTTCAGTATTTCCGTGAGCGCCGTCGAGAAACATATGGCTCGTGCAATCGAACATCTGCTGCGTAACGGGGAGCGTCCCGCATGATCGCCAACAAGATTGCGTCGACGGATGTCGATGCACTTGACCCTATTAGCGCGGCAGCCGTGTGGCTTGAAAGGCTTCAGCGAGATGATGCCGGCGGTTACGATGCCCAATTCTATCGTTGGCTGGAAGCGAACGACGCCAATCGCGTCGCGTGGGAACGCGCGCGTGATCTTTGGGACAGTTTCGAGGACGTTGAGGAGGATGAGCAGCTCGGCGATCTCCGCCGTGACGCTTTGGCCTTTGCACCGCGTTCCCGCGCCTCGGCGTGGATACGCTATGCTGCGGCGGTGCTCGTCGTCTTGGCCATATCGGCGGCTTTGCTGATCGATTTTCGTAAGCCGCTGTCTGGCTCCGCCCCGCAAATCGCCAGCGTCGCACGGCCCGATCCACGCGCCTTCGGCGCGCCCGATTACGCAACCATGGCTGGCCAGCGTACTAGCTTTTCCCTGCCCGATCAGACCAAGGTAACGCTGGATGCCGACAGCGCGATCGACATTGCCTATGTCGATGGGACGCGTGGGGTACGCCTCGTGCGCGGACAGGCCCTGTTCCATGTCGCGCACGACCGGACGCATCCCTTCCGCGTCGCCGCCGGCGATCGTATCGTGACCGCGCTGGGAACAAGATTTAACATTCGCCAGCGGCCGCACGAAACGCGCATTTTGCTGCTCGAAGGGTCGGTCGGCGTGACCAAGGGCAATGACCCTCTGCACGTGCAAGCCGGTCAGGCCGAGACGCTGCAGCCAGGCCAGCAGCTTACTGCACGATCAGGGCAGCCGGACCGGATCACATCGGCGGATCCAACGAGCGGCACAGCCTGGCAGCGGGGGATGGTGCATTTCAACGCGGATACGCTGGCGGAAGCAGTTGAAGAGCTGAATCACTATAGCCGGGAACAGCTGGTAATCCGCGATCCCCAGGTAGGCGCGATGCGTATCAGTGGTACCTTTCGCAGTGGAGATGCCGCCCGGTTCGCGCAAAACCTGACCGCGCTTTATCCGGTGCGCGTTACGCCCGTGGGTGACGGCAAGCTGGAAATCCGGCGGCAGCCCTAGCAACGCAGCGATCCAAGCCGCCGCCAGGGCGGCGATAGTCCGGATCGGATACGCCGATGAGGAAATCCGAACGGGGTGCGTCTTGGTGGTTGATTAACCGCTAAGGGGTTTACGCTCATGCACCGCTGTATGGATCACAACGACCTGGCTTTCGGCTTCATTGCGGAGGTTCACGACGAGGCGCCCTCACATGCAGGATCGCCCGAAACGGCCCCCTTTTCCGCCGCAGCGATCCGCATCGGGGCACTGGAGATCCTGCCGACGGCACGGATCGTGCGGCTCGACGGGGGTACAGTAGAACTGGGTAGCCGCGCCTATGATGTCTTGATGACGCTCGTGGAGCAACGCGGCCAGATCGTGCCGAAAGATGTCATCATGGCGCGTGTGTGGCCAACGACCACCGTAGAGGAGATCAATCTGCGCGTGCAGTTGAGCTGTCTACGCCGGGCCCTGGGTGAGGAACGCTGGCGCATCAAGACGATTCCCGGGCGCGGCTATATGCTGGCGGATGACGCACCCTATCAAACGGACGCGCCACCGCTGGATAATCGCAATACGGCCGCTCAGGATTCAATCCTGATCATTGAAGCCAGCGCCGAGAACCGCAAATTGATCCAGCATATGCTGGCGCGAGTGGGAGCCCGCGTGGAGAGTTTTGCGTCCCTCGCCGAGTTCTTGAACAATCGGCAATCTCCAAAGGTCAGTCCGCAGGGCAATCGCGCCCCATTGCCGCTGGCGCTGACGGATGGCTGCCAGTGCTGAAAGATGACGTCGTAATAGCGCGCAATGCGGACAGAAGAGCAAACAGCCGAGGTCGGGCCGGGCTATCGGGATGCCTGCAAGACCGTGTTGGATTGGCCCGGACTAACGAAATCCATCACGAGTAATTCGACGGGCACGTCGCCGATATTGCGCGCACGGTGCCATTTCTGGACGTCTTCCACCACGAACTGCCCCGTGGCAAACTGCATCACATGACCGGTTTCCACATTTATAACTTCTAATTTTCCACTGGTGAGGTAGCCGTATCTCGGGAATATATGTTTGTGGACTGGCAGCGATGCGCCGACCGGGATGATATATTTCGATAGGGTGACTTGCAGATGCCCTGGCGGCATGACGATTGGATCACCCGAATTGGTCGTCGCCCCCTCAAATAGTTTGCGGACGATCACGGCGTCCCGTCCCGACGGCGGCGTCGAGCTCGGTGGGGGCGCCTGCGCAATTGCCTGCGACGACAGTGCGATCGCCACTGCCGTCAGAAAGATAGGGATTGTCCGTTTGTCGTTCATTTTAGCGACCGCTCCTCGTCCGTCCGATGCCCTTAGACGGAGCCTGTCGGAGCGACCCTTCATCCTGCCCAGTGAAAAATAGTAAAAATTCGGCGTCTCACATCAATGCCCTCAGCACCAACTATTACACAGCCCTTAAACAGGACCATCGCCTCCGAATTCTGAATAGATTATGTTCTATTAACGTCGTTGAATTATTTAACAACGAAAATAGCATTATAGTACGAACCATGCATGAGCTTGGAAGTACCATCGGCGTCGACGCAAATGACGGCGATCCGGCTGTTGCCAGCGTTGACTGGATGGTCGAACTCTTACGAACGACGATAGTCTGCCGGCCATGACGACGCGAGCGCCCCGACGACGTCGCCGCCGGCTTGATCGGTCGACGTGGGCGCGCGCAGGCCTGCGGCTCGCCCTGTGCTTCATCGGGACAACGCCCTGCCAGGCACAACCACAGCAGGAGGATGTGCAGGTTTGGCCAACGGTCACCCTCACAGCGTCTGCGAAGCGTTGGGATTTCAGGGGTGACGCGATCCTTGGCCTGACGGACGACGCGTCGCGTGCCGGCCAATTGCTGCTGCGGGCCATCCTGTCTTATCGTGTCACCGAGAAGCTGTCGGTCGGCGGCGGCTATACTTATTTTACCGTGAATGACGGTCTTGGGTCGCGGTTCAACGAGCATCGCTTGGTGGAGGAAATCAGCTACCGCTCCTCGCGGTCGCCGGAACGCACGACATTCACGTTGCGGACGCGGCTGGAACAGAGATTTCCGGAAAAAGGCGACCGCACCGCATTACGCCTTCGCCAGTTCAGCCGGATCGACCTGCCGATTGCCCGTGACGGCCTCAAAGCCATTGCATGGAACGAGATGTTCTACGCCTTCAACAAAACCAACTGGTCGGGTCGCTCCGGCTTTTCTTCGATGTTCAACTTTGCGGGCGTCGGTGTGCCCTTAACGCCCCGCCTGCACGCCGAACTGGGACAGCTTAATCAAACCGGGTTCCGCCCCGGACGCAACAACGTCCGCCATATTGTCCAGGCAACCCTGCTCGTAGCTTTGTAGCCTGGGTTCTCATTTTAAGGAACGAACGCAAGGCTGGCCCAACATGGCGCAGCCAACCTGCCCCACCGGCAACGTAGCTTCGGTGGGGTCAGGCATAAGGACGGCATTGCGGTTATGGTAAAAGATTAACCCGTCGCAGCCAGTCTGCGCTGCCGCGCTTCATAAGCCGCCTTGAATGTCTGCTTCACCGGATCGAGCGCCTGCACGAATTCAAGCTGTTCCCCCTCGGGTCCCTTGCAATAGATCAGCGTCCAGCCGTTCGACTTACCCTCGCGGATCGGATTGGTGTTGGCACTGATGGGCAGCGCCTTGCGCTGCGCCTCGGTCTGCACGGTAACAATGCGATTTGCACGCACCTGGGTCATGCCACGACGCGCCGATTCCGCTTCGAGATCATGGATGAATTTATTGAAGTCGACATCGTCGCGGATGTAGAAACAAATGTGCATCGAGCGCGGATAGGCGGGGCTCATATGGTCCCGCGGCTCCGCCCAACTGTCTCCATGATCCTGCGGCTGCACGGCGTCGCGATAATGGAGCAATTCAACCACCACATTGTCGAACTGAACGAAGCGCACATCCAGTCGCTGGGTACCGCCCCTGAGATCCGGCACGCCGATCGTGCGGGGGTCGATTTTCTGTTCGTGCGCAAGGATCTCCTGATCCAGCATGAGCGTGTTCTGGACCTTCTCGCCCTTGAAGTCGCCGTCGCGCATGATCTCCGTGCCGCCCAACACTTCCGTGTAGAATTCGAAAGCGCGGTCGAGATCCTGCACCGTGACGCCGAAGTGCTGAATGCCCTGAAGGCGCAGCCCAAGTGGCGCGTTGTCGCGATCCCGGACCTTTCCGCGTGGGGTCTGTGACGATGCCGGCCCATCGGGGACAATGGCCGATGTTGCGAGCCCAGCCATCGTTGCCAAGCCTGCGGTCTTCAAAATATCACGACGCTCGAACGCAGCGCCATCTTTACCGTCGCTCATAATAAATCCTCCTCATTCTGGTTCTCACCATGAGAGCCTAAACCGGAGAAAAAATCAGATAGTTTGATGTTAAACGGGTCGCGATCCGCCGCGATCTATTATGCATCTATTTTGTCACTCATTAACACACAGTAATGATCAACCGCCCGTCACGCTCATATGTCGGGCCACCGCCGGCGCCGATCCGCGCTGGATCTGGAATTGATGCCGCGCAGGCTTGTTGGCCAAAGCGTAATCGATCGCGGCATCCAGGCCTTGTACGCCATCCTGGCGCAAGGCCTGCCGCAAATCCACCGCATCCTCGTGACCAAGGCACATGTAAAGTTTGCCCTCCGTCGTCAGCCGGACACGATTACAGCCGTCGCAGAAATTGGCCGTCAGCGGCGAAATCAGGCCAAGCCGTGTACCCCAGGGAGACCGCCAATAGCGTGCAGGTCCCGACGTACGATGGGCATCGCGCACCAGGTCAAACGCGGCGGACAGCCGCTCCAAAATCGCCGTCAGCGGGACGAACCGGTCCACCCGGTCCTCGTCCACGGCGCCAAGCGGCATCGTTTCGATCAGGCTGAGATCAAATCCCTGCACGCCACACCAGCGCAGCATTTCAGGGACTTCGGCGTCGTTCAGCCCTTTCAACACCACCATATTGATCTTGACGGCGAGGCCGCTCTCCTTGGCGGCTGCCAGCCCCTGCAGAACCTTGTCCAGGTCACCACGGCGCGTAATCTGACGAAATATGTCGGGATCGCACGTGTCCAGGCTGACATTGATCCGTTTCACGCCGGCGCTGCGCAGCCCGGCCGCATAACGTGCCAGTTGCGTGCCATTCGTTGTCAGCGTCAGTTCCTCCAGGCCCATCCCGACATGCGCGCCCAAATCCCGCAAGAGTTCCAGGATGTCGCGCCGAACGAGCGGTTCGCCGCCGGTTATCCGGACCTTGCGGACGCCGCGCGCGATGAAGCGCTCTACGATGGCCGATATTTCACTGCGCCCCATCAGCTGATCGCGAGGCAGAAATGTCATATGCTCGCTCATGCAATAGCGGCAGCGCAGGTCGCAGCGATCGGTGACGGACACGCGCAGATAGTCGATCCTGCGACCGTGGCGATCGACAAGATTGGAGGCTGGCATTGATGCCGTCACAATGCCGGCTCCATCACCGTGCACCGTTCTTCACCCATCGGCGCCCGAGCCTCGCGCTGCGTGGCGCCACCGCGCTTCAGTCGATCGGCGCAGCCTGCATATTCCTGAACAATCTGCGCCAGGATCGACACGGCCAACGTGTCGGGATCTCGCGCGGCGGCGATCAGGCCGATGGGCGCATGGATGCGCGCAATGTCCCGTGGCGGGCAGCTGCGCGCAAGCAATGTCTCTGCCCGCATTTGCCGCGTGACGTCGCTGCCCATGGCGCCGATGTAGAAGGACGCGGTGGCAAGCGCTTGGCAAAGCAGATCGCCTTCCCAGTCATGGTCGTGGAACAGGAAGACGATCGCGGTAAAAGCATCGGCGCGAAGCTTGGGCACTGCGGTGGGTGATAGCAGGCGCGTTGCCGTCGCGCCTGCCGACCGGACATTTTCGAGCACGGCCTGATCTGGGCTGAAGACAGCGATATCGGGCGTGTAGGATCGCGCCAATCGTGCAAGCGCTACCGTCTCCATGCCCTGGCCGATGATCACGAGGCGCGGATCCGGATGATGGATCACACGGAACACACCATTGCGCCACCCTTCCCCGTCCTGACCTCCGACGAGCATGGTGCCGCGCGGATCCAGTTGCAGGCCGGCGCAGCTCCGTGCCTCCAGCATCTCGATCGCCCGCACAAGCTGGCGCAGTGGCGGGTCCGGGGTGAACAAGAGATCGATTCCGCCCCCGCATGGCAAGCGGATGTCGAGATAGGGGGACCCGATACCGAATCTGACCTGCCGGGCCCGGCCGTCCTGCAGGACCGCCTGCGCGTCCGCCACGATCGCCGCCTCGACACAGCCGCCGGAAAACGCCCCGATGAAGGTCCCATCCTCGCACACGCCCATATGCGTGCCAGGAGTGCGCGCGGCGCGGCCCACAACGCCGGTCAAGGTCACCAGCACCACGCGTCGCCCCTGCGCAACCGCCGCACGCAAGAAGCGGAATACGGAAAGCGCGTCCTTCATGGTGCACCCTGTCGCGTGGCGCCGCGGGGATCGGCAAAGGTCGGCATCTAGTTCGGCATGCCCTGGAATTGCGGAACATCCAGCGGCCTCGCCCAGGGCAAGCGGCGCTTGACGAACATTTCGACTTTGGGCTGGATCGCTTCGGGACGATCCAGACTGCCCAACGTCACGAAGATCAGACCGGGGAACCCGTCCAGCTTGTCGCTGAAAACACGTGCGCCGCAATTCGGGCAGAAATTCCGATCCAGGCCGTTCCCGGAGTCCGCGACGTAATGAAAAGCCTTGGGCGTCCCGGTGAAAAGATTGAAATCTTCCACGGGTACAGCGAAGAAGACTGCGGCCTCCCCGCCTGACGCCTTCTTACAATCATTGCAGTGGCACAACGCGATGAAGTCCGGATCCTGATCAAAGCCAAAGCTGATCGCACCGCAGGCACACCGCCCCATATATGTCTTTGCCATGTCCCGCTTCCATCACCCTTTTCGGATGCTCGTATGCACCATCAGACGGACGACAAACTAACATGATGATCTTCGATCCGTTTCTTAAACGATGTGAATTCGTACCTGTAAATGCGGTCCATTCCCTTAGAGCTTCGGCTTAGCCCGCTCGAATGGCGCAAGAAATCCCATGTCGATGTAGACAAGAGCGGCGGCAAAATAGCCCGCGATGCTGAAATAGGGTGCTGTAAAGCTTGCGATCAGTGCGGCCCCGTAAATGACAGGACCGACCAGGAAACGACGGCGAACCGATCGATAGCGAAGGTCCGTCATGCTCTCATCATACAGGTTCCGCACCCGTGCCCACAGTAACGTCGCGTTGAAGGTCAAAGCCTGGCCGAGTGCGATCGCCGCGTAGATGGCCGTCGCAATTTGCAGATTGGACGTGTGGTCGTTCCAATGCAGCGCAACCAGCTTTGCCGCCCACGGCAGCACCGCGATGAAGAAAAGCAGCAGCAGGTTGAGCACCAGCAATCCCTGGTCTGCGGTGCGGATCATTTGCCAAAGATTGTGATGGACCAGCCACATCTGACCGACCACCAGAAAGCTCATTCCGAAGGCTAGATAGAACGGCCATGCCTTGAGGAGATCCGTTGTCAGATCGCTTCCGGCATGGGCCCCCGTCTTCATGAGATCATATGCAATGAGTGTCGATATAATCGCGAAGACCGCGTCGCTATATGCCTCGACCCGGTGATATCCGCTCTCTCGGCTTCGCGTCAGGGGCGATGACACATCAATAACTCCGTTGAACACCTGCGCACCAACGAGGGGGAACCTTAAATATCCCGTTACCTGCGGATATTTAACCTTATTTTATCGGATATTTCATAGCCCTTCTTTTATTCGATACTGCAAAGCGAGCGAGGAAGCGCAATGCAGATGACGGAACAGACGGCTTCGGATGATCCGCTGGCGCAGTCGATGCGGGATGCGATCCCTGCCACGCCGGTTGCGGCCATCACCTCCCTGATCGTGCGCGGTGGGCAAGGCGACGCCATTGTCCAGGCCTTCAAGAGCGCGCTCCGGACCCCGCCAGCGCAGCGCAGGCATCTTATGACGCTGCTGCTACAGCAAGAAAATGGACTGAGTTTCGTAATCTCCCTGTTCCGGAGCAAGGAGGACCTGCAGGAATGGCAGGCTGCCGCCGAACGCCAGCAGATGATCCGGGCGTTTGAGGATCACTCGCTTCGTCAGCTCTGCACGGTTCATCACCGCGTCGCGAAGCTTACGGTTCCCAGCGACGAGTCCGGTCCGAAATGGAAAGTGCTGCTGACCACCTGGCTGGCGATGCTGCCGCTTCTGTTGCTCCTCAACGGCACATTCCTTCTGATCCTGCCGGATATCTGGTGGCCCTTCCGCCTGGTCATCACGTCCTTCCTCCTGTCTGTCAGCGTGATCTGGTTCGTGTCGCCGGTCACTCGGGGCATGACGCGAACATGGCGCCTTAAAAATCAGCAGATGCGGATAGACGTAATTCCGTAGGCGGAATGACCACTCCAATAATCGTTAGATGGTGTGAATCACATTCCTGAAACAACGATTAACTATACTATTTCAATAAAGATCACGAGTTTAGCCGGTATCTTTTAGAAAAGGTTGGGAGATTAGCAAATGACTCTTGTCGCATTCGAGATGTCACGACGCCACGTCCTCGCCGCTACCGCGGCAGCCCCGATCATGGCCGGGGCTGCCGCGACGTCGGACGCCGCGGCGAACGGCGAGGGAACGCCCTCAGCGCGGGTCAGCCTGACGGTGAACGGCAAGCTTTACCAGAGCAGAATCGATCCCCGGACGACGCTGCTCGATCTCCTGCGCGATCATCTGCGCCTGACCGGTACGAAGAAGGGCTGCGATCACGGCCAGTGCGGCGCGTGTACCGTGATTTCCGATGGGCACCGCATCAACTCCTGCCTCACGTTGGCGGTCATGCAGAGCGGACGGGAGATTGTGACGATCGAGGGGCTTGGCTCCGCCGAAAAGCTCCACCCGCTGCAACAAGCCTTTCTGGATCATGATGGGTATCAGTGCGGATATTGCACACCCGGCCAGATCTGCTCGACCGTAGGCGCACTGGACGAAGTGCGGCGCGGCGTGCCGAGTCATGTCACGGATGACATCACCGCGCCAATGAAGCCCACCGATCTGGAAATGCGCGAGCGACTGAGCGGCAACATCTGCCGCTGCGGTGCCTATGCCAACATCCACAAGGCGATCGCCCAAGTGGTGGAGAACCAGTCATGATCCCTTTCACCTATGAACGCGCTTCCTCGCTGTCGGCCGCTGTCGAGAAAGTCTCGAGGACCGAAGGCGCACGCTACATCGCCGGGGGCACCAACCTCCTCGATCTGATGAAGCTCCAGATCGAGCGGCCGACCCATCTGGTCGACATTCAGGATCTGGCGCTGGACGGGATCGAGGCGACCTCCGACGGAGGGCTGCGGATCGGCGCCCTCGTCAGCAATGCGGCGCTGGCGACGGATCCACGCGTCCGGCGCGATTATGGCGTGCTCAGCCGCGCCATCGTCGCCGGCGCATCCGGCCAACTGCGCAATGCCGCAAGTGTCGGCGGCAACCTGCTGCAACGCACGCGCTGCCCCTATTTCTACGATCTCAATCTGCCCTGCAACAAACGGGCGCCCGGAAGCGGCTGCTCGGCGATAGCGGGCTTCTCGCGCTCGCTAGCTGTCATCGGCGCGAGCGAAAGCTGCATTGCCACTTACCCTGGCGACATGGCTATTGCGCTGCGGACGCTGGATGCGACGATCGAAACGATCAACGCCGCGGGCGAACGGCGGACTCTCGCGCTGGACGAATTTTACCGCCTACCCGGCGATACGCCCCAGCTCGAAAACGTGCTCGCCAAGGGCGAACTGATCACCGCGGTAACCCTCCCCAAGCCTGTGGGTGGCACGCATCTTTACCACAAGGTTCGCGATCGCGCGTCTTACGCGTTCGCGCTCGTGTCGGTAGCCGCGATAATTCAGCCGGACGGAAGCGCCCGCATCGCTTTTGGCGGCGTGGCACCACGCCCCTGGCGCGTCCCGGAAGCGGAAGCGGAGATCGGGCGCGGCCCACACCGCGTTGTCGAGCGCGCCTTCGTCGGCGCTTCACCCACCCAACAGAACGCGTTCAAACTTCCCCTCGCCGAGCGGACGCTCGGCCTGGTGATGCAACAGGCGAAAGGAATCGGCGCATGAGGTTCGATACGCCCGCTGGGCCTAATCCCATTGATCAGCAGAAGGTCATCGGCCAGCCGATCACACGCATAGACGGCCCGCTCAAGGTGCGCGGCATGGCTCCCTACGCCTATGAGCGACACGACGTCGTGCCGAACCAAGCCTATGGCTATATCCTTGGCGCGGCGATCGCCAAAGGCAAAGTGGAACGCATGGACATCTCGCAGGCGCGGGCCGCGCCTGGCGTTATAACCGTGGTTACGACGCTCGATATGCCACCGCTGCAACAGAGCGAGCACAACATCGCCAATCTGTTCGGCGGATCGGAAATCGTTCATTATCATCAGGCGGTTGCGATTGTCGTCGCGGAGACGTTCGAGCAGGCTCGTGCCGCAGCACATCTCATCGTGGTGGATTATGCACGATCGCCGGGCGAGTTTGATCTCGAACGGGCAAGCGCGTCCGCCAAGATCACGCCAGACCGGATCAATCACGGGCCGGATGCGCCGCCGGTCATCAAAGCCGGCGATTTCGCCACCGCCTTCCGGGATGCTCCGGTAAAGCTCGATCGTACCTACACGACGCCCGCACACGGCCATTCGCCAATGGAACCGCATGCCAGCATTGCCGCCTGGGACGGCGACAACCTGACCATCTGGACGTCGGCGCAGATGATCGGGTGGTGGCACCCGGACGTGGCACGGGCTTTGTCGCTCAAGCCGGAGCAGCTGCGCATAGACTCACCGTTCATTGGCGGCGGGTTTGGCAGCAAGCTCTATATGCGGTGCGACTCCGTGCTTGCCGCCCTGGCTGCCAAGGCGGCGAAGCGCCCGGTGAAGGTCGCGCAGGCGCGCACCTTCATGTTCAACAACAGCACGCACCGCGCGGGGACGATCCAGCACATCCAACTCGGTGCCGAACGGGATGGCAGGCTGGTCGCGATCAGCCATACCAGTACCAGCGGCAATCTGCCGAAAGCGACGCCGGAGCCGGCCGCAGCCCAGACCGCCCTGTTATATGCGGCCGCCAACCGCGAAGTCACCTTGCGATTGGCCATGCTGGACCTGTCCGAAGCAGCCGACATGCGCGCGCCCGGCGAGACACCGGGGCTGATGGCGTTCGAGATGGCGATGGACGAGCTCGCCGAAGAGCTTGAGATCGATCCGGTCGAATTGCGGATCCGCAACGACACGCAGGTTGACCCAACCGATCCCAGCCGCCCGTTCTCCCAGCGCCATCTGATCGAATGCCTCAGAACGGGTGCGGACCGCTTCGGCTGGTCGCGTCGCAACCCGAAACCTGGCCAGGTTCGGGACGGCATCTGGCTGGTCGGCATGGGTGTCGCGACGGGTTTCCGGAACAACCTGATCCAGCCATCCGCCGCGCGGATCACGCTTGAGCCATCAGGCGCCATCACAGTCGAGACCAGCATGACCGACATCGGCACCGGCACCTATACGATCATCGCGCAGACCGCGGCGGAAATGCTAGGCGTGAATGTCCAGGATGTCACTGTGAAGCTGGGCGATTCCCGCTTTCCCAAATCTGCTGGTTCGGGCGGGCAATGGGGCGCCAATAGTTCCACCGCCGGCGTCTACGCCGCAGCGGTGGCGCTCCGCAAATCCATTGCCGAGAAACTTCAAATCGACCCCGACCAGGCGCAATTCTCCGACGGCAACGTAACGGATGGCACACACACTATGCCGTTACGAACCGCCGCCAAGAATGGACAAATCGTCTCGGAAGACGGGATGGAATATGGCGACCTGTCGAAGAAGTTCCAGCAATCTACCTTTGCCGCGCATTTCTGCGAAGTCGCGGTGAATGCGTATACGGGCGAGATGCGTATCCGCCGCATGTTGGCTGTCTGCGATGCTGGGCGAATCCTCAACAAGAAAACCGCTCACAGCCAGGTGATTGGCGGCATGACGATGGGCGTTGGCGCAGCGCTGATGGAAGAGCTGGCGGTCGAGAAGCGGTTCGGCCTGTTCATCAATCACGATCTGGCGGGGTATGAAGTGCCGGTCCATGCCGACATTCCCGAGCTGGACGTTATATTCCTCGATTATCCTGACGACAAATCGTCGCCTATGAAGGCGAAAGGCGTTGGCGAACTTGGTCTGTGCGGGGTCGGCGCGGCGGTGGCGAATGCCGTCTATAATGCGACCGGCGTGCGGATCCGCGACTATCCGATCACACTGGACAAGCATCTCGCGCACTTGCCAGCCGTCGCCTAACGAACAGGGGGCGATCGCTGCGATCGCCCCCCGTCTCGGCCCTCCGCAAGGAAAGCGGGCCAGGCGCCAGAGACAGACTTAAAAACAGGGTCGCAAGGCGGTGCAAAGTCCGCCTCGCGATTACGCCTCGTCCAGGAAATTCCGCACGATCCGCGTATATTGCTGCGGCTGTTCCACCATCGTCAGGTGCGAACAACCCGGCATCATCACCAGCTTGGCGCGACCGGCGACGCCGGCCTCGATCGTGCGATGACAATCCAATGTGATCTCATCAAACTCGCCGGTCGTGAGAAGGGTTGGCTGGGTGATTGCCCGCAAATCCGCCCGCCTATCCCAATCCTTGATCTTGCCCGTGATCGTGAACTCGTTGGGTCCGTTGAGCACGCGATACGCGATCGACTTGGATAGCGCATCGAAGCTCGCCAGCGCGTCTGGTGTGGGGGGAACGCGCAGCACGAAGCGATCGTAAAATTGCTGGGCGAGCGCTGTATATTCCGGCGTTTGCATCTTGCCGGCCTCTTCCAGCCCGCGGAGCTTTTTCGCATAGTCCCCAGGCATGCCGTCGATCAGCCGGCGCATACCGGCACTTGCCTGCGGCACGCTGGAAAGTGCGCCAGCAAGGATAAGCTTTTCAACACCGGCGCCGCGCTTCTGGCACAGATATTCGATCGCCAGCAGCGTGCCCCATGAATGGCCGTAGAGTATCACCCGATCCAGGCGCAGCGCCTTGCGGACCGCATCCAGTTCCTCAACCGAACGTTGGATCGTGTAGATATCGTCATTCGCCGGAGCGTCTGCCTTGCCGCAGCCGAGCTGATCAAAAAAGATCACCGGCCGGTCGGTTGCCAGCGCCTGCATCGACAAGAGGTAATTGTGGGCGGCGCCGGGCCCGCCATGCAAAGTCAGCAAAGGCGTCTTGGGGCCGTTACCAAAGCGCCTCCAGTAGATCCGACCGCCCGGCACATGGGCATATCCTTCCGCGCTGGGAATGGGGGTCGTGGTGCGCACTGCAGCTCCGGCCGCACGGGCGATGCCGCCCATGCCCAGAAGCGCCGCGCCGCCCATCAGACTGGCCCGACGACTCCAATTATTCGCACTGCTCATCCGTTATCGTTCCTTCTTGGTAACTGACACTTCAGCACGAACATTCTAACGCCCCGCATCAGCACATGAATAGCTCGTCTCAATATAACAATATTTTACCGTGGAGCTTATCGTATCGACATGCAAAATAGCTAGGAATGCATCGCGTCTATTCAAATCCCATCTGGCAGGGCCTGGAATTTGAACGCGTCCCTTGGAAGTAAAAGCCAATGGCCCAGAAGAAATCAATTCCGCTCTTGCCGATCGTTGCAATGGTAGCCGTTCTGGAAGTTGCATTCCTGCTGGGCATTCGCCCGCCCGCGGATCAATTTCGCAGCCGGCCGGATGCGAAAGCCGCGCCCGACGGCATCGGCGCAGCGCCGCCGCAACCTTGTCCAAACGGCTAAGCGCGGGCGCGAAAACCCGCAAACGGCGTCAAAGATGATGCCGGATCGCGCGGCGCATCAGCGCCGCCCCCGCCAATGCACCGCTGACGCCCGATGCGAACCAGTTCCATCCAGCACCAACCAGCAGGGACGTCACCACCCCGTCGGCAACGACGCCGAACGTGCAAGCGCCCGCAAAGGGGATCAGGGCGAGATACCAGCGCCACGGGCCGCAGGTGCGCCGGGACAGGATGCTGCTGGTCGCGAATACCGCCACGCACGCGGCCAACGCCGACAGCGTGGCGGAAGCGCCGATCGAAAGCCCCGTCAGCCCGGCCAGCATCGATAGCGTCAGCATATTGACGGACAGCCCCGCCACCCCGAGCGCCGCGTTGGACACGTCATGAGCCGTAATCGCCCCGCCGCTACGATGCTCGATCAGCATCGCCGCATAATCCCACACGACGCGCGACGATAATTTGCTGGTGCCACGCGTGCGGGACGTAAATGCCAGCGGCACTTCCGTGACGCGCAGGGCGCGGTCGGACGCAAGGATGATGTCCAGCAGGATCTTGAACCCGACGCCCGAAACGCGATGCGCGGTCTTCTCCATGACGCCGCGCCGCATCGCGAAATAGCCGCTCATTGGGTCGCTCAACGGGACCGAAACGGCCCGGCTGGCCACCCATCTGGCGAGGCGGCTGGCGGCGATCCGATGCTCCTCCCAATCCCCGACCGAGCCGCCGGCACAGTGCCGGCTCGCATAGACGATATCGGCTTGTCCCCGGCGCAAAATGGCGAGCATCTCCCCGAGCAAGTCGGGATCGTGCTGAAGATCGGCGTCCATCACCGCGACATAGGTTGCCGAGGAAGACAATATGCCTTCGATGCACGCCGAGGACAGGCCCCTGCGACCGACGCGACGGATGACGCGTACGCGCGCATCCTCCCAATGTAGCGCACGCGCCTGTTCCGCCGTCCCATCGGGCGAATCGTCATCGACGATGATGATTTCCCAGCGGGTATCGGCCAGCACCGTTCGGATGCGATCGATCAGTTCACCAATATTCGCCCGCTCATTGAAGGTCGGGATGACGATCGAGATTTCGGCAGGTGCCGCACGTGTCGCCGCCTGCAGCCGCATCGGCACGTCGTCGAACAGGAGCTCACGTGCCTGCGTCACATTCAGATCAAGAAGCATCATGGCCCGACCAACACAGCGTTTTGCTCATCCTCGCGTCTTTCTCACGGGCGCCGAAGCGCTTGCTTACGTGGAAGACGGACTTTGCCGCGCACGGCCTTGTTTCACTGCGACGAATGAATAGGCTTATGAAACGCAGCAGGAGTTGGCCGCTGAGGCCCTACCGGCTAGACGGCTGACATGCTCCTCCCGCGAACCGCGTCTGCCAGACGATGCCCGATAACGGCCTGAAAGCCGTCTTCCTCGCGAACCGCGACAAGCTTTTGCGCTTTCTCTCTGCGCAGGGTGCGGGCGATGCTGCCGAGGATCTGCTGCAGGAATTGTGGATCCGCGTGTCGGTGAGCGTTCCTGGTCCGATCGTGCAGCCGCTTTCCTATCTCTATCGGGCCGCGAACAACCTGATGCTCGATCGATATCGCGCAACCCGGCAAGCCAGCAAACGGGATTCGGATTGGACGAACGTTGCGACCTCCGGGCGGGACATGTCCGAAGAGCCGGCTGGCGAACGGCCACTCATCGCGCGCGAACATCTGCGCCTGGCGGAAGAAACATTGGCCGAATTGGGCGAACGAACCGCGCATATATTTCGCCGACACCGCATCGACGGCATAGCGCAAAAGCAAATCGCGCAGGAATTGCAGATCAGCCTGAGCACCGTCGAGGCAGATCTTCGTAAAGCCTATCGCGCCATGTTAGATCTTCGGAGGCGTCTCGATGAGGCTTGACCGGATTGGCTCCGTCAAGGTTCACGAGGGATATCGATGAACCACAACACAACCGACAAGATTGAGGATGAAGCACTCACTTGGGTGATGCGCGTCCGCGACGACGATTTTGTTGCGTGGGAAGAACTCGAGCATTGGCTTGAGGCGGATCCCGACCATCTTGCGCGCTACCAGCATCTTTCCGATGCCGATGCACGCCTCGATACGCTGCTGCCGCGCAACAGCCCGAGACCGCTGCTCCACGACCAGGCCCGTCCGGGACGGCCCCGCCGCCGCTATCTGGGCGGTGCCGCCGTCGCGCTGGCAGCCGCCCTGATCGCCATGATATCGGTGCCGCTGCTGCGGTCCGACCATCGTTACGATCTGATCACCGCGCCGGGCGAGCAACGGCAGCTTGTGCTGGCGGGCGGAACTATTGTCCGTATGAATGGCGGCACCAAGATCATCCTGGACCGCGACAATAGCCGATTTGCCAAGATCGAGCGCGGGGAAGCCTTGTTCGAAGTACGCCATGATCCTGCGCGGCCGTTCACCGTTCAACTGGATGGGGCGCAGCTGGTCGATCTGGGTACGCGCTTCAATGTCCTGCGCTCCGCAACCGAAACGGATGTCACGGTGTCCGAAGGCGCGGTTCAATATGTCGCGGCGGGTCAGCAAATCCCGCTGGCGGCCGGTCAGCGACTGCGCGTCAATACGACCGACGGCAGCGCCGTCCGCAGCGATATCGCGCCGGCCCTGGTCGGCACATGGTCGCAAGGGCGTTTCGTCTATTCCAACGATCCGCTCTCCAAGGTAGCAGCAGATCTGGCACGCTATGCCGGAATTCCGGTACAAGTGGATCGGGACTTTGCCGACGAACCTTTCACGGGTGTCGTCAGCGTGACGGACCGCAAGAATCTGGCGCCGTTGGCACCGCTATTTCGCGCTAGAGTGATACGTGAGGGCAATCATTGGCGGATAACCCGATCCTGAAATGACCCGGCTGGCCACGCTCGTTGCCTTCCTCACCGTCGCCAGCCCTGCTTATGCCGGCGATCGTCCGCTCGTCATCGCGCGCGGAACGGTGGCGAGCGCGCTCAGTCAATTGTCGGCCCAAAGCGGGATCAGCGTGTCGATCGAGGATCCCTCGCTGTGGGCACGCCCCGTCCCCGGCTTTTCCGCGGCAGGGTCGCCGGAAGCCGCGCTGCGACGCATTCTTGGCGCGGCCGGTGCGCGGCCGGTCAAGCTTGGTCCGTCGGTATACCGGGCGGTCCCCTTGCGTAAGGCGCCAGCGCCCGAAAAAGTGCCAAGCGCGCCTGCCCCCGCACATACCATTCCGGAAGGCGAGGTGGTCGTCACCGCCAGCAAACGCGATCTGCGGCTGCTCGACTTCCCGGCCGCGGTGGAAATCCTCGACGGCAGCCGCTTCGTTTCCGAAGGCGAGCGCGGCACCGACACGATCGTGGTCCGCCTCGCCAGTGTGTCGTCCACCTATCTCGGCGCCGGTCGCAACAAGCTCTTCATCCGCGGCATTGCGGATTCGAGCTTTACCGGCCCCACCCAGGGCACCGTTGGTCAATATCTGGGCGACATCCGGCTGACCTATAATGCCCCGGATCCGGATCTCCGCCTCTACGACATCGGCTCGGTCGAGGTGCTCGAGGGACCGCAGGGCACCTTGTACGGCGCGGGCTCGCTGGGCGGCATATTGCGGACCAACCCGAATGCGCCGGTGTTGAACCAGATCGGTGGGACGATCTCCGCGGGCGTGTCGGCGACGGAGCATGGCGCGCCCGGTGGCGATCTTGGTGGTTGGCTGAATTTGCCCGTGAGCGGGAACTCTGCCCTCAGGCTCGTGGGCTACGGCATTCGCGAGGGCGGATATATCGACGATGTCGAACGCGGAAAGCGCGACATTAACCGAACGACCACCCTGGGTGGGCGCGGAACATTTCTGTACGAGCCCGGTGACGGCTGGCGCGTGCAAGCCGGTGCGGTCGTTCAGAGCAACCACGGACGCGACAGCCAATATGCCGACCGCGATCTGCCACCGCTCGAGCGTGCGAGCCCTACCCCCGGCGGATTCGATTCCAACTATCGGCTGGCAAGCATCTCGATCGAGAAAAGATGGCCCTCGATCCGCTTTCAGTCATCGAGCGGGTTCGTGCGTCACCGGCTGACCGAGCAATATGATGCGACGGTCGATCCGGCCAAGCCGCAGCTTTTCGTTCAGCGCAATCGCACCGCCATGTTCACCACCGAAAATCGCATCTGGAGCCCGCTACGCAATGGGTTCGGCTGGGTCGTCGGCGCCAGTTACACGCATAACCGGACGTCGCTCGGCCGGCAGCTGGGCAGCATTGCGGCCCCTGTCCCGACCACCGGCGTCACCAATATCGTGAACGAGATCACCGCCTTTGCGGAGGCGAGCGTCCAGCGTTCCTTTCTGACGATCACGGGCGGTATCCGGGTGACGCACGATCGCCTGACCGGTTCTGCGAATGACATTCCCTTCGCATCGTACGAAAGCTTGCTGCGCAGCGGCGTCACCGCCAGCCGATCGGAAGACAATGTCATGCCGTCGGGCGCCATTTCGGCGCGGGTCGGTGACGGCGCACTCGCCTTCCTTCGCTATCAGGAAGGTATCCGCCCCGGGGGACTCGCCGTCGAGGGATATGTCGTCCGTCGCTTCAAGGGCGATCATATCCGCTCGGTTGAGACCGGCCTGCGTTTTGGCGAAGGCGCGCGTTCGCGGATCGGGGGGGCGCTCAGCGCGTCCTATTCGCGCTGGAGCGATATCCAGGCGGATTATATCGACGATACCGGCCTTCCCAGCACCAGCAACATCGGCACGGGTCGGATCTATTCCGTTAGTGGCTCGCTTCGGGTCAAGCCGATGCCGCGCTTCGTCATCGAACTCGCCACGACCTACAATGACAGCCGCGTGACCGAGCCATCGGCCGCCTTCCTCCACTCCCTGGTCAATCAGATGGCGCGCTTTGACGTGGTGAAAGCCCAGCAGATTGCGCTCGATCCCCTCGGCCGTATTCCCAACGTCGCCAAATTCTCCTCGCGCATTTCCGTGCGGTATGAGGTGATCCGATCCGACGCGTCGGCACTGACCGTGGAAGGTTGGACCCGCTATGTCGGCCAGTCCCGGCTTGGCATCGGTCCGGTGCTGGGCGGCAAGCAGGGTCAATATACCGAGACCGGAATGTCCGCCAAGCTGGCGACGGACCAATTCGGCATTACCCTTGGCGTGAGCAATGTGTTCGACGTCGTGGGCAACCGATTTGCCCTGGGAACGCCTTTTGCGCGTGAATTGTCACAGATAACGCCGCTGCGCCCCCGGACGGTTCGCCTCTCCATCGAACGCCACTTCTAGCGGCCGACCCGATCATGCGTGGCGCAGGCAGAAGCGCGCGATCGCCGACGCGGCCCGCAGCGATGCGGGTTTGGCTGCGACGTCGAAGGTCTGCCGGAACGCGCGGATCTGCGCATGTTCGAACAGTTGATGATCGGTATGCGCCGCTTCCAGAGCCGGCAGCAGCATCTGCGGATGGCCGATCACGCGGCCATAACGCCAATGCGCATAATCCTCGTTGCCCAGCCAATCGGCCCCGTTGGGATTCAGGAACACGCACGGCCGCGGCCGGCGCAGGAATTCATAGACCTGACTGCTGACATCGCCGAGATAGACGTCCGCCAGCTCGGTGTAGGTCATGTCGATCGAGCGATGGCTGCCCAGATCGATATGAATGTCCGGCCGCCCTACGCAGGGCTCCAGCAAGCGCAAGGCTTGCCGGCGGGCGCGGCTGCCCTCGAACAGGCGCACGTGCGGAGCCACGATCAGATTGTAGCGGCCCGTCTCGACGATGCGCGCGATGACGTCCGGCCCCCACTTATGCCAGGAACTGAGTTCGCTCACGAAGTGCGGGTTATATAATAGCACCGGGCGGCGCCGTGCGAACGGATAGACGATGTCGGGGCGGATGCGATCGGCGGATTCGAATTTTGGATATCCCACGATTTCGAAGCATCCGGGCTTCAGCAGCCCCTGACGGCTCATCCGTTCCCGCTGCTTGTCACCGGCGAGCAGCACGAAATCAAACTCGGCAATGCGCGGATCATAGCCGGCGGAACGGTCGCCCGCGCCATGATCGATATGGATCAGCTTGGGACCGGTAATGCCCAACCGGCGCACGGCCGTGGATGTCCGTTCGGGCACCACGATCGCATCATAGCTGTTCAGCTCTTGACGCGCGTGGAGCAGCGTCAATTTTTTGGGCGGAACGCTGGAGCCGCGCGCCCGTCCCAGCATGCGCAGCGGCGCACAGCCAATCAACCCCAGATGCGGCGCCGGCCCGTTTGTCGGCATGACCGGCCGGATCAAGTCCAGATGCGCCTCGCTGGTGACGCGGATGGCCACGGCCATGCCGGGTATCTTCGCCAACGCCAGCGCCGTTTCCAGCCCGTGCGGAACATGATGAAGTTGCCCGGTGAATAGAAAGCAGATCCGCCGCTGCCGCGTAGCGAGGCTCCTGCCGGTTTCCCCCGCGGGTTGGCCGCTGACGAGATAAGGCGTCACGAGACGGACCTCGCGGACGTGGCAGCGGCGGTCGCGTTACGCTGATAGACGATCCGCACCCGCGAACCGATCTTCTGCTGGCCCACGACGTGATAATCGCGTGCCAGCACGGTCTGTGCGATCTGCCGCGTGGCCACATTGTAGCCAGGGTCCGGACGATCCGTCATCACCACCATATCGGGTGGCGCATCGCGGAAGATGCGGATGGTCTCCACCGTTGGATCCAATCCCAGCGATCCCTTCTCGATGTCGTCATTCAGATGATTGGGAAAGGCGAGCTTGGTCGGAATGCAGGCGCCGGTCAGCTGATACAGAATTGGCTCCCCGTCGAACACGAGCAGGCATCCGTGCAGATCCCGGGTAATGACATTCGCCAGCTGGGTGATTGGCGCGGCCTTCCCGCGATGCTTGAGCCGCTTCAGCGACGTGCCCACGGCAAGGGCGACCCCGACCAGCAAAATGACCGCGGCCAGCGGGAGGCGCTGTTCGAATTGCGCGGAGCGAACCGCAATGTGCGAGTCGGGACGTCCCAGCAGCCGCGCGCAATACAAGCTGAGAGGTACGAGGACCGGCAGGAAATAGTGGATGAAATAGGTGCCGAACAGCAGCAAGCCGATCACGGCGGCCATCAGCCAGCCGAAAGCGAAGCGGCGCGCATGCGCCTCTTCCTCGTCGACAGGTGGCAGTTGCCGGCGGGATCGCCATTCGATGATCGCGCAAATCGCGAGAGGACTGGCCAGCTTCACGAACGTCAGCACCCGACCGATCAGTGTACCGGCTGGCCACGCGCCGCGCTGAAAGATCGACACGAAGTTCGTGTAGATGAAGGCATCTGCATATCCGGCCGCGACATACCAGCCAAAGGCGGCCGCCGTGGGCAGCAGCGCGACCGCGATCCACACAACACCCCAAAGAAGTGCGCGCCCAAGGCCGAACCGTTCGCGGGCGTGCCACAGCAGGAAGATCCCGAAGAAAATGCCTTCGAATACGGCTGAATATTTGATCTGCAGCGCGACGCCCATGGCGAACATGGCAAGCGCCGCAAACGCCAGGAACTTGGCCCGGCTGGCTCCGGCGCGCGTGCCTTCCAGCACGAGCAGCCCGGCGCCGGCAACAGGCAGATTGTAGAAAACCGGCGTTTGCCCGCCCGACCCGTCAAAGACGATCAGCCATATCAGATAGGCGGTTGCAGCCATGGCCGCACCGCGCCAGCTCGCAAAACGCAGCGCCATGACACCGATCAGGAAGGCCGTGGCACCGGCAAAAAGCGTGGCAACGATCTGATATTGCAGGATGCCCGCCCCGCCCAGCATCCGGATCGCCGCGTAGAGCAGAAAAATCCCGCAAGGCTTGCGGTCCCAGATGTCGACGAAAGGAACCGCGCCTTTCAGCATGCGATCGCCGATCAGCAGATATAGCTGCTCGTCGACCTGCACGACCGGGTTTCCGAACTGCCAGGCACGCGTAATGAACGCCAAGAGCATCGACAGCAGGAACAGCGTCGTGAGGGGCGATCCCCCCATCTTGCCGGCAAGACCTTCGGTTCTCACTGGCGACGACGAAGCATAGTGACCGGTTTGACGTCCAACAGCGGCCAGCCGAGCATCCACACTTACATCCTTCACGACGGCCGACCGATTTGGCCATAGCCGCTCGAATGCCGCAGGCATGAGCCCATTGCGTCCAAAGCGGTCATAGTCGGGGTGAATTTCATGGGACTGTCGTACATCATTTCGTCTCGGGCTTTTGCCATCAAGACGATGCCGTGCGCGCGCGGCCTTGGATCGTTAAAATAAGCGCTACGCCAAAAGCCTGATCCGATCGCTCTCCGCGTGGCAACGGCAATCCCGAGCGGCAGCTGTTTCGATCGCATGCGGCGATGCAGCCTGCGGCGATGTGACGGGGAATTGGCTGGGGCGGCAGCAGTCTTAGCCAAGATATGGGCCAACTAAGTGATTGAAATCATTAGTGCGCAAAACGCCTTCGCACAGTCAGTTGCTACAATGTGTTGGCACCGCCGGCGATACGAATTTCATCGCTCAAATGCTCCTGATCGCGCTCCAGGCGAGCCACCATCACTGCGCCTGCCAAATGATCGATGCGGGCGCGGACGCGCGCGCCCCTCATCGGCCGTCCGGCCCAAACAGCCGTTGCCCGAACGCTCCGCCGATGCCGATACAAGCGCCGGTCTCGATATCGATCAGGTAGAGCGTGAAACCATCATACGGGATTGCCCAGTCCGGCTCACCAAGTGCTGGCGCGTCGTCGGTTCTCACTGACCAGACATCGCGGCCCGCAACAGTCCTCCTGGTCACGTTGACTGTGTCTTCTCGCCACGGCGGATGGCCTTCCCGGGCGGCGATCGCACGCGCGGCAGCTATCGCTGCACCCTCACCGATGGTCATGGTGAGGCCAACGAGCTCATAACTGAGCTCGAAAATTGGCTGGGGCGGCAGGATTCGAACCTGCGAATGGCGGCACCAAAAGCCGCTGCCTTACCACTTGGCGACGCCCCAACAGCCGCGCGCTTATAGCCAGCGCGCGGCGCATGGGAAGGCTTAGAAAACGCGTTCGACCCACTTATATGGATCTGGCGCCAGCCCGCGCTGAATATCGACCAGGCTGGTCCGCAACTGCTCGGTCTGCAGCCCGGGGCCGCCATTGCCGATCATGAAGTCCAGCCCGTCGCGTCCGCGCACACGCCCGATCGGCGTCACGACCGCGGCCGTTCCGCACGCAAAAGCCTCCCGCAGCCTGCCGCTGCGCGCGTCCGCCTGCCACTGGTCGATCGAATACCGTTCCTCACGAAGCGAGATGCCGCGATCACGCGCCAGCGTCAGCAGACTGTCGCGGGTAATTCCCGGCAGAATCGTATCGCCAAGCGGAGGCGTGATCATGGATCCATCGTCCATCACGAAGAAGACGTTCATCCCGCCCAGCTCTTCGATCCACTTCTTCTCGACCGTGTCGAGGAAGATCACCTGATCGCACCCTTCGGCGATCGCTTCCTTTTGCGGAAGCAGACTGGCGGCGTAATTGCCACCGCACTTGGCCGCCCCCGTGCCGCCAGGACCTGCCCGGTTGAAATGATCGGAAACCCACAGGGTGACCGACGGCGCGCCACCCTTGAAATACGAGCCGACGGAGGAGGCGATCACGATATAGAGATATTCGTCGGCCGGGCGGACGCCCAGGAACACGCTGCTCGCGATCATGAACGGGCGAAGATAGAGCGCGGACCCCTCGCTCTCCGGAATCCAGTCACGGTCCGCTTTCACCAACTGGCGGCAGGATTCCAGGAACAAATCTTCCGGCAGCGGCGCCATGGCAAGACGCTCGGCCGAGGCACGAAAACGGCGGGCGTTGGCGTCTGCGCGAAACAAGGAGGCACCGCCGTCCTTGGTCCGATAGGCCTTCAGGCCTTCAAAAATTTCCTGGGCGTAATGCAGCACCGCACTGGCCGGATCCATCTCCAGCGGCCGGCGCTGATGCACCTTGGGATCGTGCCATCCCTGCCCCTCCTTGTACCGGATCGTCACCATGTGATCGGTGAAGACACGGCCAAAGCCGGGATCTTCAAGCAGGCGCGCGCGCTCATTGAGCGGCAACGGGGACGTGCTCTGCTCGAAGGCGAAGGTCAGGTTGGAATCACTCGACATCGTCGTCTGTTAACCCATCAATCTACGCGTCGGCGGTTGCAGGCGCCTAGGGTGCATGCCACATTAGGTCAATATGGCTGTCCCGTCCGCTTCCCCGCTCTTCCTCCGCGAAACAGAAATACGGCGTGGCGCCGAACTACTCTTCTTTGGCTACGGTCATCTCTATCGTCAAACCGACGAATGTCTCGCGAAACAAGGGATGGGCCGTGCCCACCACCGGGCACTCTATTTCATCGCTCGCCAGCCCGATCTCACCATCAGCGCGCTTCTTCGCACCCTGGCCATCACCAAACAATCGCTTGGCCGCGTCCTTAGCGAGCTTACCGAGCGTGACATGGTGGAAACGCGCGTCGGCCGCGAGGATCGTCGTCAGCGCCTGCTACGCCTGACGCCGGCCGGCGCGAAGCTGGAACAGGAGCTGTTCGAGGCGATGCGAACCCGGCTTTCGGCCGCCTATGCGCAAGCCGGACAGGATTCGGTGACCGGATTCTGGCGGGTGCTGGAGGCGCTGATCCCGCCCGCCGAGCGCAACCGCCTCGCCGAGTTCGGCGACATTCCGGGCTGATCGTTCGCACGCGCAGCAATCTGTTGCACAACGGCGCGCAGGGCCTTATCCGGCCCGACTTATGAACATCGAACTCATCCCGGTGGGCAAGGACCCGCCCCACGAAGTCAACGTCATCATCGAGGTGCCGGTCGGCGGCGAACCGGTGAAATATGAGTTCGACAAGGCGTCAGGCGCGCTGTTCGTCGATCGCATCCTGCACACGCCGATGCGCTATCCGGCCAATTACGGCTTCGTTCCGCATACGCTGTCGCCGGATGGCGACCCGCTCGACGCGCTCGTCATCGCCCGTTCGCCGTTCATCCCCGGCTGCGTCGTCCGCGCCCGCCCGATCGCCGTACTGAAGCTTGAAGATGAAGCCGGCGGCGACGAAAAGCTGGTGTGCGTGCCGGTCGATACGACCTTCCCTTATTATACGGGCGTGGGCGAGCGGCATGACCTGCCCTCGATCGTGCTGGCGCAGATCGAGCATTTCTTCACCCATTATAAAGATCTCGAAGCCGAGAAATGGGTTCGCGTCGGCAATTGGGGTGACGCTGAGGAGGCACGGAGCATCATCCTGGATGCCATCGCAGCAGCGAAGGCCGCCAAGGGCTAAGCCGCTTTCCTATCCCTCCCGCACGCGGTAAGCCGCATTTTTGGGAGGATTGTCATGGCGGTTGATAGCTGGCGGCTTGGCAATCGCATTGCCCCTCCGCGTTTTATCACCTTCTTGGCGATCATCCTGATCGGCTTGCCGCTGGGTATCACCAGGCTTGGCTGGGCAGCAGGATCGATGGCCGCGTTCGACGCGGCCGCGCTGGTCTTCTTTGTCCTGATCGCTCCCATCTTCCGCGATCGGGCGCAGGGAATGCGTCGGTCCGCCAAGGCCAACGACGCCAACCGCGCGGGTTTGCTGGTGATCACCGCGATCGTGTCGCTGGCCGTGCTTGCCGCCGTAACCGCGGAATTGACCCAGCCAAAAAAGCCGCCGACCGCAGAAGTCGTCCTGATCGTCGGAACGCTGGCCCTGTGCTGGCTTTTCACCAGCCTGATCTACGCACTCCACTACGCCCATATTTTTTATGAGGAGGAGGAAGGTAAAGACACGGGCGGCGTTAAATTCCCCGATACGGACGAACCCGATTATTGGGACTTCATGTATTTTTCGACCTGTCTGGGGATGACCTTCCAGGTGTCTGACATGGACATTACCAGCGGGCGTATGCGGCGCGTGGTGATGTTCCACTGCCTTGCCGCCTTTGTTTTTAACCTGGGTATCGTTGCGTTTACCATCAATGTGCTTGGGGGCAGCTAAGCCTGAAAACGAGGCTGGACAGGAGAGGTCTGGCCGCGCAACAGCCTCCGCATGATCTCATATCGTTCATGGCTGCGCCTGGCCGTTTCGACGCTTGTGCTCGGTACCGCCCCCGCCCTCGCCCAAATGTCCGACGCCCCGACCGGCACCAGCATGCCGCAGGCAGCGCCGCTAGTGGATACTATCCCGGCGCCGCAGGACACGCCTTACCCCGGGACGATCAAGCTGGACGTCGACGCGACGGACATCGGCCATCGGATTTTCCGGATTAAGGAAACGATACCGGTCAAGCCGGGCCATCTCGTGCTGCTGTACCCGAAATGGCTGCCGGGCAATCATGCACCCACCGGCCAGATCAATAAGCTGGCAGGCATTGTCATCACCGGCGGCGGCAAGACGATTCCCTGGCGGCGCGACCCGATCGATGTCTTTGCCCTCCATCTCGACGTTCCCGCCGGCGTCGATGTGATCGAGGCAAATTTCCAGCTTCTCTCGCCGACCACGCCCAATCAGGGTCGGACGCTCATGACCCCGGTCATGCTCAACCTGGAATGGATCGCGACCGCCCTCTATCCGGCCGGCCATTATGTTCGCCAGATCATGGTCGCGCCCAGCGCGACCTATCCGGAGGGGTGGACGTCCGCCACCGCCTTGCGTCCGTCGGGCGCCGCGACCGCCAAGGGCGGCAGGATCCAGTATGAGACGGTCGCCTTCGACACTTTGGCGGATTCGCCCACCATTGCGGGACGTTTTGCGCGGATCGAACCGCTGACCCGCGACGTGACGATGAACATCATTGCGGACCGGCCGGATTATCTCGCGGCGAAGTCCGAGCATCTCGCGAAGTTCAAAACGATGGTCGATCAGTCGATCAAGCTGTTCGGATCGCAGCATTACAATCATTATGATTTCCTGCTGACGCTCTCCGATACGCTGGGCGGCCAGGGTCTCGAACATCACCGCTCGACGGAGATCGGCTCGTCGACCGGCTTCTTCACCGAATGGGACACGAGCGCGTCCAGTCACAACGTCGTCGCGCACGAATTCGTGCACAGCTGGGACGGCAAATTCCGTCGGCCGGCCGATATGTGGACGCCGGATTATCGCCAGCCGATGGGCGGCAGCCTGCTATGGGTGTATGAAGGGCAAACCCAATTCTGGGGCAACGTGCTGGATGCGCGCGCCGGAGTGGTGTCGAAAGAAGAAGCTCTGGACGCCCTTGCGAGCGTCGCGGCGAGCTATGCCACGCAAGCGGGCAAACAGTGGCGGCCGCTGATCGATACGACCGAAGACCCGATCATCGCACGACGGGCGCCGGCGCCCTGGCCCAATTGGCAGCGGTCGGAGGATTATTATTCGGAAGGTCAGCTGATCTGGCTGGATGCCGATAGCCTGATCCGCCAGCGATCCAGGGGAAAGCGCTCGCTCGATGATTTCGCGCGGGATTTCTACGGCATGCGCGATCGCGATTGGGGCGAGCTTACCTACACGTTCGACGACGTTGTCGCCGCGCTCAACAAAGTCGAGCCTTATGATTGGGCGACATTCCTCCATCAGCGGATCGACGCTGTTGCGCCGGCAGCGCCGCTGGATGGCATCACCCGCGGCGGCTATAAGCTGGTCTATACCGATCAGCCCGGATCATGGTGGAAATCGCGTGAGAAGTCCCGCAAAGCTGCGGACTTTACTTATTCCATCGGCATCACCGTTGCGCGCGACGGCAGCGTGAACCGTGTGAATTGGGACAGTCCGGCGGCGAATGCGGGCATCACCATCGGAACCAAGATCCTTGCGATCAACGGGCAGTCTTATTCCGAAGACGATCTGAAGCAGGCGATCAAGGATGCCAGCAACAACAGGCCGATCAGCCTGATGATTCAGCAGGGCAGTTATTTCAGCACAGTCAGCGTCGCCTGGACGGGCGGGCTGCGCTATCCGCACCTCGAGAAAATTGACCCCAAGGCCTCGAGCACGCTCGACGCCCTCTATTCTGCAAGGAAGTAATCGGATGGCGGCACCCGCGCAGACCCTCCTTTTGTTTGGCGCGACGGGCGATCTGTCGCGTCGGATGTTGATACCTTCCCTGTTCGGCCTCCATGCGGATGGGTTGCTGCCACAGGATCTGCAAATCTACGGCACCGCGCGTAGCGAGATCGATGACGCCGCCTTCCGGGATACGGCCGCGGAAGCGCTGCAGTCGATCGTCAAGGACCGGGACCTTGCGCCGGATATCCTCGAAAGCTTCCTTGCCCGCGTGCACTATGTCGCAGCGGATGCGTCGCGGCCCGAGACCCTGGCAACGCTGGGCGAGGCGCTTGGCGCGCGCGCCAATTCCGGGCTCGCCATCTTCCTCTCGACGGCGCCATCCCTGTTCGAATCCACGATTGCCGGGCTGGAGGCAGCCGGGCTCGCCGGCGCGCAGACCCGGTTGGCGCTGGAAAAGCCGCTCGGCCACGATCTCGCATCCTCGCAAGAGATTAACGATGCGGTCGCGCGGGTATTCCCGGAAGCGCGTACGTTCCGGATCGACCATTATCTGGGCAAGGAAACCGTCCAGAATCTGTTGGCGCTGCGCTTCGGCAACATCCTGTTCGAACCGCTTTGGAACGCGAGCGCGATCGAACATGTCGAGATTACCGTTGGCGAAACGGTCGGCCTTGAGGGGCGCACCTCCTATTTCGACGGCATGGGGTCGCTGCGCGACATGGTGCAAAACCATATGCTGCAGCTGCTCGCGCTGGTCGCGATGGAAGCGCCGGCCCAGTTCACCGCAACTGCGGTCCGCGACGAGAAGGTGAAGGTGCTCCGTTCCCTGCGCAAGCTGGACGCGAAGGAAAGCGTGATCGGCCAATATGTCGCCGGTGCGGTCGATGGAAAGCCGGTCCCCGGCTACGCCGATGAACTGGAAAAGCCGTCCGACACCGAAACCTTCGTCGCGCTGAAGGCGCATGTCGATAATTGGCGGTGGCAGGGTGTCCCCTTCTATCTGCGCACCGGCAAGCGCCTGCCACGGCGCACGTCGGAGATTGTCATCCAGTTCCGGCCCGTGCCGCACTCCATGTTCGCGGGCAAAGGCGCCGCCCTACAGCCGAACCGGTTGCTGATCTCGATCCAGCCGGACGAGAATATCAGCTTCACCATCATGGCCAAGCAGCCTGGGCTGGACCGCGACGGCATTCGCCTGCGCGAGGTACCGCTGGACATCCGCATGGCCAACGCCTTTGCCGACGTGCGCCGCCGCATCGCCTATGAACGGCTGTTGCTCGATCTGATCGAAGGCGATCCGACGCTGTTCGTCCGCCGCGACGAGGTGGAGGCGCAATGGGAATGGATCGACGCCATCCGCGCCGGCTGGGAGGCGAATGGCATGACACCCAAGACCTACCCTGCGGGAACGTGGGGTCCGGCGGCCGCCATTGCGCTGACCGAGCGCGACGGCGTGACCTGGCATGAATAACCCAAAGATGAGTGAGTATACGGCATGATCGAAGCAGAATGGTGGGAACATGATGACGCGGAGGCGTTCGCCGAAGCGGTCGCGGGCGATATCGCCTTCATCATCGAGAGCGCCCTGGATGCTCGCAATGGCGCGGTGATCGGCCTGTCCGGCGGCAAGACGCCGGTGAAGGCGTATGAGAAGCTCGCGACCATGAAACTGGACTGGAAGCGGGTCACGATCTTTCCGGTCGACGATCGGCTGGTCGCGATGGACAGCCCGCTGTCCAACGTCGCGATGCTCGCCAAGATCTTCCTGCCCAAGAGCGGACGCGTGATGCCGCTCGGCGCCGACAATCCTGATTACCAGGCTGCGGGGAACGCGGCCGATGCGCGCCTGCAGGATCTGCATTGGCCGCCGGATCTGGTCGTGCTGGGTGTCGGCGGCGACGGGCATACCGCGTCGATCTTTCCTGGGCCCGATCTGGAAGCCGCACTCACCGCGCCGAAGACGCGCCGGGCGATCGGCGTGATGCCCGATCCGCTGCCGCCGGAGGCCCCGGTTGCGCGTGTCACGATGACGCGGGCGGCGATCCTTTCGGCCAAGGCGCTGATGCTCTGTCTGACCGGCGACGCCAAGCGCGCAATCGTCGAGCAGGCGATTGAAGACGGCGCCGGATCCAAGGTGCCGATCGGCCAGGTTCTGGCCGAGGCCGAGCAGCCGATCGACATTCACTGGGCGGCGTGATGTCCCGTCACCCTGTTATGGGGTGACGGATACTTTCCTCAATCACCGCCTCGGGTCTGCAGCAGCCACTGATCGCGGCCCTCCAGCCCGATCGCGGTGAGCACGCCGGTCATATAGGCACCCGTATCGATGCCGATGCGGTTGGGCAGCAGCTCGGCCGCGTCGGATACGCTGTGGCCGTGCACGACCACGACGCCGTGATCCGCGCGGCTTTCCAGGAATGGCGCACGGATCCAGCGCAAATCCTGACGCTCCTGCTGCGCTAGGGGCACGCCCGGGCGAATGCCGGCGTGCGTGAAGAAATAATCCCCGAACTGCACGCCGTCATGCATCGTCGACAGAAAGTCCCGATGCGCCGCCGGCACATAGGATGGCAGTGTATCCGGGGTGAAGTGATCGGGCGCATCCAAAACCGCCCGCGGCGCGCCATAGCTTTCGAACAGCTCCCGGCCACCATAACGCAGATAATGGAGCATCGCGTCCAGATCGGGATCGTCGATCAGCTTCAGCAGCATCTCTTCATGATTGCCCATCACGAAATGAAGCTGCGCGAAAGCAGGCGGCTGTTTGAGGAAAAAATCGACGATCTCCCGCGATTGCAGGCCTCGGTCGATCAGGTCGCCCAACATGACCACATGCGTGTCCGCCGCGCCGCGGGCCTCATTGTCGGCCTCGATCTTGCCGATCAGTCGCTGGAGAAGATCGAACCGGCCATGCACATCGCCGATCGCATAGACACGCTGCCCCGCCGGGATTTCAGCAGGGGGAAGAGGCGTCGGCGTTTCTACCGGCCGTTTGCGCCAACGGAACAGGCTCATCAATTCGCTACAACGCGGACCGGCGGGACTATGTTGCAGATATCGATCGCGCCCGCCGGACGGGCGTAGAAGGCGTCCTTGCGATTGGCCCGCGCGGCGACGTAGCGGGCGAATTCCACGCTGTGGTCGGATAGATATTCGAACCGCGGCCGTGCTGCCGCCGGGATCTCGGACGCCAGCCGAACCGACCGGATCGGCGTCCGCTCCGCTGCCGTCTTGTAGAATCCAAGCGCGCCAGTGCCGCGCGGCAGCGCCGACAGATGCTCGATGCCGGCAATGACACGACCGACCAGCGCGATGTTGCGATCAAGCTGGCGCGGCGCCTGACCGATTACGACATACAGCTCAGCGCCGGTGCCGGTATCGGGCGAGAGGTCTCGGCCAACACCGACCATGCCGTAGCAGTGGACGGGCCAGACGCTGTTGCGATCAGAGGCAATCGGCCAGCCGGCATGCACGGCGACCCATGGCGCGTAGGAATCGCGATCATGCCAGCCATCCGGCGCGGCGGGCGTGATCGTTCCCGCGATGGAGGCTGCCGCTGTCGCGCCCTTGCCGGAGGGAGCGCCCGGCCCTGCGTCCGCAGGCAGGGCGCCTGCGGCCACGACATATTCGCTGTCCGCCACCCTCACCAAGTCCTTGGGAAGCGCCTTCTTTTCCGTCGCATCGCCCCATTGGACGACGTAATTGTCCTGCACCCGGTTCACGCTGGTGCCGTCCCACCAATGGCTGCGTGCCAAAGCCTTGATGTTGACGATATGACCGGCGGCAAACGGGGCCGGCATCAGTTGGATAACGATCTGCCGTTTCTTGCCTGCGCGATTCGGCGCCAGGTCCATCACCAGCAGACTGTCGGCGGGAATAGGCGTCCAGGCGGAGCGTGGTGCCGCAGCGACGATTTCGGCTGGCGCCTGCGCAACGCCGGCGGCGCGCGGCAGCACCGCCAGGGTCGCGGCGCTGCTTACAGCGACCGCACGCAAGACAGTATATTTCATGGGTCGAACCCTGCCACATGGAGGCCGCCTTGCGAAAGCCTTTCCCCTTCGATAGGGGCACCACTCCAGCGGAATGGAGCGGTGGCCGAGTGGTCGAAGGCGCTCGCCTGGAAAGTGAGTATACGGCAAAACCGTATCGAGGGTTCGAATCCCTCCCGCTCCGCCATTCCGCTGGACCACAATGTCCACAAAGGCTCACAGGCCGTTCCTACCCGCTACGCCCATGCGGGATCCGGAAGGACCGGACATAGTGTCGCGGCAACTATCAGTTGCATGATGACAGCGGTCACCTATTTTTCTGAGATGCTCGGCATCGACTATGAAGGCCAGGATTGCTCCGCAGCGAGGGCGCTCGAACTCGTCGGCGAACGCTGGAATCTGTTGATACTTCGCGATGCGATTTTCCGGCGAACGACACAGTTCAACGTATTTCAGCGCAGCCTTGGCGTTGCCACCAACATTCTCACGAAGCGTCTGGAGCGTTTCGTTCAGACGGGTTTGATGCAGGGTCCGATCGACGGCCATTACCATCTGACCGACAAGGGTCGCGATTTCGCGGGTGTCGTCGCTGCGCTCACGGCGTGGGGCGATCGCTGGGTGTCGCCCGGTCCGGTGGACTTCGTCGAGGGCAAGACCGGCAATCTGGTCGTGTCGCGCCTGGTGCGCCTTGAAGACGGTGCGGAAGTTGCGTCGGCGGACGTCGCAGTCCGCCGACGTACAGCCGAGGAACGTCAGGCGGCCAGCGCGTCCGCTTCGGCGTAATTGCCTTCCTGCTCGGCCAGCGCGGCGAGAAAGGCCGGACGCGCCTCGCACCGTGCAAGATAGGCGGACACGACCGGCTGTTCGGCGACAAGCTCGGTATGCCGCAGGAACCGCAGCGTCGTTGCCATGATGATGTCGGCAATGCTGAACCTGCCGACGAGATATTCGCGGCTTCCAAGCGCATCGGCCAGCTGCGCAAGCCGATAGCGGATCGATCCGACCGTGCTGTCGCGAACCTCCGTGGATCGCTCGGCATTTGCGCTGAGTATGTCGAGCGTGAACAGTATGACGATCGGTGGCTCAACCGTGTTCAGCGCCGCGAACATCCAGGACAATGTGCGCAGCCGGTCTTTGGGATCTTCCGAGAGCAGCACCGGGCTGTTCAGCCCAAGCGCGTACAGGATCGCACCACTCTCAAATACGGTCTCCCCATCGATTTTTGCGATGGGCACCTGACCGAAGGGATGGTCCGCCAGATATTGCGGCGAAATACGATCCTCGAACGCGATCAGGGCAAGGTCATAGGGCTGGCCACTTTCGCGGGCGGCCCAACGTACCCGCAGGTCGCGCACCAACCCCCGCGCGCGGGGCGGAACAGTTCGGAAACCGGTTGTTGTGATCGATCGCATGACGGACCTCCAAGATCATGGTGGAAACAGGATGTCCCGATCACTTGCATCATGCAAGTGATTCCTTGCGGAAGAATGGACCCGCTCGCGGTCTTTACCTGCTGGTCGGCCAGCGAAGCACTGTCACGGCTCCGATCTGAACAGATGCGGCAAGATCGACAGCACTTGCCATTCAAGCTCTAGAAAGCTGAAACTGGTATAAAGGACGCTGAAAGCGAGGAAAATGTTGCGTAAAGTAAATCTTGTTTCGAGTACCGCCGGACGATTGCTTGCAATGGCGACCGCGGGCGGCGTTGCGCTTGCCGGTATTGCCCATTTATCCTCGCACACAGATCATTCTATTCAGCCGGAACAACGGCCAGCCGCGCCCTTGACGGCTATTTCGGCCTCAAAGCCGATGCCCGCTGCCCCGCCGCCTGTTATGCAACCCATGTCCAGCGCGGCGGCGCAGCTGAACCAGCATGTCCGCCGCCTTGGTGAGACCTTCCCAGGCGATGTCGGCATCGTCGTGCGCGACGTTCAGACCGGTTGGACATCGCATTATCGGGGGCTGGATTATTTCCCGCAGCAAAGTGTCAGCAAGCTTTGGGTCGCGCTGAGCCTGTTCGACCAGATCGATCGGGGGACCACGGGACTCGCTAACGGGATCGTCGTTCGGCCTGAGGATCTGACCCTATTCCATCAGCCGATCCGCGCGCTGGCGCTTCGCCCCGGCGGTTTTCGTACCACCAACGAGGATCTGGTGCTGCGCGCGCTGACGCAAAGCGACAACAGCGCCAACGATCGGCTGTTGAACCTTGTCGGCGGTCCAGCGGTTGTGCGCACGACTTTGGGCCAGAAAGGCATAACAAGCGTGCGATTTGGGCCGGGCGAGACGCTGATGCAAAGTCAGATCGCAGGGCTGGCGTGGAAAAGCGAATATAGCCTGGGGCAGCGCTTCTTCGACGCGCGGGATGCGCTTCCCGCCGCGTCGCGCCGGGCTGCGTTCAACGCCTATATTGCGGATCCGGTCGATGGGGCGACGCCGCTTGGTATCGCGGATGCGCTGGCCCGCCTGAAGCAAGGCTCCCTGCTCTCCCCCGCTTCCACCAGTCGGATGCTCTCCATCATGGCGCAAACCAGGACGGGGCCGCAGCGACTGAAGGGGGGCCTCCGCAACGGTTGGAGTCTGTCGCACAAGACGGGAACGGGTCAGATTTTCCAGGGTGAACAAGCGGGCTATAACGATGTCGGCATCCTCACGTCGCCCGACGGACAGGCGTATGCGGTGGCCGTGCTGATCGGACGCACCCGTCAGCCGCTTCCCGAGCGCATGAAACTGATGCATCGCGTCGTAGCGGCGACAATCGAATATGACGCCCAGCTTGCGGCGCAACGCGCCGCTGCGGCGTCCCCGTCTGAGCCGACGGAGCGCAGTTCGTGAACCCATGGTGGTCACGCAAAAGTGACGAGAACCCAGGTGCCGAACCCGCCGATCAGCGTGTTTCCGATACATGGTGGCAACGATGGCGGTTGCGGCAACGATTGCCGATCACCCACCTCCCCGGCTGGCGCCAGGTCGCCAAATGGAGTGGCGGCGCTTGCCTTGCGCTGTTGCTGGTTGCGGTTGCGTGGGCGACCTGGGTCGCGCCACCATGGGGTTCGATGCAGCCGGCGGGCAAGCCGACCTTCATTTTCCTGAGCGCCGATGGCACGCCGATCGCGCGGCGCGGTGGGCAAGATGCGCCCGTCGATGCCGCGAAACTGCCGCTGCAGGTGCGCGGCGCGTTCATTGCGATCGAAGACCGCCGGTTTGCGACGCATCACGGAGTCGATCTGCGTGGACTGTTGCGCGCGACCTGGCGAAACGCGCGCGCAGGCGGCGTCGTCGAAGGCGGATCGACCATCACGCAGCAGCTCGCAAAGATCGCCTTCCTCAGCTCCGACAGAAAGATCGGGCGCAAGGTGCAAGAGCTCGTCCTCGCCGTTTGGCTGGATGCGTGGCTTAGCAAGGACGAGATATTGTCCCGCTATCTATCCTCCATCTATTTCGGCGACGGCGCTTATGGCCTGCGCGCCGCCGCACGGCATTATTTCCAGAAGGCACCGGAAGATCTGAGCCTTGCCCAGGCCGCGATGCTGGCGGGCATGGTGAAGGCGCCAAGCCGGTTGAGCCCTACAAACGATCTTCGCGCCGCGCAGGCGCGCTCGCGCCTGGTGCTCGCCGCCATGAGCGAAGAAGGCATGGTCAAGCCTGCCAAGCTGGCCGGCATTCGACTGGCGGTGCCGAGGGTTGCCGATGACGAGCTGCCGGGCGGCACCTACTTCGTCGATTGGATCGCGCCGCAGGTCGAGGCGGGCGCCAAACAGGAGGCGGGCCAGGTCCAGGTCAGAACGACCTTGGAGCGCGGGTTGCAAAAGGCCGCCATCACCGCGCTGACCGGCGTGCTCAACTCCCAAGGTTCGGCGCTGCATGCGACGCAAGCCGCCATCGTGGTTATGCAACCGGACGGCCGTGTCGTGGCGATGGTGGGTGGCCGCAGTCACCAATCGAGCCCCTTCAACCGGGCCACCCAGGCGAGACGCCAGCCCGGATCCGCGTTCAAGCTTGCCGTATATCTGGCCGCGATGGAGCATGGATATTCGCCCGACTCCATGGTCGAGAACAGCCCGCTCACGATCGATCAATGGACGCCGCGCAATTACGGCAATCGCTATGGGCCACCGCTGCGCTTGCGCGATGCCTTCGCCCAGTCGAGTAATGTCGCAGCCGTCAGGATCGCCGAACAGGTCGGCCGCGGTCAGGTGACGGCTGCCGCGCGGCAACTCGGCATCGAATCGCCGATCGCCTCCGGCCCGTCAATGGCGCTGGGAACATCGGGGACCACCCTGCTGGAGCTGACATCCGCTTATGCCTCGATCGCGTCGGGCACCTTTCCGGTGAAGCCGCGCGGCCTGGCCGATCAGACGGCTGCCGCATCGGCAGCCAGTCCGCGCCGCTTCGATCCGCGGACACGCGAAGCGATGCTGGACCTGCTATGGACGGCGACCAACCAGGGCACCGGCCATGCAGCCGCCCTGTCCATTCCCACCTTTGGCAAGACCGGCACCACCCAAAATCATCGGGACGCCTTGTTCGTCGGTTTCGCCGGCGGGCTGATCACGGGCGTCTGGGTCGGCAATGACAACAATACGCCGATGCGAGGGGTCACCGGCGGCAGCCTCCCGGCGCAGATCTGGCGCCGGTTCATGAGCCAGGCCAATCTGCGCGAGAGCGATCTGCCTTTGCCCGCCGGCCTGCAGCAGGCGATTGCCGAGCGGCAGGAAGCGATGCGCGCGGCCGCGGCAGAGCGCGAGGCCGCGGCGCTGGAAGCCGCCGAGGATGAGGAGCTTTCCCCGCTCGAACGCTTCTTCGAGCCGCTGATCCCCCGCTTCCTGCGCGGCGATTCCGATCGGCGGCGGCGGTATGACCCGGAAGACCGGGATTATCGCCGCGAAGACGAGCGACGCTATCGCGAGCCTTCCTACGATGAATGGTAGCGGACGCGCCTCGCGCGCCCGCTCCGCTCCCCACGCCCGCCCTCAGTAGACCTTCTTGTACCGCAAGCTGACGTTCGAGCCGCCGAAAGAGCCGGTCTGGCTCAATACGCTGAGCGCCCGGCTGAGCGATATTTCCAACTGGGTGGCCGTGAAGCCCCGCGCGTCGGTGACGATCTCCACATAGATATTGTTGGAGATATATTTCCCTGCGGCCAGGGCAGTCCCGCGACCTGCGCTCTGGTCGGCGCCGAGCACGCGCAGGCGATCGATGCCGGCAAGGCCGCGCAATTTACCCAGCGGATTAAGCCCACCGCCCGATCCACGCAGCGAATTCAGCGCCGCGGCTAACTGAATGGCCTGGGTCGGCGACAGCGACGTGATCGACGTACCGAAAAGGAGGCGCGACAGCACTTCATCCTGGGGAAGCGCCGGAGTCGAGGTGAAGCTGATCTGGGGGCGTTGCGCATAGCCGCCGATCGTAATGGTGGCGCTCACGCCCTCGACGGTTGTGGATGCGGCGATATCCAGCTGCGGATTGGTCATGCCGCCCTGGAACGTGATCGTTCCGTGATCGAGGTCGAAGCGGCGACCGGCGAAACTATACGTCCCACGGACCACCTCCAGCTTGCCGAGGACGGATGGGTCGGTCGACGTGCCCCGCACGCGCATGTCGGTCCGCCATTCGGCTTCGAGGCCCATGCCGCTCACGAAGATCCGGTTGTCGGCACGCAGGCGGATATCGAGCTTCCAGTTACTGGGCAGTGCCGCGGCGCTATCCTGAGCGGTTGATGGGACATCGCCCTTACGCCGCACCCCGGTAAGCTCGGGGATTGCGGCAGAGCCTTCGCGCACGATCTGATAACGGGCCTCGGGAATGCGCAGGTCGCCCTTGATCAGGCCGCCCGCGCTTTTGCTGTTCGTGACGGCCAGATTACCCGAAACCGTCGCATCAAGATCGTCACCCCGCGCAAGCCTGGCCCGATCCAGTATCACCTTCACATCGATCGGGAAGCCGCTCGCGGCATCCAGGCCGACCCGTCCGCTCGCCGCGATAGTCCCCTCGCCCGCGCTTGCTGTCAGGCGATTGAGCAACAACTGCGATTGGGTGAACCGCCCATCGATCGCCATGCGCGACAAAACGGTGCCAAAGGCTTCATTTTCGTAGCGAAGCGCATCTGCGCGGATGACGCCGGTGACGGTCGGCCGATCCAGACGACCTCCGAAATCCGCGCCGATCGCGATCGGACCGGAGAGATCCTGCCGGGCGATGCCGCTCATGCTCCACAACACTTCGGCGGGGCCGTTATAGCGGATCCCACCGGAAAGCGGCGCGGAGATCAGGCGTTCGGCGATACCGGCACCGGCGCCGAGCGGCGCCAGCCGCGCCTGCATCCGGCCCAACACAGCCCCGTTCCGCTTGATCAGCGCGCGTACGTCACCGCCCGTCTGATTGAGCGTTCCGAGCAGCGCGATGTCCACCGGATCGGACACGGTGAGCGCCGCCGTTCGGTTGAAGCCCGCAACATCGATACGCGCCCGCACGTCTGGCACGGCGCCGCCCAGATCAGCATCGATCGTGCCGGACGCCTTGCCACCAAGGCCAAGGCCCGGCACCACCGCGTTGACGATCACAACGTCCATATTGCGGAGCACCGCATGCATCTTTGTGCTCGCGCCATACTCGCCCGTCAGGTCCATCTGACCCTGCGGCACGACAATGGTGGTCGGCAGCAGCCGCCAGGTCGCACCGGTCTTGGTAGCGACAGCCGGCGCGGCGAGGCGGATCGGCACGCCGCTGACATGGCCGGTCAGATTGGTGACGATGCGGGTGGGCGCAAGGGCGGCCTGGGTCGCAATGTCGAACGGCGTTCCGGCGGCGGCGCCGGCAGCGACAAGCGCGACCCTGCCTTGCCCCGCGCGATAGTTCATCCGCCCGCGCGCCCGGGCAATCTCCAGCGTGCCGCTCCGCACGGTTTGCAGCGCAAACCTTCCTTCAAGCGATGGTCCGGCTGTTTCCAGCAGGACGGTGGCAGAAACCGTACCGCTGCCGATCGTGATCGGAACCGTGCCGGGAATACGCGCTGCAGCGGCCGTCAGAGCCACATCGGCGCGCTGGATCGATCCCGCCGCGCCAAGGCGGATGCTGCCATTCAATCCCGATCCGACCAGCGCAAGCGTGCCGACGAAGGGTCCCGCAGGCGCCTGCTGTAACTGCCCGCTCAGGCGGATCCCGGCTATCATGGCCGAGGCGATATCGATGCGGGTTGCCCCGCTCCCGAAGGCCAGCTTTGCGTCCGCGGAAAGCGGCCCATAATCCGATTGGCCACGTGCACGGATGCGATAGCCGCCATTCGCGCCTTCGGCCGTCGCCTCGAGGTCCCTCAGCCCCAAACCCAGCCCGGGATGATCGGCGCGCAGGCGTGCGAGCGGCCGCGCGACGGTTCCGGTCACATCGACGCTGATCGGACCGTAGGCGGCGGAGCGGCCGCGCGCATGGAAACCGATCCGGCCATCGGTGCGATAGAAGCCGTCGCCGCTGATAATTTGAAAGCGCGGCGCCCGCATCCGCAGATTGCTGACCGTCGCGCCACGGGCAAGATCATAAGCGACATCGGCAGTAATCAGCGCGTTGCCGCCCAGTTGTTCGCGCACGCTGGCATTGTCGAGGCGGCGGGTCAGCGCTTTGACATGGCCTTTGACGGCGAACCCGCCGCTTGCCCCCGGAACCAGCCTGGCATCCGTCACCAGGTTGATCTTGCCGAGCCCGTTCACTTGATAATCGTTGACCCGTCCTTTCAACGCGCCGGTGTACGTCCCCTTCGCGAGATCGGCGAGGATGATCGCGGTTGCGTCGATCCGGGCGGATCGCAGGTGGAGATTGTCGCTTGCGATCTTGCCGTCTTGATAGGCAACGTCACCATCCAGCCGGATATTCGTCAGCAGCCCTCCAGCGGCGGCATTAAGCCCACTGATCGATCGGGCGGTCGCATGAACGGGGATTTTGATACGATTGGTATCGATGACGCCGCGGCCCTGCACCGCCAGACCCGTAACACCCATGGTGCCGAAGCCCACCGATGCCGCCGTGAGACGATAGTCCGTATTGGGCGCGGCAAGCGCACCGTCCAGCTTCGCCTGGAAACGCACGCCGCTCGCGCGGAGGTCGGGAGCGAGCGCGGAGGCGTTCAGCAGCCGCGCATCGATCTGCAGATCGCCAAGACGGCTATTCCCCAGGTCGATCCGCCCCGACGTGCGGAGCGTGAAATAGTCCGATCCCGCCTGCAAGCGTGCGTCGATCTTGCGGTCCGCCAGCTTGGCGACCAGATCCAGCTGTATCGCGGGCGAGGTCAACTGCGCGGCGGGGCCGGACAGCAATAGTGACGGCCGCACGGCGCCTTTGGTTTCGAACGTGCCGTTGGCGCCATTGAGGGTAAGCGCGCCCAGGGAGGCGCCACCCAAAGCGCCCCGCGCTTCCCCACGCCAATGTGCCCAATCGCCGCTGCCTTTGACGGTCAGCGTCAGCGGCTTGCCGAACTTCCCATAACTATCGATCAGCCCACCCACCGGCGCGCGCAGATCGGCGTCGATCGCCAGGCGATTGTCGTCCGGTACGGCATCCACCATCAGGTGCAGGCGATCGCCCCCGGCAAGGCGGACGCCGCGAACAGCCTGTGCATCCAGCCGGATTTGCGCGCGTCGATCCGCTATTTCGGCCGATCCGCGCAGTTGCAGCGCATGGCGCTGCCCGGTCACCGGCGGCAGGATCGTCAGTTGCCCGACCTCGATCTTGCCGAGCGTTATGTCCAGATCCGGCAGCAGCGGGGCATCCGGATCGGCCGGCACCGATTTCAGCTCCGGGCGACGCAGCAAAGTTGCCGTCGGCGCTTGCAGAAGCCGCACGTCCACCTTCGAATGGAGATAGGCGAAGGGCCGCCAGTCCACGGTGAGACGCGGAATGCTGGCAAAAATGCCGCGTGGGTCCCGTACCTCGACATCGTGCAACACCATCTTGCCATAGATCGAACCGTCGATCCTGCTGGCCCGAAAGTTCAGCCCTGACGCCGTGCTATATCCGGCAAGTCGATCGACCACGAAGCGCCGGCCCGGCCCGGTATCGACCGCCAATACTCCGACGAGGATGAGCAGAACCAGCGTAGCAATCGCAATGCCGGCCCATTTAAGGATACGCAGGGCCATCAAAAGGCCTGTCCGATCGAGATATAGACACCGACTTTTGACTCACCCGGGCGGCGCCCCAGCGGCGTGGCAACGTCCAGTCGGAACGGCCCGAAATTCGTATAATAACGCGCGCCGATACCGACCCCGTAACGCATATGGCTAATGCTGGGGCTCGAGCTCTCCCCGACACGACCGCCGTCGAAAAACGGCACGATCCCGTAATTGCCGAAGCGGTACCGGCCCTCGACGGAGAATTCTGTCAGCGAACGGCCGCCAATTGGATCGTTATTCTGGTCTTTGGGGCCAAGCTGTTGATAGCCGTAGCCACGTACCGATCCGCCGCCCCCGGAATATAGCCGCCGCGACGGGGCGATGTCGTTCCGCGCAGCGCCGACGATCGATCCGACCCGCACCCGCCCGGCAAGCACGAAATTATTGGTCAAAAGCGGCAGATAGGCGGTCGTCTCCGCCAGCATGCGCGCATAGGTATCGAAACCGCCCCCGCTCTGCTTCTGGGCTTCGGGGCTTAGCTTCGCGGTCACGCGAAACCCGCGCGTGGGATCAAGCAGGCTGTTGGAGCGGTCATAGCCCCCCTGCAGCGGCAAGGCCGCGATGAAATAGGTGTTTTTCGGGCGGGACAGATCCGCCGGATCGAAGGGTGTTTCGCGCGAGGCGGTGAGCTCTGTGCCGATCGAATAGGTCCAGCGCTTCTGCCAAATGGGGGTTGATTGGCGCGAAAGGCTGCCGGTCAAGCTGACCGACTGAGCATCATACGCATCGAACCGTTGTCGGCTGACCGCTATGCCCGCCTGGAAAGTCCGATCGCGCAAGCCCGCATTGGAGCGGCGAAACGTTGCGCTCACCTCTTGCTGCTGGGTTCCCGCGGTCGCATCCAGGATCAGCGCGCCCTCCGGGCTCCACAAATTATTATGCGCCCAGCCGCCACTCACCTTCACGCCCTCACCCGTGCCGTAGCCGGCGCTGGCCGACAGGGTGCGCGCCTTGCCCTGAACCTGCTGTACCAGCAGATCCACGGTTTCCGTGCCGTCCGGCTGTATCTCCCCAGTCCGTACCGGCGTTACGGAGACGGTCGACAACAGCCCGGTGCCGATCAGGGCCTGTCGTAAGTCGTCCGTCTGGCGGCTGTCATAGATCTGACCCGCCTTGAACCTTGGAAAGACATTGAGGTGATCGACCGCGAATACCGGGTCACCTTCCGTTCGCAACTGCCCAAATCGCGATTTTGGCCCCGCTCTGACGGGCAGGCTATAATCACCGGTGAAGGCGGCGGGATCGAGCAGGATGTCCCGCTGCCCCACTTCGACGAATGGATATCCCTGCTCGGGCAGGCGCAGCGACACGCGGGCCTCGGCATCTTCGATCCGTTGCGCCTGTATCGGCTGGCCGCGCTGAAGGTCGAGCGCCCGCTGCGCCAGCAGATGTGGCTCATCCGCCAGCCCCGTCAGCGTGATCTGGGACAGGTTGTACTGCTTGCCCGGCGTGGCCGTGATGGTGACTTGCGCAACCGCGCCCGGTGCTACCGCTGCCGGGATCGTGGCAAGGGCAGTACCGTCGAAATATCCCTCCGACCGCAGCAGGCGCTCTGCCAGCTGGACATCCTCGTCCGCTCGCGCACGAATCTGGGTCGCGTTCGCTGCCTTCTTGCCGTCATGGAGGAGTGCCGAAAGCGCACGAAACCGATCGTCCAGCCCCACCTCCTGAAAGCCCTCCAGGCGGAGCTGATAGCGCAGCTGTTGCGGCGCATCGCCTTTCGCCTGTTCCGTCGCGGTGGCCGGCAAGGGCACGGCATTGAACGTCGCCAGGGGTGCCAGCGGTGCATTCAGGTCGCTATCCGGGCTGGCAACAGGCTCCGCGCTCGCGGCGGGAGCTGGGAGTATGACACCTTGATCGAGCGGTGGGAGCGCGGTTTCGAATTCGCGGTCATCGTTACTGATCGGCTGCTTCTGATCGACCGTCTGCGCCAGCAGCGCAAATGGGGTGAGCTGCGCCACCACCACGATCCAGCAACGATGCCCCTTGTTCAAACTAAAGCCTTACCGATTGTCAGTGTTTTCATCGTCTACGTCTTCCGCGGATCACCGGGCGGCCATTCATCTGCGCCACATGGTCAGCGACCGGGAAGCCGGTGGCTTGCTTCAGCCTCGATAGCGGCCCGGCTTCGAGAGAGGACGCATGACGCGACCAGATGAAGCAATGTCAGGCTTGATTGAGCGCACCTTCGCCGCGTCCCCCCAATTTCCAGCTTAGCCGGCCTATCGATAAGCGGCTTACACCAAAGAACAAAGCTCCTGCAAAACCGCCGAATAATAATCGGTCATCGGAGCTTTGGGCGCCGCGGGTACGCCCAGCACGCGGTTGGCGACCGCCATGCCACCGTCCGAAAGGGCATAAGGCGCAACCTCACCGGTAACGACATTCACGGTCGCGGGGATTGCCGCGCCCCGCGTCTGATACGATCGCCAGAAACCGCTCATGTCACGGGCGGCGTCCATCCGGCCGTCCATCATCAGGTAAAGGGGCACGCGGATCACATCGAAGCCGAACAGCGGCGGGCGGCCAAGAGCGGGCGTGAAATCGTTCGGCGCCGTCACATCGACCCAATCGGTCGGGAGACGCAGTGGGCCGAACCGCGCACCGCGCAGCAATGCCTCTCCGCCCGCAATCACCGGCCCCCACATCTTGGCGCCGTCAACCTGCTGGAACAGGCTCAACGCCGGCCAGATATAATAAGACGGGTTCAGCGTCAGCCGCCCGTCATTCTCAAATCCGCTCAAACCGGGGAGTAGGAACACATGGTCACCCATCGGGCGAACCATCTGTTCGTGGATCGACTTGCGGATCGCGGCCGCACGCGATTTATACGCACGATCGCCCCACCGCGCGGCGGCCCGCGTCAGTGCCCACGCGATAAGAATATCGCCATCTGTCGCGTTGTTGCGATCTGCGACCGGATTGGGATCCGTCGGCACATAACGCCAGGAGAATAGCGCATCCTCCGATCGCGCAAGCGTGCGCTCGGTCCAGCTATGTATGCTGTCGAAGGTTTCGCGATCGCCTGCTGCCTCGGCCAGAACCATGCCATAGCCCTGGCTCTCGGTGTGGCTGATGCCGTTATTGCCGGTGTCGATCACCCGGCCATCGGCTTGCACGAAGGCCGCCTTAAATTGATCCCAAGACGCGCTCGGCCGCGGTGCGGCACCGATATTGCGATCGATGCGACGTTCATGGGAAAAAGCGCCTGAGCGGCCCATGACGACGGCAGCCCCCAACAAAACGATCAGTCCACGTCGATCAAGGCCCGTGGACCAGCTCGATGTAATCTTCTCCGCTTTGCCGGATCCAGGTGCGGAGCGCCGCGCCCCCGCCGATCGATTGGAGCCACTGGTCATAGATACCTACAAGCAGGGTCGGCGCTATTTCGTTCCAAAGACTTTCTATTTTCCCATCCAGCGTAGCCGGCATGCCACGATGTTTGATACGCACGCCCTCGTCGCTGAACGTGAGGCTGACATGGCCCCATTCCAGTTCCGACCAGAGGTTGTTCATCGCCGCCACCAGCGCGACGTCGTCCTCCAGGCCCGTCACCGGGTTCAACGCCGCTATGCGTGCGCCCACCGCCCGGATGAAACCCAGGGTCTGCTCGTCGCTGGCGGACGCCCTTATCTCGGCGAGCATCTGGAGGAGCAGCAGCGCTATGGATTGGCGGGACGCTTCGTTCGACACGGAGTGGTTCACTCGTCAATGGGGTTGAGCATGTAATACGGGATCACGGCCGGCTTCCTAGCGATTGCTTGATTCCGATCGATGCCCGTAATTCATTGTAGGCGCCGAAGGTATTCAAGTTCAGATCGCCGCCAATCTTCATGGAATTGCTGACGCTGTAATAAGCCGAGCCCTCTGCCGCGACCCCAAAACCGCTCTGGCTCTCGTCGTCGAAGCGGGCGCGGACGTCCGCGTTGCGGGCTTTCAGCGAATCCAGGACCGATTGCCCGAACCGATCGGTCGGATATAGCGGCGACGCGCCTTGCTCGTAGCTTTGGAAGCCAGGCGTCACCCCCGCCGTGATATCGAAGAGAGGCCGCCGCAAAGCATAGCGCAGCGGGAAGCTGACGCTCATGAAGCTCTGCGGGCTGAAATAGCCACCCTGGCCATATGTAAAGAAGTTCTGATTGTCCTTATACTTCTGATAATTACCGTTGATGCCCACGGTCAGCGACGATTCCCGTCCCTGGATCAGCCGCAGATATCCACCGACGTTGAACTGGACGCCGTGATTGTCGGGCACCAGCGTGCCGTCATAATGGTAATAGGACCCGTCGGCATAAGCCCCGGTGCCGTCCTTGTCATAGGAGACGGACGCACCGCCGCCGCTCTTCATCACTGCACCCCAAAAGCCGCCCGTGACCGGATCGATCGTGCCGGCATAGGCGATGACGCTATCGGTCACGGGGCGCCGATTGGCCCACACGCGCGCGCTGACATGTTGCGACAATCGCGGCGTCACTTCCACGCCGCCGGTCACGTGATGCTTGTAGAATCCAAGCGGCGTGGTGCCGACATCTAGATTGACCCAGTCGCTCTTATATCCGGCGGACAGGGCCACGCCGGATTTGTGCTGGCTGGTCGCCTGGGTCAAAACCGACGGCACCTTGTCGACGATCGCCTGCGCCTCGGCTGTGGGGTTGTGGCCGAAGCGCGCCAGCCCCGAGCCGGTCGGGCGTCCCGCGTCGAGCGCCAGTGCATGAGCCGTAGCGAAGACGCGCCCGCCCGCGAGCCCGGTCGACACGGTCGCGGTCGCGCCCACTTCCTTGAGCTGGCTGAGGCCCTTTTCACCGGATCGGGACCGGAAGTCCGTCACCATCTCCGCGCGAGGTTCCGAACCTTCCGCCAGCGTCTGCATGTCGCGCTGGATATTGCGGAGCACGGGATCGCCGATCGCTGCCCCCGGCCCCGCCTGCGCCATCCCACCCGATTGGAAGCCGCCCGGCTGGAAGGTGCTGGCGGTCTGAGGCGCGGCCGATGCGGAGGACGCGCCGAATGTTGGAACCACGCTCGCGGCCGGATAGCCGCCGTTTTGCGCCATCTGATTACCCATCGCTTGCACAGGCATGCCCGGCTGTGGGGGCGGCATCTGCAGCGCCGGAGCGGTGTAGACGACATTGTTGCGCCCATTGCCCAATGCGAACGGGTTGACCGGAGCCGGTGCCGCCGCTGCCGTTGCAAACGGGTTGTTGGAGGTTCGTCCCGCAAACGGGTTCGCGCTACCGAAGCCCCCGGCCAGATTGCCGGCCTGCGCCGTATAAAGCAGCTGCGCCTGCTTCAGATATTTAAGCGCCGTTCCCTTGTGGCCGCGCGCCTGCTCGAGCCGGGCTGCGGAAAGAAAGACTTCGTAATCGTTGGGATTGGCCTGCATCGCGGCAGCCAATGTCTGTTCCGCCAGCGCATATTCGCCTGCGCCGGCGGCGCTGTCGATCAATCCGAGACGCGCTCCGCGATTGTTCGGGTCGCTGGCGAGCACCATCTGAAACGTGCGCGCCGCTTGAGGCTGCATGCCCCCGCTCTGATACAAGCGCCCAAGTGCGGACAGGATATCGGCGTTGCCGGGCGCCGCATTCCAGGCATTTTGCAGCAGATCGAAGGCGGGCGCATATTGACCGGAAAGGCGCATGCGATCTGCCTGCGACGCCGCGAGGGCGCCGTTCAGGCGAGCGACCGTGCGTTGCCCCTGCGGCGAAGCGCCCGCCAGCTCGCTGGCCCGCTGGACCGCCGATAACGCGAAGGAATCCTGGCCTGCGGCGGCCAGGATGCGAACGATCGGTTCATATCCTTCGGCCGTATCCGGCCCGCTCGCGAGAGCTTGCTGCGCATATTGGGTCGCGCTGGCCGTATCGCCCAGATCGTTGAAGGCGGAGGCTACCGCAGCAAGTTTGGCGGCGCTGATCCCGGGCGTGGCGGCAATCTGCCTCAGCCCCTGTAAAGCGGCCGCCTGCTGGCCCTGTGCCGCCATGGCCCGCACCCGGGCGATCGCCGCATCGGTTTTCACACCGAGCGCGAAGCTGACCATCTCGGGCGTGCGCTGCTGAGACGGAATACGATCGATCAGCGCTTCGGCGGTGGTGACCTGGCCTAATTCGCTGCTATAGAGCGCACCTGCATACAGGCCTTCCGCGCTGCTTGCCTGGAACAATGGCGCGGCGACGGCCGCGGCCTCCGTCGGTCGCTGCTGCTGGATCAGGAAGCGCGCATAATCATAGCGCATCCAGGGGTCGTTGGGATCGAGCACCAGGGCGCGCGTGAAAAGCTGCTGGGCTTCGGCCACACGGCCATCACTGACGGCCTGACGCGCTTGCGTGCGCGCGGCGCTCACCTGCAGGTTGCGGCTGGTTTGCTGCGTGATCCCGCTTGCCTGCGCGGCCTTTCCATAGAGCGCAGACGCTTCCTCATAGCGGCCCTGCCGCTCGTAGATATTGGCCAGCAGCTGGTTTGCTGGCTCTCGATCAGCAAAATTCGAGCGCGTCAGCTGCTCGGCCGTCGCCTGCGCCTGCGCCACGCGGCCGGCGGCGAGGTCATCCCGCGCCGTCTTGAGATCGCCGTAGAAGCGTGCCGATGCCAGGGCCTGCGCCCAACGGTCGCCGCGACCACCCCGCGATGCACGCTCCAGCAGCGAGCGTGCCTCTGCGAAAGATCCGTTGCGCAGGCGAACGACGCCAAGGCCGCCAAGCGCGTCCGTGTCATTGGGTGCGCGGGCGACGATACGCTCGAACCGTCGTGCAGCATCCTTCAGATCGCCCCGATCCAGCGCGGCAAAGGCGGCCAGTCGTTCCTCGCCCAGCTGATCCGCGGCAGAGCGTACCGGCGCGACCGGTTTCGGCGCCGCCGGCTTCGGGGCCGGCGTCGCGGTTCGCGTGGGCTGCGCGGGCACGGGCGTCGGCGCACTAGGTTTGGGTTTGGCAGGAGCTGCCACCGTCGTCCCGGGGTTTGCCGGGTTCATACCCGCGCGCGCCGCAGCGTTACCCGGATCGATCGCAAGGACGCGCCGGAAAGCCTGGTTGGCCAGATCCTGCCGCCCCTTGCTCTTCCAATAACGGCCCTGCTCCAGCAACGTCGCGACCGGCGACGACTCCGCCGCAATTGCTGCGGTGGGGGCGACGGCAACGATCGCCGCGGACAACAGGGTCGCGCGAAAGAATTTCTGTTTCATCATTTCTCTAGGGCCCGCAGGCGCTTCCGCTCCTGGCGCTTCAACATGTGATAGATTGGAACCGCGATCAGAAGCGCAGCGAGTACCCCGCCAAGCGCCAACAGCAATGGGCGTCCGCTCAGCCAGTAGGCGATTTTCATCCACAGCGGCAAGGAGCCCGACCAATAGCTGTCGCCGACGGCGAAGCTGGTCATACCGTCTCCCGTCGAGACCGAGATATCGCCCTGCACCTGCGCGTTCATCTTCACGTCGGCGAGGCCCGCGATCATCGTTGGGAGATTGGTCGGATCGTCGGCCAGCACCGCAACCACGCTGCGGCCGCGGTCGAATGGCGACTCAAATGAGACGATCCCGGTGAAGCTATTGGTATTATAGATATAATCGCCCACAGACTTGGGTGAATCGCGTTGATCCGGCGAGACGAAGTCGAACGCGCGTTCGATGAAGTTGCGCTCCTTGACCTGCAGCTTACCCGTCTGGAATTGGACCGGCGCATCGGCAAACAGCTCCCCCGAGCCGGCCAGATCCGTGCCGCCGATCAGCAGGATATGTTTGCCGTCGGCACGCTGGCGATCGAACTGGTGCATTACCGTGACCTGGGTCGCGGGCGAGCCGGTCGAATCCCCCAGCCGGCCGAGCAACTCGAGATAGGCCTGGATGGTCGAGAGCGCGGGATTGGCGCCCAGCACCACCGCCGTCTCGCCAAGGTCGGGCCGGATGGTGAAAGGATAGCCGGCGCTCGCGAACGTGGCGAGGTTCGGCAAGCGGATAGCGTGATGACTGTTGCTAAGATCGATCGTGCTGTCGGGCAGGATCGAGACGCGCACATTGTCCGGTATGGTTCCTTCGCACTTCTTCTTGTTGGCGAGGACCAGGTTATAGTCGAACACGAGCTGGTTCTGGCCGAACAATATGTAGCTTGGCAGTGTCATGCTGGCCCGCGACGTGCGCGTATCCGCGCCTTCGCCCTTGCCGAAATAGCGATCGAAATAGATCGACCACATGCTTTGGCCCGACAGCGGCAGCGTCCGCAGATATTGATTGTTCAGGGACACGTCGAGCCGCGAGGCGCGCGTATCGAGCCAGGAAGCGGCTGGATAACGATAGCGCACGTTCATCGTCGCACCCTGGTGCGGCCAGAAGAATAGATCGGGTGCCACCCGGAAAGCGGCGGTCAGTGGCCCCGGCGGCAGGCCCAGCCCCTGCATCGATCGCGGATCGACAATCTCGCCCAGCTGGATCGGCCGATCGGTGCGCAACCAGCGCGGCGCGCTATAGCGGGGCATGATCGGAATGCGGGCGCTGGCAAGCGACGCCAGCGTGCCCCCAAGCAAGCCACGGTTGAGCGAGATTGCTGCCGCGGCGAGCTTCAGATCATGCTCATCGCGACCCATGACGAGCATCAGCGTGCCGTTGGGATCGCTGGGGTTCGCGACGACGGCGACCGATGGGCCGGAAATCGATCCGCCAAACGTCCCGATGCGCCGCTGGTTGGTCACGAAGACGATCGCGTTGCCGCGCGGGAACGTGCCAACCGAGGTTGGGAACGAGAAGCCGCGATAGCTTGCGAGCCCGCCGAACCACGAAGCAAGGCTACCCGCCGCCTCCAGCTCGCCATTGGAAGGTGAACCTGCAAAAACGAACGGAAGAACCAGCGATGTCGTCATCGCCCGATCAAAGAAAGGCGCCGGCAAACGCGCGAGGTTGGGACCGACCGGCACGCGCTCCACGGAAACGTCCAGGAACGACCGCGTATTGCTGATGTTCGCCCACAGCGAGGAGTGGAACGGGTCTTCGCAATCACGGGCATAATGGCCGATGAAGCGGAGGTTCAGCTGGTTTTCCCCTGCCAGAAACAGTGCCGGGTTGATCGGTATCGACAGCGTCGTACGATCCGCCCCACCCTGCTCCAGCCGCACGGTCTGAACAACTTCCCCATTCAGGACCACGACCAGCTGGCTGACATCGGCCAGCAAAGCGGGCGAGTAGGCCATATTGAGCGTGAGGGTCGCCTGGGTCACCACCTGATCCGGCCGCATGCCGAAGGGGATGCCATATTCGCCCCGCGTCCCTGCCAGGCGGATCGGATATTTCACCTGCAGGTCGCGCAGCGTCGTACGCAGCCGCAAGCCATTCTGCGGTGCGGGCGCCGCTGCCTCGCCGGCTGCGGATGCGGATGCGGGCGCCACTCTGGCCGGCTGCGAATGCCCCATCGTCGGCAGCAGCAAGAACGAACCGATTATGGCACCCAGGATCGCCACCGCCTTGATGATGGAAGATCCAGCCGCGGCGGCGGCAAGCGGATTGCGCGCCGCCAGCTTGCGATCCTTGCGCCGCTGGCGCCAGGCCGTCACGATTGCCCCCAGCGTAATCGCATCGATACCGACAATGTCCATGACCGACCGCAGCGGCGAGACCGACGGATGCGGCCTTTCCAGCTGCCACGCGTCCGCGCGCCCCATCACGGAGCGGATCAGCAGACGAATCTGCTCCACACCCAAAGGCTTGAAGCTGACGTTGGCGACGCTTTGCTCCATCTTGATCGTGTCGACCGGCACAGCGAACGTATCGTCGCCCATCGGCATCGAAATGTGCGTGACGACGCGCCCGCGGATGTTGAAATCGTCATCAATCTTGGCCGACAACCCGCCCATGGAGATGTCGCGCGTCAGTCCTTCGATCACATAGCCATCGTCGAAATAGAGGGTGATCGGCAGCTCGACCGGAATGCGGATGTGATTGCGCACCTGCCGCTGTTCCCGTGCAACCGACACCGCCGCGATCAGGATGATCAGGCTGAAGGTCGCCCACACCGTGTTCAGCAGCAACGTGTCCAGATGCACGTCGAACATGTCCGGGAAGAAACTTTTTCCGAACGCAAAGGCGATACCGAACATCATCAGCCCGATCGTGATCAGATGCGGCCTGACCGTGTGCAGATCGAAATAGGTCTTGCTGAGGAGCCCCCCCTTGTCGGTCACGTTGAACTTGCCTTTGCGAGGGTTGAACAGGGTGTAAATCGTTGGCTTCACCAGGTGGAAGGCGAGCAACGTCTCGTAAATTTCGCCCCAGAACGGACGCCGGTCGCCACCCTGCGTGCGATCGCTCGACTGCATCGACAGGAAAAGGTGGGGGAAAGCATAAGCGAAGATCAGCCCAGCCGAGGCATGAATGATGTTTGCCCCCGCGATCAGATAAGCGAGCGGCGACGTCAGGAAGACGATGCGCGGCAGCGGAAACTGAAAGTGCAGCATCGCATTGGCGTAGCAAAGACGCTGCTGCCAGCTGAGGCCGGGACCGAACAGCGGATTATCGATGCGCATGATCTGGGTCATGCCGCGCGCCCAGCGAATGCGCTGGCCGATGTGCAGGACAAGCCGCTCCGTCGCCAGGCCCGCAGAGAGACGCGCGCCGATATAGGCCGTGTTCCAACCCATACGCTGCAGCTTCAGCGCGGTGTGCGCATCTTCGGTAACCGTCTCACCGGCGAAGCCGTTGGTCTGCTCCAGCGCGGTCCGGCGAATGATCGCGCAGGATCCGCAGAAGAAGGTGGCGTTCCAGAGATCGTTGCCGTTTTGAACCGCACCATAGAACAGGTCGCCCTCTCCCGGCATGTCCTCGGCCCCCTCCAGGTTCCGCTGAACCGGGTCGGGCGTGTAGAAATGGTGCGGCGTCTGCAGCAGTGCGAGCTGCGCATCCTTTTGAAACCAGCCCGCCGTAAATTGTAGGAAGGCGCGCGTCGGCACGTGATCGCAATCGAAGATCGCAATCAGCGATCCATCGGTCTGCTTCATCGCGGCGTTCAGGTTGCCCGCTTTGGCGTGAAGATTGTCGGCCCGGGTGAGATAACCGCATTTGACCGAGCGCGCGAACGCCCTGAATTCCGGCCGGCGACCATCGTCCAGGATGAATACCCGGAACCGATCGGCCGGATAATCCATGTCCATCGCCGCATAAACCGTGTTGCGCACGATCTCGAGCGACTCGTTATAGGTCGGGATATAGACGTCGATCGTCGGCCATTCCTCCGGCGCGCCTTCAATCTCGACCGGCGGGCGATCCAGCGGCCAGCTCGTTTGGAAGAAGCCAAGAACGAGGATCAACCAAGCATAGAGTTCGGCCAGATAAAGCCCTGTTCCGAGCAGCGCCTCCGGCAGCGAGTTGAAGGACAGGGTCTCCGTCGTGCGCCAGAACATGTAGCGGGTCGACACGATGGTCGACAGCACGGCGATGACGAGCGACGACCGGCGGGATCGATTGCGACCGATCAGGATCGCACCGACGATCGTCGAAATCGCAAAGAGCCATTGCGCGCGCAGATCCAGCGGAACGCTGACCACGAGCCACATGGTCATGACCACGCCAATGCCGATGAAGACGTTGGCGATCATGCCCAACAGGGAGCGCCGCGGCAGGGCGGCAGCCTGCGTCATGCCCCGGCGCCCAGCGTACCATCCTCATCGGTGGCGATGCCGCAGCGTTCCAGCACCGCCCTGGCCAGCAGGACCAGATCGGGCAGGATGACGCTCGTCGGCGCATATTTTGTGAGCGGCTCGAACATCGCCAAGGTTTCGTTCAACGCCTCGTCGCGGCGGACCGAACCAATCAACTGGTCGCCAAACAATTCTCGAACGAACGTGTGGCTATCGCCTGAAAGCCGCTGCCGATCGTCCACCTGGTTCATGATGAACACGGTCTTTTCCAAGCCGATGGCCGGATGATCCGAATCGATCTTGGTCAAAGCGGCCAGGGACGGCGCGCGCGGGAGCAGCGCGCAAAGATGAAGCGTCGCATGCGGCATCAGCAACGCCTTAAGGTCCCGATCCCCCGAAGGAATATCGGCAATGTAAAGCCGGTTTGAATCCGAAAAGGCGCGACCGGATTGAAGATCACGCCGAATAGTGGGGTCCTGCGCGGCGTCGTACCCCTGCAATAATTGGACGCCGGCAGCCAGCAATGGCTCTGCGTTACGATCGCCGAGCGCGCTGAGCTCCTGACTCGGTTGGATCCCGAAGTAGAGCTTCATGTCGTCCTGAAAGGTGAAGTCGATCAGCGTGACATCAAGACCTCGCTCCGCAAATTGCACGGCGAGATAGGCACTTAAAAAGGTCGTTCCGACCCCACCCTTCGGCGAATGCGAAATTAAGAGGGTCACTCACCCTGCCCCGATAGACCTGCCAGGAAATTACGAACGTTAACCGTGCCTTGCGGTGCCGGAGCAGCCTCGACACGCTTTTCATATGCCTCAAAAATCCGGCTGCGTTCCGGTGCGGACTTCGGGGCTGGCCGCTGCGCGACGTCGGTCGCTTCGGTGGGCGCACGCATGACTGCACGACCCAGGACACGCGGATCACGGAGCAGCGCCTGAAAGAGCGGCCAAGGCTCGATCGTCAGAAAGGGATCTGAGAAATCGCGATACTGGAAATCGTCCAGGTTCAGCCTTTTGAGCAGGCTTTTGGCGTCTTGGCGCACGGCACACTCCAGGAAGTTCGAATTCACACCGAAAAGGATCAAATTCAAGCGCTCATAGCGGACTCACACCAAATGTCGACCAGAGAGCATCAACTGCAGGCACATTGTTGAATCGCCATGCTGCCCCATGCAGTGCGCAATTGCACACGCGCCAGGGACGGAACCAACACTAGCAAAAACGACGAACCCCAGCTGCTTAACGTAAAGCGATAAAGCTCTGCTATTGCGTTGTAAATCGTGGAGCTGCAGACAACCCTATTGCGCGTCTATATTCCGCATGCTGTTACCGATCTGCATCACCTTTCCATTCGATACAGTTGCGAGACGGGGTGTAAGCAACATCATCCTTGATGGCGCAGCGCGGTGCCCATGTCGCCTCCAAATGAACCTTCAATTTATATCCATTATGGATGTATTCTATATATGATTTAGCGTATCGCGGCAGCCGGACGGACATCTGACACCCTTGCCTGGCGTTAATCCTGTGGAACGGAACGGCTGGACGGCATGGGAGGTTTGTTAACTAATTCCTCCCATGAAAGGTCTCGTTCCATGTCGTCGCGCCCACCCGAAGATGATCGCATTGCCGCACGGGATGAGGATCCACTGAACGAAAATGACAATGATGAGCAGCGGGATGATGATCAGGCACAGGATGTGACGGATGACGCGCTCGGCCTCGCCAACGATCCGTTCGTGGAAAGCGAACATGGCGGGACCCGCAACCCCGCGGCAGTGATGCCGGACGATGTGCCGGATCTGGTCGATACGATGAACCAGATGGTCAGCAGTGGGCGCATCGACAATGGCGCCTACCAGGGTGAGCCGATGATGGATGACGAGGAAGACCGGCTCGGCCAGACGGACAGTGACGACGATAACGACTGATCGCTGAACGGGGCGCGATCCTCCATCAGGCGCGCGCCTCGCTTTGCTGTTGCGACGAAACGCGTCGCTCCCCATCCATTCCTCGCAAAGGGGATGGACGACGCCATGCGTGAGCGTATGGGCGATTCCCATGTGCGGCTGCTTTGCTTCGTCGATCAGGGGAGAACCATCATGAGCATCTGGACACCGCGAATCTTGAGTGTGCTGCGCATCGTTGCGGCCTTGCTGTTCATGGAACACGGGCTGATGAAACTGCTCCACTTCCCGGCCGCACAGCCGGGCGCCCCTGATCCGCTGCCGACATTGTTACTGGTCGCCGGTGCGATCGAGGTGGCGGGCGGCGCCCTGATCGCATTGGGCTTGTTCACGCGGGTCGCCGCCTTCGTCTGCTGCGGCCAGATGGCCGTCGCCTATTTCATCGCCCATTTCTCGCAAGGCCCGTGGCCAGGCCTCAACGGTGGCGACGCGGCGATCCTGTTCTGCTTCATCTTCTTGTACCTGGCCTTTGCCGGCGGCGGGGAATGGAGCCTGGACGCAGCCCGCACCAAGCGCGGAACGACCGTCTGATCTACGAGTCCCGAGACGCGCAAGCCTTTGCAGTCTCGGGGTCGCGTCAGGGATCGAGGTGCAAAGCCGGAGCTACGGCACCGCTGCTCCAAGTATCGTACGTCGGAACCTCTCTTATTCTCCCGCGCTCTGCTGCGCGAAGGAGACAATATATGGCTAACTTGCTCGGGGCGCTGATTGGCGCAGCTATCGATCGGCAGGATGGGGATAGCGGGATTAAGGGCGCAATCATCGGTACGGTCGCCGAAAGCGCGATAAGGGCGGTGGTGCCGTTGGTCGCGACGTTCGCGCTGGGTTGGGCGGTGCAATATGGCATTCGCAAGGGCTTTCAGGCGATTGCTGGGCAGGATCCGGTGGATGGATCGGGGAAATTGCGGGCTGAGCAGGGCTGAGAGCCACCCTTCCCCCGCAACCGTAGATTTTGCCGCAGCCCGGCGCGATCACGGCAGCGCATGGTTTGAAAACATTGGCGCAGCGGCACCCGGCTCCGCTAGCATCGCTGCACCATGACAGAAGGGCAGCGGATGGCAGAGATGGGTACGCAGGCGCGCGGCGTGCGGCGGCGGAGCTTTCTGGGGGCGAGCGGCGGGCTTGGGCTCGCGGCGTCGCTCGGCGCGCCGGGGCGACTATTGGCGGCGCCGGGTGAAGCGGACACCTTGCCCGTCTCCGCGGGGCCGGGCGATCCATCGCGGCAATTGCTGGACACGGGCTGGCGTTTCCATCGCGGCGATATCGTGCCGACGCCGCCCCGCACCCATGACGAGACTTATCAGAGCACCAAGGCCGGCGCGGCGCAGGGTGCGGCGGCGATCAAATATGACGATAGCGGCTGGCGCGTTTTGGATCTGCCGCACGACTTCGTGGTCGAGGGGCCGTTCCTGGAGAGTGAGAATGTCAGCCAGGGTTATCGGCCCAAGGGGATAGGCTGGTACCGTCATAGTTTCACGCTGAGCGAAGCCGAACGCGACCAATATCTGGAGCTGCAGTTCGACGGCATCGCCACCAACGCCACGATCTGGTTCAACGGCAATGTCGTGGCGCACGTGTGGAGCGCCTATAACAGCGTCTATATCGACATTACCGCCTTCGCGCGCTTTGGCGCGGAGCCAAACGTCATCGCGGTGCGGGCGGATTCCTCGCCGCTGCAGGGCTGGTGGTATGAGGGCGGCGGCATTTACCGCCATGTCTGGCTGGCGAAGCGGCCGGCCGTGCACATCGCCACCGACGGCGTCTATGCCCATCCACGCCCGGCAGACGGCGGCACCCCCGGCGGACGTTGGACGATCCCGGTCGAGGCGACGATCGCCAATATCGGCCGCGATGCAACCGAGGCCGTCGTGCGCGCCGTGCTCATCGATCCGGACGGCAGAGCGCTCGCGCAGGCGCAGGCCGCGCCGATCAAGGTCGCGCCGCTGGAGCATGGCGTGGCACGCGCGGAGATTGCCATCGTTGCACCGAAACTATGGTCGATCGAGACGCCGACGCTCTATCGTGTGCGTACCAGCGTGCTGGTGGGCGGTCGCGAGCTGCATGCGGTGGAAACGCCGGCGGGCTTCCGCACCCAGCATTTCGATCCGGCCCGCGGCTTTTTCCTGAATGGCCGATCGGTGAAGCTGAAGGGCGTATGCATCCATCAGGATCATGCCGGGCTGGGCGTCGCACTGCCGGATTCGATTATCGATTATCGCCTGCGCCGGCTGAAGGATCTCGGCTGCAACGCGATCCGCATGTCGCACAATGCACCGACGCGCGAACTGCTGGATGCAGCCGACCGGCTGGGCTTCCTGATCATGGACGAGAACCGGCTGTTCAACAGCAGCCCGGATTATATGGCGATGTTGCAATGGATGGTGCGGCGCGACCGCAATCATCCCAGCATCATCCTGTGGTCCGTGTTCAACGAGGAGCCGCTGCAGGGCACGCGCGAAGGCTATGAAATGGTCCGGCGGATGGCGGCGGCGGTGAAGGCGCTGGACGATACAAGACCGGTCACCGCGGCGATGAACAACGGCATGTTCGAACCCGCCAATGTGTCGCAGGCCGTCGACGTGGTCGGCTTCAACTATCAGATCGACCAATATGACAAATATCACGCGGCCTTCCCCGATAAGCCGCTGACGAGTTCGGAAGATACATCCGCCGTCATGACGCGCGGCGAATATAGGTCCGACCGCACCGGCGCCCATGTTCTCGCCTCCTATGACGAGGAGGCCCAGCCCTGGGGGGCGACGCATCGCGCGGCATGGAAGGCCATCGCCACACGGCCGTTCGTGGCCGGCGCGTTCGTGTGGACCGGCTTCGACTATCGCGGCGAACCACAGCCGTTCGAATGGCCCACAGCAGCATCGTCCTTCGGGATCATGGACCTGTGCGGCTTCCCCAAAGCCGCCTTCTTCATCCACCAGGCGCAGTGGGTGGAGGACCGACCGATCCTGCATCTCATCCCGCATTGGAACTGGGCCGGCCGCGAGGGCCAGCCGATCCGCGTGATGGCGATGACCAACGCCGAAACCGTGGCCCTGATGCTCAACGGCCGCCTGATCGGCGAGCAAAAGGTCGATCCGTACGAGATGAACGAATGGCGTGTGCCCTATGCCCCCGGGCGGCTGGAGGCGGTGGCAAAGCGCGGCGGCCGCATCGTGGCGCGCGCGATGGTGGAAACGACAGGCGCGCCCGTGGCGCTGCGGCTGACGCCGGACCGCGTGATGCTGACAGCGGACGGGCGCGATGCGACGGCGATCACGGTGGAAGCGTTGGATGCGCGGAAGCGCCCGATCGCGACCGCAAATCTGGATGTGGCCTTCGACATTACCGGTGGCCGGATCATCGGCTTGGGCAATGGCGATGCCAATAGCCACGAGCCCGAGAAAGGACGCCAACGGCGGCTGTACAACGGGCTGGCGCAGGTGATCGTGCAGTCGGACGCGGGGCGCGCGGGCGCGCTGACCCTGCGTGCCACGGCGGCCGGCTTGCGGCCCGGGATAACCCGGATCGCGGTCGAGACCGCATAACGCTGGACCTCCTAACATCGTGCGAAGCTGTCTTTCCTATCGCCCCGATGGGCAACGAAGAGACGCTTTGTCCGTGGTTCTAGAGCGTGACGATTTCGGTAGGACCCGTTCGTCTCGAGTAGCGATCGAGCTTGTCGAGAGCGCGTATCGAGAGGCCATCACCAATGCCTCGATACGCGCCCTCGATACGCCCTGCGGGCAACTCGGTCGCTACTCGGCAAGAACGGATCAGTGTAAAGTCATCATGCTCTAAGCGTCGGCAGGGAGACAGTTCGGCAGGAGGAACCGGCAGTCGGTCGGCTGCACGGCACTGCGACCCGCTGGCTGCACCATGGCGAACTGCCTGGGCAGATGCGATTGCGGGGTTTTGCGGCGACGGCGACGGCCCTACAGCAAGGGCATGACGCCGCACATTCTGGTCGATGCCGACGCCTGTCCGGTCAAGGACGAGATTTATCAGGTCGCCTATCGCACCGGCGTCGCGGTCGTGATCGTGTCCAACAGCCACTTGCGCGTGCCGGACCATCCGCTGATCCGCCGCGTGGTGGTAAGCGATGGCTTCGACGCGGCGGACGACTGGATCGCGGCGGCGGCGGACAAGGCCGCGATCGTGGTGACGGCGGACATCCTGCTGGCCGATCGCTGCATCAAGGCCGGCGCGACGGTCATTGCCCCCAACGGCAAGCCCTTCACGGCGAGCGGGATCGGCGCCGCTGTGGCAACGCGCGCGATCATGGCCGATCTGCGCGCGGGCGGCGAGCAACTGGGTGGCCCTGCCCCGTTCGCCAAGACGGATCGCTCACGCTTCCTGCAGGCGATGGACGCGGCGATCGTGCGGCTGAAGCGGGCGCACTAGGCACACCCAAGCCCGGCGTCTTCGCACATGCAGCACTACCGCTGCGAGCCAAGTCGTGATAGGCGCGCGCCATGCTTAACCTGAATGGTATCACGGTGCGTCTGGGCGGACGCACGATCCTCGACCGCGCGACCGCGACGCTACCGGCGCGTAGTCGCGTCGGCCTGATCGGTCGCAACGGCGCCGGCAAATCGACTCTGATGAAGGCAATCATCGGCCAGATCGATCCGGATGACGGCGCGATCGAGATGCCGCGCGGCACGCGCATCGGCTATATCGCGCAGGAAGCCCCGAGCGGCACGTCGACGCCGATCGACACGGTGCTGGCGGCGGATACCGAGCGTGCGGCGCTGCTGGCCGAGAGCGAGACCTGTTACGAAGATGCCGACCGCCTGGGCGAGGTGCACGAGCGGCTGATCGCAATCGACGCTTATGGCGCACCATCGCGCGCGGCGCGCATCCTGGTCGGCCTGGGTTTCGACGATGAGATGCAGCAACGGCCGCTCGACAGCTATTCGGGTGGCTGGAAGATGCGCGTCGCGCTCGCCGCGCTGCTCTTCTCCGAACCGGACCTGCTGCTGCTCGACGAGCCGTCGAACCACCTCGATCTCGAAGCCACCTTGTGGCTGGAGAATTTCCTTAAATCCTACCCGGCGATGATGGTGGTGATCAGCCACGAGCGCGACCTGCTCAACAAGGTGGTGGACAATATCCTCCACCTCGAGGGCGGCAAGGTGATGCTCTACGCGGGCGGCTATGATTCCTTCGAGCGGCAGCGGGCGGAGCGCGCGGCGCAGCTGGCGGCCGCCAAGGCCAATCAGGATGCGCAGCGCGCCAAGCTGCAGGACTTTATCGCCCGCAACAGCGCGCGTGCCTCCACCGCCAAGCAGGCGCAGTCGCGCGTCAAGGCGCTGGCGCGGATGCAGCCGATCGCGGCGATGGCCGAGGATCCGACTCTGTCGTTCGACTTCCCCGATCCGGAGGAATTGCGGCCGCCGCTGATCACGCTCGATCTCGCAAGCGTCGGCTATGCCGGCACGCCGATCCTGCAGCGGCTCAACCTGCGGATCGACCCGGATGATCGCGTGGCGCTGCTGGGACGCAACGGTAACGGCAAGACGACCCTCGCCCGCCTCCTGGCCGCGCAACTTGCGCCGATGGACGGCGAGATGAACGCTACCGGCAAGATGCGGGTGGGCTATTTCACCCAATATCAGGTGGAGGAACTCGACAGCGACGACACGCCGCTGGAGCATATGACGCGGGTGATGAAGGGCAAGACGCCGGCGGCCGTGCGCGCGCAGCTCGGCCGGTTCGGCTTTTCGGGCGACCGCGCCACCAGCAAGGTCGGCAAGATGTCCGGCGGCGAGAAAGCGCGACTGGCGCTGGCGCTGATCACGCGGGACGCGCCGCACATGCTGATCCTCGACGAGCCGACCAACCACCTTGACGTCGATGCGCGCGAGGCGCTGGTACAGGCGCTGAACAGCTATTCGGGCGCGGTGCTGCTGGTCAGCCATGATCGCCACATGCTGGAGCTGACGGCGGATCGCCTGGTGCTGGTCGACAACGGCACCGCGCAGGAATTCAGCGGCAGCCTGGAGGATTATACCGATCTGATCCTGGGCAAGAACCAGCCCAAGAAGGATGGCGGCAAGTTCAACAAGAAGGACAAGAAGGCTGCCGCGGCCGAGCGCGAGGCAGCGTCGGCATTGCGCAAGCAGGTGCAGGAGCATGAGGCTGCGGTTGCGAAGCTGACCGCGGACAAGAGCGCGATCGATCTGGCGATGTTCGATCCCAAGCAGGCCACACCCACGCTGGCCAAGCTCGCGATGAGCGATCTCATGAAGCGGCGTGCCGACGTGGCGGCAGCGCTTGAAGCGGCTGAAGCCAAGTGGATGGAAGCGAGCGAACGGCTGGAGACGGCCGGCTAGGCCCGTCGCCCCGGCGGAGGCCGGGGCCGCTGGAGGCAATAACCTTACCGTGAATCCGCGAACGCCATACTTCCCCTTAGCGGGTCTGCCCCCCGCCGGGGCGGCCCATACCTAATGAAGTTTGGCGATGTTCAGCCCGTCGGCCTTGGCGCGCTCCTTGACCGACTCCTCGCTGCGCGTGAGCGCTTTGGCGATGGCTTTGAGCGCCATGCCCTTCTTGGCAAGGCTATGCAGCTTCTGAAGCTCATCCTGCCGCCAGGGTTGGCGATGCCGTTCGAAGCGTTCGGCCATGATGCACTCTTTCCCCAAGACGCACTGGCGCGTCGCGAACTCCGCTTGGCACAAGCCTAGCCGCGCGGAAAGCTTACCCGCACGCCGTCGCGCGCGCTCTCCCGTGCACAGGCGATGATCCGCAGTCCGGTAACCGCGTCCCGCGGATCGACCGGCGGGGGTGCCCCGTCCAGGATCGCGTCGGCGACCGCGCCGTAGAAGCGCCGCCAGTCTCCCCGCGCGCTCGGCAGCGGCTGCGCGCCATCGGCATCCGTCATCACGCCATAAAGATCGGGCGTCTCCTCGCCGAAGCCGGGATCCAAGGGACGCACGCCCGCGCGCAGCGCGGCTTCCTGCGGGTCGATGCCATATTTGACGAAGCTGCCCCGGGTGCCGTGCACCGCAAAGCGGGGGCGCGGTGCAGCCAGCAGGGTCGCGGCGGACAGGATCACCCGGCGCGTGCCATAATGAAGCGTGATCTCGAAATAATCGTCGACCCGGCTGCCGGCGCGCTGACAGGCGATGTCGCCGAAGACGTACTCCGGCGATCCGAACAGCCGCAATGCCTGATCCACGAGATGCGGCCCCAGATCGGCGAGCAGGCCACTCCCCTGGCCCGGCTCCTCTTTCCAGCCCGGCTTGATTGCAGGGCGAAACCGATCCCAGCGGAATTCCGCCAGCGCGATCTCGCCAAGCCGGCCGCTGGCGATAAGGTCTGACACCGTCAAAAAGTCGCTGTCCCAGCGCCGGTTGTGAAACACGGTGAGCATGCGCTGGTGCCGGTCGGCCAGCGCGATCAGTTCGGCACCGGCGGCGACATCCGGCGCGAACGGCTTGTCCACCACGACATGTTTGCCCGCCTCCAGCGCCTCACGCGCGAACGGCACGTGCGTCTGGTTCGGCGTCGCGATGACGACCAGGCCGACACCGTCGGCGTCAATCGCCTCCTTCGCATCGGTAACAGTGATCGCATCGGGAATCGCCTGGCGGACCGCGTCCGCCTGGCGGGTGACGACATGCGTAATTTTCAGACGCGGCTCGGCCGCGATCAACGGCGCATGGAAGGAGGCGCCCGCCAGGCCATATCCGATCAACGCAATATTCACCGTCATTCGAAATCCTTCCGCGCCGTCCGACGTTATAGACATTCCCCCGTACCGCCGTAATGGCCCGTGCCGTCAAGCAGGAGCGACCCATGGCCTTCCCCGCCCCCTATGTTGCCGACCCGTCCCGCTATGATGGCCGGATGCCGTACCGACGCTGCGGGCGCAGCGGGCTTGATCTGCCCGCCATCTCGCTGGGGCTGTGGCAGAATTTCGGGGGTGCGGACATATTCGAAACGGGCCGCGCAATCTTGCGGCGCGCCTTTGATCGCGGCGTCACCCATTTCGATCTCGCGAACAATTATGGGCCGCCCTACGGCTCGGCCGAAGAGAATTTCGGGAAGGTCCTGGCGACCGATTTTGCCGGCCATCGCGACGAACTGATCCTCTCGACCAAGGCCGGCTGGGACATGTGGCCGGGGCCTTATGGGGATGTCGGCAGCAGCAAGAAATATCTGGTCGCCAGCCTCGACCAGAGCCTGAAGCGGATGGGCGTCGATTATGTCGACATCTTCTATTCGCACCGCGTCGATCCCAAGACCCCGCTGGAAGAGACGATGGGCGCGCTCGCGCAGATCCACGCCCAGGGCAAGGCGCTCTATGTCGGCATCTCCAGCTACGAACCCGGCCTCACCCGCCAAGCCGCGGCAATCCTGGCCGAATATAAGGTCCCCCTACTGATCCATCAGCCGAGCTATTCGATGCTCAACCGCTGGATCGAGCAGGAATTGCTGGGCACGCTGGACGATCTCGGCACCGGCTGCATCGCCTTTTCCCCGATCGCGCAAGGCCTGCTGAGCGACCGTTATCTTAACGGCGTGCCGGCCGGTGCACGCGCGTCCAAGGGCGGATCGTTCAAGGCCGAGCTGATCAAGCCTGAGACGATCGAACATATCCGCGCGCTCAACGACATCGCGCAGGCGCGCGGTCAGAGTCTCGCGCAAATGGCAATCGCCTGGGTGCTGCGCGATCCGCGCGTGACCTCGGCGTTGATCGGTGCGCGTACGGTCGAGCAGCTGGATGATTCGCTCGATGCGGTAAAGAATCTCGCCTTTAGTGCGGAGGAACTGGCAGCGATCGACGGCCATGCGCGCGACAGCGGTATCAATATCTGGAGGGGTTCGTCCGACATCACCAGCGTGCCGGAAGGCGCAAAGGGCTAACAGCGCTCACATCGACACCGTCATTGCGACCCCGGCGAAAGCCGGGGGAAGCAATCCAGTCCCGACGGTAGGCCTGGATCGCCGCGGCGCGTTCCGCGCCTCGCGATGACGCTTTTTGCTAGCACCGAAACCAAGCAGGACATTGCTCCCGGCAGGACGTCACCCGCACGTCGCGAAATCAGGCGGTGGTCAGATGACTCGCGCGGCGAAAACGCCAATTGGCGAGATGGGCAATAGCGATGGCGATGCTGCCGAGCACCGTGATCGGCATCTCCAGCGGGGTTTCGCCCCAGTGGATCGCGGCCAGCGCCAACAGCGTCAGGCCGATCGTGCCGGCGATCAGCGGCCCCGCCAGACGATGCCGCCGGTAACCCGCAAAGAGCGCGCCGGCCGTGGCCGGAATCGCCAGCGCGAGCGCGATGATGTGAAAATGCTCCGGGATCGGCAGCACCGATGACAAGACGGGCACCAGCGCGAACAGCAGCGGCAGCGCCAGGCAATGCGCGAGGCACGCAATCGTCGCGCCCACCGCGATTCCCTCGATAAGATCGGCCCGGCTGCGCATGACCGCCTCCAAATGGACGCTGCCGACTGCAAAAGCAATGATATATTGTATCAAATCTGTTCGGGTGACGTTCAGTCCAGCCAATGCTAAGCGCTTGTTTCTATGGCGCGGTCGCAGTCTCCCGGATGGTTGTACCGGCACAAATGGCCGACCCGCATCTGGCACTGGCTGAACGCGCTGACGGTCTTCATCCTGCTGATGAGCGGCCTGATGATCTTCAACGCCCATCCCCGCCTCTATTGGGGAAAAGCCGGCGCCAATTACGATCGCCCCTGGCTGCAGATCGGCCCCACGCCCAGCGGCGGCGGCCATGTCGTGATCGGCAACACGATCTTCATCCCCACCACCGGCGTGCTCGGCCGGTGGAAGGATCAGGACGGCGTCGTGCGCACGCGTGCCTTTCCCTACTGGGCGACCATCCCCAGCCGCTACAGCCTGGCCGGCGCGCGGCGCTGGCATTTCCTGTTCGCCTGGGTGTTCGTGCTCGCCGGCACGAGCTATTTCATCACCAGCCTGATCAACCGCCACTTCCGCAAGGACGTGCTGCCGTCGCGCGAAGAATTGAAGCCGCGCCATCTGTGGCAGGATATCAAGGATCATGCGCGGCTGCGGCTGCCGACCGGCGATGCCGCGGGCCGCTATAATCCGCTGCAGAAGCTCGCTTATGTCAGCGTGATCTTCGCGCTCATCCCGCTGATGATCCTGACCGGCCTGACGATGAGCCCCGGCTTCAACACCACCTTCCCGCAATTGCTGGACCTGTTCGGCGGCCGGCAGTCGGCGCGATCGATCCATTTCCTATGCGCCTTCGGTCTGCTCGCCTTCATCGTGGTTCACGTCGTGATGGTGATCCTGGCCGGTCCGATCAACGAGATGCGCTCCATGATCACCGGCTGGTTCCGCGCACCGCCGGAGACGCAGCGCCATGGGTGAGCCAGACCGTCCGCAACACGAAAGCCCTCTCCCTATAGGGAGAGGGTTGGGTGAGGGTGCCCCACATTTCGAGGCCCAGCGCTCGGCTTTGCCTCGCTCCCCCTCACCCCAGCCCTCTCCCCGCTGGGGAGAGGGAGCCTCCTTCTCCCGACGCGCAGCCCTCACCGTCGGCAGCGGACTCCTGCTCGCAGGCTGCGACAAGATCGCGACGACCGCCGGCGCCAGGCAGGCGTTCCTGGGCGCCGAAGACCTGACCTATCGGGTCAACCGGCTGCTCACCGCACGCGACGCGCTCGCCCCGCAATTCACCGGTGCCGACATTTCCCGGATCTTCCGGTCGAACGGCACCGCCATGCCGGGCTCGCCCGATTATGCCCGGCTGCTGGAAGGCAATTTCGCCGATTGGCGGCTGCAGGTCGGCGGCCTCGTCGCCAGGCCGCTTGCCATATCGCTCGACCAACTGAAGGCGCTGCCCCAACGCACGCAGATCACGCGCCACGATTGCGTGGAAGGGTGGAGCGCCATCGGCCAATGGACCGGGCCGGTGCTCGGCCCGATCCTGCAATTTGCCGGCCTGTCGAGCGCCGCCCGCTATATCGTCTTCCATTGCTATGACGATTTCGGCGGCGCGACTTATTATGAGAGCATCGATCTGGTCGATGCCTTCCACCCGCAGACGATCCTGGCCTGGGCGCTCAACAACCAGCCGCTGCCCGTACCCAACGGTGCGCCCGTGCGGCTGCGGGTCGAGCGCCAGCTCGGCTACAAACATGCCAAATATCTCCGCGCGATCGAGGCGGTGGCAAGCCTCGACGCGATCGGCGGCGGCAAGGGCGGCTTCTGGGAAGATAGCAGCGACTATGCCTGGTACGCCGGCATTTAAGGCGGGATGACTTCACCACGACCCGTTTGTGAACACGAGCTGTTCGTGAGCACGAGCCGTTCGTCGACACGACCCGTTCGTGGACACGAGCCGTTCGTGGACACCACCCATTCGTGGACACCACCCGTTCGTGCCGAGTAGCGACCGAGTAGCCCGCAGGGCGTACCGAGGGCGCGTATCGAGGCAGTCGTGGGGAGCATCTCTCGATACGCGCTCTCGACAAGCTCGATCGCTACTCGAGACGAACGGGTCAATATCGAGACGAACGGGTTGATATGAAGTCATTACGCGCCGCCGCCGCCGCCGCCCTCCTGGCCCTCCTCGCCGCCGCCCCCGCCGCAGCGCAAGCCCCGCAGCCCCTGCCCGTCCACGTCGGCGGCCGCGCCATCGCCAATCCCGACGGCAGCCGCACCTTCGGCTGGCCCGCCGTCTATATCGAAGGGCGCTTTCACGGCACCGCCGTCTCCGTCAGCGTCGAGACGCGCGACGATCGCCTCCAGCTCCTGATCGACGGCACGCCCAAGGCGCTGCTGATCCAGCCCGGATCCGCCAGCCTGACCATCGCCGGCCTCGCCCCGGGCGACCATGTCGTGCGCCTGGAAAAGATCACCGAAAGCCAGTCGGGCGGCAGCCGCTTCATCGGCTTCACCCCCGCCGCCGGCAGCATCGCCTTGCCGCCGGCCGCCCGGGCGCGCCAGATCGAGTTTATCGGCGACAGCTACACCGTCGGCTATGGCAATCTGTCGCACGGCGAAACCTGCACCCAGCAGCAGGTGCATGACCTGACCGACAGCCAGCAGGCGTTCGGGCCGCTGGTCGCGCGCGCGCTCGGGGCCGATTATCGCGTCAATGCTTTTTCGGGCTACGGCGTGGTCCGCAATTACAACGGCACCAGCGCGGGCCAGAGCCTGCCCCTGATCTATCCCCGCCTGAAACCGGACGACGCCACCCATGTCGAGGGGGATCGCGGCGCCTGGCAACCGCAGGTGATCGTGATCAACCTCGGCACCAACGACTGGTCGACCCCGCTCCATGCGGGCGAGGCCTGGCCCGACAAGGACGCGCTCGCCGCCGACTATCGCGCCAAATACGTCGCCTTCGCGCGCACGGTGATGGCCCTCCAACCGCAGGCGCACCTGATCCTGATGGGATCGGACCTGTTCTTCGATCAGGTCGAACGCATCGCCGCCACGCTCAACCAGGATGCACGCAACCCGGTCGTCACGCTCCATTTCGGCGGCCTGGATATGGACGGCTGTCACCATCATCTGTCGATCAAGGACGACCGGACGGAAGCGGCGGCGCTGCAGGCGCTGCTGGATCAGCATCCGGATTACTGGAACGGGGCGAAGCCTTAGGGCTGGAGCGTTTCACCTCGTCGATCACGGCTGAATGGCTGGGAGTGGGCCGGTTGCGGACAGGCTGCTAACTGGCGATCGACACAGGAAAGCTGACGTCTCCAGCCGATCACAGGTCACGGCCGCTCCCGACCAGATATTGCCGTTCACGTGTATTGGTCCGAACGTCCGGATCTGACGGAAGCCGTCAAACGAGCGACACCGATTGCCGGACAGTAAGCGCCGCAGGCATCGCCGTTCAATCGATCACCTTCGCTTCCCGAAGCGATCGAGAGAAACGCCTCGCTCGCAATCGTGACGCGAATACCGCTCGAACTGCGCTTAAACAAAGGAAAGCCAAGACGTCTCTCGAAGAGCTGCATGCGGCGGCTCACCGATGACTGCGGAAGGCAAAGCAGTTCTGCAGCCTTGCGGAAACTCCCAGCCTCAGCAGCGCAAATCGCACACTTGAGATAACGTAGATCGAGGGAAAGATCGAGCATTGCGCTCGCTCGCCAACGCGGTTTGGCCATCGGCGTTGCTCTTATGCGTCGACCAGATCAGCAACGTGCGCGACGAGGCCGGTTTGGCCCGGCGCAACATGGTCGGCCATGGTGTGGCGATCGGGGAAGTCGCCGCCATTTTGCGACCGGAAGGGAATCGGCGTGTCGGTGAAGAGCCCGGCGAGACGGACACGCCATGCCGCCTTGATCGCCGCCACTTCGTCCGCCGTGGAAACATGACCCGCACCATAGACCGCGTGCGTCGGGAGCACGTCCATGCCGGGATAGAATAGCGCGCCATGGGTCAGGGGGAACAACAGTTGCTCGATCGGCCCGTTGATACCGCGCGGGCCGTAATCGGCCTGTGGGCCGCCGGCCTGCACGTTGACCAGCGCTCGCTTGCCCTTGAGGATCCCCTCGCCAAAGCGGAACTCGTTGGAGCCATTCTGGTAGCCGTAGGCAAAGCCAAAGGCATAGACCCGCTCGATCCAGCCCTTCAGGATCGCGGGCACGCCGTACCACCATAGCGGGAATTGCAAGATCACGGCGTCGGCCGCGAGCAGCTTCTGCTGCTCGACGATCACGTCGGGCGTCTGATTTCCACTTCCGTAAGCATGGCCCGACTCCATGATGAACGACAGCCGTTCGGGGTTGTCACGCACCGGAAAATCATCGGCGTCGTACACCGCCTTCCACCTCATGCCGTAGAGGTCCGAATGCATCACGCTGTGTCCCGCTGCCGACAACGTCTCAGCGGTCACATTGACCAACTGCCGTGTCAGCGAAGTGGGTTCAGGGTGCGCGTAAACGATGAGAACTTTCATGATGATCTCTTTTTGATAGCTGGGAGGTAGTCAATATTCGCCGACAAGCTCGCTTCATCCGAGCCCAGGAACACGGCGACCGCGGCCCACGACTCCCGTGCCGCGAGCTGCAGCCGTCAGCGCGTCGAGCCACATTTGATGACCGTTGAGCATGGGGTTCGGCCAGGCCGTGGCCATGCCCTTGGCCGGCGCACCGTTCTGCGTCTCCTGCGTCAGAATGCGAACACGGCCCCCGTCCAGGTCCTCGACCAACCAGGCGTGGTGAACATCCAGGCGGATATCGCCCTCGCCGCCCCAACCGTGCCAGGCGATCCGGCCGGGCTGCTCGCGGGTCGGGGCGACATACTCCACGACCTCGGCCTCGATCGGGCCGCCGAACGTCTCGAAAGAGAAGCGGCGGCCGAGCGCGAGCGTCGGGCTGTCGCTGTTAAGGAAGCGGACGTTGGCGCTGTTGGCATAATAGCTCGGCCAGCGCGTCGCCTCGGCGAGGAACGGCCAGATCTCAGCGCTGGTCAGCCCGAGGACGATCGCCTCGTTCGAAACGAAATTATCCGTGTAGCCGGGGAGATAACCTTGCGGCCATTCGATCGCGTTCATCATGGTATCTGGTTCCTTGCTGTTGTTCGTCTCCTCGCTGACCGTCCCCGCCGGGGCGGGTGGGGGACGTGGGGAGCAATAAAGTCCTCGCCCAATAGGCTCACCGAGTGAGATGTAGCCGCCGCCGCGGGCGGTCCTGATCGATCGACATGGGCATTACGCTTTATCCATCGCTCGGATCGGCAATGTGCACGGCGAGGCCGGTTTGGCCCGGCGCAACGTGGTCGGCCATGGTGTGGTGATCGGGGAAGTCGCCGCCGTTCTGCGACCGGAACGGAACCGGCGTGTCGGTGAAAAGCCCGGTGAGACGCACACGCCATGCTGCCTTGATCGCCTCCACGTCTTCCGCCGTGGAAACGCGCATCGTGCTATGGACCGCGTGCGTCGGGAGCACGTCCATGCCGGCGTAGAACAGCGCGCCGTGCGTTAGCGGGAACAGCAGTTGCTCGATCGGGCCGTTGATACCTCGCGGGCCATAATCGGCCGCCGAGCCGCCTGTCTGCACGTTGACCAGCGCTCGCTTCCCCTTGAGGATGCCGTCGCCAAAACGGTAATTGTTTGTACCATCCTTATAGCCGAAGCCAAAACCCCAGACGAAGACCCGCTCTATCCAGCTCTTCAGGATCGCGGGCACTGAGTACCACCACATCGGGAACTGCAGGATCACGGCCTCGGCCGCGAGCAGCTTCTGCTGCTCGACCACCACGTCGGACAACTGATGCCCGCTTGCGTAAGCGTGGCCGCCCTCGGCGATGAAAGACAGGCGTTCGGGGTTCTCACGCACCGGAAAGTCATAGGCGTCGTACACCGCCTTCCACCTCATGCCGTAGAGGTCCGAATGCATCACGGTATGTCCGGCTGCCGACAAAGTCTCGGCGGTCACGTTGACCAATTGCCGTGTCAGCGAAGTGGGTTCGGGGTGGGCGTAAACGATGAGAACCTTCATGATGACCTCTTCCTGATAGTTTGGGATTGTCAGTATTCGACGACGATCTTGCCGAAATGGCCGCCAGATTCCTGGAGCCGGAAAGCGTCCGCGATGCAGCCGTCACGTCACCACACCCAGATCGTGGAAGTTCAGGGAGGTGGCGTGCACACGCACGCGGATGGCGGTCGGTCCAGGATCGCCGGCGTCGGGGAAGTCTGCCAGCGTCAAGCCGTCTAGCCCCTGCTGCGGATGAGCCTGGATGGCTTTCATATGCGAACTGGTATCCGTGTCGTCGATTGAAGCGCTGCGGGATTCAGCCCGCTCGCGCCCTATATGGCGCGGCCACTGTGGGTCTTGAAATCGAACTTTTTATGTGTCGTTATCGACACGATGGATACTAGGAACCTCGATCTCGGACTTCTTGTGACGCTTGAGACCTTGCTTGCGGAGCGCAACGTCACACGCGCCGCGCGCCGGCTGAACCTCAGCCAGCCTGCTTTGTCGGCGCGGCTGGCGCGGCTCCGTGAGGCGCTGGGCGATCCGCTTCTGATCCCGGGCCAGCGCGGGATGATCCTGACCCAGCGAGCACTCGAGATGATGCAGCCACTGCAGGAGGCACTTGAGGGTGTTCGCCGCGTCGTCGAGCAAGGCGCGCCTTTCAATCCGGAGACCGTGCGTGCGACCGTGGCGATCGCGGCGAGCGACTACGTCCAGTATGCGCTGCTGGCACGCTTTTCGGTCGTTTTGCGGGCCGAGGCGCCGATGATCCGCATCGCCTGGCGGGCGCTCGACTTGATGGCGCTCACGACACAGTTGGAGCGTGGCGAGGTGGACCTGGCCTTGGCAAGGCCCGAAGAGGCGCCGGCGGGGATGCGCCAGCGCCGGCTCTACGAGGAGGAGTATGTGGTCGTTGCTCGACAGGGGCATCCGGCCGTGCACGGTATCCTTGATCTGGACTTGTTCTGCGCGCTGGACCACGTCGTCGTCTCAAAACTGGGCGGAGGCTTTGCCGGGCCTACCGATGCGGCGCTTGAGGCGATCGGCCGCCGTCGTACCGTTGCCTTGTCCACGTCGGGCTTCCTGATCGTGCCGGAGATCGTGGCACGATCCGATATGATCGCGGTGATTCCACGTCGGATCGCAGACGGTTGGTCAGACCGGGTGCAGGTGCTGGAACCGCCGCTCCACATACCCGGATTTGCCATCGCCAGTATCTGGCACGAACGCACGACCAACCATCCAGCACAAAGCTGGCTGCGTGACAGGCTCGCTGCTTTGGCATGACGTCCTGCCCAAATATAAAGGCTAGGTCCGTTTTTCCAAAAACGATCCCATATGGAACAATCGCGAGCGGCAGTTCTCGGTTATGCCGCCATTAGGCGAAACCTGTGCTGACGGCGAATTTGTCCCAAAGTCAGTCGTGGTCGCTGCCGCTCGGTTCCAGATGTACGAATGGCAGGTTTCGGGCTCGCGCAAGATCCGACTGAAAGGCCAAGATTAGGGCGCAAAGCGGTTATCGGTGCGAACATCTAATGTATTTATAGTGCTCAGCCGCCAAGGCTAAGGACCACGATCTCTTGACAAGCGTACGCATATAGCGTACATTGGCGCACTGATTTTGACCGTTTCTCGTATCTGAGGCGGACAGCAGATGATGCTGCGACGCACAAATTATTAAGTTCGTTTTTGGCAATTTTTTTCTTTTTTCTCTCCGCAGCTGACGTTTCGCACCTGCAAAAGCCTGCTGCCGGTCATGAGCTGGTCATCCATGGTTATAAATACTCCGGACGGATTCTATGGCAGCCTGGCTTCGTCATCCGCGCAGATTAGGCGGTCGGCACAGCAATGGCGCGGGCTTTGCCGAGCCCTCCGGGATAGCGGAACGCGATCGCCGTCGGCGCAGCCGGCACGACGTGGCAGCTTCCATCGCCCAAAATCATCAAGTTCGTTTCTGGTGTTTTTTCGTTTTTCCCTTCCCGTGTGCGGGTCCGCGCCCTGCCCGCCGGCGGACCCGCGCCACCCTCGCCCACAGCCCCTTCCGCCGAAATTGCATTGCCCCTCCGGCCCCGATAGAGGCGGATCAAGCGCGCCGTATCGAGCCGCGGACCGGGAGACTGTGATGCGCAAGGGTTCGATCGGGCTGGCCGCCTTCCTCCTCTCCCTCGCCGGCGCGGGCCATGCCGCGACGTTGGCGGCGGGCGATCTTCGCCCCGCCACCAGCCTCGACGGCGCCTGGCATTACTCGGTCGATCCCTATCGCGACGGTGAAGCCGGCTTCCACGGTGGCGAGCCCGGCCCCAGCAGCCGCCGCTACGCAGACGTGGATGTCGAGGCCGCGATGAAGGCCGATCCGACCGCGCTGTACGAATATGACATGGATCAGTCGCCGGTCGCGACTTTGCCCTCCTCCTGGCTGACGCACGCACCCGAAATGCGCCACTATCAGGGGCTGGTCTGGTATGAGCGCAAGTTCGACGCGCACCCGACCATGGGCAAGCGCCAGTTCCTCCGCTTCGGCGCGGTCAATTATCGCGCAACCGTGTGGCTCAACGGCAAGAAGGTCGGCGCGCACGAAGGCGGCTTCACCACCTTCGCGATCGAGGTCACCGGCGTGCTCCGCCCGGGCGAAAATCGCCTGGTGGTTGCCGCGGATTCGCAGGCCAGCGACACCACCCTGCCCCCGCCCGTCACCGACTGGGAAAATTATGGCGGCATCACGCGCAGCGTGCGCCTGATCGAAACGCCCGCAACCTTTATCGATACGATGTGGGTGCGGCTGACGCCGGACGGGCGGATCAGCGCGGACGCGCAGCTTAACGGTCCCCAGGCCGCGCGTCAGACGGTCACGCTGCGCATTCCCGAATTACATGCCACGATCGGCGGCAAGACCGATGCCAATGGCAAATGGTCGGGGTCGATCGGCGTGCCGTCCCAGCTCCAACGTTGGTCGCCCGAGACGCCCAAGCTTTATGACATCTCCGTAGTCAGCGGCGGCGATACGCTGGCGGACCGCGTCGGCTTTCGCACCATCGCCGTAAAAGGCGCGCAGATCCTGTTGAACGGCAAGCCGATCTACCTGCGCGGCATCTCGGTGCATGAGGAGGAAATCGGCGCGAACCCCAGCCGCACGATCACACCGCAGGCGGCGCACGATCTGCTGGCGCTGGTCAAGGATGGGCTGCACGGCAATTATGTGCGCCTGGCCCACTATCCCCATTCGGAGGTGATGACGCGGGAGGCGGACAAGATCGGCCTGCTCGTCTGGAGTGAGATACCGATCTACTGGCGCGTCGCGTTCGACAATGATGCGGTGCTGGCCAAGGCGCGCACCATGCTGGCCGAAGAGATTGAGCGCGATCGCAACCGGGCGTCGATCATCATCTGGTCGGTCGCGAACGAGACGCCGGTCAGTGCCCCGCGGACGCATTTCCTGGAGACGCTGGCGGACGACGCCCACCGGCTGGACGCGTCGCGGCTGGTCTCGGCCGCCCTGCTCAACGATCGCACGACGCGCGACGGTCATGCGGAGATGGTGCTGAACGATCCGCTCGTCAGCCATGTCGATGTGGTGGCGATCAACACCTATAACGGCTGGTATACGTCCGATAAGTTGGCCGACGTGCCGGGCATCACCTGGCGTGTGCCGGCGGACAAGCCGCTGGTCTTCTCCGAACTTGGCGCGGATGCGCTCGCCGGCTTCCATGACCCCAAGACGATGCGCAAGGAATCCGAGGATTATCAGGCCGAATATTTCCGCCAGACCCTGAAGATGGCGGACAAGATCCCGACCCTGGTGGGCATGAGCCCCTGGGTATTGAAGGACTTCCGCTCGCCACGGCGCCAGCATCCGGTGTTCGAGAGCGGCTGGAACCGCAAGGGCCTGATCTCGCCGACCGGACAGCGCAAGGAAGCGTTCGGCGTCCTCGCAGACTATTATGCGCAAAAGGCGGCCGAAGCGGCCAAATGAAGCGACACGATCCCCACCCGTTCGCCCTGAGCGTGTCGAAGGGCTGCCTTTCTTCATCGCAGAAAGAACGGTGCTTCGACCAGCTCAGCACGAACGGTATCGATAACTTACAGGCCGTAAGAACCACCCAATTTCACGCGGGGACCGCCCAATGAAGCTTGCCTCTGCCCTATGTCTGATGGTGGCCCTCGCCCCGGCCGCGCAGGCGGGGCGGGTCAGCTTCGGCCGCACCAGGGATGGCCATGCCGCCCACCTCTACACGCTGACCAACAAGAACGGCCTGGTCGTGCGCTTTACGGATTATGGCGGCCTGATCACCGAGATCGACACGCCGGACCGGCTCGGCAAGCCGGCCAACGTCGCTTTGGGTTTCCGCAGCGCCGGCGAATATGAAGCGCTGAACGGCGGCTATGGCTTCGGATCGCCGATCGGCCGGTTCGCCAACCGCATCGGCAATGCCCGCTTCACGCTCGACGGCAAAACGTACAGCTTCACGCCCAATGCCGGGCCGCACCTCCTCCATGGCGGCCCGCCCGGCTACAATATGCGCTTCTGGCACGTGTCGATGAAGCGGCTCGGCATCAATCACGGCGCCGTTCTGTCGCTGACCAGCCGCGATGGCGACCAGGGTTTTCCCGGCACGCTGAAGGTCCGGATGACCTATACGCTGACCGAGGATAATGAACTGCGCATCGATTACCGCGCGACCACCACCAAGCCGACCGTGCTGAACCTGACCAACCATTCCTACTTCAATCTGGCGGGCGAAGGCGCCGGCGACGTCGGCAGTCACCTCATCCAGATCAACGCCCGCAGCATCGCCGAAACCGACCGTCTGGCACTCCCGACCGGTCGGATCGTGGAGGTCGCCGGCCCGTTCGATCTGCGCAGCCCGCGCGTGATGCGCGATGGCATCGATACGCTACGGGCCGACGGCCGCGGTGGCTATGACACGCCTTATGTCCTCGCCGATGGTCCGCGTCCGACACCCGAACTGGTGGCGCGCGTGACCGAGCCGACCTCCGGCCGCATGATGGAAGTCTATACGACCGAGCCTTCGATGCAGTTCTTCACGGCCAATCATCTGAACGGCAAGGATACCGGCCCGAGCGGGCGCCCCTATGTGCGCTATGGCGGCTTCGCGCTGGAAACCCAGCACCTGCCCGACAGCCCCAATCACCCCGAATGGCCGACCACGGTGCTGCGACCGGGCCAGGTGTTCCGATCGACCACAATCTACAAATTCGTGACCCCGGTCGACCGACTGCACAATTGAACGCCGGCTGGCACGGACGGCACAATCCCGCCGCCGCAATCGCTCAGCCCACTGGTCCCGATAAGGTTTCCCTTCGTAGACAATAGCTTCGGCTGCAGGGACAGATAAGCGGGGCGGCGCGTTGAGCATCGTGAAGGAGAGAGAGACAATGGCCAGCCAACCCCCAAGCCCTGAAATCCCGACCGACGCGCCCGTCGATGCGCCGATCCCGACCCCGACCGATCCGATTCCCCCGGTCCCGACAGATCCGGTCGTGGACGGGGCTGGCGGCAGTCCGCTGATCGAAGGGCCGTAAAATCACGGCGGGTTCCGATCATCGGCGCCGTCTTTAAGGGCGGCGCCGCTCGTCAAACTTTCCGAAACGACTACACGTGTAATTGATCGTTCAGCTTGGCCTTGCCATCATGCGCAGGAGAATGCGTTTGGGGGGACAATGCCATGCGCGAGACGGGCCGCACCTTATTCCAGCGAACCGCGTCCGCCATGGGGTGGTGGACGGCGTCCGATCGCGCCGCGGGCGAGCTTACGCCCTTATATGACACCGCTACGACGATCGGCGAGACAGCCGTCGCCGGCGGCTACAGCGCTGGTCTCGTGACGGCCTTCCGGCTTCCCATCCGAAGCCCCTCCGCCGTCGCGATCGGCTGTGCCGATCTCGAGCATGGCGTGCCCCTGGCGGCCGACCATGATTTTCCTGTCGGCGCGTGCCTGCACCAATTTGTCGCGGCCGCAATTCTCTTGCTGGTGGAGCAGAACCGGATCCGTCTGACCGACCGCGTCGACCGATTTGACGAGGACGTCGGCAACGCGACCGGCGGCACCGTGCAGGATCTGTTGGACGGCGGCGATCTCGGTTACGATCGGCTGGCGCGGCTGGTCGCCTATGTCGCGGGCGAGACCTTCTCGCAGTTCGTCACCACCCACCTGCTGCTCGCCGCGGGCATGGCGCGCAGCCGCGTGGACGCGAGCGACGGCGTCGTGTCGCAACCTGCAATTGGGTATCGGCTGAAATCGGGGCTTGCCTATGATTTCGAGCAGGCGGTCGCGGTGACCGGGGGTGGCCTCCACGCGACGGCAGGCGATCTGTTGCTGTGGAACCGCGCGCTGTTCAACGGCCGGCTACTGACGCACGCCGCAGTCGACCGGATGACAAACGGCTATGGCGAAGGCCGGACCAGCCCTGAGCTGGGGTCGATCGTTGAGCGGCATCGTCGCGGCTGGGGTCTGGAAAGTGGCAAAATCCTGGGCCGTCGTGCCTTCTGGCAACGCGGCGAAGCACCGGGATTCGATACCTGGCTGTTCCATTTTCCCGACGCGCGGATCGATCTCACCCTGCTCGCCAATACCGAACAGGGCGCGGCGACGATCCTGGAGCCGATGCTGCGCGCCCTCCTGCGCGCATAACAGCGTCCCGACGAAGGCTAGACGAGCCTGCTCTGCTTGAGCGCGGCTTCGATGAAGCTTGCGAACAAGGGGTGCGGATCGAACGGCTTGGACTTCAGCTCCGGATGGAATTGGACGCCCACGAACCAGGGATGGTCCGGCCGCTCGACGATTTCAGGGAGCTCGCCGTCGGGCGACATGCCCGAAAAGACCAGCCCGCCTTTTTCCAGCGCATCGCGATAGTGGACGTTGACCTCGTACCGGTGGCGATGCCGCTCCGAAATGTCGGTCCCGCCATAGATGTTCGCGGCATGACTGTTGCCCGCCAGGCGGGCGTCATAGGCGCCCAACCGCATCGTACCGCCCAGATCGCCGCCCTGCTCCCGCTTCTGCAGGCCTTCGGCACCCATCCATTCGGTGATCATTCCGACGACGGGTTCATCGGTGGCACCAAATTCCGTGGTCGAGGCCTTCTCGATCCCGGCCGTATTTCGCGCGCCTTCGATACAGGCCATCTGCATCCCAAGGCAGATGCCGAAATAGGGTACTTTCCGCTCCCGGGCGAAGGCCACGCTGGAAATCTTGCCTTCGCTGCCACGCTCACCGAAGCCACCAGGCACCAGAATGGCGTTCATCGGCTCCAGCTTGGCGGCGATCTCTTCCTGGTCCTGCTCGAACAATTCCGCGTCGAGCCAGCGAACGTTGACCTTCACCCGGTTGGCGATGCCGCCGTGGACGAGCGCCTCGTGCAGGCTCTTATAGGCATCCGGCAGGCCGACATATTTGCCGACGACACCGATCGTGACCTCGCCCTCGGGATTTTCCAGTCGGTCGACAATGTCATGCCAACGACTGAGATCGGGCGGGCTGCCCAGTTCGATATTGAACGCGCGCAGCACGGCCGCATCCAGGCCCGCGGCACTATATTGGATCGGCACCGCATAGATGTTCGATGCGTCGAGCGCGGGGATGACCGCCGTCAGCGGGACGTTGCAGAACAAGGCGATCTTGGCACGCTCGGTTTCCGGCAGATCGCGTTCGCAGCGGCACACAAGCACGTCCGGCTGGATGCCAAGGCTGGTGAGATCGCGCACGCTATGCTGGGTCGGCTTGGTCTTCAGCTCACCCGCCGCCGCGATATAGGGCACCAACGTCAGATGAACGAAGCAGGTATTGTCACGTCCCAGATCGTTCCGCAGCTGGCGGATCGCCTCCATGAACGGCAGGCTCTCGATATCGCCCACGGTTCCGCCGATCTCGCACAATACGAAATCCAGATCGTCCGTCTTGGCGCGCGCAAATTCCTTGATCGCGTCGGTGACGTGCGGAATCACCTGCACGGTCGCGCCCAGATAGTCGCCGCGCCGTTCGCGCTGGATGATCGACTGATAGATTCGCCCGGACGTAATATTGTCACTCTGCCGCGACGGCACGCCCGTGAACCGCTCATAGTGGCCGAGATCGAGATCGGTCTCCGCCCCGTCGTCGGTGACGTAGACCTCCCCATGCTGATACGGGCTCATCGTGCCCGGATCGACGTTGAGATAAGGATCGAATTTCCGAATGCGGACGCGGTATCCACGCGCTTGCAAGAGCGCCGCGAGCGACGCCGCCATAAGGCCCTTGCCAAGCGAGGAGACCACGCCGCCGGTTATGAATATGAACCGCGCCATGGGAGAAAAGGCTTAGCGGCCCAAACCCCAAATGGGCAAGCGGCGATTTCGCCGCTGCCCCACCGAATTGCTTATTGGGCGAGCGGAACCGTATTGTTGTCGGTTGGCGCTGGCGCGGGTGCCGGTACGGCCGGCGCCGATGCGGGGGCCGGATTGCGCGCGAGGCTGGTATCGATCCGGGTCGGGCTCTTGGACATCGTCGCCAGTGCCGCCAGACCGATGGAAAGCACCACAAAGATGGTCGCAAGGATCGCCGTGGTCCGCGTCAGGAAGTCGGCCGCGCCGCGCGCGCTCATCAACCCTGCCGGGCTACCGCTGGACGCAAGCCCACCGCCCTCCGACCGCTGCATGAGAATAACGCCCACGAGCGAAGCGGCGATGATGGCGTGAACGACGAGGAGGAAGGTAAGCATAGCGGCTGGCCGTTAGCGGAAACGATGAAGAGGAGCAACCGGAGCTACCACGTTACAAGGATGGTCACGCATCGCCTTGTACCTTCGCAATCCCATAACCTGCGGCCTTCAAAGCCATGACCGCCGCGAGAGCCTGATAATGCGCCTCGTGGCCGACATCATATAGGCGGCCGCTTTGTTCCCCGGCGCGCTGTATCGCATCGCGCATCACGCGATAGGCATCCTGCGGAACCGTCCCATCGCGCGTCAGTCGCTCCAGATCATCCATCATCGCCTCCTGTGCTGGCAGGAAATAAGCGGCAAGCCCGCCTTTCCAACCAGGAAAAGCGACGATCAATTTGGAGCGGCGGCTTTTTCCAACATATCGTGCCGCCGGAGCGCGTGGCGCAACTGATCGTAGGTCAGCTTCAGGGCTGCGGCGGTTGCGCGCTGGTTGAAGCGGCAGCGGGCGAGCGCCGCTTCCAGCAGCTGCCGCTCATGCGCGTGGCACGCTGCACGCAGATCATCACAGTGGAACGATGGCGCCGCCACCGGGGCGGGTAGGATGGCGGTGGAGGATGGCGCGTCCTCGCGCCTCGGCACGGCGACATCGCGCCGATAGGGCGAGGCAAACGGATCGAACTGGATCGCATCGACCGGCTTGTCGATCTCGTCCCAGCGATAGACGGCGCGCTCGACGACGTTCCGCAATTCGCGCACATTGCCGGGCCAATCATAGGTTTCCAGCTGCTCGGCCGCATGTTTGCCGAAGCCCGGCCAGCGGGGCCAGCCAAGTTCGGCCGCCATGCGGCGCGCGAAATGATCGGCCAAGACCGCAATGTCCCCTTCGCGCACGCGCAATGGCGGCAGGTTGATGACTTCGAAGCAGAGTCGATCGAGCAGATCGGCACGGAACCGCCCTTTTTCCACCAGCGCCGGCAGATGTTCGTTGGTCGCGGCAACAATCCGCGCATCTACCCGGATAGCGCGCGAGGAGCCGATACGGGTGACCTCGCCATATTCGACCGCACGCAGCAGCCGCTCTTGCGCGCCTTGGCTCAGTGTCGCCAATTCGTCGAGGAACAGGGTGCCGCCATCGGCTTCCTCGAACCGGCCGACCCGGGCTTTCGTGGCACCCGTGAAGGCGCCCGCTTCATGGCCGAACAATTCCGCTTCGATCAGGGTTTCCGGCAACGCCGCGCAGTTCATCGTGACCAGCGGCCCCGCCCAGCGCGGACTGAGACGATGCAGACGCTCCGCCACCAATTCCTTGCCGGTACCACGCTCCCCGATCACGAGCACCGGACGGTTCAGCGCTGCCGCGCGACTGGCACGTTCGACCGCATCCAGAAACGGCCCCGATTGTCCGATGAATTGCGCTTCGCGATCCATGCCGATGGATTGGCGAATTTTACCACTTGTTGGCAAGTCTTAAATCGCACGCTGCGTATACGCCTTACGATAATTGGCAGTTTTCTGTCATTTTTTGAATTGGCACGGCTCCTGCAAAGCATTGGACATCGCCGGTCTCCGGCACCCGGTTTTAAGGTCAGGAAATACAGATGGTCACGTTCACCAAGTCCGACATGCAGCGCTTCATGGTTTCCGGCGTGGCCGCATTGGCCATGTCCGCGACCTGCCTATTCGCAGCAGTCGGCCCGGCCAGGGCCAATGTGCCCGCCGCGGCGCAGCAGGTTGCCCAGATCGCTGTGCGGTAATCACGGCGATATCCGGGGCGGGTGGTCCCTAATCCCGCCCCGGATTACAACAATGGTCAGAGTGACGGCCGTAACGCGTAGGACAGGAGCAAGACACGATGGGAATTTTCTCCCGCACACGAGACATCATCGCCGCCAACATGACCGATTTGCTCGATCGGGCTGAGGATCCCGCGAAGATGATCCGCATGATCATTCTGGAGATGGAGGAAACCCTGGTCGAAGTCCGCGCCTCCGCCGCGCGCCACATTGCGGATCAGAAGGAAATGCGCCGCCAGATCGCGAAGCTCGACGCAGTCCAGCAGGGCTGGATCGAAAAGGCCGAGCTGGCCCTGTCCCGCGACCGCGAGGATCTTGCAAAGGCCGCCTTGGTGGAGAAGCAGAAGACCGCCGATCTCGCCGAGCAGCTGCGCGAAGAGATTGCCGCGATCGACGAGGCGTTGGGCAGTTGCGAGACGGATATCGCCAAGCTGCAGAGCAAGCTGCGCGAAGCCCGCACCCGCCAGAATTCGCTCTCCACCCGCCTGGAATCGGCGGAAAACCGGACTCGTCTGCGGGAGATGTATGCTGGCCAGAAGGTCGAGGACGCCTTCTCGCGCTTCGAGCTGCTCGAGCGCCGGGTCGATTTCGCTGAGGGCCGCGCGGACGCCGCCGGAATGGGCGTGCAGAAGAGCTTGGAGGAAGAGATTGCCGAACTACGTACCGCCGACAAGGTCGATGCCGAACTGGCAGCGCTGAAGGCCCGCGTAGCCGGCTCGCCCGCTCCAGGTCAGGAGGGCTGAGGGAATGGATGAGGCGCCTTTCATCGTCGCGATCGTCGCGATCCTGGCGTTGTTCGTCGGCCTGCCGTGGTTGATCTTCCACTACGTTACGCAGTGGAAGAAGAACGGAACGCTTTCGGTCGAGGATGAGAATTTGCTCGACGAATTGCACGCACTGGCGCGGCGTCTGGACGATCGCATGAATACGATCGAACGCATCGTCGCTGCCGACAGCCCGAGCTTTCGGCCAGACCTGCGCGACGAACGCAACGCGATTGAAGAGGATTTCGAACTGTCCCGCTCATCCGAGCGGCCCACCCGCACCCGCCGGCGCGAGCATTGAGCCACCGCGCATCATTCAAGGGGAGTTAGATCAATGACACCGCGCCGCACACGCTTCTACCTCGACAAGCAGAATGGAAAGTTCCTGGGCGTCTGCTCCGGAATCGCCGACTATACCGGCATCGATGTTCTGCTCGTTCGGGTTGGCTTCGTGCTCTTGAACTTCGCCACCGGGTTTTTCGGTGGGTTCGGGATAATTGCCTACTTCCTGGTTGCCTGGCTGGCCGAGAGCAAGCCGCGCGAACTGGATTACGAAGATCGGGAAGACCGCAAATTCTGGCAGAAGGTGCGCGCACGGCCGAGCAATTCAATCCGCGACGTCCGCGCCAGCTTCCGCGACATCGATCGCCGCCTGGCCGACGTAGAAACGCACGTCACCAGCCAGAACCGCCGGCTCGCCGACGAGATCGAGGCGCTGCGCTAATCTGATCCAGCCGCGAGGGGTACATCATGGAAAAGGTTTTTATCCTCCAAGATCTGGCACCGCTGCTCGTCGCAATCGTGATGATCGGTACCGTCGGCTGGGTGATTACCACCTGGCTCAGGGTCAAGAACGGCTATCCGCTGGAAGGTAGCTGGGGGCAGGCTGTTTACCCTAAGACGGACGCGGAGGCGACGGAGCGGATGAAGCTGCTCACGTCCGAGAACGCCCAGCTCCGCGCCGAGCTCGGTTCGGTCAAGGACCGGCTGGCAACAATCGAACGGATCGTCACCGACCGCAGCTACAGCCTCAATCATGAGATCGAGCAGCTGCGCGGCCCAACCAATTAAGGACGCAGGTTATGACTAACCCTCTCCTCATTCCGATCCTCGGCATCAGCTGCGGCCTGCTGGCGATCTTCGGCGGCGTGTTCATCCGGCCCTGGTTCCAGTTGCAGCAGCGCAAGATGGAGCTTGAGGCGCAGATGGTGGCCGAAAAGGCGGCCCAATATGCCGCCCATACCGACCGCCTGGAACAGCGCGTCGCCGTCCTGGAGCGCATCCTCACCGATCGATCGACGCAACTGGGCGAAGAGATCGAACGGCTGCGTGACGCACCGATCAACTGAAGCAGGCTAATCTGCGAGGAGAATTTTAATGAACGGTGAGATGATCATCGTGATCGTCCTGATCGTTGCGATCGCCGGCGTGCTTAAGGCCAGATATGGCGCCGTCCGCACCGAGCGCGGCAACGCCGATGTTTTCGTCGGCAACCAGCGGAATACTGCCGACGCCGAACGGCTGCACGGTGAGATCCGCCAGCTAAAAGATCGCATCGCGGTGCTGGAACGCATCGTCACCGACGGCGATCGCAATCGCGGCATTGCGCTGGAGCGCGAAATCGAAGCGCTCCGCACGGACAAGGAGTTTCGGCCATGACCGAACCGTTGATGTGGACCATGATCAGTGCCGTCAGCTTTGCCGGCTTGGTGGTGATTACCCTGGCGGCACTCAAGGGGTGGCGCGAGTGGATCGGCTTGCAGCGCCTGTCGATACAGGGTCGCGCCGGAGCGGCCGAACCGGCCGGTGGTGCAACCGGCTCCGCCGCCCGGATCGAACTGGCCGATCTGCGCGAGCGCGTCCGCAAGCTAGAGGCAATTGCCGCTGGGGTGGACCTTTAAATCCAGCACGTATTCTCGATCGTCGATTGCGCGAGATGAAGATGAACAAAAGGTTATCTTCGGTTCACGCAACTCTCACGCTTTGGTTCCGTTCTGTTGTTTATCGACAGAGAGGAATTTCATGAACAAGTTCATTTTGGCTGCAGCGCTGACGGCACTCGCCGTTCCTGCGGCAAGCCCGGCAATGGCCCAGAATAATTGGGGTCAGCAGGATAATGGCCGCTACAATGATCGCCGGGATGACAACCGACGCGATAATGATCGCCGCGACAATGACCGGCGCGGCAATAACGGCCGCAACGATCGGGGCGATTGGCGCGCCGGCAGCCGTTACGACTATAATCGCCCCGACCCCCGCTATGGTGGCTATGACGCGTCGCGCTATTATCGTGCCAACGGCAGCTACAAGGAACGTCGTCTCGGCCGCAACGATCGCGTGTATCGCGGCAACGATGGCCGCTATTATTGCCGGCGCAATGACGGCACGACCGGCCTGATCATCGGCGGCGTACTGGGCGGACTGCTTGGCAACACGCTGGCGAACGGGCGTTCGACCACGCTGGCAACGGTTCTCGGCGCGGGTGGCGGCGCCCTGCTCGGCAAATCGGTCGATCGTGGTAACGTGCGCTGCCGTTAAGCTTAACGGACTGATTACGGTCGCGTAAGAGTCCGTTCAGTTGGGGCCGGGTATTTGCCTTTGGTGGGTGCCCGGCACCGTCTAAACAGGAGAAATTATGCGTCGATTGATTATTGCCGGTGTCTTGGCCGCCTTGGCACCGATAGCGGTAGCGGCGCCCGCATCCGCCCAGAGCCGCTCCGATCAGCAGCGTTGGGACCAGGCCCAGCAGCGCTATCAATCCGAATTCAGCCGGTATCTCGCAGAGCGGGATCGCTATAATGAGCTGCGGTTGATGTCGCGGCAGGACAGCTATGGCGGCAATTATCCCGACGACGACCGCTACGATCCCAATTACGATCCGTCGCGCTATTACCGCAGCGGACCGCAATATCAGGAACGTGTGCTCGCCAGCGACGACCGCGTCTATCGCGGCAATGACGGACAATATTATTGCAAGCGTTCGGATGGCACGACCGGCCTGATCGCAGGCGGTGCCGCCGGCGGCATCTTGGGCAATGTCATCGACGGTGGCCATTCGCGCACCGCGGGTACACTGATCGGGGCCGCAATCGGCGCGCTCGCCGGCAAGGCGGTCGATCAGAACAATTCGCAGCTGCGCTGCCGCTAACCACTTTACCCGTCGGTCGTTAACGACCGGCGGGTATTGCTTTCAGTTTGGCGCTGGAGATGTGCCAGCGACGTTGCGCCGCGGTGGCGCCGTCTACATCGTTTACGCGCCGAAGCGTGTAAACGCCGGCGAAGCGCTGGCGCCCCCCGCCTTTCAGCCCTGCATCCACGCGGACATGGACGTCGGCATATAAGCTGCCGGCCGCGCCCTCCACGGTGACGGGCGGAACGGGCGTAAGCTTTACCCAGGCCGTCTTGGCATAGCCCCGCCGAAACTGGGCCAGACTATGCCCCCCGCTCCACAAGGCGTGCGCAGCGGCATAATCATGATGCTGGATGGCCGCGTAATAATCCTGCACGACCTGCACCGCCGCCGCAGCCGAGCGGTCCTGCGCCGACACGGTCGACGCAGACGTCGCGAGCAAGAGCGCCGCGATCATCATCAGAAAATACCGCCGCCCAGGAACAGTCGCAGCACGGCCACGGCCAGCACGATCAGGTTCAGATTGCGTCCGGCCTTGCCGTAAGCGAGCGATCCGATGATCGCGCCGACGACCGGCAGCGGCAGGATGAACCAGTTCGCCCAACCGAGCAAAGGCAGCAGAGCCAGCAAAACGGGAACGATCGAAATGATGCCGATCGCCAGTGAAATCAGATTCAGCATGGGCAAACTCCTCTGCCGCTATATGGGGGGTTTACCGCTGTATTGCCAGCACAACACAGCGGCCGTATCCAGTTCCCCGACACGAAAGAAGCGGACCAATATCGATGCGCATCGAACTGACGCTGCTGGGCCTGACGCTTCTGCTGGCGCTGGCCCAGATCATGATCGCGGGAAGCCTGCGGACGCGGCAATATGGTGGCAAGTGGAATAGGGGCGCGCGCGATGAGACGATGCCGCCGCTCGATCCGCTGCCCGCACGCATGCTGCGGGCCCAGGCGAATTTGTTCGAAACCTTGCCGTTGTTCATCGGCGCCATTCTCGCCGCCGCAATTGCCGGGCGGCTGGGCCATAAGACCGAGATCGGCGCGTGGCTCTATTTCCTCGGCCGACTGGCGTATGTGCCGCTTTATGCCGCCGGAACGCCGGTCGTGCGCACCATCGTCTGGGCGGTGGCAACGCTCGGTCTGCTCCTGATCCTGGCCGGCCTGCTGATCGGCTAGCCGCGCGGGCATGCAGCGGCTACAGCACCGACCATGCCTCCCCTTCTTCTTGTCATGATCGGCGGCGCGATCGGCGCCGGCTTCCGCTATCAGGTCGGCAATGCCGCGCTGCGTAACCTTGGCCCGGGCTTTCCGTGGGGAACCTGGATCGTCAACCTGCTGGGCGCCTTGCTGATGGGGATCCTGGCCGGCCTGCTGGCGCGCCAATTCTCCCCCGCCGATGGCGAGCCGCTGCGCCTGTTCATCGGCGTCGGTGTGCTGGGTGGTTTCACGACCTTCTCGGCCTTCAGCCTGGAGGCGGTGAACATGCTGCTGCGCGGGCAGATTGTTTTGGCCGTGGCCTACGCCGTCTCCTCCGTCGCGGGATCGATCATGATGTTGTTAGTTGGCCTGTTCGCAACGCGGGCAATCGCATGAGCGAGGTTATTCAGGACGCGCGCAACTTCATCGTTGCGGATGACGATGACGGCATCCGGCTGGATCGCTGGTTTCGCCGTCATCTGCCGGACGCAAGCTTCAACATCGTGTCGCGCTGGGCACGGACCGGCCAGTTGCGGGTGGATGGCAAGCGCGTGGCGCCCGGCGATCATATCGCCGCCGGGCAGACCATCCGTGTCCCACCACTGGAAGCCGCGCCCGCTGCCAAGGCGAAACCCAAGAAGGAACGCGTCGCGCTAAGCGCGGAAGATCAGGAACTGATCGAGTCGATGGTCCTGCACAAGGATCGCGCCGCGATCGTCCTCAACAAGCCGCCCGGCCTTGCGACGCAGGGCGGTACCAAGACCGAGCACCATGTCGATGGCCTGCTCGACGGCATCCAATATGAGGCCGAGGGCCGGCCGAAACTGGTCCATCGGCTCGACAAGGATACGTCGGGCGTATTGCTGGTTGCGCGCTCGTCGGGCGCAGCGGCGCATTTCTCCAAAGCCTTCTCCAGCCGCACGGCGCGCAAGCTCTATTGGGCGCTGGTGGTGGGCGTGCCGTCGATCGAGGACGGCATGGTCGAACTGCCGATCGCCAAACAGCCCGGCACGGGGGGCGAGAAGATGCATGTCAGCCTGAAGGAAGGCGCACCGGCCCGGACACGCTATCGCGTGATCGAGCGCGCGGGCAATACGACGGCCTGGGTACAGCTGGAACCCTATACGGGCCGAACGCATCAGTTGCGCGTGCATATGGCGGCGATCGGCCATCCGATCGTCGGCGACGGCAAATATGGCGGCCAGGAAGCCTTCCTGACCGGCGGGATCAGCCGTAAAATGCATCTTCATGCGCGCCGCTTGCGGGTCGACCACCCCGACGGCAGCAAGCTGGATGTGACCGCGGATCTGCCGCGTCACTTCGTCGAGAGCCTGGCCCATCTTGGCTTCGATCCGGAGCTGGGCGACGCCGTGCCGTTCGATCCGCCCAAGTTTAGCGAGACCGCGGAAGGCAAGAAGAAGGCAATCGGCGCGGCGGCCAAGGCGCGCCGCAAGGACCGAAAGGGAGAACGCCGATCGCGGGGATCGCGGTGACCCATCCCAGCCCCAGATTCGCCTGGACGGACGAAGCCGCGATGCGCGCGTTCGTGCGCCAACACGCCTTTGCCCAGATCGTCGCCCTGGTGGAGGGTCGGTTGATCAGCGCGCAGGCCCCCCTCACCTTTTGCGCCGCCGATTTGCCCGCCTTCCATCTTGGGCTCGGTAACCCGCTGACCAGGAAACTGGATGGCGCACCGGTTCTGGCCAGCATCATCGGCACCCAATTTTACGTCAGCCCGGACTGGTACGGTACGGTGGATCAGGTCCCGACCTGGAATTACCGGCTGGTCGAAATCGAAGGCGTGGCACGACGTCTCGATGCCGTGGAGACACGCGAGCAACTGGATCGCCTGAGTGCCGATCAGGAAGCGCTTTTGGCGCCGAAACCGGCCTGGACGACCGGCAAGATGGATCAGCGCACGCTCGCCGCCCTGGAACGGGGGATTGCGGGCTTCGTGATCGACGGCCCGTCCTTTCGCGGTGTCGCGAAGCTGGGCCAGAATAAGAGCGATGCCGAGGCTGCGGGCGCGATCGAAGCATTGCGGGCGATCGGCCGGCAGGACGGCGCGGCTGAAATGGCGGCTGCCCGATGAACCGGCTCGCCTTGTTCGATTGCGACGGCACGTTGGTCGATTCCCAGGCCACCATCTGCCACGCCATGCAATTGGGCTTTACGGCGAACGGCCTGTCCCCGCCGGACGACAGCGCCACGCGCGCGATCATCGGCCTTTCCCTGCTGGAGGCGATGGCGGCGCTCCATCCCGGGGGAGATGCGGTCGCCCATGATGCGCTGTCGCAGGCCTACAAGGCCGCTTTCTTCGATCTTCGTACGCGGGGACTGGCCGATGAGCCCTTATATGACGGCATCGCCCAGGCGATCGCGGGACTGGAGGCGCAGGGCTGGCTCCTCGGCGTGGCCACCGGAAAATCCGATCGCGGTCTCAAGCATATTTTGGAACATCACGGCCTGCATCCACGCTTCGTGACGTTGCAGACGGCCGACCGCCATCCTTCGAAGCCGGACCCGTCGATGGTGTATCAGGCGATGGCCGATGCCGGCGCTACACCCGAAACCACGGCGATGATCGGGGACACCAGTTTCGATATGCAGATGGCAAAGGCGGCAGGATGCGCCGCGATCGGCGTGGCCTGGGGCTATCATGACCGCCAGACCCTGCTGGACAATGGCGCCGACGTGGTAGCGGAACATCCGTCTGCCTTGATCGCAATCTTGGATGCGCTGCGGTGAAGCGCTTTTATACCGATGTGTCGGTGGTGGATGGCGCGATCCTGCTCGACGGGCGGCCGGTGAAAACCCCGGCACGCGCCGCATTGACGATCCCCTACCCCGCGCTTGCGACGGAAGTGGGCGCGGAATGGCGCGCGCAGGGCGACGTGATCGATCCCCGCTCGATGCCCTTGACCGGGCTTAGCAACGCCGCGATCGACCGCGTCGCGCCCGATCCCTCGGCCTTCGCGCAAACCCTGGCGGCCTATGGCGAAAGCGATCTGCTTTGCTATCGCGCCGATGCGCCGCCCGCGTTGATCGAGCGCCAGCATGCGGCATGGGACCCCCTGCTCGAATGGGCGACAGCGCGGTACGACATCCACTTCATTGTCGCGACGGGCATCGTTCACGTCGCCCAGCCGCCCGCGACGGTGCAAAGACTGGGCGAAGCGCTGGCAGCGCGCGACATATTTGCCCTGACAGCCATGCATCCTCTCATCACGCTGGGCGGCTCGCTCGTCACTGCGCTTGCGCTGGCGGAGTCGGCCGTGGGCGCCGAGGCCGCCTTCGACCTGACCCACCTCGACGAGCTGTGGCAGGCAGAGCGTTGGGGCGAGGATCACCTTGCGGCCGAAACCCGCGCCGCCCGTCGGCGTGACTTTATGGCCGCAGCCAGACTGCTTACGTTGCTGTGAGGCGGCGGCGAATGGCGTTTTGCGCGAAGGGCCGGTAACGGCCGCATCATGGAAGTCTCCGATCTTCGCGTGGCCCTGTTCTCGGGCAACTATAATTATGTGCGCGATGGCGCCAACCAGGCGCTGAACCGGCTGGCGGGCTATTTGCAGAATCAGGGCGCGAAGGTCCGCATCTATAGCCCGAAGAGCAAGACACCTGCGTTTCCATCGACCGGCAAGGTGGTGGGGATTCCCGCCATCCCGTTTCCGGGCCGCACCGAATATCGCGTGCCCCTGGGAATTCCACCTAAGATCCAGCGTGATCTGAAGGAGTTCAACGCGAGCATCTTTCACGTCGCGATTCCCGAATTCCTGGGGCACCGCGCCGTGACGCTGGCGCGTGCCTGGGACATTCCGGTGGTGGCATCGGTCCATACGCGCTTCGAGACCTATCCCCGTTATTACGGCCTCGCCTTCATGGAGCCGATGGTCGAGGGCGTCCTCCGCCGCTTCTACCGCCGCTGCGACGCGATTTTCGCGCCGTCGGAATCGATGGCGCAAGTGCTGCGCGAGCAGCGGATGAGCTATGACGTCGGCATCTGGTCGCGCGGTGTCGACACGGACATCTTTTCACCCGCCCGGCGTGACATGGCATGGCGGCGAAGCCTGGGCATTGCCGACGACGAACCGGTGATCGGCTTCATCGGCCGCGTCGTCATGGAAAAGGGGCTGGACGTCTTTGCCGAGACGATCGACCTGCTGCGGCGGCGCAACGTACGCGCCCGCGTGCTGGTGATCGGCGACGGGCCGGCACGCCCCTGGTTCGAAAGCCGCCTGCCCGCCAATGCCGTCTTCGTCGGCTTTCAGCGCGGCGAGGATCTCGGTCGCGCAGTCGCATCGTCCGACATCTTGCTCAATCCCAGCGTCACCGAAACCTTCGGCAACGTCACGCTGGAGGCGATGGCGTGCGGCCTGCCCGTTGTCGCTGCCCGCGCCACGGGCAGCCTCAGCCTGGTCGAAGATGGCGTGACCGGCCGGTTGATCCGTCCGGGCGCGAATGAACAATTTGCCCAGGCTCTGCAGCTTTATTGCGAGGATCTGGATGCGCGCGCAGCCGCCGGCGCGGCGGGACGCGCCGTCAGCGAACGCTATTCGTGGGATGCGGTGAACCACGCGCTGATCGAAGGCTATCTGCGCGTCATCCGACACCGCCAGGCGGGTGGCCAGCCGGTAAGCCGGCCGCGCTGATCAGCGCGCCGCGGCCGCCATTTCGCGGTTGCGCAGGATCGCCGCGGTCAGCGTGTCACGCAGCAGCGGGACGAGGCCTTCCGGCTCATCCAATATGTCGAGCCCGCGCCGCGTGCTGCCGCCTGGGCTAGCCACGCGATCGGCAAGCGCGCGCGGACTCTCGTCCCCGGCCGATGCCAGGGCGGCCGATCCGGTGACGGTGGCCAGCGCCATCCGCGCCGCCTGATCCGCCGGCAACCCGGCGTCGGCCGCCGCCTCTGCCAACGCATCGATGAAACGAAAAAGGAAGGCCGGCCCCGAGCCCGCCAGAGCCGTGACGATATCGAACAATCCCTCGTCCGACCATTCGACCAGACCCAGCGGCGCCATCAACGCTTCGGCCCGCGCCCGCGCGCCATCGTCCACCGTGTCGCTGGCCAGCGCGACCACGCCCTGGCCGATCGCAACGGGCGTGTTCGGCATCGCCCGCACGATCGTGTGGGGCGTCGGGAATCGCCGTCGCAGCGCGGAAAGCTCAACCCCCGCCAGAATGGAGATCAGTAAGGTCTCTGGCGCCAGCATCGGCGCAAGGTCGGGCGCCACCAGATCCAGCAGCTGCGGCTTCACGCCCAGGATCACCAGCGCCGGAACGGGGCCGTCCGCCGGCAAGGCCTGGACGACATCGATGCCGTCTGCAACGGCCGCACCCGACGGGCGGATCACCGTGACCGAGCGCGGATCGAGACCCCCATCCAGCCAGCCCCGCAGCATCGCGCCCGCCATATTGCCGCAGCCGACCAGCCAGACCGGCCCCTGAACGACAGCCAGGCTCACGCTTCGCCGTGGGTTTCGATCAGCGCCGCGGCCATGGCTTCCGCAGGCGATTTTCCGCCCCAGAGCACGAATTGGAAGACCGGATAGAAACGCTCGCATTCATCGATGGCGGCTTCGATCAGCGTACCGGCTTGCTCCATCGTCAACGGATTCTCGCTGGATCCATCCAGCAGCGCCGCATGCCGAAACAGCAACATGCCGTTCGACGACCAGATTTCGAAATGCCCGATCCAGAGCTGTTCGTTCACCAGTCCGATCGTCTCGTAGACGGCCGCCCGCTTGTCCGGCGCGACGCGGATATCCGGCAGCGCCAGAAACTGCAGCACGCGATCGTCCTCACGCCACACGCCGCGCAATTCATACTGCGCCCAGCTGCCCGGCACAGTGGCGACGATTTCATCCTCGCCCACACGGTCATGCGTCCAGCCATGCGCTTCGAAATAGGTTTCGAGCGTATCGACCGGTGCTTCGTCTCCGCGCCCGTTCTCATACTCGTCGGCGATCATCATCGCACCTCAATTGCCTGCCCTGAAGGTAGCCCAGCCTGCTCGAGACGCAAGGCAGCTAGACCTGCAATGGTGACAAAACTGTGGATAGCTGGGGTAAAAGGATCGAATGGGATGTTAAAGCCCCGCTTCCTGGATCGCGGCGAGCGCGTTTTCGAACCGCTCATCGAAGCTCCCGCTGATCACCCGATAGACAACGCCCCGGCGTTCCAGCTCCGCCCGCGAAAGATCGAAGAATCGCCGCCGCCGGTCCACATCGCCAAAAAAGCGGGTTCCGTCGTCGATCCAGGGCATATCGATGTCGAGCAGAAGATAGAGTTTGGCGGTGGCATCGAAGCTTTCGAACCATGGATCGCGCTGCTCGAACAGCATGTCGGCCCACACCGCCGTCATCAACGGATCGGTATCGAGGAACAGCCGCCGCTGACATAAGCGCACGAGCGCGGCCGTCATCGCGCAATGCGTGCGGCCGATCGTGACCAGATCCTCCATGGTCAGATCCAGACCATATTGCTCGCAATAGGTCCGCCCATATTCGGGGACATAGAGCGTGCCGAAATGCGTCGCGAGCCGCTGGGTGAGCGTCGTCTTGCCCGTGCTTTCCGGCCCGTGAAGACAGATGGTCGACGCATAAGCCGGGCGCACCACCGGTGGGATGAACGGCCAACTGGCGAACGGATCGGTGCGGATTTCGGACGAGCGGACCGGCACCGCCGCATGGTCCGGATCGATCAGGACAAGGCGTGCGTCCAGCGCCGCCGCCAGCGGTTCCTGCCGCCCGTCGGAGGCGAAAATCCGCGCAATCGGTTCCGGATGGATTTCCCGCATCTGCGCTGCGAACGCCGCCAGGTTTTCGGCAGACGAAACGATGCTGTGCGGTGACGGCATGCGATGGGCAACCACCCGCAGCGCCGGAAACATTTCCAGCATCCACTGAACGCGCAAGGCGCCGGGCACGGCGTCTTCCGGCTGCCAGCAGACGATAATAGTAAGATGATCGACAAGCGCACGCGCGGTTCGGATGAGCGCGATATGCCCTCCGTGGAGCGGCATGAAACGGCCGAGCACCAGACCATGCGTCATATGCGTACCGCCTCCCGCTCGGCCCGGATCCATTGCCGCAACCCAAGCGACGAAAGAAGGAGGAATATAGCATAGAGCAGCACGGTGACAGGGAGCCCCTTGAGGGCGAATAGCGGGATCGCGAGCAGATCGATGATGATCCACAATATCCAATTCTCGATGCAACGCCGCGCCAGCAGGATCTGGGCAGAGATGCTCATCACGGCGATGGCACCATCCCACAGGGGAAAGGCCGCGTCGGTATTGGCATGCATGAAGGCGCCCCAGAGCAGGGTCACAACGCCGATCGTTACGATCCAGGCAATCCGGGCTGGGTTGGTCAGGCGACCCACGTCCACCGGACGCTGCGCCCCGCCCGCGCGCAACCACGCCCACCAGCCGTACAGCTGCGTCGCGAAGAAGAAGAGCTGCAGGATCGCATCGCTGTAGAGCTTCGCCGTGAAAAAGATGTCCGCGTACAGCGCGACCATGGCCAACCCGAACGGGTAGTTCCAGATGCTCCGCCGCATCAGCAGATAGACATTGGCGAGCCCAAGGATGGCCGCAATCGCTTCGAACAGGTTCACCGGCGCGTCGATAGCGAGCCACCACCGATGGCGCCACCATCTCGATCAACCATCAACAGCGGGTGTTGCGTCGATAGCGCTTGCAGCCCCGCCCCCCGCTCGCTAACAGGCCCCCGCTTGGCATCGCCGGTTCGCCCCCCGAGGGTATTGGAACCGCCTCCGTCGGGGAGTAGCTCAGCCTGGTAGAGCACTGCCTTCGGGAGGCAGGGGCCGGAGGTTCGAATCCTCTCTCCCCGACCATATATGCATCGAAAAACGATGCTATGCGGGCAGCTGGGCCTGTTCCAGACCGCCTTCATATGCCTTATAGCCGGCGTGGGAGAACCGCCCCCTGAAATCAGCGTATATCTCGCCCCCAAGATCGCGCCAGCGACGGCAAAAAGCATAATCTTCGGAAAGATACTGGCCGGTCTCCGCCTCTATCATGGTTTCGAACAGCATAGGGGCAGCCCGATCCGTCCGATCCCCCATATCCCGATGGCGTGCCTGCAGTTCGGGGTGGGCATCCGCCAAACGCTGCATCGCGGAGCGTTTCACCATTAGGAAGCCAGTGCCGACATAGGCCACGGCGCCATAGCCGTTCTCGTCGATCTCAGCGCTGTTCGTTGGACTTGGCAAGAAGCGCACCACGTAGCCGAGAGATGCTGCCTCAATGTCTTCACGCCCCGCCGCAATCGCCCGCTTGGCCCTGTCCCAGTTGATTTGCTTCAAAGGATAGACCCCACCGATCACATCACGGTCAGAGGCTACTAGACGGAAAACCTGTTCGGGCTTGAACCCGATATCAGCGTCTACAAACAACAGATGGGTGTGGACAGGATCTGCGAGAAAGGTGCCGGCCATTCTCCCCCGCGCGCGCGAGATCAATGCATCTCCGCCTTGCATGTCGACCTGGAGCCCGACCTTGCGATCCGAGCATTCGCGCTGCAACGCCAGCACGGAGGCGACATAATTCACGAACGCCTGCCCGCCGTAACACGGCGTCGCGAGATATATCGAAGTCTGCATGTCATTGTCTCCGGTAGGGCGGCCCAGATGTCGCGCCCGAGCGCGTTGTTGCCAGCAACTTAAGGCTGAAATGTTGTCCACGACGTATTTCTTGACCGTCCTTTGTCCAAGAAGAAATGAGGATCGAACATCCTCTGTGGGCGTGGACAGGAGCCGGAGGCTTGGATTCTCTCTCCCCCACCATCTCATTCATGTTTGCAATGGGATGCAGGGCGTGGGTCTTGAAAGCGACACGTCGGCATGACGTTCTTCGTCTTGCCCCCACATCGCGATCCCGCCTAAACGCGCGCATGATTTTGTCCTCACATGCGCGCCGCTGCTCCTTTTCCCTGATGCCCCTGGTTTTGCTGGCGCCGCCGCTGGCCGCCGCCGGGGCAAAAGCGGCCCCCGCCCAGGTCACCGCACCGCCACCGGTGCGCGCGGACAATGGGATCATCCCACTGCCCCTGACGCCGATCGTGCCGGCCGCGCAGCGCGTTTGCGCGGCTCGGACACCGGCAGGGCTTGGCTACACCATCTTGCGGCCGGGAACGGACGCAAAGCCGGCTGCGGACGCCACGGTGCTGGTGAATTATATCGGTTATCTGGCGGCGACGGGGGCCGTATTCGATCAGAACACGCAAACGCCCATGCCGGTTGGCGACGTCATTCCAGGGTTTTCGCAGGGTCTGCAGCTGTTAGGCAAAGGCGCTGTCGCGCGGCTCTGCATACCATCGGCGATGGGCTACGGCCCGCAAGCCGCCGGAACGATCCCCGCCAATTCCGATCTGGTCTTTCAGGTCGAGCTTCTGGATTTCCGGACGGCAGCGGAAATAGCGGACATGACCAAGCAGCGTGCGGCCGAGCAGGCTGCGCCGAAAGATAGCGCACCACAGCCCAAGTAAATCGGATTGGGCGGACCGTCCGTGTCATCTAGCATGGGCATGCTCGTGGAGCACGCACGCCGCTGACCGCTCAGTCGCGCGGCGCGCGTGCGATCACGGCCTGCGCCGCGCGGAGACGCGTCTTCCAAATTTTGACCGACGGATGCCCGGCCGCCAAGCCGGCCAGACGCCCTTCGATCTGCGCAGCTTCATGCTTCGCCGCGTCGAGCTCGGCCGCCGTCGGCGGCGGCACAATGTTGGCGCGCGTACGTGCGCCGGTGCGTCCCTTGGTCTTGCTCATCGACGGGCAGATGGTCCCAGATGCCGGCTTAGGTCAATGCGGTATGAAGACGATGATATTGGACCAGCCCGGCAGCCAAGGATCAGAGCGTCCGAGCGAGCGGAAGGATATGCTCGCGCGTGAGGGGCGCGAGCGGCATCGCCGCCGCCTCCGTCTGGCTGACCCACACGGCTTCCTCGATCTCCGACTGAATCATGACAATGTGCCGGACGCGGGCGTGATAGACCTCGGCCTCCACGATAAAGCCGGGCTCGTTCGCCGCCGATGCAGCAAACCGGCCCAGGTAGCGAAATTCTTCCTCGGCCAAAGACAGTCCGATCTCTTCGGTCAGCTCGCGGCGAAGCGCGGATAGCGCAGTCTCGCCGTCCTCAATCTTGCCCCCGGCCTGCATGAACCAGCGCGTACCAACCTTCCGAACGAGCAGCAGCCGTCCAGCGTCGTCGTCGAGCAAAGCCGCCGCGATGCGGATCGTGTGATGGATCTTCTGCCCCATCCGACAATGCTAGCAGCCGCCTCGTTGCGTATCGTTATTGATTGCAGCAACGGTCGCGCACTTATTCGTCACGGAAAAGTCGATCGACGAGCAGAACGACGCGCTCATCATGCGCACTTGGTCTGATACGCCCGGATCGCTCCAGTAGGGCCAAACCGTGAAGCGCGGCCCAAAACGTCTCGGCGGCGACCTCTCTCCCCTGCGCTGACGACGGAACGACCGCGACCAAAGCGGCGAAGGCTTTCCGCATCTCCGGTTTTGTGTCGGCGCCCGCGAAACGCAGGCTGGTCGGCAGCGTGAACATCGCGTCGTACAACGTCGAATGCGCCTCGGCGAAGCCGAGGTAGGCGAAAGCAACGCTGCGCAGCGGCGTGCGGTGATCGCCTGGGGAATGCGCCGCCGTCTCCAGCAAGCCGGCGAGCTCCGCAAAACCTTCGACGGCGATGGCGGCGACGATCGCATCGCGATTGGCGAAGTGTGCGTAGAGCACCGGCTGGCTATATTCGATCTCGTCGGCAAGGCGGCGGATCGTAACCGCAGGCCACCCCTCGCTCGCCGCGATCGCGCGAGCCGCCGCGATGATGCGGCGCTCGCGTTCGGCCCGCTCCCGGCCCTTTCGCTCCGTCACACCCATCGCCGATCTCCTCGCACCTGACGGCAATAGCATAACTCCTATTAAAATTCTAGCATCGCTAGATTATCTAGCGTTGGAAGGAGACGATCGATGCTTTGGTTTTCATTAGGCGTGGCGTTGTTGGCGGCAGTGGGGATCATCGGGCTCGGAGCCATGTACCTCCTTCGACCGAGGGTCATGACGTCCAGCTTCGGGCTCCCACTTCCCGAGGACGGACGAAACATCACCTGGTGGCTGCGACTCAAGGGGTCTCGCGACATCGCGTCAGGGTTGGTCGTGCTGGCGCTGATGGTCTGGGGCAGCGCCCATGTGCTCGGCATCATTCTGCTAATCCAGGCCATCATTCCGATGGGAGACATGTCCCTCATTCTGGCGGCGAAAGGCTCGACCAGGACGGCGCTTGGCGTCCATGGCCTGACCGCGGCGCTGATGATCGCCGCGGCGATCCCGTTGATCCTGGGCGGGGCGTAAGATCGTGCGCAAGGACACGGGCATGGCGACAAAATCCATAAGGCGACGATGCCCTTGTCGCACCCTGCGCTCGGGCGCATCGTCCGCCATCCGCCTGGAGGCCATGCATGAACCCGACCATCACCGCCTTCGCGCAGTCTCCGGATCGTGGACGGGGCCTGGCGCGTGACATGGCCGTGCGGTGGGCGCTGGAAGAGGTTGGCCGGCCTTACGATGTGCGCCTGCTCTCTTTCGCCGCGATCAAGGAACCGGCCCATCGCGCGCTGCAACCGTTCGGACAGATACCGACCTACGAGGACGGCACGCTCGCGCTGTTCGAGTCGGCGGCGATCGTTCTTCATATTGCGGAGCGCCATTCGGGATTGCTGCCCGACGACGCCAACGCCCGTGCACGGGCGATTGCGTGGATGTTCGCGGGCAAGAGCACGGTAGAACCGCCGATCGTCGAGCGCAGCATGGCATTGCTGTTGGAAGCGGATCGATCTTGGCATGCGGAACGCCTGACGATGCTCGATGAGCGGGTGCGCGTGCGGTTGGGCGATCTGGCGCAAGTCCTAACCGGCCGGGACTGGCTGGCGCAGGACTTTACGGCTGCCGATATTGTCATGGTCACGGTATTGCGCCGACTCGGCGGATCGGAATTGCTGAAGGAACAGCCGATCGTCGGCTCCTATGTCGCGCGGGGCGAAGCGAGACCTGCATTCCAGCGTGCGTTCGAGGCACAGCGCGCCGTGTTCGCCGCTACGGCTAAATAGGGCACGCGCGGGATTTTGTGGCGGCAAGCCCCCTGTGGTGCATTCAATTGAGCGAATGACGGTCATTCAGTGGCGCGTCGGCGTGCTGTCCGATCCGAAGCGGCGTATCCGCGCAGCGGCTGATCGGTCACGACGCTGAGCGGACGACTGTTGGGCGCAGCTGGCAATATGCGCTCTTGCCGACAAGTCCAGGAATGCTGCCGCCCCGCCATAAATCAGGGCCGTACGTAGTTCACAAAGCTGGCAGAGCCTCAGCGTGTTTGCGGCGGCTGTTTCTCAGCGGAGGTACCGGGCGGGCCTTTAAGGACCGCCTCTTTCAGGCTCGGATAGAGGAACGCCTGTCCATAGCCGCTCAGGTGATCGCCATCGAGGAAGAGCGGCTGATCGCCGTGGAAGGCGGAGCAGCGGCTGCTGGGGCAAAGGATGTCAAAGGCGTTCCATATCCGCACGTCGCCAAGCGCGTCCGCGATTGTGCGCATCTGTGCCAGCGGCTCGGCCCGCATCGCGTCCATCTCTGAACGGGCAATCTCGAACCCGGCGGCGCAGATCGGGTTCATGCGGTTGAACCAGTCGGAACAGCGGAACGGCACGGATCTGAAGACGGGCGTCGGGCTCTCGAACAGGATGGCGATGCCACGCGCCGACACTGGCCGCAGCAGTGCGACAGCTTCCGCAGTCGCGGCCCGTCGTTGCGCCGGATCGGACACCCAGGGTTGCACCGGCCCCCATTGATCCACCAGACGGGGTACGCGCAGGTTCGGCAGGAACAGCAGGTCGCCTTTACGTCCGGTGGCCGCAATCTCCGCGAGGGCCGCGCGGTAGAAATGCAGATCGCATCCCTCGATCGTGCGCATTGCGGTATTGAGCGGGAGGAAGCTGCAATGCGGGACGAAATAGGCCCGCACCGTGATGCCGGTATCTTCGGCAAGACGCCGTAATGCCGGCAGATAGGGCAGACTGTGCGAATCCCCCATCGCAAAGACCGTCCGCGCGCTGCCCCGTTCCGGCGCGAAGATCCGGACGACGCCACCGTTCATCTTGATCTGCGAATAGCGCACCGCGTGCAACGGCGGCGGCCCGACATGGTGGTTCCCCTTGCTGCTATACCACGTCGCGATGTCGGCGGTACGACTGAGGCTGATGCGGTTTTTTGCCGACAACAATCCCAGGCTGATCAGGGCGCCTGCTGCGAGCAACGCCAGCTGAAGCGCGATCTGCCGACGCGCCGAGCCGGCCTTGAGCCATGCGGAACGCTGCGTCGGCCGTTCGACCAGATAGTAAGACAGGAAACCGAGGAGCAGCGACCCGGCTACGGCAATCAGCCGAAGGGACGTCGTATCCAGGCCGATTGTCCACCGCATCAGCACGATCAGCGGCCAATGCCAGAGATAGATCGAATAGGAGGCCAAGCCCGTCACGCGGATCGGCTCGACCGCAAGCAACGTCGCTGCGCGCGTCGCCGGCCGCGCCACGGCGACCATGATGATCGCTGCCGTGCCTAGGTCGGCCAGGATGGCGAGCGGGAACGGGAAGCGCGGCCCCGGAGACGCGCAGAGGACGAACATAATCGCGGCCGCCCCGGTCAGCGCGACCAGGTTGAGCAATAAAGACGTCCACCGCGCAAGGACGGGCACCCAGCGCTCCTGCTTCAGACACAGCAGGACGCCGATGCCCAATTCCCAAAAGCGGCTGACGATCGAATAGAAAGCCAGCCGCGGATGGTCTTTCGACAAGAGGACGCAGGCCACCAAGGAGACTATGGCAAGCGTCGCCACGATGACCGCGCCGACCCCGCGGTGGGATCTTCCGGCACTTGCTTTGGAGAGGATGAGAATGGCCGGAAGCAACAGATAGAATTGCTCCTCGACGCCCAGCGACCAGGTATGCGTGAAAGGATTCAGCGTGGCGGTAGGCGAGAAATACGTATCGCCATTGAGGCCTAGGACGATGTTGCTGAACCCCGCGAAGGCCGCGAGCCCGGTGCGCTGCACCGTATCGCTGAGCCAGGCGCTCGGAACGAACAGGCAATATGCCAAGGTCGTCACGATCAGCACGACGGTCAGCGCCGGTGCAATGCGCCTGAGACGCCGTGCGTAAAAGGCGGCCAATAGTGCCCCCCGGCGATTCCCGCCGTCCGCCAGGATCGATCGGCTCACGACAAAACCGGAGATCACGAAGAAGATATCGACGCCGGCAAGGCCGCCGGGCAGCAGGCCAAACCCCGCATGATAGAACAGAACCGACAATACCGCGATCGCGCGCAGGCCGTCGATGCCGGCAATCCGCGCCACGCCGCCGTGTAAAGCGACCGGCGCTTTTCCGCTGATCATCGGCGCGCCGGCGGTTGAGCCCTATCGGACATCATGGCGTAACGTGGCCCGGCGACGGGCAAAGGCGGCGAATATAGCAGATGGCACCCATGACTATGACGATGACGATGCAAAGATCGCCGCACCTTGAAGCGTCGGCACGTACGGACGGGCACCATGCAGATCAACCAGGCTTCACCCTTATCGCCACCGTTCCGGTGCAAGCGGCTCCGGCCCCCATACAGGCCGCGCCGGTTATGTCCCGCTCATGGCGTGACGCCGCTGGGCGGCGCGATCGCGAATTGATGGACGAACCGGAGAACGACGCCCGTTTCTCCCGCCGCGCGCCGTTTCGGATCGGTGATATGCTGATCGAAAAAGAACAGCGATTCCGACGTACCGTCGGGCAGCACGCGCTGTTCGCCGGTCGAGCGGATGTGGATGTCCCCCTGGTCATCCTCGTACCTGTCGATCGGTTGAAAGCCGCCGATGCGCCATTCATACGCGTCGGCGACGGTGCGATAGGCCTGAAGATTGCCGATTGCAGCCGCGTTCCAGCGTACCGAGCAGGCATGAAAGGGCGGAAATTCCAACCACATCGATACGCCTTTTTCCAACTCCCAGCCGCGGGCGGGATCGTCGCGCATCGTGACCTTGACCTCGGCTGGCGTGAATTCCCGCTTGCTCCGCGTCGCCATCATGCCCTCGACCGCCTTGTCGTCGGGAAACGCCTTCAGGCAGATCTCATCGTATAATGCCACCATGCGCGCGAGCTGCGGATCCGCAGCGGCAGCGGCCATGGCTGCGGCCAATGCCATCCCCCCGATCACCATCAGCACTTCCTCCCGTTCAAGCCCATCATGCGCGTCCGACCTGTCGCTCGCCCCGCTCCTGATCGAGGATTATGGATCAAGGCGCCGTCAAACCGATCCGCGCGAGGAGCGAGGCGAAGTCTGGCGCTTCCGGGGTGACGCCATCGTCCCCGTCGAGTTCATGATCGATGAAGACGATCGCCGGGTGCGCGGGATCGCGGCGATAGTCGAACGCCCACACATTGCCGCCCGTGTCATCCGCGAACGGGAACAGGTCTGCCGGGTAACGCGGCATCATATGCTCGAAGGCAAAGTCGATCGAGTAGCTTCGGGATGCCTTGTCCAACTGCTCGGCCGGGGCCACCAACAGCAGCAGGAAGCTTACGAAGGCCGGGTCCTGAACAAGATCCTCGTCCAGGATCTCGCCTTGATGCGCCGTCACCAGATCCCGATAACCAGGCGGCAGGGGCCCACTCGCCAACGCCTGTAATCGGTCCAGGTCAGCCGGGCCCGGCGCTGGAAGTGCGGCGCGCAAATAGGGTTCCCACATCCCTCGCTCAGCGTGCGGGCGCGCCGCCGGTTCCAACGACCGATTGTGCGGCAGGAGCGGCGCGGACGGTCGGCGGGGCATTTTCCCAACCGCCGCCGAGCGCCTTGAACAGGCTGACCGCCTGCTCCGCCACATTGGTATCGGACTGCGCCAGCGCGATCCGCGCGGCGGCGCGATCCTGTTCGGCCACAAGCAGGTTGAGGAAATTGTCGCGGCCGCTGGTGAAGCGCAGGCGGGACAATTCGGCCGCATCGCTGGCGGCGGCATTGGCGCGCGCGAGCGCGGCATTTTCGGACAAGGCCGCGGTATAGCGAGCCAGCGCACTTTCCGTTTCGCGCAGTGCATTCAGCACGGTGCCCTGGAAACTGGAGAGCGAGGCGTCGGAGCCCGCGCGCGCCTGCGCGATCCGGGCGCGGGCAACGGCGATGTTCGGGAAGCTCCACGAGATGAGCGGACCGATCGAGTAACTGAAGGAGGCAGATTTGCCGAGATCGCTCGCCTTGGGCGCGCCCAGCCCGACCGAACCGAGCAAGTTGATCTGCGGGTACAGCGCCGCCGTCGCGATACCGATGCGCGCGGTATCCGCCGCCAGCGTGCGTTCGGCCTGCCGCACATCGGGACGACGGGCGAGCAAGGTCGCACCATCGCCAACCGGGATCGCCGTCTTGACCTTGGGGACGGCACGGCAGGCGGCGGCCGCCTGATCCAGTTCGGCCGGCGGGCGCCCGGTCAGGACGGCCAAGGCGTAGATTTCGGCACGACGATTGGCTTCCAGTGGCGGCACCTGCGCATTGGCCCGCTCGACCGTCACCGCCGCCTGATCGACGTCGCGGCGGGTACCCCGCCCCGCCTCCAGCAGCCGCCGCGTCAGCGACAGCGTGTTATTCTGCAGCCGTGCGGTTTCGCGCGCGACATCCGCCTGCTCGGCATAACCGCACGCATCGGCATAGCTTTGCGCGACCTGCGCCGCGACCGAGATGCGCACCCCGTCCAGGGCCGCCGCCTGCGCCTGATAATCGCCGCGCGCGGCCTCGATCGAACGGCGCACGCGCCCGAAGATGTCGAGTTCATAATTGGCATCGAAGCCGACCTGGAAATAGTCATAGGTGAAGCCGGACGGTCCATCCGTGCCGGTGCCCCCGCCAATGACCGATCCGGCGCCGCCGATGCCGGTATTCTGCAGGCCGGCGCGCCCGCGCGTATAGCTGCCGGACACGTTCGTGGTCGGCAGCAGGCCGGCCCGCTGTTCGGACAGCACGCCGCGCGCCTGGCGCAAATTCGCCTCGGCGCGCGCAATATCGGTATTGTAGGCGAAGGCGTCCGCGATCAGCCGATCCAGCACGGGATCGGCGAACAATTCCCACCAGCGTGGCGGCAGCGGCTGCGACGACAACAACGCCGAATTCTGGCTTTCCAGGAAGGGCTGCTTCGCCGGTTCGACCAGCGTGGGCGCATGATAATCGGGGCCAACGGCACAGCCTGCCAGCGCCAACAGCCCGATCAGCCCCAGAGCGCGGCGCATCATGCTGCATTCTCCGCCGGCGGACGACGGCGCAGTCGATCGGTCTGCTTGCGTGTCCACGCACCGAAGGACCGCGTGATGACGTAGAAGCTCGGCGTGAACAGCAGGCCGAAGATGGTCACGCCGATCATGCCGAAGAAAACGGCTACGCCCAGCGCCTGACGCATCTCGAAGCCCGGTCCGCGCGAGATGACGAGCGGAAGCACGCCCAGCACGAACGCGATCGACGTCATCAGGATCGGTCGGAGCCGCTGGTGCGCCGCGCGTTCGGCGGCCTCGCGCGGCGACAAGCCCTCATCCTCGCCCTGGCGGGCGAATTCGACGATCAGAACCGCATTCTTGGCGGCAAGGCCGACAAGCACGACCAGCCCAACCTGCGTCAGCACATTATTGTCCATACCGAAGGCATCGACGCCCAGGATCGCGGCGAGCAGACACATCGGCACGATCAGGATGACGGCCAAGGGTAGCACCAGACTTTCATATTGTGCGGCGAGCAACAGGAAGACGAACAGTACCGCCAGCGCGAAAACGTAGATGCCGGTATTGCCCGCCTGCTGCTGCTGATAGGCCAGATCGGTCCATTCGAAGCTCATGCCCTTGGGCAAGACCTTGGCGGCAACCGCCGCCATCGTCTTGAGCGATTGGCCGGACGAATATCCCCGTGCGGAATCCCCCTGCAGTTCGGCTGAGGGATACAGATTGTAGCGGACGACGCGATAGGGTCCGGTATCGTCCTTCACCGTCAGCACCGCGCCCAGCGGTACCATCTTGCCCGATTCCGTACGCGCCCGCAGGCGTTCGATATCGGAGCGCGACTGGCGGAAGCGCGCATCCGCCTGCGCCGTCACGCGCCACGTCCGCCCCAGATAGTTGAAGTCGTTGACGTAGGTGGATCCCAGATAGGAACCGAGCGCGCCGAACACGTTGCCGACGTCCAGCCCCAGCTGCTGGGCACGCAGGCGATCGACATCCGCCGTCAGACGCGGTGTGCGGGTGTTGAACGTGGTGAAGGCGGAGGAAATACCTTCGCTCTGATTGGCGGCGCCCATCATCGCGAATGCCGCCTTCTCCAGCGCGGCATAGCCGAGCCCGCCGCGGTCCTCGATATTCATCTTCCAGCCACCGCCCGTGCCGATGCCCTGCACCGGTGGCGGCGGGATGACGAGGATATTGCCCTCCGTCAGGCCGGCAAAGGCGCCCCGCAACTGGTTGGCGAATTCGTCGGCGGTGATGTTGTCGCGTTCCTTGCGCTCCTTCAGCAGCACGAAGATCACACCCGTATTGGGCGCGGTGGTGAAGGTCGCGCCGTCGAAGCCGGCGAAGGCGACGTCGGTGCGCGTGCCCTTCAGCTTGTGCGCCTCCGCCATCGCGCGCTCCATGAAGGCGCTGGTGCGCTCGAGCGAACTGCCCGGCGGCATCTGCACCGCCGCGATCAGATAGCCTTGATCCTGCGCGGGAATGAAGCCGGTCGGCGTCGCGTAGAAGCGCCAGCCGGCGACCAGCAGCAGCACCACATAGATGATGCCGACAAGGCCCAATTTGGTCAGCAACCGCGCGGTCAACCGGCCGTAGCGATCGGACAAGCGGCTGAAGCCGCGGTTGAAGCCGTTGGCGAAGCGCCGCGGCCAGCCGCGCGGACCGTCCGGAACCGTGTCGTCATGGCGGCGCGGCTTGAGCAGCAAGGCCGCCATGGCGGGCGACAGCGTCAGCGACACAAAGGCGGAGATTGCGGTCGCGGACACGATCGTGAGCGCGAACTGCTTGTAGAATTGGCCCGAAATGCCGGGAATGAAGGCGGTCGGTACGAACACGCCGCACAACACCAGCGCAATCGCGATCAGCGCCCCCGAAACCTCGTCCATCGTCTTGTGCGCGGCGTCGAGCGCGCTCAGCCCCTCTTCCTCCATCAGCCGCTCGATATTCTCGATCACGACAATGGCGTCGTCGACGACGATGCCGATCGCGAGAACGAGGCCGAACAGGGACAGATTGTTGAGGCTGAACCCGAACAATTTCATCGCCGCGAACGCGCCGATCAACGAGATCGGGATCGCCACCAGCGGTACGATCGCCGCACGCCAGCTTTGCAGGAACAGCAACACCACCAGCGCCACCAGGATCAGCGCCTCCACCAGGGTGCGCCGCACCTCGGCAATGGATTCGGAAATGTAGGTCGTCGGCTGATAGGGGATGGCGTAGGTCATCCCCGGCGGGAAGCTCTTGGCCATCTCCTTGAGCGTGTCCTCGACCGACGCCGCCGCAGCGAGCGCATTGCTGCCCGGCAATTGCGTCACCGCCAGCACCGACGCAGGCTGACCATGAACATAAGCGTTAGTCGTATAGTCCTGCGCGCCCAGTTCGATGCGCGCGACGTCACGCAACCGCGTCAGCCCACCGTCATCGCGGCGCTTCAGCACGATGTCGCCAAATTGCTCGATCGTGCTCAGCCGGCCGACCGTCTGGATGCCCAGTTGGAAAGCGCTGTTGCCCCCCTTGTTGAAGGGCGGCGCGCCGATCGAGCCGGCCGCGACCTGAACGTTCTGAGCGCGGATGGCCGCGATCACCTCTTCCACGGTCAGGTTGCGCGCGGCCGCCTGATCGGGATCGATCCACACCCGCATCGCGAAATCGCGTCCGCCGACGGTGCGCGTGTCGCCCACGCCCGAAATACGCTTGATGCGGTCGGCAATCTGCAGCGTGACGTAATTGCTGATATATTGTTGGCTGAGCGACTTATCCGGCGAATAAAATGCGATCGCCATCAGGAAGTTAGGCGAGGCCTTGCGCACAGTGACGCCGATATTGCGCACCTCTTCCGGCAGGCGCGGCTCGGCTTCCGACACGCGGTTCTGCACCAGCACCTGCGCGCTGTTGACGTCGGTGCCCGGCGCGAAGCTGATCGTGATGGTGAGCGTACCATCGCCGACCGCGGACGAGGACATGTAGATCATGTTCTCGACGCCGTTAATCTGCTCTTCCAGCGGCACCGCCACCGTTTCCGCCATCGTCTCGGCGGTCGCGCCGGGATATGCGGCGGTGACGGTGACGGTCGGCGGCGCGATTTCCGGATATTGCCCGACTGGCAATGTCGGATAGGCGATCGCCCCGACGATCACGATCAGGATCGACAGCACTGCTGCGAAGATCGGCCGATCGATGAAGAAGTGCGGGAAGCGCATGCGCTTAACGCGCGCCGTCGGTGAAGGTGGCGGCGGTCGGCTGCGGCGCCGTCACCGACAGGGGCGACGGCCCGCTATCGGTGGACCGCGCTTTGATCGTCGTGCGCTTCGGCTTGACCGTGGCGCCCGGCTGCAACGCGCCGATGCCGTCGAGCACGACCAGGTCGGTCGGCGCGATGCCGTCGCGGATTGCGCGTAGCCCCATCACCTCCGGCCCCAGCTCCACCACGCGCTGGACGGGCTTGCCGTCGCGGCCAAGCACCCAGACGAGCTTGCGCGACTGATCGGTCACGATCGCCTCGTCAGGCACGAGCAGCGCCTTGTAGGTGCCCGAGCCGAGCAGGCGCGCACGGCCGAACATGCCGGGCGTCAGGAAATGATCGGGGTTGGGAACCACCGCATGCGCCTGGATCGTGCCAGATTCGGGATCGAGCGCATTGTCCACGAACGCCATGCGGCCGCGATGCGTATAGCCGGTTTCATCCGCGAGCTGGATGTCGACCGGATTGGAGGCGCTGCGCGACGAGCCGCGGGTGCCGCGCTTCGCTTCGCGTAGATATTTGAGATAGAAGGCTTCCGCACCGTCGAAGGCGAACCAGATCGGGTCGAGCGAAACGATGGTGGTAAGCACGGTGTCGCCCGAGGTCACCTGATCCCCCAGCGAAACCCGTCGGCTGGACACGCGGCCGGATACGGGCGCGCGCACCGTGGTGAAGCCCAGGTTCAGCCGCGCAAGATCGGCATTGGCACGCGCGGCCTTCAGGTTGGCGGTTTGTGTGCGAACCTGTGCCTGGTCGTTTTCCAGCTCTTCACGGCTGACCGCCTGCGCCTGTGCCAGCTTGGCCGAACGGCGTTCGACCGACGTCGCGTTGACGAGCGCCGCCTGGCTGGCCGCGATCTGCGCTTCCGACTGGGCGAGCTGGGCTTGATAGGGCCGCGGATCGATGACGAACAACGCGTCGCCGGCGCGCACATCCTGGCCATCGCGGAACAGGATGCGGCTGACGACGCCGGTCACCCGCGCGCGCAACGTCACCGACTGCGGCGCCTGGAAACGGCCGACATATTCGTCCCAATCGACGACCTCGCGTTGCAGCGGCAGCGCGACCGACACCGTCGGCGGCGGAGGCGCCGGAGGCGCTTTCTTCCCGCACCCCGCGCATGCGATCAGCATCGCAATCAGGACGATATATCGCGACATGGTGCCCGCCCCCCTGGCCAGACATAGCCCTAGCATCGCCAGCGACGATCCGGAAAGGCCTGAAGTTAATACGTTAAAGAAGATTGCACCGTTATCGAACAACTGTTCGTTACGCCAGCACCGACTTGCGGGATCCCCATCGCGACGGTGGCGTTGGGCCGGAGAGGTTTCCGCATGCCGCGTGCGCTCAAAGTCTATCGAACGCCGATCGGGTTCCACGACGCCTATGTCGCGGCGCCGAGCCAGACCGCTGCGCTGAAAGCCTGGGGGACGGAGCATAATCTGTTCGCCCGCGGCGCGGCCGAGCTGGTGAGCGATCCGGCCCTGACCGCGGCGCCGCTCGCCGAACCAGGCAAAGTCATCAAGCTGCTGCGCGGCTCACCCGAGGAGCAGATGGCGGCGGCCTCCGCCTCCGACGCAAGGCCCAAGCCCGCGAAGGCCAAGAAGAGCGAAAAACCGCGAAAGCCACCGCCTCCCCGGCCCAGCCGCGCCGCGTTGGACAAGGCCGAAGCCGCGCTCGCCGCGGAAGAGGCAGCCCAAACCGAGGAGGTGGACGCGCTCACCCGGCAGATCGAAAAGATCGAGCGCGCGCGCCGCGCCCTGATCGAGACGCACGAATCCAAACGAACCCGATTGGAGGCCGCCCGCGACGACGCCGAAGCCGCGCACAAGGACGCCCTGGAGAAATGGCGCCGCGCCGTCGAGTGACAATGGCGGCCTAGGTCATGATCCCATAAACGACTGGCATCCGATAGACCCAAGCCGCCGGCAATGGGCGGAAAGCACACGTCGGCCACAATCTGAAAAGATGGCTCGCGCATTGTCTGCCGAATGTGAATTACCGACCCAACAGGCCTTTCACGCGCCGCCACCAAGGCGCAGGAGCGACCGCATGTGACGACCTGCCGCCAAGGCGCGCAGCGGGCTGATCGGCGAAGATCACATTGAGCAAATTCTTGGTCAAACCATCAGGAATGGGGATGATCGCCGAACCAGATTCCTGCAGCACATCATCGATGAAGACGGCCACGGTAGGTCCGGCAGCCCATATGACAAGGTTGTCCGGCCCCCACTCTATTTCTCCCATTTCGTGCCGTTCAGCACCACTTGGCGCTTTCAGGGTAATAGCCGATCGGGCCGGCACCTCGAACTCCTCGCACCACGGTTCAAGCCAAACACGAAGCGTGTCTGGTCCCGGATTGCATAAACTCCATTCATGGTCGGCACCCGTCATCAGCGCAGCATTCCAGATGGCGCGGACGTCCGCAACTGGACGAAAGCAGACCGGCCGCTTTTGATAATTCTACGACCTAAATCTCCGCCGATGCCGGGCAATGATGTTTCAGGAAATCGGGATGACTCGGCATTGCGGCGACCTTGTCGGCAATCTCGCGCCGCATGGTCGCCAATTGCTGGCGCAACTGATCGTGCGGCATCATCGCGGCGACGCGATGATAGCCCTGCGGCATGACCCGCTGGCCGGTCAGGATCATCGCCCAGCTATCGACGCGGAACAGCTCGTACGGCATCTGATAGGCCCGCCCATCCTCACGCCACAGCGCGATCCGCGCCGCCAGGGTCTCGGGGATTTCCATATTTCGGCAGCGTTTCCAGAAGGGGGAATCGTCGCGTTCCGTTACGTGATAATGGAGGATGATGAAGTCGCGAATATGTTCGAATTCCTGCCGCGACTTGTCGTTGAAGCGCTGGAGCAGCGCATCGTGGCAGCCGTCGAACGGGAAATCCTCGATCAGGCGCGTGACCGCGGTCATCATCAGGTGGATGCTGGTCGATTCCAGCGGCTCGATGAAACCATTGGCAAGGCCGAACGCAACGCAGTTACGCGCCCAGGTCTTGCGCCGCATGCCGGTCTTGAAACGCAGCGACCAGGGCTCGACCAGCGGCTCGCCATCGATATCGGCGAGCAATTTGGCGCGGGCCTCATCCTCGGACATGAACTCGTTGCAGAAGACGATGCCATTGCCCTCGCGATGCTGGAGCGGAATGCGCCAGCGCCAGCCGGCCTCGTGAGCGAAGCAGGTGGTGTAGGGTCCAGGCGGGTTGGGTGAGCGCGATTGCACCGCAACCGCGCTGTTGGTCGTGATCCAATGGCCCCAATCCTCAAATTCCACGCCGAGCGCCTGGCCGAGCAGAAGCGAACGGAAGCCGGTGCAGTCGATGAACAGGTCGCCCTCGACGCGCGTCTCGTCTTCCAGCGTCACCGCTGCAATGTCGCCGCTCTGCGGATCGATCTCGACATTGCGGATCTTGCCCTCGATCCGCCTGACGCCGGCCGGCTCGGCAAGCCCGCGCAGAAACTGGACATAGCGTGCCGCATCCAGGTGATAGGCATAGCCGATCGTGCCGGCGCTCTTGGTAAAGCGATTGGCCTCCCCCGCCACCCATTCCAGGCAATATTCGCCGAGCTCACCGCCAAAGCCCTTGGCGCGGGCGTGCAACCACAATTGATGGAAATCCGTCATCCAGCTCACGCGCTTCCCCAGCACCCCGAACGGATGGATGTAGCGGTCGCCGATCCGCGCCCAATCGCGGAATTCGATCCCGAGCTTGATGGTGGCAAGCGAGGTCGACATGAACTTGCGCTCGTCGATGCCCATGAAATCGTGAAAGCTGCGGAACGTGGGAACGGTCGATTCCCCGACGCCGACGGTCGATATCTCGTCGGATTCGATCAGCGTGATATCCAGCAATGGACCGAGATGACGCACAAGCGCGGTCGCCGTGACCCAGCCCGCCGTACCGCCACCGCAGACGACGACCCGGCGCACCTTCTGATTGCGTGGAGTCTTCGCCATCCTGTCCCCCCTGCTTTTGCGCTTATCTAACGTCCCGCGAGATCATGGGAAGGCGCAATGCGGGGAATCGCCGCGACAGGACTTGCATCCGCATCAGGCCTCACCACACAGTTACGATTGTAACGTAAGGAGCTGCGCCGATGACCGATCTGTCCGCTTTCCCGATCTCGCGGCGCTGGCCGACGCACTATCCCGATCGGCTCCAGCTATATTCCGCGCCTACGCCCAACGGCGTGAAGGTCGCGATCGCGCTGGAAGAGCTCGGGTTGCCCTACGAGCCGCATTTCGTCGATATTGGGCAGAATGAGAGCTGGACCCCGGCGTTCCTGTCGCTCAACCCCAACGGCAAGATCCCGGCGATCATCGATCCGGATGGGCCCGGCAATGCGCCCCTCGCTTTGTTCGAATCGGGCGCCATCCTGCAGTATCTCGCGGAGAAGACGGGCCGACTGCTGCCGACCGATCCGGCCCGCCGCTATGAGACGCTGCAATGGCTTCATTTCCAGATTGGCGGCGTCGGGCCGATGTTCGGCCAGCTCGGCTTCTTCTTCAAATTCGCCGGCCGCGAGATCGAGGATAAGCGCCCGCTGGAACGCTACACCCAGGAGTCGATCCGGCTCCTCGGCGTGCTGGAAACCCGCCTGACCGGGCGGACCTGGATGATGGGCGACGAGTATACGATCGCGGACATCGCCTTGCTCGGCTGGGTCCGCAACCTGATCGGCTTCTACGGTGCCCGCGAGCAGGTGGATTTCGATCGGCTGAACGCCGTGCCGGCCTGGTTGGAGCGCGGCCTGGCACGACCTGCCGTTCAGCGAGGGCTGACGATCCCAGCGCGACCCGAGGCTACCTCAGCGTAACACCAGGCCAAAGCCGCGCCGGTGACACACTCCCTCCCGTCACCCTGAACGTGTTTCAGGGTCCATATTCCCACGGGCGACAGGGCCCGTGGCGTGATGGATGCTGAAACGAGTTCAGCATGACGATCGGTTTAGATTGCGACGGCGTACAAGCCGTGGTGCGCCAGGATGTAAAGCGTCCGGCGATCCTTGCCGCCGACGATCAGCTGGATCGGGCGTTCGGGCACCTGGATTTGGGTCAGTTCCTTGCCGTCGGCGCCATAGACGAACACCTGCCCGTTCGCGACGAACACCTTGCCGTCCGGCCCGACTGCGACGCTCTCGCCGCCCCGCTCGGCGAACACCTTCAGGTCGGTGATCGTACCGCTCTGCCCGACCAGGCCGTTATAGGTCCGGTTCTCGGACGCGTTCGTGAGGAAGACCCGCTCGCCCGGCTTCGCGGTGACGAAACCCATCGCGTCCATCGTGTCGGAAAAGCGCCAGTCGCCCTGCCGGAAGGCCCGGAAGGCGGGCAGGACCAGACTGCCGTCGGGCGACACATATTCGCGCGCCTTGGGCGTCGCCATCCCCTGCGCGAACTGCTCCGCCAGCGTTGAATAGCGATAGGTCTGGTGATCGAGCTGATCCTTGAACTCGGCATCATTCTTCCAGATGCTGCCGGGCAGCGCCACGGTCACGTTGGTCCGCGCCTTGGCCGGCGTCGGCGGGATGAACGTCACGCGATCCGCCGGCTCGCTCGGCTTGAAGCTGTAGACCGTGACGTCCGGCCCCTGCGGCGACAGCGCCATCACATTGCCCGATGCATCGATCGCCAGGTTGACGGGATCCAGCGGATTGTCGCGCACGATCTCCAGCCCCTTCTCCCGCGTCCAGCGGTAGATGCGGTTGAAGCGATGCTCGACAAAATACAGCGTGCCGTCCGGCGCCACCGCCGCGCCCGAGATGGAGTAAAACCCGCCGCCCAGCTTCTCGACCGCACCCACGCCCGGCAAGGACGGCGGCGGTGCCGCCACGGGCATCGGATCCTTGATGTCCAGCACGGCAAATTCATGCTCACGCACTTCGGCATTGCGGGTCACGTCGACAATCGCATTCTCGAACGGGAATTTGCTGGCGCGCAGATAGGGCGCACAGCCATTCTCGTCGCACATCGCATAGCCGCTCTCTGCATTCACATGGACGTTGCGGAAGCGGATGTCGGTGGAATTTTGCAGTCGCACCGCGGTCAGCGCGGGCTTCGGCGAACGCGTCACGCGATAGGCGTGAAAATTCGCGAACAACAGATTGCGCGAATTGCGGATATCCAGCGCATTGGCGTCCGAACTGTCGCGCACCTCCTCCTCGGTCTGCGGGGCCAGGAATTCCCAATTCTCGACACCGTCCAGCACGATCTCGTTGCGGACATGATGTTCGTTGGACAATTCATAGACATGGCCGGGCGTTTTGGTGTTCGATACGAACAGGCCGGCCCAGCCATAAGGATGCGGCAGCCAGATATTGGCGAAGGTGCCGCCGCCGCCGTCCGTCACCCACATGCTGGGATTCTGACCGTCGACCCGCGCGCCCGGAACACGTTCGGTGAATTCCCGCGGTGTCCCGCCACCACCCTGGAATTTGACGTCGTTGACCATCGAACTGGCGCCCGCCTTCCACAGCAGGCCGGTCACCCGCGGATTGGTGACCCCGGTATAGATGCCGATCCCGCTCATGATCGCGTTACCGCCCTTGGCGCTCTCGATCATAGCCTTGGGCGTACCCGGGCCGGCATAGCCGGGGCTGTTTTCCGGCAGGTAGATCACCGTTCGCGTCGGGTGCAGGCCCACCAAGACCGTATCCGGCCGTAGCCGCAACGTGTCGCTGATCGGATATTGGCCGGTCGGGAAATATAGGACGCGATGGCTGTCGATCGCCTTTTGCAGCGCGGCCGTATCGTCGGTCTTGCCGTCGCCCTTGACGCCAAGGTCATGGATGTTGGTCCAGGTCGTCGTGGCGGGCAGCGGCGCGATCGCACGTTTCGGCGTGGGCAGCGCGGAGAGTTTCTCGGTCTGCCAATTGGTCCGGATCGTGCCCATGGCGTTGAGGCTGTCCAGCGTCAGCCCGTGGTTGAAGGCCTTGACCCGATAACGCGCACCTTCCCCCGCCAAGGTCTTGCCGCTCTCGCGGAAGCTCGCGAAGGTCGGTACGTTGCTGGCCACCGCATTCTCGAAACCGATCTGCGTGAAGACGCTCTTCTCGGCACTGATGAGCACCGCCGCCTTTGAGATATTCTCGAACCGCACGTCCTTGCCCCACAGCGAATCCGAATAGCCTTCGTCGATCTCGATCCCCACCGGCACGTTGCGGATCGAGACATTGGCCATCGCCAGATCGACCTCATGCTCGCGGATCGCGGCGTCGCGCTGGCCGTCGAACGAGGAATCCAGCAAGGTGAACTGCCAGGCAGGCGAGGTCTTTTCGGTGATGATGCCGTAGCGGCCGCCATGGAAATGCACGTCCTCCATGACGTTGCCGGCCAGGTAGACGCCCGCCAGGCCGGAACCGAGGTTGAAGTCCATATGGCTGAGGAAAGTGTGCTGGGCGACGTGGAAGCGTGCGACCACGGCGCCGGCATTGCCGTCGCCAATCTCGAAATCGATATTGGCCATCGCCGAGTAGAAGGTGCCGGAGTTGGCGTCGGTCGTTTCAGGGTTGAACGGTACCGCGGTCGCGACCGGGAATGGCGGCTTCTTGTTGCCATAGGCATCATTGCCGGTGAACACGAACATGGTCGCGACGCCCTTGTCGAAACCGGGCGTGTTCGCGCCCAACACGATCACCGGCCGCGTCTTGCCGATTCCGAAGATGCGCACCGCCGGGGGAATGAGGATCGATCGGCTGACGCGGTAGCGTCCGGCGGGCAAGAACACGATCCCGCCGCGGGCGCGCTCGCCGGCGGCAGCGGCGTCGATCGCGGCCTGGATCGCGGCGCTATCGTCGGCGCGCCCGTCGCCCACGCCCTTCACCAGGATCGCGCCCGGATCGTTAGGCAGGGTCGTGAAGACGGATGTGGTCGCCGCCGATGCCATAACGGGCGCGGCCAGCAATGCCGCTGCGATCAGCTTCATCTTCATGCGTAATCCTTCACTTCGATGCGCTTATTTTTCCGGGTCGGTGCCCGTGAAGGGCGAGCAGCAGGGTTTGCCGATCGCGTGGAATTCCATGAGTTCGGCGCGCGTCCCATCCGGATCGAGCAGGTTGAGCTGCCATTTCGCGTCACGCCCGATCTTGGGAACGCCGTCCTGCCCCTTCAGCCGGTCGCCATTCCACAGCAACGTATAGGCATCGCGCGTATTGTGGACGCCCAGCGCGAAATGGTTGAGCACGCCCAGATCGGCCGCCTTCATCGTCGGCGGGATACCCAGCGAATCGGGCGTGCCGACCACCATATATTCCAGCCAGTCGGTGCCGTCGGGCACCTGCAGCGATATCCAGGTCGGACGATCCTCCTTCATCCCGCCGAACCAATAAGGCCGGAAGCCCAGGATGGTGCGCCAGAAGGCGTCCTCGTTGCCGCGATTATGGATGATGAAGCCGACATGCATGATGTGGTCGGACAGCGGATTGGCCGCGATCGTCGGCGGCGACACGGGCGGCTGCACGAATTGCACCCGATTGCCCTCGGGATCGGTCACCTCGAACCATTTGCTGCCGTCGGCCGCCTTGGTCACACGCGCGGGCACCTTGACCTTGCGCGACGCGAGGTAGGTGCGCATCGCGTCGGCGTCGGCCGTGTTGTAGCCGACATGATCGAGCCGGTTCATCGATGCGGTCCCACCCGGCAGCGGGAGGACTTCGACGAACTGGGTCGGGCTGAAATAATAACGCGCACCCGCCGGATTTTCCGGATCAGGCCGCTTCACGGCGCCCAGATCGTGAACGTAGAACGCCTCGCTCTTGGCCGGGTCCGCCGCATAGACCGCGATATGGGAAACCGACGTGATCGGCGGACGGACGGGCACGGCGGCAAAGAGCGCACCGGTTCCGATTATGGCGAGGGCAAACCCCATGGCGCGCTTCATCGTCTCTCCCCCGCCGCGGGACACCGCGATCATTGTTAGCGCAATCATAACGGCTTATGCTGTGTCGACCAGCCCTACAAAGGTCGGGGGGACAGGGAGAATCAGGATGCCGAACGAAATTTCGCGCCGCACGTTGATCGAGATGAGCGTGGCCGGCGCGGCCGCGCTGGCAGCCGCCGAAGCGCAGGCAAAATCCCGTCCAGCCTTGGCGAAGGATCAGAAGATCGGGTTCGCCGTCGTGGGGCTCGGCAAGCTCTCGCAGGGTCAGATCATTCCCGGCCTCCGGACTGCGCGCAGCGCCAGGCTCGTTGCCGTCGTCAGCGGGCATCGTGACAAGGCCGAGCGTATCGCGGCGGCGGAGGGTCTGCCGAAGGATGCGATCTACAGCTACGACGATTATGATCGGATCGCGCAGGATCCCCGCATCCAGGTCGTCTACATCGTCCTGCCGAACGCAATGCATGCGGAATATACGATCCGGGCGCTCAAGGCCGGCAAGCATGTGCTGTGCGAGAAGCCGATGGCGACGACCATCGCCGACGCGGAAGCGATGATCACCGCGGCCAAGGCGGCCGATCGCAAGCTGATGATCGCTTATCGTTGCCACTATGAGCCGAAGAACCTCGCCGCCATGCGCCAGGTCCGGTCCGGCGCGCTTGGCAAGCCCCGCCTGTTCGTGACGGACATGGGCCGTCAGGCGACCCTTTCGGATCCGTCCGACGCATGGCGACTGGACAAGAAACTCGCCGGCAGCGGCGGGCTCGGCGACATGGGTATCTATGGCATCAACGCCGCACGCTACATGCTCAACGAGGAGCCGGTGGAGGTCCGCGCCTGGGCCAATACCGATCGCAACGATCCGCGCTTCAAGACCGTCGACGATTTGATCGCCTGGCAATTCCGCTTCCCGTCCGGCGCGATCTGCAACGGATCTACCTCCTTTAACTACAACGCCACCATGTCGTTCGAATTATGGGGCGAGAAAGCCCGGCTGCGCGCCGATCCCGGAGCCTTCTACGGCGGCAACAAGTTCGCGATGGTGGACGGCGGCAAGTTCACCGACATGGACGTGCCCGAGATCGATCAGTTCGAACGCGAGATGGACTGGATGGCGGATGTCGTGCGCGGCAAGGCGCCCATGGTCTCTCCCGGCGAGGAAGGGTTGCAGGATGTCCGCCTGATCCAGGCGATCCTCGATTCCGCAGCCAAGAATGGCGCACCCATCCGCACTGACTGGGGCTATAAGCGCGCCGTCGATCCCGCGGCCGTGGTGGATATCGTCGCCTGAGCGTGAGCGCATCGGGCATTGCCTCTAACGCGTGATCACTTTGGCACGAACCGTTCGTCTCGAGTAGCGATCGAGCTTGTCGAGAGCGCGTATCGAGAGATGCTACCACCAATGCCTCGATACACGCCCTCGATACGCCCTGCGGGCTACTCGGTCGCACCTCGGCACGAACGGATTACTGTAAAGTCATCATACTCTAGGGAAGCCGATCAACCTTCGCGAGATCCCGCGCGGTGCCCATCGTGTGAACGACGAAGAGCAGGATCAGGATGCTGCCGATCGTGCCGACGAACAGATCGAAGCCGGATATCTTCCCGAACAGGCCCGGATTATCGCCGAGCAGCATCATCGCGATCGTCAGGCCGATCAGCACAAACCTAAGTTCGGTAGGCCCCGCGGCGAGGAAGGTCAGTTTCAGCTGGCCGCCGACGCGCGCATAGAGAAAGGCGTGGACCGAGAGGAGGAGATAGCCTGCCAGCGCGATCAGCGCGACGTCGAGCCGTACATAAGGGCTCAGCCCCATGCCGCCCAGGATCAGCAGCGTCGTGAGGCCGTCACAGCTATGATCGACGAAATAGCCGTAGGAGGGCCGCTCGATGTGGCGGTAGCGGGCAAGGCTGCCGTCCAGCGAATCCCCGAACCATTGGACCACGAGGCCGACGAGCGTCAGCCACAGCCAGGCCGGCGATACATTGCTGGCGACATAGCCACCGAAGATGGCGAAGGAACCGACCATCCCAAGCCCGGTCAGCCGATCGGGCGTGACCCATGACGGCAGCAGGCCACACAGGAACGTCAGCAGGCGCCGTTCCGTCACCGCCAATATGTTCGTTTGGACGCGGGTCACCGTGGCGGTTTGCGGCGGGTTGTTTTCAATCATCTTCTTATCCCGACTTGGAGCACAGCCGTCCGTCAGGCCCGCTAGCTTACTATGGCTCCTGCGCGGTCGCGCCCGCCGCCGGCCCATAGCTTAACGGCGGGACGCGCTCGTCGCCCCCGTGCCGCATAGGCCATGTGGGATCGCTGGCGCCGCATGACAACAGTGTGACACGCGATGACCGACACTCAGCCGGCCAGCTGGCGGAGACGCGCGCTCAGGCGATTTGCGGCAGTTTCGCCAGATGCTTGTCGAGCGTGATCGGATAATCGCGCACGCGCACGCCGGTCGCATTGTAAATCGCATTCGCGATCGCCGCACCGACGCCGCACAGCCCAAGCTCGCCCACGCCCTTCGCTTTCATTGGCGAGCTTTTATCGTCGACCCCGTCCAGGAAGATGACCTCCTGATGCGGGATGTCGGCATGCACCGGCACTTCATATCCGGCGAGATCGTGGTTGACGAAGAACCCGAACCGCGTGTCGACCGCCAGCTCTTCCATCAGCGCCGCACCCACGCCCATCGTCATCGCGCCGATCACCTGGCTGCGCGCCGTCTTGGGGTTGAGGATGCGGCCGGCATCGCACACCGCCAGCATCCGACGCACCCGCGTTTCGCCGGTAAAGGCGTTGACGCCGACTTCGACGAAATGCGCCGCGAAGGTCGATTGCTGATAGTGTTTGGACAAGGCGCGATCGAACTCGATCTTGTCCTCCGCGACGATGTCGCCATCGCGCGCGGCATCCTCCAGCGCGATCTTGCGTCCGCCGCCGCTGATTTGGCCGTCGGCGAAATCGACATCGGTCGCGTTGAAGCCCAGGCGCTGGGCGACCATTTCGCGCAGCTTGACGCAGGCCGCGTAGACGCCGGCGGTGGAGCTGTTGCCGCCCCACTGCCCGCCCGATCCGGACGACGCCGGAAAGGAGGAATCGCCCAGCCGCACGACGACCTTGTCCATGCCGACGCCGAGCATCTCGGCCGCGGTCTGGGCAATGACGGTGTAGGATCCCGTCCCGATGTCGGTCATGTCGGTTTCCACCGTCACGACCCCCTTGGGGCTCAGCCGCACGCGTGCGGCCGACGTCATCGTGATATTGTTGCGGAAGCCTGCGGCAACGCCCATCCCGACCAGCCACGCCCCGTCCCGCACCTGACCCGACTTGGGATTGCGCTGCGACCAGCCGAAACGGTCGGCACCCGTGCGCAGGCACTCGATCAGATGGCGCTGCGAATAATGCCGCTCGGGTTTCTCGGGATCGACCTGCGTATCGTTGACGATGCGGAACGCGACCGGATCCATCGCTAGCGCCTCCGCCATCTCGTCCATCGCCATTTCCAGCACCATCAGGCCAGGCGCCTCGCCCGGCGCCCGCATGGCATTGCCCTCCGGCAGATGGAGTTCGGCAAGGCGCATCGACGTCAGCCGATTGGCGCCGGCATACATCAGCTTGGTCTGCGATACCGCGGTCTCCGGATCGCCCTTCGGCAAATTACCCGACGTGCTTTCATGGCCGATCGCGGTGAGCCGGCCATCCCGGTTGGCCGCCAGGCGCACATGCTGGATCGTGGCCGGCCGATGCGTGGTATTATTCGCGATCTGCGGACGCGCCAGCGCGAGCTTGACCGGGCGGCCGCAGGCCTTGGCGCCGAGTGCGGCCAGCACCGCATCCGCGCGCAGGAACAGTTTGGAGCCGAAGCCGCCGCCGACGTACGGCGAATCCACGCGCACATTCGCGGGATCGAGCTTCAGCGCCTTCGCCAGTTCGTTCTTGTTCCAGGCGATCATCTGGTTCGACGTCCAGATGGTGAGCTTGTCGCCCTCCCAGGCGGCGATGGTGGCATGCGGCTCCATCATCGAATGACTCTCGTCCGGGGTCGTATAGACCCGATCGATCTTCACCGGTGCGGCAGCAAAGGCGCGCGCGAAATTTCCGACTTCGTCCACCTTGGGCGCGCCGCTGCCCTCGCCGCTCCCGCCGCCGACCATCGGCGCGTGCGGCGCTTCCTTGGCAAGGTCGAACTTGCCCGGCCCGCGTGCATAATCCACCCGTACCAGATGGGCAGCCGCCCGCGCCTGCTCGAACGTGTCCGCCACGACGATCGCGACCGCTTGATGATAATGGTCGATCTGCGCACCGCCGAACAGATTGGCGGTGTTCATATCGCCCTTCATCGGCCCCGGCATGTCCAGCGTCGTCACGACCGCCAGCACGCCCGGCGCCGCTTTCGCCTGCGCACTATCGATCCGGTTGACGCGGCCCGTGGCGACCGCGCTGCCAACCATGAAGCCATAGGCGGCATTGGGTGCCACGTCGTTGCGCTCATAGGCATAAGGCGCCGATCCGGTGACCTTGAGCGGCCCATCGACACGGTCATGCGCGCGACCGACAACCTTCAGCTGATCGATCGGATTCTTGCCCGCGGGCGTATCGAACTTCATGCTGTCCTCGCTTCGCTCATGACGTGGGCGATGGTTCGCTCGACCAGCGTGACCTTGAACCGATTATCCTCGGTGGGACGCGCACTGGCGAGCAGCGCCGCGGTGGCCGCCTTGGCGCCTTGCGACCAGGCAGTGTCCGCCGCCGCAACGCGCCACGGCTTGGGCGCGATGCCGCCGACCGCGAACCGTCCGGTGCCGTCCGGCTGCGTCACGGCCGCGACCGAAACCAGCGCAAAGGCATAGGACGCGCGATCGCGCACCTTGCGGTAGATGTGCGTGCCGCCCAGCGGGCGCGGCAAGGTGATGCCGGTGATGAGCTCGCCAGGTTGCAGGTTGGTCTCGATATGCGGCGTGTCGCCCCACAGCCGGTGGAAGTCGGCGATCGGGATGGTGCGGGTCTGGCCCTGGGGCGTGACCGTCTCCACCACCGCATCCAGCACCCGCATCGCCACCGCCATGTCACCCGGATAGGTCGCGATACAGGCATCGCTGGTGCCGACGATGCCCAGCTGGCGCGAATAGCCGCCGATCGCCGCACAGCCCGAACCGGGCTTGCGCTTGTTGCACGGCATGTTCGTATCGTAAAAATAGGGGCAGCGCGTGCGCTGGAGCAAATTGCCCGCGGTGCTCGCCTTGTTCCGCAACTGGCCCGACGCCCCCGCGACGATCGCACGCGTCAGCACGCCATAATCCCGCCGCACGCGCGCGTCGGCGGCAAGCGCCGTGTTGGTGACGAGCGCGCCGATGCGAAGCCCGCCGTCCGGCGTCTTCTCGATCCGGTCGAGCTTGAGATCCTGCACGTCGACCAGATGCGCGGGCGTCTCGATCTCCAGCTTCATCAGGTCGAGCAGGTTAGTGCCGCCCGCCAGGAACTTGGCGCCGGGCTGACGTGCGACCGCCGCGGCCGCCTCGGCCGGTGTCCTGGCGCGCTCATAGGTGAATGGCTTCATGCCCGCTCTCCCGCGACGTCGGCCATCGCTTCGGCGATGTTGGAATAGGCCCCGCAGCGACAGATATTACCGCTCATCCGTTCGCGCATCTCGATATTGGTGGCTTGCGGCGATGCGGTGATATCGGCCTGCACGTGGCTCGGTATGCCGGCCTTGATCTCGTCCAAAACGGCGACCGCCGAACAAATCTGCCCGGGTGTGCAATAGCCGCACTGAAAGCCGTCATGCTTCACGAACGCGGCCTGCATGGGATGGAGGTCGCCGGGCGTGCCCAGCCCTTCGATCGTGGTCACCTTGTCGCCCTGATGCTGGACGGCCAGGCTGAGGCAGGAATTGATCCGCTGCCCGTTGACGATCACCGTGCAGGCGCCGCACTGCCCATGATCGCACCCCTTCTTGGTGCCAGTGAGGTGCAGATGCTCGCGCAGCGTGTCGAGCAGAGTCGTGCGGGTATCCAGCTGCAATTCGTGCCGCTTCCCGTTGACAGTGAAGCTGACGGGCATGGCCGCGGGCGAGGGCTGCGTGCGCGCTTCGGCCTGCACCTGCGGCGCCACCGTCAGCGCCGCCGTCGCCGCGCCCGCCGCCAGCATGCCGCGGCGGGAAATCTCCAGTTCAGAGCTCATGATCACCGCTTCCTTTCATGCCGGACGCCCTTCCCCGCATCTGCGGTATCTTTGGCGGGCATCCTGCACGTACCAATGTTGATGCGTCTATTAGCTGTACTGCGTATCGCGCCCTAGGAAATAATGGCCCCGAATTCAGCTGCTTCTGCAACAAGCGCCATCCGTCATGCCAATTGTTCCGCCAGCGCCCGCCGATCGACTTTGCCGATCGCGGTCAGCGGCAGCGACTCCCGCAGGACGATGTCGCGCGGGACCTGATGGCGCGCAATCCGCGGCAACAGCCAGGCGCGCAATGCCGCGACCTCCACCACGCAGCCCTTCCGCGCGACCACCGCCGCCGCCAGCCGCTGCCCGAAATCGGAATCCGGGACACCCACCGCCGCGGCGTCGGCGATGTCCGGATGCGACAGCAACACCGATTCCACCTCCCACGGGCTGACATTCTCGCCCCCGGACAGAATGACGTCATCCGTGCGCCCGTGCAGAAACAGGCGGCCGTCGCCGGCGCGGCTGGCGCGGTCGCCCGAACGAAGCCACTCGGCCGGCGACACCGATGCGCGATTGCGGATGAACAGCGCGCCGATCCCGCCGGCCGGCACCGGCTTGCCCGCAGGATCCCGGATGGCCACCGTGACACCCCAGACCGGCCGACCGATCGTTCCGGGTGCGGAGGCGAGGTCCTCTGGTGTCGCCAGCAGGGACAGCCCCGCCTCGCTCGTCCCATAAAGATTGAATAGCACCGCGCCGCACTGCGCGCTCACCTGGCGTGCCAGTTGCGGCGCGAGCGGCGCCCCGCCCGAAACGATGCACCGCAACGTCCCACCCTCACCCAGATAGGGCAGCAGGCGTTGCACCATCGTCGGCACCACCGCGATCGTGTCGACCGCTCCGCTGCCGATCAATTCGGCGGCGCCCTGCGCATCGAAGCGCCGCCGCAGATAGGCAGTTCGACCCAGCGCGAGCGCAATGATCAGCGCGGCCAGGCCGAAGCCATGAAACAGCGGCACCGCCACGAAGACCGCGCGGCGCCGATCCAGCTGAAGGGCGGCGATCAGATGAAGGAACAGGCGCAGGACCGATGGGGCGCCGGCCTTGCGCCGTGCCGCCTTGGGCAAGCCGGTCGTGCCCCCGGTCAGGACAACGATCTCCCCCGCCCGGATGCGGGGCAAGGCTGGTGCCTCGCCGGTATCGGCCGCCAGCAGCGCGTCTGGATCGAGGGTCGTTCGCTTGAGGTCCACAACCTCCGCCACTGTGCCGGGCGCCAGGACGATATCGATGCGATGCCGGTCCAGCAGCTGCGCGATCTGACTGGCGGGGAGATGCGGGTTGAGGAGAATGGCGCGCGCCCCCACCCGCGAAACCGCCAGCAGCGCCCGCACCAGCGCGACGTCATTCTCGCCCATGATGCCAATCGGCTGGCCCTGCTGAACCTGGTATGCGTCTCGCAGGATCGCGGCCAGTCGTTCGGCGTCGTCGGCCAACGCGTCCAGGGCGACGCTTTCCCGCTCGTCACCCAACAAGGCCGGTGTCGGCGCCACCGACGCCCCAAATCGCGCCAGCGCGACAAGGTTGGGGCCGGACCGGTACCAGGCCCGTACCAACGATAACAGCGCGCGCGGACGGATCAGCCCGCTCCGGAGCAGCCGGCAGACGATCCACAATCGCGAAGGGCCATGCCGCATCAGCGGAGCGCCCGGCGCTGCTGCCGATCGGTCCACGCGTCCCACGGCGTGCGCAACGCGGGGGCCAGGACATGAACGGGCGACAGCCACCACGGCGCCCACGCCCGCCGCCGTGTGATCAGGCTCGCCGCTATCCGCATGGCCGCCTGATCCGGCTGCATGGCGGGCACGCCATCATAGAAGCGCGTGGGCGCGATCATGCGGGTGCGCACCAGCGGCAGGTAGATCGACGTCACCGCCACGCCGCGCGCGCGCAATTCCGGTGCGGCGCTGCGCAGCCACTGATCGAACCCGGTCTTGGATGCCTGATAGGCCGCCCAATAGGGCGCGGGCGGCAGCAAGACGTTCGCGGCCGAGACGCTGACGATCTGCCCCCCACGCTCGACCATTCCGGGAAGCGCCGCCAGGATCAGTCGCGCGGGGCTGAGGAAGTTGATGTTGTTCGTACGGGTAATGTCGTGAAATCGATCGAGCGAGTCCATCATCGGCCGGCGGATAGACTTGCCCGCATTGCTGATGACAATGTCGGGCTGAAATGCGGGCAACCGTTCCGCCAATGCCGCCACGGCCGCCAAATCGTTCAGATCGCAGGGATAGACGGATGCGGTTCCGCCGGCCGCGGTGATCTCTTCGGCCAGCGCCTCCAGGCGGGACGCGGTGCGCGCCACCAGCAGCAGCCGTCCGCCCGCGCTGCCGATCTGCCGGGCAAGCTGTTCGCCGATCCCGAAGCTCGCGCCGGTGATCAACACCGTGCGCCCCGCAACCGCGCGCCGCAACGCCTGCGCCGAAACCGCCTGGTGGGGAAAAAGGAACCGTTCCAGCAGGGTCGACGCCGTCATCACAGGAGCTTGCTTGTTCTGCCCATGAAGTAAAGCGCGCCGATCAAGTCTCCGTAATTACGGCCAACTTGCTGCGTTCATGTGCCCGGGACCAGAAACGCTCGGCGATAGGTGAGCAGGCGATCTTTCAAAAAGGCGCGACTTGCGGCTAGGACGGCGCCTGCCGGAATATATGGAAGCGGAGATAGTAAGATGCGGTTTGCCGCCATTGCCTCGTTACTGCTGATCGCGATGCCCTTGCCGGCCGCGCCGCCCACAACCCACACGATCGTCAACGATGCCGCCGCCTTGCGCCGCCTGCAGCGCAACAGCGGCATAACGTTGCAGTGGATCAGCTTCGAAACAGCGGGCCGCGGGCACCTCCACGTCAAGACCAGGAACGGCGTCGTCCATCTCAAGGGGGAACAGCACGAGGGAAATGGGGGCGGGCAGGTCACGCTGGACGGCGACGTTGTCCAGATCGATGCGCGAAGCTTCACCTTCCGGGGCCGGATCGAGATCAGCGACACGCCTGACAAAGGCCGCAGCTGCATCCGCGACGGCGAATATGAATTCCGCGTCACCGGCAAGCGCCGCTACTGGCGCCTGCAGCAGATGCAGACCTGCGACAATCTGACCGACTATGTCGACATCTATTATTGAGCGGGACCACCGGCGGCGCGCTCTCCGGCCGAACTGCACCGCCTAGATATCGGCGCCTTGCGGCGATCGGCGCCGGGTTGGCGTCGGTCATGCTGGCATGGGGGCTGCTCGACTATGTTCCGGCGCTGGCAGGTGCAGCGATCCTGTCGCTCGTGCTGCTGCTGCTTTGCTATGCGCTGGCGCTGAGGCTCAGCCTGGGTCTGCTCTGTGCGGCGGTCGGCGGCCTCGTCTTCTATGGGGCCTTTGCGACCCCGGCCGGCTTTTTCTGGCTCAATCGTCCACGGCTGGAACGTCTGGTCGCGCAAATCCAGGTCACACCGGCCATTCATGCGTTGGAGGTGGGAAGCGGGGATGAGTATCGCTTCCTCAACGGGACGTTGATCACCCATGATCGTGCCCGCGCCAATCCCGACGCAGCGCAACCCCGATATTATGTGGGTGACGTGCTGCGCCGATTGCGCGTTCCGGCCGCGACGTATCAGGCGCTCCACGCCGCGCTCACCCGGCTCAAGCTTGGAGGATATGATCGCGACCGGAACGGCGAAATCCGCCTGAGCGAGCCCTCCCCGGGAGGCACGCCGTGGGTGAATTCCTTCCAGTACAGCCCGAACGGATCAGCCCCGCAGTCATTGCGCGTGATGAGCAGCCGCCACCTGTCGGCGCACTGGTATTATATTTCCGAAGGTTGATCCGGGGCGCGCGCGCCGTGACACCGGCCGTGCCGCGGGCGTCCCGTACAACGCCGATCCTTAACCCGGCAGCGGCATTGCGGTCACCAGCTGAACGCGGCTCAGGCTGTCGTCATATTCGAAATGCAGCTTGATGCCCTCATAGGCAAACCAGTCCCACGGATAATGGCGCAGCGGCGGGAAGACGCCGCCACGATCATTATGGGCCACCGGCGTACCGAGCACGCCTCTTACATCGGCGCGCGAACTCTGGAACGACAGCCCTTCCGGAAGGACGCCGCCATATTCCCGATATCCTGCCTCCCGGTCAGCCGCATAGAATTGCACGGACGTGCAGATGCCGGACGTATCCACCGTCACGGCCAGGCCTCGATCCGGCTGCTCGATATACATGTCCATCCCATGTTCGGGATCGCCTTCCGGCGCCTGCCGCGGGGTCAGCAGAGGATAGCCAAGGATCGCGGCAAAATCCCCGATATGGCGCCCAACCAGTTGACGTTCGATCATGGCTTTCCTTGTCCCACATGCGGCTCGCCGCCCATCCCCAGCATCATTTTATAGCTTGGGCCAACGTCAGCGGACCATGATTTTCAAAGGTAACCTTTCGCCAATGGCGTGTCGCACAAGCGAAGGCCCGGACCGCCACTGCGTGCCTCGCTGCGGATCAACCGCAGCAGGTGCAGGAGCGTATTTCTATGGTTCGGTTGTCCTTTCGCGGTAATCTCCAGCGCGCGTGCACATTGTCCGCCGCAATGCTTTCCATAGCCATGATGCCTGAATCAGGGGCGCACGCCGCGCACGGATCGGAACATGTGCCCATCGCCGATCTCGACCTCGCGACGGCGCAGGACAGGGCACGGCTCGACCGCCGTATCCGCGCAGCGGCGGATCGGCTGTGCATGGCGAATGGCGGGATTTCCAGTCTGATCATGCGGCATGTCGTGGAGCTATGCGTGCGGGATACTGTCGCAAGCGCCGCGCCGACCCGGGCCAAAATGATCGAAGCATCGTCGTCCTATGTGGGGCTGTCGCAACCCGCTGCCGCCGCATCCCCGCGCCCCGGGAGCGACACGTTCGGGGCCTCAGCCGACCGATCGTCGGCAATGCCGCCGCCAGGCCCCTCGGCATCGCTGCGCGCGCCATCATGCAGGACCTTTCTGGCCTTTCGCGGCTGCGAAACGCTCTTGATATGGCCTTAGTCGGGGAGTGCGAACGGGCTTACCCCAGCACGCGCCAATAGAAAGCCAGCGTCAGCGTTATCGCCTGCAGGAACAATGCTGGATCATAACGCGGGCCTTCGTCGCGCAGAAAGGCATGCTGTGCGTTCATCTCGTGCCATTCGTAGGATGCGCCGACTTCCTCGAGCCGGGCGCGGATCACCTCGCGCCCGGCAAAAGGAACGTGCGGATCCTGCCGCCCCCACACGAACATGGCCTCCGCTTTCAACTCCGCCATACGCGCGAGGCTATCGTCGGACTGTCCCTCGCCCAGCGTGCCGGAATGAATGTCGGTCGGATAGAAGCAGGCCGCCGCCGATACGCGCGGATCCAGCGCGGCGCGATACGCTAGGTGCCCGCCCAGACACACGCCGAACGTCGCCAGGCGGCCGTTGCACGCGGGATGCGCCGCCAGCGCGCCGAGGCCGGCCACGGCGTCAGCATCGTAGGCCGCAACCGGCTTGGTGACCTTCAGCGCATTGCCGCGTTCGGTTCCGGCGGTGTCGTAGTTCAGAACCGACCCCGCCGGCTCATATTCGTGATAGAGTTCGGGCACGGCCACGACATGGCCATTCCCCGCAATCATCGCCGCCAGCCGCCGGATCGGCGCCGTGACCTGATAGATTTCGGAATAGAGCAGTACGCCCGGGAAGCGCCCCTCCCCCACCGGTCGAAACATGTGCATCCGCATCGCCCCGCGTCCGGGCACGTCCACATCCAGTATCTCGTCGCTGCGCAAGATCATCCGCTCACCTTCAAGCCGGCATTGCCACTGTGCCACAGGGCCATAGCCCCAATAGGGCGATCGCAAACAGCATTCGATGGCGTGGCGCTGCTGAGACACGCCATCCCCCTCCTGAAAGGCGCGGCGCTGAAACGGCCGTTGCGTACGGCATCGGGCCCTTCCCCCGTGTCGGGCGGGCAGGCTCCGCTGCAAGAGCCCCGGACCCTGCACGCTACGCGTCAGCACTTCTCTCAGCCGACACCGGCACCATATTGGAATCCGGATCAAGGGAGAGCGGCATGGCTACGGCAGCCACCGACACGCTAATCGTAACCTGTGCCAGCTGCGCCGCGCCGAACCGTGTCCCAAGGGACAGGATAGGTCGTGGCGGCACCTGCGGCCGATGCAAGAGCGCGCTTTTTTCGGGCGCACCGGTAACGCTGACATCCGCGAATTTCGACGCGCATGCCGCGCGCGCCGATCTTCCCCTCCTGGTCGACTTTTGGGCATCCTGGTGCGGCCCTTGTCGCCAGATGGCCCCGGCATTCCAGGCAGCGGCGATCCAGCTGGAGCCGTGGATCCGTCTGGGCAAGCTCGACACGGAGGCCGAACGGGCCATTGCCGGCCGCTATGGCATCCAATCGATCCCGACGATGATCCTGTTCCGCAAGGGCAAGGAGGTCGCCCGCCAGTCCGGTGCGATGAGCGAGCGCGCGATCGTCGATTGGGCCCGCGGCGCGTTACGATGATTCCGCGCACGGCAGCGCCGCGGCCGCGCGCCGCTTGAGGAGAAGCCGATGACCACCCATCTGAAGATCGATTTCGTCTCGGACGTGTCCTGCCCCTGGTGCGTCATCGGGCTTCGCGGACTGGAAGAGGGCCTCGCGCGCGCCGCGGACGCCGTCGATGCCCAGATCGTCTTTCGCCCCTTCGAGCTCAATCCGGATATGGCGCCCGAGGGACAGGATCTCGATGCGCATATCGCGCAGAAATACGGGTCGACGCCCGCGCAATCCGCCGCGAACCGCAGCATGATCCGGGATCGGGCCGCCCAACTCGGCTTCACGATGGCGATGGCCGACGGCAGGCGCATCTACAACACGTTCGATGCGCATCGCCTCCTGCATTGGGCCGAAAGCGAGGGCCGGCAGAAGGCGCTCAAGGAAGCCCTGTTCCAGCTTTACTTCACCGACGGCGGTGATCCTTCGAACCACGATGCGCTTGTCGCTACCGCCGAAAAAGTGGGGCTGGATCCGGGCGAAGCACGGGCAATTCTCGCCTCGGATCGATATGCCGAGGCGGTGCGCACCGAGGAGAGGCTGTGGCAGTCGCGCGGCATCACGGCCGTGCCTGCCGTCGTCATCAACGAACGCTATCTGATCTCCGGCGGCCAGCCCCCCGAAGCCTTCGAGGAGGCCCTCCGCGGCATCGCCGCCGAGATGGCGGCGGCCTGAACACCAAAATGTGTCATTGCCCCCCGTCTCCATAGCGTGACAATGCAGGAAGGCATTGGAGAGGGAGGCAGGCCCAGTCCTGCGAGGCAATGCGGGGTCGGTGTGCTGCACGTTGGGCAGACTTAGATCGCGGAGGTCGCCTACTCCGTATGGTTCCCCAGCGGGTGACGACGCGACGAAGCGTTGAGGTCTTCTGCCAGGCGCAACGCGCAAGCAAATGGTAGGCGGTGTCGCACCGAACGACACCGCCCTGTTTGGATTACCAGCAGCGCTTCACGCGCCGATGGTGACGGTATTCGGTACGACAACGGCGGCGATCATTGCGCCAGCCCCGACGGTGACCGCGGTTGCGCCAACGACGATCCTCTCCGTAACGGTTGCCATGGTGGTTTCCGTAACGAGATTGCTCATACCGATCGCGCGGCTGTGCGTCGGCTGCGGCGGTCACTGATCCGGCAGCAAGCGCAATGCCTGCGGCGATCAGAATGCCTCTCAACATCTTCATTGTAAGCCTCCTGCCCGTGTATCGGGTTCCACAGGGGGACTCGTTGATCCAGCTTTGGTTCCGCGACGGATTAGGCTGAGATGGCTAGCGCTCGGCACTGGCGGCACAAGAGCAGGATTGGGTTCTACCCTACAGCCGATAGTAGCATGCTGCTTTGAAAGACGAGCCGACATCAGGTTCGCGATAGCATGCAGCATTGGCTGTTGGACCGCCGTGAGCGTATCCCTGGGCTTTCATGCAGGCTTCCGCCATGTCTGCGGCGGGACCGTCGGTCTGGTAGCGGATGGAGTCTTCGCCCTCGGCCTGGGGGAAATGATTGCGTGCTTGCGTCTCACACTGCGCCGCCTTGTCCTCGGGCGGCTGCCGATCCGAGCAGCCGAGCAAAATCAACAACACAGAAAGCTGCAGTAGCTTCACCACGCCCGCCCCGCCCCACGCAGTCACGCTTCATCAGCCAACTGCCCGCATCGATTCGAGCCTGCAAATTAATTGCCGAACCGGACCAAATCTATATTCATTTTGGCGAGAACGATCCACGCAAACCAAGTGCGGTTATGGGCGTTCGCTGCCGGAATCATATCCAAAGCACCGCCTCGACCGCTGCCTGCCGGCCTGACCCGCCAGATTAAATAACATCGACTTTGCCACCGGATTCGGAAAGAAGTTTCGATGCCCAAAAGCGATCGAAGCCTCGCCTTACCAGCCGCTCTAGGCCTTCTGGTAGTTGGGTGGGGGGCTGGTCTGATGACGAAAACTGGCTCCGACCCCTATCGCTACGTACGTGAGAGGTACGCGGCAAGTGACAACGCAGCTTCGCTGTCCACTCCGCCAGCGGCGGCCACAGACCAAGGATATCGCCAACCTTGCTCCGCTCCAAGAGGAAGCACCGAGAGCGACTTATGTGCCCAATGGCATGCGGCGTATGCGGCAGAGGGCAGCGTCTATTGGGCGAAATGGGCTTTTTGGGTCGGGCTCTTCGGTGTGGCCGGATTAATCGGTACGATCATCCAAGGACGGATGGGCTTACGTGAAGCCATGGCCGCCAATCGCATCGCGCGTGACATTGGCGAGGCGCAAACGCGGGCGTACGTCTCAATCGAGAAAGCCTGGCTAAAGTATGAAGATCCACATTTTTTCGTAAGACTAAAATTTATAAATGCAGGACAGTCCCCGGCCGCCGACTTTAGCTGGTACGCCAGAATTTCAATTGTATTCCGCCAGAATGGCGCGGGTAGCGAAGGCTTTTCACGAAGCACCCCGCGGATAGAAGTTGACGATCTGGCAGGTCGGCCGATTGGAGCAGGAATCAGTGTAGATACTGGGTATTACCATGTCACCAGTAGCAGAGCGGAGCCGGGATGGCTGTCCGACGAAGAAAGGGACATGCTGATTTCGGGAGCTTATACAGCCAGTATCCGAGTCCTGATCCAATACGCCTGGACCGACGTTTTCAACAAAAGGCACAAGTCAGGTCTCGCGCTATTCCGTCCGGAGCGAATCAACTCCCTCGCACCGTTGGAAATCGAGATAGATCAGATGCTTCAACAATCGTGAATGCGGGGGAGGGGCTTAATGGGTGAGCGTCGACACGAAGCGCAATCCACCGGCGAGAGACGGCCGCATTGGCCGGATGGGAGAAGGCCCATTTCGAGCGACGGCATGGACTTCCTAGGCGTCGACGGTGACGGGAAGATTTATTGGGACGGGCGCGCTATTGAGGTGAGTAGGAGCAGCCCTGAGCCGCGGGCAGAAGCTATTCGGCTGGATCGTACCGGCTTCCGCCATAGTGGCCGCTGCCGCCGCGGTCGTTGAAGCCTGCGCCGACGTGGCTGGTTGCAAACAAGCGAGGCAGGGAGAGAATTTTTGAGCACGGAAGCGGATCTTCAAAACCTCAACGCAGAGGGGATGGCCTTGCAGTCGTTGGTGGTCGGCCTATGCTTGGCAATCATTGCAGACGGTCGGCGCCATGTCGTCGAAAAGGCCTTCAGTATCGCCGACACGTTTTCCGAGGCCTCCGCAACGCAATTGACCGGCACAGTACCGCCGGAAAGATTGGTGCGCACCGCCGAGGTTCTTGAACAACTGCGCGCGGCAGCCTTACCCACTCAAGAAGGTTGACGCCCACCGCCCTACCTAATCAACTCCATCCGGTACTGTGTGATCAGCCCGGCGAAGTTCATGTCGTCGAGCCATTCGTCGAAGACGAGCCCGCGGCAAACGGATCGGGCATCGTAGCGCAGCAACCGGTGGGGTCCGACCGCGCAATCCGTGTGAAAGCCGGTGTCGCCCACATCGCCTTGCTGCCGCTGATTCAGGTTGATGGCCAGCAGCATCGCCCCGGCACCCCGTGCGTCCAATTCAGCGGCCAAGTCGAAGAACGTACGTTCGTCACGGTGCCGCTCGAGGGACGCCATAACGAGAAGCTTGGTTTCATCCTAGGCCAGGACCGAGCGGAGGCGATCGACACACCGCCGATAGTAATCTGCAGCGTCGGGCTCACGCGGATCGCGATGCGTGAAGATCGTGGGGCGCCGAACGCCTCCCGATAAAAGGCATGGCCTGCCCCGACCTCCCATTCCCCACATAATACTCGGGATTGAGGAAGGTGCGGAAATCGTCGCGGAGACAATGCAGACCATGGCTGGCGACGAGAAGCCCCAATCGAAAGGGTAAGAGCGGCGCTTCAAGCCAAGGCGCTTGATCGTGGCCGCCGGTTAGCAGAGCGAGCCGAGCGAAATGATGTGACGGACCTATCCGTCAACCAACGGACCAGTGACGGATAAATCCGTTATAAATCAGCTACTTGACCGTTACCCGGCATTCACCGCACAAGGTGAATCGGGCCACGAGGCGTGGGCGCGCCGACCTGACCCTACCGCAACCGTCTAATCAGGAGACGATCATGGCTACTCAGCCCATACAGCCCGCCCACTTCCGGCCAATCCCACTTCCTCATTCTTAAGGGGGGTTCGCGCACGGCTGCGCGCCCTCCTGCCCGTTTGCGAGTGGGGCCAATACGGCTTCGACGCGGTTAACGAAGAAGGGGACGGTATGGGCTGGCACATCTCGTGCGACTGGCTCGGCTTTCACGTTCTGATCGGCGGCGGCCGGATTGAGTGGTTTGAGCAGCACAAGGTCAAGGCCCTGACCGATCAGCGCAACTCGGCGCGAGGCTGATACATGAGCGGGGGGACGATACAGCAGCAGCCGATGATGACGACTTGCACCGAACTCTACGCGCTCGAGGCCGCAGCCTTCGATCGGGTGGGAGGCCCGATCGAAGCGGATCGCCGAGCTATAGCCGCCGCAGAGCGTGCGATCGGCAACCGGCGCGCTGACTCGCCGGAGGCAATGCTCTGGCGTGCGCAGAGACTGGCACGAGCGGTTCTTAACGATTGGCACGCTGAGCTAGTGCGGCCGCTCGCGCTGGCCGTCGAGCGAGACTTGGTAGCCTTCATCTAAACCTTTGGGCTGGCGGCGGGTCGCCGCCGGCCCTTTTTCACAAAGGAGCGACAATGCTTAAGGAATCCCACGGCCACGCTGACGACACGTCCGCCGCCCCCAAGCTTGCCTACACGCTCAAGGAAGCCATCGCGGCGACGGGCATCGGCAAGACCAGCCTCTATGACGACATGGCCGCCGGCCGTCTCACCGCGAAGAAGCGCGGCACGAGCACCATCATCCTTACCGACGAACTTCGCCGCTACCTGGCGGAGCTCCCGAACGCGGAGATTAAATCGTGATTGTTAGGCCGCCGGTGCCACTTCAGCGCGTGCTACCCCGGTGCTACCCGGGGGCCGCAATCACTAGCGCCATACTCGCTCAGCCATCAAAAAATGGCGCACCCGAAGGGATTCGAACCCCTGGCCTCTGCCTTCGGAGGGCAGCGCTCTATCCAGCTGAGCTACGGGTGCCGGTGCGTTGCAAGCGCGCTTAGCAAAGCCCGCGCGCTCCGGCAAATCATGCCTGCGATTTTGCGGCGGCTGTTTTGGGCGGCGGCGTTTTCGGGCGGTAGGCGCACAGATCCACTTCCACGCAGCGCCAGCATTCCGGCTTGCGCGCCTTGCAGACATAGCGGCCGTGCAGGATCAACCAATGGTGGGCGTGGCTGCGAAACGGCTGCGGCGTCACCTTCTCCAGCTTCAGCTCGACCGCCAGCACATCTTTGCCGGGGGCCAGGCCGGTCCGGTTGGAGACGCGGAAGATATGGGTGTCGACCGCGATCGTGTCGTGTCCGAACGCCACGTTCAGGACGACATTGGCAGTCTTGCGGCCAACGCCCGGCAGTGCCTCCAGTGCGGCACGGTCTTCCGGCACCGCGCCGCCATGCTCCGCAATCAGTTTTCGGGAGAGCGCGATCACGTTCTTGGCCTTCATGTTGAACAGGCCGATCGTCTTGATATGCTCCTTGAGGCCCTCTTCGCCGAGCGCGACCATCGCTTCCGGCGTGCGCACGGTCTCGAACAAGCGCCGGGTCGCTTTGTTGACGCTGACGTCGGTCGCCTGGGCCGACAGCGCCACCGCCACCAGCAGCGTATAAGGGTTCACATATTGAAGCTCGGTTTCCGGCGAAGGATTGAGCTCCGCCAGCCGGCGGTAAAATTCGAAGACGGCGTCGCGCTTCATCGGCACTGCGGGCTCCAGTGCGGAAAGGGGTGCGCCAAGATCTAAAAGCCCAACATGTCCGCCATCGTGTAGCGCCCCGCCGGCTTGCCCGCGAGCCACAGCGCGGCCCGGACAGCGCCTTTGGCGAAAATGCTGCGATTTTCCGCCCGGTGGCCCAGCTCGATCCGCTCGCCGTCGGTGGCGAACACGACCTGATGGTCGCCCGCCACCGATCCGCCGCGCAGGCTGGCATAATAGATGCCGCCTTCTTCGCGCGCGTGCGGCCCCTCCTGCATGCGATCGAACCGGTTGAGCGCGATCGCGCTCTCCGCCCCCCGTCCCAGATTGGCCGATGCGCCGAGCAGCAAGGCCGAACCCGATGGGGTGTCGAGCTTGTGACGATGGTGCATCTCGACGATCTCGATATCCCAGTCGGTGCCGAGCACGCGCGCCGCTTGCTCCACCAGCCGGCGCAGCACGTTCATGCCGAGCGACGTATTCGCCGTCTGCAGGATCGCCACCTCGGCCGCCGCCGCGTCGATCGCCGCATGATGGTCCGCTTGCAGCCCGGTCGTGCCGATCACGATCGGCGTTCCGGCCCCGCGCGCCGCGGCAAGCGTTTCGGCCAGCGCATCGGGCGTGGAGAAATCGACCAGCACGTCCGCAGCCGCCGCAAGCGCGGCCGCATCCGCATAGTCGCCGTCGACCGCACCTTCGCGGTCGATGCCGCCGGCAATCACGGCATCCTGCGCGGCGGCGGCGTTGGCGATGGCGCGGCCCATGCGGCCGGACGCTCCGATGATCCCGATCCTGACGTTCATGCGCGCCATCTGGCACAAGGGTTTCGCCTTGGCGAGAGGCCGTCACGCCGGTTGCCAGCGGTGACCCGGCTGGATAGCGTCCGGCCATGAGGGACCGGGCATGACGAAACGGGTGATCGCGCTGGATGCGCTGCGCGGCCTCGCGGTGGCCGGCATGATCCTGGCGAACAGCCCGGGATCCTGGATCCACCTGTACGAACAGCTGGATCATGCCGCCTGGAACGGCTTCACCGCGACCGACATGGTCTTCCCCACCTTCCTGTTTTCGGTGGGCGTGGCGGTCGGCCTCTCCTTCCCACGCGCGTTGTCGGAGACGGATCGCGCGCGCAGCTGGTCCCGGCTGGTGCGCCGGACGCTCGCCTTGATCGGGCTCGGCCTTGCGCTCAATCTGCTGGGCAGTCTGAGCGTCACCGAATGGCGTCTGCCCGGAATTCTTCAGCGGATCGGGCTCTGCTACGCGATCGGCGCGGGCCTCGTCCTGCTGAGCGCACGCCGACGCGACGATGGTCTGGCCACGATCAGCGTCGCGACGATCGGGGGCGCGATCGTGGTTTTGCTCATGGTCTATTGGGCGCTCCTCACCTTCGTGCCGGTGCCCGGTTTCGGCCCGGGCCGCCTGGATCCCGCAGGCAATCTCACCGCCTTCATCGACCGCGCCATCTTCACCACGCGGCATTTATGGTCGCTGGGCACCGATGCCGACGGCACTGTCGTCTATGATCCCGAAGGGCTGCTCTCCACCTTGCCGGCGACCGCCAACGTCCTGATCGGCGTGCTGGCCGGATGGGCGTGGAAGCAGGCGCCCACCCTGCGCGGCATGCTGGTGCTGGCGGTGGCGGGCGCCCTGCTTGTCGTCGGCGGCCTGGCGTTCGATCCGCTTGTCCCGATCAACAAGCGCATCTGGACGAGCAGCTTCGCGTTGCTGAGCAGCGGCGTCAGCATGATCCTGTTCGCGCTGCTCGCTTTGGCGCTGCGCAGCCACGCCGCGCGCATCGCCGCCTATCCGCTACGGGTCCTGGGCGGCAATGCGACCCTTGCGTTCGTGCTATCGATCCTGCTCGGCATCTTCAGCAGCTACCCGATCTTCCGGGCTGGCACGCAGACGCCGCAGGCGTGGGGCATGGCGCTGGCGCAGACGATCGTCGCCGATCCGAAAATCGCATCGCTCCTCTGCGCGCTGGCCATTCTGATGCTGATCCTGGCGCTGTTGTGGCCGCTCCATCGGCGGGCCATCCACTTCCGGCTGTGAAGCGTTTGAGACGACGAACCGGAAGGGTCCGATGGTTTAGCGGCGTTTGCCGAACAAGCCGCCCAACGCGTGCGCCGCCCGCCCGATCGCGGTGGCGGCTGGTCTGATCCGGCCAAGCTCCGCCCGCAGTGTCGATCGTTGCGCGCCGGTCAGGGCATCGCCGGGCAGCGCCAATAACGCGTCGATTTCATCGGCCTGGCGCTCGGGCTGGCCCGCCTGCCCATAAGAGTCCGCCAGCCCGATGCGCGCTTTCACAACCTGCGCCGCCATCGCGATGTCGGCATCGGCACCGCACGCCGCTACCAGCGCCTCGGCGCCCGCAATCGCTTCCGCATAGCGGCCGGCCCGACGCAGCCGCGCCGCATATTCCACCGCCGCTTTCGCTGCACGCAGTCGCATCGCCGCCAACGGCGCCTTCAGATCGTCCATCAGGCCAAGAAACAGCCTTAATGCGCCGTCCAGATCGCGATCCGCGATCGTCAGTGCTTTGTTGAAGCGCGCGCTGGCCGCCCGCTCTCGCAACGACTTTACGTCGGAATCCCCCCAGCGCCTGATGATATCGTCATAGGTCGCGACTTCCTCGGTATGACGGCCCAGCTTGTCCAGCTGGATGGCGCGATAGGACATCGCCAACGCCACATCCTCCTCAATCTCCATCGACAGATCGCTGCCATAGCGCGCGATCAGCGCGTCGCTTACCGCCAGCGCATCCTCCCGCTGCGCGAGGCGCGACAGGGAATAAGCCTTGCGCACCATCGCATCGACGCACAGCCGCCGCAGTTCGGGATGGACCGCCTCCCCATGCGCGGCCAGCACCTCGTCGAAGCAGGCGATGGCCGGGCGGTGTTGCTCCGCATCGACCAGCTGACGTCCACGCTTGATCGTATCGGAAATGGCGGTGCGTTCCGCCAGCGTCAGATCGGGATATTGCGTGCCATAGCTCGGGGCTGCGCCGTCACGCTGCAACCGGTTCAGGCATGTCAGCCTGCTTGCCGCCGCCTTGGACAGAGTGTCCCGCATCCCGTCACCCGTGGCGTTGGCGAAGCGCGCCATCAGCGCATCGTAAATCGGCAGCGCCGCGGCCGGCTGATCCATCAATTGCATCAGCAGATAGCCGAGATTGAGATAGGCACTTGCGGTGGTTTCCTCCACGGCGGGACAGGTGTCCGCGGCAAAGACGGCCAGATAGTCTGTGTAGCTGTCGGCCGCGCGCTGGAACTGGCGGTGGCGGCGCAGGTCGACGGCATAATCATATGAAGCGCTGGCCACGCGGGCACGGATGTCGGGCGAGGGATCGGCTGCGAAACGTTCGCGCAGCGCGGCGACCGCGATGCCATGCTGGCGCTGTGTGGCGTGGAGCGGCCCGCTTTCCGCTTGCTCCTCATCGCCGTCCCGTGACGCCGGGGGCGCCAGAAGCTGATCCTGCCAAAGCTCGGCGCGCAACGCCATCGCCCGGACGATTGCCTTGCGCAACGGCACGGGCGCCTCCGCGCCGTCCACGGCCAGATCCGCGGCGGACGGTATATTCTCCAACGCGAACAGCGCGGAATCGTGATCGCCATCTTCCCGCAAAATCCGCGCTTGCTCGATCCGGCCCTGCACGGCCCACAGCCGCACACCGCTGTCTCTCGATCCGGCACAATGCGCATCCAGTGCGACGAGCGCGGCCAGCGCTTCGGCCGGCCGCCCCAGCTGCCGCAGCGCCCACGCTTCCAGCAGGCGCACGCGGGCCAATGTCGGCTGCAGCATGCCTATCGCGCTTGCGCCGAACCGCGCGAGCATGCGGCGATATCCCGCCAGCGCATCGACCGGCGGCGCGTCGTCCAGCCGATCCAGCATCGCCAGCATCACGTCCTGCTGGATCGATAGATCGTCATGATCGGCATATCGCGCCCATTGGCCGTCGGTCAGCAGATCCGCGACAGCCCTATCTTCGGCCGCGGCGCTGGCGCGCAGCACCTCCGCCTTCATCCGCAACGCCTTGTTGACGCAGCGCAACGCCACGGTGTCGCCCGCATCGGCATGATCCTGCACGACGGCGTCGAGCGCCTCCAGCAGCGTCTGCCTTTCCGCCGTGTCCTCCTGGTCGGGATCGCGTCGGCGCCACAGGTCCAGCACGATATCCGTCTGCGCCAAAGCCAGCGTCGCACGCTGGCCGGGGTGGGTCGCGCTGCGATAGGCCGCGACGATCTGGTTCAATACGGCCCGAGCTTCCTCGCTCCGGCCCAATGTCGCCAGCAGCCGCGCCTGCGCCAGCAGCGCGTCGGCCGCCTGTTCCTGCAACGCCGGATCGGATGCCTTCGCCAGATCGCGATGCAAGGCCGTATAGCTCTGCAGCGCCCTGTCATGCTCGTCCAATTCTGCCAGCAAACGAGCCTGCAAGGCGCGGGCGCGTGCCGTCGCAAGGCGCGTGCCCGCACGATCGTCCTTGCCGAACTTCTCGATCAGCGCGGCGCAGTGCCGCATCATGTCGACCTTGGCGAACGGCGTATCCGCGTGCGATCGCAACACGGCTTCCTCCACCCCGGTGGTCGCGACGACCTCGCGCACGTCGGCCGCCTCCGATATGCCGAACCGCGTCCGGATCTGCTGCATGACGTCCCGCGCCTCGACCGGTTGGTCCAGTTGGACCAGTGCGCCGGCCTTCAGCCGCTGTGCCTGCGCGATCCAGGCGACGACCTGCGACATGGCCGGGCCGGCTTCGGCAGGATCGAAATGCGCGCACAATCTGTCGGTGGCCTCGATCATCTCGGCGGGGCGGCCCGAACGGTCGAGGGCATCGATTTTGCGGAACCAGGCGACGGCCAGATGCTCCTGCAGATCCGCCGCCGCCTGCGGTCCCGCGAGCGGTATCAACCGCGCGATAACGGCTTCGGCATCTTGCAGGTCGGCGTCCATGCCATCGCGAACAGATTGCATGAAGGTCCTTATAGCGAAACTGTCGGTGCGTCGGAATCTAACGTCGGGCCGCCGGGTCGGTTGCGACGGCGGTGCGATGGCGCCTTATCGCCACGCCTTTGGCGCGCATCTGCTTGAGACGCGGTACCGGCGGCCACGCGGTTCGCCCCTTCTCTTGGCCACCCGCCCGGCTTAGTCTTCCGGCCATGCGGGACATCCACACCATCGTCATTCTCACCGGCGCGGGCATTTCCGCCGAAAGCGGGCTCGCCACCTTTCGCGGGCCCGACGGCCTGTGGGAAGGCCATCGCGTCGAGGATGTCTGCACGCCCGAAGCGCTGGCCCGCGATCGCGCGACGGTATTGCGCTTCTACGACGCCCGCCGCGCCGCTTTGGCGACCGTCCAGCCCAACGCCGCCCATCGCGCGTTGGCCCGGCTCGATCGCGACTGGCCCGGTACTCTGCTGATCGTCACGCAGAATGTCGACGATCTGCACGAGCGCGCCGGCGCCCGCCGCCTGATCCATATCCACGGCGAATTGCTGTCGTCGCTCTGCCAGAGCTGCGGCGGACGCGCGTCCTTCGCCGGCACCTTGCTGGACGATCCGGCCTGCCCCGCCTGCGGCCGCACCGCCGCGCTCCGCCCCGACATCGTCTTCTTCGGCGAAATCCCCTATCGGATGGACGAGATTGAGGCCGCGCTGACGCAGGCGGACCTGTTCGTGTCGATCGGCACCTCGGGCGCGGTCTATCCCGCCGCCGGCTTCGTCCGCCTCGCTTCGGCGGCGGGCGCCCACACGCTGGAACTCAACCTGGAGCCCTCCGCCGGCTCGGCTCTGTTCGACGAGGTCGACTATGGACCGGCGACCCAATCGGTACCGGCCTGGGTCGACACGCTTCTGTCCACCCCCGGCTGATCCGTCCTTCTACCGCCAATGCCGTTCGAAGCGGTCCTGCAGCCCCGTCAATATCTCATATTGCGACTGGCCGGATCGCGCCGCCAGCGCGGGCAGGTCCAGCGGGATCGTCACCCAATCGCCCTCGCCCGCGGTCGCCGCCGTCACGTCGATCGCAATCAGGTCCATCGACACCCGCCCGATCAGCGGGCAGCGCACGCCCCCCGCCTCCGCCCACGATCCTGCTGCCAGCGCCCGCCGATAGCCGTCGGCATAGCCCAGATTGAGCACCGCCACCCGCGCCTCCGTCAGCGTGCGCCAGCAGGCGCCATAGCCCACACTCTCGCCCGCCGCGACCGTCCGCACCTGCAGGATCTGCGCCGCGATCGCCGCGACCGGGCGGATCGCCGCCGCGTCCGGCCCCGGCTGCCCGCCATACAGCGCCAGCCCCGGCCGGGTCAGATCGAAGGCATAATCCTCGCCCAGCAGCACCCCGGCCGAATTGGCGAGGCTGTAGCGGCGCGCCGGCACCCGTTCCCGCAGCGGCCGGAAGGCGGCCAGCTGGCGCGCATTGAGCGGATGATCCCCCTCCTCGGCGCAGGCGAGATGGCTCATCAGCGTCTCGATCGGCAGCCCCGCCAGCACATCCGACAGCGCTTCGTCCACGCTCAACCCCAGCCGGTTCATGCCCGTATCGACCATCACGTCGCACGCGCCGCCCCCGGCTTCGCGCCAGCGCCGCACCTGTTCGACGCTGTTGAGCACCGGCCGCGCCGGCGAATCGCACGCCGCCGCCATATCCTCCGCCCGCACGCCATGCAGCACCGAAAGCGCCGCGCCCTCCGGCAGCGGGCCAAGCGCGGCCGCCTCCGACCATGTCGCAACGAAGAAGTCGCGGCACCCCGCCCCCGCCAGCCGCGCCGCTACCGCGCGCGCGCCCAGCCCATAGCCATTCGCCTTGATCGCCGCCCCGCACGCGGCCGCACCGCTCCGCGCCGCCAGCCAGCGCCAGTTGGCAACCAGCGCGGCGCCGTCTAGGATCAATCGGAGCGGCAAATCGGCAGTCATGGACGGAGCGCTTAGCGCCCTCCCGATGCGGCGTCACCCACCCACAATTTGCTGCGCTTGCGAGCACGATTGTTGCTCATTTGCAATGGTCGGCCTTATTTTACGATAGGGTCTGCCACGCTATTGCCGCATTGTTGCCCCGGCCCTAGGACGCGACACCGATCCGGTACGGCGCGGAATACGGTCGGCAGGACCAATAAAAACATAACCTGCACGGTGGAGAGGATGCCGTCACTTACAGGGTGGCGGGAAGCGGTTCGACCCCTGGTCGGGCCGCTTCCTAGTTTCTGGGTCCCCACCACTCAGCGCAACACCCCCTTCATCGCGAGACGCTACCGGCGGCGTAGCGATCCAAGCCCGCTAAACCTCCGTTCGTCCTGAGCGTAGTCGAAGGACGCTGCGACCGGCCCGCGTGAGCCCCGTCCTTCGACTTCGCTCAGGACGAACGGTGGAGTAAATTGTCCACGTCAAATGGTGGCACATATCTCCCCTGGCGGGGGAGGATAGCCCCCAAAAAATCCTCCCCCGCCAGGGGGAGGTGGCGCCGAAGGCGACGGAGGGGGAGGACGCGACGTCCCAGCCACCCCATCCCCCCGCCAAATCACCTACCCACCCCGCCCCACCTCCGCTAAAGGGTCCACCATGTCCCGCCCCGTCCCCAAATCCTTCCACGTCAAGTCCTTCGGCTGCCAGATGAACGTCTATGACGGCGCGCGCATGGCCGAATTGATGGAAGCGCAGGGCATGGTAGAGGCCAGCGCCGACACCGCCGATCTCGTCCTCCTCAACACCTGCCACATTCGCGAGAAAGCCGCAGAAAAGGTCTATTCGGATATCGGCCGCCTCGCCAAGCGCGCCCAACGACTTGGCGGCGTCAAGCCGATGATCGCCGTCGCCGGCTGCGTCGCCCAGGCCGAAGGCGCCGAAATCCCCCGCCGCGCCCCCGCCGTCGACCTCGTCGTCGGCCCCCAGGCCTATCACCGCCTGCCCGGCCTGATCGCAGACGCCGCCGCCGGCCGCCCCGCGGTCGATACCGACATGCCGGCCGCCTCCAAGTTCGACGCTCTGCCCGGCCGCCGCAGCGCCGCGCCGTCCGCCTTCCTCACCGTCCAGGAAGGCTGCGACAAATTCTGCACCTATTGCGTCGTGCCCTACACCCGCGGCGCCGAAGTCTCGCGCCCCTGGGCCGCCGTGATGGACGAAGCCCGCGCGCTGGTGGACGGCGGCGCGCGCGAACTCACCCTGCTCGGCCAGAACGTGAACGCCTGGACCGGCGAGGATGAGGCCGGCCGCCCCCAGGGCCTCGACGGCCTGATCCGCGCGCTCGATCGGCTGCCCGGCCTCGCCCGCATCCGTTACATGACCAGCCACCCCAACGACATGGCCGACGGGCTCATCGCCGCGCATGGCGACGTCGCCAGCCTCATGCCCTTCCTCCATCTGCCCGTGCAGTCGGGCAGCGACCGCATTCTCAAGGCGATGAACCGCGCCCACGACGTCGCGTCCTACCTGCGCCTGATCGATCGCGTCCGCGCCGTCCGCCCCGACATCGCCGTCTCCGGCGACTATATCGTCGGCTTCCCCGGCGAGACCGACGCCGATTTCGAACAGACCCTGGATGCGGTGCGCGCCGTCGGCCACGCCATGGCGTACAGCTTCAAATATTCCCCCCGCCCCGGCACCCCCGCCGCGGCCATGGCCGATCAGGTCGCGCCCGAGGTGATGGACGAACGCCTCCAGCGCCTCCAGGCCCTTCTCGGCGCGCAGCAGCTCGCCTTCAACCGCGCCACCATCGGCCGCACCTGCGACGTGCTGATCGAGCGCGCCGGCAAGCTCCCCGGCCAGAAGCTCGGCAAATCGCCCTGGCTGCAATCGGTCCTGATCGACGGCGGCGAGATCGGCGATCTGGTGGAGGTCGAGATCGTCGCTGCCGGGCCGCAGAGCATGACCGGCCAGCAGGCCCAGCGCGCGGCGGCGTGACCGAGACAGCCGCGCCCGAACGGAAGCGATCCGTCATCGCGCGGATCGGCCTGACCGCGCTCAACCTCCTCACGCCGGGGCTCGGCCTCATCCGCATCGGCCGATGGCGCGAAGGGTTGAAGCTTGCGGCCGCTTCCCAGCTTACCTGTTGGCTGCCCGCCATCGCGGCATTTCTGCTGCCCGTCGGGAGCTTTGCGATCCTCCTGACAGGCTTCGCTTTAGCTTCGCTGGCGACATTGACGGTGCTGGTCATCGCTTGCGTGCGCACATGGCGCGGGTCGCGGGATCAGTTCAGCCGGAGATGGTGGACGCGCTGGTACGCGCTCATCCTGTGGTATGCGATCGACCTGACGATTGTTGCGGCGCCCGTCGCCCTGTTCCATCGCGCCTACCATAGTTTCTACATCGCCTCGATTTCGATGGCGCCGACCTTCGCGCAGAATGAGAAGGTGCTGGCCGACATGCGCTGGCGCACGCCGCAGATCGGCAACATCATCCTGGTGCGCGATCGCAATGGCGTCGCGCGCATTTACCGGGTCGCCGCACTCGGCGGCCAGACCTTCGCCATGCGCCACGGCGTGCCGATCATCGACGGCCACCCCGCCACGCAGCGCGAAGTCGGCCCGATCACCATTTCCGATTCCGGCATCGAACCGCAATCGGGCCGTGTGCTGCGCGAGCATCTCCCGGGCGAGACGGGCGAGCATCGCATCGCGCAGCTCGCCGGCTATCCCCAGGATGAAGTGACGCCACAGCGCGTGCCGCCCGGATCGATCTATCTGCTGGGCGATGACCGCGACATGGCTGCCGACAGCCGTATCCCGCTGGCAGAGGAAGGGATAGGCCCCGTCCCGGTTTCGACGATCATCGGGCGCCCGCTCTACATCCTATGGAGCCGCGACCACAGCCGCATCGGCCAACGCGCCGATCATTGATTGGCGCCAGCTGCGTTCGACCGCGCCACCGTCGGCCGCACCTGCGACGTGCTGATCGAGCGCGCCGGCAAGCTCCCCGGCCAGAAGCTCGGCAAGTCTCCTAGCTGCAATCGCTGCTGACCGACGGCGGCGAAATTGGCGACCTGGTCGAGGTGGAGATCGTCGCTGCGGCTCCGCAGAGCATGCATGGCGAACGGGCGCAGCGCGCGGCGGCGTGAGCGCGGCTGGATAGGAAGCTGATGAGCGGAAGAGCGCGTTCCAAGGGTACTTTTGCGCTTGCGGCTGCATTGCTTACAGGCACTTATGCGCGGTCTCATCCCTGCAAGGCCATCTTTTGCGTAGAGCTTTCCGATCCTTGGGGTAATGACCCTTGGCGATCAAACGGGACAACGAGACATGCCACGGGGACGGCCCAAGAAGATGCAGTCCGAGCCTGAGAAGGCGGCCCTTCGTTCATTCGAGGCGCCCCTGTGGGCGGCGGCGGACAAGCTGCGCGGCAACATGGATGCTGCGGAATACAAGCACGTCGCGTTGGGCCTGATCTTCCTCAAATATATTTCTGATCGCTTCAACGAGCGGCGCAACGAGATTGTGTCCGACCAGACCATTCCGGACTCGATCCGCGACGAGCTGTTAGAAGAGAAGGATTCTTATACCGAAGAGAGCGTGTTCTGGGTGCCAGAACATGCGCGCTGGGAGTATCTCAAGGAGAACGCCACCAGCACCAAGCCAACCATTGGCGAGCTGATCGACATGGCGATGCTCGACATCGAGCGGGAAAACCCAACGCTCAAAGGCGTGCTGACCAAGAATTATGCCCGGCCCGAGCTGGACCAGACCAAGCTGGCCGAAGTGGTCAAGCTGTTCTCCGATCTGACGTTCCGCGACGAACATCACGGGCAGGACGTGCTTGGCCGCGTCTATGAGTATTTCCTTGGCCAGTTTGCCATCGCGGAGGGCAAGCGCGGCGGGCAGTATTACACCGCGGGGTGCGTCGTCCGCCTGCTGGTGGCGATGATCGAGCCGTTCAAGGGGCGGGTGTATGACCCCTGCTGCGGGTCGGGCGGCATGTTCGTGCAGTCCGAACAGTTCATCGAGGCGCACGAGGGCGGACGGAACGACATTTCGATCTATGGGCAGGAGTCCAATCCCACCACATGGCGGCTGGCCAAGATGAACCTCGCAATCCGAGGGATCGAAGCAAATCTTGGCAGCAAGTGGGCGGACAGCTTCCACGAGGATATGCACCCCGGAATCAAGGCGGATTACATCCTCGCCAACCCGCCGTTCAACCAGAGCGACTGGGGGCAGCAGAAATTGCAGGGCGATGTCCGCTGGCAATTTGGCACGCCACCCGCTGGCAATGCCAACTATGGCTGGGTCCAGCACATTTATTACCATCTGGCCCCGCATGGGATTGCGGGTTTCGTGCTGGCCAACGGCTCCTTGTCCAGTCAGCAATCGGGCGAAGGCGAAATCCGCCAGCGGCTGATCGAAAAGGACGTGATCGACTGCATCGTGGCGCTGCCCGGCCAGCTCTTTTCGACCACACAGATTCCGGTGTGCCTTTGGTTTGTCGCCCGCGACAAATCGAACGGCATCGTGAAGGACAAGAAGCTGCGCGACCGGCGCGGTGATGTGCTGTTCATCGACGCGCGCAACATGGGCACCATGGTCACGCGGACGCTCAAGGAGCTGACAGTCGACGACATAGCCACCATCGCCGACACTTATCATGCGTGGCGGGAAAAGGGCGGCAAGTACGAAGACGTGCCCGGCTTCGCCAAGTCGGTGACTCTGGCAGACATCGCCGCCAAGCGGTTTGTGCTGACGCCCGGAATGTATGTGGATCAGGCAGCGCAGGCCGATGATGGAGAAGCATTCGCGGACAAAATGACCCGGCTCACCGCGACGCTGAAAGCACAGATGGAGCGGGGCAACACGCTCGACATGGAAATCCGTAGTCAGCTCAAGAAGGTCGGTTATGGCTGGTGACGCTCCAGCCGAACTCTACGCTCCAGCCTTCAACTTCGGGGCGGAGCCGCAACCGCTGCTGGGCCTCGCGGAATGGATCAACGGGTTAGCATTCAAGAACATCGCCTTCACGGATGACGGCCTGCCTGTTGCCAAAATCGCCGAAATCAAGGGCGGCTTTTCTGACGCGACCAAGCGCACCAATGGCATCTATGATAATCGGGTGCGGCTACGTGATGGCGACCTGCTATTCTGCTGGTCGGGCCAGCCGGAAACTTCCATTGGCACATTCGTGTGGGACAAAGGCGATGCTTGGCTAAACCAGCACATTTTCCGTGTTTTGCCGCGCAAGAGCGTTGATCGCCGTTTCTTCCGCTTCCTCATGCTGTATTTGCAGCCCAATTTTCAGGAAATTGCGCGTAACAAGCAGACGACCGGCCTTGGCCATGTAACCAAGGGCGATCTCTCGATGATGATGGTCCAGCTGCCGGGACGTGCTGAGCAACAGCGTATCGCCGATGTGCTGCAAGCCATTCAAGATAAGCTCGACCTCAACCGCCAGATCGCAATGACGCTGGAGGATACGGCGCGGGCGTTGTTCAAGAGCTGGTTCGTCGATTTCGATCCCGTTCACGCCAAATCTGGGGGCCGCGATCCCGGCTTGCCTACGGACGTCGCCGCGCTGTTTCCCGATGGCTTCGACGATGGAGGCTTGCCGAACGGCTGGGAATGGGGAAGCCCCGAAAGCTTGGTAAAGATCAATCCAACAACCCGCATTGATCGAAATAAAGAAGCACCATACGTCGACATGGCCGCACTGCCGACTAAAGGGCACCGCATCGTTTCGGCCGTCTCACGCCCCGTTGGCTCTGGCGCCAGGTTCAAGAATGGGGACACGCTTCTTGCTCGCATAACGCCTTGTCTGGAGAATGGTAAATCCGCTCTGGTCGATTGCTTGGATCACGATGCGGTTGCTTGGGGTTCAACCGAGTTCATTGTGATGCGGCCTTTGGAAGGCATCCCCGAACCACTACCATACCTCGTCGCGAGAGACGCCTCATTTCGGGCTCACATGATTTCGGCGATGTCTGGAACATCCGGCCGCCAACGCGCACCCGCTGAAGCAATTGATCGATGGGCAATGGCAATTCCCAATGCTGCTGTGATCGCGGCTTGGGGCAATGCCGTAGTTCCGATGTTCAACGGCATCAAAGCGAGAAGCTTGGAGGCTGAACAGTTAACAGAGTTGCGAGACACCCTGCTGCCGAAGCTGCTCTCCGGTAAGCTTCGGCTAGCGGATACCGCAACTGTGATCGCTGCTGCATAGAGGGACGCATGCCCTATCAGCTCCAGCTCCTGCGCAACCTCATTGAGCGTCACCCCGAACGGGCTGGCAATCTTGAGCTGCACGTCCGGGCGCTGGAACAGAGCATCGAAGAACTACCCTTCACTTGCCTGTCCAATGTCCGATCAATGTTCGAGGCAATGCAGCTGAGTGTGAATGGTGTCCTCAAGATCACCTATGGCGAAGGCGACGACTTCGCCAAACGCACCAGCTTGGTCATCAAGTCTCTCGATCTCGCATTAGGCAACCACCCGCAAAAGGATAAAATCGACCTCCACCTCAAGAGGCTGCTCGGGAGCATCAACGGTGTTGCTTCTTCGTTAGCTGCCTTGAGCAATATACCAAATTTACGGCACGGCGGCGCATTGGACTGGCCGACGCTGGAACGTCAACATGCCTACATGCTGGGCGGTCTCTGTGATGCGTTGGTTTCGTTCCTGCTCGATGTCGCATGGAGCCGACCTTCCGAGGAAGTCGAGGTGCCACCCGGCGCGAGCTACGCCGACGAACGGGAGTTCAACGAAAGTCTCGATAACGAATATGAGCTTGTTGAAATCGCCGGGTCGATCTTCGAGCCCAGCCGCGTTCTCTTCGCGTTAGATCCCACTCAGTACGAAGCGGCATTAGCCGAATGGCGGCTAACCAACACCGCCGAAGGTGAAAAGGAAGCTGCCGCATGACCTATCCGACCGGCGGCGCATCACCTCCCAGCCGTTTCAATGAGGGCGCGGTTGAGCTGGCAGCGATGAGCTGGCTCGATCTTTCTGGCTGGAAGGTGCTGCCGGGCGACTATTTGGCCCCCGATGGGCCAATGAGCGCGCGCACAGACTACCGGCAAACCATGCTGGAAGGGCAGCTGCGCGACGCGCTGGCGACGCTTAACCCGGACGCGAAATCGAGTACCATCGAAACGGCGATGCGCGCCGTGCTAGCCGCGCCAACGCAAAACCTGCTGGAGAACAACCGAGCATTTCATGAGCTGCTGGTGTTCGGCGTGCCGGTAGAGTTGAACGAGAATGGCGAAAGCCGGACCGTGCGGCTCCGCCTGATCGATCAGAAGACGCCAGCCAACAACAGTTTCATCGCTGCCAATCAGTTTGTCGTTCAGGCGGAGCGCCACACCATCCGGCCGGACATTGTGCTGTTCGTCAACGGCCTGCCGCTGGCGGTGCTGGAGCTGAAGAACCCGGCCGATGAAAACGCCACGATGGACCGGGCGCATGAGCAGCTTCAGAATTACAAGAACAAGGCTCCCGAGCTGTTCCGCTTCAACGTCGCGCTTGTCATCAGCGACGGGATGGAAGCGCGCATCGGCTCGCTGACGGCAGGGTTGGACCGCTTCCAGCCTTGGCGGACCATCGACGGCGAAAAGCATGACGACTTTGGCCGGGCGGAGCTGGAAGTCCTCATCAAGGGCGCGTTAGATCCGGCACGGCTGCTGGACCTGGCCTTCGACTACACCGCCTTTGAAATGGCCGATGGCGTGGTCAAATCGAAGAAGCTGGCGGGCTATCACCAGTTCCACGCCGTGCGCCGGGCACTGGCATCGACGGTCAAGGCGGCGGGCGAAGGCGGGCATCGCAAGGGCGGCGTGGTCTGGCACACGCAAGGGTCCGGCAAATCACTGACCATGCTGTTCTATGTCCGCCAGCTCCAACTGGCGAAGAAGCTGAAGAACCCGACAATCGTTGTAGTGACGGACCGCAACGATCTGGACGATCAGCTCTTCAAGACCTTCGCTGCCCACGGCAGCGCCATTCGCGGCGAGCCGCGCAACGCGGAAACCGTGGCAGCGGTTCGGGAGCTGCTCAAGGTCGATATTGGCGGGCTGGTGTTCACCACCATACAGCGGTTTCGCGGCGATGAGGGCGAGCATCCTTTGCTGACCGATCGCAGCAATGTGATCGTTATCGCCGATGAAGCGCACCGCTCCCAATATGGCCTCAACCGGCGCTTCGTGACGCGGGGCGACGAAGTGCGGGAGGAAGTCGGCTTTGCCGAATATCTCCGGCAAGCCTTGCCCAACGCGACCTTCATCGGCTTCACCGGCACGCCGATTGACGAAAAGGATCGCAGCACGGCCGCAGTATTTGGCGACGTGATCGACACCTACGACATGACCCAATCGGTCATCGACAAGGCTACGGTGCCAATTCATTACTCCGCCCGGCTCGCCAAGCTGATGTTGCGGCTCGATGCCGAACAGCGCGAAGAGCTGGACGCACTGGCCGAAGAGCTGACCGAGGGCAGCGACGTGCGCGCCGCTGAACAGTTGAAGGCGAAGTTCAGCCGGTTTGAGGAAATCGTCGGTTCGCCCGAGCGCATCGCGACGGTCGCAGCCGACATCGTCGCGCACTTCGAAGAGCGGAAGGTGGCGATGGGCGGCGGCAAGGGCATGATCGTTGCCATCAGCCGCCAGGTCGCAGTCGCCCTCTACGATGAGATCGCCCGATTGCGCCCGGAATGGGTTGGGGCTGACCCGTCCAATGACAACGACGGCATGATGAAGGTCGTCATTACCGGCAACAATTCTGACCCGCAGGCGATGCAGCCGCATATCCGCACTAAATCGCGGCTGGAGGAAGTAGCGGACCGCTTCAAGAACGCATCATCAGGGTTTGACCTCGTGATCGTGCGGGACATGTGGCTCACGGGCTTCGACGCACCTTCGTTGCACACACTCTATATCGACAAGCCGATGCGCGGGCATGGCCTGATGCAGGCCATTGCGCGAGTGAATCGCGTGTTCGGTGCTAAACCGGGCGGGCTGATCGTCGATTACCTCGGCATCGGCGCGGAGCTACGGGCGGCGCTGGCGCAGTATAGCGCCCGCGACCAAGAGCAAGTCAGCCTCAATATGGATGAGGCGGTTCGGCAGCTTTTGAGCAAGGTTGAGTCGGCGCTGGCCTTGCTCGGCAACGTCAACTGGAAGGCGTTCTTTGTCGCTGATCCGGCGGCCCGGCTGACAATTCTCAAGCAATGCCTTGAGGAAATCCTGTCGAGCGACCGTCGATCCGAGTTCATCGACCTGGCGACGCAAGCCGAAGCTGCCTTCGCCATCGCGGCGGGGGATGAGCGCGCATCCGCCAAGCGGCAGGAAGTGGCGCTGATTGTCGCCTTGCGGGCGAACCTCATCAAATACACGTCCGGCAAGGGTGGGCGCGGCAGGCAAGCCATTGAGCAAGAAATTCGCCAGCTCATGTCGCAGGCGGTCATGTCCGATGGCATCTTGGACGTGTTCAAGGACGCGGGGTTGGAGCAGCCCGATCTTGCTATATTGTCCGACGATTTCCTGTTGGACGTGCGGCAGACGAAGCAGCCGAACCTTGCTGTTGAGACGCTGCGGCGGCTTTTGCAGGGGAACATCAAAGCACGCGAACGGCTGAACATTGTCGAAGCCCGCAAGCTGAGCGAGCGGCTGGACGATGTGCTGACCCGCTACCACAATCGGGCGGTTGATAGCTTACAGGTCATTGATGAGCTGATCTCTCTTGCACGTGACGTCGCCGCGTCGGCAAAGCGCGGCGAAGAGGTGGGCTTGGCTCCTGAGGAGCTAGCGTTTTATGACGCCTTGGCTGAGAACGGGTCGGCAAGGGAATTGATGGAACGCGAGACGCTCCGCACACTCGCCCAACTACTGGTCAAGACGATCCGCAGCACCGTCACGGTCGATTGGACGCAAAAGGAAAGCGTGCGCGCAAAGATGCGGATCGAAGTTCGCAAGCTGCTCGCGCGTTATGGCTACCCACCGGATTTGCAGAAGGCGGCGGTGGATCTTGTCCTTGAGCAAGCCAATACGATTGCGGTTGATTGGGCGTTGTGACGCTCAGGCTTCCTCAATCTCATCATCTGATTCAACGGCACCGTGCAAATCCAGCGTTTTGATCCGGGGGCCAAACACCCGGCGGAAAGCGTCCATCCGAGCGAGCATCCATTCGTGCTGCTGCGGGAAGGTGGCCACGTCCGCCGGGTCGAACCCGTCTCGGAAGATGGCAATGCGGCTCGCCTTCTTGGTCGGGAGTTCCTGCCATTCCAGCGGCTCGCCAAATTCGGCTTCAATGGCCCCCTTTTCAAGCGCGAGCTGGCGGATCCCGATCTTGAGCGGGTCATTATGGAAATACAGCTCGACGCCGATGCGCTTCTTCTTAGTGTAGATCGTGTTGCTGATGACGATGCCTGATCGCCCAGCGGAAAAGGAGTGCCAGTGATCCTTTCCGGGGCGACGAATGCTGAACGCCGAGTTCCGTTGCTTCAGGAACTCCGCAAAAGCCGTCCAGAATGCCAGCCGCACGCGATGGCGATCAGGCTCCTCGCCGCTCGCCGATTGCCGCGTCACCGCGCCTACGTTGCGCGCCCACGCGTTCGGCTTTGCAACGACATTGAAGAACGGCGCGGGGTCGCTGTCTCCGATTTGAAGGGCTTCGATCTCAACAGCGAAGAAGGCGAAGTCTTCTATAGTGCTTGCGTTAAGCCAGTCGATGGCAGCGCGGTGATCGTCTTTGAAGCGTTCGGCAACCCACACCACAGTGGCCTGCCCTGACTGACTGGCGACGTAGCTGACGAGTTGTCCAAGGTGTCGATGGTCGGTGGCGCCGAACTGGTTTTCGATCAGGACAGGATGGCCTTCCGCGTCTTCAGCCAGAATATCCAGACGGAAGTCACCAGCGGCAACTTCGGTGCCTTTCAACTCGAGCTCGTCAATCTGTAGCGCTTCCGCCAGCAGGTCGAGATTTTCGGACAGCCAAGGCGTGAACACCTGCGGCTCGTTTCCCCACACCTCAGTCGCTCTGAGCGTTACAAGCTTACCGAGTTTCGGCGTCATCATGCACCCATGCAGTTTAACACTCGTTGGACGACGTAGCAGTACGTCTATGTATCCCAAACGATTTGGCGACCATCACAGTTTAAGCCCTTTGCGCCGTAGGGCCCTTGACGCGGCGCACTTGTTCCTGCTATGTTCCACGTGGAACAAGCTCCGCCACATACCCCCCCGCCACCCATCATTAAGTTCGTTTCTGGTGTTTTTCCTTTTTTACCCCCTCAAAAGGCCCTCTGACCCGACATTGACCCCGACCCCTCGCCTTTCTAGCAACTTTTTTTCGCACCCCGCCGCGCGGGGAGAGGGTTAGGCGCTGTATGACCGACCGTTTCTTCTCGATCCACGCCCAGGGCATGGTCCGCGTCGCCGCCGCCACGCCGGCGGCGAGCGCGGGCGATGTCGGCGCCAATGCCGCGTCGATCCTCGATCTCGCGCGCCGGGGCGATGCCGCGGGCGCAGATCTCATCGTCTATCCCGAACTGTGCCTGTCCTCCTACGCGATCGACGATCTCCATCTGCAGGAGGCGCTGCTCGATCGGGTCGAGGCGGAGCTCGCCGCGCTGATCGAGGCCAGCGCCACGCTCAAGTCCGTTTTGCTGGTCGGCGCGGCGCTCCGCCGCAACGGCCGCCTCTATAATTGCGCGGTGGTGATCGCGCGCGGCAAGGTGCTGGGCGTGGTGCCCAAAAGCTACCTCCCCAATTACCGCGAATATTATGAGAAACGCTGGTTCGCGCCGGGCGTCGGCCTCACCGGCCTCGACATCATCGTCGCCGGCCAGACCGTGCCATTCGGGCCGGACCTGATCTTTGCCGCCAGCGACCTTGCCGATTTCGTCTTCCACGTCGAGATTTGCGAGGATTATTGGGCGCCGATCCCGCCCTCCTCCCTCGGCGCGCTCGCCGGCGCGCTGATCCTCACCAATCTGTCCGCCTCCAACATCGTCGTCGGCAAGGAACGCGAACGCGATCTCTACGGCGCCTCCCAATCGGCGCGCGCCACCGCGGCCTATGTCTATTCCGCCTCGGGCCCGGGCGAGAGCACGACCGATCTCGCCTGGGATGGCCAGGCGATGATCCATGAACTCGGCTATCAGCTCGCCCGCTCGGGCCGCTTCGATCATGAGCCCGAACTGATCTATGCCGATATCGACGTCGCCCGCATCCGCCAGGCGCGCATGCGCTTCGGCACGTTCAACGATAATGCGCAGGCTTTCGGCCATCCGGAACAGCGCTTCCGCCGCATCGCGTTCGAACACGCCCCTGCCTTTGCCGATATCGGCCTCAAGCGGGTCGTGGCGCGCTTCCCGTTCGTGCCCGCCGATCCCGATCGGCTGGATGAGGATTGCTACGAGGCCTTCAACATCCAGGTCGAAGGGCTCGCCCGCCGCATGCTGGCGACCGGCGGCGAGACCCTGGTCCTCGGCATTTCCGGCGGCCTCGATTCCACCCATGCGCTGATCGTCGCGGCCAAGGCCTGCGATCGCATCGGCCGCCCCCGCTCCTCGATCCTGGGTTTCACCATGCCGGGCTTCGCCACCGGGGCGGAGACCAAGGCCAATGCCTGGGCGCTGATGAACGCGATGGGCATCACCGGGGAAGAGATCGATATCCGTCCGGCGGCGACGCAGATGCTGAAGGATATGGGCCATCCCTTCGGCCGCGGCGAACCCGTCTATGACGTCACGTTCGAAAATGTGCAGGCGGGCCTGCGCACCGATTATCTGTTCCGCCTCGCCAATCAGCGCAATGGCTTCGTCGTCGGCACGGGCGATCTGTCCGAACTGGCGCTCGGCTGGTGCACCTATGGCGTCGGCGATCAGATGAGCCATTATGCCGTCAATTGCGGCGTGCCGAAAACGCTGATCCAGTTCCTCATCCGCTGGGCGGTCAAGGCCAGCCAGTTCGATACGGAGACCGATCGCGTGCTCACCGCGATCCTCGGAACCGAAATCTCGCCCGAGCTCGTCCCCGCCGATGCCTCCGGCGCGATCCAGAGCACGCAAGCCAAGATCGGCCCCTACGAGCTGCACGATTTCTTCCTCCATTATACCGTGCGGCACGGGCTGGCGCCGTCCAAGATCGCCTTCCTCGCCTGGCATGCCTGGCGCGATGCGAATGAGGGCGAATGGCCGCTCGATTTCCCGGCGGAGGAACGCCGCAGCTACGATCTCGACACGATCCGCAAGTGGCTGGAGGTCTTCCTGTTCCGCTTCTTCCAGATCAGCCAGTTCAAACGGTCCGCCATCCCCAATGGGCCGAAGGTGTCCGCCGCCGCCAGCCTGTCCCCGCGCGGCGATTGGCGCGCGCCGTCGGACGGGGTCGCCAACCTCTGGCTCGACGAATTGCGAGCAAATTGAGAACTTTCCGGCCTTTGTGCGTTGACAGCTCCGATCGGCGCAGCCCCCCGCGCCTCACAATGGAGTGATGTCATGGCTACGACCCCCGCAACCCGCACCCGCGCGACCAACGCGAAACGTTCCGCCGCCGCGAAGACCGAAGCTCGCGACAGCGATGGCCAGTTCACCGCGCAGGCGACGCCCAAGCGCACGCCCGCCGCGGCCCGCAAGAAGCCGACCCGCACGGATCTCAACGCCACCACCGGCCAGATGCTCGCCGCCGGCGCCGCGGGCCTCGCGGTTGGCCTTGCCGCCAACGTCGCGCGCAAGCTCGCCGTCCAGTCGCCCACCTACTTTGCCGGCGAATGGGACGAAGCGCTCAAGGCCGAGCATGAGCTGACGCTCAAGGTGTTCGACGCGATCGAGGCAACCACCGAGAGCAACACCACCAAGCGCAGCATGCTCCTCGCCAACCTCAAGCATATGCTGGCCAAGCATGCGCTGGAGGAAGAGAATACGGTCTATCCCGCGATGCGCGATGCCGGTGAGGCCGAAGCCGCCGATCATCTCAACAACGATCACGGCTATGTGAAGCAATATCTCTACGATCTGACGATCATGCCCAAGGATTCACCCGCCTGGATCGCCAAGATCCGCCAGTTCCGCGCCGACATCACCAAGCATATGCGCGAAGAGGAAACCACGCTCTTCCCCATGCTCAAGGGCAAGCTGACGCCGGAGAAGAATAAGGAACTCACGGCTGCAATGAACAAGGAAGGCCTGAAAATCGCCTGAACGCCGCTGTCGCCCCGGTTTTCGCCGGGGCGACAGGCTTTCGACCGACGGATCATCGCGCGGACCCCGTTCAAGCCTTTATGGGGTTTGCAGGCGAAGTATCGATGGCCACAACGGGGATCGCGCCGCCGCCGGATGCTGACGCGGCCACCGCGCTCCGCTATGCCGTGCGCTCCTGCGCCGGGACAGTGACGTGTCGGCGTGATGACTGGCAGAGGCCCCCTGATTGGATTTGCAAGACCCCGACGGAGACCTGGTCCGCCGGATCGGCCAAGGCGACACCTATGCGGTCGAGGCGCTCGTCGCCCGCAAGCTGCCGCGCATGACCGCGCTCGCCTATCGCCTGCTCAGCGACCGGGCCGAAGCGGAGGATGTCGTCCAGGAACTGTTCGTGCGGGTGTGGCGCAGCGCGCCCGGCTGGCGCCCCGGCGCCGCCAAGTTCGACACCTGGATGCACCGCGTGGCGCTCAACCTGTGCACGGATCGCCTGCGCAAACGCCGCGAAGCCGCGCTGCCCCAGGATTGGGACGCGCCCGATCCCGCCCCCAATGCGGAAGCCAATTTGGTTTCCCGCGCCGACAGCGAAGCGGTGGATCGCGCGCTTGCCGCGCTTGCCCCGCGCCAGCGCGAAGCGATCGTGCTCACATATTATCAGGAATTGTCGAACCAGGAGGCTGCCACGCTCATGGGCATCGGCGTAGACGCACTCGAGAGCCTGTTGGCGCGCGGCCGTCGCGCGCTCAAGCTGCGGCTGGAGCAATGTCATGACTGAGCCGATGGGCCTTGCTCGGTTCGAACAGCTGGTTGCCGCATATGGCGCGCAGCCGCACCGCTGGCCGAAACCGGAACGGCCTGCGGCAGAGGCGCTGTTGCGAAGCGATCCCCGCGCAACCCACCTGCTCGCCGATGCCGACGCGCTGGACGCGATCTTGTTCGCGCACAAGGCTCCCGCGCCATCGGCCGCCCTGCATGCGCGGATCGTCGCCAGCGCACCCCGGCGCCGGATCGGACGGAGCGCGCGGCTGTGGTGGAGCGGCCTCGCGATGGCGCTGGCGGCCGGCGGCGGCGCCCTGGCGGGATCGGCCGCTACCGCCGCGCTCGATCCGACCATCGCCAGCATTCCGCTCTACGAACATGATTATCTGCCCGCATTCGAAGCGAGCCCGGAGGAGAAGGCGCAGTGAAGCGATGGCCCCGGACGCTGCTGGTCGTCAGCCTTGTCCTGAACGTCTTCCTGATCGGGGCGATTGCGAGCGGCATCTGGCATTGGCGCCATCATGGCGAGGAGCGCAACAGCTGGCGCCGCCATGTCGCCGATGCGCTGCCGGCGCCGCAGGCCAATGCCTTCCATCAGGCGATCAAGGCCGAGCTGCGCGGCTCGCAGCCGGCCGTGCTCGAAGGGCGAGCGGGACGGGCCGAGGCCGTGCGCCTGTTCGGCCAGCCGACTTACGACGCCGCGGCCGTCATGAAGCAGCTGGATCGGGCCCGCGCCGCGGACAATATCCTGCGTACCAACATCGAACGACGCGTCGTGCAATTCGGTGCCACCCTGCCGCAGGACCAGCGCCAGCGTCTCGCCAAGGCGTTGGAGGAAGGGCCGCTACGACAAAGCCGTCGGCGGTAAACAGCGCTTGAAAGGTCTTGCTGACTACGCGCGTAATCGTTATAGATTACGCATGTAGTCGGAGAGCGGCATGACGGATCGAATCAGCGAAGGCGAGCACGCCGTGATGGAGGTCTTGTGGATCGAATCGCCCCTGACCGCCAGCGAAGTTGCCGAACGTATCCCCGACAGCCGCGGCTGGAGCGAGCGGACCGTCAAGACGATGCTGGGCCGGCTGCTTGCCAAAGGCGCGCTGTCCCATGTCGAGGATGGCCGCCGGTATCTGTATCGCCCGGTGGTGGAACGCGCGGATTATGCCGAACGGGAAACCCGCAAGCTGGCCGATCGCCTCTTCGGAGGCCGCGCGGCACCCCTGGTAGCGCATCTCGCCGCCAGCGACGGCCTGACCGATCAGGACATTGCCGAACTGGAAGCCTTGCTGAAGGACCTGAAATCATGATCGGCTGGGCGATCGAGACGATGGTGGCATCGACCTTGCTGATGCTGGTCGTGCTGGCCTTGCGCCGCCCGGTGGCCGTCCGTTTCGGCGCCCATGTGGCCTATATGCTGTGGCTTCTCCCCGCCCTGCGCATGGCGCTGCCGCGCCTCCCCGCACTGCAGGACCAGACAAGCGCGGTCCCGATCCACCTGGATGTGGCGCGCCTGATCGCCGCCGGAGCAGGCGAGACGACCTCCGCCACCGCGGCGATCGCGCAGCCGTCGGTGGATTGGCTTCCCATCATCCTGGCCTTGTGGCTCGCGGGAGCGCTCGGCTATCTCGGTTGGCACTGGGCGCGCCATCTCCGCTTCATGCGCCTGGCGCTGACGCGGGCGGAGGGTGGAGACCGACGCGACGGGATAAAGATCTGGCGAAGCTTGGCCGTGCCCGGCCCGCTCGCAACCGGCATGTTTAACCGCCACATCCTTCTGCCGCACGATTTCGAACGCCGCTATAATGGGATCGAGCAGCAACTCGCGCTCGCGCATGAGCTCGCGCATCATCGTCGCGGGGACCTCATCGCCAACAATGCCGCGCTGATCATGCTCGCGCTCCATTGGTTCAATCCGGTCGCGCATATCGCCTATCGCGCTTTCCGTGCCGATCAGGAGCTGGCGTGCGACGCGACCGTTCTGCGCAACGCCCCCTCCGCACGATCCGATTACGGCCGTGCCCTTATCAAGTCGGCTCGAGCCGGCCTGCCGGTGGTCGCCTGCGCACTCGGCCCGGCGGCGCAGCTGAAGCGACGGATCCAGATGATCGCGCACGCGCCCGATAGCCGGCGCCGCCACCTCCTCGGCGGCAGCTTCGCGGTCGTGGCGATTGGCCTCGGGCTGGGCCTTACCGCCTCCGGCGGCGTCGCCGCACCGTCCCGCGTTGCCCCGGCACCCGTCAAGCCGCTCTTCCTGGCAGGGCAGACAGCCTCTGCCCGTCCGGTCGCGCTCGCCGCTCGAACGCAAGACCGGCAGATGCCGAGCAATGCGGAGGTGGATCGCTGGGACGATGCGCCTGCGGCGGCAAGCGTGCCAGAGGCGCCACGCGCGCCGATGCCGCCCGCGCTGCCGATGACGATGGCGGCGCCGTTGCCGCCCGCACCACCGGCGCCCCCTTCTCCGCCGTGGCGCATGTCGGCAGACGAAGCCCGCGCGCTCCACGAGGCCAGCGGACGAGCGCGCGAGACCGCACGCCGCGCCGCAGCCGATTTCGACGCGCAGGCGATAACCCGCGACGCCATGGCGCAAACGCGCATGGAGCTTGCGCGCGAATGCACCCATGCACGGCCCGCTCCGGCTAACGAGAGTGATCAGGAGGCGATCGCACGCCTGTCCGCCGGCTGCGTCGATTATGCCGCCATCAATCGCGAGGTGCAGGATGCGTTGCGCGAAGCGGCAGACGACATTCGCGATACGGAGGATATGTCCGCTGAAGCGCGCACGCGGGCCCTTGCAGCGATCGATCGTGCCCGCGCGGAAGCCGCCCGGCACTTCCATCAATAACAATTAAAATCGGGCAATTCGATCAGTCGAAGCAGATAGGGTTGCCGGGCCCTGCCCTGCCCCGCTATCAGCGCGTTACAGATGCCCGCCAAATCCCCCGCCGCAACCCTGCTTGTACCGTTTGTTGCGGTCGGCCGCGCTGTGATCGCGATGTTTGCCGCGATCGGCCGGGTCGCGATGTTCGCAGCGCGCACCCTGACGCGCGCCGCTTTGCCGCCTTATTATCCGACCCGCTTCCTGGAACAGCTCGTCCATATCGGCTGGTTCTCGCTGCCGGTCGTCGGCCTCACTGCGATCTTCACCGGCGCCGCCTTGGCCCAGCAAATCTATACGGCGGGGTCCCGCTTTTCGGCGCAGTCGACCGTGCCGGCCGTCGTCGTGATCGGTATGGTACGCGAGCTCGGCCCCGTCCTGGTCGGATTGATGGTCGCAGGCCGCGTATCCTCCGCGATGGCGGCCGAGATCGGTACGATGCGCGTGACCGAGCAGCTCGACGCACTGACGACGCTGCGGACCGACAGCTATCGCTATCTGATCGCCCCGCGCCTGTTCGCGGCAATTGTAGCTTTGCCGTTGATGGTCCTGGCCGCCAATGCGATCGGCATCTTCGGCGGATGGCTGCTCGCCGTCGAGAAGCTCCATTTCAATTCCGCCAGCTATCTCGCGGTCACCCGCAAATATATGAGCTTCGACGATTTCCAGATGGCGATGGTCAAGGCTGGCGTGTTCGGCTTCTTCATCGCCTTGATGGGTTGCTATCACGGTTACCGCACGAGCGGCGGCGCGGCGGGCGTCGGTAACGCGACCCGCAATGCGGTGGTCGGTGCCTTCATGCTGATCCTGGGGTCCAACTTCCTGATCACAGCGATGGTCTTCGGCTGATGGCGCAGTCGAAGATTCTGCTGGAAGACGTTGCCAAGATCTTCGGTGGAAATGTGGTGCTGGACGGCATCAACCTGTCGATCGAGCCGGGCGAAAGCCTCGCCATCATCGGCCAGTCGGGCAGCGGCAAGTCCGTCACGCTGAAATGTATCCTCGGGCTGATGCGCCCCGACCGTGGATCGATCAAGGTCGATGGCGAGGAAGTGGTCGGCCTGCGTGGTGCGGCCTTGGATCGCATGCGCGCCAAATTCGGCATGCTGTTCCAGGGCTCGGCACTTTTCGACTCCATGCCGGTCTGGCGCAATGTCACGTTCGGGCTCACCCAGGGCCGCGCGGTGACGGGCTCGCGGATGCGGGCGATCGCCGAGGAAAATCTGGAACGGGTGGGGCTCGACAGCCGTATCCTCAACCTGCGCCCAAGCGAATTGTCGGGCGGCATGCAAAAGCGCGTGGCACTCGCCCGCGCGATCGCGCCCCGGCCGGATATCATCTTCTTCGACGAGCCGACGACAGGCCTCGATCCGATCCGCGCCGATGTGATCAACGATTTGATCGTCAGCCTTGTCGACGATCTTGGCGTGACCGCGCTCACCATCACGCACGACATGGCATCGGCCCGCAAGATCGCGCATCGGGTCGCGATGCTGTACCAGGGGAAGATCGTGTGGATCGGCCCACGCGACCGGCTGTACGACAGCGGCAACCCTTATGTGGACCAGTTCGTGCAGGGTCGCGCCGAAGGCCCGATTCAATAAGCTCGATCAGTGAAACCGACAGGATCGGTTTCCCCCGGCATACAGGCGCCGTTAGCAGGTCCGCGACGAACCAGGAGTCCTACATGCTCAGCCGCGAAGTTCCCGATGTTACCTTGAAAACCCGCGTCCGCGACGAAAGCGTCGAAGGCCCTAACCCCTTTCGCTGGGAGGATCGCCAGACAGGCGACCTGTTCGGCCAGGGCCGGATCGTCGTATTTGCCCTGCCCGGCGCTTTCACGCCCACCTGCTCGACCGAGCAATGCCCCGCTTTCGAACGGCAATATGACGCGTTGCGTGCCGCCGGCGCGCAGGAAGTATATTGCCTGTCCGTCAACGATGCCTTCGTCATGTTTCAATGGGGCAAGAATCTGGGCCTCGAGAAGGTGAAGCTTGCCCCCGATGGATCAGGTGCCTTCACCCGGCGGATGGGCATGCTGATCAACAAGGACCACCTTGGTTTCGGGCAGCGCTCGTGGCGCTATGCGATGGTCGTGGACGATGGCGTCATAACCGGCTGGTTCGAAGAGCCCGGCATCAACGACGAGGGTGCCGACGAAGACCCTTATGGCGAAAGCGCGCCCGACAAGGTCCTAGCCTGGCTACAGGCCAATCCCCGCTAATGCAGCGACTTTCCGAGAGCGAGGCGGGCCTGTAGGAACGAGCCATGGCTCGCTCGCTCCATGCCGCCCTTCTTGTCAGCCTGCTCGCGGCCGCGCCCGCGGTCGCGCAGGAACGCCCCCTGCCCTATTGGGCGTCAATCTCCGCGGGGAAGGCGTTGATGCGAACCGGCCCGGATCGTACTTATCCCGCTTTGTGGCTGTATAAGCGGCGCGATCTGCCGATCCGGGTCCTGCAGATCGTCGGGCCATGGCGCCGCGTGCAGGAGCGGGACGGCAGCGCCGGCTGGATGCTGGCCAGCCTGCTCGCCGCCCGCCGTACCGCGATCGTCAGCGGCAGCATGCGCCCCATCCGATCCGCACCGCAAGCCGACGCGCCGCTGCTATGGCAAGCCGAGCCTGGCGTCATCGGCCGCATCTCCAAATGCGACGGCCAATATTGTCGGATCCAGATCGATGAAAAGGTTGGCTTCATCGAGCAGGACGGTTTGTGGGGATTGGATCCCAATGAACGCCTGCCCTGATCCCCCGCCCTCTGCAGGCAGGCCGTAATGCCGCGGCTCCACGGCAAGAAAAAAGCCCCGCCGCTCCGAAGAGCGACGGGGCTTTCTCTTTACGCGTTGGCTCGGCTTAGAAGCTGAACCGCGCGCCGATGCGGATCGCGTAAAGCGACGCGCCAAGGCTGCCGTTGACCAGCGAGTCGGCACGAGCAACGTCCGATGTCGGCTGCGAGTAGACGTAGCGGCCGCACGGATTGCCGTTGAGGGGTTCGCAGGTCGCGCGCGCCACCGTCTTGTTATACGGGAAGTTGGCGCGGAGCTGCTGGCCCCACTTGTGGTTGATCAGGTTCGTGAAGTTCTCGACATCGGCCCAAAGGGTGATGCGCGACTTGCCGATGAAGGTCGGAATTTCCTGCTCGGCGTGCAGGTCGAGGCGCGTGAACCACTTGGAGTGGAACGCGTTACGCGGTGCGACCTGACCCCGATACTTGCTCAAGCCGGTGGCCTGGATCAGGTTCTCGACCGACGTCTGCGTTGCCGTATCGAGATAGCGAACGAGCGGATCGTTCACAGTCGGTACGTAGAACAGATAGCGGCTGGCAGACGCAACCGTGCCGAAGATCGAGCTACGACCCGAGCTCGTATCCTGGAAGCCGTAGCTGTAATTATAGCCCTGACGCGTCTCGCCGAACAGATCGATGCGGGTCTTATAGTCGCGGAAGAAAGAGCGTTCGAACGAGATGTTATACTTGAAGGCGTACGGCACTTCGTCGTTCGAATGGCCATAGGCGCCGGTCAGGCTGTTCGGGTCGTTATACGCGCCGTTGCTGTAGTTCGAATTGGCGATCGACGAGGTGAAAGCCTGATTGTCCTTCACGTTCTGATAGGTGAAGCTACCCGATGCGCTCAGGCCGAAGTTCCAGGCCTTGGAGAGGCTGGCGACCGCGATGTAGCTGCGGCCCTTGCCACTGTTCGTCAGCATATAATCGGCGCCGCTGTCGGTCGGCGCCGCGGTAATCACGCTCTGATAACGCTGGCGACCGTCCGGCGTGAGCGAACCAGGGACCGCCCGCGAACGGAGATCGATCACAGCAACCTGGTTGCGCACCTTCGAATAGAAGCCGTCCAGGCCGAAGCGCCAGTGATCGCCAAGCGGGCCCAGATCCGCATCCCAACGACCCGACATGGTGAAGCGCCACTGCGACGGGATCTTGAAGTTGGGATCCAGCGCATTGAGCGTCGTCGTGTTGTTGGGGTTGGACGTCAGGTTCGAACCGCCCTGCGCCTGCAGCAACGGGTTTGCGCCCGATGGCAGCTGCGCCAGGTTGACGTTGTTGAGCAGGCCCGCACCGGCCAAATTATTCTGGCCATTGATCTGGGTGCGACCCTGATCGCTCAGACGTGCCGTCAGCGTCGTCGAGAGAACGCCCGTATTGGAGAAGCTGTTGCCGATATAGACGTCGGGCGTGCCGCCGCCAAAGATGCCGCCGCCGCCGCGGATCGTCAGGCGCGAAACAGGGGTGAAATCAAAGCCGAAGCGCGGCTGCAACAGGGCCTTGCCGTTGATGTAGGAGTCGTTGCCGAAGCCGTAGCGCTGCACGAAGACCGGGTTGCGGGCCGGGCGGCTGCTGCCGCCGTACATGTCGTAACGCAAACCAGCCGTCACGTTCAGCATGCTGTTAACACGCCAGCTGTCCTGGGCACCCAGCGTGTAGATGCTGTAGTTGAACTTGGCCGCAGCGTCGTTCGAGTCCAGCGTCGGCGAGTTGGTATAGCTGAACGACTGGGCGTTGCCGGCCTGGAAGTCGGCGATCGAGTCGAAGTAATACGTGCCGAGCGCGCCGTTCACGAACAGATTGTAGCTCTTCGTATATTGCGTCTCGAAGAAGGCGCGAATGTTGTGATTGCCCGTGGAAAGCTTGGCCAAGGCTGAACCGCCATAGGTCTTCACATGCAGGATATTCGCCTGGCTCGGGCCGCCGGTACCAAGCGCGATCTGGGCGGTGTTGACCGGGCAGTTGGTCGCCTGCGTGAACGTGTCCGCGCCGGTGCCGCCGGCACGATCGGACGTCGCCGCGGTGCAGACGGTAGCCTGCGACGCAGTCGTGCCGAGCGGCAGCTGGCCCGAGTCATATTGCTTGTACAGACCGCGAATTTCGGTCGAGAAACCGCCACCCCAATCCGAGTTCAGCTGACCGATGCCGGCATAGACCTTGTTCGGCTTGATGTAGGAGTTCGAGTCGAGGCTGAGCGTGCCGGTACCCGTATTGGTAAGGCTGATCAGCGAGTCCTTGGTATAAATACCCGTCAGCGACAGACGCTGCGTATCGCTAAGATTGGCGTCGAGGCGGCCGACCAGTCGGTCGTCCTTGTCGCCATTGTTGCGGACGATCCCGCCGGCGTCGTAATTATACTTGGTCTGGGCGATACCGACGATCTGGTTCAGCTGCGCGTTGGTGAGATTGGTGACGGGCACGCCGCCATTGTCCTCGACCGTACCATAAGGATAGGGCGTCGCGGCGCGGACGCGCTCGCCCGCAATCATGAAGAACAGCTTGTCCTTGATGATCGGGCCGTCGATCTCGAAGCCGTAATCCTTGTTCTTGAACTTGGAGATTGCGACGCGGCCGTTCGCACTGCCACCGAGATAAGGCTTGGTCTTCTTACCGACGAGGCCGTCGTCCGTGTAGCTGTAGAAACCGGTGCCGTGGAATTCGTTGGTACCCGACTTCAGGATGGCATTGACGACGCCGCCCTGAAAGAAGCCTTCGCGCACGTCATACGGCGCGACCTTCGTCTCGAACTGGCCGATCGCATCGAGCGGGACCGGGCCGCGCCGCGACGGCAGCGCGTCGGGGTTGAGGCCAAAGCTGTCGGTGATCGGCACGCCGTCGATGGTGAAGCGGTTGAAGCGCGGATTCTGGCCGGCGAAGCTCACCGCGGCGGTCGCGCTGCTCTTGTCGATGTTGGCGAACGGATCGCGGCGCATCAGATCGCGGATGTCGCGATTGATCGATGCGACCTGGCTGATCTGTGCGGCGGTCAACACCGTGGTCGGGCCGGCCGAGACGATACGCGCACCCGGCACGCGAACGGCGGTCACGACGACTTCTTCGCCGGCAGCCTGCAGTTCGATCGGCAGCGAATAAGGCTGACCCACGACGGTCTGGACATCGGTGATCTGCGCATCCGCATAATCGGGCGAGCTGACCGCAACCGTGAACGGACCACCGACGCGCAGGCCGGACACGCCGAAGTTACCATCGGCACGCGTCGTGGCGACGGAAACGGTTCCCGACGGGACGTGCGTTACGCGGACGGTGGCATTAGCGACCGGGCGCCCGCCCGAAGTCACCGTTCCCTGGATGCTCGAGGTCGTTTCCTGCGCATAGACAGCGCTGGTGGCAAGCGCAGCGAACGCGCAGCCGGCAAGCAGTTTCTTCATGATATTGCCCCTGTTTAACCGTGTTGCAGGCGCCTTGTGCGTCCTACATGACAGCTCGATGACACTTTCCGCGAGCAACCCCTGTCGCGGCATGACAAAATTGTTACACACCCCCTTTTCGCACCGCAACATGAGTCCTGCGCTGCAGCGGAAAGCGGCGCGCTGTTGCAGCATTGCCGCAGTCTGCAAAGCTTTACGGAACAGGATGGAAGGCGCACGGTTCGGACGCTCATGGTGCTGATCGCTAGCTACAACATCCGCAAGGCGATCGCCGCCGACCGCCGGCGCCGGCCGGAACGAATCATCGAGATACTGGCAGAGATCGGCGCCGACGTGGTGCTGCTGCAGGAGGCTGACCGCCGGTTCGGGGACCGGCATAGCGCTCTGCCGCTGCATATGCTGTCGGAACATAGCGCCTATCGGCCGGTGCCGTACGAGATGCGCCCCGGCAGTATCGGATGGCATGGCAACGCCGTTCTGGTCGGCCCCAATGTCGACGTGATCCGGCACCAGCCGTTGCATCTGCCGTCTTTGGAACCGCGCGGCGCGGTGATGGCCGACGTTCAGCTTGGCGGCGCAGCGCTGCGGCTGGTGGGCATGCATCTGGATCTGTCCGGCCTGTGGCGTCGCAAGCAGGCGCGGGCGATATTGTCCGAGCTGGATCAGCAGCCGGACCGTCTGCCGCTGCTGATGGCCGGGGATCTTAACGAATGGCGCAACAGCGGTTGCATCCGCGACTTCTGCCAGCATCACCGACTTGTCCCGCTCGGCCCCAGCTTCCATGCGCGCCAGCCGGTCGGGAAGCTGGACCGCATGTTTGTCAGCGGTGGGATCGAGGTGCTGGAATCCGGCGTCCACAACTCGCCATTGGCGCGCAATGCTTCCGATCATCTGCCCGTCTGGGCAAGAATTCGTATCGGATAATGGTTCATGACCGATTTCGGCTTCCTTTCCCCGCGACGGCGCACCATCTTCATCGCGTGAGATTCGAAAGGACCGAATGAGCCGCAAGCCCGTCCCCGCCCAGGCCGGCGATCGCGCCCGCCTCGAAATCCTGTTCGACCGGCCACAGCTGCTCGGGCGCCTGTTCGGCGAATATGACCAGAATCTGGTGGCGATCGAAAATCGCCTCGGCGTCTATGTCAGCGCGCGCGGCAACAAGGTGCAGATCGAGGGCGAGGCGGAAGCGGCGGCGCGTGCGCGCGAGGTGCTGACCGGGCTCTACAATCGTATCGTCAAAGGTGACGATATCGATTCCGGCATGGTCGAGGCGGTCATCAGCATGTCGGCCGAGCCGGTGCTGGACGGCATCATCCGCCAGGATGTCACCGAACCACCGACGATCATGATCCGCACGCGCAAGAAGACGATCGTGCCGCGGTCCGCCACGCAGACCCGGTATATGCATGCGCTGGCATCGTCGGATGTGATCTTTGCCCTCGGTCCGGCAGGGACCGGCAAGACCTATGTCGCCGTCGCACAGGCGGTGCAGATGCTGATCCAGGGCCAGGTCACGCGCCTGATCCTGTCGCGCCCTGCGGTGGAGGCCGGCGAGCGCCTCGGCTTCCTGCCCGGCGACATGAAGGAGAAGGTCGATCCCTATCTCCGACCGCTCTATGATGCGCTCTATGACATGCTGCCGGCCGAACAGGTCGAGCGCCGCATCGCCAGCGGCGAGATCGAGATCGCGCCGATCGCCTTCATGCGCGGTCGCACGCTGGCCGATGCCTTCATCATTCTCGACGAGGCGCAGAATACGACGCCGGCGCAGATGAAGATGTTTCTGACGCGGTTCGGCCAGAACAGCCGCATGGTCGTGTGCGGTGATCCTCGTCAGATCGATCTGCCGGATATCGGCAAATCGGGGCTGGCCGATGCCGTCGGCCGTCTGGAAGGGGTCGAAGGCATCTCCACCATCCGCTTCAGTGCTGCCGACGTCGTCCGTCATCCGATCGTAGGACGTATTGTTGAGGCGTATGAAGGTGAAGGCGCGTAAGCCAGCATGATGATCCAGGTTGAAACTGCAGTAGAGAGCCCGTGGCCATCGGGCGATTGGGAGGCTCTGGCCGAACGCGCGGTGCGAGTGGCAATCGAAGCCAGCGCGCATGGTGACATCGCCACCTTGCCGGTGATGGTCGAGGTGTCCGTACGCTTTACGTCGGACGACGAAGTCCAGACGCTAAACCGCACCTATCGCCAAAAAGATAAGCCGACCAACGTCCTATCCTTCCCGATGGTGCAACCGGATCTGCTCGACGGGCTGAATGCGGGCGATGACGATGGCGAAACGTTGCTGGGCGATGTCGTGCTGGCGCATGACGTCACGACGCGGGAAGCCGCCGAAAAGAATGTGACGATCGAGGCGCACGCGACCCACCTGATTGTCCACGGCACGCTGCATTTGCTAGGCTATGACCATGAACAGGGTGAAGCCGAGGCGGAGGCCATGGAAGAGATTGAGCGCGCGGCGCTTGCTTCCCTCGGCATCAGCGACCCTTATGCCATTCGTGAGGACTAAGACCGGCAATGCCTGATGAAGGGGGACGATTGTGGGCGGGCTTGCGCAGCCTGATCTTTGGCAACGATAGCGAGCCTACGCTTCGCGACCAGATCGAAGAAGCGATCGAGGAGCATGAGGACGACGCCCCCACCAAAGGGGACTTGTCGAGCGCGGAGCGACAAATGCTGCGCAACCTGCTCGATTTCGGCGATCGGACCGCAGGCGACGCCGGCGTTCCCCGCGCCGACATCATCGCCGTACCGGAAACGATCAGCTTCGCCGATCTGGTCGCCGCTTTTGCCGAGGCGGGTCACAGCCGCCTGCCCGTCTATCGCGGTACGCTCGATGAAGTGGTCGGCATGATCCACATCAAGGATGTGTTCGTGATCCTCGCCAATGGCGAAGCGCCGCCCGAAACGATCGCGCCCATGATCCGCCAGCCGCGTTACGTGCCGGAATCGATGGGCGTGCTCGACCTGCTGGCCGAGATGCGCGCGACCCGCACCCATCTCGCCATCGTGCTCGATGAATATTCGGGCACGGAAGGCCTGGTGACGATTGAGGACATCGTCGAAGAGATTGTCGGCCAGATCGAGGATGAGCATGACGACGCGCCGGAGGCGGCCTTGGTGCCGCTGGACGACGGTGCCTGGCTGGCCGATGCCCGGGCGGAATTGGAAGAGGTTGCGGAGGTGATCGATCCGCGGCTTGCCGACGTCGAGGAGGATATCGATACGTTGGGCGGGCTTGCGACTGTCCTCGCCGGCCATGTGCCCCAAGCCGGCGAAACGGTGCTTCATCCCAGCGGCTGGCGGTTGGAAGTGATCGAGGCCGATTCGCGCCGGGTTACGCGACTGCGCCTCCATCCGCCGATCGAGGTCGCCCCGCTGGAGTGATGGCGCTTCCCTCCGCGAGGAGAGCGGCTTATGCTTGAGCCATGATCAAACGCGTGCTCATCGGCTTGGTCGCGGCGGTGGCCCTGATCGTCCTTATCGGCGCAGCCACCCTCTATATGTCCGCCCGCAAACAGCGCGCGCAACTCGATATCAGCGCGGTGCAGGGCACGCAGCCGAAGATCAGCGAGCCGCGGACCGGGGTGATTCCGCTGGTGAACGTTGCCAAGGCCGTCGGCTGGAAGCCGGGCGAGATGCCGACACCCGCCGCGGGCCTGAAGGTTCAACCTTTCGCGACCGGGCTCGACCATCCGCGCTGGTTGCTGACGCTGCCAAACGGCGACGTGCTGGTTGCAGAGACGAATGCGCCGCCCAAGCCGGACGATAGCGTCGGCATCCAGGGCTGGATTCAGAAGATGATCATGGATCGGGCGGGCGCCGTCAGCAAAAGCCCGAACCGGATCCTGCTGCTGCGCGACACCAACGGCGATGGCGTTGCCGATCAGCGCTCGGTGCTTTTGGAGAATCTGAACTCGCCGTTCGGCATGGCCCTGGTCGGCGACACTTTATACGTCGCCGATACCGACGCGCTGCTGCGCTTTCCGTTCAAGCCAGGCGAGACGCGCATCACGGCAAAGGCGCAGAAGGTTGTCGATCTGCCCGCCGGCCCGATCAATCACCATTGGACCAAGAATGTCGTCGCCAATGCCGATGGCAGCAAGCTGTACGTCACGGTGGGCTCCAATTCCAACGTCGGCGAGCGCGGCATGGCAGCCGAAGACGGTCGCGCCGCCATCTGGGAAATCGACACCAAGACCGGCGATCATCGCATTTACGCGTATGGCATTCGCAACCCGAATGGACTGGCGTGGGAGCCGACCACGCATGCCTTGTGGATGGTCGTGAATGAGCGCGATGGATTGGGATCGGATCTGGTGCCGGATTATCTGGCAAGCGTGCAGTTTGGCGGCTTTTACGGTTGGCCCTGGTTCTACTGGGGCACGTATGCGGACAACCGGCCCAAGGATCCGGTGCCCGAGCTGATCGAGGAAACGTCGATCCAGCCCGATTATGCGCTGGGGCCGCATACCGCCTCGCTGGGCCTCAGCTTCGCGACCGGGCAACGCTTGGGCGCAGCGTATACGCAGGGCGCCTTCATCGGCCAGCATGGTTCGTGGAACCGCAGCCCGCCCTCCGGCTACAAAGTCATCTTCGTAAAATTCGCGGGCGGAAAGCCGGTCGGCAAGCCGATCGATATCCTGTCCGGTTTCCTGAACGATAAGGGGGAAGCACGTGGCCGCCCGGTCGGCGTCGCGATCGATCAGCAGGGCGGATTGCTGGTGGCAGACGATGTCGGCGGCGCCGTCTGGCGCGTGGCGGCGCGCTGATGTCGGTACCGGTTACGATCGACGTGCCGCACCAGCTCGGCCGGGCTGGTGCGCGCGCACGGCTAAAATCCCGTATCGGCGAGTTGGGCGGCCACATACCGGGCGGCGTCGCCGACATTCAGTCCTCCTGGCCAAGCGAGGATGAGATGGCGCTGGAGATCAAGGCGATGGGCCAGACCGTCCCCGTGCGGCTTGAAGTCCTGGACACGCTGGTCCGCGTTCACATATCGCTACCCGCCATGCTCGCCTACTTCACCGGCCTCATCAGCGCCGCCGTGCGCGACCAGGGAACGAAGCTGCTGCGCTGAACGCGGAGGTGCGTGGCACGATAGCCGTCTATCCGGCTGGCCGCCGGAGGATCGCGCAAAATTCGTTACGGCCGAACGCAGGATGATAGATGCCGGCAATCTCCAGCCCGATCAGCCCGATTTCGCGCAGAGTGGTCACGATCGATCGAAAGGTCGGCGGCGTAAAATACCAGGCATGCACATCGATATAATGGCCTGCCGCGGCTTCATATTCGGCGAGCGCCGCCTGCACGCGGATGGCCCGCGCGCGCTCTGGAAGGCCATGATCCCCCTGCCAATGGCGTAACGCATCATTGTGCGTGGTAAGCGCGCGATGCTCGATCACACTCTTCAACGTGTGGACCTCGCGCTCCTCCTCATAGGCCTGGAGAACATCCGCGACGCTGCTGGGCGCAATGAAATGATCGAAGCAATACCGCTTATCGGGGATGATCAGGAAATAGCCCCCGCCCGGGTTGAGGACACGTTCGACCTGTTGGAGATGGCGCACCAGATCGGGCTGGTGTTCGATCGCATGGCTGCTGAGCACCGCGTCGAACCGGCTTTCCACGCTCGCGAGGCTTCCGACATGATGGATAAGATCGGGAACACCTGCAGGATTGCCCCGGGTCGTCGCCGCTCGCTCGCGCAATTGCGCTGCATCCAGGACGTCGAGATATTCGACCTTCGGTCCCCGCTTGAGCGGAGCATGAAACGGCCCGATCTCCAGCATCGCACCATCGTCGTCGACGAAAGCCAGCAGATTTTCGCGCAATGCCAATGGCGAGGCGACGACACCTTTGTCACGGCCATGCGCGCGATAATGGGCAATGGCGTCGGCGTCGCTCATATCGGCTAGCGCCGGATCGGTCGCTCGATAGGTCGCGGGATCGATCGTCGGCGGCGGTGTCCGCATCGTCACGCGCTTGCGAACAGCTGGTTGATGTCGCGGAAAGCCTTGAACTCCAGCGCGTTGCCGGAGGGGTCGCGGAAGAACATCGTCGCCTGCTCGCCGACCTCGCCGGCAAAGCGGATATGCGGCGCGATCCCGAAGGCGATGCCGGACGCTTCCAGGCGTGCGGCCAACAGGTGCCAATCGTCCCAGTCCAGCACGACGCCAAAATGCGGCACCGGCACGTCATGCCCATCGACCGGATTGGTAGCGGAGGCCGGACGGGCCGCCGGATCCAGATGAGCCACGATCTGATGCCCCCGCAAATCGAAGTCGATCCACCGATCCGAACTGCGCCCTTCGCCGCAGCCCAGCACCCCGCCATAGAAAGCGCGCGCGGCGGCAAGATCGTGGACCGGAAAGGCGAGGTGGAAGGGCTGAAGCGTCATGCCGGCCTTATAGCGGCCATGCTGCCATGCGTCATTCCACCTTCGCATTCGCCACGCTAAAGGGCCTGCATGTCTCTGACCGGCGCGACCCGCGCCTATCCGTTCGCGTTCCTACTGGGACTTATTGCGGCTTGCGGCTTCGCCCCGCTATGCCTGTGGCCGCTGACGCTCGTCGCGCTGGCGGCCCTGATCGCTGCGATCGGTCAGGCAGCCACGCTGCGGCGGGCAGCGGGGTTGGGCTGGTGGTTCGGCCTTGGTTTCTTCTGCCTCGGCCTGAACTGGATCGCGACCGCCTTCACCTATCAGGCGGCGATGCCGGCATGGCTGGGGTGGATCGCGGTATTGTTATTGTCGCTGTTTCTCGCGCTGTATCCGGCGCTGGCCGTGGGGGCGGCCTGGTGGATAGCGCGCGGTCGCTTGGGCGCGACACTGGTGCTGGCCTTTGCCGGCAGCTGGCTCGCCGTCGAAATGCTGCGCGCGGTGCTGCTGACCGGCTTCGCCTGGAATCCGATCGCCGCCATCTGGGCGCCCCTGCCCGGCGTCTTGCACCTCACTAAATGGATCGGGACCTACGGCTTGTCGGGGGTGAGCGTCGCTTATGCCGGCCTGCTGCTCCTCCTCGTCCGGCATATCCTGGCGGTGGTTCGCGCGACGTCTCCACTCCGCTTGCGTGCCGTCGGCCGGCCCGCGCTCGGTATGTGCCTCGCCCTGGCATGCGGCGCGCTCCTGACGATCGACTGGGGTGCGCCGGACAGGGCGGACGTTGGCAGCCCGCTGCTTCACGTCGTCCAACCCAATATCGGTCAGGAGAATAAGTGGGATGAGGCCCATAGCGCCGACAATTACCGACGCCTGACGAGCCTGAGCGGCACGCCGGGTGGCCGGCCGCGCGTCATCTTCTGGCCGGAAGTTGCGATCCCCGCCCAGCTGGAACAGGATGCGCTTACCCGGCGCGCGCTTACGAGCCTGCTCGGTCCGCGCGATCTGTTGCTTACCGGTGCCGAAACCGTGCGGTTCAATGCCGATGGCGATGTTGTTTCGGCCGCGAACAGCCTGTTCGCGATCGATGCGGAGGCGCGCATTCTCGGCCGCTATGACAAATCGCATCTCGTGCCCTTTGGCGAATATCTGCCGATGCGCCCGATCCTGTCGCATCTTGGATTGTCCCGGCTGGCGCCCGGCAATGCCGACTTCGACGCAGGCTCCGGCCCCGGCAATGTCACGCTGCCGGATATCGGCGCGGTCGGAGTGCAGATCTGTTACGAAATCATCTTTTCCGGGCAGGTGATCGATCGTGCGAATCGCCCCCGCTTCCTGTTCAACCCATCGAACGATGCCTGGTTCGGGCGCTGGGGACCGCCCCAGCATCTGGCACAGGCCCGTTTACGAGCGGCCGAAGAGGGCATGCCGATCGTGCGATCGACGCCCACCGGTATATCGGCCATCATCGATGCGGACGGACGGCTGCTGGCGTCACTGCCCTGGCGCACCGCCGGCGCGATCGAGCTACCCCTCCCCTCCGCGCGTCCGCCCACGCTTTTCGCGCGATTCGGCAACCTGCTGCCTGCGTTGCTCGGTATCTTGTTGCTTGCGATCGCATTTGCCAGTCGACGCCGCGCAAGCTAAGCGGCACATATAACAATTGCTTTATATCCGGCCTTCGGCCCTCATCCGAGGAATTCTTACCCCATGCGCAGTGACTATCTCTTCACGTCTGAAAGCGTTTCGGAAGGTCATCCTGATAAGGTGGCAGACCAGATTTCCGATGCCGTGGTCGATCTGTTCCTGAGCAAAGATCCGGAAGCACGGATTGCGTGCGAGACGCTGACGACCACCCAGTTGGTCGTGCTGGCGGGCGAAATCCGCGGCAAAGGCATCATGGACGAGGCCGGCAACTGGGCGCCCGGCGTGCAGCAGGAAGTCGAAGATGCGGTCCGCGCGACCGTGAAGCGCATCGGCTATGAGCAGGATGGCTTCCACTGGAAGACCTTCCGTTTCGAGAACAACCTCCACCCGCAGTCGGCGCACATCGCCCAGGGCGTGGATGCGTCCGGCAACAAGGACGAAGGCGCCGGCGATCAGGGCATCATGTTCGGTTATGCCGCCGACGATACGCCTGATCTGATGCCCGCGACGCTCTATTACAGCCACAAGATCCTGGAGCGAATGGCGGCTGATCGTCACTCCGGCGCTGCTCCGTTTCTGGAGCCGGACGCCAAGAGCCAGGTCACGCTGCGCTACGAGGGCAGCAAGCCCGTCGCCGCCACCGCGATCGTGGTCTCGACCCAGCATGGCAAGGGCTATGACGAGGGTGAGAAGGAGGCCGAGCTGAAAGCTTATGTGAAGCAGGTCGTTGCCGACATCCTGCCGGCCGAGCTGCTGTCCGACGCGACCGAATATCACATCAACCCGACCGGCAGCTTCGAAATCGGCGGCCCGGACGGCGACGCCGGCCTCACCGGTCGCAAGATCATCGTCGACACTTATGGCGGCGCATCGCCCCATGGCGGCGGCGCGTTCAGCGGCAAGGATCCGACCAAGGTCGATCGCTCGGCTGCGTACATCACGCGCTATCTGGCGAAGAATATCGTCGCGGCTGGCCTCGCTCAGCGCTGCACGATCCAGCTGGCGTATGCGATCGGTGTGTCGAAGCCGCTGTCGCTGTATGTCGATACGCACGGCACCGGCACCGTCGGCGACGACAAGATCGAAGCGGCGATCATGGGCATCCAGAAGCTGGGCGGCCTTACCCCGCGCAGCATCCGCACCCATCTGAAGCTGAACAAGCCGATCTACCAGAAGACCGCCGCTTATGGGCATTTCGGTCGTCAGCCGGAAGGCGACTTCTTCCCCTGGGAGCGCACCGATCTGGTCGAGGATCTCAAGGCCGCGCTGTAAGCCTGGTCCACCTCAAATTCGGATTAAGAAGGCGGGGCGAAAGCTCCGCCTTTTTTCTTTGCGACTCTACTTGCCGCTCCAGGGGTCCAGAGACTTACCAGCGCCGAATCTCGGAGGCGGTGTGCCGGCATCTTGGATTGCGCAGCTGGGGCGCTAATCTCCGCCGGTTCACCGGGGGTATGGCGGCATGAAATTCGGTCTTGCGCTCGTGATACCGCTCCTGGCGATGTCGATTCCGGCCGGCGCGCACTCCCCACTGGTGACGCACGATCACAAGATGCGGGAGCAATTGGGCAGCGTGTCCTTTGCGACATCGTGTAGCGCTGCAGCCCAGCCGCAATTCGATCGTGCCGTCGCGCTGATGCACTCCTTTCAATTTGGACCCGCCATCGACGGATTCCATGCCGTGCTCGCGACCGATCCGACCTGCGCAATCGCTTATTGGGGGATCGCGCTCAGCAGCTGGAGCAACCCGTTTGCCGGCTTCAGATCACCCGCGCAAATTGCGCAGGGCCTCGACGCGGTTACGAAAGGACGTGCTGCGCGCGCAGCCACGCCTCGTGAGCAAGCTTATATTGAGGCGGTGTCCCACCTCTATGTCGATGCAGGGACGGTCGATCAGCACACCCGCTTATTGGCCTACGAAAACGCGATGGGGACGATTGCGGCCACCTATCCCGATGATATCGAAGCCCGCATCTTCTACGCCCTGGCACTCGCTGCTGCGGCCGATCCGACGGACAAGCTCTATACAAAGCAGCTCAAGGCGGGTGCGATCCTGGAGCAGCTGTTCGCACGATACCCCGATCATCCCGGGCTCGCCCATTATATCATCCACGCCTATGACGAGCCTGCGCTGGCATCGCGTGCCGCCGAGGCGGCACGTCGCTATGGCAAGATCGCGCCATCGACGCCGCACGCTTTGCATATGCCGTCGCATACCTTCACACGGATCGGTGATTGGCAGGCGTCTATTGACACCAACCTCGCATCGGCCGCGGCAGCGCGGGCCGCGGATCAGCCAGCGGATGAACTGCATGCCAGCGATTACCTGGTCTATGCTTATCTACAGACCGGCGAGGATCGCGCAGCGGCTCGACTTGTCGGCGACGCCGCCGCGACATTCGCGCGGTTCGATCCGGCGCACGCCACGGGAGCAGCGCCCGCATCCGCCGCCTTTTTCGCGAGGGCAGCTATTCCCGCGCGCTACTGCCTTGAAAGACGCGCATGGGCCGAGGCCGCCCGCCTCGTGCCGCTTCGAAGCGGCTTTCCATGGACAGACGCCATCACCTATTTCACCAAGGGCCTTGGAGCCGCGCATCTGCACGATACAGCGGGAACGCAGGCCGCGCTCAAGGCGCTCGATGACATTTACGCGCGCCTGACCGAGACCGGCGAAACCGATTGGGCGGTCCAGATCGATATTCAGCGACGCGAAGTCGCGGCCAATGCCGCCCTTGCGGAAGGCAATATCGAAGCTGCCTTCACAGATCTGCGCATGGCGGCACAGCTTGAAGATCGAACGCAGTTGGCCTCCGTCACGCCCGGGCCACTCCTGCCGGCGCGCGAAATGCTTGGCGAGCTTTTGCTGGATCAAAAACGGCCGGCGGACGCCTTGCACGAATTTGAAACGTCACTTCGGCAAGAGCCCAACCGTTTCTGGTCCTTGTACGGAGCCGCCGAGGCGGCGCGGCAGGCGGGTGACGCGCACAGGGCGCGGCGTTATTTCGCTGCGCTGCTAGCAATCACGCCAAGGGCAGATCGGCCGGAGCGCGCCCAGTTGATCGACGCACGCCGGGCACTGAAAGACCAGTGAGAGGAGCCGGCCCGCGCGCAAGACGCGCGCGGACCCGCTCCCGCGCTTCATTTCTTCTCGCCGCGGCCTTTACGGAACAGCGGCTGCTGATTGGTCCGGTAGAATTCCTGGACGCACTCCCAGCCCTCTTCCGCGGTTTCGCAGAAGCGGAACAGGTCCAGATCCTGGGGCGCAACGACGCCCTCTTCCACCAGCGCATCGAAGTTGACGACACGGTTCCAGAATTCCTTGCCGTAGAGCAGGATCGGCAGAACGGCGGTCTTGCCGGTCTGCACCAGCGTCAGCAGTTCGAAAAATTCGTCGAACGTCCCGAAGCCGCCGGGGAATACCGCAACCGCGCGCGCGCGGATGAGGAAGTGCATCTTGCGCAGCGCGAAATAGTGGAAGTTGAAGCTCAGATGCGGGGTGACATATTCGTTCGGCGCCTGTTCGAACGGCAGCACGATATTCAGGCCGACCGAATCCTTCCCGACATCGGCCGCGCCGCGATTGGCCGCTTCCATGATGGCCGGACCACCGCCCGAGCAAACCACGAACTGGCGCTTTCCGTCGGAGGATGACGGCGCACCGCTCGCCAGCCGGGCCAGTTCGCGCGCTACATCATAATAATGCGCCTTCGCCTTCAGGCTTTCGGCAATCCGCCGTTGCGTATCCGTTTTCGCGGCTTCGATCAGCATATCGGCCCGTTCGGGCGACGGGATGCGCGCCGAGCCATACATTACGAAGGTCGAGCCGATGCCCGCTTCCTCCAAATATAGTTCGGGCTTCATCAGCTCCAGCTGGAAGCGCACCGGACGCAGATCGTCGCGCAACAGAAAGTCGGTGTCCTGATACGCCAGGCGATACGCCGGGTCGGACGTCTGCGGCAGGACATGGCCCGCCTGCTGCGCGGCAGAGGCCGCGTCGTCTTTGGCTTTCGGGAAAATGCGATTGGGAATGGTCGTGTCAGTCATCGGCCCGCCGGTAAACCTTGATCCTCCAGGGGGGAAGCGCTTTGCGCCCGCTGCTGCACAGGCCGCATCATTTTCAGGCCGGTCAGGCATGCGCGCCTCCACCGCCGGTCAGCGGCAATAGGGCCCGCGTCCCATATCGAAATGGAAATGATCCTGATGGAACGCATTGGCATCCGGTCCGAGCACGACATTGAAGCGGCGGCAGGCCGCATTGTGCAGGTCGCGCAGGAACGCCCGTGCCTTGTCGTCCGGGCCATTCCAATCTGCTTTCACGGTGATCCGACGACCATCGGCCAAATTGAAGGCGGCAATGTCGATCGCGTTGGCGCGACCATGTTCGGACAAGCGGCCGCCCTGGATATTGTTCACCGGTCGGCACGCGAAGGAGCCGAAGCTCTCGATCTTCGTGACATAGGTCCCGAACCTCGCACGCGCCGCCTGCTGTACGGATTGCTGCACCCACTGGGTGAAAGGCAGCGCCAAACCGCATTTCACCGCGCCGAGATTGGTGACCGGTATACCGATCGAGACCAGTTTGACCGACTGCGTGGCCGAACACCCATTGGGCCAGCTCCGGTCCGGCAGCGGCTCCACTTTCGCGCCCAAGGCGTTCAGATCCGTGAGACAACCGCGAAAGGCGCGCGCATCGTCGATGGGAGGCGGTAGCGGGCGCGGTCGGCTGGGCTGCGGCTTTTGTCCGAGACATCCTGCCAGCATGCACAACAGGACGATCGGGATCAGGCGACGCATGGCGCACCCTAACCCGCCCTCCCCGCCCCGACCATCCGTTTGCGGCTGGTCGATCGCCCGTTGCGCTGCTTGACAGGGTCCGGCGCCGGGCGTGATGCTGCAGCGAAGAATAGCGAGAGGGATTGCCAATGAAGCGCGTCACGATGCTGGCCGCTGCCTGCCTGTCGCTGGTGGCAGGTCGAGCACCTGCCCAGGAGCGTCTTCCACTTTGGCAAGGCGGCGTTCCGGGTTTTGAGAGCAAGGCCTTCATCCCCGAACTCTCCCAGGATTATTGGACCAAGCGCGTCAACAATCCGAGCGTTACCGCCTATTTGCCCGATCCAGCCAAGGCCAATGGCACCGCTGTGCTGGTCGTGCCGGGCGGCGGGCATCGCCTGCTCGTGACGACGACCGAAGGCGAGGCGGTCGGCAAATGGTTGAACGCGCGGGGGGTTACGGCCTTTGTCCTGCGCTACCGGTTGTTCCGCGAAGAAGGCTCCCCCTATTCGCTCGAGGATGCCCGCGCCGATACCGAGCGCGGCATGCGCTTCATCCGCGCCCACGCCAGTCGGTTCCACATTGATCCCAAGCGCGTCGGCGTGATCGGCTTTTCCGCTGGCGGCGAACTGGCCCGGATGATCACGCTAAGCGCACCGGTGCGGGCGCGCGGCAAGGGCGACGCGATCGATCTGCTATCGGCGCGCCCCGATTTTTCGATCCTGATCTTCCCGGGCCCGCTCCATGGCGAGGAGCGGGTGACGAAGGATGCGCCCCCCATCTTCCTGGCGGCCGCAAACGATGACGAATGCTGCTCGCAGCCGCCGATCGACCTGCTCAAACTGTATCGCGACGCCGGCGCATCGGCCGAACTCCATATCTACCGCGCCGGCGGGCACGCTTATAATCTGGGCGAGCGCACCGATCTGATCGCCCTGAAGCACTCGCCGCAGCAGATCGAGGATTGGCTGAGCGATAGCGGCCTGCTCGGCCATCCGGCGCCGCCGACCTCAGCGCAGCTCGATCCGCCGCCGGGTGCCAGATGAGGCGCGCTTATTGCTCCGCCACAAGAGATGCCCCGATCGCACCGTAATGGCGCCGCTGGACCAGTGCATGCTGCGAAACAACTTCGATGTCACGCAGGCGCCGCTGAAGCGGAGATCGATCATAGATGGCGGCTCCGCCCCCCAGTTCGAAACAGGTGCGAACGACGTGGCGGCAAGTTTCCGTCACCCAGACGATGGCTTGCACCGTATCCGGCAGCGGCGGCCCCAGCGGTACAGTTCCTGCCTGAAGCCGCTCCCACAGCCGCTTCGTAAAGGTATCGGAATAAGCTTGCGCGGCGCGCAAGTTCGCATCCGCTTGCGCGATCTCGTAATGAAAAACTTCCGAGTCCTTCTGCGCAGTCGGCGCATGCAATTGGCGGCGTCCGCTGCGGGCGAGCGTCAGCACATCCTCCAATGCCGCCTGCGCGATGCCCAGCGAAACGGCGGCATGACTCATTGCCACAATCTGGAAGGGCGAGGCATACAGGGCGCCGGGCACGCAGGGCCGCGCAGTCTGGGTGTCGATCAGATCACTTGTGGGGACGAGCACATTCTCCACGACCAAATCCTGGCTATCGGTCGCGCGCATCCCCATAGTGTGCCAGCTATCCTGGATCCGCACCTTATCGGGCGCGATGAGTGCCATTCGCGTTGCCGGCAAACCCGGATGCGGGCCTGCCTTGGGCTCACCGTTCTCGACCAGCACGCAATGCACGACGAGCCAGTCGGCGTCGGTACAGCCGCTGGCAAATGGCCAACGGCCGTTAACGCGCCATTGATCGCCGACCGCCTCGATCGTGCCCGCCGGCTGCCCCGCCGCACTGAAAGTTACATCGTGGCCCGGAAGGTAGAGTTGATCGTAGCGGTCCCGGTTCAACAGCGTGCCGACGACAGACGACATGGTGCGGACGCTACCGAGCAACCAGCCGATTGAACCGTCCAGCCTAGAGAGCTGCTGGGTTACTTTCATCAGCGACGGCGGATCAAGCTCCAGCCCGCCATGACTACGCGGCACCGAAATGCTATACAGACCCGCCTCTCGCAACCGCCGCTCCACCTCTGCCGGCACCCGCCGTGCCGCTTCGGCCTGCGCCGCATCCTGATTTACCACGGGCATCAGGGCGTCGATTTCCGCGAGGATCCGCTCCAGGCTCGGCGCTCGGCCAGCTTGGGGAATCGGCTGAGCCGCCAGCGGTGCCTCGGCCTCGAACGCATGTGCCATTCAACATCTCCAAATCGCATCACACAACCGACGACACGCCACACCCCGCATTCAACCGTGTCCATCGCCTGCTTTTGCGTGGAGCGTCCGGCATGGGGGCAAACATGAGGCGCCGATCGGAATTGGATAGCAGCGCTACACTCCCTGAAGATGACTGAGGTACGGACTTTCGCTACCGCTGAAACCATTGGGGCAAGGCAGGTCGTCGCCACGCAGCATTCGCCGATGCGGCGAATCTGCAGCCGACAGCGGGATCGTCATTGACAGCCGGTCGCCGGACTTTAGAAACGCCGACGGGCCACGCCGTCCCAACGCGGCGCGTGCTCTCTGTGAGGAGAGACTACATTGACGGACGTTTCGAAACCGGGCGTGAAGCCCGCCCGCCCCTATTTTTCTTCCGGCCCGTGCGCCAAGCCTCCGGGCTGGCATGCCGATGGGCTGGCCAGCGCATCGCTCGGCCGCTCGCACCGCTCCAAGCTTGGCAAGAGCCGCATCGTCCATGCGATGGACATGACGCGCCACATCCTGAAGCTGCCCGATACGCACCGCATCGGCATCGTTCCCGCGTCCGATACCGGCGCGGTCGAGATGTGCCTTTGGTCGATGCTGGGCGCGCGTCCAGCCACGATGATGGCGTGGGAAAGCTTTGGCGAAGGCTGGGTGACGGACGTCGTCAAGCAGCTCAAGATCGATGCCAAGGTGATGAAGGCGGATTACGGCCAGCTGCCGGATCTCAACGCCGTCGACTGGTCGACCGATGTCGTCTTCACCTGGAACGGCACCACCTCCGGCGTGCGCGTGCCCAATGGCGACTGGATTCCTGATGACCGCCAGGGCCTGTCCATCTGCGATGCCACCTCCGGCATCTTCGCGGCCGATCTGCCGTGGGACAAATTGGATGTCGTCACCTTCTCCTGGCAGAAGGTACTCGGCGGCGAAGGTGCGCATGGCGTGCTGATCCTCGGCCCGCGTGCGGTCGAGCGGCTGGAAAGCTACGTGCCGGCATGGCCGCTGCCCAAGATTTTCCGCATGACGAAGGGCGGCAAGCTCAACGACACGATCTTCAAGGGCGATACGATCAATACGCCGTCGCTGCTGGCGGTTGAGGATTGTATCTGGAGCCTGGAATGGGCGCTTGGCCTGGGCGGTTTGTCCGGCTTGATGGACCGCGCCAATTCCAACGCCGCCGCACTCGATGCGTGGGTGCAGAAGACCGACTGGATCGATCATCTTGCGGTCGATCCGGCGACGCGTTCGAACACCAGCGTCTGCCTGAAGTTCGCCGATCACGCGGTCGAGGGCCTCGATGACGCCGCCCAGCTGGCACTCGTCAAGAGGATCGCCGCGCTGCTGGAAGCCGAAGACGCCGCCTACGACGTTGCCGGCTATCGCGATGCGCCCCCGGGTCTTCGCATCTGGTGCGGCGCGACGGTCGACACCGCCGACATCGAAGCGCTCGGTCCTTGGCTCGACTGGGCCTTCCATACGGCGCGCGCCGCGTAATTCGTCGCCCCGGCGAAAGCTGGGGCCGCTGCTAAATCAGCGTCGCGCATGCCGCTTGCGGCCCCGGCCTCTGCCCGGGCGACGCTCAAGATCAGGACAAATATGATGCCCAAGGTTCTCATTTCCGACAAGATGGACCCCCGCGCCGCCGAGATCTTCCGCGAACGCGGTGTCGAGGTCGACGAGATTACCGGCAAGACGCCGGAAGAACTGGCCGCGATCATCGGCGACTATGACGGCCTCGCCATCCGCTCCTCCACCAAGGTCACCAAGGCGATCCTGGAGCATGCGACCAACTTGAAGGTCGTCGGTCGCGCCGGCATCGGTGTCGACAATGTCGATATTCCCGCCGCCAGCGCCAAGGGCGTGGTGGTGATGAACACCCCGTTCGGCAATTCCATCACCACCGCCGAACATGCCATCGCACTGATGTTCGCGCTGGCGCGCGACCTGCCCGAAGCCGACAAGTCGACCCAGGCCGGCAAGTGGGAGAAGAACCGCTTCATGGGCGTCGAGATGACCAACAAGACGTTGGGTCTGATCGGCGCGGGCAATATCGGCTCGATCGTCGCGGATCGCGCGCTCGGCCTGAAGATGAAGGTCGTCGCCTACGATCCGTTCCTGACGCCCGATCGCGCGCTGGAGCTCGGCATCGAAAAGGTGGAACTGGACGAACTGCTGAAGCGCGCCGATTTCATCACGCTGCACACGCCGCTGACCGACAGCACGCGCAATATCCTGTCGGCGGAGAACCTTGCCAAGACCAAGAAGGGCGTGCGCATCGTCAACTGCGCGCGCGGCGGGCTGATCGACGAGGCAGCGCTCAAGGAGGGCCTCGATTCCGGACATATTGGCGGCGCGGCGCTCGACGTGTTCGTGACGGAGCCGGCCAAGGAATCTCCTCTGTTCGGCACGCCCAATTTCATCTCGACGCCGCATCTGGGCGCGTCGACGACCGAAGCTCAGGTCAATGTCGCGATCCAGGTCGCCGAGCAGATGGCGGATTTCCTGATGAGCGGCGGCGTCACCAACGCGCTCAACATGCCGAGTCTTTCGGCCGAAGATGCGCCGAAGGTGAAGCCCTATCTGGCGCTCGCGCAGAAGCTGGGCAGCCTGATCGGGCAGCTCGCGCACGACAACCTCACCCAGATCTCGATCGAGGTCGAAGGTGCGGCCGCCGAGCTCAACATCAAGCCGATCACGGGGGCGGTCCTTGCCGGCCTGATGCGCGTCTATTCTGACACGGTGAACATGGTGAACGCGCCGCATCTGGCGAAGGAGCGCGGGCTGGACGTGCGCGAAGTGCGGCATGATCGCGAAGGCGATTACCACACGCTCATCCGCGTGTCCGTGCAGACCAGCCAGGGCGAGCGTTCGGTGTCGGGCACGCTATTTGCAAACTCGCAGCCGCGCCTCGTCGAGATTTTCGACGTGAAGGTCGAAGCCGATCTGACCGAGCGCATGCTGTATATCGTCAACGAGGACGCGCCCGGCTTCATCGGCCGCCTCGGCACCGCCCTGGGCGAGGCGGGTGTCAATATCGGTACCTTCCACCTCGGCCGCCGTGCCGCAGGCGGCGAAGCCGTATTGCTGCTGTCGGTCGACCAGCCGGTCGATGCGACCACGCTTGAAAAGGTCAAGGCGCTGCCGGGCGTGAAGACTGTCAAGGCGCTCGATTTCCAGTAAGGCAAGGCTTTCCCGTTCGGGCAGGGCCAGGCGAACACGTCTTCGCGTGGCCTAGCCCGAACGGGTTTCCCTGCTTGCTGGCCTTGACTGAATGACTGCCGACGCGTCCCCTCCTCTCGCAAAGCCTTCCCGCCTCGGCATCGTCGACGGGTTGCGCGGCTACGCCCTGTTCGGGCTCTTCCTGGTCCACATGACCGGCTATTTCGAGCTGTATAACGCCCGTCCCACCCCCAGCCTCGTGCAGGACGGCGTGCTGCTGTTGTTCCTGGGCAAGTCCTTCACGCTGCTGGCAATCTGCTTCGGCTTCAGCTTCTTCATCATGATGGATGGCGCGCGGCGGCGCGGTCAGCCGTTCGCCGGCCGCTTTGCCTGGCGGCTGGGCATCCTGTTCGTCGTCGGCTGGCTCCACTCGCTCATCTACCGTGGCGACATCATCGCGGTGCTCGCGACGGCGGGCTTCCTGCTCATCCCGTTCGACCGCGTCCGATCGACCCGTTTGTTATTGATATTGGCGGCATTTCTGCTGCTCCAGCCGTTCCTGCTCGTGCGCATCGTCGCGGGCCATTACGGCGCTGCCTGGGCGCTGGCGGATCCCTTCTTTTACAACGATGGCGGCGCCATGCGCCCGTCCTTGTTCGGCTCGTTCGGCGAACTCGTTCAGGCCAATTACGTCGCCGGCAAAGTCAGCAAATGGTCTTATTATCTTGAGACCGGCCGGATCGTTCAGATCCTTGGCCTCTATCTGATCGGTCTGGTGCTGGGGCGCGAGCGCTTCTTTGCCGAGCCGGAGCGCTTTGCGCGCCTGCGGCTGGGCGCCCTGATCGTCGCTGCTCTAGTGATCGTACCGCTGGTCTACGCGCGCCATTGGGCATGCTGCTATCGCCACGGGCCGTATTACTGGACCGACATACTCCTCGCCGGGTGGCTGGATATCGCCGGTATGGCGATCTCGCTGCTTCTCTTCGTTCAACTATGGCTGTGGGGTTCGGGCCGCCTGCTCGAGCGCCTGATCCCGGCGGGGCGGATGACGCTGACCCTCTATATCGCGCAGAGCCTAGTCTTCGTGCCGGTCTATTATGGCTTCGGCCTGCATCTGTGGGATCGGATCACGCAGATTGAATCGCTGCTGCTGGGGATTGCCGCCTTTGCGGTCCAGTTGATCTTCGCGACCTTCTGGTTCCGCTACTTCCTGTACGGGCCGCTCGAATGGCTGTGGCGTGCCGCAACGAAGCTTTCGCTCGACGTGCCCTTCCGTCGCGCCAAGGAACCGCTAAAGGCGCAGGCGACATGACCATCGCACCCGGCCTCCTGCCCGAAGGGCTCCGTGATCGCCTCCCGCCCGAAGCGGAAGCGGCGTCGCGCCTGATGCACCGCGTTATCGTGGCGATTGGACGCCATGGCTATGAACGCGTCTCCCCACCCCTGGCGGAGTTTGAGGAAAGCCTGGTCGGCCGCCTGAAATCCTCCCGGCCGCAAGATCTGCTGCGGATGGTCGACCCCGTATCCCAGCGGATGCTGGCATTGCGCCCCGATATCACCGCACAAATTGGACGGATCGCGGCGACGCGGATGGGCCACGCCCCTCGGCCGTTACGCCTTGCTTATGGTGGCCCGGTCATCAAGCTGCGCGCCACCCAGTTGCGGCCCGAGCGGGAGCTCGCACAAGCAGGCGCAGAACTGATTGGCAGCGACAGCGTGGCGGCGGTCAGCGAAATCCTTCGCGTCGCGCTGGACGCACTTGCGGCCGCCGGTGTTACCGACATCACGGTCGATCTGACCCTACCCGATCTCGTCGATACGCTCGCTGGCGGCGCATGGCCGGTCGATCCGGCCGATGTGTCGCGGGTTCGCGCTTTGCTCGACGCCAAGGATGCCGGTGGATTGGCCGCCGCGGGGGCGGACGCCTATCTGCCCTTGCTCTCTGCTGCCGGTCCGCTGGATCGCGCTTTGCCCAAATTGCGGGCGCTGGATCAGGCGCAAATGCTGGATACGCGCCTGTCGGCCATCGAGACGATTGCGGCCGCGATTGGCGATGGCGTCGCGCTCACGCTCGACCCGACCGAGCGGCACGGCTTCGAATATCAAAGCTGGATCGGATTTTCGCTGTTCGGGGGCGGGCTCGCCGGCGAAATCGGGCGCGGCGGCAGCTATACAATCGTCCACGGCAACGGGCAGGAGGAAGCCGCAGTCGGCTTTTCCCTGTTCATCGATCCGCTCGTCGATATCGGCCTGGGCGTTGAGCCGGCGCGCCGTGTCTTCCTTCCGGTCGGCCACGATGCCGCTGCCGCGGCGGCGCTGCGCCGTGATGGCTGGACAACGGTTGCGGCGCTTTCGGAAAAGGATCAGCCGCACGGCTGCACGCATATTCTCGATGCGGACGAGCCGCGAACTTTTTGAACGAAACCTTCCGCTCATCCTGAGGCGCCATTACGCTTGCCGAAATGGCGTCTCGAAGGACATGGCGTGGCGGTCCTTCGAGACGGGACTTCGTCAAGCTCCGTTTCTCCTCAGGATGAGCGATTTAATCTAGGAAGCATCAATGGCCAACGTCACCGTGATCGGCGCCCAATGGGGCGATGAGGGCAAAGGAAAGATCGTCGACTGGCTGGCAAGCCGGGCCGACGTCGTCGTGCGCTTCCAGGGCGGACATAATGCCGGCCATACGCTGGTCGTGGGTGAAGAGGTCTACAAACTCAGCCTGCTTCCCTCGGGCATCGTGCGCGGTACGTTGTCGGTCATCGGCAACGGCGTCGTGCTCGATCCCTGGCATTTCCGCGACGAGGTGGCGAAGCTCGCCGCGCGCGGCCTGACCATCTCGCCCGAGACGCTGCAGGTGGCAGAAACCTGTCCCCTCATCCTGCCCTTCCACCGCGATCTGGACGGCCTGCGCGAAGATGCGTCGGGTGCCGGCAAGATCGGCACCACCCGCCGCGGCATCGGTCCGGCTTATGAAGACAAGGTCGGCCGGCGCGCGATCCGCGTCTGCGATCTCGCCCATCTCGACGATCTCGAGCCGGAGCTGGACCGCCTGCTCGCCCATCACGACGCGCTGCGCGCCGGCTTCAGCCAGCCGCCGATCGATCGCGCGCGCCTGATGGCGGATCTGCGCGAGGTGGCTGAATTCCTCCTGCCCTTTGCCCAACCGGTTTGGCGTACGCTGGCCGACGCCAAGGCGCGCGGTCGGCGCATGTTGTTCGAAGGCGCGCAGGGCGTATTGCTGGACGTCGATCACGGCACCTATCCGTTCGTGACCTCGTCCAACACCATCGCGGGCACCGCCGCCGGCGGGTCCGGTCTCGGTCCCGACGCACCGGGCTATGTCCTGGGCATCACCAAAGCGTACACGACCCGGGTGGGACAGGGTCCTTTCCCGAGCGAGCAGGACAATGCGGTCGGCGAAAAGCTGGGTGTGCGCGGCCACGAATTCGGGACGGTCACGGGGCGTAAGCGGCGTTGCGGCTGGTTCGATGCGGTGCTGGTGCGGCAGGCCGTCGCGGTGTCCGGCATCACCGGCATCGCACTGACCAAGCTGGACGTGCTCGACGGCTTCGAGGAGCTGAAGATCTGCGTCGGCTATACGCTCAACGGCAAGGATTATGATTATCTGCCGCCGCATCCCAGCGATCAGGCGTCGGTCGTTCCGGTCTATGAGACGATCGAGGGCTGGAGCGAATCCACCGCCGGCGCGCGCAGCTGGGCCGACCTGCCGGCCCAGGCGATCAAATATATTCGCCGGATCGAAGAATTGATCGGCTGCCCGGCCGCAATCGTTTCGACCAGCCCAGAACGCGACGACACGATCCTTGTCCGCGATCCGTTCAGGGATTGAACAAGGGCTGCGGTCGGATCGACTGACCGCAGCCCCTTCTATCAGTTGCAGTCCGGTTCGTAGCGGTCGCTCGTGCGATTAAGGACCATCGGGCAGTTCCGGTCATCAACCGGCGGAGGACGGTCCGCATTGAGATCGGTGCTGCCGACAAAGTCCGACGGTGCCGGACGATCATAGATGCCATAAGCCGGCGGCGGTGGCGGCGGCACGTCGTAAACATAGCTGTCATAGCCCCACGGGCTCGCGCCAAGCGCATAGCCGCCGAACAGGCCGAAAGCGAAGGCATCGCCATAGGCATAGCGGGGATAGCCCCAGCCATAGCCGCCCCAACCGCGATAGCCACGACCCCAACCGCCGCGCCAGCCGCTATAATAGCCGCCCCGGTAGCCACCGTGCCAACCACCGCGATAGCCACCACCACGATAGCCACCGCCACGATAACCGCCGCCGTAGCCGCCGCCGCGATAACCGCCGCCCTTGAAGCCGCCGCCGCCATGGAAACCGGGACCGCCGCCGTGGGAGCCGCCGCCCCGGCCGCCGCGCTGCGCGGCGACGGGCGCCGCGACCAGAGCCGCAAGCGATGCCGCCGCAATCAAGATAGGCGCAATCTTCATGGACGCTCTCCTAGGACACGGCGTCGCTCCGGCCGGTCGCAAGATCTCAATATAGAGCAAGCTTCTCCGATCGTTAGTAGCAACGCGCAAATTTCGTCGCATGGCACTCCGCCAGGTCAGCTCTCGCGCAGCCCGCTACCCCCCAAGGGGAGCGTCTCGGTACGGCTGCCAAATCCCGCGATCAGCGGGCGGCCTTTCGTTATTGCCGCCTGGACCGCCGGCAGTTTCAGCGAAGCGGCATGGCTTTGCTGGCTGTCCCACACTTCGGTGATCCACAGCGCATCCGCATCAACCCTATCCTCCGCGATGATATAGCTGAGACAGCCCGGCATCGTTTCCGTGCCTTCAAGCAGGATCCCCGCGAGCGCTGCGCGCTTCCCCGGCACGGCCTTCATCTGTCCGATCAGTCCGTACATCGGCATCCTTTCCTCCGCTTTGGCACGGCCGACAAAGGCAAAGGCGGCACTGGTTGCCATCATCATGCGACGGTCAATCATGGCGTCCCCCGTCATTCCGCGAGGATGGGGCTTCGTCGGCCGCTATCCCGGCGGCAGTCTAGCTCGGAAGCGCGATCGATCACAGCCTAAGCTGGCGGCAACGGAACCCCGTCACCCAGCGAAAACCGGTGTCCATCAGCCTTGGTCCCGGACGACATCCTTGGCGCCCGCCATGATGTCAGCCTTTGCCAGGATGACAGCGGATCGACACAGACTTCAGCGCAGATCGGGCGGCGTCGCCTCGGTCCTGAGCAGCGCGATCGCCTCGTCCAGAGGCAGGATTTGCTGCCCCTCGCTGCCAAGGCGGCGGATCGCAACCGTGCCCTCCTCCGCCTCCCGCTTTCCGACCACCAGCAAGGCGGGAACCTTGGCGAGACTATGCTCGCGCACCTTGTAGTTGATCTTCTCGTTACGGGTGTCGGTCTCGGCGCGGATTCCCGCGGCCTGCAGCTTTGCCACCACCAGCTGCGCATAGTCGTCCGCGTCGGACACGATCGTTGCCGCCACCGCCTGGACCGGTGCCAGCCAAAGCGGGAAGCGGCCCGCATGATGCTCGATCAGGATGCCGATGAAGCGTTCGAACGTCCCCAGGATCGCGCGATGAAGCATGACCGGGCGGTGCCGTTCGCCATCTTCGCCCACATAAGAGGCATCCAGCCGCTCAGGAAGCACGGTGTCGGACTGGATCGTCCCGACCTGCCAGGTCCGGCCGATCGCATCGGTCAGGTGGAATTCCAGCTTCGGCGCATAGAAGGCGCCCTCGCCCGGCAACTCTTCCCAACCGAATTCCTCGGTCGCGCGGCCCGCCGCGGCAACGGCATCACGCAGCGTCTGCTCGGACCGGTCCCACATCTCGTCAGAGCCGAAACGCTTCTCCGGCCGTAGCGCCAGCTTGATCGCATATTTCTCGAAACCGAGATCGCGATAGACGCTGTCGAGCAGGTCGCAAAAATCGCGGATCTCGTCGATCAGCTGATCCTCGCGCACGAAGATGTGCGCGTCATCCTGCGTGAACTGACGCACGCGCATGATGCCGTGCAACGCGCCATGCGGCTCGTTGCGATGGCAGCAGCCGAACTCCGCCATACGGATCGGCAGGTCGCGATACGACTTGATGCCCTGGCGGAAGATCAGGATGTGCGCGGGGCAGTTCATCGGCTTGAGCGCCATCAGCTCCGCCTGACCCGACAGGATCGGGCCTTCCTCCTCCGCATTGGGGATTTCGTCGGGGACGACGAACATATTCTCGCGATATTTGCCCCAATGCCCGGATTGCTCCCACTGGCGCGCATCCATCAACTGCGGCGTCTTGACCTCTTGATAGCCCGCGCCATCCAGCCGGCGGCGCATATAGGCCTCCAGCTGGCGCCACAGAACAAAGCCCTTCGGATGCCAGAATACGGAGCCCTGCGCTTCGGACTGAAGATGGAACAGGTCCATCTCCTGGCCGATCTTGCGATGGTCGCGCTTGGCCGCTTCCTCCAGCCGCACCAGATGCTGATCGAGCTGCTTCTTGTTGAGCCAGCCGGTCCCGTAGATGCGGCTGAGCATCGCGTTCTTCTGGTCGCCACGCCAATAGGCGCCCGAAACGCGCGTCAGCTTGAACGCCTGTGGGTCGAGCTTGCCGGTCGAGGCGAGGTGCGGCCCGCGGCACATGTCCAGCCAGTCGCCCGATCGATAGACGGTCAGCTCTTCATCCCCAGGCAGTTCGGCGGCCCATTCGGCCTTGAACGTCTCGCCCTGCGCCCGCCACTTGGCGATCAGGTCCTCCCGCGTCCATACCTCGCGGACCAACGGCTCGTTGCGCGCGATGATCGCGCGCATCTCGGCCTCGATCGCGGGCAGATCCTCATCCGTGAACGGCCGTTCGGCAGGCGCGAAGTCATAATAAAAGCCGTCTTCGGTCGCTGGACCGAAGGTGATCTGCGTGCCGGGAAACAGATTCTGGACAGCCTCCGCCAGCACATGCGCGAAATCGTGCCGTGCCAGCTCCAGCGCGTCCTTCTCGTCGCGTGCGGTGACCAGGGCGAGCGTGGCATCGCCCTCGAACGGACGCGTGATATCGCGCAGCTCGCCATCCACGCGGGCAGCGATGGCCGCCTTGGCAAGGCCCGGTCCGATCGCGGCTGCGATATCAGCCGGCGTGGTGCCGGGCGCAACTTCGCGCACGGAGCCATCGGGCAAGCTGATTTTGAACATCGCAGACATAAGGGGCCAGATCCTGGTGAGCTGAAAAGAGATAGATGGTGCGCCCTATGCCCGCGAAAAGGGCTTGAAGTCCACGCTTTGGATCGTGGCGGGCGCGCCGCGCTACGTTGCAAAGACAAGGCTCTTATTACGCGCGGCGTATCAGGGCGATGATCAAGTCAATCCCGCATCAGCCCGCGTCAATCAGGAATAATGGAAAAACAAACGCCCGGACTGTTTCCAGTCCGGGCGCCTGCGTGACGATTGCTCGTCAGCCCCCTTTTTGCCGCAGGGCCCACACGCTCCGTCTCACGACAGGCGGGACCTTCCGCGTCTCCCCGAACCATGGCCAGAGCCAACGTTTCGTGAAGTTGTGCTACGACAAACATCGGGTGTCGTCATCGCTCTTGTTACTCATCCGTTAAGAATAGCGCCCCCCTGTGCCCGATCCGCAACAGCAGCAGCGACGGAGCGCCGTCAGACGACGACCAACCGATCTTCTCCTAGGGCCGCCAGGAAGCCCACCATCCCTCCGAATTGGAATCGGGCATCCAGCGCGTCCGCTTCCAGGCCTGCTGTTGCCAATCCGCTTTGACACAGGATGATATCTGCTCCCAGTTCGAGGCACGACTCGAGCAAGGCTCCACCAAGGTGCGCCGCCGGTACGGCCGCTTGATCGAACAGCAGACGGGTGCGCCGGCCCAAAGCGGCGTGGCTCGCCGCAAGGCGCAACGCGGTTTGAAGCCGTTCGGCATCGGCGGTCGCGACTATGATCGCCAATCCGGTCATGACGCGCACCGGCAACCGGGGTCTTTGGGCAGGGAAAGCGTCCGGAACCGAAAGTTCAGCGCGTCGATCAGCAGCAAGGTCCCAGCCGGATCGCTGCCGAACGGAACGATCGCGCGAATCGTCTCGATCGCGGCAAGGCTTCCCATCACCCCGGTCAATGCCCCCAGCACCCCTTGATCGGCGCAGGATGCATCGGGCCGGTCGGGCGCGTTGCCGACCAGGCAGCGATAGCAGGGCTTATCCGCCTCCCAACCGCGAAACACACCCAGCTGGCCATCGAACTGGCCCACCGCTGCGGACACGAGCGGGATCTTCAGTTCGCGCGCCGCATCTGCTGCGATCAGCCGAGTCCCGAAATTGTCGGATCCATCAAGCAGCACGTCGACGTCGGACAGCAGCGCGATCGCATTGTCCCCATCCAGACGCTGTGCGATCGCGATGACTTCCACATCCGGATTGATCCTCGCCACCGCCGTCGAAGCTGCCTCCACCTTGCGCGTGCCGATATCGGCCGTGGCGAACAGGACCTGGCGTTGGAGGTTGGAGAGACTGACGACATCGTCATCGATCACGGTCAACCGTCCGACCCCGGCCGCCGCCAGATATTGGATTGCCGGAGCGCCGATACCGCCGGCCCCGATCAGCCCGACATGCCCCGCCAGCAAGCGTTGCTGTCCGGCGCCGCCAATTTCCTTGAGAATGATATGGCGCGCATAGCGCTCCAGCTGATCGTCTTTCATCGTCCGATTAAGGGCAAACCCCTCTCCTTCCCCTCGTCGCGAAGCCGACGACAATGCTGGTCGCCAGACGCATGGCTGCCGATGATATGCGGTCGGTGGATCGGCGATACCAGACCAGCATGATGATGTTCTCTGAAGGATCAGCCCTGGCGACGCCCGGCGGTTGACGGGCCGCCTCCCCTCTTGCACGCGAGCCGCCGACCCTCGAGCGACATTGGAGCGAACGTCATGATCACGGTCCACCATCTGGAAAATTCGCGGTCACAGCGGATCTTATGGATGCTCGAGGAACTGGGGCTTCCCTATGAAGTGATTCGCTATCAGCGAGACAAGCAGACCATGCTGGCGCCCGAGGCGCTGAAGCGCATCCACCCGCTCGGCAAATCCCCGTTGATCGAAGATGACGGCATCGTCGTTGCCGAAACAGCCGTGATCGTCGAACATCTCGTGAGCAAGGCCGGCGGCAAACTTGGCGCCCCCGACGATCCCGAGGCGGCACGCCGCTATCGTTTCTGGCTTCATTATGCCGAAGGCTCGCTGATGCCGGTGTTGTTTACGAAGCTCGTTTTGGGGCGAGTGCCTGTGCTGGGCAAGGTAGCGGCCAAACGCTTCCAGTCCATGATCGACGTGCATCTGGATTACGTGGAATCCGTGCTTCGCGAATTCCCTTGGTTTGCCGGCGATGACCTTTCGGCGGCCGATATCATGATGAGCTTCCCGGTGGAGGCGGCCCGCTCCCGCGCCGGGCTGGATCAATCGCGGCCAGCGACGATAGCGTGGTTGGCGAAAGTGCACGAACGCCCGGCCTATCAGCGGGCGCTGCAAAAGGGTGGCCCTTATGCTTACGCGTGAGGCTTGAAAGCGCCTGGATCAGGCTTTCGCCGCCGCAGGACGATCCATCCGAAGGGATGATCCGACGGTAGCAGCGTGGGAAGGATCTCCCGACGCCTACCGACCGGTGGAGCCGAAGCCACCCTGGCCCCGCGCCGTATCGTCCAGCTCTTCCACCTCCGTGAAACGCGCATACTGAACCGGGGCTGGCACCAGCTGCGCGATGCGCTCGCCGCGGCCGATGGAGAAGGGTTCGGCGCCCAGATTGGCGAGGATGATCTTCACCTCGCCCCGATAATCGGCATCGATCGTGCCGGGGCTGTTGAGGCAGGTGATGCCATGTTTCAGCGCCAGACCGGAACGGGGCCGCACCTGCACTTCATAGCCGACCGGAATGGCGATGGCGAAGCCGGTGGCGACCGCAAACCGTGCCCCCGGCTCCAGGATCAGCGATTCGGCCGCAACCACGTCAAGACCGGCGGCATGCGCGGTCGCGTAAGTAGGCAAGGGCAGATCCTGCCCATGCGGCAAGCGTTTGAAGCGGATTTCGATGCCTGCGAGTGGATTAGCCATAGCCTGGCAATAGCCTAACGCCCTGCGCCGACGCTAGGCCGCCGCCGGGCGCCTATTCCGACGGCTCGAAGAAAAACCAATGTTCGTGGATCTTGCCATCGACAATCCGCGCGGCATCCGCCCCCTTCACGATGATCTGCCCCGGAGGCCCGCCATGCCACCGTGTGACCGCAACATCATGGTGGCCCAGCGTGGGGCCGGAGACTTCGAAGCGGAAGCCCGGCGGCATATCGGCAAGAACGCCCGCCACGACGCTTGAAATCGCCGCATGTCCCGTCACCACCCGCTCGGGCTCATAGATGCAGGCCTCGGCATGATAGATGTCGTTGATCGCCTGCAGTCGGCGATCATCGTCACGCTCATTCCAGACGCGCGCGATACTGGCCTCAAGAAGTTCGGTGACGTTCGTCTCGGTCATCTTTACCTCGGCTTCCCGGCCCATGGCCGAACGGCTTGGATCAATGCAGCAGCCAGCTGGCGGCTGCACCCACGATCGCAGAGATTAACGCCACGGCGGCATAACGCCACCCGCCGCCGGTCCCAACGATCTCGACCTGCGGCAGCGGCGGCGGCGGCGGCGCGGCACCCGGAGGCGGGTATCGCGCCTCGATCCGCCGAACCAAATCGGGCAGACGAACAAGCGTATCGAGGTTGGCGCGCAGCCGCTCGGCAAGCCAGGCTTCCGGGCCCAGTTCGTCGCGCAGCCATTCCTTCACGAACGGCCCGGCCACTTCCCACATGTTGATATCGGGATCGAGCGTCGTCGCGACGCCCTCCACCATCACCATCGTCTTCTGCAACAGCAGCAGATGGGGCTGGGTCTCCATGTCGAAGTCGCGCGTGATCGCGAACAGCCCGTCCAGCATCTGCCCGATCGATATGTCCTTTACCGGCAGGCCGCGGATCGGCTCTCCCACCGCGCGCAAGGCGGTCGCGAACTCCGCCTGGTTATGGTGCGCGGGTACGTAGCCCGCCTCGAAATGGATCGCGGCGACCCGATCGTAATTCCCGGTGATCAGGCCGTGCAGGATCTCCGCCAACCACAGACGCGCCTGACGATTGACCCGCCCCATAATGCCGAAATCGATCGCGACCAGCCGACCGTCACGCAGCGCGAACAAATTGCCCTGATGGAGATCCGCGTGGAAGAAACCATCCTCGATCGCCTGACGCAAGAAAGCCCGGACAAGGCAGGAGGCCAACGCCCGCATGTCGTGGCCGGCCGCGATTAGCTCGGCGCGTTTCGATAGCTTGATGCCGTCGATCCACTCCAGCGTCAGGACGCGCCTGGTCGTCCGTGTCCAGTCAATCGCCGGCACCGCGAAGCCGGGTTCGGCCGCCATATGTTCGGCCAGTTCCGACGCGGACGCCGCCTCGCGACGCAGATCCAACTCGCGCAAGGTCCACTGGCGGAACGTCGCGATGGTCAGTCGTGGACGCAGCCGTGCAATTTCGCCCCCGAACGCTTCCGCCTGCGCCGCCGCCCACTCATAGGTCTCGATGGCGCGCGCCATCTCGTCCTCGATGCCCGGGCGTAAGACCTTGATCGCCACCGGTCGGCCGTCGAGCGTCACCGCCCGATGCACCTGCGCGATCGACGCCGCCCCGATCGCCTCTGGTTCGACCGAGGCGAACAGCTGATCAAGCGGTTTTTCGAGACTGCGTTCGATCGCCTCGCGAATCGTCGCGAACGGCACTGGCGGAATCGCGTCCTGAAGGCGGGCGAGGTCGTGCGCGGCTTCCTCGCCGACCAGATCCGGCCGCGTCGCCAGCGCCTGACCGAGCTTGATCGCGGCGGGGCCGATCGCCTGGAAGGCATCGGCATAACGCGGCGTCGTCGGGACCCGGACACCAATGTGCGCGATCTTGATCAGGCGGCGAACGGGTGCCGGCGTGTTCGGATCACGCTCCAGCCCGCGCAGCGCGCCGTGACGGGCAAGGATCCGGGCCCAGCGGAGCAGCCGCCAGATATGAGTAGCGGGACGCGTCATGCGGCGGTCAGATCTTCCAACCGGAATGGATCGCGACGAGGCCACCCAAAATGGGCTCGGCTTTGGCCTGAACGAACCCGGCCTCCGCGATCATACCCCGGAATCTCTCCATATCGGGAAAGCGCCGGATCGATTCGATCAGGTAGCGATAACTCTCCTCGTCCTGCGCAATGACCTTGCCGAGCTTGGGCACGATCTTGTGCGAATAAGCGTCATAGATTTCGGCAAAGCCGGGCCACAACGTGGTCGAGAATTCGAGGCAGAAGAAGCGCCCGCCACGCTTCAGCACGCGGTGCGCCTCCGCCAGCGCGCGATCGATATGCGTGACGTTGCGGATACCGAACGCGATCGTATAGGCATCGAACGTCGCGTCGCCGAAGCTGAGCGTCTCGGCATTCTGGACGGACCAGGCAAGATCGGTCAGGCCTTTCTTGATCGCGCGTTGCTCGCCGACCTCCAGCATCGCCGGGTTGATGTCCGATACGGTGACATCGGCGCCCTTGGCCTTCATCCGGAAGGCAATGTCGCCCGTGCCGCCCGCCACATCCAGTATCTGCTCGCCGGGGCGCGGTTTCACGCGGGCGACGAAGCGGTCCTTCCACAAGCGATGCATGCCGCCCGACATCGCATCGTTCATGATGTCATAGCGGCGGGCGACGCGGGCGAAGACCTCCCCCACCTTGGCGGTCTTCTCGGCGGGGGTGACTTCGGAATAGCCGAAGGAGACGGTATCGGGCGAGGCATCACTCATGGGATGGCCCATAGCGGGGCCGCGGAAGATCGGCTAGCGGCGCGACATGCCGGAGCTTCCCGAAGTCGAGACAACCGTGCGCGGCCTTCGGCCGGTGCTGGAAGGACAGCGGCTGGTGCAGGTGGAAGCGCGTCGCGCCGACCTGCGCCGTCCCATCCCCGTCGATCTGCGCCAGCGCCTGACCGGCGCGCGCGTCATCGATCTCGGCCGGCGAGCCAAATATGGCCTGATCGGCACGGATCGCGGCGATACGCTGATCTTCCACCTCGGCATGTCCGGCCGGTGGCGGATCGATCCCGACGAGATCGGCAAACACGACCATTTCCTGATCGAGACTGAGGCGGGGCATCGGCTCGCCCTGAACGATCCACGCCGATTCGGATCGCTCGATCTGGTCGTCACCGCCGCGCTTCCGGATTTCCCCGCCTTCGTCGCGCTCGGGCCGGAGCCACTGGGGACAGAACTCAATCCTGCCTATCTGGCGTCCGCGCTCGAGGGCAGGATCGCGCCGATCAAGCTGCTGCTGCTCGATCAGCGGATCGTCGCAGGATTGGGCAACATCTATGTATGCGAAGCGCTGAATCTTGCGCGGATCAACCCGCGCAAGCCGGGCGGGCAGGTTTCCGGCCCGGCACTCAAGCGTCTGACCGCGGCGATCCCGATTGTGCTTAACGCGGCCATCGATGCCGGCGGATCAACCCTTCGCGATTATGCGCGCCCCGATGGCGAACTGGGCTATTTCTCCAAGCAATTCCGCGTTTATGGCCGGACCGGCAAGCCCTGCCCCTATGACCAGGGAATCATTGTGCGACAGGTCGATGGCGGACGTTCGACATTCTTCTGTCCGCGCTGCCAACGCTGATGGTCGGGGACGCTGTCAGCGCCCGTTGATCAAGGCGCGGACACGACGTGATAAAGGCGTGTGGGGCCAGCGTTGACGAATCGTGGACGCTTATGTAGAGGCCGCACCTCACGGCGCGAGCCTGCTCGCCGCCGCAATCCCATTTGAGATCGAGGTCCATTACGCATGGCGAACACGCCGCAAGCCAAGAAGCGCATCCGCCGCAACGATCGCCGCGCCGAAGTGAACGGTGCGCGCGTCAGCCGCATTCGTACCTTTCTGAAGAAGGTTGAACTGGCGCTGACGAGCGGCGACAAGGCGGAAGCCGCGGCGGCATTGGCAGCTGCGCAGCCGGAACTGGCGCGCGGCGTATCGAAGGGCGTGCTTCACAAGAACACCGCTTCGCGCAAGTTTGCACGTCTGACCAAGCGGGTTTCCGCGCTGGGCTGAAGCCCGCTTTCAGCCTGAATTTGCGAAGCCCGCCGATCCTGATCGGCGGGCTTTTTGCTGTTGGTGCGAAGTGGATCGCATCACGCGGATTTCAAATGATTCTCTTTGATTGTGACGTGGTCATTACAACCTGCGATTGATATTCTGCGTTATTTTTCAACATGTTATAAGTTACAGCCGGAAAAAGCGGCGGTCTACCGCTGTCAATCTCTTTATTTCAAAATCGTGACGGCTGTGGCGCTTGAATAGCGCGTCGGGATGTACCTAAACTCCCTGCGTTCGGTCGGTGATTCTCCGGCTCGAGCCAAACCAGCGATCGTGCGTTCTAGCGTGTGCGGGGGCCGCACGCGCGGGGGTCGAATTTTTCAAATAGGCCGGATCCGGCGCCAAAGAAGGGCGTTCCGGGAATGGGAGACTTGTGGGTGGCGCAGTTGATTGACGCAGGGTTAGACGCGGATCAACTCCCGGCCGAGGCGGCCTGGAGCAGCATCCGATCGAGCCTGCGCAAGAGCTGCGGCGAGCGCATTTTTGACGGCTGGCTGAAGCCGCTCAAGCTTGCAGCCTGCGATCTCGAGGCTGGCGAAGTGCGGCTGTCCGCGCCGTCGGCTTTTATGGCGACCTGGGTTCAGAACCATTTTGCCGAACAGATTGGCGCCGCCTGGCGCGCGATGTTGCCACATGTTCGGCACGTCGTGATCGAGGCTGGCGCAGACAGCGGGCGCTCCGTTCCCGAGGCGGCGGCGCCTGAGCCAGAGATGGTGGAAGCCGCACCTGTGGTGCCCACCGCACGCGGAACGGTGCTGGATACGCGCTACAGCTTCGATAGCTTCGTCGTCGGCAAGGCCAATGAGCTCGCCTATAATGCGGCGCGGACGTTGGCGGAGGGCGGCAAGCTCGCCTTCAATCCGCTGTTCCTCCACGGCGGCACCGGTCTCGGCAAGACCCACCTGATGCATGCCATCGGCCAGGAATATCGTGCGCGGCATCCGGAGGCACAGATCCTCTATATGTCGGCCGAGAAGTTCATGTTCGAGTTCGTCTCGGCGCTGCGCGCCAAGGACACGCACAGCTTCAAGCAGCGCCTGCGCGCGGCCGACGTACTGATGATCGATGACGTCCAGTTCATCGCCGGCAAGGATTCGACCCAGGAGGAATTCTTCCATACGATGAACGAGCTGATCTCGGCCGGCCGGCGGCTGGTGATCAGCGCGGATCGCTCACCGCAGAATCTCGACGGCATCGAAAGCCGCATCCTGTCGCGCCTGTCCTGGGGCCTGGTTGCGGATATCAATCCGGCCGATTTCGAGCTGCGATACAATATCATCGTCAAGAAGCTGGAAGCGCTGCCGGCCGGCACGGTGCCGGACGAGGTTGCCCTGTTCCTCGCCAAGCGGATCAGCGCCTCGATCCGCGAGCTGGAAGGCGCGCTCAACCGCGTCATCGCCTTCGCGACGCTCAACAACCGTGTGATCGATCTCGATTTCGCGCAGGAAGCGCTCGCCGAGCAGCTGCGCGCCAGCCAGCGCCGCGTGTCGATTGACGAGATCCAGCGCAAGGTCTGCGAACATTTCCGCATCCGCCAGACCGAAATGGGCTCGGCTCGCCGCGCCCGCGAAGTGGCTCGGCCCCGCCAGATCGCCATGTATCTCGCCAAGCAGCTCACCCAGCGCTCCTTGCCGGAAATCGGTCGCCGCTTTGGCGGACGCGATCACACCACCGTCATCCACGCCGTCCGCACGATCGAAGCCCTGCGCGTGAAGGACGCCGAGATTGACGCCGATGTGCGTTTGCTGCTGCGTCAGCTCGAGGGATGATAGGTGCTGACGGCACCCTTCCGTTAGGACGTGTCACCGCCGCGGACTACAAAGCAGGTTTCCCAAAATAGCTTACACCGAGCAGGTCTTTGCCACGGCCTCTTGGATAAGGGTCAGCCGATCGAGTGGGGACCCAAGCACACGCATATATTGACTGATGAACCGGCCGTTAGACGAGCTGAGCAAGCCGCTTTTCTCCAAAAGCACGCGATCGGCCAGCTCGGCGTCGCGCAGCAATTCCATCTGCAGCAGATGTTGATCGTCGGGAAATTCCAGACCGTTGGGGAGCGGCTGCCATGGCGTCGCCGCAGCCTGAAGCATTTGTTCGCTCACGACTGTATGCGTTGCATTTCGCCAACGAACCGCAATCTCCCGACCCACTGGATCGTCAAAATTGAGGAACAATATCCCGGCGTTGACATTCCAGCGCTCAGCACCGCCGGGCGCGGCGATCATCGCGCAGCGCTTGCGCTTACCTAGATAGCGTCGAAGATCGAACCCAAGCTGATGAATGACGGCATCGGCATCGAGGTACACGAACCAGCCACGAAAATTTGCGGTAAGCAAATCACCGAGCATCTCGACCCGATTGAACGTCGCCTGCCATGGAAAGCGGCCGCGCCGAACGCCGAATTCGGTGTGATAATCCAGCCCATTCACAGCACAATAGCGACGATGCAGCGTTTCGGTGGCACGAACCATTTGTTCGTAGATCGACCCGGCTGCGGTCTGGTAGAACAATATGTCACCTGCGGCTGGCGGCAGGTCGTGGTCAACAAGCTCGTCCACCGCCGCCTTGGCCGTCATCCGATCCTGTTCCGGATCAAATCGTCCACCACGCTCGGATCGGCCAGGGTCGAGGTGTCGCCCAGGGTGGAGACATCGCCTTCTGCGACTTTGCGCAGGATGCGGCGCATGATTTTGCCGGAGCGGGTCTTGGGGAGGCTGGGCGCGAATTGGATGGCGTCCGGCGTGGCGATCGGGCCGATTTCGGTGCGGACCCATTGGGCCAGCTCCTTGCGTAAGGCATCATTGGCCTCTTCGCCCGCATTCAGCGTCACATATGCGTAAATGCCCTGCCCCTTGATGTCATGCGGGAAGCCGACCACGGCGGCTTCGGCCACCTTGGCGTGCAGCACGAGTGCACTTTCCACCTCGGCCGTGCCCATGCGGTGACCGGAGACATTGATGACATCGTCGACCCGGCCGGTGATCCACCAATAACCATCCTCGTCGCGGCGGGCACCGTCGCCCGTCGTATAAACGCCGGGAAAATGCGAGAAATAGGTCTGGAAAAAGCGTTCGGGATCGCCCCAGACACCCCGCATCTGGCCGGGCCAGCTGCGCGCGAGGACGAGATTGCCCGAGGTCGCACCGTCCAGGACATGGCCCTCATTATCGAGCAGTTGCGGCTCCACGCCAAAGAAGGGCCTGGTCGCCGACCCTGCCTTCAGGTCGATCGCGCCGGGGAGCGGCGTGATCATGTGGCCGCCGGTTTCGGTTTGCCACCATGTGTCCATGATTGGGCACCGGCCGTCACCGACCACCTCATGATACCAGCGCCACGCCTCGGGATTGATCGGCTCGCCGACCGAGCCCAGCAGGCGCAGCGAGGCGCGGCTCGTGCGGGTCACGAAGGCATCGCCCTCGCGCATCAGCGCGCGCAGGGCCGTCGGCGCGGTGTAGAGAATTTCCACCTTGTGCCGATCGACCACCTGCCAGATCCGGCTGGCATCGGGCCAATTAGGGACACCTTCGAACATCACGGTCGTCGCGCCGTTGGCGAGCGGACCATAGACGATATAGCTGTGCCCCGTGACCCAGCCGATATCGGCGGCGCACCAGTAGATCTGGCCGGGGCGGTAGTCGAACACCAGTTCGTGCGTCAGGCTGGCCCATAACAGATAGCCCGCGGTGGTGTGCATCACCCCCTTGGGCTTGCCGGTCGATCCGGACGTGTAGAGCACGAACAGCGGATCTTCCGCGTTCATGGGCTCCGGCTCGCAATCCGCCGGTGCGGTCGCCATCGCCTCGTCATACCAGACGTCGCGCCCCGGCTGCATGGCGATATCGGCGCCCGTCGCACGGACGACGATCACGGTTTCGATCGTCGAACGCTCTGCGGCGGCATCGACATTCTTCTTGAGCGCGACCGGCTTGCCGCCGCGCCGCCCCTGATCCGCAGTGATGACGACGGTGGATCCGCAATCTTCGATCCGACCGGCAAGCGCATCCGGCGAAAAGCCGCCGAACACCACCGAATGGATCGCACCGATGCGCGCGCAGGCCAGCAGGGCAATCGCGGCTTCCGGGATCATTGGCATGTAGATCGTGACGCGGTCGCCCTTCGCCACGCCATTGGCCTTCAGCACGTTGGCGAAGCGGCAAACATCCGCATGTAATTCGCGATACGTTATGGTCCGCGGCTCTTCCGAAGGCGCGTCCGGCTCCCAGATAATGGCGGTCTGATCGCCGCGTTCGGCGAGATGGCGGTCGAGGCAATTTGCGGCAACGTTGAGGCTGCCGTCAGCAAACCAGCGGACGCGGAAATCATCCTTCGCAAAGCTGCTTTCGTCCGCCTTCGTGGGGAAGGCGATCCAGTCGAGACGCTGCGCCTGATCGAGCCAGAAGGCGTCCGGCTCAGCCAGCGATCGCGCATAGAGATCGCGATACTGTTCGGCGTTGAGCCTGGCCCTCTTCGCCCAGTCCGCCGAAACCGGATAGATCGCCTCGTCGCTCATTCCTGCCCTCTCACCCTCGGTCTGCCGCCGCCTTGTCCATATCGCTATAACGGCGCGCGATGAACGCGCACGCCATAAGCTGCATCTGATGGAAAAGCATGATCGGCAACAGGATCACGCCCGTCTGGCCGCCCGGAAAGAGCACTTTGGCCATAGGCACGCCCTGAAGAAGCGATTTCTTGGTGCCGCAAAAAAGGATGGCGATCCGGTCGGCGCGATCAAAGCCGAGAACCCGTCCCGCCCCCCAAGTGAGAAGGAGGGCAATCGCCAGCAAAACGGCATCGACCGCGCACAGCAGCGCAAGCGCTTCCGGCGACAGCTTGTGCCATAGCCCTTCGATCACGGCCGCGGAGAAAGCGCCATAGACGGCGATCAGGATCGTCGACCGGTCCGTCAGGTTCACCAGATTGCGGTTTCGCGCGACCCAGTCTCCGATCCAGGGACGCAGCAAATGCCCGGCCACGAACGGCAGCAAGATCTGCGCTGCAATCTTGCCGATGCCGCCGAGGCCGATGCCGCCCCCGCCATGGGCGCCTGCCATCAATCCCATCAGGATCGGCGTGAGGATGACGCCCAGCATCTGGCTTGCCGACGCGCTGGCAATAGCGGCCGGAACGTTGCCCTTTGCCATGGATACGAATGCAATGGCCGACTGAACGGTCGAAGGCAGCGCGCAGACAAACAGGATGCCGATCCACAGATCACGCGGCAGCAGCGACGGAAGGGTCAATACGCCGACCATGCCGATCACCGGAAACAGCGCGAAGGTACAGGCCAGGATGGTGAGGTGCAGCCGCCAATGGATGAGCCCCGCCACGATCTGATCGCGAGCGAGCTTGGCGCCGTGGAAGAAAAACAGGAGCACGATGGTGATGAGCGAAAGCCATCCCACAACCTGCGCAAACGCACCGCGTGCCGGCAAAAAGCTGGCCAACAGGACGGTTGCTAACAGGAAAATCAGGAAGGGATCGGGAATCAGCCGGCGCAGCATAGCGCTCCGTATGCGGGCCCGGGAACGATGCCAATCTCAGCCCTGAAAAATAGAATGCGTGGCCGGGCGCTCGCACGCCCGGCCATTCCAGTCAGATCTTGTCGCCGAGCGCGCCCTTAACCGAACCCTTCAGGTTCTGGCCCTGGCCTTTACCTTCCTGCGCGGCGCCTTCCGCCTGCACATCCGGTCGGTCGGTTGCATCGCCGACGGCCTGCTTCACCTTACCGGCGATCTCGTTCGAGACGCCCTTAATCTTGTCAGTCAACTCGCCCATGATATGTCTCCTTGCTTGACGGGAATTAAACCGTCCAGCCCACATAGTTGTTCCTGCAGGTGCGGCAGGCGGAGGTGACGGCGCGACGCGTGCCTGCTACGCGCGCGCCATCATGGCATCCCCCGATCATAACGAACGCCGCACCTTCGCGATCATCTCGCACCCCGACGCCGGCAAAACCACGCTGACCGAAAAGCTGCTGCTGTTCGGCGGCGCCATCCATGCGGCAGGCGAAGTGCGCGCCCGTGGCCAGCAGCGGCGCGCGCGATCGGACTGGATGAAGATCGAGCAACAGCGCGGCATCTCGGTCACCTCATCGGTGATGACGTTCGAGCGCGAGGGCATCACCTTCAACCTGCTCGACACGCCGGGCCACGAAGATTTCTCGGAGGACACGTACCGCACGCTGACCGCGGTCGATTCCGCCGTCATGGTGATCGATGCGGCGCGCGGTATCGAGGCGCAGACGCGCAAGCTGTTCGAGGTCTGCCGGCTTCGCAACGTGCCGATCATCACCTTCATCAACAAGGTCGATCGCGAAGGCCGCGCGCCTTTCGAACTGCTGGACGAGGTCGCCGACGCGCTTGCGCTGGACGTCTGCCCCATGAGCTGGCCGGCCGGCATGGGCGGCACGTTCGAAGGGATTTACGATCTCGCCAAGAATGTGCTGCATCGACCCGCCGACGATGCGACCGGCGCGTTCGAGGGCGACAGCGTGCCCGTCGGCGGGCTGGACGACAGCGATCTCGATAGGTTGCTGTCGGCCGATGGCGCGGCTCTGTTACGCGAAGAGGCCGAACTGGCCTGCGCCGGCTATGCGCCGTTTGACAAGGAGGCGTATCGCGCCGGCGATCTGACCCCCGTCTATTTCGGTTCGGCCCTGAAGGATTTCGGCGTCGACCAGCTTATCGATGCCCTGGCCGACTATGCGCCCCCGCCCCGGCCCCAGCCGGCCGAACCGCGCCCGGTGCAGCCGGACGAGTCGCAGGTCGCCGGCTTCGTGTTCAAGGTGCAAGCCAATATGAATCCGCAGCACCGCGACCGGGTCGCGTTCATGCGGCTATGCGCGGGCAAGTTTCGGCGCGGCATGAAATTGTCGCAGGTCGGTACCGGGAAGACGATCGCCGTCCATTCGCCTTTGCTGTTCCTGGCGCGCGATCGTGAGCTGGCCGAGGAGGCCTATCCCGGCGACATCATCGGCATCCCCAATCATGGCACGCTGCGCGTCGGCGACACGCTGACCGAGGGCGAGGAGCTGCGCTTCACCGGTATCCCCAATTTCGCTCCGGAAATTCTGCGCCGCATCCGACTGGGCGATCCGACCAAGACCAAGCAGCTGCGCAATGCGCTGAACGACATGGCCGAAGAAGGGATCATGCAGGTCTTCCACCCACAGATCGGATCGAACTGGATTGTCGGCGTGGTCGGCCAGCTGCAGCTCGACGTTCTGATCAGCCGGCTGCAAGCGGAATATAAGGTCGATGCCAGTTTCGAGCCCAGCCCGTGGGATACGGCGCGCTGGATTTCTTCGGACGATGCCAAGATGCTCGATGGCTTCATCGGCGAATATCGCGCCGCCATGGCGGAGGATCGCGATGGCGCGCCAGTGTTCATGGCCAAAGATATGTGGGAGCTGAACTATGTGTCCGGCCGCTTCCCCGATATCCGCTTTGCCGCGACCAAGGAACGCCGCTGAGCCTCTTCCAAGCGGCGGCGTGACCGCTTAGCCCGTTTCCAAAGGGGAAACGGTGTGAGTGGATTCGCGGGCAGCCGGCGCAGCTTCATGATCGGAGGGCTGAGCGGCCTGGCGGTTGCCGCCTTGCCCGCTTTCGCCGCCGCGCCGGCGCAGCTCGAGGATCGGATCGGTGGCTGGGCCGAGCGCTTTCGCGCGGCGTTCGACGTTCCCGGGCTGGCGGTTGCGGTCGTACGCCGGAACCAGCCCGACTTTACCCAAGGTTATGGGGTACGCGCGCTGGGCAAGCCGGCGCCGGTCGATGCCCATACCTTGTTCGGGATCGCTTCCAACAGCAAAGCCTTCACCGCCGCCGCGCTCGCCATCCTGGTCGATGCCGGCAAGATCGGGTGGGAAGATCCGGTCACCCGCTACATTCCCGAATTCCGGATGTCCGATCCGATCGCGACCAAGCTGATGACGGTGCGCGACCTGCTCGTCCACCGCAGCGGGCTGGCGATCGGCGCGGGCGACCTGATGGAGTTCCCCGCGAGCACGCACACGATCGAGGATATCCTGCACGGTCTGCAGTTCCTGAAACTGGAGCGCGGCTTCCGGGCGGGTTATGCCTATGACAACATCCTCTACATCGTCGCGGGCATCCTCATCCAGAGGGTGAGCGGGCAAAGCTGGGAGGATTTCGTGACGGCGCGGCTGTTGAAGCCGCTCGGCATGTCCGAGACGGTCGCCGTGCGATCGCGCATCCGGACGGACAATGTCGCCGGCCGCCATGCACGGCTGGGGCCGCCGCTGCGCGGCATGGGCCCGATGCGGCAGGTGCCGCCGGACGAGCAGGACAAGATCGCCGCCGCCGGCGGGATCAACACCAATGTGCACGACGTCCCTGCCTGGCTGCGGGTGCAACTGAACCGCGGCACGCTGCCCAACGGCCAGGGCCTGTGGAGCGCGGCGCAGGCGCAGGAGATGTGGACACCGCAAACGATCACCGAAAGCGGCCCCGGCCCTGCCGCCGACAATCCGGCCCGTCCCGTGATCGAGGCCTATGCGCTCGGCTGGGACGTCCAGGATTATCGCGGCCAGCGGCTGCTGTCGCACGGCGGCGGATTGACCGGGCAGATCACGCGCCACGCCTTGCTGCCGGAGCTGGGCTGCGCGGTCGCGGTCTACACCAATGTCGAGGATGGCTATGTCGCGACCGGCCTGCGCAACAGCCTGCTCGACTGGCTGGTCGGTGCGCCATCCTACGACTGGCTGGCGGCGATGCAGCGGCGGCGTGCCAAGCGCGAGGCGGATGCGTTGAAGGAGGTATCCGGCACCGGGCCGCGGCGGCCTGCGGGAGGATTGTCCCTCCCCCTCCCCGCTTATGCCGGACGATATCGTGACTCCTGGTATGGCGACATCGTCGTTGCCACCAAGGGGAAGCAACTGGCGATCGATTTCACGCGCACGCCTGTCTTCAAAAGCTTGCTCGAGCCGTGGGGCCCGGACACATTCCGCACGCGCTTCCCCGCCGAGGCGGGCGAGGACGCCGTCGTGACCTTCGCCGTCAAGAACGGCGTGGTGACGGGCGTGACGATGAAGCCGCTATCACCGCTGGCGGACTTCAGCTTCGACTATCAGCATCTGGATTTCGTGCCGGTGCGCTGAACCGATCAGGCGGGCCGGCGGCGTATCAGGACGTTGCTGAGATGGCTCATCACGGGAACATCCTCCTGATTGTAGAGGATGGTGCGAAATCGGACGATGCCACGGTCCGGCTTGGAGGCCGACGGACGGGCATCGACCACTTCGGCCTCCGCCCGGAGACGATCGCCGGCATAGACCGGCGTGAGCCAGCGCAGCTCGTCCACCCCCGCCCCGCCAAGAATGACATTCTGGCTATCGGCCGCTGCCCAGAAATCGGCGGTCATGCGCATGCCCATGGCGGCAGTGTGCCAGCCGCTGGCGGAAAGGCGGCCGAAGAGCGGATTGGCGGCCGCCGCATCGTCATCGAGATGGAAGGGCTGCGGATCGAACTTGCGCGCGAAATCCAGCATATCCTCACGCGTGACCGCGATCGACCCGAAGCGATCGCGCCGCCCGACGGGCAGATCCTCAAACCAGATCATCGCCGCCGCAACGCGTGCGCAAAGGGGAGATCGACGCCGTCGATACCGGGCTTGGGCGGCAGGCCGAGCAGATCGCGCAGCAGCGGATAGACATCGACATTGTCGAAGGTCGGCAGCCGCCCGGCGGGCTTGATCGAGGGGCCAGAGGCGATGAAGAGGGCAAGCATTTCAGGGGCTGCATTGTCATAGCCATGACTACCGCTGTCCACGCCTTTCTTGGGCATTTTATCCAGCAACAGCCATCCGGTGTCCGCGAGGCAGACAAAGGGTGCGATCCGCGGGTTATGGCCGAAGTGAAGCCGCTCCGGCAGATCGCTCTTGCGCATGCAATGGATGTGCGGGTGCGGGCGAAGCAGACTTGCCGCCAGCGCATCCTCCCGCCCCGGCGTGGCGGCGATCGTCGCCACCGGGCCTTCGTCGATGACATGATAATCGGACGGCGTTGCGATGTCGTGCAGCCACACGACACGATCGGCAGACGTTGCGGCCATGCCATGGTCGGCGACGATGACGAGATTGGCCGGCTGATGCAGCGCGGCGAGGCCGGATTGCAGCGCGGCGATCTGCGCATCGATCTGGCCAAGCGCGGCATTCAGCTCGGGGCTGTCGGGCCCATCATGGTGCGCGGTCGTATCGACGAGATCGAAATAAAGCGTGACGAAGCGCGGGCGCGACGCGGGCGGGCGGCGGAGCCAATCGAGCACCGTATTCACGCGCTGCGTGGCGGTGACATCCACGCTGTAGGGAAACCAATCCTGCGGGCGGACGCCCTGGTAGGCGACGTTGGAGCCGGGCCAGTACATGATGCCGGTGCGGAGCCCGGCCTTTTCGGCGGCAGCCCAGAGCGGCTCCGCCTCGCTCCACCAGAAGGGATCGTCGCTATTCTTGGACGTGAAGGTCTCGCCCGGCCGGGCGGCATCCTCCATCTTGTTGCCGACAATCCCGTTCCGATCAGGCCGCAGCCCGGTCACGAGCGCATAATGGTTGGGATAGGTCTTGGTCGGAAAGGATGGGCGCATGGCGGCGCGGATTCCGCGACGCGCGAGCGCGGTGAGCGTGGGCGTCTGTCCGCGATCGAGATAGTCGGCGCGGAAGGCGTCGATTGAGATCAGGATCGTAACGGGCGGGCGAGCCCGTGCAGGCAGGGGGGCGGCAACCAAGAGCAGCAGCGTGGAAAGCGCATATCGAAAGGGCGACGCCATCAGGACGCGCGATGCCCCAGCGATCCGGCGGATGGAAGGCTGTTCGCGTTTCATCCGTCATCGCCTGCCTAAACATATTAGCCGCCCCTTCAGCCCCCACCTCGAATAGGTGCTTGGGGCACGATGGATGCTGAAACGAGTTCAGCATGACGGCTTTTTTTGGGGGGTGATGGCTAAACGTTGAAGCGGAACAGCAAGACGTCACCGTCGTGGACGACGTACTCCTTGCCTTCGGACCGCAGCTTGCCCGCGTCGCGTGCGCCGGCTTCGCCCTTGTAGGTGACGTAATCGTCGAAGGCGATCGTCTCGGCCCGGATGAAGCCGCGTTCGAAATCGCTGTGGATGGCGCCGGCCGCCTGCGGGGCCTTGGAACCCTTCTCGATCGTCCAGGCGCGCGCTTCCTTGGGACCGACGGTGAAAAAGGTCAGCAGGTGAAGCAGATCGTAGCCGGCGCGGATGACACGGGCGAGGCCGGTTTCCTGCAAGCCGAGATCGGACAGGAATTCGGCGCGGTCGGCAGGCTCGAGCGTGACGATCTCGGCCTCGATCGCGGCGGAGACGACGACCGCCCCGGCATTTTCGGCGGCGGCCTTTTCGAACACCTTGGCCGACAGCGCATTGCCGTCGGCGGCGGCGCCTTCATCGACATTGCAGACGTACAGAACGGGCTTGGCGGTGAGCAGCTGAGCCTGTTCGAACAGGCGCTTCTCGTCATCGTCCTTGGGATCGGTCAGCCGCGCGGGCTTGCCGTCGCGCAGCAGCTCGAGCGCCTGGCCGAGCACCGACGCCGCGGCCTTGGATTCCTTGTCGCCCTGCTGTCCCTTCTTGATCAGATTGGGGACGCGCTTTTCCAGGCTCTCGAGATCGGCGAGCATGAGTTCTGTCTCGACCGTCTCGGCATCCGCGATCGGATCGACCTTGCCTTCGACATGGGTGACTTCGCCCTCGAAGCAGCGCAGCACATGAATGATCGCGTCGCATTCACGGATATTGCCGAGGAACTGGTTACCAAGCCCCTCGCCCTTCGATGCGCCGCGCACGAGGCCGGCAATGTCGACGAAGGCGAGCTGGGTTTCGATCTTCTTGGCGGAGCCGCCGATTTCCTGGAGCTTGTCGAGGCGCGGATCGGGCACCGCAACCTGGCCGACATTGGGCTCGATCGTGCAGAAGGGATAATTCGCCGCCTGCGCCGCTGCCGTTTCGGTCAACGCGTTGAAGAGAGTCGACTTGCCGACGTTCGGCAGGCCAACGATGCCGCACTTGAAACCCATGTCTCGCCTGAATTCTTGAGGAAGCGGGTCCCATAAGGGCTTGGGGGGTGGAATGCCAGTGTGGGTTGGCGCCGATAACGCGGGGCGGGGCAGCGGCGACGTCGCCTGGCCTCGGAATGGATCCCAGCCTGCGCTGGGATGACGGCGGCGGGGGCAAGTGTCGCTGCCCGACGTAAGCTAAATCTTATTGATGACCATTTCGTCATGCTGAACTTGTTCCAGCATCCATCTTGCCACGGGCGTTGCGGCTTGTGGGTCGATGGACCCTGAAACAAGTTCAGGGTGACGGTGGGGTGGAGGGCAGCGGAGGGGCCTCATCAACCCGTTCGCTCCGCGCTTGCGAATGACGGTTCTTTCTTGTGGGAGAGGCACGCGCATATTCTGCAGACGCGCGGCCGCATAGCTCGGTGCACAAGCGTTCGACCGGCGCGGGTCCGCCACCTGCTTGGGTGGTGGGAGGGCAGGCAGTCTTGGCCTGGTTCCGGATGTCTCCGGAAGGCGCCGCCCGCCATGTCCTCACTGCGCGGCACCAGCCTGTGGCCTTCGGTCTTCGGCCGGGTAGCCCCGGGGCGTGAACCCCAAGGCCCCTCTGTCGAGCGTCCTGCCCTGTACCACGTGCTGCGGACGCCGGCCTGAGGCTGCGGCATTGGCCGGGGGTTTCCCCTCAAGACGTCGACCGCATAGCCCCGGTACACGACGCCGGCTTACCCGCGGCCGAAGCCGGTAGGGTGTCACGGAAGTTTGCGAAGCTTCGACTTAGCGTCCCAAGCAGCCCCGCGCCGATCGATCCCGCCGAAGCGGGGAGCGTGCCCGCAGCGGATCCAGGCTGCGAGCGAGCGCGTATGTACATGGTTTGTTCCATTTTGTCAAGCAATGTCGGACGTGGCTACGCGCAACCGAATTCGTTCAACAGACGCGCGACCTGTGCCGCCGGGAGACCGGCGGCGCGTGCCGCAGCGACCGCCGCCTCCCCGTCGCGACCAGATCGACGCAGCGCGATCACGAGCAGGCGCAGTGCCTCCAGCCGGGGGTTGGCGAGCGGCTGGGCCGGCGCGATCCCGAAGATCGCGCCGAGCAATCGCGCCACGCGCCCGTTGCGCGCGAACAGCGGGAGCCGATCGCGCCGGCCGATGGCAATCGCCGCGCGTTCCAACGTGTCGAAGGGCGCTGGGATCATCGCCTTATCGCCCAAAGCCATAGATCAGACCCAGGCCGACGGACGCCTGGTTACGCGCGCCACGCTGCCGCACGAGCGGCGAGCGGGCCGCGTCCCCCGCCAGCCGATCATAGCCGCCCAGCACGGCCGCGTTGAGCCGGGCGGAAACAGGCACGATCAAGGTAGCGCCGGCGCCATAAGACAGCAACCCGCCCTTGGCCTTGAACAGCGGCAGTCCCGATCGCGCGGATTGGCCGGCATCGACCCCAAAATAGACGCGATTATAGCGTTTATCGACGATCGTGGTGCGCGGCCCCAGGGACAGGCTGATCGGCCGACCGCCGACCCGCATCCCGGGGAGCTGGGTTGTGTAGCGCGCGCCGATTTGGGCGATGAGGCCGTCATGGCCGCCGAGGCCCTTGCGCACCTCTGTCTTGGCTGAAAAACCGCCAGTCTGATATTGGGCATAGCCACCCGCCTCGGCCGTCGCGGAGACATCGCCCAATCCGCGCAATGCGTCGCTGCGGCCGCCGGCCACCAGCAGCATTGTCTTCCCGCTCTCGCGCCGTTTCTGCTCATATTTGACGATCGGGCCGGCGCGGAAATGGTCGCTCTTGATCAGATCGAAGCCGATCCCATCGATCAGCGAGACGAAGTAGCGATCCTTATAGCGCACCTCGATATTCGGCCCGGCGCGCAGCTGATAATGTTTCGAACCGAGGAAAGCCGGTGCGTACAGCGCCCCGACGCCGAGCTGGATCTGCCAGTCCCCGTCCGGCTCCCCCGCCGGGGCGTTCGCAAGGCGGCTGGGATCCGGATCGGCGCGAATGGGCCCCTGCGCGCCGGCTTCCGTGGCCGACAGTGTGAGCGCCAGAAGCAGGGTACGGGGCCGCAGGGATGAGACGTGCATCAAAGATCCTTTTTGAGTGGGGGTGTGGCGTGTCGGCGCGGCGCGGCGGCCGCCGACCCATTAGCGGAGAGAGGTCCGCCCACGGCGCGGCAGCAGCGAACTGCGGAGTGCGATGGCGGTCAGGAATGCGAGGCCGGCACCGACGATCCCGATCAGAAGCGAGCTGGTCTTGCTCGCAACGAACCAGGTCACGGCGGCCAGCGACAGGGCCGCGAGGCTCAGCAGCAGAAGGCGGCGGAGCAGCAGGGAAAAGGGGACGGCTGAAGTCTGATCGTGCGGATCGGCAGCCGGCGTCATCTTTTCGCGGCGGTTGCCGGGATGCGATGTTTTTCTCGCGCCTCGTTCGACCATCACCGCACTCCCAAGATCACATGGTCAGCCGCCGCCCGCCCCCCCCAAGCGACACTCTGGCTGATTCGTAGATCGATTGATCGCTCTATTAATTTATCGCGTCAATTCAAAAATCGATCGATCGCTCTAATTTGCGAGGAGCGTTCGGTCGGGAATGTGTCGGGCGGGGCACAAGTGCCGAGGAAAGCGCGTGGGCCAACGGCGCACAATTGCTCGAGCGTTCGTTCTATTTTACGGGTTGAGCATGCGAAAAGTGAATGCCGAGAAATTTGCCGAAAAACGATCCGACATCCTGCAGGCGGCCGGCCGCTGCTTCACGCGCAGCGGCTTCCACGGGGCGTCGATCTCGGAAATATGCGCGGAGGCAGGGATCAGCCCCGGCCATCTCTACCATTATTTCGACAGCAAGGAGGCGATCATCACCGGCCTGGTGGAAGACCGGCTGCAGAATGCCACCAATCGGTACAAGCTCCTGATCAACGTCGACGATATCGTGCCGTCGCTGATGGGAGAGCTGGAGCGCTATCTCCGCGAAGAGCAGTCGTCGGGCTTCACGTTGAAGAAAATGATGCTGGGCGACATTCTGGGGGAGGCCAACCGTAATCCCACGATCGCCACGATGTTCGCGGCTTTCTGTCGCAAAAGGTGCCAATATGCGGCGGAGTTGCTGCGCAAGGGCCAGGCGAGCGGCCAGATCGACCCGTCCCTCGATCCCGAGGCCACGGCCGAACTGCTGATCGGCACGGCCGATTCCGCCCAGACATGGTCGATCCGCAATCCGGATTTCGATTTCGACAAGAATTTCGCGGTCCTCAAGACCATGCTGGTCCGCCTGCTGGCGCCCCCGCGCGCGGATAGCCCGCTGGGTTAATGCGCCGCCACCGCCTGCCACTGGCCGGGAGCAAGGCCGGCAACCGACCAATCGCCCACGGCCCAGCGCACCAGCCGCAAGGTCGGATGGCCGACGGCGGCCGTCATGCGGCGGACCTGGCGGTTGCGGCCTTCGCGGATCGTCAGCGTGAGCCAGCAATCCGGGATGCTCTTGCGGACGCGGATCGGCGGGTCACGCGGCCATAGATCGGGATCGGCGAGGCGATCCGCCTCGGCCGGGCGGGTAATACCGTCCTTGAGGTGAACTCCGTGGCGGAGACGATCCAGCGACGCCGCGTCCGGTTCCCCTTCCACCTGGACGAGATAGGTCTTCGGCAGCTTGAACTTCGGATCGGCAATGCGCGCCTGGAGACGGCCGTCGTCGGTGAGCAGCAGCAGCCCTTCGCTGTCATGATCGAGACGGCCGGCCGGATAGACGCCGGGCAGATCGATATAGTCCTTCAACGTCGGGCGGGGCGGCCCGTTAGGTTCCTGGGTGAATTGCGAGAGCACGCCATAGGGTTTGTTGAACAGGATCAGGCGCGACATTGCCCCCTGCCCTAGCGATAATTGAAACTGATGCTGATCCGGTCCCCGCGCGCGTCGCTGGGCATCACTTCGTGACGCAGCCAGCTTTCCCACAGGAAGACCGAGCCCGGCGCGGGCTCCGCATAGACGAAGGTCTGCAGATCGGGCGGCCCTTCCGGCAGACGCCGCGGGGCGGCCATCATCATCGGCAGGCGCGGATCCTCCAGCTTGAGCGCGCCGGAGCCGGGCGGAACCGCGACATAGAGCGTGCCGGAGACGACGCTGTGCGGATGGATGTGGCCGGAATGGACACCGCTGCGCTTCATGACATTGACCCACAGGCTGTCGAGCTTGAGCGGGCGGGCGAGATCGAAGGCGCAATCGACGGCAAAGGCGGCGACATGGCGGTTTAGCTTCCTGACCAGATCGGCGAAGACCGGGTCGCGCTGGGGCAGATCGTTGAGCGAGGCGTAGGAGGTATAGCCGCGATAGCCGTGCGCCTTGGACCAGCCGCGGCCGGCGCGATCATCTTCAGCCAGCGTCCGGCAGCTATGGTCGAGGTCCTCCAGCAGGCGATCGTCGCCCAATTCGCCTTCGTAGAAGCGGGTGGCGAACAGGCTGCGCGTGGTCATGCCGTGCGCTGCCCGGCCGCGATCCGCCGCAGCGGGAAGCGGCGATTGTCGCCGGCGTGAGGGCGGCAGGATTGACCGACAGTGACCTGATTGAGCTTCATGGCAGCCTGCTTCGCCGGGTTCGCCGTACGCTTCAAGGGGCATGATCCGCGGTAAGCCGGCTTGGCGTAGGCACGGCCGCCCTCCTTCGCTAATTTGGCGCCATGCATATGTCTCACGATCCGCTCGCCCCGGCCGAGGCGCCGATTCATTTCGACGATTTCCTGAAGGTCGATATTCGGGTTGGTACCATCATTGCGGCCGAGCCCTTCCCCGAGGCGCGCAAGCCGGCGTTGAAGCTGGTGATCGACTTCGGCCCTGCCATCGGCCCCAAGAAGTCGAGCGCGCAGGTGACCGAACATTATGCGCCGGACACGCTGATTGGCCGACAGGTGGCGGCGGTGGTGAACTTCCCGCCGCGGCAGATCGGCAAATTCCTGTCGGAGGTGCTGACGCTCGGCTTTCCCGATGCCGACGGCGCGGTGGTGCTGTTCGCGCCGGATCAGCGGGTGCCGGACGGCGGGCGGCTGTTCTGATCCTTTGCAGGTCCAGCTTCGCAAATCTCCAGAATGGCGGCACAAGGCCGATCCGGCGACAGGAGAGCTTGGCATGGGCCTACGGCGTTCAGGACTTCGCGGTATTAGTCGGCGCGGCGTGATTTTGCTGGCCGTCGCACTGGGGTTGGCGGTCGCCGCTTATGCCGCATGGCGCTCCGTAAAGAATGCCAGCACGCTTTTGGCAGAGCTGATCGCGGAGTCGAAACTGCCTGTCCTGGAGGCAAGCGAAGTGGACCGACTGGAATTGGACGGCACCCAACCCGAAGCCGCCATGCAAAGCCTGACCATTCCAGCGACGGCACAGGCGGTGCGCACCGGCTTTCGTCAAGCATGCCGCCGTGCGGGGCTGGGCGCTCCCAATCGATCGACGTTGGGATCGGAGCCTGATGCGCTTTGCGAGGGCACGTGGCGCGACATGGATGTCACTGTCACTGTCCAGCTCAACTGCGCGCAATCGTGCCAAGCCCACGTTGCGGTCTACCGTTACTAATCTGGTACACAGGCCGGACGACAATGTGCTGACGTCCGGGCAAACAGGAGGGCGCACCGTGAGCAAGGACTGTCCGGAACAACCGATATGACGATTACCAGTAAAACCCCTCTATCGGCTGTCGCTCTTGGGCTGGCGGTCGCCTCACCCGTCCCTGCCCAAGCGCCAGCCGCGCCGACGATGCAGGTGCCTTCGGCAGGGCAACAGCGCCCGCCTGAAGAGCAACTTGCCCCCCAGGCGGGCAATCTGCTGGACCTGATTGCGCGTCCCGATCCACATTATGCGACCTTCACCTTGCTGGCGCCCGACGTGCGGCTCTGGATCGTCGGACCAGAGAAAAGCCGCATGGTCGAAGGGCCTGCCGTGCGGGAGGCGCTGACGGCGATCTTTCGGCAGCCCGACGACGATCATTGGTTCGTCCATGACGCCGCGAAGGTTCAACGCGATGGCAGCTTCGGTCGATTCACCATCGTCGCCAACGGACGGGAACGAGGCCGGTCGTTCGGCGGCTGCCTCGTCCTCTACGGCGATGCGATCCTGCAAGGTACGGAATGGTCGGTCGTCAACCTGACCGTCACGCGCAGACGTTCCGACTGTGACGGCGGATGAGAGACCCTGCCCAATGCGAGCAGGCCTGAGCCGGAGCGCATACTGAAGCCTGTCAGTGGATGCTGAAACAAGTTCAGCATGACGATGTTGGAGCGAACTAAGATTTCCGGCAGATATGCCGCTCAGGCGAGGCGGAGCGCGATCTCGCTCATGAAGCGGGCGTCGTTGCCGTCGGCCAGATAGGGCGCTTCGGCGGCGACGGCGCCGAGCATATCGGTGAGATCGTCGATTTCGGCTTTGGCATAGGCGCCCAGCACATAGCCGGTGACGCGATCCTTGTGGCCGGGATGGCCGATGCCGAGGCGGACGCGGCGATAGTCCTGGCCGAGATGGGCATCGATCGAGCGCAGGCCGTTATGGCCGGCCGCGCCGCCGCCGGTCTTCACCTTGACGCGGAAGGGCTCGAGATCGAGTTCGTCGTGGAAGGCGGTGAGCGCGGACAGGTCGAGCTTGTAGAAGCGCAGGGCTTCGCCGACCGAACGGCCACTGTCGTTCATATAGGTGGCGGGCTTGAGCAGCAGGATGCGCTGGCTGCCGATGCGGCCGGAGGAGACCCAGCCCTGGAAGCCCTTTTTCCAAGGATCGAACCCATGGACTTCGGCGATGGCGTCTACCGCCATGAAACCGACATTGTGCCGGTGGAGCGCATATTCCGCGCCCGGATTGCCGAGGCCGACCCAGAGTTGCATCGCGCTGTCTTAGACGGTCCGGTGCGGGCGAAGCCGGAGCGCACCCGAAGGCGGCCCGACTTCGCTCGACACGAACGGGATGATTAAGCCTCGGGCGTTTCCTCGGCGGCTTCGGTCTCGTCGCCTTCGCTCGACTTGAGCGCGGACGGAGCAACGATGGTGGCGATCGTGAAATCGCGATCGTCGATCGCCGAGGTGGCGCCGGCGGGCAAGGTCACGGCCGAAATGTGGATCGAGGCGCCGACTTCGAGGCCCTCGAGCGAGATTTCGATCTGCTCGGGGATTTCCGATGCATCGCAAACGAGCTCGAGCTCATGGCGGACCACGTTGAGGACGCCGCCGCGCTTGATGCCGGGGGCCAGCTCTTCATTGGTGAACACGACCGGCACGGCGACGTGCACGGTGGAATGCTCGCCGATGCGCAGGAAATCGACGTGGAGCGGACGGTCGGTGACCGGATGAAACTGGACGTCCTTGGGCAGGGTGCGCACGGTCTGACCGACGCCGTCGATCATCACGACGGTGTTCATGAAGTGACCTGTGGACATCGCCTTGATCAGCGCCTTCTCTTCGAGATGGATCGCCAGGGCTTCCTGCTTGTTGCCGTACACTACGGCGGGAACGCGGCCTTCGCGACGCATGGCACGGGAGGCTCCCTTGCCTGCCCGTTCGCGCGTCTCAGCCGACAAGGTGAGCATATCGCTCATATCATGTCTCCAGTTTCGCTAGTTGATGGACCCGCCGCCTCCAGGGATGTCCGGCGGGAAGCGGCGGCCTTTAGCGGAAGCGGGGTGGAGGCGCAACCTGGGGCTTGGGCGGCGCCCTTCGACTTCGCTCAGGGCGAACGGTGATTGTCTGGCAGTCCGACTTGGGCGCTATCGACGCACGCTTACTGTATGCGCGTAACCTTCAAACCCTTCGCGGCCAACATTTTCTGCACGGAATCGGGGCCGACGAGGTGGCCCGCGCCAACCGCGACGAAGATCGTTCCAGGCTGATCGAGGCGCTTCGCAAGAATGTCCGCCCAATTCCTGTCCCGCTCGCGGATCAGCAGATCGCGCAACTCGGGGGTGAATTCGGGATCTTCGGCAAAGGCGCGCGCGAGCGCGGCGGGATCGCCCCGCGCCCAGGCCGCGACCATCCTGTCGAAATCGGCGCGCGCCTTCTTGGGCTCCTCCAGCGTGGCGACGAGGAAGGCGCGCTGGGACTTTTCGGGCAGGCGATCGAAGAAGCTCAGCTGCTGCCGGGCGGTTTCCAGCCCTTCGATCGGCTTGTGCTGAGCCTTGAACAATTCGGTCAGTTGCGGCTCGACGCCTGCATCGTTCTTGCTAAGACCGGCCTGCTGCAGCGCGACGGCGGTGAGGAAGAAAGCGGCGGTCCAGGTCTTCAGGCGATCCAGCGTGGCGGGCGGATAGCCGCTTGCCGCGACAATCTTGGTCAAGGCGGCGCGCTTGCCCGCGGGCACACGGTCCAACAGCGGCGGCAGATTGTCGGCACGGCCCATGGCCTGGACGAGCGCGGGCACATTCTGCGAATCCAGGTCGGCGATTTCGAGCGTGAGCGATTGCGAGCCGGCAATGGCCTGACGAATGCGCGGGCTCAGCCATTGCGTCCCCGCGGGCAGGACGTGGATCGAACCGAACAGCCAGATCGTTGTGTCGGCATCGGCCAGCTTCCACAAGGCGGGGTGCGCGGGGGGCGGCGCGGGCGCAGGCCCGGCGGCCAGGAGGAGCAAGGGGGCGAGAAGGCGGAGCGGACGCATCGCCAAGCCCTATCCCCTCGCCTTGACCCTTGTGCAAGGCTCCGCCAAACGCCGTGCCTCAACATCATATGTCATTTTTTCGGGAGTCCCCCTTGGCCGACGCCAAGCCGCTCAGCTTTCAGCAGCTTATCCTGACGCTTCATGACTATTGGAGCCGGCAGGGCTGCGTCATCCTGCAGCCGTACGACATGGAGATGGGCGCGGGTACATTCCACACCGCGACCACGCTGCGCGCGCTGGGGCCGGATCCGTGGAACGCCGCCTTCGTGCAGCCGTGCCGCCGGCCGACCGACGGCCGCTATGGCGAGAATCCCAACCGGCTGGGCGCCTATTATCAATATCAGGTGATCCTGAAGCCGAGCCCGCCGGACCTGCAGAATCTGTATCTGGGCAGCCTGGCCGCGATCGGCATCGATCCGCTGGCGCACGATATCCGCTTCGTCGAGGACGATTGGGAGAGCCCGACGCTGGGCGCCTGGGGCCTGGGCTGGGAAGTCTGGTGCGACGGAATGGAAGTGACGCAATTCACCTATTTCCAGCAAATGGGCGGGTTCGACTGCAAGCCGGTCGCGGGCGAGTTGACCTATGGGCTGGAGCGGCTGGCCATGTATGTCCAGAACAAGGATAGCATTTTCGACCTCGCCTATAATGATCGTGGCGTGACCTATGGCGACGTCTTCCTCGAGAATGAGCGCCAGATGAGCGCCTATAATTTCGAGGCGGCCAATACCGACATGCTGTTCAAAAGCTTCACCTTCTCCGCCGACGAGGCGCGCGCGCTGATCGAGCGCAAGCTGCCGATCCCGGCCTATGAGCAGGCGATCAAGGCGAGCCACATCTTCAACACGCTGCAGGCGCGCGGCGTGATCTCGGTCGCGGAGCGGCAGGCCTATATCGGCCGGGTGCGCGAGCTGGCCAAGGGCGCGTGCGAGGCATGGATGACGCATAATGGGTGGGACGCGTGATGGGGGGTAAGCTCTCTCTCCCCCTGTGGGAGAGAGTTGGAGAGAGGGGTTTGATCGAGGCGGCTCGATGCCGCCGAGGGCAAATTTGCTCGCTATCGCTCGCACCCCTCTCCCAACCCTCTCCCACAAGGGGAGAGGGCTGTCAGGCATGCCCATGACCGACTTCCTGTTAGAACTCCTTTCCGAGGAAATCCCGGCGCGGATGCAGGAGAAGGCGTCGGCCGATCTGGCGCGTCTGTTCGAGGCGGAGATCGCCAAGGCCGGGCTCGCGGCGCAGGCGATCGAGACCTATGCCACGCCGCGGCGGCTGGCGCTGATCGCGCGCGCGCTGCCGGTGGCGACGCAGGCCGTATCGGAGGAGACAAAGGGGCCGAAATCCTCGGCGCCACCGCAGGCGCTGGAAGGCTTCCTGCGCAAGACCGGGCTGACGCGCGAACAGCTGACCGAGCGCGACGGCGTGCTGTTCGCGATCGTCGAGAAGCCCGGCCGGGCGACGGCGGAGGTTCTGGCCGAGGCGATCCCGGCGATCGTCCGCGCCTTCCCCTGGCCCAAGTCGATGCGCTGGGGCGACGCCTCGCTCTCGACCGCGAGCCTGCGCTGGGTGCGGCCGCTGCAGGGGATCGTCGCCCTGCTGGGCGAAGAGGTGGTACCGTTCGAGATTGACGGCATTGCCAGCGGCGCGGCGACGCTGGGCCATCGCTTCCACCATCCCGGCATGATCACGATCGGATCGGCGCAGGATTATGCGGAGAAATTGCGCGCCTGCCATGTCATCCTCGATCCGGCCGAGCGGCGCGGGATCATCGAGGGCGGTGCGCGCGCGATCGCCCAGGCGCGCGGACTGCATGTCGTGCCGGATGCCGGGCTGGTGGCGGAGAATGCCGGGCTGACCGAATGGCCGGTGCCGTTGCTCGGCGATTTCGATCCGAGCTTCCTGGAGGTGCCGCGCGAGGTGATCCAGCTCACCATGCGCACCAACCAGAAATATTTTGCGTGCGTGGATGCGAGCGGCAAGCTTGCGCCAAACTTCATCTGTACCGCCAATATCGTGGCGGAGGACGGTGGCGCAGCGATCGTGGCGGGCAACCGCAAGGTGCTGGTGGCGCGGCTGTCGGACGCCAAATTCTTCTGGGAGCAGGACCTGAAGACTTCGCTTGAGGACCAGGCGAAGAAGTTGTCGCAGATCGTCTTCCACGAGAAGTTGGGCACCGTCGCCGACAAGGTCGAGCGCGTGGCCAAGCTGGCGCGCTGGCTGGTGGAAGAAGGGATCGTCGCCCCGGCGGAGGCCGGGGCCGCCACCGGCAGGCGCGACGCATCATCTCCAGCGGCCCCGGCCTCCGCCGGGGCGACGCGGCTCGCCGACATGGCCGAGCAGGCCGCCCGCCTCGCCAAGGCCGATCTCGTGACCGGTATGGTCGGGGAATTTCCCGAACTGCAGGGCATCATGGGCGGCTATTATGCGCAGGCCGAAGGGTTGCCGCACGAAGTCGCCGACGCGATCCGCGATCATTACAAGCCGGTTGGGCAGAGCGACGACGTGCCGACCGCGCCGGTGACGGTGGCGGTCAGCCTGGCGGACAAGCTGGACAGCCTGTGCCAATTTTTTCGTATCGGCGAGGTGCCTACGGGATCGAAGGATCCGTTCGCGCTGCGACGCTCCATGCTCGGCGTGCTAAGTATGATCCAGCAGAACGTTCTCAGGCTGCCTCTTCATAAAGTAATGGAGCGCGAATTCGTCGGCACGATGGATTACGGTGCGGGCACGCTACTGATGGACTTCGCCGTCGATCGGCTGAAAGTGCAACAGCGGGATAAAGGTGTTCGGTCCGATGTGATTGATGCAACATTCAGCCGCAGTGTCGAAGACGATCTCGTCCGGCTGCTGGCCCGGGTGAAGGCGTTGCAGGCATTCGTGTCGACCGAGGACGGGGTCAATCTGCTCGCGGGATATAAGCGGGCGGCGAATATACTGAAGAAGGAGGGCGTCGATGCCCCCTCCGCCCTTGCGGGAGAGGGCTTAAAATATTCGCCGGAACCGGCTGAGGCTGCACTGATTTCGGCGCTGGATGTAGCGGAAACGACGGCGGAACGTGCGGTCGCGCAGGAAAATTTCGAAGGCGCGATGGCGGCTTTGGCGGGGCTGCGCGGGCCGATCGATGCGTTTTTCGATAGCGTTACCGTCAACGATGTCGATCCCGACAAACGCACGGCGCGGCTCGGCCTGCTGGCGCGGATCCGGGGCGCGGTGCATCGGGTGGCGGATTTCTCGAAGATCGAGGGGTAGCGCTAACGCTGCAGATGCGAAGCAGATCGGACGATTTGGTCCGTCCCGGCGCCGGCTTGATTGCGTATATTGCCGCGCCTAGCACTTGCGCAGGGCAACAGGAGTAGTTGGCGAGATGGCAAGCGTGGCAGTGAACCTTGAGACTGAACGCTATGTCTATCGCTTCGGCGGCGGCGTGTCCGACGGCGGCAATGGCGACAAGAATCTGCTCGGCGGCAAGGGCGCCAATCTCGACGGCATGGCGGGGATCGGCCTGCCCGTACCGCCCGGCTTCACCATCTCGACCGCCATGTGCACACGTTATTATGACGAGGGCGGCGCCTTCCCGGACAGTTTGCGCGCCGAAGTCGCCACCGGATTGGCGCATATCGAACAGGTGACGGGCAAGAGGTTCGGCGATGCGGCCGATCCGTTGCTGGTGTCGGTCCGTTCGGGGGCGCGCACGTCGATGCCGGGGATGATGGACACAGTCCTGAACCTGGGGCTGAACGACCAGACGGTCGAGGGCCTGGCGACGGTGTCGGGCGACGCGCGCTTCGCCTGGGACAGCTATCGCCGCTTCATCCAGATGTATGCCGATGTGGTGCTGGAGCTGGATCATGGCGCGTTCGAGGATGCGCTGGAGATCGCCAAGGAGGATCGCGGCGTCAGCCTGGATACCGAGCTGACCGCCGACGATCTGCGCGAGCTCGTCGCCACCTATAAGGGCCTGGTCGAGGAGCAGTGGCACAAGCCCTTCCCGCAGGACGTGCACGACCAATTGTGGGGCGCGATCGGCGCGGTGTTCGGATCGTGGCAGTCGGATCGCGCGAAGGTGTATCGCCGACTGCACGACATTCCGGGCAGCTGGGGCACGGCCGTCAACGTCCAGGCGATGGTGTTCGGCAATATGGGCAATACGTCCGCGACCGGCGTCGCCTTCACGCGTGATCCTTCGACCGGTGAGCGCGCTTATTATGGCGAATTCCTGATCAACGCGCAGGGCGAGGATGTCGTCGCCGGCATTCGTACGCCGCAATATCTGACCAAGGCGGCGCGTGAACGCGCGGGCGCCAAGGCCGCGTCGATGGAAGAGGCGCTGCCGGAAACATACGCCGAACTGGCGCGCGTGTTCGACCTGCTGGAAACGCATTATCGCGACATGCAGGATATCGAGTTCACGGTGCAGCAGGGCAAGTTGTGGATGCTGCAGACGCGCGCGGGCAAGCGCACTGCGACGGCCGCGTTGAAGATCGCGGTCGATATGGCCAATGAAGGGCTGATCACGCAGGACGAGGCGGTCGGCCGGGTCGATCCGGCGGCGCTCGATCAATTGCTCCACCCGACGCTGGACCCGAATGCGCCCCGCGACGTGATCGCCAAGGGTCTGCCCGCTTCCCCGGGGGCGGCCTCCGGCCAGGTCGTGTTCGACGCCGATACGGCGGAGAAGCGCGCAGCGGCGGGCGATGCGGTGATCCTGGTGCGGGTCGAGACCTCGCCCGAGGATATTCACGGCATGCATGCCGCCAAGGGCATCCTGACAGCGCGCGGCGGCATGACCAGCCACGCGGCGGTGGTCGCGCGCGGTATGGGCCGGCCGTGCGTGTCCGGCGTCGGCAGCCTGGCGATCGACGCCAAGGCCAAGCTGTTCCGCGTCGGCGGCAAGGACGTGCGCGAGGGCGATATCGTCACGATCGACGGCGCCACCGGCGAGGTGATGCTGGGCGAGGTGGCAACGGTGCAGCCCGCGCTGGCGGGCGATTTCGGCGTGCTGATGGCGTGGGCGGACGATGTTCGCCGGCTAAAGGTGCGCGCTAATGCCGAGACACCGCTCGATTGCCGCACCGCGCGGCGCTTTGGAGCCGAGGGGATCGGCCTCTGCCGGACCGAGCATATGTTCTTCGATGCGGGACGCATCTCCGCGGTGCGCCAGATGATCCTGGCCGAGGATGAGAAGGGTCGCCGCGCCGCGCTGGAAAAATTGCTGCCCGAACAGCGCAGCGACTTTGCCGAGATCTTCGAGATCATGGCCGGCCTGCCGGTGACGATCCGTCTGCTCGATCCGCCGTTGCACGAATTCCTGCCGCACGAGGAAGAGGAATATGCCGAGGTCGCGCAGGCGTCCGGCGTGTCCGTCGAAAAGCTCAAGCGGCGCGCGGCCGAGCTGCACGAATTCAACCCGATGCTGGGCCATCGCGGTTGCCGGCTGGGCATCACCTATCCCGAAATCTACGAAATGCAGGCGCGGGCCATCTTCGAGGCGGCGGTGGATGTCGCGGTGAAGACGGGCGAAGCCCCGATCCCGGAGGTGATGGTGCCGCTGGTGGCGACGCGGCGCGAGCTGGAGATCATCAAGACGCTGATCGACGCGCAGGCCAAGGCGGTGTTCGCCGAAAAGGGTCAGGTTCTCGAATATCTGGTCGGCACGATGATCGAGCTGCCGCGCGCCGCGCTGCGCGCGGGTGAGATTGCCGAGGTGGGCGAGTTCTTCTCGTTTGGTACTAACGATTTGACCCAGACCGCGCTCGGCGTGTCGCGCGACGACGCGGCGCGCTTCCTGGGCACCTATGTCGAGCAGGGCATCTATCCCAAGGACCCGTTCGTGAGCATCGACGTCGAAGGGGTCGGCGAGCTGATCCAGATCGCGGCGGAACGCGGGCGAGCGACCCGGCCGGACATCAAACTGGGTATTTGCGGAGAGCATGGCGGCGATCCGGCCTCGATCGCCTTCTGCGAGCGGGCCGGGCTGAATTATGTCAGCGCGTCGCCCTATCGCGTGCCGATCGCGCGGCTGGCGGCGGCGCAAGCGGCGATGCAGAAATAGTCCTTCAGCGCGCGACCGCCCTTCCGTTCGTTCCGAGTAGCCATCGAGCCTGTCGAGATGGCGTATCGAGGATGTCTCGATACGGGTTCTCGACACGCTCGAACCCTATTCGACACGAACGGGCCTGACCTAGGCATAGTCGGAGCGGCTGGCTTATAGGATCAGGACTGTTGCGCTCGGGACTGTACGCCGACCTCAAGGTCGGCGCTCGGCTTCGCCTCGCGCCCCTCACCCCAACCCTCTCCCCGCAGGGGAGAGGGAGTCTCAATCGAGGGACTCAGCGGTAGAGGGTGCGGTGGTCTTCGTCGCGGCCGTCGGCGAGGAGGGCGGCTTGTTCGCGCCAACGTTCCTGTTCGATATAGCCTTCGTCGGCGCCAAGCTTGCGTTCGAGCGCGGCTTCTTCCTCGGTCGTCATGCCGGTGATGTCGGCGTAGCGATAAATACCTTCGTCGTTCAGACGGCGCTGGCCGGCGGTGCCGACGCCGCGAATACGGGACAGATCGTCCCGCGTGAGATCGAGCTTGCTGGTCGTTTCCAGCGGGGTCGTCGCAACGGGGGCTACAGGCGCGGCGGCCGCGGGCGCAACGACGACGGGCCGCGCATTTTCCAGCTCCACGATCCGGGCATGGGCGGTTTCGAGCGCGCGCTGCTCGTCAATCCGAGCGTCGCGTTCCGCTTCATAGGCCCGCTTCCATTTCTTACCGCCCGATCGCGAAATGAGTCCAAGCAGCCAGCCCAGTACCAGAACCAGGAAAAGGATAGCCCACTGATTGGTCGTGAATTCGGGCATATAAGCTTCCCCTCGCGAGTTTCCGGTAGGATTGCGCGAGCCTGCGCCCGCGGTCAACGGCTTGCGTTGGTTCTTGCACATCTTGTCGCCAGTCTAGCCGGTAACCGGCCCGGTCCGCGCGATGAACGGATCACCGCAGGATTACATGGACAGACCGAGGCGATGCGTTAGACGCCGCTGTTCGTATCGTAACCGGGGTTGAGCCCGCAATGTCATCGTTCCAGGCGGATATCGCCATCATCGGCGCCGGCATTGCCGGGGCAAGCCTGGCCGCCATGATCGGCGATCGCGCGCGCACGCTGCTGATCGAAGCCGAGTCGCAGCCGGGCTATCATTCCACCGGACGGTCCGCCGCCTTCTGGTCCGAAAGTTATGGCGGGCCGCTGGTCCAGCCGCTGACCACCGCATCCGGCCCATGGATGGCGGCGCGCGGCTTCCTGCATCCGCGCGGTTGCATCCATATTGCGACGACCGAGGGCCGCCCTGCTTTGGCGACGCTTGCCGAGGAACTGGACGCGGGCGGGGTCGACTATGAACTGCTGGAGCGGGCGGCGCTGGAGCAGGCCATTCCGCGGCTAAGCGCGGCGTTCGTCGCGGGCCTGAGCGAGCCTACCTGCCAGGATATCGATGTCGCGGCGTTGCACGGCCACTTCCTGGGCGAGGCCAAGCGCGCGGGCGCGCAGTTGCTGACCGATGCCGCGGTCGAGACCATCACGCGCGCAGGCGACGGCTGGGAGGTGCGCACGCGCGCAGGTGTTGTGCGGGCGCCGCTGCTGGTCAATGCTGCCGGCGCCTGGGCGAGCCCTGTCGCCACGCTAGCGGGTGCGTCCCCGATCGAAATCCAGCCCTATCGCCGGACGATGGCGCAGCTGATCACCGATCCGCCGATGGCCGCGGACATGCCGTTGGTGATGGACGCGCTGGGCCGCTTTTATTTTCGTCCCGAGACGGGCGGCCGGCTGTGGCTGTCGCCGCATGACGAGACCGCCGTCGCCGCGCATGACGTCGCCCCGGAAGAGCTGGATGTCGCGATCGCGATCGACCAGTTCGAACATGTCGTCGACTGGCGGGTCGTGCGGCGCGAACGCGCCTGGGCCGGCTTGCGGAGCTTCGCGCCGGACCGGCTGCCGGTGTATGGGTTCGACCCGGTGGCACCGGGCTTCTTCTGGTTTGCCGGCCAGGGAGGATTCGGGATCCAGACCGCGCCGGCCGCGGCGATGGTGGGCGCCGCCTTGCTGCTGGACGCGCCGTTACCGGAGGCGGTCAGCGGAATCGACGTCGGTCTTTATGGCCCGGGGCGGTTCGCGTAGCCGGCGGCGCGGAGGCGGCTAAGCGTCCCCCAAAATGTGCCCCCGCCGCGTCGCTTTGCCCTCCGGGCTGCCCGGGCGAACGTCGGCACGAACGGATTAGCAGTCCGTCTTAGCCTCCGCTGACTGAAGGGTAAGTGTAAGCCGCCGGCAATTGAGGCAGCGCGCATCGGCCCAGCCCAGCCGGCGTGACCGTAATCCTTGAGGAACCGTCTCCTCCCCGGAACGGGGAGGGGGACCGCGCCGCAGGCGTGGTGGAGGGGATTTGCGGGACGGTGGGGATTTCCCCTCCACCATCGCTGCGCGATGGTCCCCCTCCCCGTTCCGGGGAGGAGACGATTGGCTATTTCGGCATTGCTGCGTGGGTCATGTCATCAATCTCAAGTCAGCGCCGCCCTTCCCCCGAGATCAGGGAGAAACGAAAAGCCGTCCCTTTAATGCGTCGGGTAGCGAAGCCGGCCGAGGAAGCGGGCGACGTTGAAGTGGCGATCCGGATCGGGCTTAAGCTGTGCTTTCAGCTTTTCGAACTTCATGACGTCGTCGATGCGCCGATCGAGGAAAGCGCGCGTATCGGCCTGATCCTCGCTGTCATCGTCGAGGAAGGCGAGCACGGTCGTGCCATAGACGGCGCTGAGGGTCAGCCGCTTGCTATAATGCGTGAAGCCGGTCGCGGTATCGCCGGCAAGACGCCACATGACATCGGCAGCGCGCCAGCCCAAGCGGGCGCCCAGCAGCACATTCTGCGGCAGGGCGAGCACCGCCAAAGCACGGCGCAGCGCTTCCCGATGGGGGGCGACCAGGGTGATGCGCGTCCACACCAGGGCGGTGATACGCTCACGGATGCGCATTGCCGCGAGCGTCTCGGGCGGCAAGGCTGCGGTCATCTGCCGATCTACATCGGCAAACCAGGCGTCGATCATCTGGCCGGCACCGTCGGCAAAGGCGAGTCGCGCGCGTTCGGGCGGGACACCGAGCGCCAGCGCCGCCGCATCCAGCGCCGCATCGGTCCAGCCTTCGAACGCCGCCTCCTCCGGCAGGCGCGCCGCCAGGGCGGCACGCAGTTCGTCGAGCGTCATGTCGAGCACGTCAGCCATGATCATGCACTTAGGCTGATCTGCGCGGCGGGCAAAGGGCGCTCTGCACCGCGCACCAACAATACTGCCGCGGCAATGGCGAGACCGCCGACATAATCGAAGGCGGTCAGCCGCTCGCCATAAGCCAGCCAGCCGATCGTCGCCGCGACGATGGGCTGGAGCAGCAGCATGAGGCCGACCACCAGCGCGGAGACCCGGCTGACCGCGTAGAGGATCAGCCCCTGCCCGATGATCTGACTGCCGAGCGTCATCAGAATGAGCGGCCACCACAGATCCGGCCAGATCGGATCGTCGGCCGCGAGCGCAACCACGAGCAATATCGGTATGCCGGCGGCGACGGACCAGGTGAGCGTCGTGATCGGTCCGAGCGCGGAGCGCGCGCGATCCGCGAAGACGAGGTAGCCGGTGTAGCAGACGCCTGCGACCAGACAGAACAGATCGCCCAGCAGGTTGCGGGCGGACAATTCATAGGACCGTCCCAACAGCAGCCCCGCCCCGCACAAAGCGAGCAGCAGCGCCAGCCCCTGCCTGCGGCTAGGCAGGCTGCGCGCGACGATGAAGCCATAGATCGGAAAAAGGATGGCGGTGACGTTGCCCAGCAACGTGGCGTTGGACAGGCGCGTGTGCAGGATACCGAGATGCCACGCCGCCAGATCGGCCGCGAAGAACAGGCCCGACATCAAAGCGGCAAACAGCAATGTGCGCATATTGACCGGGCGCACCCCGCTTTCGCGGCGCATGGCGATGAGCAGGATCGGCAAGGCCAGGGTCAGGCGCCAGAAACCTGAGCCGATCGGCCCGACATGCCCGTCCACGCGCGCAATCCGGACCAGCCATGGGCCGATCGCCAGCGCGATATTGGCAATGATCAGGGCCGGCACTGCCAGACCCACCGAATCCCGAGGAGCAGATGACCGCATCGTTTTCCTGTAGCGCAGACGGGGATCGGGTCGAGCCCGCGCGGTCATGCGAAACGCATAAAAAAAGGGCCGGCGAACCGGCCCTTGAGTCTTAGGAGAGGATGCCTGAAAGGCAGGATCAATGTGACTCTAATGGTGCAGTGCCGCAAGAGTTATTTTGCAGCGCAAGGTGCAAAGATTGAGGGCTAGGTTGCGCGCTTTGCATCCTCAAAATTGCCGAGGCCGCGGTCGGTGCGACACAAACTGTCCCAGAAGCGGAAATATAGGCCGTAATTGCAGCGATATTCGCGGTGATGGCGCTGATGATGGGTGGCGGTGATGAGCCAGCGCCCGGCAGGTCCGTTGACGATGAAGCGCGGAAACAGCTCCCACCCCATATGGTTGGTGACGCCCATCAAGGTCATGATCGCCAGTACCAGCCCGAGCATGCCGACATGGATCGGGATCAGGAAGACGAGCGCCGGAATCACGACCGCACCGCTGATCGCCTCCCACGGATGGAAGCTCATCGCCGCCCATGCCGTGGGTGGGCGGCTGGCATGATGGACGGCGTGCATCTTCCGGAATGCCCACGGCCAATGCATCAGGCGATGCGTCCAGTAAAAATAGGTGTCGTGCAGGACCAGGTAGGCCAGCACGGATACGGGCATCCACCAGAGCGGGTAGGCCTTGGGATCGGTGTAGATCGCGGTCCAGCCATGGGTCTGCCACCCCCAGGCGACAAGGCCCGCGGGCACGCCGTAAATGGCGGCCGACAGCAAGGACCAGCCGATTTCGCGCCAGATCTGGCCATGTTGGCCCGCATAGAGGCCGGGGCGTTTCAGCCGCGTCGCGAAGGCAAAGCCCGCGCTGGTGGCGAGATAGCGCAGCGCGACGATCGCGGTCATGGCCGCAGCAGCCAGCAGGACGGAAACAATCATGACAGCGCTATAGGCGCAGGAGGATCGTGTGGGTAGAGAAGCGACGCAATGGAGCAAATCCCCACCACGGACCTGCTGATAGCGGGCGGCGGACTGACCGGCGGCCTGATCGCTTTGGCGCTGGCGGCGCGGCGGCCCGAGATACGCGTCACGATTGTGGACGCGGGCGCGCAGCTGGGCGGCAATCACGTCTGGTCCTTTTTCGACAGCGACGTGGCCCCGGCCGAGCGGCCCCTGGTCGAGCCGCTGATCTGCCACCGCTGGGACGGCAATGACGTGCGCTTCCCCGGGCACCGGCGCACCCTGGCCGGCCGGTACAATTCCATCGAGTCGGAGCGGCTGGATGCGGTGTTGCGCGCGACCCTGCCGGACCAAGCCATCGTGCAAGGGATGATCGCGGCGATCGATCCGGAAGGCGCGACGCTGACGGATGGGCGCCGGATCCATGCGGCGGGGGTGATTGACGCGCGCGGCACCGGCGATCTTTCGACCATGGATCTGGGCTGGCAGAAATTCGTGGGTCAGTTGCTGCGGCTGAGCGCCCCGCATGGGCTGACGCGTCCGGTCATCATGGACGCGACCGTCGACCAGGCGGAGGGATATCGCTTCGTCTATCTGCTGCCGTTCGGGCCGGACGAGGTGTTCGTGGAGGACACATATTATAGCGACACGGCGACGCTGGACGTGCCCGCGATCGAGGCCCGAATCCAGGATTATGCCGCGGCCCAAGGCTGGACGATCGCGGCGATCGAGCGCCAGGAGGTCGGCTCGCTGCCGATCGCGATGGCCGGCCGCTTCGCCAGCCTGTGGCCATTGCGCGACCGCGTGGCGCGCGCGGGCATGCGCGCAGGCCTGTTCCAGCCGATGACGGGTTATTCGCTGCCCGATGCGGTGCGCGTCGCCGCTCTCGTCGCGTCCCTGCCCGATCTGTCGTCCCGGCCGCTCGCGGGTGCGCTGCGCAACCATGCGCGCGCCGCGTGGGACGATCGCGGCTATTATCGATTGCTGGCGCGGATGCTGTTCCGGGCCGCCGACCCGCCCGAACGCTATCGGGTGCTCGAGCGCTTCTACCGGCTGGGCGAGGGATTGATCGGGCGGTTCTACGCCGGACGATCCACATTGTTCGATAAGGCACGGATATTTGTCGGCAAACCGCCTGTGCCCTTGCGCCGGGCCGTCGGCGCGCTCAGGGAGGAAAGGTGATAGAAAAAACGCGCAAGACGGCTGCCGTAATCGGCGCTGGCTTCGGCGGCTTAGCGCTCGCCATCCGCCTGCAATCCGCCGGGGTCGCTACGACCCTGATCGAAGCGCGCGATAAACCGGGTGGCCGCGCTTATGTGTGGGAGCGGGACGGCTTCACCTTCGATGCCGGGCCGACCGTGATCACGGATCCGGCCTGTCTGGAGGAATTGTGGGCGCTGACCGGGCATCGCCTGGCCGATGACGTGACATTGCTGCCGGTGAGCCCGTTCTACCGGCTCAACTGGCCCGACGGCGTCAGCTTCGATTATTCGAATGACGAGCCGGCGCTCCGGGCCGAGATCGCCAAGCTCAATCCCAAGGACGTGGCGGGCTATGCCAAGTTCCTGGATTATGCGGCCGGCGTCTACCACGAGGGCTATGAGAAGCTCGGCGCGGTCGCCTTCCTCGACTTCAAGAGCATGATCAACGCGGCGCCGGCCCTGGCCAAATATCAGGCGTGGCGCTCGGTCTATTCGATCGTGTCCTCTTATGTCGAGGACGAGCATCTGCGCCAGGCGCTGAGCTTCCACACCTTGCTGGTCGGCGGCAATCCGATGACGACCAGCGCGATCTATGCGCTGATCCACAAGCTGGAGAAAATGGGCGGCGTCTGGTTCGCTAAGGGCGGCACCAACGCGCTGGTGCGCGGCATGGTCAAACATTTCGAGCGACTCGGCGGGGTCGTGCGGATGGGCGACGCGGTGGCAGAGATCGAAACGGTCGGCGATCGCGCAACCGCGGTGCGGACGCAAAGCGGCTGGCGCGAGGCATTCGACATGGTCGCGTCCAACGCCGACATCATGCACAGCTATCGCGACCTGCTAGGCAGCAGCGAGCGCGGTAAAAAGGCGAGCAAGGCGCTGCAGCGCAAGCGCTTCTCCCCGTCCCTGTTCGTGATCCATTTCGGGGTAAAGGGCACGTGGCCGGGCATTCCGCACCACATGATCCTGTTCGGTCCGCGCTATCGCGAATTGCTGACCGACATTTACAAACATGGCGTGCTGCCGGCGGACTTCTCGCTCTACCTGCATCATCCCACCATAACCGATCCCAGTCTGGCGCCGGAGGGCTGTTCCAGCTTCTATGCGCTCGCGCCGGTGCCGCATCTGGGCAAGGCGCCGCTGGATTGGGAGGCGCTGAAGGAGGAATATTCTGAGCGCATTCTCGACGAGATCGAGAAGAGGCTGATGCCGGGGCTGAAGGAGCGGATTGTCACCCACTTCTGCTACACCCCGCTCGACTTCCAGCATGACCTGCAGGCGCATCTGGGTTCGGCCTTCAGCCTGGAGCCGTTGCTGACGCAATCGGCCTGGTTCCGCACGCACAATCGCGACGATGTGCTGCATAATCTGTATTTTGTCGGCGCCGGCACGCATCCCGGCGCCGGGATTCCCGGTGTCGTCGGATCTGCCAAGGCAACGGCGGCCTTGATGTTGGAGACGCTGTGAGGCGGCTTGCGGTCTATTGCGGTTCGGCGAGCCCCGCCGACCCTATCTACATCGACGCGACTCGGGCCGTCGGCGCCGCGCTGGCGGCACGCGGCATCGGCGTCGTTTATGGCGGCGGCCGGCTTGGCCTGATGGGCGCGGTCGCGGACGGTGCATTGCAGGCCGGCGGCGAAGTGATCGGGGTCATCCCCAAGGCGCTCGTCAATCTGGAGGTCGCGCATCTCGGTCTGACCGAATTGCACGTCGTCGAGACGATGCACGAGCGCAAGCAGGCCTTCACCGATCTGTCGGACGGCTTCCTGACGCTGCCCGGCGGCACTGGCACGATGGACGAATTGTGGGAGGCGCTGAGCTGGGCGCAGCTGGGCTATCACAACAAGCCGGTCGGCCTGCTGAATGTCGCGGGCTATTATGACGGCATCCTCGCATATTGGCGCATGATGCAGGATGTCGGCTTCCTGCGCCCGCAGCATCGCGACCTGCTGATCACGGGCGACGATCTGGAGACTTTGCTCGCGGACATGGCCGCGCATCGCCCGGCCACGCCGATCACGAGCATGCGCGCGGAAGAGCTTTGACGCTCGACCGCACGGCATTGGTGGAGCATGCGCGGCAATCGATCGCGGATGGCTCCAAATCCTTCGCGATGGCGGCCAAGCTGTTCGATCCCGCCACGCGCGACCATGCCTGCCTGCTGTATGCCTGGTGCCGCGCCTGCGACGATCTCGCCGACGGTCAGGACATGGGCCACGGTATGCAGGTGGTGGACGATCCGGCCGCGCGGCTGGCGACGATCCGCGAACGCACCGCGCTGGCACTGGCGGGCCAACCAAGCGGCGATCCCGCCTTTGACGGCTTCGGGCTGGTTGCGCGCGAATGCAATATTCCCGCCGCGGTCGCCAACGATCTGATCGAAGGGTTCGCGCTGGACGCGCGTGGGTGGCGACCGCAAACCGAACAGGATCTCTATCAATATTGCTACCATGTCGCCGGCGCGGTCGGCGTGATGATGGCGATCGTGATGGGCGTGTCGCCCCAGGACGAGGCGACGCTGGACCGTGCGTGCGACCTGGGCATCGCCTTTCAGCTGGCCAATATCGCGCGCGACGTGCGGGAGGATCATGACGCGGGGCGCCGCTACCTGCCGCTCGACTGGCTGAAAGAGTTAAAAATTCCCGAGTCGGAGCTGTTTGCCCCGCCCTATCGGGCGCGCCTGGCATCGCTCGGCACGCGGCTGGCCGAGCGATCGGCGGCCTATGAGGCGAGCGCGCGAGTCGGCGCGGCGGCCTTGCCGTTCCGGTCGGCGTGGGCGGTGCTGGCGGCGGCGGGGATTTACGGCGACATCGCCCGCGAGGTCGCGCGCCGGGGGACGACGGCGTGGGACGCGCGCGTCACCACCAGCAAACGCGCCAAATTGGGCTGGGTGATGAAATCCTGGTGGCAGGCGCGCCACCCCAAGGCCGGTACACCGCGCGCACCGACCCTCTGGACGCGTCCGCGCTGAACCTTACGTCTTTCTAGGAGGGTCATTTAAAGGCTCGTCGCGTCTTTAACGCGGTTCGCGGACCCCTGCTCGGTTGCGCTTCGCCAGTTCGGCTTTCAGCTTTTCGGGCTTGGGCGCGATCAGGAAGCCGAAGCTGACCGTGCCATGTTTGGTTTCCACGACATGGTGGAGGCGATGCGCCTGGACGATTCGCTTCATGTAAGTCGAGCGTGCCACGAAGCGGCCGGGCAGGCGCTGATGCACGATCCAGTCGTGAAACCCGAAATAGATGGCGCCGTAGGCCGCGATGCCCGCCCCGATCCAGGCGCAGCCCGGCCACCAGTCAAGCTGGACGCCGCCCAGCAGGAGTATGATGGAGGGGACCGCAAAGATCGCGGCATACAGATCGTTCAATTCCCAATTGCCAAGCCGCGGGCGATGGTGGCTTTTGTGCAGGAACCAGCCCGGACCATGCATGATCCAGCGGTGCGCTGCGTAAGCGAAGCCCTCCATGAGGGCGACGGTGAGGAGGAATAGGCAAAGGCCGGTTACGATGGACACCGTCCTCATATAGGCGCGACCGCGCCGTTCATCCATCCGTCAGACGATTGGGCGTTTAGCGCGCCCGTTCCGGAGATACTCATGAAGCGCGCGACCTTCCTCCTCCTTCCCCTTCTGGCGCTTGCCGGCTGCGGCGCCAGCCCCGAGCAACGCGTGAACGCCGCCCTGCAGGAAGCGGGACTGCCGGCGAAGATCGCACGGTGCATGGCGGGACGAATGACCGAGCGGCTGTCGATCGAACAGCTGAAGGAGTTGAAGTCGGTCGCCAAATCGGAAACGCCGGGCGAGAAAATGAGCGTCAAGCGCGTGCTGCGCCGCATCGCCGACTTGGGCGATCCCGAAATCGTCACGGTCACCACCAAGGCGGCGATCAAGTGCGAAATCGGGGGGTGAAGCCTTTGCCTTGAGGCCGGGCCTGTGCTTTACGCGCGGCACTTTCCCCGAGTCCGCACAGGAATCGCCCTTCCATGAATATTCACGAATACCAGGCCAAGGAACTGCTCGCGAAGTTCGGCGTCGCCATCCCCTTGGGCTATGCCGCCATGAGCGTCGACCAGGCGGTCGAAGCCACTAACCGGCTCCCCGGGCCGCTTTATGTCGTCAAGGCGCAGATCCATGCCGGTGGCCGTGGCAAGGGCAAGTTCAAGGAACTGGGTCCCGATGCGAAGGGCGGCGTGCGCCTGTCCAAGTCGGCCGACGAAGTCCGCACCAATGCCGGCGAGATGCTGGGCAACACGCTGGTGACGATCCAGACCGGCGATGCGGGCAAGCAGGTCAACCGCCTCTACATCACCGACGGCGCGGACATCGCGAAGGAATATTACCTCTCGATGCTGGTCGACCGCGCGAGCGGCCGCATCGCCATGGTCGTCTCGACCGAAGGCGGCATGGACATCGAGACGGTGGCGCATGACACGCCGGAGAAGATCCGCACCATCACGATCGATCCGGTCGAAGGCTTCCAGCCGCATCATGGCCGCGCCGTGGCCTTCGCGCTGAAGCTGACGGGCGATCTCAACAAGCAGGCGGTCAAGCTTGCCGGCCAGCTGTACAACGCCTTTGTCGGCACCGACATGTCGATGCTGGAGGTCAACCCGCTGGTAGAGACGACCGACGGCAAGCTGCTGGTGCTGGACGCGAAGGTCTCGTTCGATTCGAACAGCCTGTATCGCCATCCCGACATTCTGGAGCTCCGCGACGAGACCGAGGAAGATCCGGCGGAAGTCGAAGCGAGCAAGTATGACCTCGCCTACATCAAGCTGGACGGCAATATCGGCTGTATGGTCAACGGCGCCGGCCTTGCCATGGCGACGATGGACATCATCAAGCTGAATGGCGCCTTCCCCGCCAACTTCCTCGACGTCGGCGGCGGCGCTTCGAAGGAGAAGGTGACGGCGGCGTTCAAGCTGATTCTGTCCGACCCGGCGGTGCAGGGCATATTGGTCAACATCTTTGGCGGCATCATGCGTTGCGACATCATTGCCGAGGGCATCGTCGCGGCCGCCAAGGAAGTGAATTTGTCGGTGCCGCTGGTGGTGCGCCTGGAAGGCACGAACGTGCAGCAGGGCAAGGAAATCCTCGCCAATTCGGGCCTGCCGATCGTGGCGGCGGACGACCTTGGCGATGCGGCGAAGAAGATCGTGGCGCAGGTGCAGCAGGCGGCTTGAGCGCGCTTCCGTTCCTGCCCGTTCGGGTCGAGTAGGGTTCGAGCTTGTCGAGAACCCGTATCGAGACCGGCATGTCCCTCGATACGCCATCTCGGCAAGCTCGATGGCTACTCGGGACGAACGGGCAGGAACCAGCTGCTTTACCTATACGTCAAGCACCTGCTATCGGGGGCGTCTGACCCGCGGGCTGCGACCCGCGCTGGCTGTGGAGAAACGATGTGAAGGTCCTCGTCCCCGTCAAGCGGGTGATCGATTATAATGTGAAGCCGCGCGTCAAGATGGACGGCAGCGGCGTCGATCTCGCCAACGTCAAGATGTCGATGAACCCGTTCGACGAGATTGCCGTCGAAGAGGCGATCCGCCTGCGCGAAAAAGGCGCGGCGACCGAAGTCGTTGCGGTCTCCGTCGGACCGCAAAAGGCGCAGGATACGCTTCGCACCGCGCTCGCCATGGGTGCCGATCGCGCGATCCTGATCATGACCGATGCGGAAGTCGAGCCGCTGGCGGTGGCCAAGCTGCTGAAGGCGGTGATGGATGAAGAGCAGCCGGGCATCGTCATGCTCGGCAAGCAGGCGATCGATGACGATTGCAATCAGACGGGCCAGATGCTGGCGGCGCTGAGCGGCCGGCCGCAGGGCACGTTCGCATCCAAGGTCGAGGTCAAGGGCGACCGGGTCGAAGTGACGCGCGAGGTGGATGGCGGGCTGGAAACGGTGAGCCTGGCGACGCCGGCAATCGTCACCACCGACCTGCGCCTGAACGAGCCGCGTTATGCGAGCCTGCCCAACATCATGAAGGCCAAGAGCAAGCCGTTGGCGCAGAAAACGCCGGACGATTATGGCGTCGATATCACGGCGCGGCTGAAGACGCTGAAGGTGGTCGAGCCGTCCAAGCGCCAGGCGGGCGTGAAGCTTGACAGCGTCGATGCGCTGGTCGGCAAGCTCAAGGATATGGGGATCGCACAATGAGCGTGCTGGTATTGATCGAGCATGGCGAAGGCGCGCTCAAGGATGCGAGCCTGTCGACCATCACGGCCGCGGCCCAGCTGGGCGACGTCCATGCCCTGGTCGCCGGCGACGGCAGCGAAGCCCAGCAGGCGGCCGAAGCGGCTGCCAAAGTGGACGGCGTGGCCAAGGTGCTGCTCGCGAGCGATCCGGCCTATGGCCAGATGCTCGCCGAGAATGTCGCACCGTTGCTCGTCGCGCTGATGGCGAATTACGATGCTTTGCTGTGCAACGCGACGTCCGAAGGCAAGAATATCGCGCCGCGCGTCGCCGCCCTGCTCGACGTGATGCAGGTGTCCGACGTGCTCTCGATCGAAGGCGCGGATACGTTCACGCGGCCCATCTATGCGGGCAATGCGGTGGCGACGGTGCAGTCGTCCGACGCGAAAAAGGTGCTGACCGTGCGCGGCACGGCCTTCGCCAAGGCGGCGGTGGGCGGCGGTACGGCCGCGGTCGAACCCGTCGCGGGCACGGGCGATACCGGCCTGTCGAGCTTCGTCGGCCGCGAGACCAGCAAGTCGGAGCGGCCGGAGCTGACGTCGGCGCGGGTCGTCGTGTCCGGCGGTCGGGCTTTGGGCTCGTCCGAGCAATTCCATGCGCTGATCGATCCGCTGGCGGACAAGCTGCACGCCGCGGTCGGCGCGAGCCGGGCGGCGGTGGATGCGGGTTATGCGCCGAACGATTATCAGGTCGGCCAGACCGGCAAGATCGTCGCGCCGGAGGTGTATGTCGCGGTCGGTATTTCGGGGGCGATCCAGCATCTGGCCGGCATGAAGGACAGCAAGATCATCGTCGCGATTAACAAAGACGAGGATGCGCCGATCTTCCAGGTCGCGGATCTCGGCCTGGTCGGCGATCTGTTCCAGATCATTCCGGACCTGACGGCCAAACTGTAAGGTCATCCGGCGGTTGACGGCGCGGTATAGTTACGCCGACAACCGCCGCGTGGGTGGCGGCGACTCAATTTGACGGGATCGGCCAGCTTGGCTGACGCGGCGCCGTCGCCGCGGCCACCCCGCAGCCTGCTGGCCCTGTATCTGCTGCTCGGCTTCTCCGCCGGCTTGCCCTTCTACATGTTCAATGCGGTGCTGACGCTGCGGCTGGCGCGGCACGGCATCGACATCGTGCTGATCGGCTTCTTCGCCTGGGTGGCGCTGCTGCCGACGTTCAAGTTCGTGTGGGCGCCGCTGCTCGACCGCTTCGACGTGCCGGGCTTTGGCCGCTTCTGGGGCAAAAGGCGCGGCTGGATCATGCTGTCCCAGCTCGGCATCTTCCTGTCGATGACGGCGATGGCGTTCACGTCGAGTGACAGGAGCCTGCCGCTGACCGCCCTGTTCGCGGTGCTGCTCGCTTTCTGGACGACGACGCTGGAGGTGGCTGCCGACGGCTGGCGGATCGAACTCGCCCCGACCAAAGCCGAACAGGGGCCGATGGTCGCGGCCAATCTGTGGGGCTATCGCAGCGCGATGGTCGCGGCGGGCAGCGGCGCGGTGTTCGTAGCGGGGCAGCTCGACTGGACCTGGGCCTATCTGGTGATCGCGCTCGCGGCCTTCCTGCCCTTCCCTATCCTGGTGGCGACCGCGCGCGACGCGGAGCATGACGGCCGCCGCGGCCCCGCCCTCGTCACCGGCCTGATCGCCAGCGCCATCATCCTGCTCGGCTCGCTGCTGGTGACCGCGATCGTCGGCTGGGCCCTGCTCGCCGCGGCGGCCAAAGCGGGCGTGACCAGCAAGACCAACGTCACTCCGTTGGTGCTGGCATTGGCGTTGCTGCCGTTCGTGGGGCTGGCGATCGCGCTGCCCCGCATTCGCCGCATGCGGGCCGATGCGCCCGCGCGGCTGTCGGCAGCGATCGGGCCCTATGTCGATATCTTCTGGCGGTTCGGTTACGCGACGCTGCCGGTGCTGGCGTTCGTCTCCTTCTATCGCATGGGCGACGTGATGACGCTGACCCTGTCCCACCCTTTGTGGAACGCGCGCGGTTACAGCCTCAACCAGATCGCGATGGCGGATGGCGCGGTTGCCCTGTTGGCCAGCATGGTTGGCGTCGCGATCGGCGGCTGGATGGCCGCGCGCTGGCGGATGGGCGCCGCGCTGGCCGGCGGCGCGATCGCATCGGCCTTCGGCAACTGGATCTTCGTCTGGCTGTGGTACGCATCGCCGAGCAATTTCGTGCTCTATGTGGCCGCGGGCTTCGACCAGTTCGCGCACGGCCTGGAGGGGGCGGTGTTCGTGGTTTACCTCTCGATGCTAGTGAACCCGCGTTATCCCGGCGCGCAATATGCCTTCCTGTCGGGCTTCGCCTTCCTGCTCCCGCGGCTGCTCGCGGGTGCGGCCGGATCGATCCAGCAGGCGATCGGCTATGACGGCTTCTTCTGGCTGTCGGGCGGGCTTAGCGCGGCGGCGATCCTGTTCCTGCCGTTCATCACTGGCGTGAAACCGAGGTCGGCGGAGGCATGATCGAGCACGCCTTTGCCCCGGCCGCCGCGGCGATCGCGGAGGGGCGGATACCCGGCGCGGCGCTCGGCATCGTCCATGCCGACGGCCGCCGCGTGGTGCGCCATGCCGGCATGGCGGCGCTGGAGCCGGAGCCGGAGCCGCTGACGGACGAGCATTGGTTCGACCTCGCCTCGCTGACGAAGGTCATCGCGACCACCCCCATGATCCTGACCTTGGCTGATCAGGGCCGGATCGACCTCGATCGGCCGCTGACCGATGCCATCCCCGATTTGCGGCAATATGATGTCGCGCAGGCCGCCGAGCGCCGGCTGACGTTCCGCGACTGCCTTGCCCACCGCACCTTCCTGCCGGCGGTCGAGCCAATCTATACCTATAGCGACGATCCGGATCGGCTGCGCGCGTTCGTGCTGCAACGGGAATGGCGGCACGGACCGGCGGTTTATTCTGATATCAACTTCCTGCTGCTGGGGATCGCGATCGAGCGGATCACGGGCGCGCCGCTTTCGGCATGGCCGCTCGGCGCCGGCCTCGCTTATGGCACGCCGCCCGGCCCCGCCGTCGCGACCGAAGCCTGTTCGTGGCGCGGGCGCGTCCTGAAGGGCGAGGTGCATGACGAGAATTGCTTCGCGCTGGGCGGTGCGACCGGCCACGCCGGGCTGTTCGGCACGGTCGCAGGCGTGTTGGATTTCGCGCAAGGCCTGCTCGACGGTAGCGGCGCCTCGCCCGCCATGCTCCAGGCGATCCGCACCCGCGTGCGCGACGACCGCACGTGCGGCTGGGAGAAGAGGTTCGCCGGCTGGCATGGCGGTGACGCCTGCTCACCCGAAACGATCGGCCATACGGGCTTCACCGGCACCGGGCTTTGGGTGGATTTCGCGCGTGGCGTCGCCTGGACGCTGCTGACGAACCGGGTGCATCCGACCCGCCATCGCGAGACGGGTATCCTGGAGTTGCGGCGGGCGACGGGCGATGCGGTGATCGCGTCGGGGTGACGAAGCTGCGAGGGGCATTGCCGTCCTCCCCCTCCGTCGCCTTCGGCGCCACCTCCCCCTGGCGGGGGAGGATGATGCGGGAAGACGGAAAAACACCGGAAACGAACTTGATGATCTGAGTAGCCGGCGCTCCGGACCGCAGCGCTTTGCCGCCCTCCCCCTCCGTCGCCTTCGGCGCCACCTCCCCCTGGCGGGGGAGGAATGTGCGGGAAGGCGGAAAAACACCGGAAACGAACTTGATGATCTGAATGGCCGGCGCTTCGAACCGCGGCGTATTGCCGCCCTCCCCTCCGTCGCCTGCGGCGCCACCTCCCCCCTGGCGGGGAGGATCACTGTCCCAATCCTCCCCCGCCAGGGGGAGGTGGCAGGCGGAGCCTGACGGAGGGGGAGGACGGCGATCAGCCCACGGGTCGACCCATTCGCGCGAGCGCGGTCGTCATGATGTCGCGAACGACGCCGTCGAGGTTGGTCAGCACGTCTCCCGCCGCATAGCGCAATACCTGCGTGCCCTGCCCCGCCAGCCATGCGTCGCGCACGCCATCCCGCTGCGGACGGTCGCCCCGATTGTGCGCTTCACCGTCGATCTCGACCGCCAACCGGGCCGGGGCACAATAGAAATCCAGCACATAGCGACCGGCGGCGTATTGCCTGCGGAAACGCAAGCCTGCTTCGTTGCTGCGGAGGGCGAGCCACAAGGCAATCTCTGGCGGCGTCATCGCCTTGCGCAGGCGTTTGGCGTTGCGCTGGCTGCTTTCTGAACCTGCGAGGCGCATCGCCGTCCTCCCCCTCCGTCGCCTTCGGCGCCACCTCCCCCTGGCGGGGGAGGATTATGTACGCCGAACGGCAGCTCTTCTGACACTGGATCGTCGGACGCGCCATCACTGCCAAATCTGAGAAAGAGCCGGCGCCGGTGATCTGGCGAGTCACATTCCGGCACGCGGTCCAATCTGTACGCTTAATACGTACTTTGTCAACGGATGGGCGGCTCAGACCTCGCGATCAAGGCTTGGGGACGATGACCAGCTTGTAGGGGATGTAGAGCAGGACTTCCGCCGGCCCGGCCTGCGTCCATTGCACAGGCATGTTCAGGCCCTCGATCGAGACGGCATAACCTGCGCCCATCTTGGTCGAAAGCATCCGGGCATCTTCCATGACCTTGTCTGCGATCTGAGCGCGATATTGGTCCGGGCCGACGATCGACAGGGATGAATCATCGTCCATATCCATCTGCGCGCGGCCGACTTCCGGGACGGACTCGACGAAATACTCGATACGCTTTTCGGCGCGTGCCCCGCTTTCCTTCCCGCCGAGTTGCGCTTTGACGAGGAAGGAGATTTTCTGGCTGTCGGGGCGGCTGTCGTTAGACAATGTGATCTGATCGAGATTGTCGGGCGTGAGCGGCGTGAGAATATAGTCGCCATAGGCCAGCTGAACCCCATGCTTGCCGGCTAGCTGCACCGCCCGTTCCAGCATCTGACGGATTTCCACGGCGCGCTGTTTCGGGTCGCGCGTGTCGCCGCGGATGATGACCTGCTGCACGAGAAAATCGGCCGTGCGACGAAGGCCCACTGCGGGCATGTCGCGTTGATATCCGTCTTGCTCGGCCCGGGCGCCGGTCACCACAATCTCCTGCGCGGCGAGATCCTGCGCGGACGATGGCGCGGCAAGGATGACGGCCAATATTAACGGTAGCGCGCGTCGCATTGTTTCTCCCCTTTTCCTGTTTCCGCCAAGCAACGCGATGGACAACATCTCGTCAAGCTTGCGGGAACGCCGGCGCGCCTGCCGTTGATGCCGCACGGGGCTGCCGACCCAGCTGCGGAAAAGCGCTTTGATGTCCTCATTCCCGCAATTGCGGGGCGATCCTGGTCACGCTGTCGTCACCCGTCCGGAGTAGCTGGAGCCACGGGAAGGCGTAACTCGATCCGGCGATGACGCCGCGTTTTGAACCTGTCCGGCCCCACGCGGCGCGCTTCGACAAAACCGAGCGCGCGCCAGAAGCGGGCGCCGGGTTCATTATCCTCGATCACGGCGACGCGAAGCTCGGTCGCGCCCTCTGCAACCGCCCACGCCTCGAGCGTGCGATAGAAAGACGCGCCCACGCCATGGCCGCGCCACCGCGGATCGACGAGCATGAAGCCGAGATACCAGATGCCTTTGGTGGGATAGTCACGCAGGATCGCCGCGACCGCATATAGAGATCCGTTTTCCTTCCAGCCGAAGACGGCCTGATCTTGCGCGACTTTTCCCGGCGGGAGATCGGTGAAGATATCGCGCGCATTGCGCAGCGTGGGCGTCACACCATCCTGCAGCAGGAAATAATCGGCGCATCGGACATACAGGCTGGCCACATCCGGAACATCCGTCGGGGACATTCGCACGAGCGCGGACGGGGCAGGCATTTGATCGACCATAAGCGCGCTTATAGCCCAACCCGTGCGCTTCTTCCCGGATCGCCGCGGCACAGGCGGATCGTGCGTCTTTTCGCCTCCTTGCCCGCATTGGTGGCGATGCTTGACCTCCTGCACCGCCCGGCTAAGCAGGGGCATCGCGACAGGGGATTGGTTAGGGCACCGGGCCAATCCTGAACGAAGGATCGGCGGGCGCTGCCAATGACATGGCGAGCGCATATGCACCGTTTCGATCGACGCAGTCTTCTGGCCGGCGGGGCCGTGGTTCCGCTTGCGGCTTGGGCCTCCTCTGCCGCACCGGCACAATCACCATCGCTCCAGACGCTGCGCCTGCGTTCCAATGTTCATACCGGTCACGAGCACGGGACGCTGCCCGATCGCATGCAGCACCATGGCGTACCCGGCGTTGCGATAGCGACGATGCGCGGCGGCAGCATTGCGACGGCGCAAGGGTTTGGAACGCGCGTCGCCGGCACCGCATCGCCGGTGAACACCGAGACGCTGTTTTCGGTCGGTTCGGTCAGCAAGCTGGCCACCGCGCTCCTATGCCTACAGCTGGTATCCCGCCAGACCCTCGATCTGGATCAGGACGTGAATCGCTGGCTCAAGCGGTGGCATGTTCCCGTCGGGCCTGCAGGCGACGACCGCGCGGTGACGCTGCGCATGCTGCTGTCCCATAGCAGCGGCTTCAACGTCCATGGCTTTTCGGATTATCCGCCGGACGCGGTGCTTCCGACCCTGGCGCAGACGCTGAACGGAATGCCTCCGGCCAGGAACAAGGCGCTCGCCAGGATCGATCCGGCCGGCACGCGATCGCGCTATTCCGGCGGCGGATATATGGTCATCCAGGCCGTGATCGAAGATGCGACCGGCGAAGCCTTCGACCGGCTGGCGCACCAGCATGTGTTCGGCCCGCTCGGCATGACGCGGAGCCGGTTCATACCGGCGCCCGCTGCCGCGACCGACAATATCGCCCACGCCCATGACGGACGCGGACAGCCGGTTGCGCTGCCACGCGGCTGGCAGAGCTTTCCTGAACTTGCCGCCTCCGGCCTGTGGACGAACGCGCGCGACCTTGCCCGCATGGTCCTGGCGCTGGGCGCCAGTTACCGCACGCGCCAGAGCTTCCTCCCTCAGGAACTGGCGGTGGAGATGATGACCGTGGTCAGCCCCGGCTTCAATGGCCTGGGCCCACGGCTGGCAGGCCGAGGAGAGACGCGCATCTTCCATCATGCCGGCGCCAACGACAGCTACAAGGCGTATGTCGAAGGCAATCTCGCGACCGGCGACGGGCTGGTGGTGCTGACGAATGGCGAGCATGGCGACATTCTGGGCGACGAGATCCGCAACGCCGTCTCCGACGCCTATTGTTGGCCCGGCGATTGGTCGGTTCGGATCGCCGACATTCCCGCGACGGCGCTGGTCGACAGCTATGTGGGAACGTATCGGCGGCGCGACGCGCAAGACCCGATGGTGACCGGCTTCCTGGACACGGGGTTCAGCGCGGATACGATCGAGATCGTCCGGGGGCCGGACGGGATCATGATCCGGTCGCGTGGGCGCGACCGGCCGCTTGTCGCGGTCGACACCAATGGCTTCGTCCTGCCCGACGGCTATGTCCCCGCGGCAACCCTCGTCTTTCGCTTCATGCGTTCTGCGGACGGAAAGGGCAGCCACGTGCGGGCGGTTGCCGGCGAGGATGTTCTGCTGTTCGACCGGACATAGAAGCGAGCCCCGAAACCCGCTGCGTTGCGATCAGAACCACAGATCCCGCACGCAGCGCCTGTCCGAGGGCCGTGTCCCTGGGGGGGAAGCCGTGGCGTCATATACAGCGTTCCGTACGGGAATTGTTGGAACATCCGGAGGGACGGCCGATCGTTTGGAACCTGGCCCTTTCGCCCGAGCTTGAGGCTGCGAATGACGGATCGGTAACAGCGTCGCTCGCTGTCTTTGGAAGCGGCCTTCGGCGTACGCAGATGCGGGCTGCGGATGTTTGGCCCTCACGCCTTGGCGGCGGCGAGGACCGCAGCTGCCTTAGCCTGGAAGCGTGCGTCTTTGCTCAACTGCTCGCAGATCGTCGCGACGGCCTTCTTCGTCGGCAGAGACGCATCACGAAGCTGGGCTGTCAGTTCGGCATGATCCGTGTCCGAGTTGAGGACACGGATCATCAACGTCGTAGCCCACCACCGGCAGCTTTGCGCCAGCACCGGCAAGGCCGTGAGGAGACCTGCCCTATAGACCGGTCCATCGAACGACTCCGCCGTATGCAGTATCGACCACATGCCATCCTGATCGCCGCTCTCGTTGAGAAGCATCAGGATGGGGGCGATGATCGATGGGTCCAAGCGCGCGATGAGAGGCAGAAGTGCGTCGTCTATCTCCGACGCGGTGCCGCCATTGGCAACAACTCGACGCAGGTTTTTCAGTTCGTCGTCAAGCATCGGCCCGGTTTGCGCTGGCCGACGAACGTCCGCAAGCGAACGATGGGCGTCTGTCGGCCAATCACCGCGGCTCATGCTGATGCTGAATTGTCATCCGATGGGCGGGCGAAGAACAGGCATCGAAATACCGCTTAATGGCTGATCCCTCGGCACGCTTACTGTGGCGAGAGCTATGGGTCTGCGCGCCGCCCGTGATGACGGCGCAGCCAAGCCACTCGCGCAATCAGCTATATTTGGCGAGCATCTCCAACGCCTCGTCATATTGCCCCTTGGCCTCCGCCTCGCGGAAATAGCGAACGCGTTCCACGCATATTTCGGCGGGTGTGTTTTCCGCATGCAACAGAGCCATGACCTCATCGGCGAATTCATCGAGCGGCATGCTGCTCGGATCCGTGGACTGGCCGGGAGTCAGTTCGGTCTGCACCTGCGGCGGCACGATCTCGATCACCTCGACCCGGCCTTTCAGAAGGGGACGGATCGCAGCCGTATAGGAATGCAGGGCGGCCTTGGTCGCGCTGTAGGTCGGTGCCGCAGGATAGGGAACGAAGGCGAGGCCGGACGACATGTTGATGATCGCCGCGCCGGGCTGCGCGCTCAAATGGTCGATCAAGGCATTGGTCATACGGATCGGGCCGACGATGTTGGTCTGGATCATAGCTTCCGCGTCGGAGATATCGCGATGGGCGGTGATCTTCTCGGCGCTGTAGATACCCGCATTATTGACCAATATGTTGAGCCGGGGATGGTCAGCCAGAACCTTCCGGACGAACGCGTCGACCTCGTCGGCTACCGTCACGTCGAGAATGTAGGCCGCCATCCGTTCCCGGCCGGCAATTGCGTCATCCAGCATCTGCTGGCGACGCCCGGTGATGATCACGCTGCTGCCCGCATCATGCCAGCGATGCGCCAAGGCCCGCCCGATGCCCGAGCCGCCGCCGGTGATGAGAATAGTGTTGCCGGTGCTCTTCACGTCCTGGATCCTTGCTGTTTTTCCCGGCGGGGTCGCCGACTGGGCGCCCCCTTCCGGCCTATGTGTCGTTTCGGGACCGCTGCGGGCAGTGCGCCGGAAACGCGCTAGCGGCCATGCAGGCACGCGAATACGCCGCGTGCGATCGCCGCCCCTTCCTGCGAGGGTAATATGCGCACCGTAATATCTCCCCCGCCGGTCGCCGCCCGTTCCAACCGAACACCCGCCCAGACAAGATCGTCGCAGATCGCAGAGCGGACCACGGCATCGTTCTCGCCAATGCCGCCGGTGAAGACGATCATGTCGGCACCGCCGAGCGAGGCCATCATTGCGGCAATCTGTTTGGCGACCGAGCGGCAGAAGATGGCGATGGCCAGCGCGGCATCGACGTCCGTCGCCGCCGCGGCGTGCAGTCTGCGGATGTCACCCGACAATGCCGAAATGCCCAGCAGGCCGGAACGGCGGTCTACCATATCCTCAATCGCGGCCGCATCCATGCCGCGTTCGCGCAAGAAATAGAGCAACAGGCCAGGATCGAGATCGCCGGCGCGCGTCGCCATCACGATGCCGCCCGACGGGGTCAGACCCATGCTGGTGTCGATCGACTGGCCGGCGCGGACGGCGGTGACGCTGGCACCGCTGCCGAGATGCGCGATGATCAGCCGCTCGGGCAGGTCCGTTCCCAGTTGATCGACGATCGACTGGCACGACAGGCCATGGAAGCCGTAGCGACGCACCCCCTCCCCGCGCAGTGCCTTGGGGATCGGCAAAACGGCGGCGACCTGTTCCAACCCTTCATGGAAGCCGGTGTCGAAACAGGCGACGTGCGGGACATCCGGATAACGCGCCTGTGCCGCCTGGATCAGCGACAGCGCGGCGGGGCCGTGCAGCGGCGCGAAGGCGGTGGCGCGATCCAGCCGGGCCAGGACATCCGCGTCGATGCGCACCGGCCCGAACAGATCGGGTCCGCCATGCACGATGCGGTGTCCGATCGCATCGGGTCGCACGCCGCCCAAAGCGGTGTCGATCCGGTCGAACATGTCGGCGGGCTGACTCCCTTCCACCTCGCCGGACATGCGGGCCTCGATCCGATCCGGCCCGGCTTCGTAAAAGCCGAACTTGAGCGACGAAGATCCCTCGTTCAGCGTGAGGATGCCGAGCGGGGGCAGCGCCGCGCTCATCGGCGCCATTGCCAGTCGCGTACCTCGGGCAGATCGTCGCCCTCTTCATAAACGTGTAGTTTATGCCGCTCGATCAGCGCCCAATAGCGCGCGGTCTCGTCCGCGACCCTATCGCGCAAGCGCGGGATGCGCTCGATCGCGTCGAGCGCCAGGCGATACCGGTCTAGATCGTTGAGCACGACCATGTCGAACGGCGTGGTCGTGGTGCCCTCGTCCTTATAGCCGCGGACGTGGATATTGTGATGGTTGGTCCGGCGGTAGGTCAGCTTGTGGATCAGCGCAGGATAGCCGTGGAAGGCGAAGATCACCGGCTTGTCGGTGGTGAACAGCGCATCGAAGGCGCGCTCGTCGAGCCCGTGGGGATGTTCCGACTGCGGCTGGAGTACCATCAGATCGACCACATTGACGACCCGGATCCGGATATCCGGCACAGTGTCGCGCAGCATCATCACCGCCGCCATTGTTTCCAGCGTCGGCACGTCCCCGGCGCAGGCCATCACCACGTCGGGCTCGCCGTCGTCGCTCGCCCATTCCCAGATGCCGGCGCCCGCGGTGCAATGGCGCACCGCATCGTCGATATCGAGCCACTGCGCCTCGGGCTGCTTGCCCGCGACGATGACGTTCACATAGTGACGGCTGCGCAGACAATGATCGGCCACCGACAGCAGGCAATTCGCGTCCGGCGGCAGATAGATACGGACGACATCCGCCTTCTTGCTGGCGACATGATCGAGGAAGCCGGGATCCTGGTGCGACAGGCCATTATGATCCTGCCGCCAGACATGCGACGTCAGCAGATAGTTGAGCGACGCGATCGGCCGGCGCCACGGAATCGTGCGCGTGACCTTCAACCATTTCGCATGCTGGTTGACCATGGAATCGACGATGTGGACGAACGCTTCGTAGCAGGAGAACAGGCCGTGGCGGCCGGTGAGCAGATAGCCTTCCAGCCATCCCTGGCAGAGATGCTCGCTCAGCACCTCCATCACGCGGCCATCCCGGCTGAGATCGGTGTCGTTCGCCTCCGTGTCCGCCATCCACGTCTTGCCGGTCACTTCATAGACCGCCTGCAAGCGATTGGAGGCGGTCTCGTCGGGGCCGAACAGGCGGAAGTTGGCCGAGTCCGCGTTCAGCGCCATGACGTCGCGCAGATAGCCGCCCAGCACGGCGGTCGCCGCGGCCTGAACCTGGCCGGGGCCTGCCTGCGCGACGGCATGATCCCGGAAATCGGGCAGGGATAGCGGCTTCAACAATTCGCCGCCATTGGCGTGCGGGTTCGACCCCATCCGGCGATGGCCGGTCGGGGCGAGCGCCGCAAACTCCTCTCGAAACTTGCCGGCCGCGTCGAACAATTCCGCCGGGCGATAGCTTTGCATCCATTGCTCGAGCTGACCGAGATGCGCCGGGTTCTTGAAGTCCGCGATCGGCACCTGGTGCGCGCGCCACGTTCCTTCGACGGGCAAGCCGTCGACGAATTTCGGGCCGGTCCAGCCCTTGGGCGTCTTCATCACGATCATCGGCCAGCGCGGCCGGTCCGCGACGTCGGCGCCCGATCGCGCCTCGACCTGCACCGCCTTGATCCGGTCGAGCACAGTATCGAGCGTCGCCGCGAGTTGCTGATGCACGTCGGCAGGGTCGTCACCTTCGACGAAGTGCGGCTCATAGCCATAGCCGTGCATCAGATCGATCAGTTCGTCCTGGCCGATCCGCGCCAGCACGGTCGGGTTGGCGATCTTGAAGCCGTTCAGATGCAGGATCGGCAATACCGCCCCGTCCCGCGCCGGGTTCAGGAATTTGTTGCTGTGCCAGCTCGTCGCCAGGGCGCCGGTCTCGGCCTCGCCATCGCCGACGACGCAAGCGACGATCAGGTCGGGATTGTCGAACACCGCGCCGAACGCATGAGCGAGAGAGTAACCGAGTTCGCCGCCTTCGTGGATCGATCCGGGTGTCTCGGGGGCGACGTGGCTGGGGATACCGCCGGGCCAGGAAAATTGGCGGAACAGCCGGCTCATGCCGCCGCTGCTGCGCTCGATCGCGGGATAGCGCTCCGTATAGGAGCCCTCGAGATAGGTGTTGGCAACCAGACCCGGCCCGCCATGGCCCGGGCCGATGATGGCGATCATGTCGAGTTCGCGCGCGACGATGACGCGATTGAGATGGACGTACAGCATGTTCAGGCCGGGCGTCGTACCCCAATGCCCCAGCAGCCGGGTCTTCACATGCTCAATCGCGAGCGGCTCCGTGAGCATCGGATTGCTCCGGAGGTAGATCTGGCCGACCGACAGGTAATTGGCGGCCCGCCAATAGCCGTCCATCCGCCGCAGCATATCGTCCGACAAGGGGCCTTGCGTGGGCACGGCCGATACCGCCGGAGCGGGAGGATCGGCCGGGCGCGGTGCACCGTTCGTCATAGCGATAATCCTCCGGAGATGTTCAGCGAGCGCGTGTTGTAGCATTAATCCCGGACATATGTCGGGTTCGCGACATCCCCATTCGTACGGCAGGCTGGTTCCGCGGTTTTGCCGTCGATCAGAACCAGAGATCGCGGACGCAGCGGCCGTCGGAGGGGAGATCATCGAACGTATCGAGGCCGTCGAAACGATCGATCGGCAGATGTTCGACCGCTTCGGGCGGCGCGAGCCGAAGGTTGACGGCCATGCGACGGCGGCCGTCCTCCTCGAGCCTTAGCCCGCGCCAGCACAATATGTTGGCGCAGGAGGGGCAAAAGTGGATTTCGAGCGCCGGATCGGCTTTTCCGGGGCGGGTATAGGTGCTGGTCGGGCCGACGAGAGCGATCCGCTCGCCTTCATAATCATAGGCCCACAGGGCGGCGTACCGCCGACATAAGGTGCAATTGCAGGCGGTGATGGAGCCGGGATCGCCCTCAAGCGTCCAGTGCGCTTGGCCACAATGGCAGCTTCCTGTCAGCATCCTGTGGCTCCCTCGTTCCGTTTCGCGGATCATCGCAGGACGGCAATCGAATAGGAAGCCGCTGCCGACAGCATAAGCAGCGGGCTTGCGGGCGGGCGGCTTCGTGCCCAAAGTCGGTAGCGCTGCCATGCTCGGGAGAAATCGGTGCGCACCCTGCCCGCATTCACATATCACCCCGACCCCGTTGCAACGGGCAGCGTCCGGGCTTCCGAGGCACAATGTGTGTGCTGCGAACAGGTGCGCGGCACTATCTATCTCGGCCCGGTTTATGCCGAGGAGGAGCTTGAGGAAGCGCTGTGCCCCTGGTGCATCGCGGACGGATCAGCGCACGCGAAACTGGGGGCGAGCTTCACCGACGAACTCGGGATAGGCAGCCGCGGCGATTGGGATAAAGTTTCGGCGGATGTGGTCGCGGAGGTCGCCTATCGCACCCCCGGCTTCAGCGGTTGGCAGCAGGAGCAATGGTGGACGCATTGCGGGGACGCGGCCCTATTCCTCGGCCGTAGCGGGTTCCGCGAACTGGAACTGCTGGGCGCTGAGGCGATAGCGGCGATCCGGGACGACACGGGATTGCACGGCGAGGCGTGGGAGCGCTTCTATCGCGCGCTGCGCAAGGACAGCGCCCCGAGCGCCTATGTCTTTCGGTGCAGGCATTGCGGAACGCGTGGCGGGTACCAGGATTGCGACTGATGCCGGCGAGCGATTTCGGCGACGGATGACCATAAGCGGGACCCCGGCTCAAGGCCGGGGTGACGGGGATACGAAAGTGGCCTTAATTCTCCGCGGCGATGAGGTTGAGGGCATCCTCCACGGCTTTGGTGGCAGCCACGCCTTGCGGCACATCGTTGGCCAAGGCGGAGAAGGTGAGGGTGCGGCCGCTCTTGGCGATCATGTAGCCGGACAGCGCGTTGGTCTGGTTCAGCGTGCCGGTTTTGGCAAAGACCTTGCCCTCCAAGGGGGTGCCACGGAAGCGCCGGGATAGCGTGCCCGGACTCTGACCGCCGACCGGCAGGGTCGCCCGCCACTGCGCCCCCCAGGGCTGGGCGGCGACCCAGCGCAGGAACAGCATCGTGCCGCGCGGGGCGATGCGGTTGTAGCTCGACATGCCGGAGCCGTCGGCGAAGTCGTAGTCGACGCGCGGAACACCGGCCTTGCCGAGCATGTCGCGCACCACCGCAAGCCCATCGGCGACCGAGCCGCTGCCCTGCTTCTGCGCCACGCGACGCAGCAACAGTTCGGCGTGCAAATTCTGGCTGACCTTGTTGGTTTGGATCAGATCCTCCACCAACGGCGGCGGCGTCAACTTGGCCAGTACGGGCTGCGGCGGCGGTCGCATCGGCGGGGCGGTGCCGCGATGCGCGGGATCGTCGGACCAGGCCCGCAAGCGGTGGCGCACCTCGATCGTGCCGGTGACCCTGACCCCGCGCGCGGCGAGCAGCGTCTTGAGCCGCCAGGCGGCGTAACGCGCGGGATCGTCGATGCCGAGATGGAAGCGTTCCGGCTTCGCCTTCGCACCGATCGTGCCGCGCAGATGCAGGACAAAGCCGAAAGGCTCGCGATCATAATCGAGGTCGGCGGCATCACCGGGGACGGTGATCGCGCGGTTGTCGACCTGGTAATAAGCCGGCAGGTCCAGCGTCGGCGGCGTACCGATTGCCCCGGGCGATACGGTCATCGCCACCTCATTGTCGTCCAGCGTCAGCGCCGAGATGGCGGTGCCCGAGCCGGTCGGGATATTGTTCCAGCTCATCCCCTGGCTCCAGCGTTCGTCGGGAAAGACGCTGTCGTCGCCGATCACGTCGCGCACGACGCGCGTCCTGGCCGCGACCGCATCGGCCAGGGTCGCGAGGCAATCCACCGTGCAGTCCGGCGCGCTCGACAGGCGGGCATCGCCATGGCCCTCCAGCACGACGTCGGGCGCGCCCGGGCGATAGGTTTCAAGGCGTATGGCGGCGCCGCCTTCGGCATCGGGCCGATCCAGCCCGTCGAGCGTAGCGAACGCGGCCGCGGTGGTGAACATCTTCGTATTGGAGGCAGGCATGTAGCGCCCGTCGGGATCGATCGCGATCAGCTCGCGGCCCTGGTCATCCGCCACCACCAGGCCGAAGCGCGGCCCCTGCCCGGCGGCCTGCAACAGCGCTTCGACGCGGTTCTGGAGCGGTGGCGTGGCCTGAGCGACCGTAGGCGCCAGCGGCAACAGGATGGCGATGCACGAAATTCCCGACTTCATCGCCCCAAGCCTAAGGCAGATGCGGCGAAGCGCAATCGGGCAAATGGCTTGCTCCTGCGGATGCACGGTTACACAAGGCAGGAATGAACCGGAACGGATGGATGCTGGCGCTGTGCGCCATGGGACTGGCGCTCGCGCCGCCGGCCAGGGCGGACGCGCTGGAAGAGGCGCTGGCCCTGCCGATCGCGGGCGGCCTGACGGGTGCACAGGACAAAGCGCGCTTCGCCTGGGTCGAAAACAAGGCGGGCGTGCGCAACATCTGGATCGCCGACAAGGGCCAGCCGGCGCGGGCGATCACCGCCTTCCAGGAGGATGATGGCCTTCCCATCTCCGAGCTTGCCTTCACGCGCGACGGCGGCACGCTGGCCTTCGTGCGCGGAGGAGATCCGGAATATCCCGACGAAGAGGATGGGCCGAATGCGGCGAGCTTTGCCGCCTGGCCGAAGCAGCAATTGTTCGTCACGGCGCTGGATGGCGGTGCGCCGACGCTGATCGGCGGCGGCCATGCGCCTAGCTTTTCGCCGCAAGGCGATATGCTGGCCTACACCTATCGTGGTGCGCTCTACCTGTGGCAGCGCGGCAGCGACAGCCGTCGCGTGGCAAAGGTCGCCGGGGATGTCGGCGATTTGCAATGGTCGCCCGACGGCAAGCAGCTGCTGTTCACCGATAACCGCCGCGGCCACAGCTTCGTCAGCCTGTTCGATATCGGCAGCGAACATGTGCGCTATATCGATGCGGAGCTCGGTTGGGCGATCCAGCCGGTCTATTCCCCCGACGGCAAGCAGATCGCCTTCCTCTTCGCGGTCGACCCGCCAACCGGCGCCAAGGAGGATAGCGGCCCCTATTGGTCGCTGCGGATCGCCGACGCCGCGACGGGGGCACACCGGATCCGGTGGAGCGCACCGCAGGGCACAGGCGCGCGCTATGCCGGTACGCGCGGGCAGAATCTGTTCTGGAGCAAAAGCGGCACGATCGTCTTCCCGTGGGAAGCGAGCGGCTGGCTTCATGCTTATGCGATCGATCCCAAAGGCGGCAGCCCGCGCGAACTGACGCCGGGGGCGTTCGAGCTCGACACCTATACGCTGAGCCCGGACGGCAACAGCCTGGTCTATGCCGCCAACGACGCGAGGGATCTCGACCGCCACCATGTCTGGCGCGTGGCGTTGCGGGGCGGAACGCCCGAGCCGGTGACGCGCGGCAGCGGCATCGAATCCTATCCGCTCTTCGCCGGCGACACGATGGCGGTGACCGCCACCGACGCGACCCATCCCGCCTACCCGGCGCTCGCGGGGCGGACGCTCTCACCGCTCGGGGCAGCACCGGCGGCGCGTGGCTTCGTCGCGCCGGAAGCGGTGCTGTTCAAGGCGGAGGACGGGGTCGAGGTTCATGCCCAGCTGTTCCGGGCGCGGGGCGCGGGCAAACATCCGGCCTTGATCTTCGTCCATGGCGGGCCGCGGCGGCAGACGCTGCTCGGTTTCCACCCGTCCGGTTATTATTCCAACGCCTATATCCTGAACCAGCATTTCGCGGCGGAAGGCTATGACGTGCTGTCGGTCAATTATCGTAGCGGTACCGGCTATGGCCGCGCCTTCCGCGATGCACCGGGGATCGCGCGCGAGGGCGCGAGCGAATATCGCGACGTGCTGGCGGCGGGACGCTGGCTGGCGGTGCAAAGCCATGTCGATCCGGCGCGGATCGGCATCTGGGGCGGAAGCTGGGGCGGCTATCTGACCGCGCTGGCATTGGCACGGAACAGCGACCTGTTCGCGGCGGGCGTGGATTTCCACGGCGTGCATGCGATGGTGCGGCCGGTGGAGAATAATCTCTCACCCGATGCGCAGGCGGCGGCGCAGCGGCTGCAATGGACCTCATCCCCGATGGGATCGATCGACAGTTGGCGTTCGCCGGTGCTGCTGATCCATGGCGATGACGACAAGAATGTCGATTTCGGCCAGTCGATCCTGCTGGCGCGCGAACTGGCGGCGCGGCGGATTCCCTATCAGGATCTGGTATTCCCGAACGAGCGCCACGGCTTCCTGCGCTATGCCAACTGGCTGGCAAGCTATCGCGCGACGGATGCCTTTTTCCGCGAGACGTTGATGGAGAAGACGGCGCGGTAAGCGGGCTTTGTCGCTGCCCTCCCCCTCCGTCAGGCTAGCGCCTGCCACCTCCCCCTGGCGGGGGAGGATTGATCCCTCGCTATGATCCTCCCCAGCCAGGGGGAGGTGGCGCCGTAGGCGACGGAGGGGGAGGACGGCGATGCGCCGCTGGGTTCCGCGCGCATATGTCGTGATGGTCTGTGGCGGCAGCAGATGACGTGACGAAGGGGTTTCTGCGAGGCAATCGATCCGAGAGCTGATCGCTGTCCTCCCCCTCCGTCAGGCTACGCCTGCCACCTCCCCCTGGCGGGGGAGGAATGACCGCTCGCTATGATCCTCCCCCGTCAGGGGGAGGTGGCGCCGCAGGCGACGGAGGGGGAGGACGGCGATGCGCCGCTGGGTTCCGCGCGCATATGTCGTGATGGTCTGTGGCGGCAGCAGATGACGTGACGAAGGGGTTTCTGCGAGGCAATCGATCCGAGAGCTGATCGCTGTCCTCCCCCTCCGTCAGGCTACGCCTGCCACCTCCCCCTGGCGGGGGAGGAATGACCCCGCGCCATAATCCTCCCCCGCCAGGGGGAGGTGGCGCCGTAGGCGACGGAGGGGGAAGACGGCGATGTGGGCGCGGTTTGGCGAGCATATGTCGCGATGGTCTGTGGCTGCAGACGATAACGTGACGATCGCGTTCCTGCGAGGCAATCTATCCGAGAGCTGATCGCTGCCCTCCCCCTCCGTCAGGCTAGCGCCTGCCACCTCCCCCTGGCGGGGGAGGAATGAGGGGCTTTCAATCTACGTAGTGGGGTTCCGGGTGCTGGCGCAGGTCCTCGAAATGGACGATCGCCTGTTCGGGGCCGAATGGGACGGGGGCGCCGTCGCGGAACGCCCATTCGCCGCGGTCGCAATCCTGCGCGCGGACATAGCCGTTGATGTACAGACGACGCTGGTGATCGGACTGGTTCGCGCCCGATCCGTGGATCAGATAGGGGCTCCATAGAGCGAGATCGCCCGGCGCCAGTTCCACCTCGATGACGTCGTCGGGCGAGAAGCCGGCGCCGATCAGCACGCTGTCATTCAGGGCATTGCCCAGCACCTCGATCGACGTGTCGAGATCGATGTCCCCGCGCAGGTGGCTGTGGGGCACGAACTTCATGCAGCCCGATTGCGGCGTGTGCGGATCGATGGCGAGGCCGGTCTGGACATACGAGGTGCCGAGGTTGCGATAGGCGTGCGCCGGCAGGCGAAAGCGCGAATCCTGATGCCAGGCAAAGTCGCCCTTGGCGCCGGGCGTCTTCCAGTGCAGCTGGTTGATGATCTGTTTGAGATCGCCGCCGATCAGCGGATCGAGCGCCTGCGCCATGCGCGGATCGAGCCGGACCGCATTCAGCACCGGCTGATGATAGGACATCCATTGCGCCATCCGCACCAGTGGCGGATCGCCCGGCGCGACATTGTAGAACAGGTTGCCGTGGCGGAAGCTGCGGCCATGGGCGACGCCTTCGGCATGGACCTGGTCCATCGCGTCCCCGATCGCCGCGATCTCCTGCCCGGAGAAGAGGCCGCGCAGGATGACGTACCCGTCGCGACGATATCGGGCGACGATATCGTCCTGCGTCCCGATCGGTTCATGATAGCCCATGCGCATCTCCTGCCGCCTAACGCTGCGGGCACGTGCCCGGGGTCGGTTGGTGCGGCAGCGCCCGCCCTGCCGCACGGCCGGTTAACGCACCATGATCGACCGCGACGACGCCGTTGACGAGCACGGTCTGCACGCCCGAGGCCAGGCGCGTGGGCTGTTCGTAGGTCGCCTGCGCGGCGTAGCTCCTGGGATCGAAGATGACGACGTCCGCAAAGGCACCGGGCTTGAGGTGGCCGCGCCCGGCGAGGTGAAACCAGTCTGCCGTCACGGCCGAGCTGCGTTCGATGAAGTCGCGGACGGTGATGACATGATCCGCCACCGCATATTTGGCATATTTGCGCGCGAACGTTCCATACACACGGGGATGGCCGGACGACGCATCGGAGTCGGTCATCACCCATGGGCGGCGCATGAAGGCGGCGATATCCGCCTCGCTCTGGTTGAAGGAGACGGTGGCCGGATCGGCGATACGGATGACCAGGATCGCCGCCGCAACCGGATCGACGCCGCGGCTTTTCGCGACGTCCGCCAACGTCCGGTTCTTGAACGGGCCTTCGACGATCAGCAGTTTTTCGGCACCGCCGCGTTTACGCAGATTTTCGACCATGCCGGTGCGCAGTCGCGGCTGCAGCGCGGGATCGTCGAACCGCTTGAGCAGGGCATCGCGGCCGCCATCCTGCGCCCATAAGGGGAGGAGCGAGGCGACCAGGCTCGTCCCACTGGCCGACCAGGGATATTGGCTGGCGGTGATATCGATCCCGGCGCGCTGGGCCGCCTCCACCTTGGCGATGATGGCGGGCGCTTCGCCCTGCACGTCCACGCCGAGCGCCTTGATATGGGAGATGTGGATCGGAACATGGGCGTCGCGCCCGATCGCGATGGCCTCATCGACCGCGGCTTTGAGCCCGACCGTATAGGAGGATTCGTCGCGGATGTGGCTGTCATAATAGCCGCCGCGCTGCCCCGCCTCCGCCGCAAGCGCGACCACTTCATCCGTCTTCGAAAAGCTTTGCGGCGCGTAGAAGAGCCCGCTGGAGAGGCCGAGCGCGCCATGGCACATCGCATCCGCCACCAGCGCCTTCATGCGGGCGAGTTCGGCAGCGGTCGGCGCGCGATCCGCTTCCCCTACAACCTTCTCCCGGATCGTGCCGAAGCCGACATAGGTGGCATAATTGATGCCGACCGGTTTTGTCCGCGCGCTGCCGAGCACGCGGCCAACATCGATCGCGCCGCCGCCGTCATTGCCGATGAAGGCGGTGGTGACGCCCTGCATCAAGAACGCGGGGATCAGGCGCTTGCCAGGAGCGTCCGAGGCAAGATCCGCCCCCATATGCGTATGCGGATCGATGAAGCCGGGCGCGACGATCTTGCCCGAGGCATTGATCACGCGCCGCGCCGTGACGGACAGAGATCGCCCAACGGCAGTGATCCGATCGCCGCTGACGGCCACGTCGCCCACGAACGGTGCGTCCGACCCGGTGTAGATGGTCCCGCCCCGGATCAGCAGATCGGCCGTCGCGGCCGAGGCTGCGACAGGGACCAAGGATGCGCTCAAACCGCCCAACAGGGCGACGATTCCGATCTTCATGCGCCACGCATAGGCCGGTGCGAAGCAATGGAAAATATGCAGTGTCATCGTTACGCAACAATGTGGCGCGAACGCATATTATTCTCCGGGAGATCAACATGGTGCGGGCGGGTTATTGGGTTGCGGCGGCATGGCTGATTGCCAGCGCATCGGCGGGCATGACGGCCAAGCCCGTGCCGGCACAGCCGAAGCTGGTGGTGGCGATTTCCATCGATCAATTTTCGGACGAATTGTTCCAACGCTATCGATCCAGCTTCACCGGCGGGCTGAAGCGTCTGGGCGACGGCATCGCCTTCACCGGCTATCAGAGCCATGCCGCGACCGAGACATGCCCGGGCCATTCCACGATCCTGACCGGGCGCCACCCTGCCGCGACCGGGATCGTCGCCAACACCTGGTATGACGCCAAAAGCGGCAAGAATGTCTATTGCGTGGCGGTGCCCGGCGTGGCCGATCCGGACGCGCGGGGGCCGCAAAACTTGCGCGTCACCACGTTCGGCGACTGGCTCAAACAGGCGCAACCGCGGGCACGTGTCGTCTCCATCTCGGGCAAGGATCGCGCGGCGATCATGCTTGGCGGACATAAGGCCGACGCGGTCTATTGGTGGAAGAACGGCACCGGCTTCACAACTTCGTCTTATGCCGGTCCGGCAACGGCCGGGGTGACCGCCCCGGCCACGGCGTTCAACCAGGCACTGTTCGCGCGCTGGCGCACCACTCCGCCCAAGCTGTGGCCGGCACAGGCGCCAGCCGCCTGCCAGGCGCTGGAACAGCCGCACCTGTTCGGCAAGCTGGCCGTTTCGGGCAAGGTCCCCCCGGATTTGTCGCTGACGGTGGAGAATGGCGACTTCGTCACCCGCGCCGACTTCCAGGATCAGCTGCACGTCTCACCGATCTTCGACCCGATGACGCTGGACTTCGTGGATCGGACGATCGACCGGCTGAAGCTGGGCCATGGACCGGCAACCGATCTGCTTGCCGTCAGCCTGTCCTCCACCGACTATATCGGCCACCGCTATGGCAATGGCGGCGCCGAGATGTGCGTGCAGATGCACGCGCTCGACCAGGCGCTCGGCGCATTCCTGGCCAAGCTCGACCGGTTGCGCGTGCCTTATGTCGTGGCGCTGACGGCTGATCATGGCGGGATCGATGCCGCCGAACGCGCGAGCGAACATGGCATCGCCGCCCACCGGATCGATCCGCGCGCGTTCGTAAAGGCGCTTAACGCAGCGCTCCAGGCGCAGTTCGGGCTGCATTCCGCCCCGATCGCAGGCGACGATCCGCAGCAATTGACGATCACGGTCGGCCCGGACGAGGCCTTGCGCCGCAAAGTACGCGATGCCGCGGTCGCGTGGCTGAAGCAGCGGCCCGAAGTCGCAGCGGTCTTCACCGCCGATCAGGTGGCAGCCGCCGCGCCCCCGGCCGGCAAATCCCCGGACCAGTTGACGGTGCTCGAGCGCTTCCACGAAAGCTATGACAAGGAGCGCAGCGGCGACATTCAGGTGGAGCTGGAGGAATATGCCAGCGTCGGCATGCCGCACAGCCCAGGCGACAATGTCGCCGGACATGGCAGCCCGTGGGATTATGACCGGCGCGTGCCGATCCTGTTCTGGTGGCCAGGCATCGCCCCCGAGCCGCGCACGGAGCCGATCGAGACGGTCGATATCGCGCCGACATTGGCGGCGATCGTGCACGTGCCGACGCCGGAGGTGGACGGCAAGTGCCTGACCGCGGTGGCGGGGCGCTGCCGATAGCGTCGGTTGACGAACGGTTTGACAGGCGCACGGTGCAGGGCCAACTCTGCCGCCATGAAACATTATCAGGAAGATCTGATCGCGCTGCAATGCGCGCTGGTGCGCACCCAGCAGGCGCTGATGGCGAGCGGCGCCCGCACCGTGCTGGTGATGGAAGGCCGTGATGGCGCGGGCAAGGACGGCAGCATCAAGCGCATCACGGAGCATCTGTCGCCGCGCAATACGCGGGTGGTGGCGCTGCCCAAGCCATCGGATCGCGAGACCTCCCAATGGTATTTCCAGCGCTATGCCTCCCACCTGCCGGCGGCGGGCGAGCTCGTGATCTTCAACCGATCCTGGTATAATCGGGCCGGGGTCGAGACGGTGATGGGCTTTTCCACGCCCGCGCAGCAGGCCGAATTCCTGCGCGACGCGCCCGATTTCGAGCGCATGCTGGTGGAAAGCGGGATCACGCTGGTGAAGCTGTGGCTCGACATCTCCAAGAAGGAGCAGGCGGCACGGCTGGATGCGCGCCGCACCGATCCGCTGAAGACGCTGAAAGTATCGGATCTCGACGCGGTCGCGCAGAAGAAGTGGAAGCAATATTCCGCCGCGCGCGACACGATGCTTACGCGGACCGACACGCCGCTCGCGCCCTGGCATTGCGTCCGGGCGGATCACAAAAAGCCGGCGCGACTGGCGGTGATCCGGCATCTAATCCAGCGCGTGGCCCCGGCGGAGATTGCGGCGACGGTGGAGCATCCCGATCCGAAGATCCTGTTCGCGTTCGAGCCGGAAGCGATCAAGGACGGTCGACTGGCGCCCTAGGCGCGCGCCGTAAGCGCGGCCCCTGCGGCCCTGCCCCGTCCACGGCGACATTGTCGCGGCTGACCGGCGGCCCGATCATGTTTTCGGTTTGGGCCCGTAGCGCCCGACATGGTCACTGAGCTTGTCGAAGATGTCCCGGTCATAGGGTGAGGGTTTGGTGCTTATGAAGTCGGCCGTCTCCTTAATCGTCACGGGCTTCCAGGCCGCGCCCGCCTGAATGCTGCGCCCCGCGCGTTGGGCGATCTTGTCATAATTCTTTGTGACGAGTTCAAATGCGGGAGTCAGCTCGCCAGCCTTCGATATGCCCGGCTTATACATGATGCGCACATATTTCCCGACAAGCTGAGACCTGGCCGCTTCTGACGTGACCGTTATGAGCAGGGTTCTCTGCCCTTTCTGCTCGTCAGTGGTTCCCGACAGATCCGTCTCGGCGAGTGCGGCTTTTAGATTGTCCTTGCCGACGCCGCCTTTGGGCCAATGGTGCTGATAAGGGAATTCGCGCCAGTCGCCATCGTCGTCTGTGAAGTGGGTCACCTGGAAATTGCCGCGCTTCATCTGGAAGCGGCCTTTCTCCACGTCCTTAATACCGTACGGGATCGAAAGCCGGCTGTGGTCGCCGTCAACATAGGTAATGCCGGTTTCGGGCGGAAGGACGCTGTCTGCATCCTTGTGCCAATCACGAAGTGCGACAAGGACGGCCAAATAGCTTTCTAATTTTTCATCCAACATGACCGACATCCCATCCCAAAAAGGGGGTCGCATAGCTGTTCGGGCGGAGTGAATGTTGCGGTTCAGGGCTACAGCGGTAAGATGGGCGGCCTTCCGCGGCATCTTCGCCTTCGCGCCGAATACAGACAGGCCGGCCTGAAACCGATCTTGCGACAACCCGGCCTTCAACGCCTTTACCGTGCGCACCGTCGGCGCGCGCTTGACGACTTCAATGGGCGCATCCCGTATATGGGAGTCGAACCCAGCTTGACCGCGACCCAGCTCCATAGGATCAAGGCCCCGGTGCTCTTGGTCGACAGCGATCATGACGAGGGCATGCTGGTGGAAAGTGGTATCACGATGGTCAAGCTGTGGCGCGACATCTCCGAAAAGGAGCAGGCTGAACGCCTGGATGCCCGGCGGACCGATCCCCTGAAGACGCTGAAAGTATCGGATCTCGACGCGGTCGCGCAGAAGAAGTGGAAACAATATTCCGCCGCGCGCGACACGATGCTTACGCGGACCGACACGCCGCTCGCGCCCTGGCATTGCGTCCGGGCGGATCCCAAAAAGCCGGCGCGACTGGCGGTGATCCGGCATCTAATCCAGCGCGTGGCCCCGGCGGAGATTGCGGCGACGGTGGAGCATCCCGATCCGAAGATCCTGTTCGCGTTCGAACCCGAAGCGATCAAGGACGGCCGACTGGCGCCCTAGGCGCGCGCCGACCGTCCATGGCGAAGAAGAAATATTATCTGACCGCCACGTTGCCCGATGGCTATGTGAAGACGATCGGCCCGACCGCGGCCGATTTCACCCATTATTGGCGGATCGTCGCCGAATTGCCTGGCGGACGCACCGAAGTCTTCTGGGGCCACACCAAATCGCTCGCCGACGCGCGCCGCAAGCGTGGTGCCGCCGCGGACGCCGCCAGCGCGCGCGGCTGGACACGCCATCGGTTCGAGATCGTCGAACTCGTCAAAACGGCGGGGTGAGCCGCGCTGGCAGGCCGCGTGTCCTGCCAAGGATGTCAGGAAATCGGCAAATCCATTCATAATGGTCTGAAATGGTGCACCGCACTTAATTAATCGCAAATATCTGAAAGAATATGAACTTTAGTTCGTGCTGCGACGTTCGGCAGCTGTTAATTTATCTCCAGATTGGTGCGAATATGCAAATGAAGACCACGCTTCTCGCGGGTGCGGCGCTGTGCCTTTTTTCCGGCGCTGCGCAGGCACAGACGACATCCCCCTGCCCGGCCGGCACGACCAATTGCACGATCAGTAATCAGGATGCCGGCCACAATGAGACGCAGGCCTCCGCATCGAACACCAATACGACCAGCTCCATCGCCGGCACGTCGAGCGCCAGCAATCAGAGCGGCAATACAATCTCGCCATCCTTCGACAATTCCGCACAGACGACACAGAATGCGACGACCACGACCGGGGCGATCGATTCATCCAGTAACGGCAATACCTCGTCGAATGCCAACCAGAGCAGCGCCAGTAACGGCCAGTCCAATACCGGGACGTCAACCAATACGCTGGGCGGCAGCTCTTCGGGCGGGAATACGCTGGGCGGCAGTTCGTCCGGCGGCAATACGGTAGGCGGCAGCACGTCGGGCGGCAACACGCTCGCCACCGGGCCGAGCACGAGCAGCACGGGGGCCAGCACCAGCAGCACCGGCGCGATCAACAGCAGCACCGGCGCCAGCACGAGCAGCACGGGTGCCAGCACAGCCTATCTGGGCGGCAACACGCAGGCGAATGGCAGCGCGTCCACCGTCGGCGCTACGACATCCACGTCCGGCGCCAATCACCTGGCGAGCGACGCCAATAATAGCGGCGGCAACAGCTCGACCTCGGTCGATGCGTCCGACCATAGCAGCTACCGATCCAAGGCGATCTTCATCCCGCCGGTCGTGCCGCTCACGCCGCCCTCGCAGCTGGCGGTCGGCAACATCATCAAGGAGACATCCGCGTGCGGGCCGTTGCAGCGGATCGTGCGTCAGGCCGTGACCGGCACCTTCATCGGCCTGTTCCGGAGTTCAGCGGTCCCGCAAGGCTGGTCTGACGACCTGGAGCCGTTCCGGGACGCCAATGGCGCGATCGTCGATTACCGACAGGAAGTGCTGTCGAACGGCGACATCCGCCTGTTCGGCAACCAGGTAATCATGTTCACCACCGTCATCGGGGTCGCCAGCAACCGCAATATCGCGCTGGGTGGCGGTGGCGGCGGTGGTAGCTGGGGTCAGGCGGGCATGGGCTCGTCCAGCTCCAACCAGCGCATGGTGACGAACATCCAGCTGCGCGAGTGCGAGATCGGCACAATGCATATGGTCGAGCGCGAACGCGAGGTTGCGCCGAAAGCCATCCGCGGATGAGTGTGGTCGTCAGCCTGAAGATGGCGACCATCTGCTTCCTGGGCCAGTGCCACCCGGCCCTGGTGGGACAGACCACCCCGCCGGGCCATTATCAGATGCGTCAGCGGTATGTGGTCTCACCGGGCTATGGTGGCGATGTGCTTGTCTTCAAGGAGGAGGCGCGCGATCTGCTGGCGATCCACCGGGTCTGGCTGGGTGCGCCCAGCCAGCAACGCCCGCAGCGGCTTGCGGCGGGCCAGGCGGCGCGGAGGCAGGGCGTGACGGGCGGCTGCATCAATGTCGCCCCCGACGTCTATGCCCAACTGATCGATTGTTGTGCGCGATCGGAACTGACGATCGAGTGACGCTCACGCGCGCTACGCTTCTGCCACGATCGGCGGCACATGGCCGGCGCCAGGCCGCATCACATCCGACGCGTCCGATGTCGGTTCAAGCAGATGGGGCGGGAGCCGGAGCGCCGCGCGTGTGCCATCCCGACGCTCCAGGTCAAATCGACCGCCCTGACCCCTGGCGAGACTCGTGGCGATCTGGAGACCCAGGCTTGTGCCCTGCTTCGCCTCAAAATTCTCCGCCAGGCCGTGGCCGTCGTCATCGATCGTCACGGTGAGGCCGGTTCGGTTATCGCCGGTCACCGTGACGACGATCTGGCCGCTCCGCCCCTTCGCAAAACCATGTTCGATCGCATTGGCGACGGCCTCCGCCACGATCAACGCCGTCGGCACGGCCGCATCCGGCTGCAGCAATAGCCGATCGTCCCCGGCGAGGCTGAGGGCCAGATCCGTACGCCCGCTGGCTTCGACCACGTCGCGGCACAAGGTTTCGAGGAAGGGCAGAAGCGGCTGGGCGGAGCCGGACGGATCGTAAAGCTGGCGGCTGATCCGGCCTATCAAAGCAATGCGATTGGAGGCTTCGTCCAGTGCCGCGCGCCCGGCCAGGTCCGTCAGCCGCCGCTTCTGCATCGTCAGCAAACCTGCCGCCACTTGCAGATTGTTGGAGATACGATGTTGCAGCTCTCGGAACAGCAGCTCGCGCGTCGCCGCCAGCGATTGGCTGAGCTCCCGCTCCCGCGCCAATTGGCCATTGGCCGTCTGCATCCAGTGAACCAGCGCCAGATCGGTCGCGACCACGAACAGATAGAAGGCCAGCGCAAAGCCGGTCGCGCCCGACAGCGCAAAGCTGCGATAAGGTGGAATGAAGAAGTACCAGGCGAGCAAACCGCATGCTGCCGCCGCAACGGCACCGAGCCGTATCCCGAACAGGAACGACGTGATGATCACGGCGGGGAAGAAAGTGACGTAGGGAAAGCCCGGGGGCAGCGACGGGCTGGCGATGGTCCGAACGACCCACGCCAGCGCGACGATGGCGATCGTCGCCGCCAATCCCACCAGCGGCCGGCCGCGCGCCATGGGGAGCCGCTCGGCCCAGCGACGCCAATGCGCCGCAGCTGTGATCGATCTTCCCCGCACTGCCACCTTCGTAGGTGATTGCGCAGCCCCGGTCACCCCTGCCCTTCCGCGATGATGCTAGCAGTTCGCGTTAAATCAAACTGGAGAAGCGGGAACGTTCGCCACCACGCTGAAGCGTCGGCGTGGTTAGCTGCCGTCTCCGCGCGCGGTCAGGCTGCGAGTGTAATCGCTCTCCCGTATCGCATCGGTGAGAAGGGAAAGCACCTCCGCAGCACGTAAGCGGATCGCCTGCCAGCGCGGATCTTTAAACAAGGCTTCCCGCACCCAGAAATCCCCATGTGTTGATCCACTCCAGCGGATCAACATGTCGTTGAGCGTCTGGAGAGCATCAATCTCAACCTGAGTGATTTCGCCGAACCTGAGCATGTGGCTCACGGCTATAAAGCCATCCTCAAACTCCAGCGCGAGCTCATCGTTGCCGTAACCGTCGGCGTTTTTGCCACCTGTCAGACCTGAGAAGATTCCATCCAGATGTGAGACCTGCGCCTCGGCGGGAGCAGCCAAGTTCGCAACTGCCTCTCGCAAAAAGGTGTAGCGCGTGCCCATCACTCCATCCTAGTTGGCGTCCAAATAGCGCGCAACCGGCAGGCCGATTATGGGATTATGCCCCAGTCGCGCGGTGCAAGCCGCTGCAGGGCGCGGTCGAGCGGGCATAGTGACGGGCATCCCGCTATCGATAGGACTTCCCGGTGGGGTGGGCTGGCGGCGAACGTGCGGATCTGTTCGAGCGACTGGCTGCGGTAGGACACGCGGACGTAGCGACGGCCGCCCTGCGCGCGCAGCAATTCCAGGATTATGGCGCCGCCTGGGGAGGGATCGTCGGCGGCAAAGCCGGGGGCTTGCCAGTGGAGGCCGAGCATCCCGCCGAGACTGGCGACGTTGGTGTCATGTCCGATCAGCGCCACGATCCGCGGCGCGGTTGGTGCGGTGTCGCGCAGCGCGTCGGCGATCGTGCGGGCCAGCGGCGCGGCGTTGGCGGCAGCGAGATAAGGCGGCCGCGCCAACAACTGGAATTCGAGACTGTGGAAGGCGCTGAGCGCGGTGATGTCCGCCACGGTTGCGCGTCCCCAGCCGACCTGATCCATGGGCTTTCCGTCGGCATATTCGAGCAGCAGGATCTGGGCGGCGGTGGAGGCGCGATCGAGCGCGCCTTCCAGCTTGGGGCGCTTGGTGGCGCTTGCCGGCACGATCCGGGTGGCCTCGCGCGAGACGCCGCAGCCGCTACGCTGTGCACCGCATAGGATGCGATCGAGCCGAGCGAGGTTGACGCGCTGCCCGGCCTCGATCGCGCGGATGCCGCCCGAACCCAGCGCCTGGGCGACCGCGGCGTTGGCGCGGGCGGAATCGAAGGGCGCGCCATTCTCGCCGGCGGCGCGGAACAGCGGATCGTCCTCCCCCTGGGGGCGGTGATGATTGACGATGGAGCAGCCGGGCGCGACCCCCTGCAGATAGGCATCGCCGGTCGCTATCGTCCGCTGATCACTGTCAGAGACGAGGCGCATATTCGCCGGACAACCTTTGCGGGCGACCAGCCCCCCGCGCATCATCCAGGCGCGATCCGCCTGCCCTACCTGAACAATGGCGCGCGCACCGTGGGCGGTAAGATAACCCGGCACAACCGGCCACTGCGGCCATGGATCGGCGGCGATACCCGCCGGCATGGCGGGCGCCTTGGTCGGCGGCCGGACGCCATGACGCATCACCACGATCACACGCTCCAGCGTCAGGCCCCGCTCGGCCTGGGCAGCAGAGGCAGCCGCTAGCAATAGCGTCACACCGAGGGCGCGCCGGACGAGAGTGCGAAGGCGCATCACCGCTGAGTTGCTCCTGCGACTAGAAATGAAGTTGGACGCCACCCCGTACCGAATAATCATAGCGCTCGCGTTCCACCAACTGGTTCTTCGTGCCGATGAAACGGCGCCAGGCGGCGTCGTTGAGGTTGGTGCCGTCGGCAAACACGGTCAGATTCTTGCTGATCTGGTAGCTAGCATGGACATCCAGCTGGCCGTTATAGCCGGTATATTGATCGGTCGCCGCGGTCGTGCCGAGCGTGTCGACGTAGGACGAACGGAACGAATAAGCGACGCGGGCAGCAAAGCCATATTTCTCGTAGAAGAGCTGCACGGTCCCGACATTCTTGGATTGCAGGAACAGGGGCACGCGGCCGGCCCGGCCGGGCAGATCGGAGGCGTGGCCGGAGATGCGGCTGTAGTTGGCCGAAGCGCCGAAGCCGTTGAGGAAGCCGGGCAGGAAAGTGAACTGGACCTGGGCATTGACCTCGATCCCCTTCACCACCGCGCTGCCGGCATTGATCGCGCGCGTGACCGAGACGCTGGTGAAATCCTGCCCGCCGAAATTGCCGCTCTGGCCGAGCAGGCTCTGCGTGTAGATCGGGTTGTCGATATGCTTGTAGAACAGGCCGACCGAGAGCAGCCCCTGGCTTGGCAGATAATATTCCGCCGCCGCATCCAGATTGACCGCCTTGTAGCGTTGCAGCGCGGGATTGCCGAGCGTGATGGTCGTGGGCGCGCTGGTGGTATCCACCGACACGTAGGGCGCGAGATCCGGGTAATTGGGGCGGCCGATCGCGGTGGTCACCGCGCCGCGCAGGACGAAATCGCGGCTGACATTGAGGTGCGCGTTCACGCCCGGAAACCAATCGGTATAGGATTGGCTGGTGAAGCTGTTGAAATCCTGATCGATGGGCGCGGTCGCGCCGGTGGCGAGCAGCTTTGCCTTCTGTGAATCCTGGGTATGTTCGACGCGCAGGCCCGGTACGATCGTCAGCTTGCCAAAGGTGAGCGTCGCCATGGCGTAGGCCGAGCTGATCTTCTCGCGCACGTCATAATCATTGACCTGGCTGTTATTGCGCGAGCTGTTGATGTTCGACGTGCTCTGGATCAGCGCGGTCGGGTTGGCGGCAGCATAGGCCTGGGCGGCATCATAATCGATGCGCGGACCGAAGGTGTAGCGGCCATCGTAGAAGCTGGGATCGTCCGTGTAGGTAGCGCTCGACGCGTTGAAGGTCGTGCCGCGACCATATTGCACATAATCGCGATCGTTGGTCTTGTGGCGATTGAGATATTTGGCGCCGACCTTGATCGTCGATCCCTCGCCGATCGCCACCGGCAAGGTGTAATCGCCGCGCAGCTGCCACAGATCCTCCTGCGCGTGGCGGCGGTCATAGTTGACGCTGTTGAGCGGGAATTTGGAGGGATCGAACGGCGCGGCAAACGCAAAGCCATAAGGCGATTGATCGAGATCGAAGGTGCCGCTGACCGAGTTGCTGCCGGCGCGGAAATTATACTCGCTGCGCAGCGGATCATTCTTGATCGCGCGCGTATAGGTGCCCGCCACCGCCAGCTGGCCGGCCGCGCCCAGATCGAATTCGCCGCCCAGTTCGCCCGACTTGGTATTGTCCTTTTCCTCGCGGCGCCGGATCAGGATGCTGCCGCGCCCGGAATAGGTGCCGGCGGCATCGTTATAGACGATCTGATCGACACGGTTCTGATCGCGCCGTTCGTTATCGGTGAATTTGGAATAGCTGCTTCGGATGAACAGCTTGACCGCGTCACTCGGCCGGTAATCGAAATTGGCCACCGCGCCGACGCGCGTGCGCACCAGATTATAGTCGCGCAGCCCGAACTGATCGGGGCCGCCAATGGCGAGAAAATTGGTTGAGCCCTGGAAGTTCTCGGACTCGATCGGGCGACGCGAATAATTGAGCGACAGGACCGCACCGAGTTTGCCGCCGGCGAAGATGCCGCCGACCTGACCATCGGCCTCCCACGGATTCTTGTGGTTAAGCGCATAGCGGCCATAGGCGCCGCGCGCGTCGGCGAAAAAGCTCTTGTTGCGATCGAAGGCCGACAGGGTGCGGATATTGACCTCGCCACCGATGGCATTGGCGTCCTGATCCGGGGTCAGCGATTTGGTGACGATCACCGCGCTGATCATCGCGGACGGAATGTCGTCCAGCTTCACCTGGCGCCCGTCCGGTTCCGGTGCGGGCAAGGTCTGGCCGTTGAGCACGACGTTGACGAGGTTGGGGTTCACGCCGCGGATGATGACGTAGCGCCCCTCCCCCTGATCGTTCGCGACGGACAGGCCCGGCAGGCGGCGGATCGCCTCGGCCACATTCTGATCGGGCAATTTGCCGACGTCATTGGCGTAAAGCGCTTCGACGAAATTATCGGCGGCCTTCTTGGTCTGCAACGCACGACGTTCGGCGAGCCGCGTTCCGGTCACCACCACTTCGTTGCTATCGTCAGCGCTGGACAGCGCGATCTCAACGGGCTGATCGTCCGCAGCGACCGGCTGCACGGTCTCGGCATAGCCAACATAATCGACCACCAGCGTCTGCGGACCTTCGGGCGCGCCGCTGATCATGAAGCTGCCGTCGCGGCCGGCGGTGGCCGACAAATTGGTGCCCCGCACCGTGACGGTCGCGCCGGGCAGCGCGACATGCTTGTCCTTCTCGACGACGCGTCCACGGATATCGGCAGCCGCGACGGACGCAGCGAACAGCGCTGCCACCGCAACGCCGGTCAAGGCGCGCGTCAAAACCGTGCGCGAACGCATAATATACATCGGAGCCCCTCGTGGTGAAGGCGCCCGGCTAGGAAGGATCGGCGTCAGTGAGATGACGGCGATGCGACAGAGATGTGACAGCGTCGGGGATGCGCGCCGACCGTGTCCGAACAGGCACAAGAGCGCGGACGCCCCCGGTGAGGCTTGGAACATCTTTGTCATAATCCAGGGCTAGCGAGCGCGGCGAAGGGGTCTGTATCTCATGCGTCATCACCTACTCGCCGCGGTGGCCTTGTCGGCCATCACCGCCACTGCTCATGCCCAGGACGTGCCGGCGGACGACGCGGGTGGGGAAGTCGTCGTGACGGGACAGCGCGCCAGCCAGCAGCGCGCCATCTCCGCCAAGCGCGATGCCCTAGGCGTATTGGACGTGGCCGCCGCCGACGAGATCGGCCGCCTGCCCGACCGCAACGTTGCCGAGGTGATCGAACATCTGCCCGGCGTCGGCGTGACCTATGATCAGGGCGAGGGCCGGTACGTATCGATCCGGGGCGTGCCGTCGAACCTCAACAACTACACGCTGAACGGGATCGAGATCGGCAATCCGGACGGCACGACGCGCTCGCTTCCGCTCGATATCGTGTCCGGTCAATTGCTCAACCGGGTCGAGATCGCCAAGGTCAAGACCGCTGACATGGACGGCCAGGGCATTGGCGGCGTCGTCAATCTGGTCACGCAGACGGCGTTCGATTTCAAGGAGAGCTTCTCGCTCGCGGCAAGCGGCAAGGCGGGCAAGCAGCAGCTGAACGACAAGGTGCCGGTGCAGGGTGACATCAGCATCGCCAAGCGGTTCGGTGCCGACGAGCAGTTCGGCATCACGCTGGGCGGCAGCTATTCCAACCGCGATTTCCTGAGCGAGGGCTTCTATCCGGACAATTGGCGGCCCGACCCGCGCTTCGCGCGCGGCGGCGTGCCGGACAATATCAAATATACCGAATATTCGCTCGACCGAAAACGGATCGGCGCGACCGGGTCGCTCGACTGGCATCCCAGCGACACGCAGACATTCTTTGTCCGGGGCGTCTATTCCAAGTTCACCGAAGATGAGATCCGCCCGCGCTATCGGCTGGATTTTGCGACAGCGGCCATCGCCGGGACGCCCGCGTTTCAGCTGAACCCGGACGGTTTGACCGGCACGGTCACCGGCACCGCCGCCGAACGGCGCGAGGATCTGCGGCTGGATTATAAGTCCAAATATCTGGCAACCGGCATGGCCGGCGGTTCGACCGAGCTCGGCGCGCTCACACTAAACTATACGGGTGCCTATAGCCGCAACCGCACTCTCGACCGCTATCCGCTGTGGCAGTTCCGCTGCAATCCCGGCACCGTCAATTTCGATTTCAGCGACAAGATCTACACGGCGGCGCCAACGACCGAGTGCACCGCGAACCAGATGCAGTTCCGCCAATATCAGGCTTTCCACCAGGTCAGCACCGAGCGCATCTGGCAGGGCAAGATCGACGGCACCTACGATCTGGGCGGCGGCAATGTCCTGAAGTTCGGCGGCAAATATCGCGATACCGATCGCGACTTCGATCAGGAGCAGCCGACCTATGTGCGTGCCAACGCACCCAATCGCTTCACGCTTGGCCAGTTCGGCCTGGACGGACCGACCATCTGCGTGAAGCCCAACAGCGCCGACACCGGCCAATGTTATGCCAACGGGCCAACCTTCAACATCGACGCGCTGAAGGCGTTTACCGACAAGAATCTGGGCGGCGCGCTGATGCCGCTGGACGCGGCGACGACGCTGACCAATTCGGCGGTCGCCGACTTTGCGCTGACGGAGAAAGTCGGCGCGGCTTATGTCATGGCGAACCTGAAGTTCGGCGCGCTGACGGTGGCCCCAGGCCTGCGGTACGAGCACACCAAGATCGCGGTGACCGGCTACCAGCTACAGACCGGTACGACCAACGTCGTGCCGCTATCCCGCGACAAGAGCTATGGCGACTGGCTGCCATCGGTCGTGCTGAAGCTGACGCCGTCAGACAACACGATCTTCCGCCTGGCCTATTCGCGCAGCCTCGGCCGGCCCGAATATAGCAATCTTTCCCCCGGCGGCTCGATCGACTCCGCCAATGGCGCGGTGTCGCTCGGCAACCCGGATCTGAAACCCTATCGCGCCGACAATCTGGACGCGACCGCGGAATGGTATTTCGCGCCCGGCGGTATCCTGAGCGCGGGCGTCTTCTACAAAAAGATTGCCAATCCGATCTTCAGTCAGGTCACGGTGCTGCGGAACACGGTCTATAACGGCGTCTCTTATTCGGTGCTGAACATCACCCAACCCTTCAACGCGAGCAGCGGCGACATTGTCGGCGTGGAAGCGCAATATCAGCAGCAATTCAGCTTCCTGCCGGGGCTGCTGTCCGGCTTCGGCATCCAGCTGACCGGCACCTGGACGGAATCGACACTGACGTTGCCGGACGGGCGGGCATCGACGTTCCCCAACCAATCCAAATATCTCTACGGCGCCGAGCTGTTCTACCAGAAGGGCGCGGTGGAAGCGTCGGTCGCCTATCACAATACCGGCCATGCGCTGCTGGCGATCGGATCGCCCGCCTATAACGACCAATATAATGACGATCTGCGGCGGCTGGACGCCAAGGCCAGCCTGGCCTTGCTGCGCAACGTGACGCTCTTCGTCGAGGGGCAGAATCTGACCGATGAGCCGACGCGGCAATATCAGGCCGGCAATCGCAACTGGGTGATCCAGAATGAACGCTATGGCCGAACCTTTTATGTCGGCGCATCGGTGAAATTCTGATGCTCACGCTGTCGCTGCTGCTCGCCGCCAGCACGCCCTTACAGGCGGTGGAGCTGCGCCGCCTCCCCGCCCCGGACGCCGGCCAGGGCGTCGCTGCCGATCGCCGTTACGTCTATGCGATCGACAATCACGCAATCGCCAAGATCGACAAAGCAAGCGGCCAGCAGGTTGCGCGGTGGGACGGCGACCCCGCGAAGTTTCCGCATATCAACAGCTGCATGATCCGGCGCGAAACCTTGGTGTGCGCTGCGTCCAATTTCCCGAACGTGCCGATGCAGAGCATGATCGAGCGGTTCGACGCCCGCGATCTGCGCCACCTTTCGACCGAATCCTTGGGCGGAGGCTATGGTTCACTGACGTGGGCGGTGCGCAACGGGGGCAGCTGGTGGGCGTGTTTCGCGCAATATGACGGCCGCGGCGGCGAGCCGGGGCTAGATCATCGCAACACCACGCTCGTCCGCTATGGCCGCAAACGCCGCGTTACAGCGCAGTGGCGCTTTCCTGATGCTGTGCTGGATCGCATGACGCCGAAAAGTGCCTCCGGCGGCAGCTGGGGCAAGGATGGGCTGCTCTATGTCTCCGGCCATGACCGGCCCGAACTTTATGCGCTGCGTGTGCCCAAAGGCGGCGGCACGATGGAGCTGATCGCGACGATCGCCATGCCGACGGGTGGCCAGGCGATCGGCTGGGACCCGACCGCCCCGCGCACCTTATGGTCGATCGAGCGCAAGACGCACGCCCTGGTCGAGAGCCGGATCCCGCCGGTGCTCCAGCCCTAGAGCGTGATGACTTTACACTGATCCGTTCGTGCCGAGGTGCGACCGAGTTGCCCGCAGGGCGTATCGAGGGCACGTATCGAGGCATTGGCGGGTATCTCTCGATACGCGCTCTCGACAAGCCTGTCCGGAGCGCCTGCCTCGCAGGCAGCCGAAGGGCTCGATCGCTACTCGAGACGAACGGGTCCTACCAAAGTCATCATACTTTAGATCGCATAGGGCTTGCGCATCGGCCGGCTGAGGCGGGCATTGGCGTCGTCATTGCCGATGAAGCGCTCCGCCTTCGGATCCCAGTGCAGATGCTGGTCCGGCAGATGCATCGCGATCGAATGGACGAGGCAGGTCGAACAGGCGCGGTGGCCGAGTTCGGCGGGCGAGATATTGGGCTGGCCGGTGCGCATCGAATCCAGCCAGTTGCGATGCTGCTCCGGGCTTCGATACAGATGGACCTCGTTGGGCCCGATCACGCTGTCGAGGATCTTGGGATTGCTGGCGACCAGCGGCGCGACCTTGGGTCCGGACGGGTCGCTCGACGTGACCGGGCCGCTACGCGTCACGAAGATCGAGCCTTCGCTGCCGATGAACTTGATGCCGTTGGGTAGCGCACCGGAGATCGTCATCGTCACGCCGCTCGCGTAGCGGGCATGCGTTTGGAACGGACCATGGACATCCCACAGGCCGCTCTTCGGGAATTCGGCGCGGCCCCACACCTCGACTGGGCCCGCATGCTCCATGTCCATGCCCCAATGGGCGATATCGACATGGTGCGCACCCCAGCCGGTGATCATGCCCGCGCCGAATTGCTCCAGCCGTAACCAGCCCGGACGATCGAACGAGCCCTGCGGGTGAACCCGGATTTCGGTATAATAGACCTCCGGCGTCGAACCGAGCCAGGCATCGTAATTGAGGTTGGCCGGGATCGGCATGGCGGGCGCGTCCGGGCCTGACGGATCGCCCGGCAGCCCGATCTCGACATGCCGCAGCGCGCCGATGCGGCCATTGCGGACGAGTTCGCAAGTGCGGTGGAATTGCGGCCACGGATCGAGGCTGCGCTGTTGCGAACCGATCTGCAGGATCTTCCCCGATTTCGCGACCGCGTCCGCCATAAGACGGCCTTCCGCGATGGTGATCGAGGCGGGCTTTTGCAGATAGACATGCTTGCCCGCCCGGACCGCATGGACCGCCGGAATCGCATGTTGATGATCCGGCGTGGAGATCAGGACGCCGTCAATGTCCTTGTCGGCGAGTAGCTGATGATAATCGGCATAGCCGCGCGTGCCTTTATAGGGCTTGCCGCTTTTCTTGGCATAGGCCTCATCGACGAGCTGCTGGCCGAGCGCGATCCGCTTGGTATCGAGATCGCAGACCGCGACGATGTGCGCATCGTTATTCTTCCAGACTTCCGGCATGTCGTGGATGCGCGAAATGCGGCCGACTCCGATCGCACCGATGTTGAGACGATTGCTGGGCGCGGTGGCGCCGAACACGCTGGACGGCACGATCGCGGGAAAGCCGATCGCGGCGGCGGCGCCTGTCTTGATCAGGCCGCGGCGCGAGATGTGCTGGGTCATCCTTATCTCCCCTCAGGCCGAAACCGGCCGCGTGGCATTCTTCTGGGCGGTGAGCACGAGTTCGGCGGCGAGCAGGGCGCCCGCCTGATCCTGGGCGACGGACGTGCGTTCGACGATGTCGGTGACGAATTGCGGCCCGAACGGCAGGAACACCTTGCTGCAATCGAGGTAACGCACACCCTGCCTGTCGGCGACGAACAGATGGTTGCCGCCCGGCCGCCCGGCGACATCGATATATTTCCTGAGCTCGATATAGCCCTCGGTGCCGAGCAGAAAGAGGCGGCCATCGCCCCAGGTGGGCAGGCCGTCGGGTGTGAACCAATCGACCCGGACATAGCCGGTACCGCCATTGCCGGTCACGGTCATGTCGCCAAAATCCTCGAACCGCGGATGCTGCGGATAGGTGAGATTGCCGGTCTGCGATGCGACGACATGGGCCTTGGTCGACTTGGTATAATAGACGAACTGCTCCGCCTGATGGCTGCCGATATCGGTGAGGATGCCGCCATAGCGCGCCTTGTCCCAGAACCAGTCGGGCCGCGTCGGTGCGCTCACCCGATGCGGCGCGATGTTGATGGTCTGCACGACCTTGCCGATCGCGCCCTGATCGACCAGCTGCCCGGCCATGACCGCCGCCGGCACCTCCAGCCGTTCCGAATACATGATCGCGAACTTGCGGCCCGTTTCCTTGATCGCGCGGCGCACGTCGGCAAGCTGGGCAAGCGTAGTGATCGCGGGCTTGTCGCTGAGATAATCCTTACCCGCGCGCATCACGCGGATACCGAGCGGCGCACGCAGATCGGGAATGGGCGCGCCGGCGACCAGCTTGATCGTCTTATTCTCAAGGATCTGGGCCTCGCTCCGCGCGAGTTTCACGTCGCCATAGCGTTTGCGAAACGTGGCGATCTGTGCCGGATCGGTCGCGTAGAAGGTAGAGAGGACGCCGCCGCCGCGGATCATCGCATCGGTCATCGAATAGATGTGGGCATGATCCAGCCCAATCACCGCAAACGGCACGCGATATTTGGCCTGCGCCACCGGCCCAATCGGTGCGACTTCGGTCGAGACGCCATTGCCCTGGGCGGTCGTCTGCGCCAGCAGCTCCCCACCGAACGTCGAGGCAAGGCCGGCCAAGCCCGCACCGGCGGTCAGGAGCAGACGGCGTTCGATCAGGTCCATGAGGCTTTCTCTCCTGTCGTGGTGCGGCTTAGCTCTTGGGCGTGGTCGCGCTGGTCCAGTTGATCACGTGATAGACGGCGGGCGTGGTGCCGACATTGTGCAGCGCGTGCGGCGAATTGGACGCATTGAAGATGATCGAGCCCGGCCCGACACGCTTCCACGTGCCACCGGACAAGGTCTCCACGGTGCCCTCGCGAATGATCACCAATTCTTCGTTGGGATGCGTGTGCGGCGGGTGCGATGCGACGCCCGGATTGAGCGTGGTGATATGCATCTCCAACTCATTGAGCGTAGCGGTTGGCTGGCGGACGACCTGACGGACCGAGCCGGTCGGGTTCGGTACGGCGGTTAGCGCGTTCCAGTCGAACACGGCCGGGCCGAGCACGCCCTTGTCGCCTTGCGCGAGCGCGCCGACCGAGCAGGTCAGTGCGACGCTGGCGCACGCAATCATCGCATCACGACGGGTAAGCTTCATCATCCTCTCCCGGCGCAACCGTTTGAATCGGTTATGTTAGCGCTTTATATCGACGCTAGGCCGCGCACGCCGGGGCCGTCAACGCCGACAATTCTGTTTCCGTTCGTGCTGAGCGAAGTCGAAGCACGTGGCACGCGCGCAAAGAAGCGTCCTTCGACTTCGCTCAGGACGAACGGGGGTTGAACGAGGTGATGGCCTTACCGCGCTGCCTTCACATATTTGTCGAACCAGGCGATCGTGCGCTTGCGCATGTCTGCCGCGTGGGCGGCATCGCGGATGCGGTGCCCCTCGTCGGCATAGATGACGAGGGAGGTGGGCACGCCCATTTCCTTGAGGGCATGCCAATATTCGATCGACTGGGTCGGCGGCACTTCGATGTCGCGCTCTCCGACATAGATGAAGGTCGGGGTGCGGGCGCGCTTGATGAAGTTGATCGCGGACACGTCCCAATAGGCCTTGGGATCGTCGTACATCGACTTGCCGAAGAAGGGCAGCATCCACTGATCGATGCCGTTGGTGCCGTAATAGCTGATCCAGTTGGACAGTCCGGCGCCAGCGACGATACCCTTGAAGCGGTTGGTCTGGGTGTTGGCCCACATTGCCATGAAGCCGCCATAGCTGCCGCCGATCAGGCCGAGCCGATCGTCGTCCACCGGCGCGACCTTCTCGACCGCGTCGATGCCGGCCAGAATATCCTTGAGATCGCCGCCGCCGAAATCGCGGCGGTTGGCCTGGGTGAAGGCTTCGCCCTGCCCGTAGCTGCCGCGCGGATTGGGCAGGAAGACATAATAGCCGGCCGCGGCGAGATCGGCGCCGGTGCTGTTCGCGGCGACATAAGCCGGCACGCTCGCCGAGGCGGGGCCGCCATGGACGTTGACGATCATCGGCGCACGCGCGGCGGGATCGATCCCGCGCGGGGCGAGCAGCCAGCCCTGAATGGTGAAGCCGCCATTGGTCCAGGTGACGCTGCGCGCGGTGACCGCAGCAGGCAGCGCATCGTTGTCGTGCGTGATCTGGCGAAGGGCCTGGACCGGGCCGGCATAAACAGCCGGGGCATGTTCGAAATCCTGCACGACCGAAGCCGCGATCCGCCCGTCCGCGCTGAAGGCGACGCGGGCATCGCCGGCAGACAGATTGGCGGGCTTGGTCCACAAGACGGCACCGCGCGTATCGGCACCGAAGCGGACGATCGAGGCATCGGCGCCGGACAGGATGGTGGCGCGCAAGCCGCTCGGCAGCCACGCCAGCGAGGTGACACTCGCCTTGTAGCCGGGGGTGGTGTTGACCGGCTTGCCGCCAACGAAGGGCACCGTCCAGACATCGCCACCGACCGCGCCAAAATCGCTCATTAATCCGCCAATATAGGCGACGGTCTTGCCATCGGGCGACATGCGCGGGAAATTGGCTTGGGTGGCAGGCTTGGCGATCTGCCGAACCGTGCCGCTGGTCGCATCGATCGCGTCGATCGTGGCCACCCACCAATTATTGTCGCCATTGCCAAGCGCCGTGGTCGCGACGAAGCCACTTCCATCGGGTGTCCAATCATATTCGTAGACGTAGCGGCCTTCCGGCGACACCGGGCGGATCGCGCCGGCGGCGACATTGGCGGCGACATCGAACACGGCCAGGCGCTGCTCGTCGCTGGTCTCACCGATTTCGCCGACCTGACGGGCCCCCGCCTGGGTTGCGCCCGCTTCCTTCGCCGCGTCCAGCGTCACCAGCAGGGCCACGCGCCGGCCGTCGGGCGAAAAGCGCGGTTCCTGCGCGATGCCCCGGATGGTCGCGATGGTGCGGACACGCGCCCGCTGATCCGCCAGATCCAGGGAAACCGTCCCCGCCCCGCGGTTACGGCTGAGAAAGGCCAGCGTGCCATCCGGCCCATAGGCCAGATCGGAATAGGTGCAGGCAGCGCAGGGATCGATCCGCCGCACGATCCGCCCATCCATCACGCTGCGCACCACGACCGCGGCCCGTGCCGTACCATCCTCGGCGCCTTCGACGGCGGCAACGACATCACCGCGCGGCGCCATGGCCAGCGCCTCGAACTTGTGGAGCGTCGCCGCCTGGGCGGGCATGGTCGAGACGAGCAGAAAGGCGGCAAACGCGATACGCATTATCGGAACAGGTCCTGAAACAGAGGGAGAGGGCAGCGGCGATCAGCCCATCAGCTTATCGAGCGTGATCGGCAGATCGCGAATGCGCTTGCCGGTCGCATTGTAAATGGCATTGGCCACGGCCGCGCCAACGCCGGTGATGCCGATCTCGCCCACGCCGCGGGCGCCCATCGGCGCATGCGGATCGGGAATGTCGGTCCAGAGGATATCGATCTCCGGCACGTCCAGATGCACGGGGACATGATATTCGGCGAGGCTGGGGTTCATGATGCGGCCGGTGCGCTCGTCGAACAGCGTCTCTTCCGTCAGGGCGAGGCCAATCCCCATGATGATGCCGCCCCGGAACTGGCTGGCGGCGGTCTTGGCGTTGAGGATTCGCCCGCAGTCGAAAGACCCCAGGAAGCGGCTGACGCGGGTTTCGCCGGTGACGGCGTTGACACGCACTTCGCAGAACAAGGCGCTGTGCGAGTGCATCGACCAGTGCATCAGCTCCAGCGGTGGCGGCGCTTCCGCCTCGACGGTCACCGCGTCACGCTGCGCACGGGCCAGGATCGAGGCGTAGCTTTCATACAGGTCCGGTTCGTCTAGCTTGCACAGCCCGGCGTTGAGGCCACCGACCTCATCCGGCTTCAGCCCGGCAAGCGGCGAGTCATTGCCTGCGAGCTTCAGCAACTCCGCCACGAGCGCACGATGCGCGGCCGTGACCGAGGCGCCGATCGACGCGGTCTGCTGCGACCCGCCCGCGAGCACCACGCCCGGCAGATCGGAATCGCCATAAGCGAACGTAACCTGATCCATCGTCAGGCCCAGCCGTTCAGCGATGACCTGGCTCTGCGCCGTTGCCGTACCCATGCCCATTTCATGCGCCGCGATCGAGACGGTGACGTGGCCGTCCTTGGCGAGCACGATCCGCGCCGCGCCGCCCGGCATGCGATAATAAGGATAGGTTCCGGTCGCGCAGCCCATGCCGACCAGCCATTCGCCGTCGCGCTGTTGTCCCGGCTGCGCGGCGCGCTTGCTCCAGCCGAAGCGTTCGGCACCGGCCCGATAGGCTTCGACGATGTTGCGCGAGGAGAAGAGCAGGCCCGTGGTCGGATCCTTCTCCGGCTCGTTGCGGATCCGGAGCTCCACCGGATCGATGCCGAGCCGATCGGCGAGTTCATCGACCGCGCATTCCAGCCCGAACGTCCCCACCGCTTCGCCCGGCGCGCGCATGAAGGTATTGGCCAGCATGTCCATCGTCGCGACCTCGACGTCCAGATGCATGTTGGCTGCGGCATAGGCACCGCGCGTGGCCAGGATGAAGGGTTCGGGCATATTGTTATGCTCGCCCGACACCACCGTGCCGGTGTGGATCAGCGCATCGAAGCGGCCGTCGGCCTGGGCACCAATCGCGACCCGCTGCTCGGTGAGCGTCCGCCCGCCGACGACGCGATACACGCCCTCGCGCGACAGCATGATCCGCACCGGCCGCTGCGCCAGACGCGCCGCGGCGGCCGCCAGGATCTGGTGATCCCACAGGCCTTTGGCGCCGAAACCGCCGCCGACATAAGGCGAGGTTACGTGGACCTGCTTCTCGTCGAGCCCAAACACCTGGGCGAGCGTGAACGCCTCGTGCGCGACCAGCTGGGACGCATCGTGGACGATCAGATCGTCGCCCTGCCACATCAGGGTCGCGCCGTGCAGCTCGATCGCATTATGGTTGTGGCGGGGGGTCGTATAGACCGCATCAACCTTGTGCGGGGCGGCGGCGAGCGCGGCTTCCGCATCGCCGATCACGGTCTGCAGCGGCTGGCCACCGAAATTGCCGGGCTTCACGCCCTTGGCCTTGGCGGCCGCGAGCGACGTCGTGCCGGGCAATTCCTCGTAAGTGGCGCGGATTAGCGAGACGGCATGGTCCGCCTGCTCCTGCGTTTCGGCCAGCACGACCGCGATCGGATGACCGTTCCAGTGGATGCTATCATCCTGCATCACCGGCAGATCGTCGCCGCCGGCCGCCTTCGGCGCGCTCATGAACACCGGTGCCGGCTTCATCTTTGGCGCATTGCGATAGGTCATCACCAGGACGACGCCCGGCGCCTTTTCCGCCGCGTCGGTCTCCAGCGTGGCGATGCGGCCGCGCGCAATCGTGCTAAAGGCGAGCGCGGCATAGACCATGTTGTCGAGGACGAATTCGGTGGCAAAGGTTGCCGCGCCACGCACCTTTTGCGGACCGTCGATCCGCGATATCGGCGCCCCGATCAGGCCATGCTGATGCCGGATCAGCGGATCGGGATTACCGCCCGGAATCCAGCTGTCCGGCGCCAGCGCGAGCGCCTTCTTCATGACGGTCTGCAGCGTGTCCTGGATGACGCTCATGCGGCTTCTCCCGTCAATTCCTCAAGCACGGCGACGATCGTCCGCTTCGCCAGCTCGATCTTGAAGCCATTGTCGCGTAGCGGCGCGGCGTCGCGCAGCTCGCTTTCGGCAGCCGCGCGAAACGCCTCGGTCGAGGCGGTCTGGCCTGTCAACGCCGCCTCGGCCGCGAAGGCCCGCCAGGGCTTGTGCGCCACCCCACCCAAGGCAAGGCGAACGTCGCGGATGATCGCCCCATCGAGGTCGACGATGGCCGCGACCGACACCAGCGCGAAGGCGTAAGAGGCGCGATCGCGGACCTTGCGGTAGGTCGATTGCGGCGCGAACGACAGGGGCGGCAGCCGCACGGCGGTGATCAGCTCTTCCGGCTGAAGCTCGGTTTCAATGTCGGGCCGGCCGCCGGGCAGGCGATGGAGATCGGTGAGCTTGATCGTGCGCGAGCCGCCGGGACCTTCCAGTTCGACATCGGCGTCGAGTGCCGCCAGCGCGACGCACATGTCCGACGGATGGGTTGCGACGCAATCGGGCGAGGCCCCGACGATGGCATGGATCCGGTTGAATCCATCGATCGCATCGCATCCCGAGCCCGGCACGCGCTTGTTGCAACGGGCAGCGCCGTCGTAGAAATAATAGCAACGTGTGCGCTGCAGGATGTTGCCGCCGACGCTCGCCATATTGCGAATCTGCGCGGACGCACCGGCAAGGATGGAGCGCGACAGCAAGGGATAGCGCGCCCGTACCAGCGGATCTGCTGCCAGCGTCGTATTCTTGACGCCGGCGCCGATGCGCAGCCCGCCGTCCGGCTGCTCCTCGATCTGCGTGGACAGCGCGCTGACGTCGATCAGCGCCGGCGGCGCCTCGATCGTCTCGCGCATCAGATCGACCAGGTTGGTACCCCCGGCCAGATATTTGGCGCCCGGCGTGAGCAGGCCCAGCGCTGCACCGACATCTTCCGCGCGATCATAGCGAAACTCGATCATTCCGCGGCCTCCTTGACCAGCGTCTCACGGATCGCGGCAATGATGCCATTATGCGCCCCGCAGCGGCAGAGATTGCCGCTCATGCGCTCACGCACTTCGTCATGCGACAGATGCGGGACAGGTCCGGCAAGATCGTCGGTCACAACGCTTGGCACCCCCTGCTCCCATTCGGATGCCATGCCGATGGCGGAGCAGATCTGCCCGGGGGTGCAATAGCCGCACTGGAAGCCATCATGCGCGATGAACGCGGTCTGGAGCGGGTGGAGCGCGCCGTCGCCGGCCAGCCCCTCGATCGTAAGGATGTCGCGGCCCTGATACTGAACCGCCAGCGCGAGGCAGGAATTGATCCGCGTCCCGTCGACCAGGACGGTGCAGGCGCCGCAGGCGCCCTGATCGCAGCCCTTCTTCGTGCCGCTAAGCTGGAGATGCTCGCGCAGCAGATCGAGAAGCGACGTCCGGATATCGACCGACGCTTCGACTGCCTGGCCGTTGATCGTGAATTGCATCAGGTTACTCGCTCCCTGATCACCCCGCGTGGCAGGTGATCTCCGCAGGTTTTGCACACCATGCCAAGCGGCGTGTACGCCTCATTCCCGGCGATGTTCCAACGTGCCCATGACTCGCAGCAAACCTGCAGCGAGCAGGACCGAAAAGGCGCCGAGGCCGAAGAAGATCGCAGGCGGGATCGCACCCCAATAGGAGCCCATGACGCCGGCCAGCACGCTGCCGAGGAATTTGGCGATATACCAGGCGCCCATGAAGGTGGCGGCAAAGCCGGCCGGCGACAGCAGGTTCACCAGCGTTAATCCCACGGGGATCACCAGCAGCTCGCCCATCGTCAGCAAGCCGAAATAGAGAAGCACCCACCAGGCGCTGACCGGCTGGCCGGTACGTCCGTTCACGATCGCGGCCGCCACCATCACCAGCATCGACGCGCAGGCGATGACGCAACCCAGGCTCATGCGCCGCAGCAGCACCGCGGCCGTGCCCTTCTGACCCCGGCGCGTCCAATATCCGATCAGCAGCGGCGTCAGCAGGATGATCAAGGCCGGGTTGATCGCCTGGAACCAGGTCGCGGGAATGGTCAACGCCCCGTCGAACAATGTCCGATCGGTCTGGTCGCGCACCCACAGGGCGATCACGTTGCCGCTCTGCTCATAGGCGATGCGGAACAAGATCACGACGGTGACGAGGACGACCAACATCCGGACCGCGCGGGCATCGACCGGCACCGGAGCCATGCCGGACGCCGCAAGGGTCCGCCGGCCTGGATCGCCTGGCAAAAGCTGCTGGAAGCCCAGGTAGATGACGAGCCCGACGAACATACCGATGCCGGCCGCACCAAAGCCCCAATGCCACCCCAGCAATTCGCCGAGCGAGCCGCACACCAGCGGCGCGAGGAACCCGCCGAGGTTGATGCCCATATAATACGCGCTGAAGGCATGCGCCTTGCGCGGATCATCATCGGCGTAGAGCGCGCCGACCTGAACCGCGAGCGGCGGCATGAACAGCCCGTTGCCCAGCGCGACCAGCGCCAGCGCCGGAAACAGAAAGGGCGGAAACGCCATGGCGAAGTGGCCCAGCATCATCAGCAGGCCACCGATGACGACACTGCGGGTGCGACCCAGCCATTTGTCGGCGATGATGCCGCCGAAGAACGGACTGAAGAAGGCCGCCCCACCATAGATGCCGTAGATGAGGGACGACTTGGCCTGGCTGAAGCCCAATTCGCTGGTCATGTAATAGACCAGAAGAGCCTGTAGCCCGAAATAGGAGAATTCGGCCCACATCTGGGTGAGGAACAGGACGGTCAATCCGGGCGGATGACCGAACAAGCGCTTCGGCGCTGCGGGTAAAGTGCCGGCCGAAGTCGTCGCCATATTATCGATCCGTCGCCATCATGCATGGCCCCAATAGGCGGCCGGAACCATGACCATGCCGTCTTCATAGATACTGTCTGCGAGCGGATCATCGGCCAGCGATGACGGTCCGTCGAGATCGACCAGCTGGCAGAGCTGCGCAAGCACGAAGGCCGGGGCGGTCGACAAGGTCGATCCTGCCATGTTGCCGACCATAACCTGCATGCCCATCCGTGCAGCCAGCGCCGCCATGGCCAGCGCCTCGGTCAGCCCGCCGCATTTATCGAGCTTGATGTTCATGACCTGGAACAGGTCACCGAGCTGCTCCAGCTCCTCAAGGTTCAGGATACTTTCGTCCGCCGCGACCGGAACCGGCGAGCGCCAGCCGCGCAAGGCCTGTTCATCGCCCCGGCGCAGCGGCTGTTCCAGCAGGCTGACGCGCTGGGCGACCAGCATGGCGACGAGGGCGTCCAGATCGTCGCTGACAAAACCCTGATTGGCATCGACGCCGATCCAGGCATCGGGCCGCGCCCGCCGTACCGTTTCGACACGTGCGGTGTCGGCGGCGAGATCGCCGGACAGCTTCAGCTTGATCGACTTGGCATGCGCGAAGCCTGGCAGGCGGGCGAGCAGATAGGCCGGATCCTCGGCCGGCAGGGTGAAGGTCGTTACCAGGGGCCGCGGCCGGGGGACGCCGGCAAGATCCCAGGCAGGCCGCTGCTGCTGCAGCGACTCCAGCTCCCAGAAGGCGCAGTCCAGCGCGTTGCGCGCGCCGCCGGCGGGCAGCAGATGCTGCAGAGCCTGACGATCGGCCCCCTGCTCGATCGCATCGCGAACGCGCTCGATCTCGCTCTCCATGTGGGCGCGGTCATCGTTCAGGTAATAGACGCCGGCAGCCTCGCCCCGGCCCGCATGCCGACCATCGCCCAGGGTCGCGATGACCGCTGGGATACCCTCGAACAAATAGCCGGAGATACGAAACGGCTCCTTCATCCGCATCGGATCGCAGCGGTGCGTGAGAGACAAAGCGGTGCGGGAGACGGTATCCATGCCTCCACATCCCACAGCCTCAACAATGTTTCAACTAGTGAAACATCACGCCGGATGATCGGACATCCAATCGGGATCGGTCGTCTGGGACAGGCGCTGGATGCCGGCCCCGGCGCAGACGGACATCACTCGACAGGGCAATTCGGACGTCCGGACATAGCCATGCGCCATTCCACTATCGAAATAGACGGAATCGCCCGCCGCGAGCGGCAGCGGGGCGTAAAGATCGGAATGCAGTTCCATTGCGCCATGAAGCACATAGAGGAATTCCTCGCCGCCATGACGCACCAGGCCGCCCAATTCTTCGACGCTGCGTGCTTTCACATCGATGATGATCGGGACCATCATCTTACCCAGCAGCTCGGCTGCCGGATAAAAATGGGAATGATGTTCCGAGATGGGGCGCATGCTGTCCGCACGTAAAATACTGCGGCGGCCGATCCCGGGCGGCGGCGCCTCAACCGTCGGCGCGCTGGATACGAGCACGCCGATATCGACGCCCAGCCCTTGGGCGAGTCGCACCAACTTGTCGTAGGTCATGGCCATTTTGCCATTTTCCAACTTCGACAAGGTCGAGAATGGCAATCCGATCCGGGCCGCAAGCGCGCGGAGCGTAAGACCCTGATCGATCCGCGCAGCCCGCAAGGCCAACCCGGGATGCGCGGTGTTTCCGGCTTTTTTGATCATCAGCTCCCTCTGCGCCCGCATAGCTCAGCAATGGACCTAATGGAACAGAGAGACCGAATCGAGAAACCAGTTGCTATGTTTGAAACATGAGTCATTATGACGACATGATTTAAAGGGGCCGGGATGATGATTGCGCGATCCAAAGCTTGGCTGCTGGCAACGGGGGCTGCGATCGCAAGCATTTCCCCCGCCTTTGCCGCGCCTGCCACCGACATGGCGACCGCCGATTCTGCCGGCACCAGTCCTCAGGACGAGATCATCGTCACGGCACAGAAGCGCGAACAGCGCTTGCTGGACGTTCCGCAATCCGTGTCCGTCCTGTCAGGCGAGACGCTGACGGCAGTTCATGCCGAACGCTTTGCGGATTATTTCACCCGTCTGCCCAGCGCCAGTATCGTCGAAGAACAGGGCGGGCAGACCCGACTTATCCTGCGGGGCATCAACACCGGCGGCGTTGGGGCGACCGTCGCGACCTATGTTGACGAGACGCCTTATGGATCGGCAACGGCGCTGGCCAATGGATCCATTCTGACGCCGGACGTCGATCCGTTCGACCTGCAACGGGTGGAGGTGCTGCGCGGCCCGCAGGGGACGCTCTATGGCGCCAACTCGCTGGGCGGGCTCGTGAAATATGTGACGATCGCACCGCAGACGGATGCGGTCCATTATGCCGCCGAAGGCGGTATCGAGAGCGTCGAGCATGGCAATGTCGGCTGGTCCGGGCGTGCCGCCGTCAACTTGCCGCTGGCCGATAGCGCCGCCGTCCGCGCGAGCGGCTTCTATCGCCGCGATCCCGGCTATATCGACGATCCCCGGCTGGGTTCGAACGTCAATGACGGCAAGACCTATGGCGGCCGGATCAGCGCCCTCTTCCGCCCCATGCCCGAGCTGACGCTGCGCGGCACGGTGGTTCTTCAGAACCTGAACAGCAATGGCACGAACACGATAGATGTCGATGCCACCACGCTGCAGCCGGTGCTCGGCAAATATCAGCATAGCCGCACCGTGGCTGAGCCCAATAACGTCAAATATCGGATCTATAACGGCACGGCGGATTATGATTTTGGCGCCGTGAACCTGATCGCGTCCACCAGCTGGGGGACGCTGGACCAGGCGCAGATCCAGGATGCCACCGGCCTGTACGGGGCTGTGCTGACGGAATCCTTCGGCCGGCCCTTGGGTGCACCGCTCGATCAAAGGGTGCGCCAGCGGCGCTTTACCGAGGAAGTACGGCTGGCATCGTCCGGCAATCGACGGCTGGAATGGACCTTGGGCGGCTTCTACACGCGCGAGCGCAACCTGCTCGCGCAGTCGCTGGATGCCGTCGATGCGAATAGCGGGGCGCCAGTTGCCGATCTGGCGGGGTTGGCGCGGACGCGCATCGGATCGCGCTATCGCGAGATCGCCGGCTTCGCCAACGCCACTTACCATATCTCCCGCCAGTTCGATCTGACGGTCGGCGGTCGTTACAGCCACAATAGCCAGACGACGCTTCAGCAGACATCGGGCCCGCTGGGAGGAGACAGTTCGATCGACGGGAAATCCCGCGACAATGTCTTCACCTATTCGATCGCACCGGCGTTCAAGCCGAACGATCACACGACCTTGTATCTGCGGGTCGCGCGAGGCTACCGCCCCGGCGGGCCTAACGCTTTGCCGCCGCTCAACCCCGAAAATGCGGACGTGCCGCGCGAATTCGGGGCGGACACCACGACCAATTACGAAGCGGGCGTGAAGGCCGAACTGATCGATCGCCTGCTCAGCATCGAGCTGACCGGCTTCTATATCGATTGGAAGGACATCCAGCTCTACACGAGCGTGAACGGGTTCGGCGTCAACACCAATGGCGGGAAGGCGCGCAGCAAGGGCATCGAGCTGACATCGACATTGACCCCTGTGGCCGGGCTCAGCCTGTCGGCCAACGGCTCCTATGTCGACTCGCGCCTGACGCAGGATGCGTCGCCGCTGGTCGGGGGCTTGGACGGCGACCGGCTGCCCTATAATCCGCGCTGGTCCGGTACGCTGAGCGCGGATTATTCGCGGCCGCTCAGCGCGACGGTCGATGGGAATTTCGGGATCAGCTGGCGTATCACCGGCGCGCGCCGCTCTGCCTTCGATGTGAATCTTGGCCAGTATCGACTGGGTGCCTTCAGCCAGCTGGACGCGCATGCCGGCGTAACGATCGATCGCTTCCGTATCGACGCTTTTGCCCGCAACCTCACCGACAGTCGCGGTATCACCAACCTCGGCAGCCTGGGTTCGGCACCCAATGGGGCGCTGGCCGCAGCCCTGGTGAGGCCGCGTTCATACGGCCTGACCGTCGGCGTTCGTTACTAAGGGGAATGTAGCCATGCGCATCGTCCAGAAGCTCGCGCTCGCCCTTGCGGCGCTCACCATGCCGCTCGCGGCCCAAGCCCCCACGCAGCTGCAGCCCCGCTTGCCGGTCACCGCACAGGGGCAAACCACCGCGCCGACCGCGCCCGCAGCCGCCGCCGGGCCGGCCGCGCTGACGAAGACCGACGTCGACGCCTGGCTGGACGGGTTCGTCCCGTATGCCATTGCGAGCGGCGAAATCCCCGGCGCGGTGGTTATCGTCGTCAAGGACGGCCAAGTCCTCACCGAGCGCGGCTTCGGCTATGCCGACAAGAAAGCGCGCAAGCCGGTCGATCCGCAGAACACGTTGTTCCGGCCGGGATCGACATCGAAATTGTTCACCTGGACGGCGGTGATGCAGCAGGTGCAGGCGGGCAAGCTCGACCTGGATCGCGACATCAATACCTATCTGGATTTCAAGATCCCGCCCGCTTTCGGCAAGCCGATCACCTTGCGCAACCTGATGACGCACACGGCCGGTTTCGAAGAGACGGTCAAATATCTGATCACGTCCAACCCCAAGCTGGTGAAGCCGCTGGGCGATGCGCTGAAGCGCTGGACCCCCAACCGCATCTATGCGCCGGGCGACGTGCCCGGCTATTCCAATTATGGCGCGTCGCTCGCCGGCTATATCGTCGAGCGCGTGTCGGGTGAGCCGTTCGACGACTATGTCGAGCGCCACATCATGGGACCGCTGGGCATGACCCAGTCAAGCTTCCGTCAGCCGCTGCCGCCGGCCTTGGCCGCCAAGGTCTCGCGCGGCTACGAGCCCGGATCGGACGACGCCAAGCCGTTCGAGATGATCCCGCTGGCGCCGGCCGGCGCCCTGTCGGCGACGGGCGCGGACATGGGCAAGTTTATGATCGCGCAGCTCTTCAACGGCGGACCATTGCTGAACCCGACAACGTCGGCGGAAATGTTCACGCCGCAGCGTGCCTTCATTCCCGGACTGCCGACGATGGCGCTCGGCTTCTATCACGAGGATCGCAACGGCAAGACGATCGTCGGCCATGGCGGCGACACGGTCTATTTTCACTCCGATCTGCATCTCTACCTGGAAGACAAGGTCGGGCTGTTCGTGTCGTTCAACAGCCCCGGCAAGAACGGCGCGGCGCACATCATCCGCGCGCGCCTGCTGGAAGATTTCACCGATCGCTATTTTCCGGTCAGCCGCGCCAATCTGCCCACGGTGGCAACGGCCAAGGAGCATGGCGCGGCGATGGTCGGCCATTATGTCAGCACGCGCGGCGCGCTGAATGATTGGTTGAAGTTCATCGGCGTCATCAGCGCGTCCACGGTCGCGCTGAACCCGGACAACACGATCACGGTGTCGTCCTTCGTCGATGCCGCGGGCAACCCCAAGAAGTGGCGCGAAGTCGGCCCGTGGCAGTGGACACAGGTGGGCGGCAACAGCCGCCTGCACGCGACGGTCAAGGACGGCAAAGTCACCGCCTTCCTGAGCGACGATTTGCCGCAGATCCTGCTCTATGTGCCTGCTCCCTTCTCGATGAATGCGGGTTGGATCGTGCCGGCGCTGCTTATTGCGCTGGCGATCATGGCGATAACCGCCATCGGCTGGCCGGTCGTGGCACTGGTACGCCGCCGCTATGGCTATCGTGCGCCGCTGGAGGGTCGTGCGTTGCAATTGCACCGGGCGGCCCGCATCACCGCCTGGCTGTTCCTGATCATTGCGGCAGGCTGGACGGTGATGGTTCTGTCGGTCGACAGCAATCTGGAGGCGTTCAACGGCGGCATGGATATCTGGATGCGGTTGTTGCAGCTGCTGTCGTTGGTCGCGATCGTCGGCACCGCATTGGCCTGGTGGAACGCTTACGCCACCGTCAAGGCGCCGGTACGACGCTGGTGGACGATCGTGTGGGCCATCCTGGTCGCCTTGTCGGCGCTGTTCCTGGTGTGGCTGATCATCGCGATGAAGTTGCTGACGATCTCGCTGGATTATTGACGGCGCGGCCCGCCGGCCAAGGTGGACCGGCGGGCTCGTCGATATGCGAGGCCCAGCGCGACGAGAGTTCGATCTGGTCGAACAGATGCCGCCCCTGCCAGATCAGGGCGCTTCCGCCACTGGCGCTCAGGAACGTCGCACCCGCCAGGGGATAGTCGACCAGGGTGGCGACATGCGGCCCGCCACCGAACAGCATCCGCCCCAAAAAGGCGGCAAGGCACAACAGCGCCAGACCGGCCGACCGTAGGGCGATATCCTTGCCCACTCTGCTCTTTGAAACCATCGCGATACTCCCGATGGCGGATCAATTATGCGCGACCGCATAGGGATTCGAGCCGGTGCGGCGATCGCCTGCATAGGGATCCCATATGGTGCGGCGGCCCGAAACATATGCAATCCATATGCGGGGCGGCGCATACTGCCCTCGAAAAGCTATTATCTACGCGCCATTCGGGTAAGGGCGGCGCTGAAGCCCGTGCTTTGAGGTTCGCGCGTGTCAGATCCGTTACTTACTCCGGTTGACACAGCCCTTACACCGGCACCGGTGCCGACCCATGCGCGCGAGCCGCTGGCCCTGCTGGCACTGGGTGCGATTGGGGTGGTGTTCGGCGACATCGGGACCTCCCCGCTTTACGCGCTGAAGGAGAGTTTCGCGGGCCATCACCCGTTGACGGTGGACCAGCTGCACATCTTCGGTGTGGTCAGCCTGATCTTCTGGACGATGATGCTGATCGTCACGATCAAATATGTGTTCATCATCCTGCGCGCCGACAATCATGGCGAGGGCGGCAGCCTGGCCTTGCTGGCGCTGATCGCGCGGCAGCTGGGGGCGAAGCGACGGGGCGCGGGCATCGTCCTGCTCGGCGTCGCCGCCACCGCCCTTTTCTATGGCGATGCGATCATCACGCCGGCCATTTCGGTGCTGTCCGCAGTCGAAGGTCTCAGCACCGTCAGCGACCGTTTCACGGCGATGGTGCTGCCTATCTCCATCGCCATCCTGATCGGGCTGTTCGCCATCCAATCCTACGGCACGGCCAGGGTCGGCATGCTGTTCGGGCCGGTCATGATCTTTTATTTCCTGGTGCTGGCAGTGCTGGGCATCTCCAGCATCATCACGCACCCGGCCATCCTGGGCAGCATCAACCCGGTCTGGGCCGCGCGGTTCTTCCTGATCGATCCCAAGCTTGCCTTCCTGGCATTGGGATCGGTCGTGCTGGCGGTGACGGGGGCGGAGGCGCTGTATGCCGACATGGGCCATTTTGGGCGCAAGGCGATCAGCATTTCCTGGCTCTATGTGGCCCTGCCCTGCCTCGTGATCAATTATATGGGCCAGGGCGCGTTGCTGCTGAACCATCCGGACGCGATCGCCAATCCATTCTATCTGATGGCGCCCGACTGGGCCCGCCTGCCGCTGGTCATCCTGGCCACCGCGGCGACCGTCATCGCCAGCCAGGCGGTGATCTCGGGCGCTTTCTCCGTCACCCAGCAGGCGGTGCAGCTGGGTTTCCTGCCGCGCCTTCACATCGTCAATACCAGCGCCAAGGCGGCCGGCCAGATTTATGTGCCCTTCATCAACTGGGCGCTGCTCGTGATGGTGATCGTGATCACGATCGGCTTCCGCAGTTCGAGCGATCTGGCGGCGGCTTATGGCATCGCCGTGACCGGCACGATGTTCATCACCGCCTGCATGCTTGGCGTGCTGACCTATTATGTGTGGAAATGGCCCAAGCCGGTCGCGATCCTCGTCACGGGCCTGTTCCTGCTGGTGGACGGGGCCTATTTCGCGTCCAACCTGACCAAGGTGCCCGATGGTGGCTGGTTTCCGCTGCTGGTCGCGGCGGTCGCCTTCACCTTGCTGACGACCTGGGCGCGCGGACGCCAGATCGTGCGCGGCCATCTCGACCAGAGTGCGATGACGATGGAGATGTTCATTGCCTCCAGCGTGCGCGCGCTGAAACGCGTTCAGGGGACGGCGGTCTTCCTGTCGGCCAGCGCGCAGGGGGTGCCGCATGCGCTGCTGCACAATGTGAAGCATAACAAGGTGCTGCACGAACGCGTCGCCATCCTGACGGTGAAGATTCGCGGCGTGCCGCAGGTGCCGGACGACGAGCGGATCGAAGTGCATGCGCTGGATTCCGGCTTCTACCGTATCCTGCTCCACTATGGTTTCATGGAAGAGGTCGACATTCCGGCCGCGTTGGCGCGTGTGAAGGAATGTGGGCCGGACTTCCGGCCGATGGATACGAGCTTCTTCCTGGGCCGCCAGACGCTCATCGCGTCGGATAAGCCCGGCATGGCTATCTGGCGCGAGCAATTGTTCGCGTGGATGGTGCGCAACGCCGAAAGCGCCATGTCCTTCTTCAAATTGCCGGTGAACCGCGTGATCGAGCTAGGCAGTCAGCTGGAAATTTGATCGTTCTTCGCCGTGCAGCACCGATCGGCTGCCGGAGGGTCAGCCGGTTATGCTGCCCGCAACCCCTGCGCCCCTTCTCCCGCCACCACCACGCGATCCCGCCCGGTCTCCTTGGCCTGGTACAGCGCCGTGTCGGCCCGGATGAACGCATCCTTGGCGGCCGTACCCGGGCTGATTTCGGCGACGCCGAAACTGGCGCTCAACCGATGATCCGGCGCTATCCCGGGATAAGAGGCCGCATGGAAACGCAGCCGGACCATGTCTGCGACATGCGCCGCGTTCGCAACGCTTGAGCCCGGCAGCAGCAGCGCGAATTCCTCTCCGCCCATCCTGCCGACGCAATGGCCGGTCTGCGCAAGAAGGGCCGCGAATTCCCGCAGCACATCGTCGCCAACCGCATGACCGTAGCGATCGTTGACCCGCTTGAAGTGGTCGATATCGCACAGGATGATCGCCGCTCCGCGTCGCGCTCCCGCGACCACCGCCTGATCGAAGGCATGGCGGTTGAGCAGCCCGGTCAGTCCGTCCTGTTCGGAGCGGGTGCGATATGTCGCGATCACGCTGCCGACGATCTTCACGAGAAGCAGGAAAGCGGTCGTCGGGCCAAGGAAGCCGGAGATTGCCAGCGACATGTGCTGGAAGGACGAGGCGCGTATGACCGAATAGCCGGAGCCGGGCGGGAACAGGATCAGATAAGCGGGAATGCGCACAACGAATGTGATCGCCAGCGCCATCAGCGTCGCCATCAGGCAAAGGTCGAGCAGCGTTTTCTGCCGCGCCTGCGTCAGGCGAACGATGCTGTCGGCGGCGGCAAGCGCGCAGGCGAGTTGGAACGGCAGGGTCTGATATTGAAAGTGCACGCCGACGACCGCCAAGAGCAAGGCGATCGCGGTCAAAGACAGGACCGCCCCGATCAGCGCCCAATATTGCCGCCGCCGGCCCAGAAGCGCCCGCACCGATTGGGCCAGGAAAAGATATGCGGCGGGCCCCAATAGCGTCAGCGCGAGCCATTCCGATAGGGAGCCTCGCGCCTGGCCGACCAGCAACGCGGCAAGCCCGCCGCAGCATGTCGCGGCCGCAAGCCAGCCAAGCGACGACTCACTGCGCAACCCGAAATAGATGCCGGCCGAAAGGCAGGCCAGAAAGGCGAAGACACCCACCTGCACCATGCTCAAGCTGACCATCGTGCCCATGTGCGAAAGCCTTAATCTTCCCTGCGGATTCTGCGTCGCTTGCTGGACGCCTAGGGAAGGATCCTTGCCATTACAAACACATCATTTCGGCCCCGACACTAAGGGCGGATCGCCGTCACGGTTTCTCGCACAGCTTTTTGCCATTCAACACCAGCAATGCCCCGCCGAGCGTCAACACGAAGCTCGCGACGACCAATGCGCAATCCAGCAGCGTGGGCTGTTCCGGCCGTCCCGGCACCAAGGCGCGCAGCCAAAGCGAACTCCCCCAGCCGGCCGCGATCAGGCAGGCCCCGACGAGCCGTGCCACGAGGTCGGGGCGGGTCACTGCGCGCCGCCCAGGCAGATCAGCGCCACCGCCGCGACGCGCTGCATTTCAGCGACCGCATATTCGTGAAGGTCCATCGGCAGCGCGGCCAGCAGCCCGTAATGGCACAGGACGATGTCGGCACCGTGATCCTCTTCCTCCGCCAGCGCCGCAAGGACGTCCGCCACATCGAACGTCAGTCCCAGCCGGGGATCGCGGATGCCGGCGGCGGTTGCCCGGGCGCGATCGACAAGATCGGGCTTGCTGTCGAAACCGCGTGCTTCGATCGCGACGAAACCAAGCATCACGGCATGCAGCACCGCCTCAATCAACGCGCCGCCATCGGCGCAGCCGACATCCAGGATGCGCAAGGCGCGGCGGCCGCTGGCACGCATGTCCAGCAGCGCATGATCGATTCGTGCGGTGATCGCATCGGCGCCGAAGCCGCTCTGCGAATCGACCGAAGGCGGGTTGGTAAACATCGCGGGCATCGCCGGTGCGAGCATGGACGCGGGAAACATCGGCCCGCGTGGACTGACACGCGGTTCAAACAGGATTTTGGACATCATTCGACCTTTCCTGATCGCAAATCCGTCATGGTTGCGGGCCGCTGTCGGAAAGACCGCAGCGGAGCCGGATGCGCGCGGGTCATGCCGCGAGACGGGATATCAGCGGCTCATCGACGAGCCGGACGATGGCGGCGGCATAAGCATGCCGCTCCCACCGGGCGAAGCGCAACGCGGCGTCGCAGGAGACGAAACTGCCCTCCAGCGCGCCATCACGCTGCTGGACGAGCCAATGGCCGCCAGTATCGCGGCCCACCAGCAGCACGACCGGTTCGGCTGTGTGGGGTTCGGCTATGTCGGGTTCTTCTAGGTCAGCTTCCGCTGGATCGATGAACATGGACGAGACTCGGCCGGAAGAAGGCGTCCGGCGCGCGGATCGGCGCAACAATGCGTCACCGCCAAACGATGTGATCGCATCCGCATTGGTAAACGAGGGTGCCATACCTACGACCGCATAGTATTTGCATAAACGGCACGCGCCCGCGGCGGGGCGCTGCGGGGTCGGACATTGTTCAGTTGGTGCTGATCAACCGGTAACCGACACCAAGCTCATTGACGATGATGGTCGGCTGGGCGGCATCGTCCTCCAGTTTCTGGCGGATGTTGCGCACGATCACGCGCAGATATTCGATATGCCGTTCATAATCGCGCGGCCACACCGCGGCGAGGAGCTTGTCGTGGGTGATGACCCGGCCGGGATAGCGCGCGAGCTCGGCAACGACGGTGAATTCCTTAGGGGTAAGATGAACCTCCTCGCCATTCTTGTGAATGCGGCGCTGGACGAGATCGATCGCCACGCCGCCGGCCTCCACCGAGGAACGGCCGCCGTCGGCGACGACGCGGCTGCGCAGCGCGACGCGCACGCGGGCGAGCAATTCCTCGGTATCGAACGGCTTCGTCACATAATCGATCGCGCCGAGATCCAGCGCCGCGACCTTTTCGTCGGTAGCCTCGCGCGCGGAGATGACGATGACCGCCGCCTTACTGGCCTTCTGCTGGATCAACGGAAGCAGTTCCAGTCCGTCGCGATCGGGCAGGCCCAAATCCAGCAGGATGATCTCGGGCGGGTTCGCCTCGATCTCGGCCAGCGCCTGGCGGGCAGAGCCGGCCTCGATCACGCGATAGTCCGCGCGGGTCAGGGTGCCGTGCAGGAGCCGTCGAATATGCGGCTCGTCGTCGATGATCAGGATCGTGGCAGCGTTGCTCATTCCGGGTCCATGTTGGTGACCAGCAGGTCTTCGGGAAAGCGCAGGGTGAAGCGGGCACCGGCGGGATCGCCGCGATTGGCGGCCTCCACCTCCAGCCCCATCGCTTCGGCAAATCCTTTGACGATCGCCAGCCCAAGGCCCGTGCCAGCCTGCTTGCGATCCGATCCCTCGATCCGGCGGAAGGTTTCGAACACGTCGCGCTCACGACCCGGCGGCAGCCCCGGCCCGTGATCCAGGATGGACAAGGTCAGGCTGCCGGGCAGGCGTTCGGCACGGATCGCGATCGGCGTATCGGGGTCGGCGTAGCGACCGGCATTATCCAGCAAATTGATCAGAATATGATGGAAGAGCTGCGCGTCGATCCGCACCAGCGGCAGATCGGCCGCCACGCCGAATTCGATAGCATGGCCATCCAGCGCGCGGCGCGTATCATGCACCGCGCTGGCAATCGCATCTGCCAGATCGACCGCCTCGATCCGCAGTTTGAGCGCCCCCGCCTCGACCCGCGCCATATCCAGCAAATTGGCGACGAACCGGTTCAGACGCTGGGCTTCGGCCTCGATCCCATCGACCACTTCCGGGCTATAGGCGCTGCGCAATTCCGTCACCGATGCCATGATCGCGGTGAGCGGCGTGCGCAGATCATGGCTGACCGAGGACAGCAAAGCGGCCCGCAGGCGATCGCGCTCCTTCAGCTGCGCCATGCCGCGCATTTCGTCCGACAGGCGCGTGCGCTCGATCGCCAGAGCGGCTTGATCGAGCAGGTTCATCAGCAGGGGGAGCTGATCGGATTTGACCGGCTCGCTGCCATCGTCGCGGCTCATGCCGATCGCGGCCAGCGTGCCCGACATGTTGCGCAGCGGATAGAATAGCCAGTCCGAGGCGGTCAGCGTGTCGGATCCGCGCCCGGCCGGCACGCCGCGTTCCAGTACCCAGCTGACGGCGGCCAGATCGATCGTATCCAGCCGATCCTGCGGCGGATTGGCGGCGCGCACCTGGGGGCCATCAGGCGACATGACCAGCAGGATGGCGTGGACATCGAAGATCCGCCCAACCTCCGCACAGATCGCCTGGGCCAGATCATCCTCGCCCGATGTCTTGGTGATCTGGCCCAGGAAACCGGCGAGCGCGGCATTGGTGCGCGCGCTGGACGATGCCAGGTTCGCCTGTGCGCGCACGCGTGCCGCAAATTGGCTGGTGACCGAGGCGACCGCCAGCAGCACCAGCACCGTGATCACATTTTCGGGATTGTTGATCGTCAGCGTGCCGGTGGGCGGCAGGAAGAAGAAATTATAGGCGAGGCTGGACGCCAGGCCGGCGAACAAGCCCGCCCGCAGACCGAACAGACTGGCCGAAGCCATCACCGGCAGCAGATACAGCAAAGCGACATTGCTGAGATTGAGCACATGGCTCAGCCCCGTGCCGAATGCGGTGACGGCGGCGACCATCGTCGCCGCCCATAGATAATCGCTGCGCCGCCCCCAATTGCGCGCCGGCGTCGTCCGCGTGCGCTGCTGGGATGTCGGGCGCTGTTCCATCGGCAGGACGTGCACGGCGACGCCGGGCATACCCCGCACCAGCCGATCGACCACCGATCCATGACGCAGTTCGAACCAGCGCGAGCGGACGGATTTGCCGACGATCAGCTGGGTGATGCGCGCTTCGGTGGCGAAGGCGCTCAAGCCGCTGATGACCGAGCTTGCCGGCACGGTCGCGACGGTCGCCCCCAATTGGCTTGCCAGGTTCATCGTGGCCGAAACCCGCTTATGCTCCTCTTCGCCCAGGCTCTGGGTGCGCGACGTTTCGACGTGGAGGGCGGTCCATGGCGCGCGCAACGTGTCGGCGATCCGCTTGGCGGCGCGTACCAGCCCATCGGCGCCCGGCAGTTCGCTGACCGCGACCAGGATGCGCTCGCCCCCTGCCCAATTGCCGGCCAGCGCATGCGTCCGGACATAATCCAGCATCTGGGCATCGACCGCCTGCGCGGCACGGCGAAGCGCAAGCTCCCGCAGCGCGGACAGGTTCGACTTGGAGAAATAATGGCCGAGCGCGCGCGTCGCCTCGTCCGGCACATAGACTTTGCCGTCCTTCAGCCGCTCGATCAGTTCGTCGGGCGGGATATCGACGACCTCGATCTCCGCGCTTTCGAGGATGCGATCGGGAATGGTTTCGCGGACCCGCACCCGCGTGAAGGACGCGACGACGTCGTTCAGGCTTTCGATATGCTGGACGTTGATGGTCGAGAAGACGTCGATCCCCGCCGCCAGAAGCTCTTCGACATCCTGGTAGCGTTTGGGATGGCGGCACTGGGGCGCATTGGTGTGCGCCAGTTCGTCGACGAGCACCAAGGCCGGGCGGCGGGCCAGGATCGCGTCGAGATCCATTTCCGCCAGCATCCGGCCGCGATATTCGATGGTTTGGCGCGGCACGATCTCATGCCCCGCGATCAGGGCTTCGGTTTCCGCCCGCCCGTGTGTTTCGACGACTCCGATCACGACGTCGACGCCGGCGCGCGACCGCGCCGCGCCCTCGATCAGCATCTCGTAGGTTTTGCCGACGCCGGGTGCCGCGCCGAGGAAAACCTTCAGCTTGCCCCGGCCCTCCTGCTCCGCTTCGCGGAGCAGGGCATCGGGATCGGGGCGGTCTTCGCTTTCGCTCACTGCGCTGGTTTAGCGCCTAGAGCATCCAACTGTCGATTGAGCAGCAACACATTCACGCGATCTTCGCCAAGGAAGCCCAAGAGCGGATGCGCGGTCGCGCGCTCCACGATCCCGCGCAGCGCCCGTTCGTCCATCCCGCGGGCCTTGGCGACGCGCGGCAGCTGATAAAAAGCTGCCTCGGGCGTGATATCGGGGTCGAGGCCCGACGCGGATGCCGTCACCAGATCCAGCGGAACCGGGCCATTGGGACCGGAGGCCTTCAGTGTCTTGATGTCGCCAACGACACGGTCGTGCAGCGCCTGCGACGCCGGGCCGAGGTTGGAGCCGGCCGATGCCAGCGGATCATAGCCCTTCCCCGCCGCAGACGGGCGCGGGTGGAAGTAACGGTCGGTGGTGAAGCCCTGCGCCAGCAACTCGGACCCGACGACCCGGCCATGATCCTCGATCAGGCTGCCATTGGTCTGGTGCGGAAAAGCAAGCTGGCCGATCCCCGTGAGCGCGAGCGGATAGGCGATGCCCAGCAGCAGCGCGAACAAGGCGGTCATGACGATCGCCGGCCGCAGCGAAGAAACGAAATCGTTGCCCATGATATCTTCTTTCTCTCGTTCCCCGGTATCGCCGAGGAAAATTTCGCCTGCCGATCGGGCGGTTATGCGAGGCCCAGACCGGCGACGGCGATATCGATGATCTTGATCCCAACGAACGGGGCGATCAGCCCGCCCAGCCCGTAAATGGCGAGGTTGCGCCGCAGGAGCGGCCCCGCCCCCATCGGCTTGTACGTGACGCCCTTGAGCGCCAGCGGAACCAGCGCGGGGATGATCAGCGCGTTGAAGATGATCGCCGACAGGATCGCGCTGTTAGGCGTGGCCAGATGCATCAGGTTGAGCACGGCCAGCCCCGGATAGAGGATCACGAACATCGCCGGGATGATCGCGAAATATTTGGCCACGTCGTTCGCCACCGAAAAGGTGGTCAGTGCGCCGCGCGTCATCAGCAGCTGCTTGCCGAGACCGACGACCTCGATCAGCTTGGTCGGATCGCTGTCGAGATCGACCATATTGCCCGCCTCGCGCGCCGCTTGCGTCCCCGTATTCATCGCCACGCCGACATCGGCCTGGGCCAGCGCGGGCGCATCGTTGGTGCCGTCGCCGCACATGGCGACCAGCTTGCCCTCCTGCTGCTCGCTACGGATGAGCGCGAGTTTGTCTTCGGGTGTCGCCTGGGCGAGGAAATCGTCAACGCCGGCTTCGGCGGCAATGGCGGCCGCCGTCAGCGGATTGTCGCCGGTGATCATCACCGTGCGGATGCCCATCTGCCGAAGTTCACCGAACCGTTCGCGGATACCGGCCTTCACCACGTCCTTGAGCGCGATCACGCCCAGCAGGCGGCCATCCTTGGCGACCGCCAACGGCGTCATGCCGGCACGGGCGATTTCGTCGGTCGCGCGGCGCAATTCGGTCGCGGCCGTGCTGTTGCCCGAGCCCGGATTGGCCTTGAGGATCGAATCCACCGCGCCCTTCTGGATCAACGTCGATCCAAAGCTCACGCCCGAGATGCGCGTCTGTGCCGTGAAGGGAATGATCTGCGCGTCGTCCGGCAAGGTCGTGATCTTGATGCCGAACTTCTCGCGCGCGAGGACCACGACCGAGCGGCCTTCCGGCGTTTCGTCGGCCAGGCTGGCGAGCAAGGCCGTTTCGGCCAGCTCGGCGACATGGACCGAACCCACGGGGCGGAACTCGCTGGCCTGGCGGTCGCCGATCGTGATCGTGCCGGTCTTGTCCAACAGCAGCACGTCGATGTCGCCTGCCGCCTCCACCGCGCGTCCCGACTTTGCGAGCACGTTGAAGCGCACCAGCCGGTCCATGCCGGCAATGCCGATCGCAGACAGCAAGGCCGCGATGGTGGTCGGGATCAGCGTGATCAACAGGGCTGCCAGCATCGTCACCGGAATGGCGCCGCCAGCGTATGACGCAAAGCTCGGCACCGTGCCGACCGCGATCAGGAAGATGATCGTGAGGCCGACCAGCAAGATCGTCAGCGCGATCTCATTGGGGGTCTTCTGACGTTCCGCGCCTTCGACCAGCGCGATCATGCGATCAAGGAAGCCCTGCCCGGGATTGACGGTGACCCGCACCTTGATCTGATCCGAGATGACGCGCGTGCCGGCGGTAACGGCGGAACGATCGCCGCCCGCCTCACGGATCACGGGCGCGCTTTCCCCGGTGATGGCGGCTTCGTTGACCGACGCGACGCCTTCGACGACTTCGCCGTCCGAGGGGATGAGGTCGCCGGTTTCGACCAGGACGATATCGCCGATGCGTAACGCGCTGGCGGGAACATCCTCGCTCGTGCTGCCCTTGATCCGGCGCGCGGTGAGTTCCGCCTTGGTGGCGCGCAGGCTTGCCGCCTGCGCCTTGCCGCGGCCTTCCGCGAGCGCTTCGGCGAAGGTGCCGAAGAGCACGGTCAGCCACAGCCAGACCACGAGCTGGGCCTTGAACCCGAAGGCCAGACTGTCATGACCCAGTACGAGCAGGATGGTCAGCAGCAGGGCAACGCAGGCGGTGACGAACATCACCGGATTGCGCACCAGCTGGCGCGGGCTGAGCTTGACGAAGGACTGCCCGATCGCCGGCAGCAGCAGGTCGGCAGTGAACAGGGATTTGGTAGCGGTGCGCGCCATGATTTGCGTCCCGATCAGGAGAGATTGCCGCTGATCATCGCAAGATGATCGGCGATGGGGCCAAGCGCGAGGCTCGGCAGGAAGGTAAGGCCGCCCATGATCAGGATGACCCCGATCAGAAGACCGACCCACAGCCCGCCCGTGGTGGGGAAGGAACCCGCGCTTTCCGGCGTGTGCTTCTTCGCCGCGAGGCTGCCGGCAATGGCGAGCATCGGTACGATCACGAAGAAGCGGCCGATCCACATGCATACCGCGAGCATGCCGTTGTAGAAGGGCGTTCCCGACGTGATCCCGCCAAAGGCCGACCCGTTATTGGCGACCGCGCTGGTGAAGGCGTAGAGTATCTCCGAGAAGCCGTGCGGCCCCTTGTTGAGCGGTCCGGCGAGCCCGGCCGTGGTGACGCTGGCAATGGCGGTGCCGCCCAGGATGGCCAGTGGCAGCGCCGCGATCGCCAGCACGGCCAGCTTCACTTCGCGGCTTTCGATCTTCTTGCCGACATATTCCGGCGTGCGCCCGACCATCAGGCCCGCGACGAACACGGCGAGGATGGCGAACAGCAGGAAGCCGTAAATGCCTGCGCCGACGCCACCGACGACGATCTCACCCAACTGCATGTTGAAGATCGGGATGAGCCCGCCGATCGCGGTGAAGCTGTCGTGCATGGCGTTGACGGCGCCGCAGGAGGCGGCGGTGGTAACGACGGCGAACAGAGAGGACGCCGCGGTGCCAAAGCGCACCTCCTTGCCCTCCATATTGCCGCCGACGAGGCCAAGCTGGTGCAGCATCGGGTTGCCCGCGGCTTCCTGCCAATAGCAAACCGCAACGCCGGCCGTGAACATGATCAACATGGCCGCCAGGATCGCCCAGCCCTGCCGCACATTGCCAACCGCCTTGCCGAAGCACCAAGTCAGGCCGACACCGATCGCGAAGATCGACAGCATCTGCACCAGATTGGTTAGCGCACTGGGATTTTCGAAAGGATGCGCGCTGTTGGCGTTGAAGAAGCCGCCGCCATTGGTGCCGAGCATCTTGATCGCTTCCTGCGACGCGACCGGCCCGAGGGCGATCACCTGCTTGGCACCTTCCACGGTGTTAGCAGTAACCTGTTGGGTGAGCGTTTGTGGCACGCCGCTCGCGATCAGATAAACCGCGTACAGCACGCAAATCGGCAACAGCAGGTAGAGCGTGACCCGCGTCATATCCGCCCAGAAATTGCCGAGCGTCGCCGCCTGACGGCGGGCGAAACCGCGGAACAGCGCAAAGGCAAGCGCAATGCCGGTCGCGGCCGAGGTGAAGTTGTGGATCGCCAGCGCCAGCATCTGGCTGAGGTTCGACATGGCCGCCTCGCCTGAATACCATTGCCAGTTGGTGTTGGTGGCGAAGCTCACCGCGGCGTTGGCGGCACCATCCGGCGTGATACCGGTCATGCCAGGCGCGTTGAGCGGCAGAGACGCCTGCAGCCGCAAGATGGCGTAGGTGAACAGCGTCAGTGCGACGTTGAACAGCAGCATGTGAACGGCATAGCGCCGCCAGCCCATCTCGGCGGCCGGATCGACGCCGGCGAGACGGTAAAAGCCGCGTTCGACCGGGCCGAGCGCGACATGAAGCGGCGTCCGACGCCCTTCATACAGCGCGAACAGCCACAGACCCATCGGCTTGGCGAGCGCCAGCAGGATGGCCAAAAATGCGAGGATCAGGATCCAGCCCTGGAGTGTCATGATGCCGCTCCCGTCAGAAGCGCTCGGGCCGCAAAAGCACGGCCACGAGATAGAGGAGAAGGCCAATCGCGGTGAACGCGGCGAGCCAGAGGTCGAGGGTCATGCTGCCAAGCCCCTCACGCATTGTCGCACAGCCGGACATAGGCGAGCGTTGCCGCTACCAGTCCCAGCATGATGCCGATCCAGATGATGTCCTGCACGTTAGGTCCTCGCGCTTAAACTCGAGGTTCCGCATTAGGCAGCACGCGCATAGGGAAACGAGATGGCGTGCCGAGCGACGGCATATGTTCTGCGTTAAAATCGCGATTATGCAGTGTGGGTCTTGCCTGATCGGGCGGGACTTAACGCCAGCAACGCACGGTCAAGGTCAGGACCGCTTGGAACAGGTCTGCACCTAGTGCACGACCTTCGAGAAGACGTTCATGACGATAACCCCGGCAATGATGAGGGCCATGCCGATCATTGCCGGCGCGTCCAGCTTTTGCCCATGAAATGCCCACGCCGCGCTCGCGATCAGCACGATTCCGACGCCGGACCAGATCGCATAAGCAACGCCCGTCGGGATCGTCTTTAAGACCTGCGAGAGACAGAAGAATGCGATGCCGTAGCCGATGGCGGTGACGATCGACGGCCCCAGCTTGGTGAAGCCGTTCGACTGCTTCATGAACGACGTCGCGATCACCTCGGCGAGGATCGCCACCCCCAGAATTGCATAGGCCATGAACGTTTATGCACTGTCCCGCCGAACTTTGTCGCGGGGTTTGTGACTTTCATCGTCACCGTGAAATGCGGGTTCGGTTGATCTACTATGCCGCTCGTCAGCCGCCGCGCTCCACCGCTGCCTCGGTGGATGTCGAATTGCACCGACGGATCGGTCCTTCCACATCCCGGCGATGCGCCGGTCAAACTGGTGCCTTGCAGCGTGAGCGATCGAACCAGAAGCGCTTTGCCTGGTGATCGTAGATCACCCTTAATCCCTGCATTGCGTTGATACCGAAGATCATGGCCGGCTTGTCCTCCAGGCCCCAGGCTTTGAAGACGGCCAGATCCGCGACCCGCACCGTCAGGCCTGTGATCCTGTAGCCGGCGAAGGCCATTGTCGCGACCTTGCCTTCGCGCGTTTCCGTCGCGCGTGACGCGACGCCATAGAGCGTTTCACCAGGTCCGAAATCAGCGCCATGCACATCAAGCCCAGCCGATCGGGCGAACGCCCCGTTGATCTGCGTGCCGCGTGAGCCCGTGTCGAGGATCGCCGTCCCACGGGCGCCATTTAGGATGACGGGGAAGCTGAGCTGCGTTCCGTCCAGAACCGATCCCCCCTCGACCATCACGGCCTTCGGCGAAACCAGTTGCCGCATGGACACCGGCTTGGCGATAAGCGTCACCGTGCGGCACGGATAATCGAACGTCGCAATCGCGCCATCCATGAGATCGTTGCCTGCGACACCGGCAGTTATTGCACGATCCCTGCGATCGGGAAGCCCCGTCACCGCGACGTCGCGGATGGTCCGGCCGTCCACGCTGATGCTGCCGAGACGATAGGTCGCCATCATTGCAGCGCCGGTCATCCCGGTCACACTGATCGCGGTGCCGGCGGCAAGACGCTGTTGCTTGGCGAACCAGTCATAGACGCTGGATTCGTCCGCCCCGGTATCGAGGATGAAGGGCACGGTTCCCTTCCCGTTGACGAAAGCGGGAACGACCAGATGGCCATTGCCGGCCGGGGTCATCGGCACGGATGTTCCGGCAGAGGTGCTGAGCAGCGCGCATAAGGCTGCAATCGCCGAAATTGGACGCATCATCTTCTCCATTAGTGCAGGGTGAAGGTTCGGCCTGACCGCCGCTCGATCAGGTGCCGGTCGGGCTATCCGGGTCGTATTCGAGCAGGTCGCCGGGCTGGCAGTCGAGATGTCGACAGATTGCGTCCAACGTCTCGAAGCGGAGACCTTTGACCTTGCCCGATTTGAAGAGCGACAGGTTCGCTTCGGTCGCGCCGATCGCGCGCGCCAGATCCTTGGAACGCATTTTCCGCTTTGCGAGCATCACGTCGAGACGGACGACAATCGCCATCAAAAGAATCCGGCACGGTCGCGCTCAATCTCCGAACCGAACGCAAGGATGTTCACGAACGCGAACAGAAGCGTGCCCAGCACTGCAGCATCAAGCTGGCGCAGTTCCAGCTTGAGCGGGACAGGGCTCATCCCCGCAAGATACAAGGTGGCGTGGGTGATGAGCGGCACAATGGCATAGGCGATCAGGGCCCATGCGATCCGCCGCATCAGCACTTCATTCTCGGTCGTGAAGACCAGGCCTCGGGCATGAAGACGGAAAAGGCCGATCAAGCTGGACAGGACGACCAGACCGGGGATCAGGCGCAACGTCAGCAGACCCGCCGCAAGTGTGGACTGCCAGATCCTGTAGCGCGAGATCGCAATGAAGCCGGACGGCAATCCGACCGGATCGTCCTTGGTGACGACAAAGGAAAAGCCGCCATTCAACATGCCAGCGCGGTCTCCGACACGAAACAGCAGCAACAGCACCTCCAGCGCAGCAGTCGCCGCCATGAGCGCCATGACGGCACACGCGACGACGAAGAAGAGCTGACCACGACGCGCCAGCCGATCGCGCGGTGCCGGTGGCTCGCTCTGTCCAAAGTGCCTTATGTGTCGAATCATGCCGCCTCCACGGCGACATCCAATGCGTGCTCTATTATCGTAAAACAATAATTATTTTCAAATCATCACAGAACGACGGCACGCTGATGCTGGGCACGCGCGACGCCGCAGCGGCATATCGTTACGGCGATCCGCCGGCCGTGACCTGCACGTCGACCTGCATGTCGACGAAATCCTCTGCCGCGCCGACATAGCCGCCGGTGATTGGCATGATCTGCGCGATGGTACGTGCGACCGCGACGGGCACGAGATTGGCGCTGCCCATGCGCGCATTGGTGGGATCGAAGGCAATCCAGCCAGCATCGGGCAGGTAGATTTCGGCCCAGGCATGGGTCGCCCCATGCTGTCCCTCGCCACCGCTGCTATCGTCATAAAGGTAACCTGACACTGCGCGCGCGGCAAAGCCGAGGCGGCGGGCGGTTTCGATGAACAGGGTCGCAAGATCGCGGCACGAGCCGCTGGCAAGCGCAAGCGTGTCCTCGGCCGACTGCGTGCCTTCTTCGTCGCGCTGGCGGTAGCCGATATCGCGATTGATGCGGCTGTTGATCGCCTGCAGCAGCGACAATGTATCGGACGGCAACTCGCCCCCGAACCCCGCCACCCAGGCCGCCAAGGCATCGTCCCGTCCGGTGGATGCCGGCACGAGCAGCGCGCCGAGATCGAGCAGCTCGTCGGGCGCGTAGGCGAAGGGATGACGATGCGCGGAAGGCGCGATCGTGAACACGGGCCACGCCTCTGCGCATTGTTCAACCAGCAAGTGGCTGTCGATGACCAAGCGATCGGTCGGCTCGGCAAACATAGCGGTGGCGATCAAGTTGCCGAACGCATCCTGGCTCCAATCAAGCCGGGCCGGCGGCGCGCAATCCAGCCGCCGGGTGACCAGCTTCAGATCATGCTGGCCGCGCGGGCACAGCAACAGCCGATGGGGCAGCAAGGCGACCGCACGGGCGTAAAGATAGGTCGTACGGTGATGGATCGTCAGCAGCACGGCACCATCCTAACCAGTTGGTCAGGCGGTCTTGCGCGCTGCCAAGGCACGTTCCACGCTCAACAGGCCTTCCGGGCTCGCGATCGCGAGATCCAGCGGACGGCCGCCGAGCGCGGGATCGTCGGTATTGAGAAAAGCGATCACCGCGTCGGACTTGCCGAGCGTGTCAAAGGCCAAGCTGGTCGCCCGCCCCTGCCGTGCAGCTTCCTCAGGCGAAAGACGCGGACCGGAAAAGCGATTGCGGAACGGTTTGTTCATGCGTCATTCCCTTCGGCTGGCCGCGCGGCATCGCGCATATTTTCGGCACGGATCGCGCGCTCCGCCATAAGGCGCCATGCCGCTTCGGAGCGCAAGCAGCTCTCCTTCACATTGGCGAGGTTGGTCGCTGCAGCCTGTTGAGCGGCGTCTTCCGCACGCGCCAGATACAAATCGCTGGTAGTAGACATAAGAAGGCTCCTGACCTGAAATTGCTTCCGGCGCGTGACAGGATCAGCCGAGCATTTCGGCAACGATCCGGCGCATATCCGCCCGCGACAAAGGCGAGCGCAGCTGCTGCTGCCTGGGAAGGTAAGATGTGGGAACGCGTGATTGGGCGCGGCGCGAATGCGCCACGGATGTCAGTGATTGTGTGTGCATATTTCCTGGTGCGCGCGTTGATCGCGCGCGTTTTCAAACAAAATGGTTGGTTGCTAGCGCCGGAATGTCCGCCGCTGCCCGGATCCAACGACGCGGGCCGTCGGTTCGCGGAAAATGATGCGCCCCTTATCGAGATCGTAAGGGGTCATTTCGACCTGAACACGATCGCCCACGACCGAACGAATGCGGTTACGCCGCATCCGTCCAGCCGTGTATGCGATGATCCTGTGATCATTGTCGAGCAGGACGCGGAAACGCCCGTCCGGCAAGATCTCATCGATCAGGCCGTCGAAGGTCATCAGATCTTCTTTGGCCATACGATTATGCAGCCTCGAGATTGACCGCCGATTCACGGCCACGCTGGTCGGCTTCGACCTCGTAGCGCAGGCGCTGGTTCTGATCGAGGGTTGCCATGCCGGCGCGCTCGACGGCGCTGATATGTACGAAGCTGTCCTTGCCGCCATCATCAGGCGCAATGAAGCCGAAGCCCTTATCGTTGTTGAAGAATTTTACGGTGCCTACTGGCATGGATGTTTCCTTTCACGAAAACGGGGTTTCCCCCGGCAAAGCGCCGGAAGGGCCGTGAAGCGTGAAATGGAACAATTGCCGTTGAAGGCATCGAATTCCGTCGCAGGCGACGTTAGCATCTTCCAAATAGGCTATGATCCCGGGAAAATCAACCTGCGCCGGCGGCCGGGTTGATCCGATGCATGATTGCCGGATTATTTCCGTATCGATTGCGCGCCTGTCAAACAGCGCGACTCTGTTTCCAATCTATGCTAGACATAGCGCGCCTATTCCGGCTGGCGCGGCGAGACCGCGCAGGAGATTTTCACAATGTCACGCGCACTGAACCTCGATGCTCCGCAGGAGCATGTCCTCGCCACGTGCGTGAAGCAGAAGGTCGCGATCACCCAGATCGAGGCTCTCGTTTCCGGCGGGACCCGCATCGTCCTGAAGAATGGCGACGATGCCGCGACGATCGGTCGCATCTACAAGAGCAAGGTCATCACCGGCCCGGTATCGCGGATCCCCTCCCGTATGATGCATGCCTGAAAGGTTCAGGGCTTCAGCCGCCAGCCGGTCTTGAAGATCCACCAGAGCAGGACAAGACACGCGACCAGGAAGCCCGCGGTGACTGCGAGGCTTTCGGCGACGCCGACATCGCCAACCCCGTAGAAGCTCCAGCGAAATCCGCTGACCAGGTAGACGACGGGATTGAACAGGCTGACCGTGCGCCACGGTTCGCGCAGCATGTCGATCGGGTAAAAGGCCCCGCCCAGGAATGTGAGCGGGGTCACGATCAACGCCGGTATGATCGCCAGCTGCTCAAAGCTTTTCGCCCAGATGCCGATGATGAAGCCGAACAGGCTGAACGCGATCGACGTCAGCAGCAGGAATGCCACCATCCACACCGGATGGACGATCCGCACGTCGGTAAAGAAGGTCGACGTCACCAGGATGATCAGGCCGATCACAACTGACTTGGTGGCGGCCGCGCCCCCATAGGCTGCGACCGTCTCCACATAGGACATCGGCGCCGACAGGATCTCGAAGATCGTGCCGGTGAACTTCGGGAAATAGATGCCGATGGACGCATTGCTGATGCTCTGCGTCAGCAAGGTCAGCATGATCAGGCCGGGGACGATGAACCCGCCATATTCCACGTCTCCGCCGAGCTTGGGCATGCGCGATCCGATCGCCCCGCCAAAGACGATGAAATATAACGCGGTGGTGATGACCGGCGTGGCGATGCTCTGCCACACGGTGCGCAACGTGCGCGCCATTTCGGTCTTGTAGATCGCCTTCATGCCGAACGCGTTGATGCCGCTCATGCCGGACGCTCCACCAAAGTCACGAAAATATCCTCCAGCGAACTCCGCGAGGTGTCGAGATCGCGATAGTCGATGCCAAGCTCGCCCATCCGCCGCAGTAACGAGGGCATGCCCGTGTCTTCGGCTTCCGCATCGAACGTATAGACCAGTTGCGATCCATCCTGTTCGAGTGTGAGCGGCCATGCCGCCAAAGCGGCCGGCACAGCCTCCATCGGTTCCTGCAACGCAAGCGTGAGCCGCCGTTTGCCAAGCTTGCGCATCAGCGCCGCTTTCTCTTCCACCAGCAGGACGCGGCCATGATCGATCACGCCCACGCGATCGGCCATCTCCTCCGCCTCCTCGATATAATGGGTGGTGAGGATGATCGTGGTGCCCTTCTCGCGCAGCTTGCGCACGAGCGCCCACATATCGCGCCGCAGGTTGACGTCGACGCCCGCCGTGGGCTCGTCGAGGAAGAGCAGGTCGGGCTCGTGGCTGAGGGCCTTGGCGATCATCACCCGGCGCTTCATGCCGCCCGATAGTTCGATGATCTTGCTGTCGCGCTTGTCCCATAGCGACAGATCGCGCAGCAATTGTTCGATATAGGCGGGATTAGGGGCACGTCCGAACAGCCCGCGGCTAAAGCTTACCGTGCCGAAGACGGTTGCGAAAATATCGACGGCGACTTCCTGCGGCACGAGACCGATTTTCGCGCGTGCCGCCCGATAATCCGTGGCGATATCATGTCCGTCGACGGTGATCGTGCCGGACGTGATCGAGACCGTACCGCAGACGAGGCTGATCAGGGTCGTCTTGCCCGCGCCGTTGGGCCCGAGCAGGGCGAAGATCTCGCCCCGCTGGATCTCCAGATCGACATGATCGAGGGCGACGAGCCCCGACTTGTAACGCTTGGTCGCGGCGGCGACGGAAAGGATTGGCGGCATGGACGCCCTTTAAAGCGAGGTCGGAAAAAGCGTTACGACGCGGCGAGGATGACGCCCATGTGGGGACGCATCAATCGACGTCAATCTGTTCGAGCCGATCATTCATTTTGTGCAACGCCCTGGACAGCGCTTGCCGCTCCTCATCCGACAATATGCCAAAGACCTCGGTGAGAAATTTTTGCCGGACCGGCTCGGATGCCGCGAGGGCCGCCTCGCCTGCCGGCGTAATTGAAAGGCGCTTGGCGCGCCGGTCGCTGGGGTCCGGCGTGCGCTGGACAAGGCCATCCCGTTCCAGCGCGTCGATCGCTTCGGTGACGGTTCGCGGCGAAAATCCGAAGGTGGTGCCGATGTCCGCCGAACGCGCCGCGCCTTCGTTGGCGATAAACTTCAGCAATTTGGCCCGCGCCAGTGACACGCCTTCCATCTTCATCGCCCGGTCAATCGCCCGGTGCGCGCGCAAATAGAAATTACGCAGCTCGTCCGCGATTTCGTTGAGATCCGTCACTGGAAATCACATGGTCCCATATTAAATGGGCTTGCCACAGCTTCGTTACAGACGCAACAAGCCGGCCACGAGTCGGATGATACGGAACGAAATCGACATGACAGACGATGCGCAGGGCGCACCCGGCGATGCCAAGCCGGCGTCCGCACGCGGACGGACATTCCGTCGCGCGCTGCTAATTCTCGGCCCGTTGGCGCTGATCCTGCTGCTGGCATGGTTCATCCATTATGAGACGCGCGGCAAATATGTAGAAAGCACCAACGACGCCTATCTGCGGGCGGATTCCGTAACCGTATCGCCCAAGATATCCGGCTATGTGGAGCAGGTACTGGTCGCCGACAACCAGGATGTGAAGGCCGGCCAGCCCCTCGTTCGCATCGATCCGCGGGATTATCGCGCCCAATCGGCACAATTCCAGGCGCAGGTCGACGTGGCCGAGGCCAATGCCGCCAACGTCCGCGCGACGATCGGCGAACAGCAAGCCGCGATCAGCCAGGCGCGGGCCGAGCTCGCGGTCGCTCGCAGCGATGCGCGCTTCGCTGCCGAGGAAGTCACGCGCTACACGCCGCTTGCCGCATCCGGCGCGGAAACCCGCGAGAAATTGAACACGCTGCGCAATCAGGCCGCGCAAGCCGCGAGCCGGGTCGCCGCACAACAGGCGGCCCTGACCAGCGCCGAGCGCCGCATCGGATCGCTGAAGGCGCAGATCCGCCAGGCACGCGCGCAAGGCGAAAGCGCACAGGCGCAATTACGCGCGGCGAACGTCAATGTTGGGTCGACGGTGGTACGGGCCAGCGTCGACGGGCGCGTTGGCGATAAGACCGTACGCGTTGGGCAGTTCGTGCAATCGGGTACGCGGATGATGTCGGTCGTCCCCCTCGGCGCGCTCTACGTCGCCGCCAATTTCAAGGAGACGCAGATCGGCCGGATGCGGGTCGGCCAGCCGGTGACAGTCGAGGTCGATGCGCTGCCGGGGGTCCATTTGCGCGGCCGGGTACAGAGCGTATCCCCAGGCACCGGGGCCGAATTCTCGCTGCTGCCGCCGCAGAATGCGACGGGCAATTTCACCAAGATCGTGCAGCGGGTGCCAGTGCGGATTGCCATCGAGGCCGGGCCGGAAGCGCGCGCCGTGCTGGTGCCGGGCCTCTCCTTGACGGTGAAGGTCGATACGATCTCGGCCAAGGGTGCTGAAGATCGCATCAAGGATCAGCAGAAAAGACTGAATCAGGCCGCCCGGTGAGCAGCGCTGCCGCCTCGCAAGCGCCCGACCATCTGGAGCGGGCGGACACGGCCGCCTGGCTGGCGGTCGCCGCCGGCACGCTGGGCGCGCTGATGGCGACGCTCGACATCTCGATCGTCAATTCCTCCCTGCCCACGATCCAGGGGGAGATCGGCGCCAGCGGCACCGAGGGCACGTGGATCGCGACCGCCTATCTGGTGGCGGAAATCATCATCATTCCGCTTGCCGGCTGGCTCGAGCGGCTACTGGGCCTGCGGACCTTGCTGCTGACGGCGGCGATCCTGTTCACGATCTTCTCGATGGTCTGCGGCCTGTCCAACACACTGACGATGATGATCATCGGCCGCGTCGGCCAGGGCTTCACCGGCGGTGCGATGATCCCGACCGCGCAGACCATCATCGCCACCCGCCTGCCCCGCCACCAGCAGCCGATCGGCACCGCCATGTTCGGTGCGACCGCCGTGCTCGGCCCCGTCGTAGGGCCCGTGATCGGCGGCTGGCTGACCGAGAATGTCAGCTGGCATTATGCCTTCTTCCTCAACCTGCCTGTCTGCGCCGCGCTCGTCGTGCTGCTGCTCGTCGGCCTGCCCCACAACAAGCCCAAGCTGGACGTGCTGCGCGAGGCCGACTGGCTCGGCATCGCCGGTCTGGCCTTCGGGTTGGGCGGGCTGACGGTGGTGCTGGAAGAAGGGGAGCGCGAGCAATGGTTCTCCTCGCCCACTATCTGCTGGCTGGCGGTGATGTCCGCGATCGGCTTCCTCCTGCTGTTCGCAGGTCAGGCCGTGGCGAAACGCCCGGTGATCCGGCTCAAGCTGCTGCTCGACCGTCAATTTGGCAGCGTGGTCGCGATGGTGACGGTCGTGGGCATGGTGATTTACGGCACCTCCTATGTGATCCCCCAATTCCTTGCGACGGTGGCGGGCTACAACAGTTTCCAGGCGGGCGTGATCGTGCTGCTGTCGGGCGTGCCGACGCTGATGCTCATCGCGATCACGCCGATCCTGATGCGCGCCTTCGATATCCGCGTCGCAGTCTCGATCGGCATGGGCCTGCTTGCGCTGAGCGCTTATATGGAAACCGATCTGACCGCGCTCTCGACCGGCGGCGCCTTCGTCTATTCGCAGCTGCTGCGCGGGACGGGCACGATCTTCGCGATGCTGTTCCTCAATCAGGCGGCGATCCAATCGGTGCCCCGCGAGCAGGCGAGCGATGCGGCCGGCCTGTATAATGCGGCCCGTAATCTTGGCGGCTCGCTCGCTTTGGCGGGCATCGCGGTGATCCAGGACCAGCGGCTATGGCTCCACAGCCGGCGGATGGAGGAGACGCTGTCGGCCAACTCGGTCGACGTGCAAACCTACGTCGCGGGTCAATCGCAGGCGCTGGGCAGCCAGAGCGCCGCGCTCCGCGCGCTGGAAGCCACGATCCAGACCCAGGCGCTGACCATGACCTATATCGATTTATTCTGGATCCTGACGGTCGGCATATTGTGCGTGTCGCCGCTGATCCTGTTCCTGCGGCCGTTGCAGCGGGGGCGTGCCCCCGTGGCGGCGCATTAAGGACCCTCGGATGCGCACCTTCGCTTTCTTCGCCTTCCCGCTGGCCGGCCTGTTGCTGGCCGGCTGCACGGTAGGACCCAATTATACGGGACCGCCGGCCGCCGCAGGCGATCTCAGCCATGCCGGCTTTGCCCGCGTCGGCGACCTGGCGGTCGCTCCGGCGCCGGGGGTGGCGCGCTGGTGGGAGCAACTGAACGATCCGACGCTCAACGCGCTGGAAACGCAGGCACTTGCGGCTAGCCCCGATCTGGCCGCGGCGGCGGCCCGCCTGCGGCAGGCACGCGCCGCATTCCACCTGGAACGTGCCAATCAGGCGCCGACCGCAAGCGCCGTGGCGCTATATGCGCATGCACGGCTTCCCGGCGTCGATCTGGGCGGCGGGAACAGCAGCCCCGATAATGACAGCGGCTCCGGCACGACGACCAGCCTGAACCTGTACAATGTCGGCTTCGATGCGAGCTGGGAGATCGACCTGTTCGGTGGCCAGCGCCGCACGATCGAGGCCGCGCGTGCCGAGGCGCAATCGGCCGAAGCCAGTCTGGCCGATGCGCAGGTCAGCCTCACCGCCGAAATCGCCCAAGCCTATGTCAATCTGCGCGATCGCCAGCAGCGGATCGCGCTCAACGCCCAATCGGTTGCGATGCAGGAGCAGATGCTGGCGCTGACCCGTCAGCGCTTCGGACAGGGCACGGCGTCCCGGCTGGACGTGGTCCGCCTGCAGACGCAGCTGGAGAATACGCGTGCGGATACCGTCCCGCTGGATGCGGAGCGGGAGCAATATCTTGACGAACTAGCCACGCTCACCGGCCAGGCGCCGGGCGCGGTCGACGCCGCCCTGGCGCAGGCGGCGCCCGTGCCCTTGCCGCCGACCGCGGTCGCAATCGGCGATCCCGCCGCGCTGCTGCAACGCCGGCCGGACATTCGGGCGGCCGAACGGACATTGGCGGCGCGCACCGCGCGGATTGGCGCGGCACAAGCCGCCCGTTTCCCGCGGTTGAGCCTGATGGGTCTGATCGGCCTTGGCGGCACATCACTGTCGGACCTGTCCGATCTTGGTAACGTGGCTGCCTTAGGGGCGCCGCAGCTCAGCTGGAGCTTTCTGGATTTCGGCCGCAACAAAGCGCGGGTAACGCAGGCCGAGGCCGCGCGCGACGAGGCCGCCGCGCAATATCGCGGGGCGGTGCTGGCCGCGCTGCGCGATGCCGAGGGATCGCTGTCGCGCTATCGCAACCGTCGGCTGGTGGTGGCGGCGCAGGCGCGCGCGCAGCTCTCGGCGGACGAGGCGGTGGCGCTGTCGCTGCAACGCTATCGGGCGGGCACGACGACCTTGACCGATCTTCTGGACACCCAGCGCCAGCAAATTGCGGTTCGGCAAAATCTGTCGCTGGCACAGGCGGGGCTGACACAGGATTTCGTGGCGATCCAAAAGGCTCTGGGGCTGGGCTGGAGCTGACGGCAGCGTCTCTGGTCATCGTCGCGAAAGAATATCCCATAAATAGGCAAGTCGATGCGGAGCCATTACCTACGCTCCGCGTTCAGGGGGCACGTTCGGACAGGGGCCTCCCGATCCGGGCGAGTGATTGAAATCCCTGGCGATCTTCGCCGCCACACCCCGACAGGAACGACCGAGATGGCCATTTTCAACAAGGACGTGATCGACCTCGCGACCAAGAACAAAAACTTCCAGAAGGAAGTTTATTATGACGATAATTGCCAAATCGTCTTGATGAGCATCGAGCCTGGCGACGACATTGGCGAAGAAACGCATGACGCCGATCAGACGACCTTCTTCGTCTCCGGCGAAGGCCAGGCCGTCGTGGATGGCAGCCGCACCAAGGTGGTCGCCAGCCGCATGATCGTCATCCCCAAGGGCGCCAAGCACAACATCATCAATAAGGGCGAAGAGCCGCTCAAGCTGTTCACCGTCTACTCGCCGCCCGCCGAAGAGCAGGGCATCAGCCACAAGACCAAGGCAGAGGCCGAAGCCGCCGAGGAATAAGGTACGGTCAAGGAGGAGCGGGCCACGGATACGGCCCGCTCTTGTCCGCGTCTCAAGACGGCGTGCTCGACGCTGCTCGGTGCGCGCTCTATGCGCCCGCAATGACAATGGGGGCATGATGTGACGCGAAACCTGACGCGACCGATGATGCTCGCGCTTGCGGCAATGGTGACCGGGCCGGCAGCCGCGCAGGATCCCATGATCGGCCCAAGCTGCATGACCGGACCGGCCCCCATTCCCCCCGCGCTGGCGGCGTGGGACATGGCGATGCCGCTCAGCGCCGCCCACACCGCGACAGACCTGGAACAGGCCCAGCTGACGATCGGTCGGCGCACCGATATTTCGCTGATGCCGGTGGCAGAGGTGCACTTCATCGTACCTCCGCGGGGCCGCAATGCGTCGGGCAGCCATGGCGGTCTCGCCAGCTTCACGATCGAGCGCGCGGGCACCTATCGTATCGCACTGGGCTCCGACGTCGCGATCGGGATCGTCAAGGGCGGGCAACGCGTCGCGCCAACGGGCAATGCGCCCGGGCCCGCATGCTCCTCGCTCCGCAAAACGGTCGATTATGCCTTCACGCCGGGCGCCTATATCCTGCAGATCGCCGGAGATCCCCGGACCAGCTTGCCGGTGCTCATCATAGCGCTTTAGGGCGCGCGCCGCCACATGACCGGACGTCCTCGCTCGAACGGTGCCTGTCCGTAATTTTCACCACTGGAGGATCGGCTCAAGCGACAGGGCCGAGGCATGACGCCGGCAAAATAGCTCGCACCCGGCACCACGATATTCTATCGCGCACCTAATTATCACATAATTAGGATGTCGCTGTGCCTTCCCGTCGTGAATTTCTGCAGTCCGGAGCGAGCCTGGCGGGCGTTGCTGCGACGGGATTGGTCCCGGCGACAATAGCCGCTGCGCCAAGCACCGCCACCGCACGCACTATCCGTCTCAGCGAATGGCGCTTCCACCTTGGTCACGCCGCCGATCAGGATCGAGATTTCGGATATGGGCGCAACCAGCGGACCTTCGCCAAGGCCGGCGCCGCGACCGCGGATGCCGCGCAGCCCAATTTCGACGACACAGCATGGCGCAAAGTCCGCATTCCGCACGATTGGGCGGTGGAGCTTCCGTTCGCAAAGCCGGCCGTGCCTGCGACAAAGGAGAGCGAGGATGCGGTTGCCGCGCATGGCTTCAAGGCGATCGGGCGGGACCATCCGGAAAATAGCATCGGCTGGTACCGCACCGCGCTGACGATCAGCGCCGCAGATCGGGATCGCAGCCTGTGGTTGGAATTTGACGGCGTGTTTCGCGACAGCATCGTCTTCATCAACGGCTATGTCGTCGCGACCAATGCCAGCGGCTATGCGCCGTTCGCCGTGCCGATCGGCGATTTCCTGGATTATGACGGCGGGCCCAACGTCGTTGCGGTGCGCGTCGACGCCTCGCTTGGCGAAGGCTGGTTTTACGAAGGCGCGGGCCTCTACCGCAATGTCGATCTGGTGCGCACGGCGGCAATCCATGTCGCATATCATGGCAGCTTCGTGTCTTGCGCCGTCGGGCCCGATGGCGCGGACGTGTCCGCGACCATTGATATTGCCAACGACACGTCGGCGCCGGTGGTGGCACAGCTTAACCAGACAATTTACGATCCCTCCGGCCATTCGGTTGCGTCGCTCACGGCCGCCGCACTGACCATCGCGGCGCGTGGCCGGGCCAGCGCAACCGCGCACGTGGTCTTGCCCGCGCCGAAACTCTGGTCGGTCGACACGCCCCTTCTCTACCGTCTCCATACCGAGGTGGTGGTGGAGGGCGTCGTGGTCGATCGCTTCGACACCCCATTCGGCATCCGCACGATCCACTTCGATCCGGCCCAAGGCTTCCTGCTCAACGGCAAAGCGGTAAAGCTGCTGGGCACGTGCAACCATCAGGATCATGCCGGCGTCGGCACGGGCATTCCGGATGCGCTGCACGGCTGGCGGATCGACCAGCTGAAAGCCATGGGCTCGAATGCGTGGCGCAGCGCACACAATCCGCCGGCGACGGCGCTGCTGGACCAGTGCGACGCCAAGGGCATGCTGATGATCGTCGAGGCGCGGCGCAACAGCAGCGATCCGGAATCGATGGACGAACTGGAGCGGATCGTGCGGCGCGACCGCAACCACCCTTGCGTGATCGCCTGGTCACTCGGCAATGAGGAACCGCAACAGGGCACCGCCCGCGGCGCGCGGGTGACCGCCGCCATGCAGGCCCGGGTGCGCACGCTGGATCCTACCCGGCCGACCACCTTCGCGTTCGACAATAGCTGGGACAAAGGCGCGGCCAAGGTTGTCGATGTGGTTGGTTTCAATTACCGCACCGATCAGATCGAGGCCTTCCATTCAGCCCATCCGGACGTGCCTGTTTACGGATCGGAGACGGGCAGCACGGTCGCCACGCGCGGCGCCTATGCCAATGATGCCGCCGCCCATGTCATGCGCGCCTACGACACCGAACATCCATGGTGGGCCTCGACCGCGGAAAGCTGGTGGTCGATCGCGGCGGAGCGGCCCTATATCGCCGGCGGCTTCATCTGGACCGGCTTCGACTATCGCGGCGAGCCGACGCCTTATTCGCAATTTCCCAGCATCTCGAGCTACTTCGGCGTGCTCGACACGTGCGGCTTCCCCAAGGACAATTATTATTATTATCGCAGCTGGTGGCGCCCGGACGTGCCGCTGGTCCACCTGTTGCCCCACTGGACCTGGCCGGGGCGGGACGGCATGCCGATCGAGGTGTGGGTGCACGGCAATTGCGAGGAAGTGGAGCTGCTGCTCAACGGCCGTTCGCTTGGCCGCAAGGCCATGCCACGTAATCGGCACCTGGTGTGGAACGTCGCCTACGCACCAGGCCGGATCGAGGCGAGAGGCTATAATTCCGGGCGCCGCGTCACACAGGCCGTCCGCGAGACCGCAGGCCCCGCTGCGGCGGTCATATTGACGGCGGACAAGCGGCTGCCGGTCGCAAGCGGCGACGACGTTGTGGTGGTGCGCGCCGAGATCGTCGACCGGCGTGGGCGCCCCGTACCCGATGCTGCGAGCCCGCTGCATTTCAGCGTCGTGGGGGATGCGGAGGTGATTGGCGTCGGCAATGGCGATCCGACCTGCCTGGAGGCAGACCATGCAAGCACGCGCAGAGCGTTCCACGGTCTGGCCCAGGCCATCGTTCGGATCGGCAGCACCGCCGGGCCAGTTCGCATCGCAGCGACGAGCCCGGGCCTGTCCGCCGGCGTCGCGATGGTGATGGCAAAACCCTCAGTAAAATAGTCTTGCACGATAAGGGCTATTTATCATACAAAAGGGTCAAGACGCCGGTCAGTGAGCGTCGATGGGGAGAGTTTCGGTGTATAATCGTACTGTGTTGCTCACTGCGGTGAGCCTGTTTTCGCTATCGAGCGCGGCCACCGCGCAGTCGGATGCACCTGCGGCGCAGAGCAGCCTCGGCGGAACTGCCGCCACCAGCGCCCAGGCGGAAACGCCAGCGGCGACGACCGATACGGGCGCCGATCAGGAAGTCGTCGTCACCGGCTATCGCCAGTCACTCCGCACCGCGATCAATCAAAAGCGCAACGCCGATCGCGTCCAGGAAGTGCTGTCCGCTGAGGATCTGGGCAAATTGCCCGAAGCCAGCATCGCGGAATCGCTCGCCCGCCTTCCCGGCCTCGCCACCAATCGCGATCGTGGCAACGGCACGCAGATTTCGATCCGCGGGCTTGGACCCAATCTGGTCAATACGTTGCTGAACGGTCGCGAGATCGTCTCCGCCGAAGCCAACCGCAACATCCGCTATGACGATTATCCGGCGGAGTTGCTGAACGGCGCCTATGTCTTCAAGTCGCCGACGGCGTCGCAGGTGGAAGGCGCGATTGCCGGTCAGGTCGATCTGCAGACGGTGCGTCCGCTCGATCAGAAAAGCCGCCGGATCGCGATCAACGTGCGCGCCAGCTATAACGATCTGGCCGACGACGTCGCCGACACAAAGCCGTTGGGCTATATCGGCAGCATCTCCTACGTCGATCAGTTCGCGGACAATACGCTGGGGATCGCGCTGGGCTATTCCGGGCGGCGCCAGGCCAATGCGACCGCGCGTACCAATATCTTCCGCTCGGCCAACAGCTTCCAGGACATCAACGGTGATGGTCGTGGGGCGGCGAGCAACGCACCCAACGCCTATGACAATATCCCTTATGGCTATGAGGCGCTGGTGCGCGGCGGCGACGATATCCGCCATGGCGCGCTGGCGGCCGTGCAGTGGCGTCCGGGCGCGGGCAATTTCGAGCTGAACGGCGACTTCTTCTACAGCCGCGTGAAGTTCGACGAGACCCAGCGCGGCGTGCGCGTGCTGAACCTGCCGTTCGGCAACGCCTTCGGCAATCCGACCGTAGTGGATGGCAACGTGACCGGCGTCACTGCCAGCAACAATAGCGATATTTACGGCCTCGACGTCCGCAACGTGAACGAGCAATTCTTCTTCAAGGACAATTTGTACGCGGGCGGCCTGAATGCCAAATATAAGGCGGGGGCGTGGACGCTGACGGGCGACGTCGGCTATTCGAAGACGCACCGTAACCAGCAATTCCTGTCGCTGGTCACGGAATATTCGGCGACCAATCCGCCATATACGTATCAGGATAGCTACGGCACGACCTCGACCTTCCTGTCCGGTCGCGGGAAACCGGCGAGCATGAGCTTCGATCGCTCGCTGACCGATCCGTCGATCAACCGTATCGCCTTTTTCGAGATCCCGACCGGCACCGGCGCGCCGCTGATCAACGACGAACTGCTGACCCTGAAAGGCGACGTGCAGCGCGATCTGGACGGCAGCTTCCTGAAGACGATCGTGGTCGGCACGCGCTATACCGATCGGACCAAGGATCTGATCTCCCGCTCGCAATATTCGGGCATCGACGCCGCCAATCGCGTGCCGGTGGATGCCGATCTGCTTAACAGCCCGGTCACCTTCCCGGGGGCGTTCGGCAATCTGCCGCAGACGATGTCGATCAACATCCCGAAGGCGATCGACCGCCTGTTGGGAACGGTCAACCCGACCGAGACCATCTATGACCAGGCCGCCAGCTGGGTCGTCGGCGAGAAGACCTATGCCGGCTATATCCAGGGCAATATCGATACGTCGGTCGGCGACATGCCGCTGACCGGCAATGTCGGCGTGCGCGTCGTCCACACCAAGACGACATCGAGCAGCACCAAGCTGGACGGCACGAATAGCGCCATACCGCCGATCCTGACCCCGTTCACCGTCACCAACGCCTTCACCGATTGGTTGCCCAACCTCAATCTGACGCTGAAGGTCAGTCCGAAGGTGCAGATCCGCTTCGGCGCAAGCAAGGCAATCGCGCGCGCGCCGCTCGACGATCTGAACGCGGGCAGTTCCACCTATAGCGGCAGTACCGGCGTTCCGGAGCTGCGGGGCGGCAATCCGCTGCTGGAGCCGTTCCGCGCCAAGCAGCTCGATCTGACCTTCGAATGGTATTTCGATCGCGACAGCGCGCTGACTATTTCGGGTTTCTACAAGAAGCTGGACACATTCATCGCGACCAACACGACCACGACGCGTGATGCCAACGGCATCCCCACCGGCACCTTCACCCAGCCGATCAATGGTCGGGGTGGCGAGGTGAAGGGCGTCGAAGTGTTGTTCCAGAAGGCCTTCACCTTCCTGCCCAAGCCGTTCGACGGGCTGGGCGTGTATCTCAACTACAGTTATACCGACAGCAACATCTCGGTCCAGGAAGCGGACAATGCGATCGGCCCGATCGCCCTGCCCGGCCTGTCCAAGCATGTCGGCAACGCCACGCTATATTACAGCAAATCGGGCTTCGAGGCGCGGGTCGCCTACCGCTATCGCAGCGCATACGCGACCGAACTCGGCGATACCGACCGCATCCTCTACACCGCACCCGAAGGCGTGCTGGACTTCCAGACGTCTTACACGTTCGGCGACGGATCGCGCTTCAAGGGCCTGCAGATATTGGCGCAGGCGAGCAACCTGACCAATGAGCCGTTCGAGACCTATTATGGCGATCGCCGCCTGCAGGGTCGTTACGAGAAGTTCGGCCGCCGCTTCATGCTCGGCGCGGGCATCAACTTCTGATGCGCAAGCTGGCGTTGATCGTGGGATTGCTGGCGTCCGCCGCGCAGGCGGCGCCCTTGGTGCCCAAGCCTGCAAGCGGGCTCTATCTGGGCGCCGACCTGTCCTACGTGAACGAGATGGAGGATTGTGGTGCGGTCTATCGGTCCGGCGGCAAGCCGGTCGATCCTTATGCGCTGCTTGCGGCCAAGGGCGGCAATATCGTGCGCGTGCGCATCTGGAACGATGCCAGGTGGACGAAATATAGCAATCTCGCCGATGTGACCAAGACGATCCGTCGCGCCAAGGCGGCGGGCATGCAGGTGCTGCTGGACTTCCATTATTCGGACGATTGGGCGGATGGCGAGAAGCAGATCGCCCCCGCCGCCTGGACCAAGCTCAGCACGCCCGATCAGGCCAAGGCTCTCTACGCTTACACGCGCGACGTGCTCGGCAAGCTGGATGCGCAGGGGCTGATGCCGGAGATGGTCCAGGTCGGCAACGAGACCAATCCCGAGCTGATGGGCGGGGTGAAGGACCGCAAGATCGATTGGGCGCGCAATGCGACGCTGCTCAACGCGGGTATCAAGGCCGTGCGCGACGCGGGCAAGACCGCGAAGATCAATCCGCGCATCATGCTGCACATCGCCCAGCCGGAACATGTCCAGCCGTGGTTCGACGACGCGACCGCCGCCGGGGTGCTCGACTATGACGTCATCGGCATCAGCTATTACAAGAAATGGTCGGTGCGTTCGATGGCGGAGCTCGGCACCACGATCGCGGCGGTGAAAGCCCGCTACAAGGCGGACGTGATCGTGGTTGAAACCGCCTACCCCTTCACCACCGACAATGCCGACACCTCCCCCAATTTGCTGGGCGAGGACACGCTGGTGAAAGGCTATCCGGCGACCCCGGCGGGGCAGCGCCAATATCTGATCGACCTCACCCAGACCGTCATCGATGCGGGTGGTATCGGCCTGGTCTATTGGGAGCCCAACTGGGTTTCGACCCGGTGCGGGACGCGCTGGGGCAAAGGCTCCAACTGGGAAAATGCCGCCTGGTTCGACTATAAGCAGCATGAGGCGCTGCCGGCGTTCGATTTCCTGTCATGGACCTATCGGCGCCCCTCGGCGCGCTGACCGTACCACCCGTTCCAGCACGGTCGGCGGCTGCCAAATCGCGTCTGGCGCGATGGGATATGCTGCCAATTCGCCGCGCAGATCGGCCGCGCATTTCCCCTTTTTTGCCCGCTCCCAAGCCATTTTTGGGTGGTCTGGAACGGCTATGCCCCTATCTAGGGCGTGGGGGGGCATGTCGACCGGACGAACTGGGAGTGTGTGTTGGAAATCGTCTCGATCGTATTGCTGTTGCTGCTTGCCGTCGTGATCAGTGGCGCGATCTCGCGTATGTTGCCGCTGAATATCCCGACGCCTCTGGTACAGATCGCGCTCGGTGCGATCATTGGGTTGGTCGCTCATTTGCGGGTCGAACTGGACCCCGAATTGTTCCTGCTGCTGTTCCTGCCGCCTTTGCTGTTCCTGGACGGCTGGCGGATCCCCAAGGACGAGATGCTGAAGGATCTCTCGACCGTGGTCGAGCTGGCGCTTGGCCTGGTGCTGCTGACGGTGGTCGGCGTCGGCCTGTTCATCGACTGGCTGATCCCCGCCATGCCGCTGGGCGTGGCGTTTGCGCTCGCGGCGGTGGTGTCGCCGACCGATCCAATCGCCGTGTCCGCGATTGCGGCGCGCGTGCCCATTCCCCGGCGCATGATGCACATCCTGGAAGGGGAATCGCTGCTCAACGACGCCACCGGCCTGGTCTGCCTGCGCTTCGCCATCGCGGCGGCGCTGACTGGTACATTCTCCATTGCCCAGGCGGGCCTGACCTTTCTGTGGCTGGCGCTGGGCGGCATCGCCATCGGCGTCGCGGTGACACTGGTCGTGACGCGCGCCAAGGCCTGGGTATCGAGCCGGTTCGGTGAGGATACGGGCTCCCAGGTTCTGATCAGCCTGCTGATCCCGTTCGCCGCCTATATCCTGGCCGAACATCTCCACTGCTCGGGTATTCTCGCCGCGGTTGCCGCGGGCGTGACGATGACCTTTGCCGAAGTTTCGCGCCAGGCGCTCCCCGCAACCCGCATGCGGCGCAATTCGGTGTGGGACACGATCCAGTTCGCGCTGAACGGCATCATCTTCGTGCTGCTGGGCGAGCAATTGCCGGCCATCGTGGAAAAGGCCAGCGAGACCGTGAAGGTCACGGGCCACGACAATGCCTGGTGGCTGGGCGCCTATGTGCTCGCGATCATGGTCGCGCTCGCCGCCCTGCGTTTTGCCTGGGTGTGGGTGTCGTTCCGGCTGACCTTGCTGCGCCGCCGGGGCGAGACGCCGTTTCGCAGCCCCGATTGGCGGCTGATCGCGGCGATGTCCTTCGCCGGCGTTCGGGGTGCGATCACCCTGGCGGGTGTGCTGACGATCCCGCTGGCGATGCGCGACGGCACCGCCTTTCCCGCGCGCGATCTGGCGATCTTCCTGGCGACCGGCGTGATCATATTGTCGCTTGTCATGGCCAGCGTCGTCCTGCCGCTGTTGCTGCGCGGTCTGCGCATGCCGGCCGAGCCATCGCTGCAGGCGGAGGAGGATCGCGCCCGTGTCGCCGCATCCGAGGCCGCCATTCGGGAGATTGAACGCGTCCAGCATTCGCTCGCCGACGGTCGGAGCGACGCCGACCTCTACGCCGGAGCGGGCACGCGCATCATGGACCTGTATCGGGAGCGGATCGACGTTCGCAATCAGGAGGGGCGCAGTTCATCGGAAGCCCGCCATCATGAGCGGATCGAGCGCGACATGCGGCTTGCAGCGCTGGCGGCCGAGCGAAGCGAGATCTTCCGAATGTCGCGCGGCGGCGAAATCGGCAGCGCGACGGCACAGAAGCTCATCCGCGAACTGGATCTGCTGGAGGTGCGCTACAAGACGTAACGCCGCAGGCAAAACTCCCATCGTTCTGCATGCCCCACTTTGGAACAGCGCGGCATGCAGAACGGCCTGGGTCAGCGCTTGTCGATCAGCTTTTCCGGGACTTGCATCGCGCTGGTGTCGCGGTTGGCGTAGAACAGCTCGGTCGAATGCGTGTAGATTTCGATCAAATTACCCCACGGATCCTGGCAATAGACGCACCGATAGGGTTCGCCCTCGAACAGCGTCCAGATTTGCGAATTTTGCTTGCCGCCACTGTCGGCGATGCGCTTTGCCAGCCCTTCGATATCCGGATCGACCACGCAGAAATGGAAGACACCGGTCTTCCAATATTCGAAATTGTCCGGGCGGCTGTCCTCCGTCGGCGGTGTCACGAACTGGAACAGCTCGATACCGACGCCATTGGCCGTCGCCAGATGGCTGACATAGAGTTCCTGCATCGGCTCACCGAAAATATCCTTGAAGACATTGGACACCGGGGAGCCGTCGTTGCGGATGTGCAACGGGCCGATCGTGTGGCGGCAGCCCAACACTTCGACATACCAGTCGGTGGCGGCATAGACGTCGGTCACGGTCAAACCGACATGGGTGACCGCGACCGGATAACGGGCATCAGACATGGGACTCTCCTTCGTATGACGAAGAGCCAGGATAAGGTGCGCCAGCGTTCGGCGGTCATGAAAGGGCGTTAAACGTCGTTCGAACGGTGCGCCGCTTATACCACGCACCATCCTCTCTTGCCGCTGACAATTACCCGTTCGGCCGTGCGAGGATCCGGATTTGATCGGGCCGAGACGCACCCTCCAGCATCACACCGCCCTTGCGATTGGGGCGGATGATCAGCGGCGCTTTTCCGGGCAGCCGCAGCGTCGCCTTGTCCACGAAGGGGGTTGTCGCCACCAGTTCGGGCTTGCCAGGAGTCAGCGGATAAAGGCCGAGTGTCGACCAGATATACCAGGCCGACATGGCGCCGGCATCATCATCCATACCGTCGGCAAACCCCTGCGGGCCTGCCGTAAAGCTGCGACCGACCCAGGGCTGCGGACGTACGCCGGCATTGGTGTAACGATGCGCGACCGGATCCTGCAGGTAGCGGCCGACGATCCGAGTGGCGGCGGCCGTATCGCCTGCCCAGGCGAGCATATACGGAACCTGGATGTCGGGCTCATTGGTCATGTTGAACAGATTGCGATCGAAGAACTGCTGGAGTTCTGGGCGGAAGCGCGGTCCCAACGTCTCCGCCATCCAGTCCAGATCGAATACGGGCGCCCAGCGATATTGCGCCAGCGTCCCCTGATATAGCCCGCGCGCATGGACGATGTCCGCGTCCGGCCCAAGCGTCGCGAAAGTCGCCTTCCACATCGCGCGATAGGATAGCGCCTTGGTGCGGAAGCGTCTGGCAAGCGCCGTGTCACCCAGATCGGACGCCAGTTCGGCGACGGCCCAATCGTCATAGGCTGCCTCGATCTGCTCGTCCGGAGTCTTGCGGGCCAGCGTGGCGCTTTCCGCCACCATGCCCGCCAGCGCCGCCTTCGCGTCGAAATCGACAATTCCCCTCCGGCGGAAATCCAGCAGCACGATCCCGGCATGTTCGGTCCGGACGGTCAGGAAGGGCTCGGTGGCGGTGCCCCAGCGCTGCTTGCCGGTCTGATACAGTCGCACGAGCGACCGCGCGATAGCACCGGCGCGGGCCGGATCGACCAGGGCCAGCAGCGGCATCTGCGTGCGGTAATTATCCCACAGGGCCCAGCTGGTATAATAGTGTTCGCCGGCCGGCAGGCGGACGATGGCACCGTCGCTCCCGCGAAAGCGCCCGTCGGGATCGGTGATCGCCACCGGTGTCTGCATCACGCGAAACAGTGCGGTCGTGAAAATCGTCTCCTGTTCCGGCGACCCGGCAATGGTGAGGCGCGACAGCTCCCTGTTCCAATCCGCACGGGTTGCAGCGGCGATGCGCGCGAACGATCGATGCCCGAGTTCGGCCTCACGCACGGCCGCGGCCGCGGCGGAATCGACCGAGGAGAGACCGGTGCGAACCTCGATCACATCGCCCTTCCGCACCTCCAGCGTCGTCCGCGCTTCGCCACTGGCCCCCGCCCAGCGCGGGTTCACCGCCTTGCCATTACGGGAAAGCACGGTTGCCGCGTTCAGATGGTAGGTGCCGACATCGCAAACCGTGCCTGCGCTGAAACTGGCGCGAAGGTCACCATCCGGTCCGGACTGCCACTGGGCGCCATGGCGACGCGAATAGCCACGATCGAAGACGACGGTCAGGACGATCTGCCCCGGGCGCGGCATGATGAAGCGTAACGCGCCTGCGCCCCGCGTGGCCGTCATCGCGGCGGCGATCCCGTCGCCATAACGCACCGCATAATAACCGGCGGTGGCGCGTTCGCGACCTTTGTCCATCGTCCAGGCCGGCCCGGTTCCGGCATAACCCAGCGCAACCCGGACATCCCCGCCGGCGCCGCTGCAGCCTACCCCGACCGCGCGCGTATGGGAAAAGCCGACCAGCTCCCGCGCGGCATGATCATAGCCCGCATGATTGGCCGGATCGGTGTCCGGACCAAGCTGCACCATGCCATAAGGCGCGACCGCGGCGGGGCTGAGCTGGCCATAGTCCGCCAGCGTGCCAATGAAGGGATTGACCCATTCCACGGGCGCGCGCGCAACGGCTGCCGACGCGAACATCGCCGCCGCGACGATCAAAACCTGGGAGAGAAAGCGGCTCACGGGTCGAGCGGATCGTCCGCAGCATCCTCTTGGAACGCGATGCGATCCAGCGTGAATTGCAGGCTGAAGCGGTTCGGCCCTGGTGCCAGCTTGCCGGGCTGGATGCCCATTTCGCGCAGGTTGCGCTCTGCCATCACCGCGCTGCCGATATACGCAATCGTGCGGGGATCGGAGACGACCAAAGCAGGCTTGTCGATCGGGACGCCGGCAGCGATCAGCAGCCGCGCACTATTGCGCAGGTTGGTGGTGGTGTGGCGCGCATGCGGCTCGATCAGGATCCGATCGGCCGGGACGCGGTAATCGGTGACCAGGATGCGCTTCATCTCGATCGCTTCGTTGAACGGCGTACGATTGGGGTGAACGTTACCACCGGACACGATCAGGAAAGGCGCCAACCCGCGCGCATAAAGGTCGGCGGCGATTTCGAGGCGGATATGGCCCATGACCCCTGTGCGCGACACCGGATCTTCCGGGCCATGCCCGAATATCAGCAGCGCGGTATAGGGCGCCGCCTTCCAGTCGGTTCGTGCGATCTTGCGAACGGCGCCGTCATTCTCGCCGGCCAGCAAAGGCCGGTAGCGTGCGGCATCCGTGCGCTCGTTCATGCGCAGCAGGCCGGCCGCGTAGCGCAGCGACGGATCGAAGAAGAGGTCGTCGGGACGCTGCTGCGCCGTGATGGCGGTGCCATGCGCGCTCAGGGCTTCGGCAAAGTCCGGCGAGGCCACATCGAAGATGATCGCATCGATCTTCGGATAGCGTGGCGGCTCGCCCTTCGCATAGATCGCCACGACGCGGTTCAGCGCCGCTGCCGTGCTCTTCCACGCGGCGGCGACCAGATCGGCATCGCCCAAGCCGGCATAGCGCCCGAATGCGCCGGACGGACGGATCCGGCGCGCGACGAGCGCCCGGGCGAGACCCGGATTCCGCATCAGCAGGCGGAGCCGCGTCTCGACCGTGCCGATGTCCGCCGCCGTCCAATCCCAGGGATCGGCGAAACAGCGCGGCGCGGGCGCACAGCCGCCGGCGGGCACGCGTCTCGCCCGATCGGCAGCAAGCCCGCGCAATCCGGGATCGTTGCGGAGGGCGGCCGGCCACCCATCCGCCGCGCGCAGCATGGCGAGCAGCGGGAAGGTCACCGTCTCCAGCGTCTCGTCCGCAGCCACGGCAACGACCGCCGGTGGTTTCGCCTGGATAGCTCCGTGCACCAGCAGGGCCGTCGCCATCAGGCAGGCTGCGGACGAGACGCGCAATCTACCAGCTCCGGCTGAGGATGAAGCGGACGTTGCGACCGAATAGCGGGCGACCGTAAATCGCCTCGGCCGAACCCTGCCCGGCAAATTGATCGGTCCGCGTATTGCCCTCGGTCAGGCCCTTCGCGTTGGTGATATTGTCGCCCACCACCTGGAACCGCCACGCCTTCCATTCCACCGCCGCGCCCGCGCCCACCGTCTGGTAGGCCGGCATCGCGGTCTTGCTGAAGAAATCGACATAGCGCCGGCCGACCCAGTCGTAACGGCCAAACAGCTCCAGCCGCGCCTCGCCCACGCCGACGTTGACGGCAGGTCGCACATTGCCGAAGAACTTGGCTTCGCGGATGATCTGATTGCCATTGACCGAGCTTGGATCCGCGCCCGACGTGTTGACCAGATTGCGATATTCCGGCTGCTGGCGCGTGACCGATCCGGTAATCGAGAACCAGCGGACCGGCGCCAGCCGCCCGTCAATCTCCACGCCCTTGACGGTCGCTTCGCCAACAAAGGGCAGCGATTGATCGTTCTGTCCCGTAACTGGATTGAAGGCCGCGAAGGAGGCGTTGAACGGATTGAACTTCGTATAGAAGCCGGTGAGATACAGATAATTGCGGCCGAAACTCGCCTTCACGCCGACTTCATACTGACGGGCTTTGGTCTTGACGATCGTGGGTGCGATGCTGGTCACCACACCCAGTTGCGGTGGCACTTCCAGGTTGGAGACGCGGCCGTAGATGCCGAGGTTGCTGGTGAAGTCATAGTCTGCGCCCACGGTCCAGTTGGTCGCCTTGGGATGCAGGCTCTGGTTGATGATTGCGCCGGTGAAGGCCCGCGTCGTGTCGTCCGCGAGCGTCGTCGGATCGCCAAGATTGGCCTGCGTCGTCGCCAGCGCATAGCCATCATAATCATACCATTCGTGGCGGATGCCGAAGTCGATGCGCAGTCCGCGCGTCACATCCCACGTATCGTTGGCATAGACCGCGAGCATCTTCGCGTCGCCCTTACCCTGGTTCAATGTCGTCGTGTAGCGCAGCACGCCGTTCTGCGTGACCGAGCCCAGCACCGCGCCGTTGGCCGAATAGGCCACAAGGTCGAGCGTGCGCGGCTTGCTGCGCAGCTCGATCAACATGTCCTGATACGCTTGGAGCAGCGTGTTGCCGTAGAGCGATCCATAGGCGCCGACGCGCAGATCGTGCGTGCCCAGACCCGTTTCGATCCGGCGGGTAACGCTCACATCGGCCTGGCCGGAATAGAATTTGGATTCCGACATGCGATACTGGCCTGACAGGACCAGCCCCGACGCGGATGCAGGATCATAGACCGAAGCGCCATTGGTACCGGCAAAGGCATAGCCGAGCCGGGCAACGCCCGGGCCGAAGGCCGCGCGTGCGTTGGTCAGGTTGGTTCCGGTCGCGAAGGCCACCGCATCGACCGGGTTGGTCGTCGAATAGAAAGCGTCGAAGCTGCTCCGGCCCTTGGTGAACCCGGCCTTGGCCGACACCCGCCAGCCATCGAAATCGCCCTCATAGTCCAGGCCCGCGTTGAAGAAGCGCATGTGCCGGCCGTCGGCAAGATCGCGATCATGGCTCTGCACCACGCCCGCGCCGTCGCGATATTTGATGTTCACATTGCGGAGCGACGGCGAGTTCAACGTGCCGCGGTGATAATCGATATATTGATCAAGCGAGACGGAGGGATTGCGTGGATCGGCGATCGGGATCGGCAGATAGAAGAGGTTGTGGTCGTTGACGTACATGGCCGACAATTTGATGAAGCCATTGTCCAGATCATGCTTCAAATTGGCGCGGATCTGCCCGCCCTTGTCGCTGGGGAAACCGCTTTTGCGATAGCCCTCATGCTGGCGCAGAAAGCCGCCGACGGCGAAATAGGTCTTCTCGCCAATGGGCCCGCTCTGCATCGCGTCCAGACGGTATAGGCCTGTGTCGCCAAGCGTGATCTGCGCCTTGCCGCGCGCGACATCGCTGCCCGTGACGGTGATGGTGTTGGCAATCGCCGCCGCACTGCTCGCGAAGATCGGCGCCGGCCCGCCGCGCACGATCTCGACGCGTTCGCTCATCAGATCATAGCGGTTCATGCCTTCGCCGGAATTGAAGAAGGGACCGTCGATTTCGTGGTAAAGCGGCAGGCCGTCCTGCTGGAAGATCAAATAGCCGCGGTCGGTGGGGATGCCGCGCACGCGGGTGACATTCTGCACCTCGCCGCCGGTGGCTTCGACCTGAATACCGGGGACCGTGCCGAGCAGATCCGCAAAGCTTTTCGGCGCGATCTGCTGGACGTCGCGCTGCGAGAGGCTGTTGATCGCATAGGATACGTCGAAACGCCGCTGGGCGCGGACGGCGGTGCCCGTGACGATGATGTCGGCCTGCTGGTTATCCGCCGGCGTTTCCGCAGGGGCCGGTGCGGCCGGCTGCTGCGCCTGGGCGGACGTGCTCAGCGATGCCAGCAGGGCGATGGATGAAGCTACAGACAGAGCATAAGCTCGCGAGCGCGCGACCTGCATTTAAGTACCCCTTTTTCGGAAGGGGGTGCGGTATGGCCGATCCACTACATTTATATGACAAAGCCATGGCCAATGATTGCGGTCATCGGACGAACGTTCGCTGCCTGCGACACGTCAGGTAGAGGATGCGGTGAATTCCAGCCGGATGCCGCCGGGAACGAAGATCAGGAAGTGGCGGATCGCAGATCCAGGCTGGATCGGGCTGGGGGCGGCATCGATCGAGACGTCCGCACACTGACTGACCTTGTCCCAGGCGCGATCCAATGCCGCATCGTCCGCGACCGCGAGGGACAGGTGATGCAGACCGATATTGTGCCGCCGATCGAATGCGCGCGCCGTCGCCGGATCTTCCGCGCGCCACAGCGTCAGCAGGATGGTGCCATCCGTCACGAAGATCGACGGATAGTCGGGCACGCCCCCGACCTGATCGAAACCGAGCACGCCGCAGAAGAAAGCGCGCGCCTGATCGAGATCGGGCACGGTCAGCCCGACATGGTGAACACCGCAGGTCAGCTTGTCGGTCATGACCTCCCTTCCAGTTCGGCGATGCGCGCCCGCAAGCGGGTGATGTCGTCCAGCAACGGCTGCGTCGCACTGCGGATTTCCGCTTCCGTAAAACGGGGCGTGATGTGTTGCGGACAATTCCAGTCGAAGCCGACCACGTCGATCAGAAAGGCGCGTTCCGGTTCGGCCGCGTAGCCCGGCGGCATCAACGCGGTGATATCAGCAGGATCGGTGCTGGCATGGGCATGGCCGATCAGCTTGAGCCGGCGACGATTCGGATAATCCATCAGGAACAGGGACACGCGATCATCCGCGGCCAGCCCGGCGGTCGACAGGAATTGGTAATTGCCTCGATAATCGGCGAACCCGATCCGATTACCCGCAATATGCCGCAAGAAGCCGCTGGGTCCGCCGCGATGCTGCACATAGGGCCAGCCATTCTCACTGACGCTCGCCATATAGAAACTGTCTCGCGCGGCGATGAATTCGATTTCGCGTGGGCCGAGCCCATCGATCTCGCCGGCCCGCGCCTCCATCCGGGCGTAAGACGGGCGCGACCCCGCCGCCTCCTGGAGCGCCCGCGCGCCAGGGCCGAACATCGTGTGGAGATAGGTTCCCGCCATGTTGTGCAGATAAGCCTTGCCGGACATGGGATAATCATCGATCGCAAACGTTCACTATTACGGCGTCGGCAATAATGGATCGCTTCGAAACCCTGCGTGCCTTCGTTGCGGTGGCGGATCAGCGCGGTTTCGCCGCTGCGGCCCGCACGTTGAACGTGTCGCCCCCGGCCGTCACGCGCGCCGTTGCGGCGTTGGAACGACACCTTGGCGCGACTTTGTTTCAGCGGTCGACACGAGCGGTATCGCTGACAGATGAGGGTGTCGCCTTCCTCGAGCGCGCGCGCCGGATCCTGGCGGACCTGCTAGAAGCGGAACAGGTCGTCATGGGCCGGCGTGCGGTGCCGCGCGGGCAGCTGTATGTGACGGCGCCGGTGATGTTCGGGCGGATGTATGTGCTCCCCACGATCACGGCGTTGCTCGCGAAATATGACGACCTGAACGCGCAGATGATGCTGGTCGACCGCAATGTGCGGATTGTCGAAGAGGGGATCGACGTTGCCGTCCGGATCGGCCCGCTCGTGGACAGCACGTTACGCGCCGTGCCGATCGGTACGGTCGAACTGATGGTCGTCGCGAGCCCGGATTATCTGGCCAAGCATGGCGTCCCTGCCAATCTGGCCGATCTCAAGGATCACCATTATATCACCGGCAACGGCTTGCGGATGGGCGGAGCGGTGCTGCCCGTGGGCGTTCGCGGCAGCACCGCCCACGGTTCGCCGCGGTTGATCATCAATACGATCGACGGAACGATCGCTGCCGCAGAGGCGGGCATGGGCCTGGCGAACGTGCTCAGCTATCAGTCGTTCGACGCCATTGCGGCCGGACGTCTCGTCCGCGTGCTGGTCGATGAGACACCCGCCCCCGTGCCGGTGAGCCTGCTTTACGACGCCGGGCGTGCCACCATGCCGGCCGTCCGCGCCTTCATCGATGCCATGCGCGAACGGGCCCAGCAGGGGGGCTGGGACTAAACGGCCGCGTCGTCGGGCCTGCCCGCGTGTCGATCGGGCCGCGCGGACGTCGCGGCGGCGCAGATTAACGGATCGCGAAGGGATCCTGATCGGGATCGTCATTCCAGACATATTCGGCTTCGCGCGCCGTCTTGTCCGCCGCCTCGCGACCATAAAGCTTGGCCACGAGCGCCAGGGCCATATCAGTGCCCGCCGACACGCCCGAGGAGGTCAGGAACGTGCCGTCTTCCACCCATCGCGCGTGGCGCTGCCAAGCAACCTTGTCGGATTGCCCCGCGACCCAGTCGAAGGCCACCTTGTTGGTCGTCGCGCTGCGGCCGTCCAGGATCCCGGCCTTGGCGAGCAACGCAGAGCCGGTACAAACGGAGGTGACGTAATCCGCGCCGGCACTTTGCGTACGCAGAAAGTTCAGCAGCACCGGGTTTTCAACCTCCTTGCGCGTGCCCATGCCCCCGGGGACGAGGACAATGTTGAGCTGGGGCGCGGTTGCGAACGAAAAATGCGCCACGGTTGCCAGCCCCTGCGAGGATGTCACAGGGCCACCATCCTGCGTAATCGCGACCAGGCGATAATCGGGCAGGCGCCCAAGCATCTGCACCGGGCCAAACACATCCAGCGTTTCGAACTGATCGAACAGGATGATGCCGATCCGTTTGTGTCCGGCCGGATCACCGTCATGCGATTGCGCCATCACCATCCTCCCTGGCTCGATCCAGCTGCACCATCAACGGCGCAGGCGATCCTTTCGATGGCCCACAATGGGGACGAAGGGCAAGCGCCGATCTACCCGATTTCGGGCACCCTTCCTTCTATCGGATGACCTGGATCGTTGAAGCCGGGCGTGGAGGCGTGGCCGGTGGTGACGAGCCCATTGATCAGCGCTTCGTCCTCAGCCGAGAACGTTACGTCCAAAGCATCGATATAGCTATCCCAATGCGCTTCGGTGCGCGGGCCGGTGATCGTGCTGGTGATCAGCCTGTTGTTGAGCACCCAGGCAATCGCAAAGGCGACGGGCTCGATCCCCCGTGCCCGCGCGTGATCGGCGATCTTGGTCGCCAGGGCGATGGACTCCGGACGCCATTCGGTTTCCAGCATGCGCTTGTCGGCACGCCCGGCCCGCGTATCGGCGGCGGGTGCCGCATCGGCCTGATATTTCCCCGTCAATATTCCGCGCGCCAGCGGGCTGTAGGAGACGGTACCGAGGCCATAGAAATCCGCGGCGGGCAATTGCTCCACCTCCGCGACGCGATTGACGATATTGTAGAGCGGCTGGCTGGCGATCGGCCGGTCGATCCCGAACTGATCCGCCAGCCGGCACACTTCCGCGATACGCCAGCCCCGAAAGTTGGATACGCCGAAATAGCGCAGCTTGCCTTGCTGGATCAGGTCTCCGATCGCGCGCACCGCCTCGCCTAGCGGCGCGTCGAATATAGCGCGGTGGAAATAAAGCAGGTCGATATAGTCCGTGCCCAGCCGCCGCAGGCTGTCCTCCACACTGCGGATGATCCATTTGCGCGATTGTCCGGCACCGTTCGGGCCTGGCGCCATCGGGTTGGAGAATTTGGTCGCCACCACCCAATCGTCGCGATGCGCCTTGATGCCCGTGCCGACGACGATTTCCGACTGGCCACGATTATAGACGTCTGCGGTGTCGATCAGGTTGATGCCCTGATCGCGCGCCTTGTCGATGATGCGGTGGGCGGTCGGCTCGTCGGTCTGCCCCCCGAACATCATGGTACCCAGCGTGAGCGGCGAGACTTTGATGCCGGAGCGGCCAAGATAGCGATAACGGATGGGCATGGATCTGCTTTCTTCGAACAAGGTTTCAGGAGGTGCGCGCATATTGGAAGCCCGCAAAGGACTGGCTGACCGGCATCAGTTCGAGCTGATTGATATTGAGATGCGGCGGCAGGGTGGCGATCCACAGGATGGTTGCCGCAATATCCTGCCCCGTCATCGGATGCGTGCCCGTATAGAGCGCGTCCGAGGCACTCTGATCGCCCCCCGTGCGGACCAGGGTGAATTCCGTTTCCACCATGCCGGGATCGATGACGCTGACACGCACGCCGGACCCATGGAGATCGCTGCGCAACCCCAGCGAGAATTGCTGTACGAACGCCTTTGTGCCGCCATATACATTGCCGCCTGGATAGGGATACGTGCCTGCGACCGAGGCGATGTTGACGATGCTGCCCTTGCGCTCGATCAGGCCTGGCAACAGACGATGCGTGATCGTCACGAGCGCGGTGATGTTGGTGTCGATCATCGTGCGCCACTGATCGAGATCCGCCCGCTGTGCCGGTGCGGTACCCAGCGCCAGTCCGGCATTATTGACCAGCAGGTCGATCCCTCGGAAGCGATCGGGCAGGCTGGCCAGTGCCGCATCCAACGCGCCTGCGTCACGGACGTCGAACACGGCCGGATGCACGCGGCCGTCATAGGCATCCACCAACGGGGCAAGCCGATCGCCGCGCCGGCCGGTGGCGATCACCTGCCAGCCCGCATCGGCCAAGGCCCGGGTGGTCGCCTCGCCAATGCCGGAGGTCGCCCCGGTCACAATCGCCGTCTTCACATTCATTCTCCTGTCGCTCTCGCCGCTTTCACGCGCTCGACATTACCATCGAAACGCGTGCGTTCGAGGCTGACGAAGCCATTGCGGTTCGGCATTCTGATCCGTGCCAGGCTGGGTCCGTCCAAGCGCGCATCGCCTGCAACGATGCCGTCGATCGAGAGCAGATAGGCAACCAGACTGTAAACGTCCTGGTCGCTCAGCGACTGCGGCGCGGTCAGCGGCATGGCCCGGCGGATATAGTCGAACAGCGTCGGCGCGTAGGGCCAGTAGCTCGCGACGGTTTTGATCGGTTTGTCCGACGCGAGCGAGCCGACGCCGCCGGTCAGTCGATCGGCAATGCCGCCCGCCCCAGCGGCGCCGTGGCAGGCGCGGCATTTGGTCTCGTAAAGCGCGCGGCCTTCGGCGACCGAACCCGAGCCTTCCGGCAGCCCAGTGCCGTCCGCCGCCACGGTGATATCCCATGCGCGAACGAGATCGGACGTCACCGGGCGGCCGAGCCGGGGACCCGCAGCGGTGGGGCGGCCAGCACCGCCTGCACCTGCCGAGATGAGAATAAAGAGGGCGGCAGCGACCGTTGGAACATGCCTAGGCATAGACGTGCGTCACCTGCCCCCGCGCGTCGACGGCCCAGCTCTGGACGGCGTTGTTGTGATAGCCTTGGCCGACGCCATATTTTGCGATCCAGGCGCTGCGTCGCGGCTGGACCGCGCCGGTCTGGTCGGTCGCGCGGCTCATCAGGATCGCAGTTGTGCCATCCCAGCGCCACGGCATGCGAAAGCGCGTCAGCGCGCCCGGCAAAATCGGGCCGTCGAGCGCCGCCTCGGCCCAGCTGGCGCCGCCGTCGGCCGAAACCTCAACCTTGCGGATGCGGCCCCTGCCCGTCCACGCCAGGCCGCTAATCTCCTGATAGCCGGTCGCGTTCAGATCCAGCCCGAACGACGGCCGCAGAATGATCGATTTGACCCCCATCCGCAGCGAGAAGAGGTCCGCCAACCCATCCGCGCGCAGATCCGTATATTTGGCCGTTTCCTCGCGCGAAAAAGCGGGCGTCGCCATTAGCTTGAGGCGACGCAGCCACTTGATCGAGGCATTGCCCTCGATGCCCGGCAACACCAGCCGCATCGGGAACCCCTGCGCCGGCATCAGCGGCTCGCCATTCTGGAACAGCGCGATCATCGCGTCGTCCAGGCAAAGCGAGAGCGGTATGCTGCGCGTCATGGCGGCGGCATCGGCGCCCTCTGCCTGCACCCACTTTGCCTGCGGCGCGATCCCCGCCTCGTCCAGCAGGGTGGAGAGCCGGACGCCGATCCATTCGGCACAGGAGAGCAATCCGTTGATCTGGCCTGCGCTGGCCTGGACCGGCTCGGGCGCACCGATCGTGCTGCTGTTGCCCGAGCATTCGATGAACAGGATGCGGCTGTGCCGTGGGTAGCGCAGCATATCCTCGTAGCGGAACAATAGCGGCTGGCGGACCAGCCCGTGGATCAGCAATTCGTGCGTCGCCGGGTCAATGTCCGGAACGCCGTTATGATGCCGCTCGAAATGCAGGCCGCGCGGCGTGATCGTCCCTTCCAGCGCCTGGAGCGGGGTGCGCGACGATCCCGTACCCGGGAAGCTCAGCCTGGGCACGATCCGCTGGATCGCAGCCGTCGAACCGGCGCGCGCACCATAGCCCGATAGCGGTGCGCCGGGCTTCAGCATCGACGCGGGTGACGCTGCGGCGTCTGCCGCCATACCGCCCGCCGACACCATGGCGGCGGCAAGCAGCGCACGGCGGTGGAGCAACCCACCGCCGGCGACGCGCTCCGCTCGATCGCCATCCTCTTCGATCATGCAATTCCCTATGACTGCCGGCCCGACCAGCCGCCGAGCCCCCGCGCTGCATTGTCCTGCTTCAGCCGACCCGATCGGCCTGCAGCACGCGGTCCGGGGCCAGCGCCGGCGGATCGCGCAGCAACGGCAACAACTGATCGCCCTGTCGGCGGATCTCCGGCAGATAGGGCGTGTCGGACAGGACAAACTGCGTGATGCCAAGGTCGCGATATTTGCGCAGCGAACTGGCCACCTCCGCAGCCGATCCGACCAGCCAGGTCGTGCCCGCGCCACCCCCGCCATAGCGGCCGGGCGCGGTGTAGAGATTGTCGTCCAGCACCTCGCCACGCGCGTGGAGATCGAGCAGCCGTTGCTGCCCTACCGCCGGCGCGCGCCGATGCTCATCGACATGGTTCTGCTTGGCCGCCATCGCGTCGACCTTGGCCTCGGCATCCGCCCAGGCTTCCTCGCTCGTGTCCCGAACCAGCGTCGTGATCCGCAGCCCGAATTCCAGCGGCGGCAAATCGCGGTCCAGATCGCGGCTCAGCCGCTTCAGACGCGCGATGCGGTCCGCCACGCCATCGAGTGGCTCGCCCCAGAAAAGCTGCACGTCCGCCTCGGTCGCCGCGACCCGCTCGGCCGCTTCGGATGCGCCGCCAAAATACAGCCGGGGATGCAAGCGCGGGCCACGCGGCGTGATCCGGGGCGCAACGGTTGAGCCAGCCACACGAAAATGCTCGCTCTCGAACGTGACGTTCGTCTCGGTCCACAGGCGGCGCACCAGCCGCATGAAATCCCTGGTGCGGCCGTAGCGATGCGCCTGATCGCCTTCGCTGTCCCCATAAGCGGCCAGATTGTCCTGACCCGAGACGATGTTGATGCGCACGCGGCCGCCGGTCAGTTCGTCGAGCGTGGCGGCGGCAGCGGCGAAGTTGGCCGGCCGCCAATAGCCCGGGCGGATCGCGATGAGCGGCTCGAACGTCTTCGTGCGGGCCGCCAGCGCGGTGGCGACGGTGAATGTGTCCGGCCGCCCCCAGCTCGTGCCGATCAGCGCCCCGGTCCAGCCATGTTCTTCCAAAGCCGTGGCATGGCGCGTCAGCGTCTCAAGGCTGGACGGATCGCCGTCGCTGCTATCTCCGCGATGGCCGCCCTCGACCTGATTGGGGATATACCAAAGGAATTCAGAGGGGTTGGACATGGAACCTCCGTGATGATGGACGAGGGAAAGGGATGCGGCACCAAGCGCTAATCGAGCCGGAAGCCGAGACGGTGGAGGACGTCGCGCAGCACGTGGCGGCCGGCGAGCGCGTCCACGCCGCGCACGCGCTGGCTGGCTTGTTCGGTCCAGTCGCGCTCGGGCATTTGCTGTTCGCGCTGAAAACTGCGCAGGCGCTGATCGTAAAGGGCGGTTGCCCCGGCCTCGGCGGGCGCGCCATATTGCTCGCGAAACAAAACCACATCCTGCGGAAGCCGTGGTTTGACGGAGGCGGGCGCAGCCGGATCCGGATAGCCGACGGTCAGCCCGAACAGCGCGAAGGCCTGGGGCGGCAGGCCAAGTTCGGCCGCCACCTCCGCCGGCTTGTTGCGGATGCCGCCAATATAGCAGCTGCCGAGACCGATCGACTCCAGTGCTACCACCGCATTCTGTGCGGCCAGCGACGTGTCGACCGCGCCCAGCAGGAAGCTTTCCAGATAATGCAGGCCGTCCGCCGGCGTGCCGATCTGCTCTCCGATCCGGGTCAGACGGTGATGGTCGACGATCCAGAGCAGGAAGAGAGGCGCCTGATGGATCTGCTTCTGATCGCCGGCCAGCACCGCCAACCGCGCCTTGCGCGCCGGATCTTCGACGGCGACGACGCTCCACGGCTGGAGGTTGGAAGAGCTGGCCGCCGATTGCGCCGCCGCGACCAGCAACGGTACGGTTCCCGGCGGCACCGCATCGGGCAGATAAGCGCGAACGGATCGATGCGAGACGAGCGTGTCGAGCGTGTCGTTCCACGCGGGGGCGACATCCAGCGTATCGCGATACCGCTCATACAGGCGCGCGTGACGTTGCGCGTCCGCCGGCTGCCCGGCGGAGGACAAATTCGCCAGCACGTCGCTTGGCCCGTCGATCGTCAAAGACGGCTCGGCATCCTCGCGATAGTCGGCTGGCGCCTCGTCGACGCCCAGCATCCGATGGAGCTGCGCCCGCAGCTCGGCGATCCGCTCCCGCCGGGCAATGCCCTTTTCGGGCAGCGCGACCGGCAGATCCGCCGCGAGCCGCCCGTCGTCGAGCATGACGATGCGATCGGCGAGCAGGATCGCCTCGTCTATGTCATGCGTCACCAGCAGGACGGCGGGATTGTGCACGTCGGCGAGGCGGCGCAGCAGCGCGTGCATCTGGATCCGCGTCAAAGCATCCAGCGCGCCGAACGGCTCGTCCGCCAAAAGCAGTTTCGGCTCCCGCACCAATGCGCGGGCGAGCGCGACACGCTGCTGCTCGCCGCCGGACAATTCGTGCGGCCAGGCGCGCTCGCGCCCCGCCAGGCCGACCTCCGCCAGCGCCGCACGGCCCTTGTCGCGCTGTCCCGACACGCCGAGCAGGACATTGTCCAGCACGCGCATCCACGGCAACAGGCGCGCATCCTGGAAGATCACCGAAATGCGCTCCGGCAAGCTGATTTCACCGACGCCCTCGGCCTCGTGATCAATCTCGGCCAGCGCCCGCAGCAAGGTGCTCTTGCCTGAACCGCTCCGGCCGAGCAGCGCCACGAACTCGCCAGGTGCGATATCCAGATCGATGCCGTTGAGAACGCCCTTCAGGGTGAAGGTGCGGACAAGGCCGCGGACCTGCACCGCGGGAAGATCGGTCGCCGCGCTCATCGGCCGAGCGTCCTACGCCAGCTCAGCAGGCGCCGTTCGAGTTGCCGGACCAATGCATCCGATCCAAACCCGAGCAGTGCATAAACGACCAGGCCGACCAGCATGACGTCGGTCTGCGCATAGTTGCGCGCCAGTGTGACCATATAGCCGATGCCGCTGGTGGCGTTGAGCTGCTCCACAACAACCAGCGCCAGCCAGGAGGAGGTTACCCCGAAGCGGAGGCCGGTCAGAAAGCCCGGCAGCGAACCCGGGACCACCACATAGCGCAGGAACTGCCATCGGCTGAGCCGCACCGTTTCGGCCAGCTCGACGTTGCGGATGTCGATCGCGCGCAGGGCATTGTGGGTATTGATATAGACCGGAAAGAATACCGCCGTGGCGATGAGCGTGATCTTCATCGTCTCGCCGATGCCCAGCCACAGGATCATGAAGGGGATCAGCGCCAGGATCGGGATGCCGCGCTTGATCTGGACCAGCCCGTCAATGACATAGCCGCCCAACACGGACAGGCCGGACACCAGCGCCAGGACGACGCCAACCGCTACCCCGAAGCCAAGACCGGTGAAGGCGCGCCAGGCCGATATCGCCAGATTCTCCTGCAGGCGCCCTTCGCGGATCAGCTCGATCGCGGTGGTGATGGCGGTCCACGGCGCAGGCAGGACGCGGGGATCGAGCCAGCCGGTCACCGACAGCACAGACCAGTAGAGGAGCAACAATACGGGTCCGAGCAGGATGCCGTAGCGCGCCGGTTCGCCAGGGCTGAGCCGCTGCTTTGGCGCGGCATGGCGTCGAGGAGCGGACGGCACCGCCGGCGCCACTGACGGCGGTGGCCGAAGCCCTTCCGGATAGGCGTTCATGACCCATTTCCTTGTACTGATGCGGCGCCATCGGCGGCGATGGTTTCGAAGCGGCCATCGAACAATGTGGCGGCGTCCAGCCGGGGATGTTTGGTTTCCGGGCCGAGCGTATCGATAGCGGCCTGTTCGTAGGCGATCGCCCCGGCCCAGTTTCGCGGCACGGTCACGTTGGCGACATAGGCCGCCATGATCCGGGCATCGGTGATCGGCAGACCGCGCTTGCCGGCATAATAGCCCCGCGCCAATTCCTCCTGATGCGTGTTGATCCACGCCCAGTTGCGGCCCCAATAGCGGGCGAAGATACGTAGTGCCGCGGCCTTGCCGGGATCCGTCAGCGCGGCTTCGGGAACATAGATGCTGCCGCCATCGTCGCGGAACGGGGGATGCCGGAGCAGACGGGCGCCCCTGCCCCCATAATCGCGAAGATAATGCTGGGCGACGAGATCGGCCCGGATCGGGGCCGCATCGATCGCGCCCGATGCCAGCGCGTTGGTATAAACGTCTCCACCGATGCTGGAGGGCAACTCGACCAGCGTCACCTCGTTGCGGCGAATACCCGCCGCCTTCAGCGTTTCGATGACGACCTGGGCCTGAACCTGGCTGGGGCTGAAGGCGATCCGCTTACCGCGCAGATCGGCGACGGTGTGAATCTTCGCATTCGGCGCGATGCCGAAGATGAAAGCCTGCCGCGCGCCACGATCGGCATATTCCCGAAAGCCGATGATCCGCACCGGAATGCCCGTCCAGGCGGCATGGATGGGCGGCACGCTCGCCCCAAAGCCGACGTCCAGCACGCCGGCGTGGAACGCCTCCGTCACCTCCGGCCCGCCGGTTATTTCCGCCCAATCGATCCGGAAAGGCAGCTGCTTGTCCCAGCCATTATGTTCGAACACCCAGCGCGTCACAGGATCGCCGACCCGCAGGACCACCCCAGGCGGAACACGATCTGGGAGCGGCGCGGTGAGCGGCAGACCTACTTTTGCCGCGGCGATACGGCGCGCGGGGGCGAAGACAAAGAGAAGCGCGATCGACGCCGCCACGATGATGGCCAGCGCCGTCGATCCTTTCGGCCATCGGGCAGCCGATGCCGCCATCAGGCGCGCGCTGCCGCGACCGGAGCGGACAGGCGGGCACCCGCGCTTAGCAATATTGTCCCGGGCTTCGTCATGCCTGCTCTCCCATGTCGGCGGCGCCCTAATGGATCGGCCACGCACATGCCGCGATGCAGAAAAACTTCCTGCACCCCCAGATTCCCTAGTTACCCGATAGGGAATTGCCTTTCTACTAAAACCTACTTCACTAGTAGGGAATTATTGGGGGCCTATCGGATGAACCGTTCCACTCTCGTGCGCGCACTTCTCGCCACCGCATCCACAGCCGCGCTTCCCACGATGGCATGGGCGGACGCCGCTCCCGGAAGCGACGCAGACGGTGCCGAAGTCGTGGTGACCGCGCGGCGACGGGCCGAGAACATCCAGGACGTGCCCATCTCCGTCCAAGCGATCAGCGGCGAGACGCTGGAGCGCAAAGGCACGATCGATTTGCAGAGCCTGATCGATCAGACCCCAGGGCTGAACGCGACCGGCGGCAATCCGCGCAACTTCTCGGTGACGATCCGCGGGATCGGCTATGCGCCAACCGCCGCCGACGGGCTCGACAATGCGATCGGCGTCTATTTCGACGGCGTCTATCAGGCGCGGCCCGGACAGGTGCTGCAGGACCTGGTCGACGTCCAAAGTTTCGAAGTCCTGCGCGGTCCGCAAGGCACATTGTTCGGGCGAAACGCAGCGGCAGGCGCGCTGAACATCACGTTCAACAAGCCGAGCTTCACGCCCGGCCAGACGTTCGAACTATCCTATGGCCGCTATAATTTCGCGCAGGCCAAGGCGATCCTGACCGGCCCGCTCAGCAAGAATATCGCCTTCCGAACGGCCATTTACGGCACTCGCGCCGACGGCTGGATCTCCACCCCGTTCCGGCCAGCCTTCAAGGAGGCCGCCACGCAGAAAGGCATCTACGCGCCCACTGCCACGGATGCAGACAAAACGGCGGGGACCAAGCGCTGGGGGATCCGGCAGCAATTCCTGCTCGATGCGGGCGATCTGAAGATCGATGTCTCGGGTGATCTCAACGTCGAAAGCGACAGCTCGGCCGGGTACAGTTCCGGCGGCGGCATCGTGGAGATTTTCGGCCCGGGCAATTGGGGTATCAACACGACTGCCGCACAACAGGCGCGGGTCACGACGGCGCGCAATGCGCTGGCCCAGCTCACCAATTTCGGCGGCGTCCAGAACTGGACCCAGACGGTCGATCCCAGGATCAGCATCACCAACAATTACAATCATATGCGCACCAAGAATGCCGGCATCTCGGTCACCGCCGATTATGATCTGGATTGGGCGACGCTGACCTCGATCAGCGCATGGCGGCTGTGGACGTTCAATCCTCCGCAGGACAGCGACAGCACGCCGATCGACATCTATCAGAATATGGCGATCAGCCACAGCGACCAGTTCAGTCAGGAAGTCCGCCTCGCATCGAAACGGCACGGTCCGATCGAATGGCAGGCGGGCGCCTTCCTCTATTATTCCAAGCTGAAGGATCATTATGTCGTCCACCAGTTCGGGGCGGACGTGATCCCTTGGTACAATGCCTACAACACGCTGGCCGGAAACACCTTCACGCCGATCCCGCTCTCGTTCCGGTCGCAACTGACGGGCGCGCAGATCATCGAGGATACGCGCGTCGAGAACAGGAATGCCGCCGTCTATGGCCAGGCGACCTGGCATATCAGCAGCGCCTTGGATCTGACCGGCGGGCTACGTTATACCTATGACCGCAAGAATGGCAGCAGCCCGGTCGACACGAGCCAACTTCCGACCGCGCTGCCGGCGGGCGTGACGAACGCCCAGCTGAATGCTTTCTACAACGCGATTGACGCGGTCCAACGCAATGCCGGTTTGGCCTATACCGTGCCCGGCTACCCCACTGCGGTTGCCGCCACCGGCTACCCGCTCAACATCAAAACATCGAACGACAATGTCTCTGGAACTGTCAGCCTCTCCTACAAGATCACGCCCGACCTCACGACCTACGTCACCTATGCCACTGGTTTTCAGGCGGGTGGACTCGATCTCAACAACCGCTCGCTTGACCCAAGCGCGCCGCCGGTCGCGCCGACCAAGACCAAGAATCTGGAAGCGGGCGTCAAGGCGTCTTTGTTCGATCGCCGCCTGACGCTCTCCTTTGCCGCGTATCAGGAGAAGCTTGAAGGCTTCCAGACCTCGGTCTCCTTCACCTTGCCCAACGGCACGCCCCAGCGCGGCGCAACCAATGTCGGCGACATCCGGGCGCGCGGGTTCGAATGGAGCGTGGCGGGAAATCTGGGGTCGGGCGTTCGATTGACGTTCGACGGCAATTACAATGACTCGATCTACACCCGCGCGCCGTCGCTGCCAGCTCCAGCCGAGTTGAGCTATAATGGCATCGCCAATATCGACGCCAAGGGGCAGCGGGCGCCCTATTCGCCTAAATGGTCGCTGTCGGTCACGCCGTCATGGGATTACAAAATCGCCGCACGCACCGAATTCTATTCGTACGCCCAATATTCCTACACCAGTTCGTACGGCACCGGCGTGACCCAGTCGATCTACACGCAGGTTCCCAACCAGTTTAACCTGAACCTGCGTGCCGGAATCCGGCTGGACGACGGGAAATATGACATTTCGCTCTATGCGAACAATGCGACCAATGAGAAGAACATCATCTCGCAGGCATTGCTTGCCGCACCTTCGGGCGCCGGTATCACCGCCTATCTTGGCCGCACCGTCAACTACAACCAGCCGGCCCGCTATGGCCTGACCTTCCGCGCGAAACTCTGACCTCCGCCGGCCAGCCGATCCGGTCACTGGCCGATCTGGCCGCCCCCCTGAGGATTGTCGTGCCAACGAACATATAAGGTCTTGCCCGCCGGCCGGGGCACCTGAATGCTGTTGCCCGGATATCCATCCGGGATCGTCGCACTCTTCTCGAAAGCCGGCGTCGGCGACACCGCCGAAATCAGAAAGAGGTTGTCCCCCATCAACTCGCAGGCGGGCGCGGACGCATCCTCGGGGCAGCGCAACTGCCGGATCGTCGGCAGGCGGACCAGCGTGCCGATCGGCAGCCAATCGCCGGTGACACCGTCGCGTATCACCCGTGCCCGCAACGGACCGAAGGCGGACGTGCCGAGGTCCGTCGCCGGCTGGAACGTGGCGATGGCCACCTGCGCGTCGGCGAGCAACAGCCCCTTGCCGACGCTCAGGCGCGCGACCTCTCCGCCCGATCCGGCGGCGATCTCGATCGTCTCGCCGCCGGTAAAGCGCATGCCGGCGCCGGCGCGCAGAGATATTCTGACGGTCGCGTCGCTGGGAATCTGCTCGTCGTCCGGCAGGATAATCCGGACCGGCGCGACGGCGGACGGGCGCTCCACATGGCGCGCGATCAGCGACACGGCCAGACGCGGCGGTGGTGGCGCGCCTGCGATCGCAACTTTGTCGGGCGCGCTGCCGCTGGGGCCGGAGACGCGGATCGTGGCGCCACCGGAGATATCGCCGGTCAGGGCGACGCTGATCCGGTCCGGCGCCAATCGCTTCCAGCTGAGCTCGCGACCATCCCCCTCGCCCAGCGAGACCTGGCTGACGCAGGCGGCAGCCCCGCCCAGCAATTCGATCTTGCCGTCCCGCTTCGCACTTCCGCCATCGGCCGCCAGTCGCCATGTGCCTGCCTGCGCGGGCTGCAGGTTCACGGTCGGGCCGTCGAACGGCTGAAAGCCCCAGATGCCGTGGATCGTCGCCTTGATCGGCGTCTTAAGGTCCATCGGTACTTTTCCGCGCGACTGCACGACCAGCCCGCCGCGTTCGACATCGGGCTGGGCGGCAAGATCGAGATCATGGCCGTCCGGCAGATGCACGCGCAGGCCGAGATCATGGGCGTAGCGGGTCGCGTAAATCAGCGGCGCGCCGCTGACCGGCAGCAGCATCTCGTCCGCCTGCGCGCAGATCGAGACGTCCCGCTCCGCAATCTCCAGCGGTGGAATGCGAACGGGCGCGACGATCGGCAACGCCGCCACCAGCACCGACTTGGGATTTCGGAACGACGGCGCCGAATTCAGGATCAGCATCATGCGGTCGCCATCGGTGGTCGCGAGCGCAGGAATATACTGATATTTGGCGGTGTGGAACGAGGCGAACATGCCGATGATGTCGCGCACGGCGCCGATATACGGGCTGTAATAGCCTAATCCGCCCTGCGGCGTGGCACTGAATTGCAATGCCAGATCGACGCCCGGGCCCGCCAGCGCGTCCGTAATCTCATTGGTATGCCCGTCATTCAGCACCAGCGAATCCTGGTTTTGCAGCAGGCACGCCGCCTGCAGCTCGGGCGCCTTGGTCAGGCAATCCGCATTGACCTTGATCTGCAGGCTTCGCGCCAACAGCGGGGTCATACGCTCCAGCCGATCGGGATCCCCCGGCGCGGGTTTGCGCACGGCCGCCAGGAACGTATCGAGGCGGCGCCGGTCGAGCGACGCCTGCGCCAGATCCTGGGCAGCCCGTACGAACGCCCCCGGACGGCCCTTCACCGCATTGCGCAGCGTCGGGAAATCGCCGCCGGTGGCCGGCGCCAGGAACAGCATCACCTGTTGCGCGCCCTCCGGCACCGTCAGCGAGAGGCCCTTGCTGCCCTTCTTTTTCCAGGTTTCGGCCTGCGCGAACCATTTGTCCGGCGGCGGGTTGGTCGATCCCCGCAGGAACGCGGCGATCAGCAGATAATGGGCAGACTGATCTTCCGGCAGATCGGCGCGGACGTCGATCTGGTCGCCTGCCGCCAATTGCGGGACATTGTCGATCGGTAGCCGCTGTCCCTGGTGCGTGACCGAAACGCGCAGCGTCGGCCCGACCAGATCGAACGGGGCGCTTTCCGCCGCATGTGCCGCGGCGGACAAGGTGCATGTCAAAGCGGCGGCGAGATAGCGGAGCGAACGCATGCGTCCAGTCATACGCGGCAAAACCTGAACCGATCCTTCCTTACCCGCCATTTGTCTCGCGTTCCCTTCAACGCACCGGTCCGTGCGCTAGACCCGGTTCGGCGCGGCAATGCGCTGCCGATCACGTATCGGAACGGTCGACGAAGCCAAGCAACAGTGCTTGCGCGACCCTGCGTGCCTCGGTCGCGAGCGCCTCATCCGGAAGCTCTCCCGCCGTCCAGAAGGACAAGACGCCACGAAATGCGAAGGCCAGCTGCCGCGGCAGATCGCGCAACGCGTCCTCCCGACGCGCTTCTGCCAATCCATTGCCGGCCCCCAGGGCGCGCGCCCACAGCGCTGACGAATGCTCCAGCACATGGCCCGAGGCGGCGCCAGGCGTCCCGAGCCAGCCCATCACGGTCCGGCTCACCTCGGGTTCTTCGAGCATCACCGCGCTCGCCACATCGGTCGCCCGCCCAATCCGCGCGATCGCGTCTTCCGGTAAGGCCGCGCTGGCGAACCTTTCCTCCATCGTGTCGATCCTGCGTGCCGACAGCGCCAGCATGATCGCCGCCTTGCTCCCGAACTGATTGAACGGCGTCGCGAAACTGACGCCGGCCTCAGCGGCGAGCTGGCGCATCGAAAATTCGGCCTTGCCCTGGCGGAGCAGCCGTTCGGCGGCGTCGAGGACCTGCTGGCGAAGCGGCGCACCTCTGAGGGTCATCACACAATCCTTGATGTCGGGCGGCGCGTTTCTATATCATGATATATAACTACGAAAGGTCGATATGATATGGCACAGAATGACCCCAAAACCTTTCTCATCACAGGTGTAAGCTCCGGACTGGGCCAGGCTTTTGCCACGGCCGCGCTTGACGCGGGGCATCGCGTGATCGGCACGGTGCGGCGGAATGAGGACGCTGCTGCTTTCGCGGCGCGCAGCACCGATCGCGCCTTTCCGCTGCAGCTGGATCTGACCGACTTTGCCAGCATCCCCGCAGCGGTGGCGGAGGCGGAGCAGCGCGCTGGAGCGATCGACGCTTTGGTGAACAATGCCGGCTATGGCCATGAGGGCGCCGTGGAGGAATCGTCGCTCGACGATCTCCAGCGCCAATTTGCCACCAATGTTTTTGGCCCGGTTGCGATGATGAAGGCGGTGCTTCCAGGCATGCGCCAGCGCCGCGCGGGGCGCATCATCAATGTCACGTCGATGGGCGGCTTCATCACCTTGCCGGGTATCGCTTATTATTGCGGCAGCAAGTTTGCGCTGGAAGGTATTTCGGAGTCGCTCGGCAAAGAGGTAGCGCCCTTCGGCATATTCGTGACCGCGCTTGCCCCCGGACAATTCCGGACCGATTGGGCCGGGCGATCGATGGATCGCACGGCACGCTCGATCCCTGATTATGATCGCGTGATGGATCCGATCCGGGCCGCGCGCCAGGCCAAGAGCGGCCGGCAGCCGGGCGATCCGGCCAAGGCGGCGCAGGCATTGCTCAAGCTGGTGAACGCCCCCTCCCCGCCCACCCGCCTGTTCCTCGGCGACGATGCGCTGGAGCTGGTCGGGCAAAAACTGGAGGCGATGACGGCGGAAATTGCGGCGTGGGAGACGCTCTCCCGCTCGACCGCTTTTGATTCCTGATCGCGAAGGGCGAAGAAAATCGAAGATCATGGTGACCACGCACCGATTGCGGTCGAATAAGCAAACATGGTTGCCAACCCCATCTCCCGCTTGAAACCCGCATCGCGCGGTTCGCGGTCGACGCGTGAAGTGTCGCAAGGCGCCGCCGAAGCGGATGCCTGGGGCGCGTTGATGTGCGCTGGCCAGGCCGGTCATGGCGGCGCCTATCAGCGACTGCTGACCGAGATCTCCGGCTGGCTGACCCATTATTTCCAGCGGCGCCTGCCTGCCGGCGATGCCGACGACGCGGTCCAGGAGACATTGATGGCGATCCACCGGCGGCGCCACACCTATGATCCGCACTATCCGTTCAAGGCTTGGCTCGCCGCCATCGCCAAGAACAAATGGATCGATCAGCTACGCGCCATGGGAAGGCGGCCCTCCGAAGAGCTACCCGGTGATATAGCGGTTGCCGATCACGAAGCGGCGGTCACCAGCGCATCGGTCCTCGGCAGCCTGCTCGAACAACTCCGGCCGGCGCAGGCCCAGGCGATCATGCTGGTGAAGCTGCAAGGCTACAGCATCGAGGACGTATCGCGCGAGACCGGCCTTTCCCCGTCTGCCGTCAAGATGAACATCCACCGCGGGCTCGCACGCCTGACCGTTTTCCTGGAGAAGAGCCATGACGTCGATTGATGCCCTGATCTCCACCCTGTCCGCCGATCTGGCGCCGGTGCGGCGCCGGAACATGCTGCGCGAGACCCTGGTGCTGTTGGCGCTGGGCGGGGTGGAATTGGCGCTGATCCTGGCTGCGGGCGTCATGCGGCCGGACATGGGCCGGATGATCCTTTCCGCGCCGATGATGTGGAAGATCGGCAGTCTGATGCTGCTGTCCGGCGTGACCTGCACCATCGCGATACGCTCTTTGGCACCGCCGATTGCGTCGCGCCGCGGGCTGATGCTGGCCGGAGCGCTGACCGGATTGGCGATCCTGGCGGGAACGACCGTGGCGTCCGCCGCCGAGCGCGGCCGTCCGATCCTTGAGCGGCTTGCCCCCGCCCATGGCGCCCTGTGCGCGACGGCGATCGTCGTGCTGGCACTGCCGCTGATGGCCGCGCTGGCCGTGCTGATGCGGCGGGCTGCCCCGGTCCAACCGAAAGACAGCGCGCTTGCTTGCGGGCTTGCCGCCTCGACCAGCGGCGCGCTGATCTTCACCGCCTGCTGCCCGATGAACGACCCTCTTTATATCGTCGTCTGGTATTCCGTCGCGATTGCCATCGTCGCCGCAACGGCACGCTGGCTGCTGCCCCGCCACTTTCGCTTGTAGCGTCTGCTCGCCGCTGCGGCGGCGCCCCGATCCTCGCGTCCCGCCGCTCGTGCCTGCGCACGGGATCGACGCCGCGCGCCTGCCTTCCCCCCCAGGAGCCTGTGATGACCATGACCACCAAACTCGCCGCCCACGCCAATCCCGCTGAACCCGCATCGCCCTGGCTCGAACGTTATTATGGCGTCCGCGCGCTCTTCTCCTTTCTCTGGGTTGCGCTGGCATTCACGATCGGCAAGGCGCAGCCGGGGATCGGCATAGCCCTTCTCATCGCCTATCCGGCGTGGGACTGTCTGGCCAACCTGGTCGACGCAAGACGCAATGGCGGGCTGCGCGCCAACCCCTCCCAGCTGTTGAACGTCATCGTCAGCGCGATCGTCATGATTGCCGTCATCGCGACGGTGGGCGACGATCTCCATGCCACGATCGGCGTGATCGGCGTGTGGGCGGCCTTGTCCGGTCTGCTTCAGCTCGCAACTGGCGTGCGGCGGCGGCGTAGCGCCAGCGCGCAATGGCCACAAATCCTGAGCGGCGCGCAATCGGCCCTGGCGGCGGCGCATTTCCTGATCCAGGCAACGCATCCGGCGGTCCCGGTCAGCGTCGCCATTGTCGCGCCCTATGCCGCTTTCGGCGCGGTCTATTTCGCCATCTCCGCGGCGGTCCTCGCCTTCAAGCGGCGGTGATATTCGAGACGGAGCCGCACGCCGCCGGCGCGATCCCTGTCCGCCTCAACACGCTATTGTCGACCCGTACCCGCACCCCGGCATATAGGCGCTGCGACGGATGCTCCGGGCGCATTGGACGAAGCAGTAAGGAAATAGCGTGAACACGTATTTGGAGCGGATTGTCCAGGAGATAACGGCCGAAATCGTCGACACGGCGGCGGAGATCGAAGCCGCCGCCGATGCGAAGCAGAAGGGGCTCGCGCCCGGCCCTTTCAGCATCGCAATTGCGACCATCGACGGCGGTGTACTGCGTGCGGGCAGCGTCGAGAGCCGCTTCCCCATTCAAAGCATCGCCAAGGTTTTCGCGCTGGAAATGGCGTTATGCGCGATCGGCAAGACGCTGTTCGAACGGGTTGGCCGCGAGCCTTCGGGTGACCCATTCAATTCGATCGTCGATCTCGAGCGAACGCAGGGCGTGCCGCGCAACCCGTTCGTGAATGCCGGCGCCTTGATCGTGGTCGATACGCTGGTCGAACTGCTTGGCGACGATGCTCAGGCGGATGCGGTCGTCAACTTCGTGCGGCGGCAACTGGACGGAGGGCCCATCCCGCTCAATGACGATGTGCTCGCCAGCGAGCGCGACGGCGGGGATCTCAACCGTGCGATGATGAGCTTCATGCGGCATCACGATAATTTCCGGTCCGGAATCGACGAGGTGATGGAGGCCTATGTGCATCAGTGCGCCATTGCGCTTGATTGCCGCGATCTGGCAAAAGCCGGCCTCTTCCTTGCGCGGACGCGTCGCTCGGCCGACGACGCAGCGGAGGATGCGCGCGCCAAGCGGATGCGCGAGGTGCTCGCCCTGATGATGACCTGCGGCCATTATGATGGGTCGGGCGATTTCGCGGTGCGGGTCGGCCTGCCGGCCAAGAGCGGCGTCGGCGGCGGCATCCTGGCGATCGCGCCCGAGATCGCCTCGATCGCGGTCTGGTCGCCCAATTTGGATCAGCACGGCAATTCGATGCAGGGCGTGCGCGCGCTCGAGATGCTGGCCGATCGTACCGGATGGTCGGTTTTCGGGCCGCCCTGTTGATCTAGCGGCTCGTAACGCGGCCATGCGGAACGCCGCATAATCTTTCTGTGCCAAGCGCCGCTCCGCGCCAAATCCGCGGCCTGCTTCGACCTAGGCCGTTGCCGCAGAAACGGTTCCGCGCAACGAAGCGGGGCGGGCTTCGATCGCGCGAGCGCTACCAAACAGCCTTGGAAAAGATCGGCCGGGCATCGTTCTCAAGGACTACGTGAGCGCTACCATTTACTCAGACATTAAATGTACAACCAATCCGCCAGGCAGCCGCAACCCGCACGCACGATTGTTGACAATCGCGCTGGTGTTGCATGGCTGCATTACCTGCAGATTGTGTGGCAAGCTCATCTTGTGCCGCCCCCTCTCGCCTGATACTTGTCCGACAATAATGCGACAACGAAGTACGCATTGAGGTGGGAGGTTCTATGGCAAGGCAGCATGTCATTCGCATGGGATTGTGGGGCTCGGTCTGCGCCTTTGCCTTGTCTGCACCCGGATTGGTTCAGGCGCAGACGCCACCATCCGCCTCTGCTGGCGTAGGCAGCGGTGGTGAGGCGGTTCAGTCGGCGCCCACACAGGACGAGGAGATTGTCGTGACCGGCGTTCGCGCCAGCATCGGCAGTGCGCAATCGATCAAGCGCAACGCGACCCAGGTCGTTGATTCCATCGTTGCCGAGGATATCGGCAAATTCCCCGACAACACGGTGTCCGATGCGCTTCAGCGCGTCACCGGCATCCAGGTTTCGCGCGGTGCCGGCGAGGTGGGCACCGTGCTGGTGCGCGGCCTTCCCGATATCGAGACGCTTATTAACGGGCGCGAAGTCTTCACCGGAACCGGTCGCGGTGTCGCATTGCAGGATATCCCGGCGGAGATCATTACCGGCGTCGACGTCTACAAGACCAACACGCCCGAGCAGATCGAAGGCAGCGTGTCCGGGACGATCGACATTCGTCTGCGCCGGCCGTTCGACTTCAACGGATTTCAGATCGCCGGCGGCGGACGCGCCATTTACGCGGATCAGCGCGGCAAGTGGGGCTATATCGGCAGCGGGCTGATCAGCAACCGCTGGACCACGGCGAGCGGGCAAGAGTTCGGCATCCTGCTCGCAGCCTCCTACAACAAGCGCAAATATCAGGACCAGACCGCGTTCAATTTCGGCTTCAACCCGCTCAACCCGCCGGCCGACCAGACACTGATCCCCGACACGGTGGGCGGCCTCGTCCGAAACGGGAACCGGACGCGGCCCGCCTTCAACGCTTCTGTCCAATGGAAGCCAAGCTCGGATCTGGAATTCTACGCCGACGGCCTGTTCACCGGCTATCGCGAGAATTACAACGTCGATTTCTTCGTTGGCCTGCCCAAGGCAGGCGCGGTCACGGTCAATTCGGTCGAACCAGGTTCGGACACGAACAGCGAAACCGGCAATCGGCCGGTCGCGAGCACGATCACGACGCGCAACAATTTCACCATCACCAGCAATCAGACCTTCCGCCAGAAGACGGACGGCTATCAGGCGAATGGCGGCGTGCGCTACACGCCGGGGAACGTCATCCTCACGGCGGAACTCACCTATAATAAGAGCAAGGTGCGCAGCCAGGCCTATATCGTCGATACCGCCTTCACGGTCCCGCAAATCGACTATGCCTTCAATGTCGGCCGCACGCCGCAAATCAACTTTAACGGTTTCGACATTACCGATGGCACGAAGCTCAATCTGAATACGCTGTTCGACAATTTGAATGTGTCATCCAGCGAGCAGTGGGCAACCCACGGCGACCTCCAATATAATTTCGACGGCGGGTTCCTGAAGAATTTCAAGATCGGTGCACGTTACGCACGGCGTACCGGATCGTCGGGCGGCACCAACGGCGTCGGCGTCCCGCTGGGCTTCGTTCCGATCACCAACTACACGGATTCAACCACCAACGCGCCGGGTGACATCATTGGCGGCAAGGTCGGGTTCGATCGGTTTGCACTGGCCGACAGCGGCTGGATCATAAAGAATATCGACGTGTTGCGCGGGCTGGCGGGTCGCCCCGCCGGCGATCCGGCGTTCGACCCGGCGCTGGTCTTCAACCTGAAAGAGCGCGTTTTCGCCGCCTATGCGCAAACCTCTTTCGGCTTTGATGCCGGATCGATGCCGGTCGAGGGCACGATCGGCGTACGCGCGGTCAATACGGCGACCGATCTCAACGCGATCCAGGTGACCAACGGCCTGACCGGCACGACTTTGTCGCCGATACAAGGGCGACGCAATCAGCTAGATTTCCTGCCGAGCCTTACCCTCAAGATCAGCCCGACCGGCACAACTGTATTACGCGCCGTCGTCGGCAAGGCGATACTTCGGCCGCAATTCGCCAATCTCAACCCCGCCATCAGCCAGGCCGAGACGGGCGCGACCGGCAACGGCGCTTTCTTCGGGACCGCCACCGGCGGCAATGCCGATCTGCGCGACGTCAAATCGACCAATGTCGATCTGAGTGCCGAATGGTATTTCGCACGAGCAGGCTCGTTAACGCTCGCCGGCTTCTACAAGGACCTCAAAGGCTATATCCAAAGCTATTCGACGCGGGAGACGCTGATCGCGTCCAGCGGGCGCGGGGAGAGCTTCCTGGTGACCCGTCCGCGCAATACCGACAACGGCACGCTAAAGGGGATCGAAGCATCCTATCAGCAATTTTACGACTTCCTCCCGGGCCCGCTCAGCGGCTTGGGCGCTCAAGCCAGCTTCACCCTGTCCGACGGCAAGGTCGACGACCCCCTCAATCCTGGCCAGACGCAGAAGATCACCCCGGTCTCGAAATATTCCTACAATCTCGTCGCCATTTACGAGAAATATGGCGTCTCTGCGCGGCTGGCCTACAATTGGCGCAGCAAATATATCGACAGCTATTCCGCCGCGCTGGCAGGCGGCAGGATCGTGGTATCGCCGGTCAAATTCCTCGACTTCTCCGCAAGCTACGCGATCAACGATGCGTTCACGATCACGTTCGACGCCACCAACCTGCTGAACGCAACCTATCGCGACAGTTTCGGTGGCTCCGGTTTCGAACCGCGCGACACGCGCCAATATGACCGCACCTTCGCCGGCGGCCTGCGCTTCAAATTCTGATGCAATCGGGGGATCGGGTGAGAGCCACCATAGGCAGTAAAGGCGCCTGCCTCGCGCTGGCTTTGCTCGCCCCCCGCCCCGCCTCGACCCAGCCGCCCGCCGCCGGATCTATGGCCGATCGCATGACCGGGGATATCGCGCCCGTGCACGATCCAGCGATCGTCCGGCAGGGCACGACTTTCTATGTGTTTAGCACCACGCGCCCGCGCGAACAGGCCGGGCAGATACCGATCCGCACTTCCAGCGATCTGATCCGGTGGTCACGCGCCGGTGCGGTCTTCGCGCGGATTCCGGATTGGGCGAAGCGGGCAATCCCGCATGCCGACGGCATCTGGGCGCCTGACATCTCGTTCCAGCACGGCGAATACCGGTTATATTACGCGGTCTCGACCTTTGGCAGCAATCATTCCGTGATCGGGCTGGCGACGTCGCCGACGCTGGATCCCGCCGCCAGCGATTATAAATGGACCGACAAAGGTCAGGTAATCGCCTCTACGCGGGCCAGCGATTTCAATGCGATCGATCCGGCAGCATTTACCGATCGCGACGGACAAGCGTGGCTGGCATTCGGCAGCTTCTGGACCGGTATCAAGCTGGTGCGGCTGGATCCCGCCACCGGTCTGCGCTCCAACCAAGACCGGAAAATCTATTCGCTCGCGGGGCGCGCCAAGCCGGGCGCCGTCGAAGCCCCCTTCCTGATACAACGTGGCGGCTATCATTATCTGTTCGCCAGCTATGATTTTTGCTGCCGGGGCGCGGACAGCAGTTATTATACGGTTGTCGGGCGGTCGCGCGACGTGACCGGCCCCTATGTCGATCATGACGGCAAGCCGATGATGCAGGGCTATGGCCAGATCGTGCTCCACGCAAAGCTTGATCCGACGCGACGCTGGCGCGGCCCCGGCCACCCCGGCCTGCTGCAGGACGGCAACCGCGTCTTCATCGCCTATCACGCCTATGACGCGCAGCGTGGTGGCATACCGACGTTGCGCATCAACGAGCTTGGCTGGACCAGCGACGGTTGGCCGGTCGCGCGCCCGTGAGCGATCGCACACCCCAAGGGCTTCGCGCCAACCTCACGCTCTACAGCAACGGAGATCGTCATGATCCTTAGCCGCCGTACTTTCCTTGCCGGCGGTGCCGCCGGAGCCGCCGTCGCCGCGCCTTTCGGATCGGCGCTGGCGCGGACCCAGCAACCGGCATTGCGCAATCCGCTGGTGCGCCAGCGCGCCGACGCGCAGATTTTCCGTCATACGGACGGCAGCTATTATATGACCGCCTCCGTGCCCGAATATGACCGGGTCGTATTACGTCGTTCGCCTACCCTCGCGGGATTAAGCAATGCGCGTGAGGCGGTGTTGTGGCGCCATTTGCGCAGCGGGCCGATGTCGGGCTTCATCTGGGCGCCGGAACTGCACCTGATCGACGGGCGATGGATCATGTATTTCGCTGCCGGCCCCAGCGGCGGCGGCGAGGATGTGTTCCGCATCCGCACTTATGCGCTGCGCTGCGATGGGACCGACCCCATGACGGGGCGCTGGTCGATCCTGGGCCAATTGCAGACGCCTTGGGACAGTTTCAATCTGGATTCCACGAGCTTTGTCCACCGCGGTACCCGCTATCTGTGCTGGGCGCAGCGCGAGCCGGGAATCGACACTAACAGCAATCTCTATCTGGCCCCGCTCGCCACGCCGCTCACGCTGGCGCGACGTCCGGTGCGGCTGTCAGTGCCGGAGCTGCCGTGGGAGATTCAGGGCTTTAAGGTCAACGAAGCGCCCGCCGTGTTGGCGCGGCACGGACGGCTATTCCTTACTTATTCGGCGAGTGCGACCGATGCACGCTATTGCCTGGGCATGCTCACGGCGCGCGCCGATGCCGACATCATGCGGGCGGAAAGCTGGACGAAATCACCCCTGCCGGTGTTCCGGACATCTGCCGCGCATCATATTTACGGCCCAGGCCATAACAGCTTCACCGTCGATGAGCGCGGGCGCGACATGCTGGTGTACCACGCCCGCGACTATGCGCAGATCAAGGGCGATCCGCTGTTCGATCCGAACCGCCATACGCGCGTGCAGCCGATCCACTACCGGCCCGACGGCACGCCTGATTTCGGCGTACCCTCGCCAATGGAGTGCTGCGCACCTAGCTGGGATGGAGGAACCGCATGATCCCACCGCTCACCGACGCGCGGCAAGCAGATCGCGTTGCCCCTGACCCTGCCGTTCCAGCATCCAACCCGGATATTCGCTCGCCGGCTTACTGACCGCGTCGAGTGCCGCGCGTTCCTCACCGGTCAGGTCGATCTCCGTCGCCGCAAGATTGTCGGCCAGCTGTTCGGGCCGCTTGGCGCCCACGATCACGCTGGTCACGGCGCGCTGGTGCAGCAGCCAGGCGAGTGCGATCCGGGCCACGGATACGCCCCGCGCCTCGGCGATGGGGCGCATTGCCGCAATCACGGCATCGCCGCGCTCCGCATTCACGGGCGGAAAGTCGAAGGCGGCACGGCGGCCATCCGTCGCCGCGTCGCCGCTATATTTGCCCGACAGGAAACCGCCCGCGAGCGGGCTCCAAACCATCAGGCCCACCTCTTCGGACAGGAGCATCGGCGCGATATCCCGCTCCAGATCGCGTCCCACCAGCGTATAATAGGCCTGGAGCGAGGCGAAGCGGTGCAGCCCCAGCCGCTCCGAAATACCCAGCGCCTTGGCAATTTGCCACGCTGCCCAGTTGGACACGCCGACATAGCGGACATGACCATGCTGGACGAGCGTATCCAGCGCGCGCAGCGTCTCCTCCATCGGCGTCGCCGGATCGAAACCGTGGACCTGATACAGATCGACATGATCGAGCTGGAGGCGCTTCAGGCTGGCCTTGCAGGCATCGATCAGATGATAGCGCGAAGCCCCGCGGCCATTCGGGCCCTCGCCGGTCGCGCCAAAACCCTTGGTCGCCACCACGATCTCGTCGCGCTTTACGCCGAGATTGCGGATCGCCTGCCCGGTAATCTCTTCCGATCGACCATCGGCATAGACGTCAGCGGTGTCGACGAAGTTGACGCCTCGCTCGATCGCGGTGCGTAGAAGCGCGTCTGCCTCCTCCTGGCCGAGCTGACCGATCTTGCTCCAGAGGCCGTCGCCGCTGCCGCCAAACGTCATGGTGCCGAGGCAGAGTTCGGACACGAACAGGCCGGTGCGGCCAAGCTTGTTATAGCGCATGATGGAATGGCTTTCTGTCGATTTGCAGGGTCGGCGCTATAACGCACGTCGGCGGATTTTGGCGCAACGGCGATGGTCATAGGACGGATTGACCGCCTCCAGGATAGCATGCATGATACATTATATCATATGACTTTGTGCGGTTGCCATTGCGTGTGTTCGGCAGGCGGCGGTGCGGAGCATTGGGGAAAGGTCGCCGCATGAAGAAAGCCGTTCTGCTGCTCTCCGTCTTACTCGTCTCGCACCCCGCCTGGGCCCAGGACGCGGACAAGCCGGCCGAGGCGAAAGCGGGCTCGGCGACCGATAAGCATAACGAGAAAATCGCGCAGCGGATTGCCGACGAGTGGCCGTTCGCTCCGGTGAAAGAGGACGAAAGTGTCACCGCCCATAATGTCGCAATAGGCGGCAAGACGCTGAAATATCATGCCGCCGCCGGCACCGTCACGATTCAGGACGACGACGCCAAGCCGACCGCGAGCGTTTTCTACGTCGCTTACACGCTGGACGGCGCGCCACCCGGGAGCCGTCCAGTCACCTTCTTTTACAACGGTGGGCCCGGCTCTTCGTCGGTATGGCTGCATATGGGGTCTTTTGCGCCGGTGCGGGTGCAGACGGGCGGTCCGGAATATATTCGCCCCGCCCCCTATCGGTTCGGCCCCAACCCTGACACCCTGCTCGACAAGACGGATCTGGTCTTCATCGACATGGTCGGCGCTGGCTATTCGCGTCCACTCGGCGACGCCGCAGGCAAGGATTTTTGGGGCGTCGATGAGGATGCCGATGCGTTCGCGAAGGCCATCATCCGCTGGACGAGCAAGAACAGCCGGTGGACAAGCCCTAAATTCCTGTTTGGCGAAAGCTATGGAACGACCCGTTCCGCCGCCCTCGCCTACCAACTGCAAGATCGCGGCATGGCGCTGAACGGTGTCGTGCTACTCTCCTCCATCCTGAATTATGGCATCGAGCAGCAGGGCTATGATCAAAGCTATGTGAGCTATCTGCCGAGCTATGCCGCGACCGCCTGGTATCACAACCGCATCGCCAACCGGCCGGCGGACCTCACAACCTTGCTTCAACAGGTCCGGGCGTTTGCGCAAGGCCCCTACGCGCTGGCGCTGTCGAAGGGTCAGGATCTGCCGGATGCCGAACGCGACACGATTGCGGATCAGATGTCGGCCTATACCGGGCTTTCGGCGACCTTCATCAAGCGGGCAAACCTGCGCGTCGATCTCAATCGCTTCCAAAAGGAGCTGCTGCGGGACCAGGCTCTGACCGTCGGCAGGTTCGACAGCCGGTATACCGGCGTTGATGCGGATTCAGCGGGTGAAAGCCCGGACTTCGACGCTTCGGACACAGCGATCTCGGGCGCCTTCATCACCACCTTCAACGATTATGTTCAACGGGAGCTGAAGTATAAATCGCCGCTTCCCTATCGGGTGTCAGCCTACAACCTGAAGGGTTTCGACTGGAACTGGAAGCATAAGGCGCCCGGCAGCAGCGAAGCCATGAACAATCCGGACGTCGCCGTCGATCTCGCCGCGGCGATCCGCACCAATCCCTACCTCAAGGTCTTGTCCCTCAACGGCTGGTACGACATGGCCACGCCGTTCTTCGCCACCGAATATGACATTGCGCACATGCTGCTGGACAAGAAGCTGCGTGCTAATATCAGCTTCCGTTACTACCCCTCGGGCCATATGATCTACCTCAATCCGGATGCGCTGCATCAGCTGCATGGCGATCTGGCCAGCTTCTACGATTCCACTGTCGCGGCCGCCGCGCATGATCGGCCAGCAGGCCAGGCTCCGTCTTGATCCCGCGCGCGTCGCATTGGGCACGCCCGTTAACGCTGCGTTGCGCGCATGCGCTTATCTGATTGGCCACCCGCCATGACTTCGCCGGGCCGCAAGCATCAGGCGGGTTCCATCACTGTCAACAGATCGTCCACAGTTCCTACCGCAAATGCCGAATATTCGTCGCCGATCGCATAGGGCAATAGAATGCGCCGCCCCTGGATCAGCGCGCCGCAGCTATAGGTGACGTTCGGCACATAGCCTCCGCGATGCTCCGCGCTGGGAAACAACAGGGGCGATGGCGTGCGCGCAAGCACCTTGGACGGATCGTCCTTGTCGAGGGGGCAGGCGCCGATGCAATAGCCCCGCACCATGCCGACGCCATGCGTGAACACCAGCCAGCCCTCGTCGATTTCGATCGGGGATCCGCAATTGCCCAATTGCACGAATTGCCAAGGATATTTTGGCGCCATGATCGGCGTCCCCGTCTCCCACGTATAAAGATCGTCGGAACGCAGCAGCCAAATATTCTCATTGTCCTGCCGCCCCAGCATCACGAACTGGTTGTTGATCCGCCGCGGGAACAGCGCCATTCCCTTATAGCCCGTCATGGCGCCGGTGAGCGGGCTCATCTCCACCCGACGCAGGTCGACACCGCGCAGAATTTCCTGGCGCGCATCCTTGCCATCGAACGCGGTATACGTTCCGATGACGCTGCGGACTCCGTCATGGTCGGTGAAATTGACGAGCCGCAGATCCTCGACGCCCTGTCGCTGGCTGGGCAGGACCGGGAAGATCACCGTCTCCGACGCGTCTTGACTATCCTCGCAGATCAGCCGGACCCAATTCCCCTCATGATGCTCGATGCGCGGCGGCACACCATGTGCACTCGCCGGATCGATCACCAAGCGATCGCCCGGCCCCCATTCGCCGGTGCGAAACGTGATCGACGAGATATGCCCCTCGCCAATCCCCCTTAGTGATATCACGAAGCGCACCGCGCCCGCTTCCGACGGCGCCTCGTCCGTTACCGCAACGATGCTGGGATTGAACAAGGCCGCAGCCTCGAACGCATATTCCTGGCTGAAATAGGCGCCGATCAACAGTTGTTCGTCTTCGGGAAAGTCGCTGTCGCCGATATCCGGACGTACTTCGGCGAAGCGGCGCAGCAGCACCTGCTCCACGTTGCGATGGCGTTCCCGCATCGGCGTCAGCAACAGGTCGCGCATTCGCGCCCGCATGCGATCGTCCAGCGCTTGAATACGATCGACGACGGACTGGCTGCGGGGTGGCCGCCCTGCCTCGAAAGCTGACGGATAGCCGAAGCTGAACGGCCGGATCACGGTGCGGGACGGGTCGGGCTTCAGCTCAACGTCGAGCGTCGTGAAGACATCGGCAGCGTTCATGCACATCGGCCTTTCGGATTGGCTCGCGAACGGACGCACGCGATCATAGGATAACGACGCCGGGCCGGGCGCGATCCCCGGACAGCAACAGTCTACCCTTTCGACGACGCATCCTGTCATGAATGACGACGATCCCGCCGGCATGGCATGCGCCCTCACAACCGACGGGAACGCCGCGTCGGCGGTGGAAGCGGTGGCGTTAGCGGGTTCCGCGCCTATCGCGCAGAGCAGCGGGCGTCAGCACCAGCAGCGAGACGCCCTGGCGTGGCAAGCGGAAGCGCAGGTTGGCGTGGCCGTCTTTGACCGACACCGCCCCGGTTGGCCCGCCGACCGTCGCGAGTGCGGCCGCTTTCAACAGCGCAGCGCGCTGCGGGTCCGATGGCGCGATCGGCGAACCCATGGCGAGCCATGCCGCGTAACCATTGGAATGATCGTGATCCACGCGATAGTGGGTCAAAGCGGCGCCATGCGCGAAACTGGCGGGCACGCCCGCGACGTCGACGCTGACGTCCGCGTCCGGCCCTGCGAGATCGTCATCATGATAATGCCAGACAAGGATGGTCAGCCGCTTGCCGTCATAGGTGGCGACACTGCCGACATCCGGCGCGCCGCGCACGCCGGATGTAATCATCGTATCGAGCGCCGCCTGATGGTCTGATTGCGCCCCGACATAACGGCCGTCCATCATCGCAAACAGCTTGAAGATGTTCATCACCGGCAGATCGATGCCCGCCGAGGTCAGCTGCCGGAAACCCGCGAAATAGGGCTGATCCTCAAACTCAAATGCCCAGGTAAGCACGCCTTCCAGATTCACCCGGCGCTGTTGCGCGAGCGCCTGCAGCCGGGGAAAGACAGCCGCGGTGTAGCTGGAATACATGGTCCCGTTGCGATAGGCATTGGCCGGCCCCTGGCAGGCAGCGCACCCTTCGGGATCGGACTCGCCGATGATGATCGGCGTGTCGTGGAACACCGGATCTGCCGCGATCTGGCCGAATTCATGGTCGGCGGCTTTCAGATGGTTGCTGATCCCCATCCGCACATGACCACCTTTATCGTCTTTCAGGAATTCCGGCTGGCCTTTGGCGTGGAAGGACAGGAAGTCGGTCGGCGTGCCGGCCTGTTTCACATGGGCCAGAAAGCGGGTCATGAAGTCGTCGCCGGCACCGGCGATATCGGGGCCGCCGACGCGCGCCTGCGGCAAGGCACGACGCACCCCGCGCACGGCCGCGTCATGCAACCGGAAGAATTCCTCCGGCGTACCGCCCCAATAATATTGCGGCAGGTTCGCCTCGTTCCACGTCTGGAAATACCAGGATGCGACCTCCTTCGCGCCATGGCGATTGACGCAATGCCGCACCCATTGGTAGATCAGCTCTTCCCACTTGGCATAATCCTTGGGCGGATAGGCCCAGCCCGTCCGCAAATTGCCGCTGCCCGGCCGGAAATCGTGCTGGTAGGGCTGTGGATGCGTCGACAAGGCCTCTGGCATGAAGCCGAGTTCGACATAAGGCCGCACGCCGCGGGCGCGATAGGTATCGAATATCCGATCGACGATCGTCCAGTTATAGACCGGGCGGCCTTGTGCGTCCTCCGTATAGGCGTTGGTTGATCCCCATTTGAGGGCGGGCGTGCCGTCACCGGTGGTCAGCAGATTGTGCGCGCGAAAATAGACCCGATCCGGCGCGAGTTGACCGAGCGTGGCCAAGGTGGTGCGGCCATCCTTCATCGTCGCATAATTGGGCTCGTCCGCACCGAAGAAGCGCCATACCGGCTTTACCGGCTGTCCGATCTGCTGGACGTCGACCGCGACATGAACCGCAAAAGGTGCTGTCTGCGACAGCGCAGGAGACGTGCCGCCAAATGCGGTGGCCACCAACGACAGCACCATGCTCTGCGCTGCCCGGCGCATGCCCGCGGCTAAGCCACGAGGCCCCCGCTTTCCCATCCTGCTTCCTCCCCTGTTCGGCTGGCCAACCGATACGCGCCCGAAGATCATGGCCGCACCGCGCCGCGCGATTTCATAGCCTTGGGGCGCCGCGGAGGGCACGGTCAAGATTTCCCGGGCATCGTATGTTCGTGGAATATCAGCAGGAAGACTGTTGCGGGTATGATCAAAGCTGCCGAAGCTGTGCACTGCGAGCCACTCAGCGCTTTCTCACATAGAAGAGGTGGGTTTCGACACGGGCAACCTTGACCATAGAGTCGCGCCAGTAGGGCACCAACCAGTCTGCATGATAATGCGTGGCACGGCCGACATCATCGTCGACATAGCCCGCGAGCGCATCGCGGGCCTTCCTGCGGGCGGCTGCCCAGCCCCGCCGGACCGGGCGACGCTGAACCGATCCATCGCAGGTGAAGGAAAATTGGCAGCCGGTTGCGCGGGTGGATCCTTGGTACACCACCCCGCATACCGTGTCGGGAAAGCCAGGTGCGCGGACGCGATTGAGGATCACCTGCATGACAGCCCGCTGCCCCCGCTGATCGTCGCCCGCCTCGTACAGAGCCGCGGTGGCGAGGCACTCCACCGCCTGGCGCACCGCCGCCGGCCCCTTGCGAAGATGGAAGCCAGCGGCATGCAAGCGACGGCTTTGATCGATCGGGACAAGCGCATTCGAGGCGCGCGCCGCGGCCATCGTCATCGGCCGATCGACATTTGGCGGAGTTATCGTCCAGGGCCACCGACCGGACATGGCGATGCCTACGATTATGGCGACCGCGCCAATGACGGCAAGCTGCCAAATAGCCTGAAGGCGTGCCCGCCGTCGTCTTGCCGCCTTGCCGACATATCTCCTGCCAGTTTTCGCCATCGAGCATTGACTAGCGTAGGATCGCCTTTGATGCAGCCAATCGCGCCGGGCTTCGGGACGGCCTGCCGGCAGAAACGCTTCATGAGCACGCCAGACGAACACGCGATCCGTGCGAGGCGCGCAGCGTTCAACGCGGTAGTGGCAATTGCCAAGCAGGTTGAAGCGGCCATCTGCGGCGATCCCGCGGATGATTCCAGTCCCTGCCGCGCCTTGCTCACCGTGCGGGAAGGCAACATTTAGAAAAACAAACCTGCGGGTCAACCGGTCGCCAGACCGATCATGCAGAGAAGCGCCGCTCCTGACGGAGTGTCGATCGCGTGCCGTGCCGTTGTCAGAACAGCGCGCGGATCGAGCAGCGTATTTGCGATAACGGAGTATCAAGATGGCGACTTCCACCTTCATCATCGGTGGCGATGACGACACTGTGATAGACCGCTCGGTGTCGATTGACCCGCAGCAGCTTGGCGGCGGCGGCGGATCCGATACCCTCTTCGGGGGAAGCAATAACGACCATCTCTATGGCAATTCGCCCGGCGTCGCGGCCGGCGCGGCCGATGGCGACGACCGCATCTACGGCGGCGCCGGACACGATTATATCCAGGGCAATGCCGGCGACGACGAGCTGTTCGGTGGCGACGGCAATGACCGCATCTATGGCGGCGCGGGCGAAGACGATCTGCATGGCGGCAATGGGAACGACTATCTCCAGGGCAATCGCGGCAATGATGAGCTGGAGGGCGGCGCCGGTGCCGACACGTTGCGGGGTGGTGCGGATAATGACGAAATGGACGGCGGCAGCGGCAACGACCACCTGCTCGGCGACAACGGTAATGACGAGATCCAGGGTGGTCTGGGCATCGATCAGGCGACGGGGGGAGCGGGGCGCGATTCGTTCGAGTTTGACCGAAACGATGCGCTGATCGTCGGCGAGACCAGTTTCTCGGTAGCCGACACGATCCACGACTTTACCGGCGGGCAGGACGAGATCGAGCTGGATTTCGAGGTAGCACAGGTGCTCACCGCCACCGGCCAAAGCTTCGCTGATATATCGGCCGCGCAGGCCTACGCCACGCAGTTGCTGACCGGGGATGCCGGCACACGGGAAGTGGCGGCGGTGGGTGTCGGCACGGATACGTGGCTGTTTTACAACGGTTCCGGCGGCGATGCCGTGGACAGTGCTATTCAATTGGCCAATGTAAGACCGGAGACCATCAGCACTGCCGATTTCGGCTGACCGAAGGTCCGGCGTCCGCTTCGGCGGACGCCGGGTCTGTACAGGCTAACGGCGCTTCCTGCCGAATGAATGGCCTCATGTCATACCATCTTCCGCCTGAACGCCCGAATGGTGCCAACGCCGTTTGGCCCTGCGCGGGATGACTTTTCTGCAAAAAATCGGTGCGCTCAGTCGCGAGATCAGGGATAGCTGCCGAAATGCTGCGCTAGACAGATGATCTGGCCTGGGAAATTCCCCGTTAGGGCTGCAATCTTGTGGACCCGGCGCACCTCCCTAAGCGTGGCAGGGGCGCGCCCCCCCCAAGCTGCACCTTCTGGACATACGCGTCCGGGACCAGCTTGGTGGGCCACGGCGGAGCAAAGTTAGGAGACTTTGGGACCAGCTAAACGCCAGTTTACGGTAGTCTCTGCGGACTCCGAAGGCGCGTTCACGGTAAAGGTGGTGCCGCCTACAGGACTCGAACCTGTGACCCCCGCATTACGAATGCGATGCTCTACCAGCTGAGCTAAGGCGGCGTCTGGAGCGGGCCGTTACCAGCGCTTGTCGGGCCTGACAAGGGATCGCGGTGCGCGATGTCGTCAATGTGCCCCGCCGGGATGCGGACGCCGCGGGTTGTCCCGTCTGTCACACAAGCGCATAGGGCCTGGCTTAACCGAACAGCAGCGCACGGCTGCGCGTAGCAGATCGTGCCGGAGAGCAGGATGACGAACAGCGATTTGGCCACTCCCTCCATTGGGGAGGCGGCCGCTGCCGCTATTTCCGCGGCCCTCGTCGAAGGCGCCTTGCCCGGCGAAACCGACAATTTCGATGCATCAGCGCAGGCCGAGGCCACCGCCTTCATGACGCGGCTTGCCACCCAACGCGCGCCCGGTCAGCCCTCGATCGGGCTGGAATCGGGCAGCGGCGACAGCGTGCAGCGCCGGATGCGGCTGGGCATCGTCAATGACGATATGCCCTTCCTCGTCGATTCGGTGGCGGCCACCCTGGGCGCGCGCGGAATCGATGTGCATCGCCTGCTCCACCCCGTGCTTTCGGTCCGCCGCGACAGCGAAGGCGCACTGCGCGCGATCCTGCCGACCGGCAGCAGCGGCGAACGGCGCGAATCGATGATCTACATGGAGGTCGATCGCGTCGACGCGAAAATCCGGCGCACGCTGGAGGGCGATCTTGCCGCCATGCTGGCCGACGTCCGCGCCGCGGTAGAGGATTGGCCGCGCCTGCAACTCGCCCTGCGCGATGCCGCGCAGACATTGCCCGATGGCGAGGGCGCGGCGCTGTTGCGCTGGTTCCTGGAACGCCATTTCACCTTGCTGGGCGCGCATACCGAACGACGCCACGGATCGGCCGATCCCGGCCTGGGCATTCTCCGCACGGCCAGCGAGCCCTTATGGTCCGATACGGCCCGCGAAGCGGCGTTCCGCTGGTTCGAACAGGGCGGCGAAGCTCCTCTGGTGGTCAAGAGCGATCGCCTCGCAACCGTGCATCGCCGAGCCGCGCTGGATCTGCTGGTCGTTCCGGTGCGCGCAGGCAGTTCGGTCGATGCGCTCTCGATCGTTGCCGGCCTATGGACCAGCGCAGCGTTGCGCGCGCCTTCGGACAAGGTGCCGGTGTTGCGGACGCGGCTGGCGCAGATTGAGGAGAAATACGGCTTCAGCCCTTCATCGCACGCCGGCAAGGCGCTGCATCACGCGCTGTCCGATCTGCCGCACGACATCATTACCACCTTCCCGCCGGCCGTACTGGAAAACGTCGCACTCACGGCCATGAGCCTGGCGGATCGGCCGCGGCCGAAGCTGGTATTGGCGCCGGGCCCGCTGCTGCGCCACCTCTTCGCCTTCGTCTGGCTTCCGCGCGAGGCGCTGAGCACCACCCAGCGGGAGGCGATCCAGGCGATGCTGGAGACTGCCGCCGACGCGCCGGTCACCAGCTGGGCGCTGGATCTGGGCGAAGGCGATCTGGCGCTGATCCGTTACACGCTCGATCTGCCCTTCGGCGCCACCGTGCCGGATGCGGACGTCCTCGACCGCCAGCTCGAAAATATGCTGCGTGGCTGGGCGCCCGGCATCGAATTGAAATTGGGTGAGGCGCTCGCACCCACGCGGGCGGCCCGGCTCGTGCTCGACTGGGCCGATGCTTTCCCGTCCGATTATCGCATGCGCTCGACCCCGGACGAGGCTGCGGCAGATATTCAAAGGCTGGCGGACCTCAGCGATACCGGGGCGCGGGCGATCCGCCTGTATCGCGGCACGAGCGATAGCGGCGCGCGGCTGCGCCTGAAGACCTATCGTCTGGGTGAACTCATCCCGCTGTCCGAAGCGGTGCCGGTCTTCGAACATTTCGGCTTCCGCGTTCTCGAAGAAATGCCGACCCCGCTGAAGGGCGGCACCGCGGCCTATATCGACGAATTCCTGCTGGAGGCCGACAGCGCCGAGGCGGCCGATGCGCTGCTGGCGCGGGCCGCGGTTGCCGAGTCCGCGATCGCCGCCGTTCTGGCGGGTCAGGCCGAGGACGATGCCTTCAATGCGCTGATCGTCGGCGTCGGGCTCGACCCACGCGAAGTCGTGCTGATCCGCGCCTGGTTCCGGTATCTGCGCCAGATCGGCCTTCCCTACGGGCTGCAGACGGTGGCGGATGCGCTGGATCATGCGCCTGATGTCGCGCGGGCCCTGATCGCCCTGTTCGACGCACGCCACGATCCGGATCATGCCGGCGAAGAAGACGTCGCGGCGGAACGCCTGGAATCCGCACTCGCCCAGGTTGCCTCGATCGAAGACGACCGCATCCTGCGCCGGCTTGCCGGCGTGGTGCGCGCGATTCTGCGGACCAATGCCTTCGCGCCGGCCGCGCAGGAGGCGTTGGCGTTCAAGATGGATTCGGCATTGGTGCCGAACCTGCCCAAGCCGCTGCCCTGGCGCGAAATCTGGGTCTATTCGCCCCGAGTCGAAGGCATTCACCTGCGCGGCGGACCGATCGCGCGCGGCGGCTTGCGCTGGTCCGACCGGCGCGACGATTTCCGTACCGAGATCCTCGGCCTGATGAAGGCGCAGGTCGTCAAGAATGCCGTGATCGTGCCGACCGGCGCGAAGGGCGGTTTCTACCCCAAGCAATTGCCGCCGGTCGCCAATCGCGACGCCTGGCTGGCGGAGGGAACGGAAAGCTATCGCATCTTCATCCGCTCGCTCCTGTCCGTCACCGACAATCTGGTGGAAGGCGCACTCGTCCATCCGGATCGGGTGCGCATCCGCGACGGGGAGGATCCCTATTTCGTGGTCGCCGCCGACAAGGGCACGGCGACCTTTTCCGATATCGCCAATGCGATTTCGGAAGACCATGGCTTCTGGCTCGGCGATGCCTTCGCCTCCGGCGGCAGCCATGGCTATGACCATAAGGCGATGGCGATCACCGCGCGCGGCGCCTGGGTCTCCGTGCAACGCCACTTCCTGGAACGCGGCGTCGACGTGCAGAATGATCCGACCACGGTGGTCGGCTGCGGCGATATGTCCGGCGACGTCTTCGGCAACGGCATGCTGCTCTCGAAGGCGCTGAAGCTGGTGGCAGCCTTCGACCATCGCCACATCTTCCTCGATCCCGATCCCGATCCGGCCCGCAGCTGGGAAGAACGCAACCGCATGTTCGCCCTGCCACGGTCGTCATGGGCCGATTATGATGCGGCGCTGATCTCCGCCGGCGGCGGCATCTTCCCGCGCACGCAGAAGGTGATCCCGCTGTCGCCTCAGGTGAAAGCGGTGCTTGGGGTCGAGGCCGACACGCTTGATCCTTCCAGCCTGATCGCGGCCATCCTGCGCGCACCGGCCGATCTGCTCTGGTTCGGTGGCATCGGCACTTATGTGAAATCGTCCGACCAATCCAATGCCGACGTCGGCGATCCTTCCAACGATGCGCATCGCGTCAACGGGATGGAGGTACGCGCCAAGGTGATCGGCGAAGGCGCCAATCTGGGCGTGACCCAGGCGGGGCGGATCGAATTCGCAGCCAATGGCGGGCGAATCAATACCGACTTCATCGACAATTCTGCGGGCGTCGACTGCTCGGATAACGAGGTCAACATCAAGATCGCGCTGAACCGCGAGATGAACGAGGGCCGCCTTCCGTTCGAGGAGCGCAACGCCTTCCTCGCGAGCATGACCGAGGACGTCGCCCATATCGTGCTGGAGGATAATCGCCTCCAGACACTGGGCCTGAGTCTCGCCGAATATGGCGGCGCGGCTGCGCTTCCGGCCCAGCTGAGGGTCGTCGAAATCCTGGAATCGGGCGGTCGCATCGATCGCAGCGTCGACGGGATCGAGAGCAACGCCACGTTGCTCCGGCGCGCGCAGGAGGGCCATGGTCTGACCCGCCCGGAACTGGCCGTGATCCTGAGCCACGGCAAACTCGCTTTGCAGGCGGGGATCGAGGCGAGCGACGTGGCCGCGGATCCGCTGTTGCGTCCGCTGCTTCACGCCGCTTTCCCGCCAGCCATGCAGGCGCGCTTTGCCCAGGCGATCGACGATCACCGGCTGCGGCCTCAGATCATCGCGACCAAGATGGCCAATCGCATCGTCAATCGGCTCGGCCTGGTGGCCCCGTTCGAATTGGGCGAGGAGGAAGGCGTCGCGCTGGCGCAGGTGGCCGCCGCGTATTTCGCGATCGATGCGATCCTGGGTCTGGAACCCATGTTCGAGGCGATCGAGCAGGCGGCGATGCCGGAGCCAACGCGGATCGCCCTGCTGGTAGCCGCCGGATCGGCAGCGCGCCTGCACGTGGCCGATGCGATCCGCGCCGCCAATGGCGACATTGCCCCCGGTGCCTTCGCCGAACGGCTGACGCCCGGCGTCGCACGGCTTGAATCGCGCCTGGACAGCCTGCTCAAGCAGGAAGCGCGTGCGGGTGCAGCGGCGCTGCGGGCGCGACTGGGCACCGATGGCGCTGCGGATGATATCGTCGCGCGGATCGTACGTCTGTACGAGCTGGATGGCGCGATCGGCACCGCCAGCCTGGCGGCGCGCATTTCCGCCGATGAGCTGGTCGTAACCGAGGCCTATGTGCGGCTGGGCGAAGCGCTGGGGCTCGATTGGGCCAAGCAGGCCGCCTTGCGGTTCGTCTCATCCGATCCGTGGGAACGCCTTCTGGCCGCCGGCCTCGCCCGCGACTTCGAACAGTTGCGGCTGGATTTCCTGGCCCGCGCCGGCGACGGCGATCCGCAACAGATGGTCGATGGCTGGCTGCAGGCGCAGGCTCCGCGGGTCGAGCAGTTCCGCACCTTGGTGGATCGCGCCCGCCTGGCGCCCACCCCGAGCGCGGCGATGATCGCGCAGGTCGCCGCCCAGGCACGCGGCCTGCTGGGACGATGAGCCTGAGCGGTGGGGGCCGTGCGCGCGCTTAGCTGACCCGGCGGAACGACCAGGGGATGGTCGTTCCGCTATCCGGCGCGTCGAGCGCCACGACCAGGGCCTTCGACGCGCGCGGCCGCCCCGCGCCATCAACCCACAGGCTGTCTTCCAGCGACAGGGACCCCGCGCGCGTGCGGAATTGCCATCCCGCGCCGGCGCTTGGCCGCAATAGCGCACCCTGCCCGTCGGTCGTCAAAACCGTCTCGATCCCGGGCGCGAGATGAAACCATAAAGCGAGCGGCGTCGTGGCCGCTTTCTTGCGCCCGGCGGGAACCAGCCGGTCCTCGCCTTCCAGGGCCCGTCCGTCAGCGGTCAGGCTGAGGCGGCGGACATGGCCGAAGCCGAAGCGTTTGACATAGCCATCATGCGCCGCTTCGATCCGGCTGGCCTCAGCGCCTTCGCTGCGGGATATTTCGACCTGCGTGACGCCCCGTCCCATTGTCCCGTCCGGATGGAGGGCGGTGGAATTGGTCTCCGCCAGGACCAGGGTCGAATGCGCCGCCGTCGTGCGCAGGCCCCTGACAAGATCCGCCGGCAATCCCGGCCCGGCGCCGCAATTGACCACCAGCCGCTGCGCGCCGTCGGACATTTCGAATGCGAGTGTCGAGGCGCACGCGCCGCGCGACAAAGCCGCCGCGGGCGGGGGCGCCGCATCCATGATCAGACGCGTCTTGGCGCAGACCAGGCGTTGATAGCCCCAGTCGCGCGCATCGTCGCGCGTGCCGCCGCGTACGCTGATCGCCGCCAGCGCGGCCGAGACGCGTGCCGCACTGGCTGGGCCGCCGCCTTGCCAGCTCGACAGGGCGCCATCGCCCAGCGTCGCGCTCGCCAGCACCGGAACCGCATTGGCCAACGCCAACGCGACCGCGCCCGAGGGTGGCCGCGCCCGCACCTCGTACACGCCGCGCAATTGCGCCAGCAGTTCGACGAGCGCCAGTTGCTCCATCGGCGCCCGGGAGATCAGCCCGCCATCGCCATGCACGGCCAGCGCCAGCGCGCGCGTGATGCCGGCTTCGCCATGCGCCGCGCGCAGATCGCCGCCTGGAAAGAGCAGCCCCGCCGCGATGACGCCGGCCCACGCCATCACCCGCGGCAGGCCCTGCGGTGCCGTGTCGGCTGCCCCATCCAGATGACGCGCGCCGCGGGCCAGCGCATTGAGCACGGCCTTGCGATAGTCCGCATCCTGGGTATCGAGCAGGATCGGCGCATAGGCTGTCCAGAACAGGATGCGACGGCCCCACAGATCGGGCCGCCACGCCGGCTCGCTGACCGTGCGGGCGTGGACGGCCAGCCATTGCCGCATCAGCCCGTCGGCGATCGGCGTGGCCGTCCGTCGGTCGGTCGCCGCGGCAAGATCGCGCAACCAGGCAAAGCTCTGCCAATATTCCGCAAAGGCAAGCGAGAAGCCCCCGCGATCAAGCGCGTCGAAGGCAATGCTCTCCCCAGCGACGACCATCCGCTGCTCGAGCAGCGCGCGCCCCGCCGCCGCATTGCCGGGAATGGGATCGGCCGGCACGTCGAGCAGTTGCAGCGGGTAGCGGCCCCGCAGGCGGAGTTTGTGGACCGGGGTGCGCCACGACAGCCGCTTCAGCCCATGCCCCAGTTTTTCGGTCAGCGACGTACCCGCCCGCTCGCCGGTGCGAAGCTGGCGTTTCCCCGATCGATCGTCGTTGCCCGAACCGGGCTCGTCGGTCATCCGCGCGCCTCACGCAGCGCCGCGACATTGGCGCGATAATGGTCCGGCCCACCCCTGAAGGTGGAGGTTCCGGCCACCAGGATATTGGCACCCGCCGACACCGCACGGCCGATATTCTGCGGCCCGATACCGCCGTCCACCTCAAGCCCGATGTCGCGCCCGGTGGCATCGATCCGCGCGCGCAAGGCGGCGATCTTGCGCAGCTGATTATCGATGAAGCTTTGCCCACCAAAGCCGGGATTGACGCTCATCACCATGATGACGTCCAGATCGTCGATGACATAATCGACCGCCTCGACCGGCGTCGCCGGGTTCAGGGCCAGCCCGGCTTTCTTGCCCAGCCCCTTCACCGCCTGGATCGTGCGATGCAGATGCGGCCCCGCTTCGGCATGGACCGTTATCAGATCCGCCCCCGCCTCGGCAAAAGCTTCCAGATAGCGATCGACCGGTGCGATCATCAGATGCACGTCGAGCGTCTTGGTCGTGTGCGGCCGGATCGCCTTCACGGTCTGCGGCCCGAGCGTGATGTTGGGCACGAAATGCCCGTCCATCACGTCGATATGGATCCAGTCGACCCCTGCCGCATCCACCGCCCGCACCTCCTCCCCCAGCCGGGCGAAATCGGCAGACAGGATTGATGCGGAAATCAGGATCGGAGGTGCCATCGCCAAGCTTTAGGATGCGGACCCTAGCCGGGCAATGGGGCCATACCCACCCCCGCGCCGGCCGCCCGCAAAATCGACGCGCACAGGCGGATCGCGCTTAGCTCCGCCGAAAGCGTGCCACGAAGAAGCCGTCCGCCCCGCCTTCGGCGGCAAACATGCCCGGCAACACCCGCACGCGGCCCGCGGCATCCGGGGTCAGGCCCGTCGGCAATTCCTCCGCCGTCGCGGGCTCGGCCACAAATCCGCTATGGCTTGCCAGGAAAGCATCGGCGATCCGCTCGCCTTCCTCAGGCTCCAGCGAGCAGACCGAATAGACCAAGCGGCCACCCGGCTTCACCAGGCTGGCGGCGCGCGCCAGCATCGCCGCCTGCTGCTCGGCGAGGGTGGCGATGGCGCGCGGCTTCACCCGATAGAGCACGTCGGGGTGGCGTCGAAAAATGCCGGTGGCCGAGCAGGGCGCGTCGAGCAGCACCGCATCATACCGCTCATCGGTAAAGGTCAGCGCGTCGCCCACCACCAGAGTGGCCTTGAGGCGCGTGCGCTTGAGGTTCTCCCGCACGCGCTTCAGGCGCGGCTCGGCATTGTCGAGCGCGATCACCTTCCAGCCTGCCGCTGCCAGCTGCATCGTCTTGCCGCCCGGCGCCGCGCACAGATCCAGCGCACGGCCGGTGCCGGTGCCGATCAGGCGCGCCGGCAGCGATGCGGAAATGTCCTGCACCCACCAGGCGCCTTCCTCGAAGCCGGCTAATTCGGTGATCCGCGCGCCTGCAGGCAGGCGCACATGCCCAGGCGCAAGGCTGGTTCCACCGAGCTTTTCGGCCCAGTCGTCCGTCTGGTCCCGCAGGCTGAGGTCGATCGGCGGCGGCGCGGCGATCGCCTGCTCGGCGGCCGCCAACACGTCGTCGCCCCACGCGCCATGCCAGCGCAACGCCACACCATCGGGAAGAGACGGTGTCTCCGGCATGCGCACGCCCTTGCGCATCAGCGCGCCGAACACGCCATGGACCAGCCGGCGCGGGCCGCCATCCACCAAAGGCAGCACGGTCGCGATCGCGGCATGCGGCGGCGTGCCCAGTTGCAGCGCTTGCGCCAGCGCGATCCGCAGCACGAACCGTGCCTTCGCGTCGTCGGGCAATGGCCTTGGGGTGGCACTGTCGATCAGCGCATCCAGATCGGTGAGTCGCCGCAGCACTTCGGCTGCCAGCGCATGCGCCAGCGCACGATCGTCGCTGCGTTCCAGCCCGCGCGTCGCATTGTCGAGCGCGCTTTCCAGCGGCAGCCCGCGGCGAAGGACCGCCTCCAGCAGCCGCAAGGCGGCCGCACGCGCGGCTACGCCCGCTGGTTGAGGATCGCTGCTTGTTTGTTCTGTCATCTGTGCCCACATGGAGGGGAACAGCGCGAGCCGCAACGATGACCGAACCTTCCCGCCGTCCACCGAACCTGCAACCGCCCGCGCATTTGTCGCCCAGTCCGCCGGTGCCCGCGCCCGAAGAGGTGGTGGCCGAGCCCGATCCGGACGGTATTTCCCCAGTCCGCTATGGGGATTGGGAGAAGAACGGCATCGCGATTGATTTCTGACGCGGAACGAAGCTGAGCTTCCGTGCGTCTCGCAAAATATGCGCGTCGCGTCCTTTTTCCAGCGTCATCGGCGCGCATCTTTCACGACCATCGGCGTCATTGTCGTCCTTCTGCTGATCGCGATTCTTCTTCTGACTTTCGGTTGGGCCTATCTGCGAAAACCTATGGAAACCGCTTTGTCCCATCGTCTGGGGCGAACGGTCACGATTGGCGCGGTGAAGCGGATCGATCACGGCTTCGCCAATGCCGTGCTGCGCGTTTCCGATATCAAGGTGGCGCAGCCCGGGTGGGCGGGCGGTGGCGACATGGTCTCCGTCCGATCGGCCCAGATACGGCTGCCGATCCTGCCGCTATTGTTCGGCCAGGCGCGTCCGCAAGCGATCGACATTGACGGTCTGCGGATCGCGCTGGTCCGCCGCGACGCCGCCCATGCCAATTGGAAGGGTTTCGGCCCGGGCGGCGGCGGGAGTGGTGGCAACGGCGCGGCAATGCCGCGCGTGACCGTCCGTAATGGCACGCTCACGCTGGACGACCGCAAACGCGACCATCGCTTCTCGGCCGGCTTCCAGGTGAACGATCGGGGCTTGCGTCTGGCCGGATCCGGCAGTCTTGCCGGATCGCCGTCCACCATCGCCGTGGTCGGCGGTCCGCTCGCGGGCAAAGCCCGCTGGCCGTTCCGGTTTGATTATCGCTCGCGGATCGCCAACGGTACCCTCGTCGGGCAGATGGATCGTCCACTCAGCCTGGCCCATTTCGATGCGCACGCGACCGCGTGGGGCGACAATCTGGAGCATCTCGATCTGTTGGTGGAGGCAGGCCTGCCGGGCACGCAGCCGGTGCGGTTGACGAGCGACGTGCGCCATGATCGCAGCGACTGGACGATCCACAAACTGAACTTGAAGGTCGGTCGCTCTTCCCTTTCGGGCGACGTCGCCGTTGCCAAGCGCGACGGGCGGACGCGTGTCGATGCCACGATCGTTTCGACCGGACTGGATTTCGACGACCTTGCGTCCGATCAGGGGCTCGCCCGCGCCGCGGCCAAACGCAAGACGTTCGGCCCACGCATCTTCCCCGATACCGCAATCCACCTTGAACATATGCAGAAGACGGACGGGGTCATCCGCTTCGACATCAAACGCCTTCTGTTCAAGCAACAGTCGACCTTCCGCGCGCTGCGGGGAACGTTGATGCTGGACCATGGCGTGCTGACCGCCGATCCGCTGGTCGCGACGCTTCAAAGCGGGCAGATGACCGGCACCATGCGCGTGCGTCATCAAAGCGGGACGCCTCTGCTGTCGATGGACTTGCGCGTGACCGGTGGCCGGCTGGAAGCGATGCTGGGCGACCTTGCATCCGGCAGCCTGGCGGCTCGCATCCATATGCAGGGCTATGGCCGCACCGTGCGCGCCGCCATTGGGCACGGCAATGGCACTATCGCGGTCGTCGGCCGCGACGGCGCGGTCAATCGGCGTGCCGCCCTGCTGCTTGGGTCGGATGCCGGCCGCGCGCTGTTCGAGGACAAGTCCGACAAGGCGACATTGCGCTGCCTGATCGCGCGCCTCGACGTACGCAACGGCACCGCGACGGTCGCGCCCTTGCTGCTCGATACCGACGTGTCGCGTACGGACGGCAAGGGATCGATCAATCTGGCGAACGAGCGGCTCGGGCTGCGGCTCACGGGCCAGCCCAAACTGGACCGGGCGGTCCGCATCGATATTCCGATCGTCGTCGCCGGCACGCTGTCCGACCCGAAGGTCGTGCCGCAGAATGTGCCCAAGACGGTCGGCACCGCGCTGAAGCTGATCGGCAATGCCATTGCCGGCAAGCATACCGATCCCGCACCCGACGCGAATTGCGCCGCCCTGGCCGCCCGCGCATTGCGCTGAGCTAGCGTAAGCTCCCTCTTCCCTGCGGGGAGAGGGCTGGGGTGAGGGGGAGCGAGCCGCAGGCCCGCGCCCGACCTCTAATCCAGGCCACCCTCACCCAACCCTCTCCCTCAAGGGAGAGGGCTTGAGGTCTCTCGATTGCCCGCGGGACGAAGCACCAGCTGCGAATCTCAGACCGTCTCGTCCTTAAGCGGCCTTGCCAGAAGCGCCTCGACCGCCGTCCGCACGTCCACCCTGCCCGCCAGCAGACCCGCCACCGCCTCGCATATCGGCATCTCCACACCCACCGCCGTGGCGGCTTTCACCAATACAGGCGCGGTGAAAGCCCCTTCGGCAATGGTGCGGCGATCGGACATCAGGCTGGCGGCATCGCCGCCTCCACCCAGCCCCAGGCCAAGCGAGAAATTGCGCGACTGTTCGGACGAACAGGTCAGCACCAGATCCCCCAGACCGGACATGCCGGCCAGCGTCTCGGGTCGGGCGCCGCGCGCCAGGCCGAAGCGCGTCATCTCGGCAAAACCGCGCGCGATCAGCGCGGCGCGCGCATTCTTGCCCAGCCCAGCGCCCTCGACGACGCCGCAAGCGATTGCGAGCACGTTCTTGACCGCGCCACCGATCTCGGCGCCGACGACGTCGGTCGAGCGATAGGGTCGAAAGCCCGGCCGCGCGATCCGCTCGGAGAGGCGCACGGCCACCTCCTCCTCCGCGCAGGCAAGCGTCACCGCGGTCGGCAGGCCGCGTGCCACCTCGGCGGCAAAGGTCGGTCCCGACAATACCGCGATCGGCGCTTCGGCACAGGTCTGCGCCGCGGCTTCCGACATGAGTGCCATCGTATCGGCCTCGATCCCCTTGGAACAGAGGACCAGCGGGCGCTGCCCGATCGGGGCCGCCGCAAGGATACGCCGCATATGCTGCGCCGGCGTGACGACGAGCAGCGCATCGCACTCGGCCAGGGCCGCCAGATCGTTGGTCGCCCGGATCATCGGCGACAAGGCGATGTCGGGCAGGAAGATTGGATTGAGATGATCGCGGTTGATCGCGTCCACGACATCCCGCTCATGCGCCCAGAGCAGTACGTCGCCACCCGCTGCTGCGACCTGCGCCAGCGCCGTGCCCCATGCTCCGCCACCGATGACGCCGATCCTCATGCCTTCACCCCCGCCCCGCGCGCCTTTTCCGCTGTCGGATCCAACGGCCAGCGGGCGCGCGCCGGCATGTCCAGCGGATCGCTCAGGCCCGCCGCATGTCTTTCCGCCCCGGCCCAGGCGATCATCGCCGCATTGTCGGTGCACAGCCACGAAGGCGGCGCCACGAAGCGCAGATCATGCTGCGCCGCCAGCATCTGCAGGGCGGCGCGGATCGCGCCATTGGCGGCGACACCGCCCGCCACCACCAGCGCGGTCATGCCGGGCGCGCGGACGATCGCACGCCGGGTGCGATCGATCAGGCAATCGATCACCGCCTGCTGAAACGATGCCGCGATATCCTCGGCGGAATAGAGGCCCGCATCGCGCGCGCGCAACACGGCACTTTTGAGCCCGGCGAAGGAGAAATGCGGTTCGGCCGAGCCGAGCAGCGGCCGGGGAAGCGGGACGGCGGCGGGATCGCCAGCCCGTGCCGCCGCCTCGACGGCGGGCCCGCCGGGAAAGCCCAGGCCAAGCAGCTTCGCCGACTTGTCGAAGGCCTCGCCTGCCGCATCGTCGATCGTGGTCGCCAGGCGCCGGTAATCGCCTGCGCCCCGCACCTCCAGAAGCTGACAATGGCCGCCGGACACGAGCAGCAACAGATAGGGGAAGGCCAGATCCGGATCGGCCAGCCGCGGCGAAAGCGCATGGCCTTCCAGGTGGTTGATCCCGATCAAGGGCTTGCCCGCCGCCATCGCCAGCGCCTTGCCCGTGACAAGGCCCACCATGACCCCGCCGATCAGGCCGGGCCCGGCGGTGGCGGCGATCGCATCAATCTGATCCAGCGTGACGCCGGCCTCCTGCAAGGCCGCTTGCGTCAAAGGAGCCAGCACCTCGACATGCGCCCTCGCCGCAATCTCCGGAACGACACCGCCATAGGGGCGGTGCGCCGTTTCCTGTCCTGCCAGCTTGTGTGACAGAATTTGACGATCGGAGGTCACCACCGCCGCCGCCGTCTCGTCGCAAGAAGATTCTAGCCCAAGGATCAGTGCCATCCCGTCCCTGTGGGCGCGGGACTTGCCTGTTTCAAGCTTTGCCGACGAACAGAAAGGCTACCCCTGCCATGATGCACAGGAACGCGGCCGCGTGCCGCCAATGGAGCGGCTCGCCCAGCACCAGCACCATGAACGCACCGAAGATGACGAGTGTGATCGCCTCCTGCACGATCTTCAGCTGGCCTCCGGTCCAGCCGCTTGCATAACCGAGCCGATTGGCCGGCACGGCCAGGCAATATTCGAAGAAAGCGATGCCCCAGCTGATCAGGATGACCATCCACAGCTGTTTGTGCGCCCCGCCCTTCAGGTGCCAATACCAGGCGGTCGTCATGAAGATGTTGGAGATGGTGAGGAGGAGGATCGTTGGCATCGACAGTATATCCTGGTTTGACAATGCGCCACTGAACCCCAGGCGCAGGCGGAGCGTTCAACTCCAAAACAGGAGCCTGATCCATGACAAAGACGCTCGCCGATATCGCGGACCGCATGCGCGATATCGATTTTACCATGTTTTCTACCCGGGCTGCCGATGGCAGCATCGCCGCGCGGCCGATGAGCAACAATCAAGAGGTCGATTACGACGGCGACAGCTATTATTTCAGCTATGACGATGCGCGCACGATCGAGGATATCGGCCGCGACAACAAGGTCGGCCTGTCGTTCCAGGGCACGGCCGGCATGCTCGGCATGCGCCCGTTCTTCGTGTCGGTGGAAGGCGCGGCCGAACTGATCCGCGACAAGGCCCAGTTCGAGCAGCATTGGACGAGCGATCTGGACCGCTGGTTCAAGGACGGCGTCGACACGCCCGGCCTCATCCTGATCAAGGTCCACGCCCAGCGCGTCCATTATTGGGACGGCGAAGACGAAGGCGAGGTCAGCCTCTAGGCGTCTCGCGGGCGCCCGCCGGCGCAACCGCGACGCGGGTCAGCGGCACCACCACGGGTGCGCCGCCCGATTGGCCGATATGCGCGGTGACGCCATAGACGGCGGCAATCCGCTCCGCGCTGAGCACCGCGGTCGGCGCGCCGTCGGCCACCAATCGCCCGTGATTGAGGATCAGCAACCGATCGCACCAGCGCGCGGCGATGGTCAGATCGTGGAGCACCGCGATCACCGTCGCGCCACGCTCCGCCTCGCCGCGCAACAGCCCCATCACCTCGATCTGGTGCGATGGGTCGAGTGCGGCGAGCGGCTCGTCGGCCAGCAGCAAGGGCGCCGCGACAGCCAAGGCGCGCGCGAGCAAGGCCCGGGCGCGCTCGCCACCCGACAATTGATTGATTGGGCGATCCCGCAGCATCGCCAGATCGGTCCGGTCGAGCGCCGCCTCGATCGCCGCCATGTCCGCGGCGCCCGGCCGCGCGAACGGGGCCAGATGCGGCAGCCGTCCCAGCGCCACCAGCCGCTCCACCGTCAGCGGCCAGTGGATCGTCTGGCCTTGCGGGAGATAGGCGATCCGCCGTGCGCGCTCGCGCGGCGTCGCAGCCGCCCCCGCGCCTTCGATCGTAATGCGGCCCTGATGCGCGATCAGCCCGGCGATCGCGCGGATCAGCGTCGACTTGCCGGCACCATTGGGGCCGATCAGGCCGATCACGCCGCCGCCGAGATCGGCGCTGACATTGTCGACCACGCGGTGCCCGCCGAGCGTCACCGATACCTGATCCAGCCTTACCATTCGCGCCGCGCCCGGATCAGCTGATGCAGGAAGATCGGAACACCGATCAGGGCGGTGACCACGCCCAGCCGCGGCTCCTCCAGCGTTGGCACGGTGCGCACCAGCGCATCGGCCGCGGCCAGCAACGCCGCGCCGCCCAGGGCCGAGGGGATCAACAAGGAGGATGGCCGCCGGTCGGTCAACGGACGCACCAGATGCGGCACGACCAGCCCGACGAAGCCGATCGCACCGGATACCGCCACTGCGCCGCCGACACCGACCGCGGTGGCGATGAGCAGGCACGTGCGGGTGCGTTTGAGATTGGCGCCGAGCGCGATCGCGCCCTCTTCCCCCAACGTCAGGGCATCCAGCGCCCGGCCCTGCAGCAGGATCAGGCCAAGGCCGACGGCGATGCAGGGCAACGCTAGCCAGACATGCAGGAACGATCGATCCGCCAGGCTGCCCATCAGCCAGGTCATGATTTCGATCGCCGCGAACGGATTAGGCGCGAGGTTGAGGGCAAGGCTGATCCCCGCCCCGGCCGCGGTGGCGATCGCCACACCCGCCAGGATCAAGGCGAGCGGCCCTTCGCTGCGCGCTGCCAGCAGCAATAGCGGCACCAGCCCGACCAGCGCGCCGCCGATCGCGAAGAGCGGCACGGCCAGCGGACTGGAGACCGCAAAGCCATAATAGAGCGCGATCACCGCGCCCAAGGCGGCGGTGCTCGACGTCCCGAGCACGCCGGGATCCGCCAGCGGATTGCGCAGATAGCCCTGCAGCGCCGCTCCCGCGCCGCCCAGCATCGCCCCCACCATCAACGCCAGCAATGCCCGCGGCAGCCGTAGCTCCCAGACGATCGTCTGGGCGATCGGATCGCCCGCGCCGACCAGCGCCGCGAAGGATCGTCCCCAACCGAGATGTGCCGGCCCGATCCCCAGTGACAGCGCTGCGCAGGCCACCGCGAGCGCCGCCAACAGCAGGTTGAAAGGGACAGGCGATCGCGTCACGTCCTGCTTCCTACGATGCTCCACCGGGAAGTCGAGCAGGCTTGACCACTGCTCAGGCGCGATCGCACTTCATCGCCGCCCGATCCGCCCCTAAGAGGCTGGGATGCTTCGCCCGCTGGCCTGCCTCTTCTTTGCCTTGGCCACGCCCGCGTGGGCTGCCCCGCCGCGTCATGTCGCCTCGATCAATCTCTGTGCGGATCAATATCTGGTCGCGCTCGCCGATCCGGCGCAGATCAGCGGACTTACGCGCCTTTCGCACATGCCGGACATGTCGCCGATCGCGGCCAAGGCCGCGCGCTTCCCGGCGATCGGTTCTTCGGCCGAGGCGCTGCTTGCCCACCAGCCCGAACTGCTGCTGACCGGTTGGCCGGGGCAGGCCGATGCCGCCCGGCGTGCCGGACTGAAGGCACAGATCCTGGTCGTGCCGCCGGCCAATTCTTACCAGGACATCGTCGCCCAGGTCCGCCTTGTGGCGCGCGCCGTCGGCCATCCCGAACGCGGCGAGGCGCTGATCCAGCGCATGGACCATGCGCTCGCTGCCATTCCCAAGAGGGGCGGCGGCCGGGTCGCCGCCGACTATCAGCGCCGCGGCTATCTGTCGGGCAGCGGCACGCTGATGGACGAAATGATGCGGCGCGTGGGGCTGGTGAACCTCGCCACCAAGCTGCACCGCCCCGCTTTGTCCAACCTCTCGCTGGAGGATATGGTCGCCGCGCGCCCCGATTTCCTGATCACCGGTGGCAAACCCGCGCGCGACCTGGGCAGCGCGATGCTCGCCCACCCCGCCATCGCGAACATTCCCCGCCTGTATCTGCCCGGCCAGTTCGCCGATTGCGGCGGCCCGGCTTATCCCCGCGCGATCCGCACATTGTCGGATCAATTGCGCCAGAAGCGTTGACCGGAGGCGCCCGCCAATGGCATGGGGATCGCCGCGCGGGTATAGCTCAATGGTAGAGCGGTAGCCTTCCAAGCTTCATACGCGGGTTCGATTCCCGCTACCCGCTCCATCCATCATCATCGTGCCAGCCACCAAAGGCGTAGCTCGGGCCTATCAGTGCAGATCCTCGCTGGTGGCGGTGAGGCCCAGCAGCGCGCGGATGCGCCACAGCCGGTCGTCGAGCCAGCGGCGGAACGGGCCGGATGCGGGGGTCAGCGGCAGATCGACGACGAAGGTGCGCGTGACGCGACCCGCGCGCCATTCGGTCCGCTCGCCCGGCGCGGCACCACCGTAAAGCTGGACCATCTCCAGCTCGGAGACGCCGCGAATGGCCCCCCTATGGTCGCGCAATACCAGCCAACCCGGCGCATCGCCCGATCCGCCCGGCATGGCGAAAAACATCGGGCGGCGGCACAGGGTAAGCGTCCAGCGGCCGTCGGGGCTGCGATCGGGCGACACATAGGGTTCGGCGCAGGCGAGACGGCCTTCGGGAACGAGCAGCATCGTCGCGACGAGCAAGAGGACGACGACCAGCAGAAGCGCGCGGACCGAGACGCGGCGGCGCGGTCGGGTGTTGCTTGGCAATTGGGTCACGGGAGGGTCCCAGGTGCGGTGATGCGTCCCGGATGTAGCGCCAGATCCCGCCCGTGTCGCCATTCCGTCGGCGCCCCCCAAGCATCGCACCGATCGGATCGCCGCCAGCATCCCCAGCGAAGTCGATCCAGCGCGCTACCGCCGCAGCCAAAGGCCGAGATGGTGGAAAAGACGCCACTCACCGTCTGTGCGCTCAAGGTAGACCTTCACCTCGTCACCCACTTGCGGGGTCAGCCGGAGCGTGTTGGTCCCGCCGACCCAGGACTTGGGCACGACGACATTGCGTGAGCCGGTGAAGCGCAGGTTTTTCTCCCCGGGCGCGAGCCGGCCCTTCTCGATCGATCCGACGCTTACGGTGACGGTCCAATGTCCGGTGACGAGCTTCTGTCCTTTGGCGGGGTAAGACACGTCGTCCCGTTCCGACACGGCGGTCACGATACCTGTGGCGATCAACTCGGCGGCCGATTGCATGGCGGCATCGCTCATGGGCGGAAGCTCGGCCCTTGCCGTCGTACCGGCCAGGCAAACCAGCATCACGGCCATCGCCGCACCAGCCCACCCGATGCGCGAGCGGCCACGCAGGCGGCTAAAGGAGTCCAACCGGCGAACCAAATCAGCCATGCTTATTCCCTTCGGCGCAAGATCCATCGACCTTGCCGGTCAAACTAACCGGCCGGCAACGCCTGTCCAACACGCCGTGCGCGCAAAAGCTTCTGTTCTCGCATCCAGTCGACGAACCTATCCAGCCAGAGCGTGGCAGGCATCTTGAAGGTGGGGACATCGAAGATGTGCAGCTCGGCCGGACGGTTCGCCTCCTTCCACAAGGTGAATAGCGCCAGCAGCCCGTCTGTCACCGGGCCGTGGCTGGTTTCGGTGGCGATGAAGAGGGGCGGTGCTTCCGCCGGCACCGCGACATCGATCAGCGAAGGTCCGTAGAGGGAGGCGAGGAAGACGGGCGGCTCCTGCGCGCCCGCCCGCAGCAGCGCCCCGATCGCGACGCCGCCGCCCGCGGAGGCGCCGATCATGCCGATACGGTGCGGGTCGATCCGGTATTGGCTTGCGCGCGCACGGATCATCGTAAGCGCCGTCTGCGCATCCCGCACCGCGAAATCGAACACCGTGCCAATCGCCTTGTCATCGGGCGAGGGATTGGCGTTGGCATTTCGGATCACGAGCTTGGGAAATACTGGCGCTGTCGGCGGTGCGCCCGTGCTCGCGACCGGCGGTCGCGGCGGCAGTTGCGCGACGCGATATTTCAGCACGAACACCACGACGCCTTCGGCGTTCAGCCGTGCGATCAGCGCCTTGGCTTCCGCACCGACATACAGGGCGCGCAGGCCACCGCCGGGCAGCAGGATCGCCGCACTCCCCTCCGCCTTTGCCGGGTCCGGCAGGTAGGCGATATATTCGGGATCGACGACGTTGGCGAAAACCTTGCCCCCATCGGGCGTCGGCGCCACCGCTTCGGGCAGGCTCCAGCGTTCGGAACCGGGCGCCTTGCCCTGGTAAAGCCTTTGCACCTCCTGCGCCTGGGCCGGCAGCGCGATCGACAGCAAGGCCGAGGCGATCGCCAACCCGACACCATGCCGAAAGCGCCGCCGATGATTTGGCTCGAAGGTCAACGAACTTGCTCCCATTCCCCGCGTCAGAATTTCACGCCGGCGGTCACCATCAATAGGCGCGGTAGCGGATTGGCCGACTGCGGATCGTAGCCGCCGCTGATGTCGACGAACGGCGGCCGCTGGTTGAACAGGTTACGCACCTGCGCCGAAAGGCTCAAATGTTCGGTGATATTGGTGCCGACGAACAGATCGACCGTGTCGTAGGCGTCCACCTTCTGCAGAGGGTTCACGCCGGTATTCTTGTAACCCGACAAGTGGTTGAGCGTCACCCGCGCCCGGATCCCCTTATGCTCCACGCCCATATTGGCCTGCATGCGAAATTTCTGCGGAAAGTTGATCGTGTTCAGGGCGTCCACAAAAACGGCGCCGGGCACCGACTGGAAATCATATCGTGTGAAATAGGTGCCGTTCACCCCGGCATCGAGATTCCAGCTCGCCCACGACCAATTGTACATGGCGTTGAAATCGATCCCGCTCACCTTCGCGGCACCCAGATTCTGGCGGCGGCCATCGGCGATGAACTGCACCGTCGCCGGGATCGCGCCGTTTATCGGCAGTCCCGAGGCGAGCAGGGTCGCGACCTGGCTCGCGCTTGGGTTCAGCGTGACGAACGGCGCATAGACCGGATCGGTCAGCAGCGTCGGCGTGCCGAACAGGGCCTGGATCTGGTTCTTGTAGTTCACGTTGAAATAGGTCGTCTCCAGCGACAGGCCGCGAATCGACTGGGGCTGGATCTGGGCGCCGACCGACCAGGTCTTGGCGGTTTCCGGGCGTAGACCGGGATTGCCGCCGCCGATCGCGATGCCGTTGAGCGGTCCGTTGGGACCGATCAGCGTCTGCGCATAGAGGCCGGCACCGCCACCCTGGTTAGAGACCTCGGTATAGCTCGGCGCACGGAAGGACCGGCCATAGGTTCCGCTCAGCCGAATGCCGCGGATCGGACGATAGACGATGCCGATCTTCGGATTGGAGGTCGACCCGAAATCGCTATATTTCTCATAGCGTCCGGCCAGCGAGAGCGACAATTCCTCCAAACCGGGCCGCGCATTGTCGGCGCTGAAGATCGGCACGAACAACTCGCCAAACACGGCCTTCACGTTCCGTGAACCCGATCCGACGATGTGGAACTGGTTATTGCTGTCGCCCACGGTCAGATCGGTCGAGGTGAACTCCTTGCGATATTCGGCGCCCGCCGCGAACCGCACGCGCCCGCCCGGCAGCGAGAAGAGCGATCCGCTGATCTGCGCATTGGCGACGTCGAGTTTGCTTGCGCCCTGGATGACGAAATAATTGTCCAGAATGCGCGCCAGCGTCGCGGGGTTGTTGGGCCCGCCGAACAGATTGAGCGCGGTTGCGGGATTGGTATCGGCCAGCGCCGCGGTCAGCGCCCCCTGATTTACCCCGCGCCGGTTGTCGGCCACGTCCTCGGATTCGCCATGGGCGTAATATGCGGTCGCCCGCACATCGCCGAACAAAGTGGCTTCGACGCCGCCCGACGCATTCCACGAATAAGATCGGAACGCATTCCGCAGCACGCCCGCTTCTGGATAGGTCGAATAATCGACGGTCACGCTGCTCGCGCCTGCGACGGGACTGACGAAGAACGGATTGGTGTTCGGCACGGTCGCCGTGAACTGCCCGATCCCGGTCGAAGCACCGTCGCGGTGCGAATAAAAGCCGTCGGCAAAGATGCGGATGCCCGCACCGAGATTCTGCGAGATCGAACCGGTGACGCTCTCACGCTCCTGCTCGGGCAGGACGGAGGTCGCGGCAGCATTGAAGCAGCGGTTGGTCGTGCCCGGCACCAGCGCCCCGACATTGCCCGGCCCGACCCCGCCGGCGGGAATGGCGTAGGTCGTGCCGCCGACGCCGATCGTGCCCGGGTTGCAGAAGGTTGTGCGCAGATCACGGCCGCCCCGGCTGCGATTGTCGTCCTGGAAGAAGGGCAGGTCGGATCCGGTCAGCTGATCGTTGCGCGTATATTCGCCCGCCAGCATCGCCCAGCCGCCTTCCCAGCGATGGCCGGCGATCGCGCTCAACTGCTGCTCGCTATAGGCGCCGTCATCGGTGAAGCCGCTACGCGCGCGAACCTCGAAGCCGTTGAAATTCTTGCGCGGAATGAAGTTCACCACACCCGCTATCGCGTCCGACCCGTAGATTGCGGACGCGCCGTCGGCCACGACTTCCACCCGCTCCAGCGCGATCGTCGGGATGACCGAAGGATCGACGACCTGCGCCTGCGTGCCCTGCGGCGGGAAGCGCTTGCCGTCATACAGCAGCAGCGTCGCGGTATTGCCCAGACCGCGCAGGTTGATGCCGGCGCTGCGGGTGACGTTCGCCCCGCCATTTTGGGCCGCGCCGCCCGCCGGGTTCGCGCCGAGCGAAACGACCTGCGGCACGCGGCGGAGCAGATCCGCGGTCGAGCTTGCCGGCTCCTGCGCGATCCGCGTCTGATCGATCGCGATGACATTGGATCCGGTCGCGGTCACGCCGCGGATGCGCGATCCGGTCACCACGATTTCGGCGGCTTCCTGATCGGGCGATTCAGTCGCCGGCGCGACGGCGGCTTCCGGCGCTCCACTATCTCCAGGCGTCGCGGCCTGCCCCCAGGCAGGCATCGCAGCCGATAGAGCGAGCGCACCCAGCGCGACTTGCGTCAGAAGGCGCCCGTTCGTCGCGATACTATAAGACATATCTGTATCTCCCCATGATGAAGCCGGCGCCTCTGCGTGCGCCTGGCGAAAGAAAGTTCAGGCGGTGGGTTGGACGGAGGCCGCCTTTCGCCGGGCGTAGAGCCGCGGCGCGACGGACAGCAGGACGATAGCCGCCACGAGCACGCCGCACGCGAACAGCTCGGTGCCGGTCGGCGCCGGCATGTTCCAGCCCCACGCCAGCAGCCCGGCCGCTGCGACCCCTGCGACCAGACTGCAGGCCCGCTCCATCGGGACGCAAAAGGCATTTTCCCGTGGATCGAGCAGGATGATCACCGACAAGATCGAAACGATCGTCAGCGTGACCGCGATGAACCCCAGCCAGAGGATGACGGGATCGCTCCACACACCGACGAAGCCATAATAAAGTTGGCCGGATTGATTGCCGAAACCGATCGCGGACAGCGTGCCCAGCACAGCGATCGATATCGGCAGCGCGAGGACTTTCTCCTCGACGAAATACCGGCGCACATCGGCCGGGTTACCGGTCTTGCCGACCCAGGTCATCACCGACAATCGAACGAAATAGCCAAACGTGTAGAGGATCACCGCCACCAGGGCGAGCGGCGGCAGGGCAAGACCGCCGCGACTGCGCAACGTGATCAGCATCGCCGCTGCGACCATCGCCAGCGCCATCCAGCTCCACCACCGCACGCGGCGGCGGAACATCAGATCGATCAGCGGCGCGATGATCAGCACATCGCCGCGCATCAGCAATTGGATGAAGGGAATGCTCACCCCTTCGAAGGTGAAGGACAGCGGCACGGTGAAGATGATCAGCGCGGTGCCGAAGCCCGACAGCAACGTATAGCGGGTCGGCATCGGAATGCGGCGCCCCAGGATCATGACGCCATGCGCGTCCCGGTGCCAGCCCGACCACCAGATAAATAAATAGGTCAGGATCATGTTGATGATCAGCGACGCCGGCAGCGTCTCGAGCCCGGTCAGAGGCCGGCCCAGGGCCGGATTGGGCAAGCGCGTCAGCAGCGCGGTGACGACGATGTTGGGCAGGTAAGCAAGGAAATAGAGGAGGACATAGCCCTCGATCGGCCAGGCCGAACGGGCGGCCTTCACCTTGCCACCTCGAAGCGGATCGGCGCGCGCAAGGCACCGATCTCCGGAAACCGCGTCTGGGTCGGTTCGCCATCCAGCCCGAAGCCGGGGGCGGCCGCAAGGAGCTCTTCCGTCGCGACGATCAATTCCAGCCGGCCGAGCGCGGCGCCGACGCACATGTGCGGCCCGCGCCCGAAGGCCAGGGAGTCGCTCATGTTGGATCGATCGAGCTGGAATGTGTCGGGTTCGGGAAACACATCCTCGTCGCGATTGGCGGACGCATAGACAAGCGCGATCGGCTCGCCGGCCGGGATCGTGCGATCCTGAAAGGTGACATCGCATTGGGCGGTGCGGGCGAAACCGCGATAGGGCGTATAGAGCCGCAGGAACTCGTCGACCGCGGCAGGGATCAGGCCGGGCTCTGCCCGCAACCGATCCTGCAGCGCCCGATCCCGGCCCAGATGCACCGCGATCGCACCGATCACCACGCTCGGAGCGATCAGCCCGACCACCAGGACCTGCCGGATCGTCCCGATGATCATGTCCTGCGGCAAAGGCTCGCCGTCCACCCGCGCCGCAAGCAGCGCGCTGGCGGCGTCGCTTTCCACGGGCAAGGGATCGACGCCGCGTGAGACGACGATGTCGCGTGCAATCTCATAGAGACGGACGCTTTCGCGCTTGGTCGCCTCCACATCGTCGGACTGAACCGCGATATTATAGCGGCGGCCGATCGCGGCCAGCTCTTCCACCGCCGGGTCCGCCAGGTTCATCCAGTGACCGAACACCGCCACCGGCATATGGCAGGAGAAATCGGCGCATATGTCCCCCGCACCGCGGGCCACGATCGCGCCCAGCAGACGGCGCGAAATAGCACGAATGACCGGCTCCAGCCGGGCGATGCGCTTTTCGGACAGCAATGGCGCGAGCGCGCGGCGATAGGGCGTATGTTCGGGCGGATCGAGGTGGAGCGGCGGGCGTCGTCCCGTGAATGCAACCTTGGGCACCACATTCTGCTGGGACGTGATGAAGGTCTGCCAATCGCTCGCCGCGCGACTGACGTCCGCATGTTTGAACAACGCCCAGAAACCGCCCCAGGCATCGCTATGCGCAACCGGGCAGCCGGCGCGCAGACGCGCATATTCGCGATAGGGACTATCGAAAGTCTCGGACACCAGAGGATCGAAATCATTTTCCACGAATCGGTAGGTAACGCGGATGCAAGCGCTTGCAAACAACTTTCGGCCGCGCCGCCTTTCGTGCATAGGGAAGAATGGCATCAGCCCGCGCCCCTCGACTCGACGAAGTAGCGATCGTGGCCGGCGTGTCCCCGGCGACCGTATCGCGCTTCCTCAACAATCCCGGTGTCGTCGCCGCCGCCACGGGCGAGCGCATTCGCGCGGCGATCCTGGAAACAGGATATCTGCCCAATCTGAACGCCGGCGCGCTGGCCTCCAGCCGCTCGAAACTGATCTCCGTATTGGTGCCGGAGATCTCGCAATCGATCTTCAACGACACGGTCGAGGCGATGATCGAAGAGCTGTCGGCCGACGGCAATAGCGTCATGCTGTCGCTGACCGGCCCGCGCAATCAGTTGCTGGAACAGCAGATCAACGCCGCACTCTCACGCCGCGTCGATGCGATCGTGTTGACGGGCATCGTGACCGACCGGGACATGCGCTTGCGCCTGCGTGCGCAGAATGTGACCGTGGTCGAAACATGGGGCCTGCCGGAGGAGCCGATCGACGTGGCGATCGGTTTTTCCCACCACGCGGTCGGGCATGAAACGGCGCGCTTCGTCCGCGGCCGCGGCTATCGCCGGCCGCATCTGGTCGTCCCGCGCTCGCCACGCGCGCAGGAGCGTGCGGCGGGATTTGTCGAGGATTGGGCTACCGATTCCGAGGAGCCACCAACCTCCGTTTCCGTCGCGGTGCCCAGCCATTTCGGCCAGGGACGCTTCGCCTTTCGCGGGCTGGCTGATCTGCCGAAGATGCCGGACGTCGTCATCTGTGGCTCGGACTGGATCGCACAAGGGCTGATCGTCGAAGCGCAGGCCGCCGGCATCCGCATACCCGATCAACTGGCGGTGGTTGGCTTCGGCAATTTGCGGCTTGCAGGCGACATGCGGCCGACCATCACCTCGATCGATATCGACGGGCGCCATATCGCGCGGGAGACGATCCGGGTGCTGCGCCGCCGTGCCCTTCGCGAGCCGATTCCCGAACCCCTGATCGACGTCCACTTCCGGATTATCGCACGCGAAAGCGCCTAAATCCCCGATGAAAGGGCTTGCATCGTCATAATCCGCTCGGCACTTAGCGTGGAAAGGAGAATGGGGATGTCGAGCATGCACAAATTTGGGGCGACTTTAACGGCGCTGACCGGCGCCAGCATCGCATTGGCGCAAGCCGCCCCACCCCCTGCTCCTCCGACCGATAACATGGAACAGGTGATGAAAGCGTATTCACGCATTCCTGATACGCCTGGAACCGGCAAATTCGCTGCAACCAAGACCACCGACACCGCTTTTCCGGGCCACACCGTCTACCGCCCGCGCGATCTGAAGGCGCTCGGCGCGCATAAGCTTCCGATCCTCCTGTGGGGCAATGGCGGCTGCGCGGACGATGGCGCCAGCGCACGCCTGTTCCTGTCGGAGATCGCCTCGCACGGTTACCTCGTCGTCGCGGCGGGCACGATCAAGAGCGGCCCGGGCGTGCCCTTCCGCTATGAAGCACCGGTAGCCCCACCGCCCGGCAAGGTGATCCCTCCGGTCAAGACCACCTATCAGGACGTCGCGGCCGGCCTGGACCAGGCCATCGCCGCCAATGCCGATCGCACCAATTCGCTATATGGCAAAATCGACACAAGCCGCGTTGCGGTGGCGGGGCATAGCTGCGGCGGCCTTCAGGCGCTCCAGCTCGGCGGCGATCCGCGCATCAAGACCGTGCTGGTACTGAACAGCGGTCTGTTCAGCGACGGCGCCAACCCGATCGCCGGCATGACGGTCCACAAGGATCTGCTGAAAGCGCTGCACACACCGATCCTCTACATGCTCGGTGGGCCCGAAGACGTCGCCTATCCCAATGGCACCGACGACTTTGCGCGTATCGACACCGTGCCGGCCGCGCTCGTCAATCTGCCAACCGGCCATGGGGGCACCTTCATGCAACCGAATGGCGGCGAAGGTGCGAAGATCACGGTGGCGTGGCTCAACTGGCAGCTGCGCGGCGACAAAAAGGCCGCGTCCATGTTCGTTGGCGAGGACTGCGGCCTTTGCCGGACGTCCGGTGTGAAGATCGAACGCAAGCATCTTACGATGTAACGAACGCGCCTACGCGCGCGTCGGAATTTAAGAGGCTGGGGCGCAGTCGTTTGGCCGCGCCCCATCGCCAAATATGTCGGCACGGATCGCCATGCCGACATGTCGCCTGATGCACCAACCCGCGCGTTAGGCGATGGCTTCCATCGGGCTCAACGGCTTCATCTTCACCGCAATCTTTTCAAGCATGCCATCGGCAATCAGCAATTCCTTGTCCTTTTCGGTGTCGGCAGGGCCGCCCATGCCGAAGAAGGTCGAACCATAGACTTCGGTGCCGAAGATTTTCTTGGCGAGTTCGTTCGTGCGATCCTGCACGTCGCCGCCGGCGCGATCGATCACGACGTGCTGGAACGCCGGCAGCGAATTCCCCACCCCCGGCTTCGGAGCCGCCGGCTTGGGATAATCCTTGGCGAGCGGCCGCTGATGGATCGGCTTCATCGTCGATTTGGAGGTCGTCGAGCCATACATGGTCACCACACCCGCGGTGCTGGTCTCCAGGCTGTCCGTCTCCAGCATGGCGGAAAGGTAGAAGGTCAGTTCGATGATTTCGGCCAGCGTCGCCTTGAATGGCGGGCTGCGCCGCACCGGCTTCTTGAGCAAGGGCGCCGCGCGCAGATGCTTGTAGGCCTCGTCCTTTTCCTTCTCGCTCATTGAGCGGTCGCTTTCGACCAGCTGCGCCATCCGGATCGCGCAATTCTGATTGGCGCGCATGAAGGAATCAAGTTCCAGATATTGGACCAGCGGCTCCGGCGAGATCACCCTGTCCGTGGAATGCAAATATTCATCAACAATCTTATCCGCTTTCTCTTTAACCGAATCCTTCATGCCGTCGATGAAGCTGCCGACGGCAAACGCAACGCCGTCATTTTTCCGCACCGACCGGAACAGCCGGAACATCGTATCATTCAGCGTGCGGCGCGCGACCGTGACGACGCTGCGTTTGGCGATCATCTTGAGCGTCGCGCTGCCGATGCTGCCGAGCAGTATCGAACCTGTCGCGACGCAGGCCGCGGTGACGAACAACTCACCGGCTTCCTTGTCGGAATCCTTCTGCTTATCCAGCGTTTCCTTATATTTGGAATAAGCTTGCGTGTATGCGACGACATAAGGATTGCCGACCATTGTGCGCCAGTCATTATCCGCGAGCATGACGGCCGTCTCGAACTCTTGAAAACGCTGACTCACAGTCGTGTCTCCCTCTAAGATACTTACAGGTTGATGCAGTCGAACAGCGGCGCGGTTACCAGTCCGCTTGAATGCAGCGGGCCACGGCCGGCGCGGAACTGTCTGCCAACGTGCCCCCCACCTTAGTTTCGCACGCCTTGCGCACTTGCTCATACTTTTCGAAATTTTCGGTCTGGTACCGGTTAAGCTGCGCGCTCATGCGCTTATTTTCGGCGATCGCCTTGTCGTTGGCGTCGAGCAGCGCATCGCCCTCGCTCGCAACGGCGCTATTGTCGACGGCGGCCATGTCCGCCGGCGCCGTCGAAGACGGCCCCGCGGCCGGCTGGCTGACAGCTACTTCGGTGGTCTTATTGGAACGTTCGCACCCACCCAGCAGCGCGGCGGCGGCCAGTGCGATCACCAGCGGCATCGTACGCGTCATGTTGATCTCCCTCAAATCCAGAACCGAACCGCTGCGGGAAGGTTCCGGCGCCGTACCGGTATCGATTGCGTACTCCGGACGACTTTATGTCATCTTTAAGAGACACGATGATTACTCGACCGCATAGGCGCGCTCGACAAAGCGAGCCGACAGCGCGACGGATTAAGGGCGCCGCGCGCCTGCCGTGGTGTCCCGAACCGCACGAAACTCGCTGTTAGCGCTCCAGTTCGGCCACTCGCGGGAATTGGCGAGCCGCTGGCCGAGCGCGTAGATCAACTCCGCGTCCAGTGCCTGCCCCGCCGCATTCCATGCGGGCGTCCACTCGTCGGCCGGCTGATGATATTTGTCGCGCGTATAGGCTTCGCTGTCAGCCCTGCCTGCCGCAACACCGCCCTGGACCAGGTCTTCGCCGCTGCCGATCGAGATGGCGGGAACGCCGCGCTTGGCCATCGGGAAATGGTCCGACCGGTAGAAGTGGCCGGCCTCGGTCTGCGGATCGGGGGTGAATGTCCGTCCCTGCTTGGCGCCTTCCGCAATCAGATCGTCGAGCAGCCCTAGCTTGGCGCTGCCGGAGATCGTGAAGTCGCGCGCCGGACCCGCGGTGCTCAGCGCATCCGTGTTCAGCATGCCCACCGTCGTCGCCAGCGGATAAAGCGGATTGGCCGCATAATATTCAGAGCCAAGCAGGCCCTTTTCCTCGGCAGTGACGGCAAGGAAAAGGATCGATCGGTCCGGCTTGGGTCCGGCCGCAAAAGCGCGCGCCATCTCGATCAGCACGGCAATGCCGTCGGCATTGTCGACCGCGCCATTATAGATGCGGTCGCCCTTCGCATCCGGTTGTCCGACCCCCAAATGATCCCAGTGCGCCGAATAGACGATCGTCTCGTCAGGATGTTTGGCGCCGGCAAGTCGGCCCACGATATTGTGCGAGACGATCGTCTCCGACTGGACCGCATAATTGGCCGATAGCATCGCCTTGAGCGGCATCGGCTTGAAGTCACGGCTTTGGGCGGCCTTCTTCGCGGCTTCGAAATCCAGCCCGGAATCGGCAAACAGCTTCACGGCCAGATCGCGCTGGATCCAGCTTTCGAACGGCGTATGTGCCGCCTTGGGATCGGCGCGGACGATGTCGAACATCGTGTTGGTGTTGGAATTCTTGACGGTTGCCCAGCCGTACGAGGCCGGCGCCGTTTCATGCACGATCAGCACGCCGGCGGCGCCACGCCGCGCGGCTTCCTCATATTTGTAGGTCCAGCGGCCATAATAGGTCATCGCCTTGCCGCCGAAATCACCCGATCCGGTCTCGAAATCGGCATCGTTGATCAGCACGACCAGCATCTTGCCGCGCACGTCGACACCCTTGAAATCGTCCCACTTCCGCTCCGGCGCGCTCGTCCCATAACCCACGAACAGCAGCGGCGCGTTCTTTAGCGTGACCTGCTTGTCCCCATTCATCGCCGCGCGCACCGCAATCTGATCGCCCTGCGTCAGCGGCATCGCGGTACCGTTGCTGGTGATGCTGAGCGAAGGCGTACCGGTGATCGAGGCGCGCAGCAGCGGCACATCCTGCGTCCAGCCACGTGTGCCGCCTTTCAGGTCACCACCGGGCTGGATCCCGATCGCCTTCAACTGGCCGACAATATAATCGATCGTCTTGGGCTCCGCCGCGGTTGCCGGCCCGCGCCCTTCATAGGCGTCGGACGCCAATATCTCGACATGATGCGACAGGCGCGCAGGATCGAAATGCGGCGTCGCCTGCGCGAATACCGTGGTGGAGAGCAAAGCGAGCAGCAGCGGGAATTTTTTCATGTGCCAAGCTTGGCAGGCCCGACGCCCCGTTTCAATCCTCTCTCCTCCCCGGCACGGGGAGGGGGACCGCGGTGCGAAGCGCCGTGGTGGAGGGGCCAGCGCCGCGCAGGCGCACGCTGCACGCAATCCACACCCACCTCCCTGTCCCGGGAAGAGACATAAAAAACGCCCGGCGGATTCCTCCACCGGGCGTCTTCATTCAGTCGGAACTAGGCTTACGCTTTGGCTTCCGCCTTCGGCTTGCCCTTGCGCTTCGGCTTGGGCGCGGCCGCGACGATCTCGAACGCCAATGCGCCGTCCTTCATATGGACCTTGACCTCGCCGCCGCTGACCAGCTTGCCGAACAGCAACTCCTCGGCCAGCGGCTGCTTGATCTTCTCCTGGATCAGGCGGCCCATGGGACGCGCACCGTAGAGCTTGTCATAGCCCTTCTCGGTCAGCCATGCCTTGGCCTCATCGTCCAGGGAGATGTGCACCTCGCGATCGGCCAGCTGCAGTTCCAGCTGCAGGATGAACTTCTCGACCACGCGCGCGATTACCGGCGTCGGCAGGTAACCGAACGGCACGATCGCATCCAGACGGTTGCGGAATTCCGGCGTGAACATTTTCTTGACCGCTTCCTCATCCTCGCCCTCGCGGGTGAGGTTGCCGAAGCCCAGGCTTTCGCGCGCCATGTCGGACGCGCCGGCATTGGTGGTCATGATCAGGATGACGTTGCGGAAATCGACCGTCTTGCCGTGGTGGTCGGTCAGCTTGCCGTTATCCATCACCTGCAACAGGATGTTGAACAGATCCGGATGCGCCTTCTCGATCTCGTCGAGCAGCAGCACCGAATGCGGGTTCTGGTCGACCGCATCGGTCAGCAGCCCGCCCTGATCGTAGCCGACATAGCCCGGGGGGGCACCGATCAGCCGGCTGACCGAATGGCGCTCCATATATTCGGACATGTCGAAGCGCTGAAGCGGAATGCCCATGATCGACGCCAGCTGGCGTGCGACCTCGGTCTTGCCGACACCGGTCGGACCGGTGAACAGATAGTTGCCGATCGGCTTGTCCGGGTCGCGCAGGCCCGCCCGGCTGAGCTTGATCGCCGACGACAAGGTGTTGATCGCCGCATCCTGCCCGAACACGACCCGCTTGAGATCGGTATCGAGCGTGGCCAGCGCCTTGGTATCGTCGGTCGAAACCGACTTCGGCGGAATGCGCGCCATCGTCGCGATCACCGCCTCGATCTCCTTCGCGGTGATCGTCTTCTTGCGCTTGGCCGGCGGCACCAGCATCTGCATCGCACCGACCTCGTCGATCACGTCGATCGCCTTGTCGGGCAATTTGCGGTCGTTGATGTAGCGCGACGACAGCTCCACCGCCGACTTGATCGCCTCGGTCGTGTACTTGACCTTGTGATGGCTCTCGAAGGCGGTGCGCAGCCCGGTCAGGATCTTGATCGTATCCTCGACCGTCGGCTCCTTCACGTCGATCTTCTGGAAGCGCCGGAGCAGCGCCCGGTCCTTCTCGAAATGATTGCGGAACTCCTTGTAGGTGGTCGATCCGATGCAACGGATCGTGCCGCCCGACAAAGCCGGCTTCAGCAGATTGGACGCATCCATCGCGCCGCCGCTGGTCGCACCAGCGCCGATGACCGTGTGGATCTCGTCGATGAACAGGACCGCGTCCGGCAGCTTCTCAAGCTCGGTCACGACCTGCTTCAGCCGCTCTTCGAAGTCGCCGCGATAGCGGGTCCCCGCCAGCAAGGCGCCCATGTCGAGCGAATAGATCACGGCGGGCAGCAACACCTCGGGCACGTCGCCCTCGACAATCTTGCGCGCCAGGCCTTCCGCAATCGCGGTTTTGCCGACGCCGGGATCGCCCACATAAAGCGGGTTGTTCTTGGAGCGGCGGCACAGAATCTGGATCGTGCGATCGACCTCGGGCCCACGCCCGATCAGCGGATCGACACGGCCTTCCTTAGCCTTGGCGTTCAGATCGACGCAGAATTGCTTGAGCGCGCTCTCGGCCTTCTTGCCGCCGCCCTCTGCTTTCTGCGCCTTCTCTTCTTCCGCACCCTTGGGCTCGCGGCTTTCGCCCGGCTGGCCGGCCTTGCCGACGCCGTGGCTGATGAAGGACACCGCATCGAGGCGGCTCATATCCTGCTGCTGCAGGAAATAGACGGCATAGCTCTCGCGCTCGCTGAAGAGCGCGACGAGCACGTTGGCACCCGTCACCTCCTCGCGACCGGAGGATTGCACGTGCAGGATGGCGCGCTGCACCACGCGCTGGAAACCGGATGTCGGCGACGGATCATTGCCACTCTCGGTCTTGAGCGCATCAAGCTCGCTATCGAGATAGGTGGCGACCGCCTCCTTGAGCTCATCGAGATCGACTCCGCACGCCGTCATCACCTTCGACGCATGCTCGTCGCTCACCAACGCGAGCAGGAGATGCTCCAGCGTCGCATATTCGTGGTGGCGCGAGGACGCGGCGGTCAGCGCGTTGTGAAGAGTCTGTTCGAGCTCGCGGGCAAAACTAGGCATGTAATGTTTACTCCCGCAGGGGCAGCGAGGATGCCGCCCTGCTGATCCCAATGTCGGAACGCGCCGCCCGCGTATCAAGCACCCCCTGCTTGGGTGTGCTAAAGGCGGCGTTTGGCGTCATCGCTTGAACAGGCTCTCGGCGCTGCTGCGGTGATTGACGGCATGATCGATCCGCGCCCGCGTTCGCGCGATCTCCGTCTCCAGCGTCGCGATCCGCGCCTGCAGCTCGTCGACCGACAGCGGATCGAGATCCTGCTTGGTCAGCGCGGCGAGCGGATCGCCGGGAGTCTTGGGAAGGAAGTCTTCCAGATCCATAAGTGGATGCTCCTCCCTTCGCGCGCATCTGTCAAATCCGCTTTGTATCACGCGGCACTTTCCCGAGATCGCCGTGCCCTGATTTCAGGTCATGCCAGCGCAGGCTGGCATCCACGGAACGCACCTTGTGCCCTACCGCCGGGGTGACGGACGACGCCACACAGCCTAAACCACGACCATGACGACCATTCCCCAGACTATGACGGCGATCGACCCCACCGAGGCCGGCGGGCCCGACGTCCTCCAGCCGGTCGAGCGCCCCGTGCCCACGCCCGGCCCGGGCGAACTGCTGATCAAGGTCGCCTCCGCCGGTGTGAACCGGCCGGACCTGATGCAGCGCGCGGGCAAATATCCGCCGCCCCCCGGCGCGCCCTCCATTCCGGGGCTGGAGATCGCCGGCGAGGTGGTGGCGCTGGGCGAAGGCAGCGATGCACGCCTGCTTGGCCGCCCGGTGATGGCGCTCGTGGCAGGCGGCGGCTATGCCGAATATGCTCTGGCGCCCGCGGGCCAATGCATCGCCGTCCCACCCGCTCTGTCGATGGTCGAGGCTGCGGCCCTGCCCGAGACTCTCTTCACCGTCTGGTCTAACCTGTTCGAGCGCGGCCATGCCGCACCGGGCGAAATGGTACTCGTGCACGGCGGCACCAGCGGTATCGGCACGATGGCGATCCTGCTTGCCAAGGCGTTCGGCCTGTCCATCATCGTCACCGCCGGGTCGCCCGAGAAATGCCGTCGCGCGCTGGAAATCGGCGCCGATCATGCCATCGATTATAAGAATCAGGATTTCGTGGCGGAGGTGAAGCGGATCGCCCCCGATGGCGTGCACATCGTGCTCGACATGGTCGGCGGCGACTATCTCCCGCGCAATCTCGCCTGCCTCGCCGAGGAAGGCCGCCACGTCTCGATCGCCACCCAGCGCGGCGCTACCGTCGAACTGCCACTCGGTCTCGTCATGCGCAAACGCCTGACGCTCACCGGATCGATGCTGCGCGCCCGCGACATCGCCTTCAAGACCGCGATCCGCGACGCCCTCGTACGAACCGTCTGGCCGCTGCTCGCCCAGGGCAAGCTCAAACCGATCATCGACGCCACCTTTCCCCTGCGCGACGCCGCACAGGCCCACGCCCACCTGGAAAATGGCGACCATGTCGGCAAGGTCGTGCTGACGGTGGCCTAGACCTTGCTCCGTCCTCACCCACGTCCCACTCCCCCACCCTCACGCCCTCCCCGCTCATGCTGAGTAGAGACCGAGTAGGCGCGAGCGCCGTATCGAGGGCTCGTATCGAAGCACGCTCTCGTACGAACCCTTCTATCCCGCCGGTAACGGCTACCAAATGAAGCAACGTCAGACCCGCCCCGATCCGCCAATCTGCACGATATGATATATCGACTCATTTTGCTCGCAAACTGCTCGACATTCAGGTCTGCGTTTTACTAGTCTCGCATGTTCGACCCTGTACGGGAATCTCCATGACCAAGACGCTCGCGCTCCTCCTGCTCGCCACATCCACTCTTGCGGGGGCTCAGGCGCCCGAGCCGGTCTTTCCCAAAAGCGGCACCGATTTCCCCGCCAAATATGTCGAGCCGACCGACAGCTATGATTACGTCAGGCGCGAGGTCGAAATCCCGATGCGCGACGGGGTCAAGCTCCACACCGTGATCGTCGAGCATAAGGGCACGAAGAACGCGCCGATCATCCTCAATCGCACGCCCTACGATGCCGACGGCCACACCACCCGCAACAAGAGCGGCGTGATGCGCGCGATCCTGCCGCAGAGCTACGACATCTTCGCCGACGCGGGCTATATCATCGTCTTCCAGGACGTGCGCGGCCTCCACGGCTCGGACGGCGGCTATGTCATGACCCGCCCGCCGCGCGGGCCGCTCAACCCGACCAAGGTCGACAACACCACCGACGCCTGGGACACGACCGACTGGCTGGTCAAGAACCTTCCCGAAAGCAACGGCCGCGTCGGCATGATCGGCTCGTCCTATGAGGGCCACACCGTCGTCATGGCGCTGCTCGATCCTCACCCCGCGCTGAAAGTGGCCGCACCGCTCAGCCCGATGGTGGATGGCTGGATGGGCGACGACTGGTTCCATTACGGCGCCTACCGCCAGGGCAGCTTCGATTATATCGTCGGCCAGGAAAGCCCGAAGAAGCAGAAGGCCAGCCTGATCACGTCGAATGCCGACGATTATGACGCCTATCTCAAGGCGGGCTCGGCCGGCGATTTCGCCAAGCTGCACGGGCTCGATCAATTCGGCATGTGGCGCCGTATGTCGGAGCATCCGGCCTATGACAGCTACTGGCAGGGCCAGGCGCTCGACAAGGCGGTCGCCGCCCGCCCCTCGACCGTGCCGACGATGTGGCTGCAGGGCCTGTGGGACCAGGAGGATATGTGGGGCGCGATCCACAGCTGGGAGGCGCTGAAGGCCGCTGGTCATATCGGCAATAATTATCTGGTGATGGGCCCGTGGATGCACAGCCAGATCAACCGGGGCGGCTATACTCTCGGGCCGCTCAAATGGCCGGGCGACACCACCACCGATTTTCGCCGCACCGTCATCCTGCCCTTCTTCAACCAATATCTGAAGGACGGCGCACCCAAATTCGATATGCCGCGCGTGCAGATCTACAATACGGGTGAGCAGCATTGGGACAAGTTCGCCAACTGGCCGCTCGCCTGCCAGCAAGGCTGTGCGAAGCCGCTCACGCCGATCTACCTCACCAGCAATTTCGCACTGAGCTTTGACAAGCCAACCGCGGCCCAGGCCGGTGACTCCTATGTCTCCGATCCCGCGCATCCGGTGCCCTACGTCCCGCGTCCGACCGACTTCGGCAATCGCGAGCAATGGGGCCCATGGCTGGTCAGCGATCAACGCCACGCCAATGCCCGGCCGGACGTGATGAGTTATAGTACCGGCACACTCGACAAGCCGGTCCGCATCAGCGGCGCGGCCATTGCCGATCTGTTCGCCGCGACCACCGGTACGGATGGCGACTTCGTCGTCAAGCTGATCGACGTCTACCCGGACGAGATGCCCGACCAGCCCGAAATGGGCGGCTATCAGCTGGCCGTGGCGATGGATATCTTCCGCGGCCGCTATCGCGACAGCTTCGAGCACCCCAGCGCGGTGCCCGCCAACCAGACCGTCGAATATAAGTTCGCCTTGCCGACGACGAACCACGTCTTCCTGCCGGGCCATCGTATCATGGTGCAGGTCCAGTCGAGCCAGTTCCCGCTCTACGACCGCAACCCGCAGACCTACGTCCCCAACATCTTCTTCGCCAAACCCGCCGATTATCGGAAGGCGACGATCACCTTGTCCCGTTCGGCAAACCAGCCCAGCGCGGTCTGGCTGCCGCTGGTGGACGTGGCGCAACCCGCCTCGTGATCGGACCGTCGGTCGCTCGCCCTTCAATCCCGGGCGAGCGGCCGCACGACACTCACCAGCGAGACGAGCATTTTGCCCGGTTCTTCCTCCTGGGCCATATGCGCTGAATCCTCGAACCAGATGATCCGCTTCGATGGTGCTTTGACGCGATCGAACCATCTTGCCACCAGCGCCGCCGACGTGCCGCGATCATGCCGCCCCTGCAGCATCACGATCGGCAGTCGGAAGCTCACCGATCGGCTAAAATCAATCGTGCCGATCTCGCCCCATAGCGCCCGATCGCTGAACGCCTGCCCTTCCCCCATCATCGCCTTGAATTCGTCGGCGCTATAATCCGGGCTCATCTGCGCGATTTTGACATACTGGCCTTCGCCCCCCGGCCAATAATAGCCGCCATAAGCCGCCAGCCATTTACGCTCGACGCCAAGATTCTGGACGTTGCGTTCGGGGTGGGCCCGGTCCGGAAAGGGCGCGATCCGCGTCAGATCTTCGATCGCCTGCCGATTGTTCGCGGCGCGCGCGTCGGCCAGCGTCGCCGCGAAGCCCGCCGCTTCGCTCGCCTGGAAATCGATGAACTGGCCGGTGCCGACATAGGCATGGAACCAGTCTGGGTGGCGTTGCGCCAGTTTCAGGCCGATGATCGTCCCGAACGAATGCGCCATCAGGATGATGCGGCGCTTGCCATAGGTCTTGCGCAGATGCGCTGCGACCGCTTCCGCATCGTCGACCATCCGGGTGATCGACATGGTCGGGCGAATCTTTGCCGGATCGTTGGCAAGGTAGGTCTTGCCCGCCCCGCGCTGATCCCATTGCGCGACCGTGAAATATTCCTCCCAATCGCGCATGTAATAATAACTGACCGGCGACATGGTGAAGCCGGGCCCGGCATGGATCCACAGCAGGACAGGATTGTCCCGGTGCCGGCCGCGCACCGATATCCATTGCGGGATCCCGCCGATCGGCACCAGGCCGACATCTTCGACCGCATCCTTGGTGACCAGCTTGCGCGTCTCGGCAAAGATCTGGTTGGGCGTCTCGGCGGGCACCGCGGGGGCGAGCATGATGGCCGTCACCATGCTGGCCACGCCAGCGATGCGCCGCCGGACGTCGCGCGACCGCTGCGGATTGCCCATCCTGTTTCTCCCATGGATCCAATAGCTCATGGTTTTACCAGTGCAGGCATTGTGCCAATGTGAGACAAGAGCTGGAACATCCGCCAAGCCGTCGCTGCGAACCCCACAATCCGCATAAATTACCATCAGTTGGCGAATGCAGCGGCACCCTCGTCATTCGCGCCGCCCAGGAAAGGCCCCTATTGCCGCATCGATCGACGCGTTCGGCTAGTCGGGACAGCCGCCAGAGCTATGGCATGGCCGAACTATGCTGACCCTGTCCTCCATCGTCCTGTTCGTGCTGATAGCCGTCGCAGTCCTTCCGCTTCTGCTCGTCGGGATCTTGTTCCTGTTCGCGCAATTTAATCTCCCCATTCCCACCAAGCTCGTCGATGTGGTGAGGATCGCCCTGAACGTCGCATGGTCTGTCGGCGCGATCCTGAATATCGTCGGCGGCCTTGCCCTCGCCGCGGTTGCGGTCTGGCTGCCCGTCCATAATCCGACCCGCACCCATCTCGTGCTGGCGCCGCTCCTCGTCGGTGCGGGATTGTGGCGCCTGTGGCGCGGCGTCACCGCCTTCCCGCGCAAGGGATGAATCACGCTTTCTGGCAAGCTGCTGTGGAAGACTGCCTCGTCTTTCCTTGGGTGAGAAATTGTAAAATTCTTTCCAATGGCCCCCGTGACTTCGCCTTCACTTTGTGAGGCAAATAACACCCATATGCTCCCAACTGGATGCTTCTTTCCACACAGCCTATCGCATCTGTTGCAGTAGCTGTTATTCTGCCGGAAATGTCTGCTCTGCCGACACTATCGCGTAACGCCGAACACCTGCCGGACGCGGTCTACCGCGATCTGGTGGATATGTTGTTCAGCATGACCATTCCGGTCGCCTTCATGGGCAGCGCTTTCGTCGGCGTCGCCTTCATCGCCGGTGAGGCGTTTCACGATCCGTGGATGATGGCCTTTGCGATCGCCGTCACCCTCCTCACCATTGTCCGCTTGCTCACCCTGCGTGCCTATCGCCGGCGCGCGGGGGCCACCCTTGCCCTCGCCACGCTGGCGCGGTGGGAAACGCGCTATGCGTGGAGCACTTATCTCTTCGCCATTCTGCTGGGCCTGTTCAATGTTCGCGCATTGATGTTCCACGACGCGCTGCTGCACCTGATCGCGGTCAGTCTCGTCTTCGTCTTCGGCGCGGGCCTCGTATCGCGGATTTCGATCCGACCGCGCATCTGCATCATCAGCATGTTGCTGGCGACGTTACCAACCGCAATCACGTTGCTCGTCCATTCCTTCATGGCGCACAGCAACCCGATCCATGCGGAATTATTCGCGATCGAGGCTCTGCTGATGATGGCCGCCATCGTGATGAGCCTTCAGAGCATCGGCCACCTTCACCGCTCGATGGTCGAGCATCTGACCACGAAGCATGATTACGGCATGCTGGCGAAACGGGACGCGTTGACCGGCCTGCCCAACCGGCTGCTCCTGCGGGAAAGATTTCAGAAGGATATCGCGCGGGTTTCCCGCACGGGCAGCCGGCTTGCGATCCATTATCTCGATCTCGATGGGTTCAAGGCGGTGAACGATCTGAACGGACACCCCGCCGGGGACGCGATCCTGCGGGAGGTTGCGACGCGGCTGGAATCGGTGATCCGCTCGGAAGATACGCTCTGCCGTATCGGCGGTGACGAATTCGTCGTGCTACAGGCGATGATCAGCCACGAAGCGGAAGCGGAGATGCTGGCGCGCAGGATCATCAAGAAATTGAGCGCGCCTTACAGGGTGGGCGAGGCCGATGCGCGGCTGTCCGTCAGCGTTGGCATCGACATCGCGACGGAAACCGGCACGGATCTGGAACAGTTGATCCAACGCGCCGACACCGCTTTGTACGTCGCCAAGACGAGCGGAAAGGGCCGCTTTCATTTTTTCCGCGACGATCTTGCGCCCGCTGTGCCTGCCTCTCTCCCCAAAGCGCATATCGTATAAGGCCGTAGCGGCATGGCCGCCTGGATCGCGCTGTCGCTCCGGGACAATAGGCCGCGCCTCAAACCGCAAGATCGGTCGAGCGGCCGCTGCCCAAGTCGGCTTAAGGAGCGCCACCAAGGGGTAGAATTATGACGGCGGCGCTTCATCATTATCAGGCCCGGATGCAACGCGTGCTGGATCATATCGACCAGCAACTCGATGCTGCGCTGGATCTCGAGACGGTCAGCGGTATCGCCGCTTTCTCGAAATTCCATTTCCACCGCCAGTTCAGGGCAACTTTCGGCCTGTCCCTGCTCCACTATGTTCAGCTCGCGCGCATGAAGCAGGCGTCGCATCGGCTGGCGGACAAGGATGGCCCGAGCGTGACGCAGATCGCCCTGGAAGCGGGCTACGATGCGCCGGATGCCTTTGCCCGCGCCTTTCGGCGTCGCGTGGGCCAATCGCCATCCGCGTTCCGGAAATCGCCCGATTGGGCACCGTGGTTCGCCGCCTTCGCGCCTCTCGACAAAGCCAGGAGCATGCTCATGCAAACGCCCATCCGACAGGAAGATGTGATGATCCGGACGATGCCGCCGACGCCGGTGGCGATCATGGAACATCGCGGCGATCCCGCCACCTTGGACGCCACGATTGAGAGGTTCATCGCCTGGCGCAAGCGCGCCGGACTGTCACCGCTCACGAGCCCGACCTTCACGATCTTCCGATCCGAACGGTGCCCCGCCAATCTCGCGGACTATAGTATCGATCTGTGTGTCGGAACGGACCAGCCGATTGTCGAGACGGACCCGCACATGAAGGCAGGCATCATCCCCGGCGGCCGCTGCGCGATGCTGCGCGTGACCCGCCACACCCATGATCTCGAGGCGCCCGCTTTGTACCTCTATCGCGATTGGCTGCCCGCCAGCGGGGAGGAGGCTCGCGATTTTCCCATCTACTGTCAGCGCCACCTTTCCGTGCGAAAAGATGGGTCGGGCCACGACGCCGTAGCCGACCTGTTCCTTCCGCTTGCCGGCTAAGAGGGCCGATCTCCCACTTTTGTGGCACTAAACGCATTGCAACCGGACGATCGCCGTGCCGTTTGCGGAAGTGTCCGATTCCGAACGAAAGCCGGACAGTTGGCGAACCGCCCGCGGCCCCGCGGCCGCGGGCGTAGCCCGTCACTTCTGCGCCAGCTTGGTGTGCTTCGTGGCATCGGCCGCATCGCTGAACTTGGCGCCGTCCGCGACCCATTCCGCCTTGGTGCGGCAGGTGCGAACCGGAAGACGCTGGCCGGTCACATCCTGTGAGATGCAATATTTGTCGTGCTTTGCGTCGTACGTCACCTTCATTTTCACGTCGTCGCTGTTGGTGGCGGCAAAGGCAGGAACAGCCAGCGTACCGAACAGGGCGGCGGCGATGATCACAGTGGCTTTCATGGCATAATCTCCATTGAGGCGGATGACCGGCTACCTGCCGGCCATGACAATGCCATTGCAGGAGCCGTGCCAATTGGCTCCGCACTGGTGCTTTCAACGCAATCCGCCAGATTGGCGCCTGAAAAATCGCCGTGAATTGGCGAGCGTCGCCCAGGATTAGCAAAAATTCCGAAGGACTTTGGCGCAACGACGCCGAAGTTCCTGTGTGTGCTCGGCTCCCCTGGGCGTTGAACGGTTCGGGATGCGTTGACGCGGGCTTAAGGATGCTATCCCTTGGCAGCTCGCTGGAAGGATCCCTAAATGAAGTTCGTCGCTATCTGTGCCCTCGCCCTGATCGCTGCCCCGATTGCGGCGCAGCCCGCTGCGCCGGGCAATTTCGCAACGCCGGCGGACGTGCAGGCACTGGTCGAGCGCATCGGTGCGGGGATGAAGCCTGGTCAGATTTTTGCGATGGCGCCCCTGGTACGGGCCGACTCATCGGTCGCATCGGTGGAATATTGGAAAGGGCCGGGCCGCCCAGCGATCCACCCGACCGATGCCGAATATGCGATCGTGGTTGCTGGCGCGGGCACGCTCGTCATGGGCGGCACGATGACCGAGCCGGACGTCACCAATCCCGGCCTGACCCAGGGCACCAAGATCGAAGGCGGAACGTCCCGCCCGCTTGCGCCGGGCGACATCATCATGGTCCCGGCAGGGGTGCCGCACTGGTTCGGCGTGACCGGCGGCAAACTCGCGCTGCTTGGCCTGAAGCTGCCTCAGCCCAAACCCTAACGCTCAGCCGTTCGCGCCGCGGAAATGGAATAGACGCGGCCGGAATATAGAGATGGGCCCGTCGATATCCTTTGTGTACGGGGCCTATGAGGCCGCGTCAGCAATTTCGAGTTGGCAAATATATTACTGTCGTCGCACTTCTCGAGCTCTGGTGTAAAATACCCGCACATGTGGGGTCAATAAGGACCAGGCGTCATGCGATACGTCGGCGCATTTTTGAAAGCAGTCTTTAGCGCGCTGTATTGGATTACAGTGTTCTTTGCCTACTATTCTGCCGTAGCCGGCGATAGATTTCCCCAACCCCGCAATCCGACATTCCTGGAAACATATGGCAGAGGCATCATCGTCCTTGCCGTGAGCACCGCTATTTTCGGTGCACTAATCTATCTGAACGATCGACGGCGAAAGCCCTGAAGACGATCCGCCAAATAGTTAGGATAGCTAGCTTAGCCCAGGCGGCATTTGCGGCCGGTCGCCACGCCGCGAAGGAAGCCCCGCCGCGCATAAGCCGCCCGGATCGCCGCGTTCAGCCGACGCTCGGCCGGCGCGGCGCCACTCACTTCGCGCACCAGCCCGCGAAACGGGATGATCGTGTTGACGATCGTCTTGCCGCCGGCTGCCGCCAGCTTGCCGGCCTTGTTCTCGCGCACCGTAACCGCGCCGGCATAGTCCGGTCCCAGCACGTCGTTCAGCGCGAAGATGGCGCTTTTGATCTGCGCGCAGCTGCCCAGTCCCTTCAGCGAATAGGGCGCGGCGGCCGCCTGCTGGACGGGAACAGGAATGGTGACCTTGCTGGCGCCGACGTCACGCGCCGGCTGGCTCGCAATCCGGCCCGCCTCTTTGCCCGTACCCACGATCTTCTCGCGTGTCGTGGTGGTAATCGTGGTCTGGGTCGGCGTGGCGACCGTGCTTTGCGCGGTGCGCGTCGTCGTGACGGTCTTGGGAGCCTCGGTCTGGGCGCGGGCGCCGACGGCGAGAACCGGAAGCAAAGCGAGGGCAATTCCGTGACGGATACAGAACGATTTCATCATGATGCCGCAAAACACGCGTCCCGAAGATTTGGTTCCGTCGGGTAGCGGTGCAACCATCCCTCAAGTCGGCGTATCGACTTCATCCCACGCGGTGCCGAAATCGTTCTGGAAGTTGGTCAGCCAGTTCAACGCGACGTGCCGCTCCATCACCACGTCCCCGTTCGGCTGCGCGATCGCAATATCCTTGGCATGCGCCTGGCGGACGATCCAATGTTCGAGCCAAGTCCGATCGAGCGCGTCGAGGATTTCCGCTGCCGGGCGAAATTGCGGCGTGACGGTTGCCGCGCCCGGCTGCGCCACCGCCGACACCGATCGCCACAAGGCATCGACATCGATCATGCTGTCGCTATCCGCCACGTCCGCGCCCGCAAACCCCAGCGCCCACAGCAGCGCATTGGCCGCCTCATAGCGCCAGGTGATCGCGGCAAAGGCGGCCTCGTCGGCGCCGCCACCATCCAGCAGGGCGCGCTCCCGTTCTGTCAGCGCGGCAAATCCGATGGGATTATCGTCACGCCGACCTGCCGGGATCGGCTCGGACGCAATGCCGTGCGCCTGGCCGCGCGCCGCGACATAGAACAGGGCCAGCGCCCGACGCAGCACCTCGTCCGGCGCGCGAAGGTCCAGTTCCGCCTCGCCGATCGCGGGCGGGATACTCATCGGTGGCCGCAACTCCAGCCCATCCAGCAGCTGCAGCGTCCGCTGACGGCGCTCGATTGCGTCCGGCTGATAGGGCAAGGTCGCTGACGGGTCGGTCGCGCCCTCCGCATCGAGCAGGACCGCCATGTCGGGCGCCCGCACCGAACCGTCGGGAAGGAATAATATCCCGTTGGCGGCGCGTGCCCAGCGCTGCAGCGCGTCCAGGTCGTCCGGCAGGACGTCCAGGCTGACATGGTTGCGCACCCGCTGGACGTGGCGCCAGACATGATAGCGCAACGCCGTCATCTCGCCATCGCCGCGGCTCATGACATAACCGATCAGCCCGCGCAGATGCTCTGCCAGATCCGGATCGGAAAGATCGCGCCGGCCCAGCAATTCGTGCGGGAAATCGATCGCGGGCAACGTCCGGACCGTGGCGTAAACATTGATGCGGACCGGGTCCGGGACGCTTTCGGCGGCGGGTGCATCCGATGCGGCCGTGCCGAACAGGCGTTTCAAGAGGCTCATCATGGCTCCTTCAGATCGTTCGCGACATGTGCGTCACATCGCGCTGTCGCTGGTCGGCAGGCTGTTAGGCGGCACCAGCCGTCAGGCCGCCTCCCCCTCGAACTGCAGCTGCGCCAACCTTGCGTAGAGGCCGGACTTGGCGACCAGCTCATCATGGCGCCCCTGCTCGACGATGCGCCCGCCATCCATCACGACGATGCGGTCCGCCGCCCGCACGGTGGCAAGTCGATGCGCGATGACCAGCGTGGTCCGCTTCTTCATCAATCGCTCCAGTGCATTCTGCACGAGCCGTTCGCTCTCCGCATCCAGCGCCGACGTCGCCTCGTCCAGCAGCAGCAACGGTGCATCCCGCAACAGCGCGCGCGCGATCGCGATCCGCTGGCGCTGTCCACCCGACAGACGCGCGCCGCCCTCCCCCAGGAATGTGTCCAGGCCTTCCGGCAATTCCTGCAGGAACTTGGCGGCATTGGCATTCTCCGCCGCCGCCCACAGCGCCGCATCGTCGGCATCCCAGCGTCCGTAGCGAAGATTGTCGCGCGCGGACGCGGCAAAGATCACCGTATCCTGCGGCACCACCGCGATCCGCGCCCGCACCGCCGCCGGATCGGCCTGGGTCAGTGCGATCCCGTCCATCCTGACCGTCCCGACCTGCGGATCGTAGAAACGCTGGGCCAGCTGGAAGAGCGTGCTCTTGCCCGCCCCGGACGGTCCGACGATCGCCACCCGTTCGCCCGGCGATACCGTCAGGCTGAAATCGTGCAGCGCGGCCACTTCGGGCCGGGTCGGATAGCGGAACTCGACATGATCGAAGGCGATCGTCCCGCGTGGCGGCACCGGCAACGCCTGCGGCTTGGCCGGCGGCGCGATCTCGGGCTGCTCGGCGAGCAATTCGCCCAGCCGGCCGGCCGCTCCGGCGCCGCGCAGCAGATCGCCATAGACTTCCGTCAGCGCGCCGAACGCCCCTGCCACGAAGCCGCCGGTCAGGACGAAAGCGGCGATCGATCCGCCGCTCATCCGCCCCGCCGCGACATCGGTCGCGCCCTGCCACAAGACCATCGTGATCGATCCGAAGATCAGCCCGATCACGATCGCGGTCATGATCGCCCGCACCGTGAAGCGCCGGCGCCCCACGGCGAACGCACTTTCCACCGCGACACCGAACCGGTCCGCCTCGCGCTTTTCCTGGCCGAACGCCTGCACGATCTTCATCGCCGCCAGCGTCTCGGACACCATCGAGCCGACTTCGGCGATCTTGTCCTGCGAGGATCGGCTGAAGCCGCGCACCCGCCGCCCCAGCACGATCACCGGCCCCATGATCAGCGGAATGCCCAGCAGCAGCATCCCCGCCAGCTTGGGCGATAACGTGAAAAGATAGATGATACCGCCAATGCCGGTGAAGCTGTTGCGCAGCGCGATGGAGACGGTCGATCCCACGATCTGTTCAATGATCGCGGTGTCCGACGTCAGCCGCGATGCGATTTCGGACGGCCGATTTTCCTCGAAGAAGCGCGGGGCCAGCCGCAGCAGATTATCTTGCACGCGCCGCCGCAGATCCGCGACCACCCGCTCGCCCAGCCACGACACGAAGTAGAAGCGGCACGCCGTTGCGATCGCCAGGACCAGCACGATCATCAGCAGATAGCGGAAGGACCCATTGACGCTGGCCGCCGATCCGCCGCCCGCGATGAAGCCGCGGTCGATCACGCGCTTGAACCCGTACGGGATCGCCAAGGTCGCGGCCGACGCCACGATCAGCGCCGTTAGGGCGCAGGCGATGCGGCCGGGATATTGCATTGCCATCCCCCAGATCAGGCGGAGTTCGCCGATCCGGCGGCGCTCCTTTGCCGGGGGCAAGGGTGTCGGTGCTTTGGCCATAAAGTTGCTGTAGCAAGCTGCGCGCGTTCAACCAATCGCGCTTTCTAACGTTTGTTGCATTGCGGCGAGCATACGCCCATCTAGATGGTCCTTGGAGGCACAGAATTTGCTGTACGAAGCTTATGAAATGCAGCGGAGCCTGCTCGCCGGTGCCAGCGCTATGGCCGAGCTCGGTTCCGAATGGATGGCGCACCCGGCCAATCCCTTTGCCAGCACCCAGTTCGGGTCGATGATGGCCTCCGGCCTTGATGTGTTCGCGCACGCCTCGGCGCCGCATGGCAAGCCGGAGTTCGGCCTGCCCTTCACGCAGATCGACGGCAAGGACGTCGCGGTCGAGGAGGTGATCGAAGCGCGCAAGCCGTTCGGTCAGCTGGTCCACTTCACCCGCCCCGATGCGCCCAAGGATCAGCCCAAACTGCTGATCGTCGCCCCCATGTCGGGCCACTACGCGACCTTGCTGCGCGGAACGGTCGAGCGGATGCTGCCCGGCCATGACGTGTGGATCACCGATTGGCGTGACGCCCGGCTGGTGCCGCTCGCGGATGGCGAATTCCGGCTCGACGATTATGTCGAATATCTGGTCGGCTGGCTCGAACATATCGGCCCCGGCGCGCATGTCCTGGCCGTCTGCCAGCCGGCGGTGCCTGCCTTTGCTGCCGCCTGTGTCATGTCCGCCGACAAGAATCCGGCCCGCCCGCGTTCGCTGACGATGATGGGCGGCCCGATCGACGCCCGTGAGGCGCCGACGCAGGTCAACACCGTCGCCACCCAGCGGCCGCACAGCTGGTTCGTGCAGAATGTGATCGCGACCGTGCCGATCTATTATCCGGGCGCAGGACGGAAGGTCTATCCGGGCTTCCTCCAGCTCACCGGCTTCATGGCGATGAACTGGGGCAACCACCTTGTCAGCCATTGGCAGATGTTCCGCCATCTGGTCGACGGCGATCAGGAAAGCGCCGAGGGCACCAAGGCCTTTTACGACGAATATCGCTCGGTCTGCGACATGACCGCCGAATTCTATCTCGAGACGATCGACGTGGTGTTCCAGCGCCATCTTTTGCCCAAGGGCGAGATGATGTTCCGCGGCCGCAAGGTCGATCCCGGTGCGATCACGGACATCGCCATGCTCGCGATCGAAGGCGAGCGCGACGATATTTCCGGCGTCGGCCAGACCCGCGCCGCACTGAAGATCACGCCCAACCTGCCCGACGATCAGAAGAAATATCTGCTCGCGAAATCGGTCGGCCATTACGGCATCTTCAACGGCCGCCGCTGGCGCAACGAGATCGCGCCCGTGTTGGAAACCTTCATCGCCGACGCGGACAAGCGCGCGGCCAAGGCCTGACCGTCAAGACTATGAAAGCAGGGTTCTCAGGAGACTAGACCATACCCCTGAGACCCCGGCTTCCGCTCGGGCGACGGCACTGTATTAAGACCCGCATGATCCTCACCGCACGCATCGAACGCTGGCCCGTCGCCGGCGCCTTCACCATCTCTCGCGGCGCCAAGACGCATGTCGATGTCGTCGTCGCGGAGATTGCCGCCGACGGTCATGTCGGTCGCGGCGAAGGCACCGCCATTTATTATCACGGCGAAACCGCAGGAAATGTGCTGGAACAGCTTCAGACGCAGATAGACGCCGTCGCGAACGGGCTCACCCGCGCCGAATTGCAAACGCGCCTGCCCCGCGGCGCCGCGCGCAACGCGCTCGATGCTGCCCTGTGGGACCTGGAGGCGAAGCGGACCGGCACGCCCGTGTGGCAGCTTGCCGGCCTTGCCGAGCCCGCCCCCCAGATCACCGCCTTCACCATTTCGGTCGCCGATCCGGCGAAGATGGAGGCGGATGCGCGCGCGTCCGCCCACCTGCCTCTGCTCAAACTGAAGCTTGCGGGCGAAGGCGACGAGGCGCGCGTCGCGGCGGTCCGTCGCGGCGCCCCGGCTGCCCGGCTGATCGTCGATGCCAATGAATCCTGGACCGGCCGCGACATTGCCGCAGAGGCGGCCCGTCTGGCCGACCATGGTGTCGAGTTGATCGAACAGCCAGTGCGGGCGGGTGAGGATGCACTGTTGGACGGCGTGAAAGCAGCCATCCCCTTCGCCGCCGACGAAAGCTGCCAGGATCGCAGCGATCTTGCGCGCTGCGCCGGCCGCTATCAGGCGATCAACATCAAGCTCGACAAGTCGGGTGGGCTGACCGAGGCGCTCGCTTTGGCGCGGGAGGGTCGCGACATGGGCCTGGAGATCATGATCGGCTGCATGCTCGGCACCTCGCTCGGCATGGCCCCGCCCTTCCTTCTCGGCGCGCAGGCGCGTTGGGTCGATCTGGACGGCGCGCTATTGCTTGCCGAGGATCGTCCCTCACCGATGACGGCGGCGGGCGGCTATCTCTCGCCGCCCGCCGCCACGCTCTGGGGCTGATTGCGCGAGCGCGCTTACAGCGTGACCTCGGCCACATTGTCCTTGTAACTCTGCTTCGGGTCCTTGCCGAGCAGACGCGTCAGCATCGCGCCGATCGAGCTTCCGCCCAGCCACAATTCCGCCTTTTCGGTATCCAGGCGCAGCAGCGTCAGCTTGGGGTCATTGCGGCCGCCTTCGAACCATGCCTCGACATGCGGATTCCACAGCCGGTCGATCGTGGCTGCGTCATTGTCGACGTTCAGCGTGCCGTGGATGCTAGCAAACAGGTCATGGCCCTTGCCCGTATAGGTCGCGATCGCGCGGTTCGACGATCCCGCCAGTGCGGTCGTCAGGCCGTTGTCGTTGGTCGTGAAGAAATAGAGCGGGCCGCCATCATCTTCGAACTGTGCCGTCATCGGCTGGGTATGCCCGTCGCGTGCATCGACCAGTCCCAGCATCACGAACGGCGACGACTTCAGATCTTTCCAGAAGCGGGCTTCGATTTCGGCAGCATCAGCCATAGTGTATCTCCTTGCTGCAAACCCAACCGGCGCGACCGGCCGCGGTTCCCTCCGACGGCGTCAGTCCGGCGCAATCTCGCCGCTGGCTGGCGGATGCGTGATCGGACCGCGCGGCGGCACCGCCAAACTCGGTTCATATTCCGGCGCGGCCGTCTCCGGCGGATCGATCGGCCGCCCGTCCGCCCTTGCACTGATCTCGACCTGCGTCGGGAAGGCTAAGTCGATGCCAGCCTCGTGGAACGCTTTGAGGATTCCGATCGACACGTCGTTCCGGGCGGTGAACACCTCGTCATACAGTTCCGATCGGACATCGAACTGAAGTTCGAAGTCCAGGCTCGACGCGCCGAAATTGGTGAGGCCGCAGCGTATCAGCGCGCACTTGTCGTGTCGCTCGACGACGTCGCGAACGATGGCGGGCAAGCGCTCGCACAATTCGGGCGAAGTATAATAAGCCACGCCCAGGGTCATCACGATCCGGCGACGCGCGAGCCGCGCCATATTGTGCAATTCCTTGTTGAGCAGGTTGGTGTTGGAGATCACCACCTCCTCGCCGGTGACCGCACGGATCCGCGTCGTCTTCAGGCCGATCGCCTCGACCGTCCCGCTGGTATTGTCCCACTTGATCGAATCGCCACGCTGGAACGGCCGGTCGAAGATGATCGACAAGGCCGAGAACAGATCGTCGAATATTCCCTTGGCGGCAAGGCCGATGGCGATACCGCCAATGCCGAGACCCGCGACCAGGCCGGTGACGTTCACCCCCAGATTGTCGAGGATCAGCACGATCGCGATCGCGAACAGGGTGATCGTCACGAGCAGCCGGATGATGCCGATCGCCGAGCCCAGTGCGCCGGGCTGATCGCCACCGGCACGATATTCGATCACGCCCAGGATCGCCTCGCGGACCCACAAAGCGCCCTGGAGCGCCGCCGCGATAGTGAAGAGCACGTTGATCGTCTGCGCCAGCAGCGGCGGCGGGAATGCATAGCCCGACACCAATTTCGCCGCGAACAAGGCGATGAACCAGGGCCGCGTCGCCGCGAACACCCGCCCGATCGTCTGCGGCCAATGCGCATTGCCCAGGCGCTTGCGGCACAGCCGAACGCCCGCCCAACGGATCGCATACAGGACCGCAGCGATCAGCAATCCCGCGCCCAGCGCGATGGTGACCTGCAGATAGTGGCTCAGCGCCCAGGCGATGCTTTCGTCCCACAGCATCTGGATGCTGCTGCCCGACACGCGCAGCGGCGCGGTCGCCGCCGCATTGTTCGTCGTCACCGGCATCTCAGGCGGCCTGGGCCTGCTTTTTGCCTTCCCGCGCAAGCTCGTCGAGGAAGGCGATCAGCGCACGCTCATGGCTGTCCAGCCATTGCGTCGCGCGCGGCAATTTCAATTCACACAATTCGCTCGCATCGCCGCCGCGGCACAGCTCGATCAGTGCAGGGTGGACATAGGATTTGCGGCTGATTGCGGGCGTGTTGCCCAGGGCCGCGGCCACCGCCTCCAGCATCGTCTTCAGCGCCGGCTTGCCGTCCTTGGCCGTGGTCAGGATATGCTCGAACGCCAGCAGGCTCGCGCCCCACGTCCGGAAATGCTTGGCGGTGAAGTCGCCACCCGTCGCCTCGCGGATATAGTCGTTGACCTCGGCCGAGCCGACCGGCTGCGCCGCGCCGGCATCATCCAGATATTCGAACAGATGCTGGCCCGGCAGATCCTGGGTGCGGCGTACGATCGATGCCAGCCGCCGATCCTGGATGGTCAATCGCTGCTTCTTGCCCGATTTGCCCATATATTCCAGCTTCAGCGTCCCGCCGCTCACCTTGGCGTGGCGGTTGCGCAGCGTGGTCGCGCCGAAGCTCTTATTCTCCTTGGCATAGGCCTCGTTGCCGACGCGGATATGCCCCAGGTCGAGCAGGCGCACGACCGCGGCGATCACCGTATCGCGCGCCAGTTTGCGGCCCGCCAGATCCGCCTCCACCTTGGCCCGCAGCTTGGGCAAGGCGCGGCCGAATTCGGCGCAGCGCTCATATTTGTCCGCTTCCTGCGCGGCCCGGAAATCCACATGATAGCGATATTGCTTGCGCCCGCGCGCATCGACGCCGGTCGCCTGGATATGGCCGTTCGGAAAGGGGCAATACCAGGCCTTGATATAGGCCGGCGGCAGCGCGATCGCGTTCAGCCGATCGATCTCGTCCCGATCCTTGATGCGTTCGCCGGACGCGAGGAAATAGGCCCAGCCATGCCCCGCGCGCTGTCGGGTGATGCCGGGTATCTTGTCGTCGACATGACGCAATCGTGCTGTTGCCATAGGGCTTGAACGTGATCCGTCCTGCCTCGTTCCGCCGTGGCGTGGCGAACCGGCTTAGCGGTTGATCCTTTTGCGGTCCTGCAACCAGATCAGCACCGCCAGGACGGTGCCCGCCGCCGCGCCCGCCAGCACCCCGATCGTCGGTTGTCCGCTCACGCCCCCCGCAATTGCGCCGATCAGGATAGCGAGGGCAATGAACGCGCCGCCGGCGGCGCTCGGGGTTTTGGTGGCCATGTGGCTTTCCTGCCAGTTTTCCGAACTTTCCGCCAGTTTTACGGGATGACATGTGTGCGGGGGCGGCAAAGGACGCTGGCGGCCCGCGCGGTCCTTCATTAGGACGGGATCATGGTCCCCGTCTCGCCGCGGCACGCTTCGCGTTTATCGGTCGCGGCGGCCCTCCTCCTCTCTGCCTTCGCGCCGCTTCACGCCCAGGACGCCGCCGCCGCGCCGCCGCCGCTGATCGATATTCCGCCCGTCCAGACCGCGCCGAGCGACATGGCGCCGATGCCCGATCTGGGGGTCGACTGGCCCGATCCCGCGAAGATCGATGCCGCCCCCACCGTCGGCGCGACCGAGGTGCAGGGTACCGTGGCGGATCGGCTCAAACGCTATCGCGTCATCCTGGAAGGCGCCGACGATCTGGGCAGCGGCTTCAAGACCCGCTTCAATCAATTGTCGGCGCTGGTCACCAATCAGGGCAAGCCCGCGAACGCCGCCCAGATCAATCGCCGCGCGCGCGATGACGAGGAACTGGTTCGCCAGCTGTTGGCGGCGGAAGGCCATTATGACGGCCGCGTCGCCGCCACCGTCAGCTCGACGCCGGGCGATGCCGAAACCATCGTGCGCGTGACGGTGCGGCCGCGCGACGCCTATCAGTTCACGACGGTCACCTTGCCGGGCCTGGACGCCGCCGGCACCGAAGCGGCCGCTTTGGCCGGCAAATTCTCGGTCAAGGCGGGCGACGATGTCGATGCGGACAAGGTCCTGGCCGCGGTCGCCGCTTTCCAGGCGACGCTCGGACGGGAAGGCTATCCCTTCGCCAAGGTCGGCGAGCCCCAGGTCGCGATCGATCATCAGCTCAACAAGGCGACGCTGACGCTGCCCGTATCGCCGGGCGTGCGCGCGCGCTTCGGGCGGATCGTGCCGACCGGCCAGAAGCAGACATTCTCGGCCGAACATCTCGCCATCATCGCGCGCTTTCACCCCGGCGAACGCTATGACGCCGCCCGGCTGGAGGATCTGCGCCGCGCCCTGATCGCGACCAGCCTCGTCTCCGCCGTCACGATCACGCCCCAGCCGACCGCCGATCCCGGCGTCGTCGATATTGCCGTCCATATCGATCGCGCGCCGGCGCGCACCGTCGCGGGCGAGCTCGGTTACGGCACGGGCGAAGGTGTCCGCGTCGAAGCGTCATGGCAGCACCGCAACCTGATCAAGCCCGAAGGCGCGGTCACCTTCCGCGGCGTGGCCGGGACGCGCGAACAATCGCTGGGCGCGGTGCTGCGGCAGAGCAATTTCAACGCGCGCGATCGCATCCTCAACGCGCAGATTGTCGCCTCCCACAGCAATTTCGATGCGTATGACGCCAAGACCTTCACGGTCGGCGCCAGTATCGAGCGCCAGACCAACATCATCTGGCAAAAGACCTGGACCTGGTCGCTGGGCAGCGAATTCGTGGCGACCCGCGAAAAGGACACCGTCGTCGCGACCGGCGCGCCCCGCCGCCGCACCTTCCTGGTCGCCGCCGCGCCGACCAGTCTCGGCTATGATGGATCGGACGATCTGCTCAACCCGACCCGCGGCTTCCGCCTGTCCGGCCGGCTGTCGCCCGAATTGTCGCTGCAGTCGGGCACGCACGCTTATGCCAAGATGCAGATCGACGCGAGCGGCTATCAGCCATTGGGCGACCGGGTAGTGATTGCCGGGCGCGTGCGGTTCGGCTCGATCACCGGCGTCTCGCGCGACAGTATCGCGCCGTCCCGCCGTTTCTATTCGGGCGGCGGCGGTTCGGTACGCGGCTATGGCTATCAGAAGATCGGGCCCGTCGATGTCGATAACGATCCCGTCGGCGGGCGTTCGCTCAACGAATTCGCGCTGGAGGCCCGCGTCCGCTTCGGCGCCTTCGGGGTCGTACCGTTCCTGGATGCGGGCAATCTCTACGACAGCAGCCTGCCCAAATTGACCGGCCTGCGGTACGGCACGGGTCTGGGCGTACGTTATTATTCCAGCTTCGGGCCGATCCGCGTCGATGTCGGCACGCCGCTGGATCGCCGCAGCGGGGAATCGCGCGTGGCGGTCTACGTGTCGCTCGGCCAGGCCTTCTGATGACCGACGCGATTGCCCCTACGCCGGAAAGCGACGAGGCGGTGCGGCCCGTACGTCCCCGCCGCCGCTGGCGGATCCTGCGTGGGATCGGCATTGCGATTGCGTCGCTGATCGCTTTGCTCCTCGCCATGGTCTGGAGCATCGACACCCAGCCTGGCCACCGCCTGATCGCGGATCGCATTGCCGCGATGCGGCCCAGCAGCGGCCTTCGCATCAAGATCGGTCGGATCGAGGGGTCGATCTGGCGCCGCGCAACCTTGCGCGACGTCCGCCTCTACGATCTCAAAGGGCAGTTTTTCGAGGCGCCGGAAATCAAGCTGGATTGGCACCCGTTGGACTGGGCCAAGAATCTGCTCAACATCGATCGGCTGGCCGCCCCCTTGATCATCCTGGATCGGTTACCGGTGCTGCACAGCAAGCCGGGCAGCCCGATCCTCCCGGGCTTCGATATCCGCATCGCCGCGCTCCAGGTGGATCGCCTGAAGGTCGGCGCGGCGGTGGGCGGTCACGCCGAAACCGTGCGCCTGGTCGGCAAGGCGCATATTCATGGCCGCCGTGCGATGATCGGTTTGCGCGCGACCAGCACGGCGCGCGACCGCGTGCTGCTCGATCTGGACGCAGAGCCCGATGGCGATCGCTTCCATCTCATTGGCGCGCTCGATGGTCCCGGCGCGGGCATCATCGCCGGACTGGCAGGCGTGAAGGAAGCGATCACGCTGCGCATCGGCGGCCGCGGCACCTGGCACGTCTGGGATGGCGCGGTCCATGGCACGCTCGGCGGCAAGCGCTTCTCGGATCTGGGCATCGGCGTGCGCAACGGCCGCTACAGCCTGGCCGGCACGATCGCGCCGTCCAACTTCCTCAAGGGCAAGCTTCAGCGGCTGACGGCGCCCCAGGTCAGGGTCGCCGGCGCGGGCACGCTCGTCGATCGGCGCCTGAACGGCCATCTCAACCTGGCCTCCCCCGCCCTCCAATTCGCGGCCGCCGGCGCCATCGATCTCGGCAACTCGGCCTTTTCGCGCCTGTCGCTCGACGCCAGGCTGCTCAAGCCGCCGGCGCTGTTCCCCAACATGACCGGCCGCGACGTCCATCTTCATGCCACGCTGGACGGGCCGTTCCGGACGACCAGCTTCCGCTACACGCTCGCCAGCCCGCACATCGCCTTCGACACCACCGGGTTCGACAATATCAAGGCGACGGGCGAAGGCCGCTGGTCGGCGGCGCCGGTCGCGGTCCCGATCAAGCTGCAGGCGGCCCAGGTCACCGGGCTTGGCACGGTGGCGGGCGGGATCCTGCGCAATCTGGCGGTCGGCGGCGTGCTGCGCGTCGACGCGAAGACCGTCGTCGGCCAGGATCTCTCGCTGTCGTCCGACAAGTTGAAGGGCAAGCTTCAGCTCCGCCTCGATCTGGTCACGGGCCGCTACGATATCGCCATTGCCGGTGGCTTGGCGCGCTATCTGATCCCGGGATTGGGCATTGTCGACGTGCAGACCAAGGTGACGGTGCTGCCCGGCCCCAACGGCGTCGGCACCATCGTCTCCGGCACGGGTCAGGCGATCGTGCGCCGCTTCGACAATGCGTTCCTCGCCAGTCTGGCCGGCGGCAATCCGCGCATCGACACGCGCCTCGTGCGCAGCACCGATGGCGTCCTCCATTTCTCCAATACCGTGCTGACCGGTCCGGCAATCCGGATCGTCGGCGCGGGCATCCGGCGGCGGGACGGCACCTTCCAGTTCGATGGCGCCGGCAAGCAGGCGTCCTATGGGACGTTCAAGCTGCAGCTGGATGGCGCGATCGATCATCCCAAGGTGGACTTGCAGCTCGACCGCCCGGTCGAGGCGCTGGGCCTGACTCAGGTGGCGCTCAATCTCGATCCCGTTCCCGAAGGCTTCCAGTTCCGGGCGGCGGGCGGCTCGCTGGCCCGGCCGTTCCAGGCGCATGGCCTGATCCGCACCGCGCCCAACCAGCCGACCGTCATAGACGTCGCCGATCTGGCCGTGTCCGGCACCCATGCCAAGGGTGCGCTTACCTCCGGCACCGCAGGCTTCACCGGGCGGCTCGATCTTGCCGGCGGCGGGATCGGCGGGTCGATCGGATTTGCACCGCAGGGCACGCTGCAGCGGATTGAGCCCCACCTGACCTTCACCAATGCGATCATCGCCAGCGCCCAGCCGATCAAGATGCGACGCGGCCGTGCCGATGGCGCGATCCTGCTGGATCCGGCGGGCAGCGTGGTGGACGGTACGTTCCGCGCCTTCGGTTTCTCGCGTGGCGCGCTGTCGCTCGCCCGGGTCAATGCGGAGGCGCATTTGAAGGCGGGGCTTGGCACCGTCGCCGTCACCGCGGCAGGCACCCGTCGCCGCGCCTTCGATCTCAACGTGACCGCGCGCCTTACCCCCGGCCATATGTCGATCACCGGGACCGGCAATGTCGAGGGCAAGCCGATCACCTTGTCCGGCCCGATCGAGCTGGCGATGAGCGATGATGCGTGGACGTTGGCGCCCGCGCGGATTGCCTATGCCGGCGGCAATGCGACCCTGGCGGGCCGCTTCGGCCGCACCTCGGCGCGGATCGAAGCCGGGCTCGAACATATGCCCTTGGCCTTGCTCGACATCGTCAATCCCAATCTCGGCCTGGGCGGATATGCCAGCGGCAAGCTCAATTTCCAGCACGATGCCGGGGGCGCGCCGACCGGGCGCATCGACGTGGCGGTACGCGGCATCACCCGGTCGGGCCTCGTCCTGAGCTCCCAGCCGGTCGATCTGGGGCTTGCCGCAGTCCTGACGCCGCGCGGGCTGGCCGGCCGCGCCGTCGTGGTCAGCAATGGCCGGGTCCTCGGTCGCGGCCAGGCGCGTGTCGCCCCGCTTCCTCCCGGCGAAGACATCATCTCGCGTCTGTTCGATGCGCCTTTATTCGCCCAGATCCGCTATGCCGGGCCGGCCGACACGCTGTGGCGCCTGATTGGGGTCGAGACGATCGACGTCTCCGGTCCGATGTCGGTTTCGGCCGATATTGGCGGCACCCCCGCCAATCCGCGCATCAGCGGGCGGCTGGCGACCGACGGCGGGCGCATCGAAAGCGCGGTCACCGGCACGATCATCGACGCGATCAAGGCGACCGGCAGTTTCGACGGGTCGCGCCTGAATATCGATCAGATGACCGGCCGCGCCGGCAGCGGCGGCACCGTCAGCGGCCGCGGCAGTTTCCAGTTCGGGGCGGGCAAGGGTCTCGGCATCGATCTCGCCATCCAGGCGCAAAATGCCGTTCTGCTCAACCGCGACGATATCGGCGCCACCGTCACCGGCCCGCTCACGCTGAAATCCAGTGGCAATGGCGGCACGATCGGCGGCGATGTGCGGATCGAAAAGGGCCGCTTCCGTCTGGGCAGCACCACCGCTGCGGAGGTGCCGCATCTCAACGTCACCGAACTCAATCGCTTCGATGACGATGATGACGATAATGTGCCGACGCGGCCCTGGAATCTCGATCTCAAGGCACGCGCCAGCAGCCGCCTGATGGTCACCGGTTTGGGTCTCGACAGCGAATGGCGGGCGGATCTCACGATCAAGGGCGCGGTCGACAATCCCGCGATCGGCGGCCGGGCGGATCTGGTGCGCGGCGGCTATCAATTCGCCGGACGGCGCTTCAATCTGGATCGTGGCGCCATCCGCTTCACCGGCGAGGCCCCGCCCGATCCGGTGCTCGACATCACCGCACTGGCCGACATTCAGGGGCTCAACGCGACCATCCACGTCACCGGCACCGGGCTGCATCCCGATATCGCCTTCCAGAGTACGCCGGCTTTGCCGGAGGACGAGCTCTTGTCGCGGCTGCTGTTCGGCACGTCGATCACCAACCTGTCGGCGCCTGAGGCCCTGCAGCTGGCGGCGGCGGTGGCGGGCCTGCGCGGCGGCAGCGGGGGCGGCCTGAACCTCGATCCGATCAATGCGATCCGCAAGGCGGTCCATCTCGATCGCCTGCGCATCTTGCCCGCGGACGTGACCACCGGTCAGAAAAGCGCGATCGCGGCGGGCAAGAATGTGGGCCACCGCACCTATGTCGAATTGATCACCGACGGTGCCGGCTACAGCGCCACCAGCGTCGAATTCCGCATCACGCGCTGGCTGTCCGTCTTGTCCTCCATCTCCACGATCGGGCGCCAGAGCGTCAATCTGCGCGTGTCGAAGGATTATTAAGGAAAATTGGTAGCACGCTATCGGCCGCTCAACTCAAAGCGGGACAGCAAATCAGCCTGGTATTGAGCCCATAAACGACCGCTTCGGCGCAACAGCTGAACGACCAAGATTGGTGGGCAGCGGACGTTAGATTATGGTTCAATTTAGATGCGGGCGCGTCGCTGTGATCCAAGCAACGAAGTCTGGATTCTGAACGAGTTCGCCGTCCTCAGCAAACCGGTAGGAGCCGATCTCGCCTGCATCTATTGCGGCGAGCACGGGTGCGATTGTGTAGGCTTCGCCATCGGTTTGAATGAGCTTGATGCCAGCCCGCTCCGAAACGCCCTCGACGGTACCAAACACTTGCTCGCGTCCAACAAGATTACCTGCATTGTCGAGATGCGTAATCCCGATAAAGAGCGTCGCCCCAATGAGGTCGTTGGCAAGTTCCTGATCCCACTCTTGACCAGGATCGAGCGGCTCATAACGGTCAATGTCGTCTTCTTCATTCATGCTAACAGCGTAACTTGGCGCGTCACATCTGCAATAGGGGTCGCTTTCGGTCACTCAACGCGCTTGGCGTCGGACCTCTGAATGTGGTGGGAAGCGCATTGTCCGGGCGGGCCGATCAGTTATTTAGCTTCGATGGACCTAACGCTGGTGAGCGGTGGCATCTTGCGGGATGGAGGATCGATATTCGCTGACTTCCGGCGTGAAGACGGATCGCTGTTGTCGCTCCTGCTCGAAGTTAACGAGACACCTGAACCGGGCGAGGAACGCCACTTCCGACACCTGCACGTAGGCTCCACAATCCAAGATGCCTGCGACCATTCAACGATCATATCGAAGGGGAGCGAACAGGAAGCGAAGTTGCTTGTTGAGCTTCACCGCTGGGCTAAAAGCGGCAAAGTCGCGGCAGACGAAGAGGCCGTCGCATCCTTGAAAGAACTGCTCGCCCACCTGACAACTCGCAACGGCTAAATGTCTAAAATTGAGGCGAATGCCGACAGTCCCCATTTATGAGTTTCCGGCCTAGCGTGCTGTTATCCAACCGAAGCAGGATGGGGAGGGAATTACCGAGAGGTCCTATATAGATTTTTAGTGTGTTGGTCGTCGTGAGCGAGGATCTCACGACCAAAAAGTGCTGGCTCGGCGTAAGCGTGGTCTGAAGGCCGCGGAACGGTGATAACTGGCGGTAAGCCGACCGGCAGCTATCTGCTAGCTTCTACGCTCCCGTCAGCGTTCCAGTATTGCCACGGCCCAGCCTCTTTCCCATCACGGTAGACGCCTGCCGCAGCGAGTAGGCCGTTCTCATGGAAGTCCCGCCACGCTCCGTCTTCAAGGCCCTCCCGGTAGATCCCTTCAGTCGCAAGCGTGCCGTTCGGGTGAAATGCTTGGAACAGCCCCTCTCTTATCCAGCGCGAGCCATCAGCCGACAATTTGCGGGCGTAGCGATAGCGGATGCCGCCTTCTTCGAATGGTATCTCTGCAACTTGGAGGTCGCTCATGCCAAGAATATGACCGGTCAGTTAAGCGGCCGCAACTGGGCGAACGCCGACAGTCCGCATGTATGAGTCTCCGGCCTGGCGAGCATCGCGTGAGCTTCCAGGTATCTGTCGGTATGAAGGCGAACTACGCGAGCAGCCCTGCAGCGCCAGAAAATGCGGCCTGGCTGTTAGCGCGGCACGGCATCGACAGCTAATCGCGACCTCTCGAGGAACTGCTCAGTGGAAGGCCGGCTCCATCGAGAGCGGCGCATTATGCGACCGAAACAATTTGCCGCGTTCCGTGATGAGCACGACCACCAGCGCCGCGATCCCTAGCAGCAGGAAGCCCAGCGCCAGCGGTACGACCGTCCCGTTAAAGGCCTGGCCGACCGCCAGGCCCAGCAGCGCGCCGCCGCAGGTCGAGACGAACCCCTGTACCGACGATGCGGTGCCGGCAATCTCACCAACATTCTCCATCGCCATCGATCCGAAATTGGATCCGATCAGGCCGAAGCAGAACATCGTGGCCCATTGCAGTAGCGCAAAGCTCAGCATCGTTTCATGACGCGTCATCGCGACCGCGACATGCACGCCGCTGACGACGATCATCCCAAGTAACGCCGTGTGCGAGACCTTGCGGGTGCCGAACCGCTCCACAATGCGCGAATTGATGAAGGCCGAGACCGCCATCGACAGCCCGACGCCCGCGAACACGGCCGGGAACCAGTTCGATGCGTGGAAGATGTCGGCGAAGATCTGCTGCACCGAATTGATGAAGCCCATCAGCGCGCCGAAGATCAGCGTCATCGCGATCATATAGCCCAGCGCGGTACGCTCGCGGACCGTTTGCAGGATCCCCTGCCCGATCGCGCGCGCCGACAAAGGCCGGCGATATTCGGGGTGCAGCGTCTCGCGCATCAACAAGCCGGAGATGGTGACGACCACGCCCGCAAAGCCGGCCAGGAAGAAGAAGATCAGCCGCCAGCTTCCGAACAACATGATCAACTGGCCAAGGCTGGGCGCCATGATCGGCACCGCCAGGAAGATCATGAACGATATCGACATCACCCGCGCCATCTGGCGACCCGAAAAGCAATCGCGCACGATCGACACGGTCAGCACCCGGCCCGATCCACCGGCAATGCCCTGGAACAAGCGCGCGACCAGCAAGGATTCAAAGCTTTGCGACAGACCGGCAATGATGCTCATCGCCGCGAACAGCAGCAGGCTGACGACCAGGATGGGCTTACGGCCATAGCTGTCGGACAGCGGACCATAGATGATCTGGGAAGAACCAAAGCCCATCACATAGACGGCAATGATCCATTGTTGATGATTCTCGGTCGAAATATTTAACGCCCGGCCAATTTCCGGCAGCGCGGGAAGCATCGAATCGATGCCGAAGGGCGTCACTGCCATCAACGACGCGATCAGTGCGACGAACAGCCCGAAAGCCATGCCGGGCCCGCCGCTTTGCAGCGCGGGTTTTGCTTCCAGGGGTTCTTGCATCGTCCGCATATGCGGCTTTTGCCGCGGTGCGACAAGGACGACGCGCATAAAAATGGCCGCGAACCCGAAGGTCCGCGGCCATTTTCAGCTGCCCTGAGCTAAGTCTTACACAGTCACTTTAGGCTTGCGGCCAGGCTTCGCGCCACCGGTACGCGGCTTGCGACCAAGACCGATCTTGTGGGCCAATGCACGGCGCTGTTCGGCATAGTTGGACGCGACCATCGGATAATCACGCGCCAGACCAAAGGCTTCGCGGTAGCTCTCCGGCGTGTAACCATGCTGCGAGATATGACGGCGCAGCATCTTGTACTGCTTGCCGTCGATCATGCTGATCAGATAATCCGGCTTGATCGAAGCACGGGCCGAAACCGCACCCTTGGGCTTTTCTGCCTGCGGCTCCGCCACATTGGTACCGACCTGCTGAAGCGCGCTATAGACACTCTGGATGAGGCTACCCACTTCGGCGGTGGGAACGCTATTGTTGCTCACATGCGCAGCAACAATGTCTGCCGTAAGGGTAATCAATTCCTGATTGTCAGTCGCCACGTCAATACTCCTTGGGAAACAGGGCATATAGGTGCCGACTCCGCGTTGCGCCACCTTTGCGGGGGGGCGCCTACGAATTCTATTATGAATGCATGATTGCTAATGTGGCCGATACGGACACGTTCTGTGCCGCGTTGCACAAGCCTTTTGGCTTTCCCATATCCCGCCCACCAATTGACGGGATGGGTAATGACGCAAGATAAAATAGGCTGGCATGGGACAACGATCCTGTCGGTCCGCAAAAACGGTAAGGTCGTGGTGGCCGGCGATGGTCAGGTCAGCCTCGGCAACACAGTGATCAAGCCGAACGCACGCAAGGTGCGCCGCCTGGGCGATGGTGAAGTGATCGGCGGTTTTGCCGGCGCCACCGCCGATGCATTCACTTTGTTCGAACGGCTCGAACGCAAGCTGGAACAACATCGCGGCCAATTGCTGCGCGCCGCGGTCGAGCTGGCCAAGGATTGGCGGACCGACAAATATCTCCGCAACCTGGAGGCGATGATGATTGTCGCCGACAAGGACGTGACCCTGATCCTGACCGGCAATGGCGACGTGCTGGAGCCGGAGGCGGGCATCGCGGCGATTGGATCGGGCGGCAATTATGCGCTCGCCGCCGCCCGCGCGCTGCTCGACTATGAAGCCGATGCCGAGGCGATCGCGCGCAAGGCGATGCAGATCGCGAGCGAAGTCTGCGTCTTCACCAACGGCAATCTGACCATCGAGACGATGGACAGCGCCACCTGAACCACGACGTCGCCCCGGCGGAGGCCAGGGCCGCAGGCGGCTGAACCGCCGCCGCCACGTCACATCTCCCGCGATCCCGGCCTCCGCCAGGATGACGAAAGACTGAAATGAACGACGCACTCACCCCCAAAGCCATTGTTGCTGCCCTGGACGAACATATTATCGGCCAGGATGAGGCGAAGCGCGCGGTTGCGGTTGCGATGCGCAATCGCTGGCGCCGTCAGAAGCTCGCACCGGATCTGCGCGACGAGGTCAGCCCCAAGAATATCCTCATGATCGGGCCCACCGGCTGCGGCAAGACGGAGATCAGCCGCCGTCTCGCCAAGCTTGCTGACGCCCCCTTCGTAAAGGTCGAGGCGACCAAGTTCACTGAGGTCGGCTATGTCGGCCGCGACGTCGAACAGATCGCCCGCGACCTGGTCGAGGAAGCGATCCGGCTTGAGAAGGAACGCCGCCGCACCGCCGTCAAGGACAAGGCTGAGGAAGCCGCCATGGCACGTCTCATCGATGCCCTCGTCGGCAAGGACGCGTCCGAAGCCACGCGCGCCACCTTCCGGGAGCGCTTCCACGATGGCCATCTCGATGACAAGGAAGTCGAGATCGAGGTCGAGGATACGGGCGGCGGCTTGCCGATCGACATCCCCGGCACGGGCGGCCAGGCCAGCATGATCAACCTGTCCGAAATCATGGGCAAGCTGAGTGGCCCGCGCATGAAGAAGCGCAAGCTGCCGGTGCGCGCGGCCTGGACCAAATTGGTCGAGGAAGAAGCCGACCGGCGGCTCGATCAGGAGGAGGTCAACCGCACCGCTTTGGCCGACGCCGAAGCCAATGGCATCGTCTTCCTCGACGAGATCGACAAGATCGCCGTGTCCGACGTGCGCGGTGGCTCGGTCAGCCGCGAAGGCGTGCAGCGCGATCTGCTGCCGCTGATCGAGGGCACGACCGTCGCCACCAAATATGGTCCGATGAAGACTGACCATATCCTGTTCATCGCCTCCGGCGCCTTCCATGTCGCCAAGCCGAGCGATCTTCTGCCTGAATTGCAGGGTCGTCTGCCGATCCGGGTCGAGTTGAAGCCGCTGACGGAACAGGATTTCGTCCGCATCCTCTCCGACACGCGCGCCAGCCTGACGACGCAATATAGTGCCCTGCTTGGCACCGAGCAGGTCGATCTGGCCTTCACCGAGGACGGTATTGCGGCGATTGCCCGCACCGCCGCACAGGTGAATGAGAGCGTCGAGAATATCGGCGCACGTCGCCTCCAGACGATGATGGAAAAGCTGCTGGAAGACATCAGCTTCCACGCCGAGGAACGCGGCGGCACGACCCTGATCGTCGATGCGGCCTATGTCGATGCACAGCTCGCCGCGGTCGCGCGGAACACGGACCTCAGCAAATACGTCCTGTAGGTCCCGGAGCCCGCTCGCGATGACGGACGTCATCGCGAGCGTCGCTTCCCCTGAACGACAAAGGACCGCCCGATGCCCGTGACGACGCTGGATCCCAACACCGCGCTGATCCTGATCGATCTCCAGAAGGGGATCGTCGCGCTCGACACCAAGCCGTATCAATCCGCCGATATTGTGGCGAAGTCGGCGAAACTCGCACAGGCGTTTCGCGAGCGGAAATTGCCGGTCGTGCTGGTTCACGTGACCGGGGGCGCGCCGGGTCGTAACGAACAGCCGCCGCAGGATGCGCCGCCGTCTGACTGGGCCGATCTCGTGCCCGAACTGGACCGCCAGCCCTCCGACCATATCGTCACGAAACAGACGTGGGGCGCGTTCGTGAATACCGATCTCGAACACTATCTGAAGGCGCACGGCATAACCCAGGTCGTCATCGCCGGCATCGCCACCGCGATCGGCGTCGAATCGACCGCGCGCCAGGCCTTCGAAGCCGGCTTCAATGTGGCCCTGCCGATCGACGCGATGACCGATCTCTCGGCGGAAACGCACGAAAATAGCGTGACGCGCGTCTTTCCGCGCCTTGGCGAAACCGGAACCACGGACGACATCATCGCCTTGCTTCCGCAGCGCTGATCGCGTGGGCATGGTGACGCGGCCCTGATCGGGGCCAATGGCCCCATTACGGCGGCGGTTGTTGCTGCACCTGCGAAGTAATCGCCTCGACAATGTCGCGCGATCCCGGCACAGCCGGCATCCATGTCGATCGTCGAACGCATTCTCGCCCCCGTCGCCGCATGGATCATCGCCGTCATTTCGGCGAGCGGCTATCTCGGTATCGTCCTGCTGATGGCGATCGAGAGCGCCTGCATCCCGCTCCCGTCCGAGATCATCATGCCCTTTTCGGGCTATCTCGTCTCGACCGGCCGGTTCGACCTGTATCTGGTCGCGACCGCGGGCGCGATCGGCTGCAACCTCGGCTCGATCGTCGGCTATGAGGTCGGCAAGCATGGCGGCCGCGCGTTCGTGGCGCGCTGGGGCAAATATGTCCTGCTCAACATGGACCATCTCGCCCATGCCGAGCATTTCTTCGCGCGTTGGGGCAGCATCACCGTTCTGGTCTGCCGCCTGCTGCCCTTCGTACGCTCCTTCATCGCCTTCCCGGCCGGCGTTGCGCGGATGCCGCTGCTCCGCTTTCACCTCTACACCTTCATCGGTTCCTGGCCCTGGTGCTTCGGCCTGGCCTGGGTCGGCATGAAGCTAGGGGTCGCATGGCGCACCGATCCGCGCCTCAGCCACGCCCTTCATTATGCTGATGCGGCAGTTGTGGCGGTGATCGCCGGCGGGGTGATCTGGTTCATTGGACGCGAAATCAAGAAGCGCCGGGCCCGCCAGCTCTGATCTAGGGCCGCAACGGCCAGCGTCCGATCTCGACATGTTTAGTCTTTCCGACCGGACTGTCGATCAGCACAAACTCCTCGACCGTCCAGATGACCGGATCGATCTCGGTCTCGAACGTTAGGTCGTTGCCGTAGAGCAAGGTGATATGCGGGCGGAACTGGCCCGCCAGCCTGAACGGCAGCCCGCTCCGCATCAGCGTGAATCCCAACCTTTCCCGAAACATGCGCAGTCGATCGAGCGGCGCGCTCGGCACCAGCAGCATCGATGTCGCACCGGCCACGAGGCGGTCGAACATCACCGGGAACGGCGCGCACCGGATCGATGCCGCCACTTCCGCCGCTTCTTCGCCGAGCCCCGGGGGCACGACATCCCGCTGCACCAGATTCGATGTGCTGATGTGCAGGCGATCGGGGCGCAAGGGTTTGCCGCCCACCGGCAGCGAGGCGGTCGCCTTCGCGACGCGCGCCCGAACATCCTGGGGCGGCCGGACGGCAAAGAACAGGTTGTGCACCGCAGACTCGGGCGCGGATGCGCATTGGTTCGACATGAGCAGGGTCCACCGAATCACTCTTGATATGTTCTCTTTATGTTCCGATATTGGCGGACGATGCAACAGCGATTCGCCTTCGCGTCTGCCGATCTGGAGCGCTGGCACAGCGCGCTTGCTCCCATGCTGCTCCGGGTCGAATTTCCGCCGGCGCGGTCGCCGATCGGCGCGCTGGTCAAATCGCTGATCAGCAGCCGCACGCTCGATGCCGTCTCGCTCGCGGCCTATCATCGCCTGTGCCGTCTTTATCCCACGCCGATGCGATTGGCGCGCGCCGCACCCGCGGCCATCCGACATGTCATTGCGGAAGTGACCTTTGCCGATGCCAAGGCGGAATATCTGGCAAAGGCCATGCAACGGATCGAACGGGATTGCCCCACCTTCATCTCGACTTCCTCGGCGAAGTCCCGCTGAAAGACGCGCTCGCCTGGCTGGAACAACTGCCCGGCGTCGCGCGCAAGGTCTCCGCCGCCACGCTCAACGGCAGCACGCTGCGGCGCCCGGTCTTCATCGTCGATACCCATGTCCAGCGCGTGCTGCAGCGCCTGGGGTTCGTCGGCGCCCATGCCGATATTCAGGCGGTCAGCGAACAGGTCACGGCGGGCGCGCCCGATTGGAGCGGCGACGATTTCCTGGCCTTCCACGTCGCCACCAAACGGCTCGGCCAGCGCGTCTGCCGGCCCGAGGCGCCCGATTGTGCCCATTGCCCGCTCGCCTTCGATTGTCCCTCGGCCGGACATATCTAGCCGATTGACCCCGCCTGCCCGCTCGGACATCCGGGGCGGGGAGGAATCGATGGGCGAGATCAAGCTGCATCCGAGCTGGCGCGAACCCTTACAGGAGCAGTTCGATGCGCCTTATATGCAGGCGCTGCGTAGCTTCCTGGTGGCGGAAAAGCAGGCGGGCAAGCGCATCTTCCCGCCGTCCGGCGACTGGTTCCGCGCGCTCGATCTGACGCCCTTGGACGACGTCCGGGTCGTGATCCTCGGCCAGGATCCCTATCATGGCGAGGGCCAGGCGCATGGCCTGTGCTTCTCCGTTCGGCCCGGCGTGCGCACGCCCCCCAGCCTGGTCAACATCTACAAGGAGATGGAACGCGATCTCGGCATTCCCCGCGCCGGCCATGGCTTCCTCGAACATTGGGCCAAACAGGGCGTACTGCTGCTGAACGCGGTGCTGACCGTGCAGATGAGCATGGCCGCCTCGCATCAGGGGCGCGGCTGGGAACGTTTCACCGATGCCATCATCCGCCTGATCAACGCCCGCGCAGAGCCGGTCGTATTCATGCTGTGGGGCAGCTACGCCCAAAAGAAAGCGGCCTTCGTCGACAATATCGACAAAGGGGGCCGCCACCTCGTCCTCAAGGCCGCCCACCCCTCGCCGCTGTCGGCGCATAACGGCTTCTTCGGTTCCGGCCACTTCTCGAAGGCCAACGCGTTCCTGGAACAGCATGGCCGCCCCCCGATCGACTGGCGCCTGCCCGACCTCGCTTAACCCCGTCGCGCAAAAAAGGTGGCTGCTCCGACATTGGCTTTCCGCGGCGCGCGGGTAAGGATGCGCGCATGGCCTGCTTGCTTCGTCTCGGCACCCGTGGATCGCCGCTTGCCTTGTGGCAGGCCCGCATGGTGGCGGCCGCCCTTCGCGACGCCCATGGCTGGGATGACGATGCGGTCGAGATCGTGCCGATCCGGACGACCGGCGACAAGGTCCAGGATCGCGCTTTGGCCGAGATTGGCGGCAAGGCGCTGTGGACCAAGGAGCTCGATCGCGCGCTGCTCCATCGTGACATCGATCTTGCCGTCCATTCGATGAAGGATGTCGAAACGATCCGCCCGGCGGAGATCGTCATCGCGGCCATGCCGCCCCGCGCCGACACGCGCGACAAATTGATCGGCCATGACAGCCTCGCCGCTCTGCCACCCGGCGCCCGCGTCGGCACGTCCTCCCCGCGGCGGGCGGCGCAGGTCCGCCGCGCCCGCCCCGATGCCCAGATCCTGCTGTTCCGCGGTAATATCGACACCCGCCTGCGCAAGCTGGCGGAGGGAGAAGCCGATGCGACCTTGCTCGCCGCCGCCGGTCTCGATCGGCTCGGGCGCGGCGAGATCGGGGTCGCGCTAGACGATCTCCTGCCCGCCCCCGCGCAGGGCGCGGTCGGGATCGAGGCGCGCGCCGGCGACGATGCGATCCTGGCGCTGCTGCACGCCATCGATCACGCCCCCACCAGCCAATGCGTCCTGGCCGAGCGCGCCTTCCTCGCCGCGCTTGGGGCGGATTGCCGCTCGCCGGTAGCGGCGCTCGCCGGGATCGTGGAGGACAAGATCCTGCTGCGCGCGGAAATCCTGACCGAAGACGGCAGCGCCTCCGAGGCGGCCGAAGCCCGCTTCGCACGCGACGATGCCTCCGGACCTGCCGATCTCGCGCGTCACCTGCTGGATCGCGCCCCACCGTCGCTGCGGGGCCTGTTCGCGGTATGAGGCCGGTGCTGGTGCTGCGGCCGGAGCCGGGCGCCGGCACGACGCTGGCCCGCGCAACCGATTTGGGGCTGGCCGCGATCGCCGCGCCGATCTTCGCGGTCGCGCCGGTGCCGTGGGATGCCCCCGATCCGGCGCGGCATGACGCGCTGATGATCACCAGCGCCAACGCGATCCGCCATGGCGGCCCCGCGCTCCAGGCCTATCGCCATCTGCCGGTCTATGCGGTGGGTCGCGAAACCGCGGCCGTGGCCCGGACAGCCGGCTTTGCGGACGTGCGCACCGGCGCCGGCGATGTCGTCGCGCTCGTCCGCCAGATGGCGCAGGATCATGTGGTACGGCCGCTGCATCTGTCCGGCGCACAGATCCGCGAACCCGCCGACCTGCCCTTCCCCGTCGTCCGGCGCATCGTCTACGCCGCCGATCCCGTTGCCCTTTTACCCGAAGCCGCGCGCGCCGCGCTCGATGATCAGGCGGTCGCCCTGATCCATTCTCCGCGGGCGTCGCAGGTCTTTGCGCGCCTGCTCGCCGCAGCCGGCATTTCTCCAGAAAGCGTCCGCATCGCCGCGATCAGCCAGTCCGCTGCCACCGGCACGTGGGCCGACGTCGCGATCGCCGAAACGCCGGAGGATGCGGCGCTGTTGGCGGCGGCCCTCACTCTGTGCGAGAAGGGGTGATGGGCCAACCGGAACTTTACGGCACGACCAGGCGGCGCCTGCCATATACGTTGCTGGCGATCGCGCTGATCGCTTTCCTGCTCGGCATCGCCGCGGCGGCCTATGCCGTCCATCGCTGGGATCGCATCGCCGGGCTGATCCGCCCCACCCCCAAGCCGGTCGTCATCACCCGGGCGGTGCCCGTCCGCGTCGCCCAGCCCGCACCGCCGCCCAGCGAGGCCGCGCTCAGCGAACGCCTGGCCGCGATCGAATCGCGCGTCGACGCGCTGAATGCGCGTTCGGTCCAGGCATCCGGCGATGTCGATCGCGCCGAAGGGCTGCTCGTCGCCTTTGCCGCCCGCCGCGCCGTCGATCGCGGCCAGCCGCTCGGCTATATCGAAGGCCTGTTGCGCGATTGCTTCGGCGGCACCGACGCCGCCTCGGTCGTCCAGATCATCGCCGCCTCGCAAAGCCCGGTCACCCTCGGGGAATTGCGCGACGGGCTGGCGAAGCTGCGCCCGACGCTTGTCACTGCGGGCGCGAATCAACGCTGGTGGCAGGGCCTCCGGCGCGAGATGGCGAGCCTCTTCGTCCTGCGCCGCGCGGACCAACCCTCCACCATTCCGGCCGATCGGCTCGACCGTGCGCAGCAGGCGCTGGACGAAGGCCAGGTGGATGTCGCGGCGGCGGAGATCGCCCGCATGCCCGGCGCCGCCCGCGCCAATGACTGGCTGGCGCAGGCGCGCCGCTATCTCCTCGCGCACAATGCGCTGGATCGGATCGAGAGCGCGGCCTTGCTCAAGCCCAAACCCAAGATCCCGGTCATTCCCGTGCCGGTAGCGGCGATCCCCGCACCGACCGAATGATCCCGCCCCGTCGCTCGTCCTGACGCATCGGCCCGTGGACGCATTGCCGCTTCCCGGCGCGGGGAGATACGGCTACACCCTCCGCATCCCCGGGGGGTCGCAGATGTCGTGCGGCTGAGAGGCGAGGCGTTCCTCGCGACCCGTCGAACCTGATCCGGCTGATACCGGCGTAGGGAGGGAGGTCGGCCCGCTTCACATCCCGGGCCCGCTCTCCGTCCCAATTGGAGACGAGACCATGGCCGACTTTGACCCCAAGATTGATCTGGCGCCTCAGGGCGGCCCCCGCCCCACCGGCGAACTCACCGTGACCACCGGCCCCATCCGCGGCTCGCGCAAGGTCCATGTCGGCGCGCTCGGCGTGAAGATGCGCGAGATCGTGCTGGAGCCGTCGGCGAACGAGGAACCGCTGCGCGTCTACGACACGTCCGGGCCCTATACCGATCCCAATGTGCGGATCGACATCATGGCCGGCCTGACCGAGCTGCGCCGCGACTGGATCCGCGACCGCGGCGATGTCGAGGAAGTCTCCCAGCGCGAGGTGAAGCCGGAGGATAACGGCCAGCTCGGGCCCGATCGCTCCGGCGGCGTCCAGCCCTTCCCCAACGTCCGCCGCCGCGTGCTGCGCGCCAAGCCCGGCATGAACGTCAGCCAGATGCATTATGCCCGCAAGGGCATCATCACGCCCGAAATGGAATATGTCGCCATCCGCGAAAATGCGGGCCGCGAAGCGTTGCTGGAAGGCTTCGTCCGCGACGGCGAGGATTTCGGCGCCTCCATCCCCGATTTCGTGACGCCCGAATTCGTCCGCGATGAGGTCGCCCGCGGCCGCGCCATCATCCCCAACAATATCAACCACCCCGAGAGCGAGCCGATGGCGATCGGGCGCAATTTCCTCGTCAAGATCAACGCCAATATCGGCAATTCGGCCGTTGCCTCCAACGTCGCCCAGGAAGTCGACAAGATGGTCTGGTCGATCCGCTGGGGCGCGGACACGGTCATGGATCTCTCCACCGGCCGCAACATCCACGACACGCGCGAATGGATCGTCCGCAACTCGCCCGTCCCGATCGGCACCGTGCCGATCTACCAGGCGCTGGAGAAGGTCGGCGGCGTCGCCGAGGATCTGACCTGGGAGATCTTCCGCGATACGCTGATCGAGCAGGCCGAGCAGGGCGTCGACTATTTCACGATCCACGCCGGCGTGCGCCTGCCCTATATCCCGATGACCGCCAAGCGCGTCACCGGCATCGTCAGCCGCGGCGGCTCGATCATGGCCAAATGGTGCCTGTCGCATCACCGCGAGAGCTTCCTCTACGAGCGGTTCGACGAAATCACCGAGATCATGAAGGCCTATGACATCGCCTACAGCCTCGGCGATGGCCTGCGCCCCGGCTCGATCGCGGATGCCAATGACGAAGCCCAGTTCGCCGAACTCTATACGCTCGGCGAACTCACCAAGCGCGCCTGGGCGCAGGACGTCCAGGTGATGATCGAAGGCCCCGGCCATGTGCCGATGCACAAGATCAAGCAGAATATGGAAAAGCAGCTCGAAGCCTGCGGCGAGGCCCCCTTCTATACCTTGGGGCCGCTCACCACCGACATCGCGCCGGGCTATGATCATATCACTAGCGGCATCGGTGCGGCGATGATCGGTTGGTACGGCACCGCGATGCTTTGCTACGTCACGCCCAAGGAGCATCTCGGCCTGCCCGACCGCGACGACGTCAAGGTCGGCGTCGTCACTTACAAGCTCGCCGCCCACGCCGCCGATCTCGCCAAGGGTCACCCCGCCGCGAAACTGCGGGACGACGCGCTGTCACGCGCCCGCTTCGAATTCCGCTGGCGCGACCAGTTCAACCTCTCCCTCGATCCCGACACGGCCGAGAAATATCACGACCAGACGCTCCCCGCTGAAGGCGCCAAGACCGCGCATTTCTGCTCGATGTGCGGCCCCAAATTCTGCTCGATGAAGATCACCGCCGAAGTGCGTGAGTTCGCCGCCAAACAAAACGCGCCCGCCGACACCTTCATCGCCGCCAACGTCGAGGAAGCCGAGGCCGGCATGCAAAAGATGAGCGACCTCTACAACGAGACCGGGCGTGAGCTCTACATCGGCGCCGGCGACCGCGAACACGATTGAGCTAGGCCCAAGCGTCACCCCGGGACCTCATCCGGGGTGACGCACGCCCCCTCCCCCCACCCGTCACCCCGGACTTGATCCGGGGTCCCGCTTTCTTCATCCCCAAACAGGAAGAACACGGCCCCCGGACAAGCCCGTCCTGAGCCCTGTCGAAGGGTCCGGCATGACGTCTTCGCCTCACGTACATGACAGCATGAGTAGCGCTCCGTTGACACCGTCCGTTACTCATCGGCACCATGAGACTATGGTTCGCGAGAAATGGTTCGAAAAAGTCCTTTGGAGCTACATGCCGTGTCACCGCAAAGGTTGGGCGGTCATGTTCGCAATCATCGCGCCCATGATTTGCGCAACCATGTGGGCAACACAGGCACTCGACGCGCTTGGTCGCGAAGATATCGATTGGCTGCCCTTCCCGTTTTTCTTCGTCCCTGCCTGGCTTGCGCTCATGGCCATCACGAGGCGTCACAGCTGACGGCGCGCACATGGATCGTTCCAGCTTAAGACAGACCTGCTGGCAGGCGTGATACGGATTGGCGTCCCGGCGCGTTCCCTTTGTCAAAACTCCATACCGAGCGCTAAACTCCCCCAACCGCCTACCCCTTGCCCACCCGCAGCGGAGTAACAAAGTATGCCCCGCATCACCGATACCCTGACCGAACCGCAAACCGCCCGCGCCCGCATGAGCGCCGGCCGCTTCGAAGCCGAGGCCAGCCTCACCATGACCCCCGCCGGCCTGCTCGCCATTGGCGGGTTGGTCGCCGCGATCCTGCTGTCGATACCGCCAATCGTCCGCGCGGCACGTGGGCGACGGGCCGTGCTGCAACACGTGCCGGTGGTTCCCGACTAAGATCGACGACGGTTCGGCAGAATATGTGAACGATGTCGGAAGCCTCTGATGCGTTCACGCGGCATTCTAGCCAAGGACTAATCAGTCCTGACACATTCCCGAAATTCGCAATATGCGTGCGCTCCAGCCAGTTCGTCTTTATGAAAGGCGATACGAACACTTCGAATGGCGGAGTAAGCTGCAGGATCATCCCGACGCTTGTAGTTGTCGCTCATCCAGTAATCATCGACTGTCTCGGCCGCTCTCTCCAGCTCTGATGGGCATTTATACCCCCAAAGCCTGAGCTCATCGTCGGAAGGCCTACGGTTAGCCTTCTTGGCTTTGCGTACGAAATTATTGGTACAATCGTAGTAGCGCCCGAGGGCGAGGAATGACGCCTTTTCAGACGCGCTCATGCCAGCAAGCAACCTCGCTTCTCGGTTTTCGCACGCTGTTAAGACCAAGAGCAGGCCACCCAGTGCGAATGGCAAAAGTTTCATCAACCGGGGTTGCACGGAAGGCGATGTGGCCAGCACCGCCACTCCTGCCCAGCGCCAAAGTTATCTGCTTCAAACCTCTCGAGGTTCATAGGTTTGTACCGCGTTGGAAACATCCTTGGATGGTGCCGTCGATCAATGAGGTTCGCGGCTGCATAGGAGCAACATGCTCGCGACTGGCCATGTGCGCAACTGGTTGGGACGCACCAAATAAGGCGCCTCCGACGGCCTAATCCACGCGGCCAAAATCTCTCATAAAATCCCGGCAAAGCTTTATTGTAAATTCTACATATATCGATATAAAAATCGCAACGCGTGGAGGAATCGTGATGATCGAGCTGCCTCCGACCGCGAAAGACGAGCGCACAGGCGTGCACCATATGTGGAAGATCGGGACAGCGGGCGTCATCGCGGTCGTCACCGTGACTACGCTCGTCATTCTGTCGAAGCCACCAGCCCCAAGCGGGGTGGAGAATGGCAGTTTCGGGAATGATTGCTGCGGAAGCCTGACCTTGCGCGATGGCGCAATGATCCTCAACGATAAGCCAACCACCCGCTACACGGTGGGGCGGGACGCAAAAGGCCCTTATATCCTCCCGCGCAGCTACGTCGGCGGTTTGGACGGTGTCGGGTTTGAGATCGATGGCTCGCGGCCGACAGCCAAGCTACGGCTGGATCGCCTCCCCCATCCCACGACCTTGCTGGTCCAGGGGGGCCGCACGACCTACATGTTCAAAAGACAGCCAGGGATCGCTTCTTGAGCGATGGCTGTGCAACGTCGTCGATGCCGCCGACGCAATCGGCATGGGCGGCCGACGCAATCTCACGCCCTTCCCATGATCCCCGGCAGCCAATAGCCCACCGCAAAATACCACGTGCCTGCGAGCACGATCAGTGTCGCCGCCACGAGCACGATCGCCCCGGCAACCCGTCCCACCGGCCCCGCCCCATGCCGCGATCGAAGGAAGATTTCCGCCAGGATCAGATTGGGCACGTAGAAGAAGAACGCCATCACCTGATCGAACCCGCCGCTGAAATTATGCGCGTGGCCCAGCTTGCCCGTCAGCGGCAGCCAGAAGCCATATTCCATCCGGTACAGCCACGATCCGATCACCAGCGCGAACAGGCGGATGCCCCATGCGCGATGCTGGTCGAACCGCCCCGCGCGCGCATGGCGATAAGTCTGCAACGCCGCGACGACCATCAGCAGGCTGTACAGGCCAAAGCCGATATTCATCACCGCCCCGCCGACCGTCCCGCGCAGCAGGATGAAGATCAGCCCGCCCGCGCCGGCCAACGCCGCCGCACCAACATAGACCCGCCCCATCCATCGATGCGCCGCCCGAAAGCGATCGCGAAAAGGTCGCACCAGCTGGATCGGCCCCAACAGCAACAGGATCGCGCCGACCGCGAAATGCACGCCGATGCCGATCGTCGCCCCGGGGTGGCCGGCTTCGTATAGAGCGGGCAGCGTGCGGTTCCATCGGCCCAAGGCCTGCGCGGGCATGGCGCCCAGATAGAAAGCCACGATATAGGCGCCGAACAGCGCACCGCTCAGCCAGCTCGCCGCGACCAGGCCGATGCCCGCCGCGCGCAGCGCCGTCGCACTCACACCGCGCTGTCCGCCATCTGTGCCGACGTCCAAGCGCCTCTCCTTCTCGAAATCGGCATCCAGCGACCGAACGGGCAGCCGCTTACTCCGCATTGGGGGATGCCAGAAGCGGAGCCGGGCACTTGCCGCAAGGGTCTAACCTTTTTTTTACAAACCCTGCCGCACCTGGCCGCCGACCCGAAGCCCCGCTTGACGCGCCGCCTCCCCTCCTCGATGCGGTGGGCTTGCCAGCAGGGAGGCACAGATGGGCGATCCGGACGACGCAGCAACCCCGCACCAGGCGGCCCCGGCACCACGCCGTGGCCACCCCGCGATTGCCACGGCCCTCATCGCCCTGGTCCTTTTGGCGGCGGCGGTCGGCAGCGGCGGCGCCGCGACCCGCATCGCCGGGTTGGCCGAGCGGCTTGGCTATATCGCCGGGGGCGTCGCCTTCGCCGCGATCCTGTGGGGGATCGCCTATGCCATCACGATCAAGCATGCCTCCAGGCCGTGGAAAATCGGATCGTTCATTTTGCTCGCCTTGCTGGGAACGCTCGGGCCGCTCGCCCGGCTCGGCGCTGGCGACCAGTCGGCCATGGCCGACGTCGATACGAGCGCGAACCAGCTCGCCGCGGTGATGCAGCAGGGGGATGAAGCCCAGCCCATCCGCGTCGGCCAGAATGCCGGCCCGTTCGCGCGCATGAGCGCAAGCACCGCCAACATGATGCTCGCCAACAGCCGGGCCTTCACGGCCGAAGCGACGGCATCCGGCGTCCCCGCCGTCATTGCGCTGCAGGGCCTGGATTTGGACTCGCCGGTGCTCGATCATTGCGATCGTATCGCCGCTCTGGCCGATCGCGCGGCCAAGATCGGCGCCAGCTTCCCGCAATATGTGCTCCGCGCCCGCGCCGAGGGCAGCGCCGCCGTTGCCAAGGGCGAGCTGAGCCAACGCGGGGTCGAGGGCTTCGTGCGCGGATTGGAAGGCGCGCGGCCCCGCTTTGAGCGCCAGTGGGTGTTACTCGGCCAGAGCGCCACCGATGGCGCGGCCGTATGCCGCGTGCTGGCGCGTCGGCATTGGAAAAAGGGCCCGTCCGGCGACATCCTCTTCACCGATCAGGGCGATGTCCGCGAGGCCAATCTCCTCCTCGACCGCATCCGCACGGCCGACGCGGAATTGACCGCCATTCAGGCGGACAATGCCAAGGCCGCGCAGAAGGATCTGGAAAAGCTGCGCGCGCACTGAAGCATCTCGGGCGGAGCGCCTCCCACGACGCCCCCACCTGTCTTGACGAAATCCGCCCGTGGAAACGCGGCGGGTGGCAGCGCAGCGCCGGCGGCTGCGGACCGATGACCTTACACACATCTGTTCCTGCCGTGGTGCGACCGCGTAGGCCTGCAAGGCCGTATCGAGGAGGGTCTCGAAATAATGGTGGGGATATTTCCCGATACGCGCTCTCGACAAGCTTGATCGCACCTTGAGACGAACGGCTTCTACCAATGTCATCCCGCTCTAATGCTTATGGCAGCCGAAACCGACGAAGCTTCGAACGGAACAGGTTTATTGCCTTTCGCACCGGCGCTGAACGCCGCTCAATCGGCCAACGCCGACCTCAATAGTGATAGCGGCACTGCGCGATCTCCAGTGCCTGCGCCTCACCCTTACCGCTGACGCGATAGACCAGCCGATGCTCGCGATCGACGCGACGCGACCACCAGCCCCCTAAATTGCCTCCGAGCGGCTCGGGCTTGCCGGTGCCGCGAAAGGGATCGCGCATGCATTCCTTTATCAGGCCGTTAAGGCGCTCCAGCGCCTTTGCATCCTCGGCTTGCCACGTCAGATATTGATTCCAAGCGCGTTCCGAAAAGACGAGGTTCACGGCTCGATCAGTTCATGTTCCTCGCCTTTGCCTGCATCCAGATCAGCAATGCTGTCCAGCAGAGCGCGCGCATTTGCAGGCGACCGTAGCAGATAGAGCGTCTCTTCGATCGAATCCCATTCGCTCTGCGAAACCATGACGACCCCCTCCGCTTTCTGGCGGGTGATCGCGAGCGGCGCCTTGTCGGCCACCACGCGATCCATCGCGCTCTTGAGATTGGCCCGGGCATCGGAAAAGCTCATCATGTGCATAAGTGCTATGTACTATAATCTGTACAGGTCCGCAAGAAGCGCCTTACCTTTTCTTCACAAACTCCGCCCGCAGCACCAGGCCCTTGATCCCGTCATAACGGCAGTCGATTTCCTGCGCATCGCCGGTCAGCCGGATCGACTTGATCAGCGTGCCGCGCTTCAGCGTCTGGCCTGCGCCCTTGACGGTCAGGTCCTTGATCAACGTCACCTGATCGCCGTCGGCCAGGATATTGCCGACCGCGTCGCGCACGATCACCGTGTCATCCTCGTCCGCAGCTACGGCGCCATTGCCGGTCGGCACCCACTCGCCGCTCGCCTCGTCATAGACATAGTCTTCGTCGTCGGTTGCCATCTACTGTCCTTCGCTGAACGCGGTTAGCCGCCAAAACCTTGACAATTGTACGCATATAACGTACAATTGTCATATTGCATGGCCATGTGCGGCTTTCGGCTCTTTCTCAAGTTTGACAATCTCTCGGCGGCTTTTGTCCATTCAAAAGCGCTGTGAACCTGCCCCTGCCTGCACGCGCCAAGCCGCCTGTCAGGCAGCCATAGGCGCCGGATCATTAAGTTCGTTTCTGGTGTTTTTTTGATTCCGCCTCCGCAAACGGTCACCTTTCGCGTGCCCCGCGGGCAACGTTTGCCGGTTCGCCGCAAGGTCAGCGCAACGTCTCGCGGCGCGCCAACATCGCTACGAATTGCGCGATCTTGCGCGCCCGCGTCTCCGGCTTCTTCACCGCACCGATCCGATGCAGGACGGCATAGCGGTTGGCGCCGGTCAGCGTCGCGAAGAAGGCAGCCGCCGCAGGCTCCGCATCCAGCGCCACCTGCAGGTCCGCCGGCACGTCCGCCGTACTAGCGGGCGCATAGGCGGCATCCCAGCGCCCGTCCGCCTGCGCCGCCGCCACCTCCTTCAGACCGGCGGGCCGCATCCGCCCCTCCGCGATGAGCGCCAGCGCGCGGGCGCGGTTCTTCTCGGACCATTTGCTGCCCCGCTTGCGGGGCGTGAAGCGGATCAGCCAGCAGGCCGCATCATAGGGCTGCAGCTGCCCGTCGATCCAACCGTGACACAAAGCGGCATCGATCGCCTCCGCCTTCGACAGGCTGACGATCCCCGATCGCTGCTTGGCGAGCTTTAGCCATAGCCCGGGCGATCCGGCTGCCTGTGCCGCAATCCACGCATCGAACGCGGCGGCCTCTGAAAATCCCAGGATCGGCAGACCGCCGCGCATTTCGCCTGTGCGCATCACATCCCTATGAAGCAAAAAAGGCGCGCACTTGTGCCCCTTGAGCGCGGGGCGCACCCGCCACCTGATACGCTTTCGCCACGTCTATAGGGTAAACGCCCTGTGGCCGGGATGCATCACATGTGGTGCTTTGCAACATCGCTATACTTTACCCCTGTAAACCTGCCGTTAAGGTTCGCGACATCCGCCGGAGGGGGGCTCCGGTGTCAATCGCGCTAACGCGCATGTGGGGGCTTATTGATGATGAAACTTACTGGCCGGCTCTGTGCCGGCTCTGCACTGTCGGCTATCTTCGTGGCACTGGCATCGCCTGCTACGGCGCAATCGACGACGGACACGCCCGCTGCGACCGAGACGTCCGCTACGCCGGAATCGGAAGAAGTCGTCGTCACCGGCTCGCTGTTCCGCCGCACCAATACCGAGACGCCGTCGCCTGTTTCCGTGCTGACCGCGGACAGCCTCGCTAAGGCCGGCATCACGACCGCGGCCGAAGCCATCCGTACGGTCTCCGCCGACAGTGGCGGATCGATCGGCGTCGGCTTCCAGAGCGGCTTCTCCGCCGGTGGCGTTGCCGTGTCGCTGCGCGGTTTGGGCGTTTCCTCGACCTTGGTGCTGGTTGACGGCCTGCGCTCGACGAACTTCCCGATCAACGACGACGGCCATAATGCCTATGTCGATCTCAACTCCATCCCCTTCAGCCTGATCGATCGCGTCGAAGTGCTCAAGGACGGCGCCTCGGCGACCTATGGCGCGGACGCCATCGGCGGCGTGGTCAACCTGATCCTCAAGAAGCAATTCGTCGGCGTTGCCGGTACGGTCGAAGGCGGCGTCAGCAGCCATGGCGATGCCGGGCGCCAGCGCGCCAACCTGACGGTGGGCTATGGCGACTATGCCGAAAAAGGCTTCAACATCTATCTGAACGGCGAATTCCAGCAGGATGGCCGCGTCAGCAACCATAGCCGCGGTTTCCCCTACAACAACCGCGATCTGACCTCGATCGGCGGTAACGACCAGAATGGCGCCGATGCCGCTCTCACCACCGCAACTCCGAATGCGGTCGTCGTGCGCACGACCCAGTCCGATCTCAACAACCCGCTCAGCGGCGGCACGGCGTTGTTCAACCAGAATTACACCTCGCTCAACCTCGCCGATTGCGCACGCGGCACCTACACGCAGACCGGCACCGGCCCCAACGGCGTCGGCTGCAAGCACAACATCGAAGACGAATATTTCCAGCTGGCACCGCTGCAGCGCAAATATTCGATCAACGGCCGGCTCAGCGTCCGCCTGTCGGATAATATCGAAGGCTATATCACCGGCAGCTATTCCAACAGCTATGTCAGCATCCTCAACGCGCCTCGCGCGCTGCGTAACACACAGCCTTATGGTGGTGCTCCGAGCTTGGCGTCCAGCAACCCCGGCATTGTCCTGCCGGTCTATATCTGCTCGGCCGGCGTGAATTGCGCCACGGCTGCCAACCGTCAGCTCAACCCCAATAACCCCTATGCGGCGGCCTTCGCCAACGATCCGCGCAACGGCGCGGCGCGCATCTATTATCTGTTCGGCGACATCAAAGCCGGCAGCGACCGCACCAACGAAGTCTATCGTTTCGCCAGCGGCCTGCACGGTACGTTCGGCAGCGATTGGACCTGGAAGGTCGATGGCGTCTACGCCCGCGACAATCTCAAGATCGTCCAGCACGGCTATCTGAATATCGCCAACACGCTCAATGCGATCAACACCGGCGCCTATAATTTCGTCAATCCGGGGCGGAATACGCAGGAGGTGCGCGACTTCATCTCGCCCGACAAGACCACGCCGTCGCATTCCCAGATGTATTCGCTGGATGCGGCGATCACCAAGCAGCTGTTCGAACTTCCGGGCGGCCCGCTGATGCTGGCGATCGGCGGCCAGGTGCGGCGTGAATCGCTGGTCAACAACAACCAGAACGAGGCGCTCGATACCTATAGCCTCACCACCTCGTCGGCGTTCGGCAAGCACACCGTCTCGGCGGGCTATTTCGAAATCCAGGCGCCCATCCTCAACATCCTCGAGGTCAATGGTTCGGGGCGCTACGATCATTATTCGGAAGGCTTCGGCCGCTTCTCGCCGAAGATCGGCGTGAAGTTCACCCCGATCCGTCAGGTCGCATTGCGCGGTACCTACTCGCAGGGCTTCCGTGCACCCACCTTCGCCGAATCCGGCCCACGGTCGCAATATGCAGGGTTCGTCACGACGACGCCCCCCGGCAATTTCTGCGCCCAGCATGGCGGCTCGGCCACGGCGACCAACACCTGCGTCAACGGCGGCAATCCGTACAATCTGGCCTATTCGGTCGGCCGCGGCTTCGTCGGCAATCCCAACCTGAAGCCGGAAACGTCGCGCAGCTTCACGGGCGGCGTGATCTTCGAGCCGACGTCCTGGTTTAGCGCCACGGTCGATTATTATAACGTTAAGAAGAAGAACCTGATCGCCAACGGCCCGCTCGCGGGCGATGCGATCGTCGCTTATTACAAGCAGTCGAACCTGGCGGCAGCGACCGCCGCGGTGGCGGCGATCGGGCCGGGCTATTCGGTCAACACGATCGACGGCGTCGATCCGCAATTCCCGAATGCGCTGCCGCGACTGCTGATCATCAACGCGCCGTTCGTGAACGTGAACTATGACAAGACGTCAGGTCTCGATTTCTCGGCAACGGCGCGCGTCCCACTGGGTGATGGCCTTCGCTTCACCAGCCGGGTCGAGGCGACCTACATCATTCAATATGATCGCCACACCGCGCAGGGCGTGCAGAAATATGCGGGCACGATGGGCCCCTATGATTTGTCGTCCGGCAACGGCACGCCCGATTGGCGCGGCAACTGGCAGAACACGATCGAAGCGGGCAAATTCTCGCTGACCGCGACGGCTTATTATGTCGGCAAGATCAAGGCGGTCGCGACCGACCAGGGCAATCTGAGCCGGTCGTGTGATGCAAGCCTCTACAAGTCGACACAGGCTGGCGTGCCGGCGGATCGCTTTTGCTACGTCAAGCGCTTCATCAACGTCGATCTGAATGCGACCCTCGCGGTGAACGACAATTTCTCGTTCTTCGGCAATGTCGGCAACGTCTTCGGTGCGCGTGCGCCGATCGCACCGGCCTCCTACGCCAGCTCGCCCAACTATCTGACCACCTGGCATTATGCCGGTCTGATCGGGCGGACCTTCCGGGCAGGCGCCAACTTCAAGTTCTAATAAACACTTCCAGAACGCGGAAGGGCGGCTCCAGCGATGGAGCCGCCCTTTCTATATCCCGGGTGCAACGTGGCGCCGGGTCAATCCCTGAGGTTCACCAGGCCGACCGGCCCCTTGGCCGAGGGATTGGAGGCATTGGTCTTGGCCTTCTCCGCCTTGGGCTTGCGCACTTCCTTGTTCGATTTCTTCTGGCTCTTGGCCATGATCATTTCCTTGCCGCGGCGATATGCCGGGCCGCACCTTACGCCGCTTCTGCTCGAACAGCGCTAAACATAATCATCGAATGCGCGACCTACGTTGACAGGGCGCGGCCGCTTCGCCAAAGACGCGCCTCCCCGCGGGGCGCCTCTGGACAGGTGGCCGAGTGGTTAAAGGCAGCAGACTGTAAATCTGCCCGTGCAAGCGTACGCTGGTTCGAATCCAGCCCTGTCCACCATCCTCACAGCCAAGCGGCGCTCCGGGCCACGGCGGCCGCCTCAGCGCCCTGCCGCCGCCTTCTGCCGATCGACCTCGTGATCCAGTTCGGCAAAGCGCCGGAGCAGCGTACGAGCAAGATCGCCGTTGGTGGATCGGACCAGCACTTCGTCGTTGAGGAAGCGCGAATTGTTGTTGAAGTTCAGGCTGCCAAAATAGGTCACCCAGCGGTCGCTATTTTCGATCACGAAGAATTTGTCGTGCATCGGCAGCCCTTGGGGATGGCGATAGCGGCGGATTTCGATCCCATCCTTCGTCAGCCGATCGACCACCCACTGCGGCACGCGCCGTTCGGAATCATGCACGATCAGGTCGATCCGTGCGCCGCGCTCGGCGGCATCTTCCAATGTGCCGACCGCGTCTCCCTTCAGATGCGAGATGGCCGCCCACAGATGATCGCCCGGGCCCAAATGATCGAGCGCATTTTCGACCACGTCCGTGTGCAATCGGGGATAGAAGAACAGCGCAGTATCGCGGTCCCGAACGGTCCGATTATTCTCGCGGCTGAACCGCCCGACCGATCCGTTGTCCGCGGCCAGCCGCTTGATATGATCGACCAGGACAGTGACGAGGCCGGGGCTGGTAATCTCGACCAGCATATTATGCCCACGGTCCTGATCGCCGATTTCGGCGATGATCGCGGCAGTGTCATCGCCCTTGCCGCCTGACGGGTTGAACGAACCGACCAGCGCCACCGGCTTTGGCCAGGAAAAGGCATAGATTTTCGCATGGAGCTTGCCGGCGATCCGCTCGAACGGGAAGCCCGCACCCGGGCGCACGGTCAGCCCACCGCGCAGGCCGTCCTTGCGCAGCATGGCGACGACCGTCCCATTCGCCGCTTCAAACCGCGGATCCCCTTCCACCACCAGCCGCACCTTCACGCCGCGGCGGCTGGCGTCGATCAGCGCCTGCGCCAATTCCCCGTCGAGGAAATAATAGGTCGCCCAGTCGATCGACTGGCCGGCCGGGGTTGCGCGGACGCGCTGGAGCAAAAGGTTGCGCAGGGCCTGCGTCGGCAGGTCGGGCCCGCCGAAATGAACCGCGCCGATCGTCGCCTCGTGCGTAGGCGCGGCGACATCGATCACCGGCTCCTTCCAGGTCATCAACGCCACCACGGCACCGCCCACAAGCAGGGCGATTACCGCGAAGGCCAGTATCAGACGCCGCCATAAGCGCTTCTTGAAGACAGATTTCACGAAAATGTCATATTGCCCCAGTCACCGTGCGGCGCGTTAATCCGGCAGAGCGCGACGGCGCAAGTTGCCTTTGGTGAGATAACCCGGCTGCAGGTTTACTTTACGGGCAGCGCCTGCGATGACGGCTGCGGGCGTCCTCATTGTGTCTTGAAGCGCAGTGAGGCGCCTACTCTCCACAATCTGCCCTGCCGATGCCGCGCCGCTTGCTCGTGCGCCCGTCAAACCACGACTTCGGTGGGGAGCTCAAAACACCCAATGCAATTTTGGGGCGGACGCCGCGCGTGGATCGCATTAGGAGGACGCGCATGCGCAAAGGCCATCGTCCCTCCCAAGCTCCGTCCAATCGTCCCCGCTTCTGGGGGCGCCATGCCGTTTCGGCGGCCCTCGCCAATCCCGAGCGTAACGTTCGGCGCGTCTGGGGCACGCGCGAAGCGCTGGCCGCATTTGGCGGTTTCCCATCCGATCTTCCGGTAACCTATGCCGAGGTCGCCGATCTCGGCCGGCTGGTGCCGCAGGATGCGCCCCACCAGGGCGTCGTGATCGAAGTCGATCCCCTGCCCGACATCTGGCTGGGCGATCTGCTGGAGCAAGGCGTGGGCAATCAGCGTCCGTTGCTGGTGCTCGATCAGGTGACGGATCCCCATAATGTCGGCGCGGTATTGCGTTCGGCGGCCGCCTTCGATGCGCTCGGCCTGGTGACACAGGATCGTCATGCACCGCCGGAGTCGGGTGCGCTGGCCCGGTCCGCTTCGGGTGCGCTGGAGATCGTGCCGTGGGTACGCGTCGTCAATCTCGCCCGGGCGCTGGACGAGATTGGCGAAGCGGGCTTTTGGCGGATCGGCCTGACCGGTTCGGCGCCCCGGCTGCTGGGCGACGCCATCGCCGGCGCGCGGGTCGCGCTGGTGCTCGGCGCCGAAGGCGAAGGCATGCGACAGAATACCGAGGCGCATTGCGACGAACTTGCCAAGCTGCCGATCAGCCCGCGGGTGGAGAGCCTGAACGTCTCCAACGCCGCCGCTATCGCCCTGTATGCGGTCGCAACACGCGCGTGACCTGGCCTGAACCGCTCCGGGTTGCGGATGCGGTGCTCGGGCCTCTCATTGCCGCTGCACACCCGTCCGGCATCGGCTGCGTCGCCACCACACCGGGCATAACCCTCACTCATATCCGCGCGGACACGCCGGAAGGCCCCGTGAACCGGCTGGAAGTGCAGCCGGCGGAGGCCCGCGCGGATCTGCCCATGGTGCACCAGGCCGCACTCTATGCCGGTCCCTATTTTGCGCATTTCGGCCATATGATCGCAGAGTGCATCCATAGATTATGGGCCGCGCACGCCTTTCCGCAGCTCCGCACGGCGCCGATCATATTTCAGGCGTATGCCGGCTCGCCCCGCCCCGCCTGGTTCGACGCTGTGCTGGACATGTGCGGCATTGCGCCGGACCGCGTGATGCTGGTCGAGCAGCCTACCCTGTTCGAAACCCTCTATGTTCCCGCGCAGGGACGCGCGCTTGGTGGCGGGACCTTGTTCGCCGACTATCTCGACCTGTTCCCACTGGTGCCGATCGCACCCGCGGTAGAACCCGCGCGCAAGCTCTATGTGTCGCGCGCGCACCATATCCGCAGCGGGACCTATTTGGGTGAGAGCCTGATCGAGAGCCTGCTGGCGCAGGCCGGCTTCACCATCGTCCGGCCGGAAGAGATTGCCCTCCCCACGCTCGTCGGCCTGCTTCAGGCGGCAGAGCACATCGTGTTCGCCGAGGGCAGCGCGATCCACAATCTCGAGCTATGCGGCCGCGTCACCGCCAAGATCATGGTGATCGGGCGGCGTTCCGGCACCAAACGCCGCTTCGGCGCACTGCTCGATTCGCTCAGCGCCGATGTCCAGATCTTTAACGGCGCCCGGGCGGCGGCGTCGCTCGGCTGGGACAAAGTGCGCGGTCGGCCCCGGCTGGGCACCGCCTGTTCTTTCCTGCCGCTGCCGAAGCTGATCGATGCGCTGGCCGATTTTGCCGGCGTCCCGCTGTCACAGCCAGACGCGCAGACGATCCTGGGCGCGGTCGCAAACGATATGCTGCGCTACCTGTTGGATCCACGCAGCGGGATAGACGCGACCGATGCCGAACTCGGCCGCGCCCTGCGCGCTTTGCGCACCGATCCGGATGTCGCGCGGCTACGCGAGCTGCTTACCCGTTAGCCGCGGACCGCATCAGTCCTCGGCTGCGATGGTGACCCGCATCCCGTCCAGCGCAGGCGTGAACTGGATCTGGCAGGACAAACGCGACGTCGCGTCGCGATCGTCGGAGATCGCCAGCAATTCATTCTCATCCTCGCTCATGGCCGGCAAGCGATCCGCAAAATCGGGATCGACGTGCACGTGGCAGGTCGCGCAGGAGCAGCAGCCGCCACACAGTGCGAGCAATTCATCTATGCCAGCGTCGCGAATGACTTCCATGACCGAGAGACCGACATCCCCCTCTACCTGGCGCTCCTCGCCTTCGCGGGTGACGACGATCAGCTTGGGCATTATCGAACCTTTCGAATGAGACGCTGACGAGGCCTATGTCGTGGCCTGGCGCCAAGCGCAATTGGAGAGCAGCCCGTGGGCCTGAGCGCTGAACACCTGAAACGCAGCCTGGATGCACTGGCACGGATCGAGCCCGCCTTCGTGGCCGGGCTGGCCCGCCATGGTTATCCCGAGCCCCGCTTGCGCGCACGCGGGCATGTGACGCTGCTGCGGACGATCATCGGCCAGCAGGTCAGCGTCGCCTCCGCCGATGCGATCTGGACCAGGTTGGCAGAGGTCGTCGGCGCCGAAATCGATCCCGCCGTGCTGGCGGCCACGCCGGACGAGTTGCTGCGCGGCGCCGGCCTGTCGCGCCAGAAAATCTCTTACGCAAAAAGCCTGGGCGAGCTGGTCGCCAGCGGCTCGCTTGATCTGTCCCACCTGCCGGACGATGACGAGGCGGCGATCGCGGCATTGACCCGCATCAAAGGGATTGGCCGCTGGTCGGCGGAAATTTACCTGTTGTTTGCCGAGGGCCGCGGGGACGTCTGGCCGGCGGGCGACCTGGCCGTACAGGAAGAAGTCGGCCAGCTTCTTGGTCTGCCCGAACGTCCGTCCGAAAAGTCGGTGCGCGCCCTTGCCGAGGCATGGCGCCCCCACCGTGGTGCCGCAGCCGTCTTCACCTGGCATCATTATACGCAGCGCCTTAATGCGGGCAAAGCCGCCAAGGCGCCGGTCTAGGCGCGCTTGGCCAGTATCTGTTCTGCCAGCGCATGATCGCTGGGCTTATCGACGTCGATCCCGGCCTCGGCAAAGGGTAACGGGACCGGCCTCACGATCGCGCCGAGCCGCAGGCCGGCCTTGCCGAGCGCGCCGGCCAGCGTGATCGTACGGGTCACGGCGCGCACCGCCAGCAGTGGGCCGAAATGCCAGATAAGCTTCAGCGCCTTCTTGCGATCCCGCTCCACCGCGCTCCAGGCATGAAGCGCCGGGCGCGCGCGCGTCGACGACAATGTGAAAAGGTTTGCCCCGGTCCAGGCCCCTTTCGCGAATCTGAGCCAGGTGCGCTTATTCTCCGGATATGCGGCGAGCAGCACCTTGCTGGAGACGACGCCCACCGCGACATCGGCTTCGGCCGACCCGGCAATCATGGCTTCGACCATCGCAGGCGTCAGCAGCGGATGATCTGCGGTGGTGACCAGGATCGGCCATTGCGCCTCGCCGGTTCCGGCAAGCGCGGAAATGCTGCTGGCGATCCCGCTGGTCGAAACCGCCGTCGAAATTCGCGGGACCTCGGCCAGCCACGCGCAATCGCCAACGAACAGCTGTTCGGGTTCCTGCGCAACGATCACCACTCTCCCGATCGAGGGGCTGGCCAGCAGCGTCTTGGCAACGCGCGACAGCATTGCTTCCCCCGCGACACTGACCAGCGCTTTCCATTCTTGGCCAAAGGCCGCGGCAAGGGGGTCGACGCCGGGGCGCTGCCCGGCGAGCAGCAATGCCGTCCACGCGCCGTCCGTCATGATTCGATTGGTCCCCATGCGCGCATGAATGTCTCGATCGCCGCCGCAACATCTTCGTTGATCTGGACGCTCAGCGCGCCCGCCGGCCGCCATAAGCGGTCGAAATAGCATCCTGCCTGAACAAGTGCGACAAATTGACGTGCAGCGGTCAACGGATCGCCCGTGCGCAATCGTCCTGCCGCCATTTCCTCCTCAATATAGCGCGCAAGCCGCGCGCGTACCCGATCCGGCCCGCATCGGGCGAACGCCTCCCCGACAGTCGGGAATCGCCCCGCCTCCGCGACTATCAGCCGATGCAGCGCAATCGACTGCGACGTCATCATCTTGTTCAGCAGGGCATGGCCGAAGCGGGACAGGGCCGCGGTGGGGCCGCCTGCCGGAATAAGCGCCTCATCCAGCACGCGGCGAAACGCCTCGATCTTCGTGTCGATCACGGCGGCGAACAATTCGTCCTTGGACGGAAAATAGCTCCACAAAGTTGTCTTGGAACCACCCAGCTCCGAAGCGATTGTGGACATCGACGTGTCCGCAAAGCCACGATCCAGAAAGGATCGCTCGGCAACCTCCAGAATCGTACGGCGGCGATCAGCCTTTCGTACCGCACGGCGTCCGGAGGGATTGCTCATTTCCATAACAATACTATAGGGTACGGCATCGGGTTGACAAGTACTGGGGTGACGCCCATCTGCTTCGCGTACGCAACGGTACGGATTTGCGGTTTCATGAATTATCGGTTGGCAAGGCTGCTGTTGCTCGGCGCGTTCGTGCCCTTGGCGGCGTGCGTCCCGAATCTGGGCGAAAAGCCAACGCCCCGCACGGCATCCAGTCTTGCAGCGCAGCAAAGCCTTCCGGACCAGGGTGGACAATGGCCTGGTGACGGCTGGTGGAAAGCCTATGGCGATCCCCAGCTCGATCAATTGATCGCGGAAGGCGTGGCCGGATCGCCGGATATCGCCGCGGCCGCGGCCCGCCTGGCACGCGCGCAGGGCCTGGCCCGGACCAGCCGTGCGCCGCTCGGCCCAACGATCGGGGTCGAGGGCAATGCCGGCCAGGTCAAGCAAAGCTACAATAACGGCTTCCCCCGCGAGTTCCTGCCGCAGGGCTGGAAGGATACGGGCAATATCGACGCACGGTTCAGCCTGGATCTGGACCTGTGGGGCCGTAATCACGCGCTGCTCCGCGCGGCGCTGGCGGAAGAAGGCGCTGCACGGGTCGAGAATGCCGAAGCCCGGCTGACGCTCGCGACCTCGATCGCAACCGCCTATGCGGATCTCGCCCGGCTGTATGACGAACGCGATGTTGCCGAGGAAGCACTACGTATTCAGCAGGAGACGGCAGGGCTGGTCTCGGATCGCGTGCGCAACGGCATCGACACGCAGGGCCAATTGCGCCAGGCAGCCGCGGCCGTTCCGGCATCGCGCGCCGATCTGGGCGCCATCGACGAACAGATCGCCCTGACCCGCAATCAACTGGCGGCGCTGACCGGTACCGGCCCCGATCGAGGATTGACCATCGCGCGGCCCAAGCCGTCGGGTCTCGTCACGCTCGCTCTGCCGCCCTCGGCCGGGATCGATCTGGTCGGTCGCCGTCCCGATATCGTCGCAGCCCGCGCCCGCGTCGAAGCGCAGGGGGAACGGATCAAGGCCGCGCGCGCCGCTTTCTATCCGGACATCAGCCTGAGCGGGCTCGTCGGTTTGCAGGCGCTCGGCTTTGGCAACGTGCTCAAGTCCGGCTCGACCTATGGAAATGTCGGCCCTGCCCTCACGCTTCCGATCTTCGACAATGGGCGTCGTTCGGGCGACTATCGGGTTGCCCGTGCAGATTATGACGCGGCAGTGGCCGACTATGACCGCACCCTGATCGCAGCCCTTCAGGACGTCGCCAACGCCGTTGCCAGTCGCAGCGCGCTGGGCGATCAGACCAATAATGCACGCGCATCGTTGGCCGACAGTCAAAAGGCCTTCGAAATTGCGCGGCTGCGCTACCGCGCCGGCCTGTCCACCTATCTCGATGTGCTTACCGCGGAGCAGGCGCTGATTGGAGCCCGCCGCCGCGTTGCCGACCTTTCCGCCAGGGCCTTCACGCTTGACGTCGCGCTGGTGCGCGCGCTCGGCGGCGGCTTTAGCGGCGTTTGATACTCAGGAGCAGCCGCATGGCCGATCAACCCAACCCGCAAACGGCCGCTGCGCCCCAGACCGAAGACGAGGCGCCCGGCCAGACGCTGCGCCAGCGTCGGCGCAAATGGCTGACGCTGCTGGCCGCCGTGGTGGTCGGCATCGCGCTGATCTTCACCTTATATCACTTCCTGATCGGCGTGCGGCACGTCTCGACCGACAATGCCTATGTCGGTGCCGATACCGCGCAGATCACGCCGCTGGTGGCCGGCCCCGTGCAGGCGGTCCACGTCGCCAATACTCAGGCCGTCCACAAGGGCGACATCCTCGTCACGATCGATCCGTCGGATGCGAAGATCGCGCTGGAGCGGGCCGAGGCCGATCTTGCCCAGGCCGAGCGTCAATTCCGGCAGACATCGGCTACCGGTGGCGCCCTGCAGGCACAGATCGGTGCCCGCAACAGCGATATCGATCGTGCGCAAGCCGAGATGACGGCGGCGCAGGCATCCTATGACAAGGCGCGTGTCGATCTTGCGCGACGCCAGAGCCTCGCCAAATCCGGTGCGGTATCGGGCGACGAACTGACATCGGCCACCAACGCTTTCGCATCGGCGCAAGCGCAGCTGGCGGTGGCGCGGTCCGGCATTGCCCAGGCCCGTGCCAATCGCGTCGCCGCCGCCGAAAATTACAACGCCAATCAGGCGCTGGTACGTGGCTCGATCCAGGACAATCCCGATGTCGCGGCCGCACGCACGCGGCTCGACGCGGCCAAATTGGACCTTGCGCGCACGATCATCCGCGCGCCGTTCGACGGTGTCATCGCACAGCGCAACGTCCAGATCGGCCAGCGCATCGCCGCAGGTGTGCCGATCATGACGGTCGTTCCGGTCGATCGCATGTATGTCGATGCCAATTACAAGGAAGGCCAGCTGACGAAGGTCAAGATTGGCCAGAAGGCACGGATGACGGCGGATTTGTATGGCGGCAGTGTCGTCTATCACGGCACGGTCGTTGGTCTGGCGGGCGGCACCGGATCGGCCTTCGCCATCATCCCCGCCCAGAATGCCACGGGCAATTGGATCAAGGTCGTCCAGCGCTTGCCCGTCCGCATCATGCTCGATCCAGCCGAGCTAAAAGAACATCCCCTACGCGTCGGGCTGTCGGTTGACGCAACGATCGACGTCGGAAACTAACCGGTGGCCAGCGCCGCCATGGCCGGTAAGCCCGCCGGGAGCAAGGATGGCTGTGCCTTGTCGGGCGGCCGGATGTGGGCGGCCGGCGGCGTGCTTGCGCTCAGCAATTTCATGGTGGTGCTCGACACGTCGATCGCCAACGTGTCGGTTCCGCATATCGCCGGTAGCCTGGCCATCGCGCCGGACCAGGGCACATGGGTCATTACGTCCTATGCGGTGGCGGAGGCGATCTGCGTTCCGCTGACCGGCTGGCTGGCCGCACGGTTCGGTACGGTCCGCACCTATCTGCTCGCGATGACTGGCTTTTGCATATTTTCGATCCTGTGCGGCCTGTCACCCACTTTGGGCGCGCTGGTCGCGGCACGAATCGGGCAAGGCATCTGCGGCGGTCCGATCATGCCGCTGACCCAGACGTTGCTGCTGCGCGTGTTCCCGTCGGCCAAGCGCGGTCAGGCGATGGGACTATGGGCGATGACCACGGTCGTCGCGCCGATTGCCGGACCGGTGCTGGGCGGGACGATCAGCGACAATTGGTCGTGGCACTGGATTTTCTTCATCAACATTCCGATCGCGATCACCTGCGTGGTCGGCAGCTATATGCTGGTGAGCGGCTGCGAGACCGACAAGGTGCGCGCGCGGATCGATGTCGGCGGCATGATCCTGCTCGTCATCTGGGTCGGTGCGCTGCAGATCATGCTCGATATCGGCCGCGATCACGATTGGTTTCATTCAACGATCATCTGGGTCCTGGCGATCATCGCCGGCGTCGGCTTCCTCGTATTCCTGATCTGGGAGCTGACCGATCGCAATCCCGCGGTGGATCTGCGCGTCTTCCGACATCGAGGATTCTCGGCGAGCGTACTCGCGCTCGCGCTGACCTATGGCACCTTCTTCGCAGCGGTCGTCGTGACGCCGCAATGGCTGCAGGGTGCGATGGGCTATACCGCGCAATGGTCGGGCTATGTCACCGCGTGGCAGGGGCTGCTGGCGGTCGTCTTCTCGCTGATCGTCGGTAAGCTGACCGGCAAGTTCGATCCGCGCCTGCTGGTGTCCTTCGGCATCGTCTGGATGGCGGGCTGCATCTATGTGCGGTCCGATTGGACGTCGAGCGTCGATTATTGGACGCTGGCCCTGCCCCACCTGGCCATGGGCCTGGGCATGCCCTTCTTCTTCGTCCCCCTGACGATCCTGTCGCTCAGCTCGGTGGACAAGAATGAGACGGCGTCCGCCGCCGGCCTGTCCAGCTTCATGCGCACGCTGTCCGGCGCTGTCGGCACGTCGATCGCGACCACCCTATGGGCCAATGGCGCGATCAGGGCGCATGCGCAGATGGTCGGATCGATCAACCAGCCGCCCGGCCTGGTCAATCAGCTGGAATCGCAAGGTTTCTCCGCCGCGCAGGTCCGGCAGATGATGGAAAACCTGCTGACGCAGGAGAGCCTGGTCATCTCGCTCGACCATGTTTTCCAGATCGCAACCGTGCTGCTGCTGATTTCGGCTGTAATGATTTGGGCGGTTCCCAAGCCGGTCAAAGCGGTGGATACGTCGCAAGCGCACTAAACACCCACGGTGTCGCCCACAAACCGCCGCATTGCGGCACGAGGGTGCAGGCACTAAATGTGCCTCAGCATCCGAGGGAAATACAGCGTGACGATTGTTTCAGTTAAACCCAGCTTCTGGCGGCGTGAGCACCATCTCGACCGCATGAACCTGAAGCAGTTGGTGGTCGCCTATTTTCAGTATCCGGCGGTGATCGCCTATCTGCTGCTGGCGGCAGCGGCGATCGGCGTCTGGTTTGCCTATCCTGCGCCCGCGCTAGCGACGGTGGCGTCGGCCGCGATGGCCGTGCTGCTCTACCCGCTCGTCTGGTATACGCTCCACCGCTTCGTCCTGCACAGCCGCTGGATGTTCAAGGTGCCGATGCTGGCGGCAACCTGGAAGCGCATCCACTATGATCATCATCAGGATCCCAATCGCCTGGAAATCCTGTTCGGCGCGCTCCACACGACGCTGCCGCCGATCATGCTCGCCACGATGCCGGTCGGCTACCTGCTCGGCGGGATCGGCGGCGCGGCCGCAGGCTTCGCATCGGGCCTGCTGACCACCGCTTTTTATGAATTCTGCCACTGCATCCAGCACCTGGCCTATACCCCCAAGCATCCCCTGCTGGTGAAGATGAAGCAGCGCCACATGGCGCATCACTTCCACGATGAAACCGGCAATTTCGGGATCACCAATTTCTTTTGGGATCGCCTGTTCGGGACGAGCTACGCCAAGGTGAGCGAGCGCAAGAAGAGTCCGACGGTCTTCAACCTAGGCTACACGCCCGAGGTTGCGAAACTGTATCCCAAGGTTGCCGAACTATCCGGTGGCGTCGCCACGGGTCACCCTTCCACCCGCATCAGGGGATAAGCCTATATGTCGAACGGGATTACGATCCGCCCGGTACTCACCAAGGCGGACCGCAAGGCCTTTGTCAGCCTTCCTTTTCGACTATACGCCGGCAATCCCGCGTGGATCCCGCCGCTCAAGGATGAGGCCTACGGGCTGATTACGCCGGGCAAGAATCCGTTCTTCGAACATGCCGACGCGCAACTTTTCCTGGCCGAGCGCAACGGGCAGGTGGTTGGCCGGATCTCCGCCTCGATCGATCATATGTGGACGCCGATGCCGCCGGATAAAGGCGGCGGCGCGGACAGCGGCAATTGGGGCTATCTGGATGCCGAAGACAAGGCGATCGCCGATCTGCTGATCGCGGCCGCCGAGGACTGGCTGCGTGCCCACGGCGTGAAGCGTTCGATCGGCCCGATCAGCATGTCGATCTGGGAAGAGCCCGGCCTGCTGATCAAGGGGCACGATCATCCGCCGACCGTGATGATGGGCTATGACGACGCCCGTTACGAAGCATGGGTGGAGAGCTGGGGTTACGAGAAGGTCAAAGACCTTCACACGTGGGATCTCGACATTACCAAGGATTTTCCGCCGATCGTCGCGCGGATTGTGCAGTCAGGCCAGAAAAACCCGCGCATTGTCGTACGCGACGTCAACAAGAAGAAGTTCGCCGCGGAGGCCGCGATCATCCTCGCGATCCTGAACGATGCGTGGAGCGGGAATTGGGGGTTCGTACCCTTTACCGAGAGCGAGATCGCCTTCGCCGGAAAGAAGATGAAGCCGATCATCTTCAACGATCTGGTTAAAATCGCCGAACTAGATGGAGAGCCGGTCGCCTTCATGATGACCTGGCCCGATCTCAACGAGATGCAGGCCGACCTCAATGGCGAGCTGTTCCCCTTCGGCTTCATCAAATTGCTATGGCGCCTTAATGGCGGACTGACCGGTGTGCCCAAGGTCCGCACGACCCGAGTGCCCTTGATGGGCGTGCTGAAGCGCTTGCAGGCAAGCCGTATGGCGAGCCAACTGGCCTTCATGATGATTGAGGAGACGCGGCAGGCCGCGCTGAAAAACTACGGGTCGACGCATTCCGAGATCGGCTGGATCCTGGAAGACAATCAGGGAATGAACTCGATCGCCTCGACGATCGAATCGCAGATCAACAAGACCTACCGCATCTACGAAAAGGCTTTGTGATCGTGCCTCACGCGGCGCGGGGCTGAACCCGCCGCCGGATGCCGCTGACGCGCAAGGTCGTGGGCAGCGGGGTTGAGGGCAGGCGCACGGGCATGGCTAGCATCAGATTTGCCACCGCATCGCTGTCCAGCGTTTCGGCGAACAGATGCCCCTGCCCCATGCGGCACCCAAGCTCCATCAGCCGTTCGCGCTGCTCGACGGTCTCGATACCCTCTGCCACCACATCCACGCCCATCTTTTCGGCGATACGCATCAGCCCGTTGATTACAGCGCCGCCCGCCTGGCCTTCATTGTCGAGATGATCGACGAAGGATTTGTCGATCTTCAGCGTATCGACCGGGGTGAACAGCAAATGCGTCAGCGACGCATAACCGGTCCCGAAATCGTCGAGCGCCAGCTTGATACCAAGCGCGCGCAACTGCTCCATCTGCCGCTGCACGAACAATTCGCGCCGGCCCAGATAAACGGACTCCGTGATCTCCAGCGTCAGCCGATCCAGGGGCACGCCGGCAACGACGAAAATCTCCTGTACTTCTTCGACCAGATGGCCGTGGGCGAAATCGGCCGGTGCCAGATTGACCGCGACGCGACCGACCGCAATGCCGGCGTCCAGCCAGGTTCGTAAGTCGGCGGACACGGCACGCAGCATCGCGCGCGTTACCTCGGCGGCGTTGCGGGCGTCGGCAAAAGCGTCGTGGAATTCGGACGCCGGCACCAACCGCCCATCGCGTCCGCGAATGCGTACCAGTGCCTCGAAACCGGTGACGGCCCCCGTGTCCAGCCGCACGATCGGCTGATAGCGCGCTTCGATGCGGTTCTGCGCCAGCGCCCGACGCAATTGATCGATCGCGCGCAAACGCCGATTCATCCGGGTACGCAATTCGGACGTATACAGAACGAGCGTCCCGCGGCCGCCATCGTCCTTGCCATGATAGAGCGCGAGATCCGCATTCTGCCGCATGATCACGCCGCTCTTGTCATCGATCGCGCGGACCGCCGCACCAATGGTGATGCTGGGCACCAAAGTGTGGCCCGCACATTCCGCAGGCTGCCCCAGCGCGGACAGAATCCGCTGCGCGAGTGAGACGACATCCTTGTTATGCGCCAGCACCGCCAGTTCATCGCCACCGACGCGAAACGCCAGGTTGGGCGCCGCCGCCTCCGCGAGGCGGGCAGCGACCACGCGAATCAGGCTGTCGCCCGCCGCATGGCCGAACGTATCGTTCACCGTCTTGAGATGATCGATGTCGACCAGCAGCAGTGCCGATCCACCGCTGGAGGGCGGTTGCACCAGCGCCTCCTCGAAACAGGCGCGGTTATGCAGGCCCGTCAGCGAGTCGGTATAGAGCAGGCGCTGATTGACCCGCAGCCCATGATCCCGCTCGAACGCGATCCGGCAGAGTTGCACGCTGGTCGCGGCGATTTCCGTCTCGAAGCTGGTCGGGCCGCGCCGGCTCTCGAAATAGAATGCAAATACCCCTACGAGCCGTTCGGCGGATACGATCGGGCTGGACCAGCAGGTCTGCCGCCCTTCGGGCAGCGCGGCGGTGTGGTAGCCGATCCAGGCTGGATCAGAATTGATGTCCGTGAGCGCGATGCCGAAACTGCGGAAGGTGGGCGGCTCACATGTCGCGAGCGGCGAGGCCACATTCATTCCGTTGATCGCGTTCAGATGATCTTGGGAAAGTCCGGGTGCGGCGACCGAACGCAGCACGCCATCGGGCTCAACACCCCAGATCGCGCAGATGCCATCGGGGATCAGCCGCTCGACTTCCCGGCACAATCGATCTGTGGTCGTGCGCAATGCCTCGCCGCGCGCCACCATTTCCAGGATGAGATTTTGAAGGTAGATCAACATCCCTCTGCCTATCGCGCTTCCCTAATTGGTTCTTCGGGAATGAACCGCATTACAACTGTCGATTGCGCCGAAATGAGTATTACCGATGGCAGGATACTTCTAGGTGGGACGGATATTAATCCAGGTGGGGGCATGGTCGCTGGCTTTTTCGCGACCCCGAAACGTCTTATCCACACCCGCCTCCACCAATCGGTCCGCCGCTGCCGGGCTGAGCATCAGATGGTCGATGCGGAAGCCGGCATCGCGCGCCCAGGCGTTCATCGTATAGTCCCAGAAGGTATAAAGCGCCTCGTCGGGATGAAGCGCGCGTAGCGCATCGGTCCAGCCCGCATGATTGAGCCGAAAGAAGCAGGATCGGCTTTCCGGCTGCATCAGCGCGTCCGCGGCCATGCGGCTCGCCGAAAAGACGTCCGCCTTGTGATCGGTCGGGATGACGTTCCAGTCGCCCGCCAGCACGACGGGCCGTTCCGTCAGGAACAAGGTACGCGCGTGGGCGAGCAACGCTTCGAACCAGGCGATCTTATAGTCGAACTTGGGTCCGGGCACGGGATTGCCGTTCGGCAAATAGAGGCCACCGATGATGAGCCCATTGACCTCGGCTTCGATGTACCGGCTGTGGCCCTCATCCGGATCGTCCGGCAGTCCTTTACGGCGCAGCGCGATGTCCTGGCCACGCGCGAGGATTGCGACGCCGTTCCAGCTCTTCTGCCCGTGCCAGACGGCGTTGTAGCCGACGGCGGCAATCTCAGCCTCGGGAAACCGCTCGTCGGGCGCCTTCAGTTCCTGAAGACACACGATGTCGGTCTGCGTTTCCTCGAGCCATTCCAGCAGGCGGGGCAACCGCGCGCTGATTCCATTTACATTGTAGGTCGCGATCCTCATGCGACCGGCTTAAGCCAGCCGGATCAGATCGAGAAGCTGGTTCCGCACCCGCACCCCGACGCTGCGTTGGGATTGGTCACGCGGAAGGCTGCGCCGCCCATATTTTCCACATAATCGACCGCGCTGCCCCGTAGCAGATCGAGGCTGACCGCATCGACGACCAGTCGCACGCCATCCCGCTCGGCAACCGTATCGCCCGAGTCGACATGTTCGGCCATCTCGAACTTATATTGGAAGCCCGCGCACCCACCGCCATCCACCGCCAGCCGCAGAATGGCGGGTTTACCCTGCTTGCCCGCGATGGCGGCAACGCGCGCCGCGGCAGAGGCTGTGATATCGACGTCCGTCATAAGGCTTAGATAGGCGCGTCACGCCATCACGACAATGACCGGGATGTCAGTCCTGATCGTTGTTCGCATCATCCGGGCCACCCAGCGCGATGCCGGCAGCCGTGCGTGCTTCCATGGCGGTCACATAATCAGCCGACTGCAGGAAGGGCACGGGATTGACGGCGTGACCGTCGATCCGGACCTCATAATGAAGATGGCTGCCGGTGGAACGGCCGGTGGAGCCCATCAGCGCGATCATCTGGCCGCGAACGACGCGGTCGCCGGCATGGACGAGAACGCGCGACAAATGACCGAAGCGGGTCTGCAGGCCCTTGCCATGATCGATCTCGACGAGGTTGCCGTAACCGCCCGACCATTCGGCGCGGTCCACCACACCGTCGGCGGTTGCATAGATCGCCGTACCAGCCGGTGCCGCAAGATCGATACCGGCATGCATCGCGGCGCTGCCGCGGAACGGATCGGAGCGAACGCCATAGCCCGACGTGTAGGTCGCGCTTTGTACCGGCTTCGACGAGGGTACCGAGATCGCGCCCGGCGTGGCGACCGCATCCGCCTTCTTCCAGGACAGGAACAGGCTGTGGAAGCGGCTATCGGCCTCGCTCGCGGGAAGCAGCGGGCCGCCCGTCGGCTCGATCTTGTCCCCGCGCTGCGGCGCCGGCAGGCCGGCGGCCAATACGGGTTGTGAAAGCATGAGCACGGCGCTCGCGGTAAGTCCAAACGCGCGCAAGGCGCGGATAGCGACGGTGGAAGCGATCATTGTCTCTCCGGCGATCCTGGACCGCACGGCCCCCCGCACGGTGATATTAAGCTGTACGCCTCGAGATTTGCCCCTCCCGCGACGACGGGAACTTTTCTGGCCGACATGCGTGCGCTTGTGCAACCGCTTCGTAGTATTCCGTCGTCAAACCGGCAGCGGCGCGGGCTGAGTCGTTGAATGGTGGCTTCAGGCCGCCACGGAAATGGGTTTCGACCAGCGCCTGCCACGCGGCCGACGCAGAATCGCCACCCGCTGCGCTGGCCTGTTCGAACCAGTGGACACCGGCGGCTACATGCTTGATTTCATCGCGCAAAATTCGCCGCAGGATGGCTGCGGAAACCTCGTCCCCCACCGCCTCGAAGCGCTCGATCATCTGCGGCGTCACGTCCAGGCCGCGGGCCTCCAGCACCATCGGGACAATCGCCAGGCGGGCAACCGGATCGTGCGCGGTCTGCCCGGCCGCGTCCCACAAACCATCATGGGCAGGCATGGCGCCATAATGGCTGCCGAGCTGGTGCAAGCGTCGATCGACCAGCGCAAAATGCATCGCCTCTTCCGCGCCGACGCGAATCCAATCGTCGGCAAAAGTCCGCGGGAACAGACTGCCGAATCGGCCGACCATATCGAATGCCAGGTCGATCGCGACATATTCGATATGCGCGATGGCATGGAGCAGCGCGACCCGGTTCGCGGCGGTGCCGCCCTTGCCGCGTCGCGGCATGCGGTTGGGTGGCAGCAGTTCGGGCCGATCCCCGCGCACGGGGCGGTCAGGCATAACCACGTCGAACTGCCAATGCAGCCGCCCCGCCCGCCAGTCGCGCCCAACCTTGCGGGCGATCTTTATCTTGGCGGCAGGCGCAGCCGTTTCCAGAACCTGTCGCGCAGCGGCGGCGAGGCTCAGGATGCGCCAGCCTCCTTCAGCGTGCGTACCGCGGCGAGCACCTCCTGCGCATGGCCCGGAACCGACACTTTGCGCCACGCACGCGCGATCCGCCCGTCCGCGTCGATCAGAAAGGTGGCGCGCTCGATCCCCATATATTTGCGGCCATACATGCTCTTTTCGACCCAGACGCCAAAGCCCTCGGTAACCGTGCCGTCGGCATCGGTCGCGAGCGGCACCGTCAGATCATATTTGGCGGTGAATTTGGCGTGGTCTTTCGGGCTATTCTTCGAAACGCCGAGCAGGGTTGCGCCTTCATCCGCAAAGGCGGCGCCAAGCTCCGAGAAGTCCTTCGCCTCGGCGGTGCAGCCAGACGTATCATCCTTCGGATAGAAATAGAGGACCAGAGGCCGCGGCCACTGCGACAGCGGCGCGAGGCTGCCATCCGCCATCTGCAACGTCACGTCGGGGGCCTTGTCGCCTTCCTTGACCATAGTCATTCTCCAGATTCGATCCGGACCGCCCTACTCCAGGCCAGCAACCCGGCGCCACTCCCGTCCGACCAGGCTGCGCGCATCCGCATAGGCCGCCATCAGCCCATCCCAATCGTCATAGCCGCATCGGAGCGCGACCAGCGAACGCGATGCCGCCGGCGGCTCGGTCGACTGGGGGGAGACGAGCCGCAACGTCACCAGCATGCGCGTCAGCAACGCGAAGGCGCGGCCGAAACCGCCATCGATCAGCTTCGTCTCTTCCAGCGCCGAAATCGCGCGGCCGAGATCCGGGTAGAAAGCTAGCTTCTCGCGTAGCTGCAGAAGATGCACCGTGAACTCGGCGTCGACCAGCCCGCCCTCGATCAACTTGACGTCCAATGGGCCGGCCGGCGGCTTATGGCCTGCGATCTCGAGCCGCATCTTTGCCACGTCGGCCGCCAGCACGGTCGCGTCGATCGGCTTGTGCAGGGTCGAATCAATGATGTCCTGGACCGCACGCCGCGCCGCGTCGCTGCCGAATAACGGCCGCGCCCGCGTCAGCGCCATATGCTCCCACGTCCACGCGCTTTCCGCCTCATAGCGGGCAAAGCTGTCCGTCGAGACGGCTAGCAGGCCCTGATTGCCGGAGGGCCGCAGCCGCGTGTCCACGTCATAAAGCGGCCCGACCGCCGTCGGTACCGACAGCGCCGCCGTCACCCGCTGCGCCAGCCGGTTGAAATAGGTGGTGGCGCCCAGGGGCTTGCCGCCATCCGATTCCACCAGGAATTCGCCGGTGAACAGGAAGATCAGATCGAGGTCGGACGCGTCCGTCAGCACCCCGCCCCCCATCCGACCGAGCGCCAGGATGACCAGCTCGCCATCGGGAATGCGGCCGTGGATCGCTTCGAACTCCACCACCGTCGCCGTCGCGACCACGCGCAGCGCGGCCTCGGCGACACGGCCATACCCCCGCCCGACTTCGATCGGGTCTTCACCGCCGATGATGAGCTGCGCGCCGAGCTGAAAGCGCCGCTCGCCCACCGCGATCCGCACACGATCCAGCAGAGCCTGATAATCGTCGCCGCGCTCGCCCCGCGCCCAGGATTCGGCGAGCGCATCCACCGCGGGCGGTGGTTCGAGTGCGCTGACGTCGATCAGCCCGTCCAGCAGCGTGGCGCGCCGCGACAAGGCGTCCGCCAGTCGCGGCGCATGACTGAGGATCGCGCCCAGCTGGCCGATCAACGCCGGCCGCGCCTCCAGCAGCCGGAACAGATTCACCGCGCTCGGCAGACGCGCCACGAGATCATCGAACCGGTTGAGCGCGGTGTCGGGCACGGGCGCGCTTCCGAATGCCGCGATCAACGCGGGAAGGACCGCCTCCAGCGCCGCACGAGCCGCGTCGCTCCTGGTTGTCCGGGTACGTCCTTCGCGCCATGCCGCGATCCGCTGGCGCGCGGCGGCCGGATCGTCGAAACCACCCTGACGAACAATGTCGTCGAGCGCGGGCGCATCGTCCTTGTCCGCCTCGTCCAGCGCATCATAGATCCGGCCAACCGTTTCGACCGACGGGGCGAGTGCGGCGATCAGCTCTGCACTATCCTCCCAACCCGACAGCCTGGCGACGCCATCGAGCGCGCCCGCATCCAGTGGCAGGCGGTGTGTCTGCTGGTCGTCCACCATCTGCAACCGATGCTCTAATGTGCGCAGCAGCCGATAGGCCTCCGCCAGGCTTGCCGCTTCGTCGGCAGCGATGACGCCCGCGTCCGCCAGTGCCGCAAGCGCCTCCAGCGTGGCCGGCGTGCGTACGGCCGGCACGCGGCCGCCATGGATCAACTGATGGATCTGGGTGAAAAATTCGACCTCGCGGATGCCGCCGCGACCCCGCTTGAGATCGTAGCCCGGCCCGAGCGTCTGCCCTTGCGCATGATGCTCGCGGATGCGGCGCGACAGCGCGCGTATCTCGCGCAGCGCGCCGAAATCCAGCGCCCGGCGCCAGACGAAGGGGCGGATATGATCCAGGAATGCCTGACCGAGCGCCCGATCCCCGCTGGACGCGCGCGCCCGAATGAAGGCGGCGCGCTCCCAGGGGAGTGCGCTCGCTTCATAATGGGTAATGGCCAGGTCGATCGGCACGGCCAGCGGCGTCGCTTCGGCGGCCGGGCGCAACCGCAAGTCCACCCGCAGGACATAGCCGTCGGCGGTACGTTCCTGCAGCAACGTTACGACCCGCCGTGCGATACGGACCGCGGCCTCGACCGGCTCCTCCCGCGCCCGATGCGGCAGCGTAGCGGGATCGAACAACAGGATCGGATCGATGTCCGACGAATAATTGAGCTCGCGGCTGCCCTGCTTGCCCAGCGCGATCGCCGCGAACCCGGTTGGAGGTGCGTCGCTGCGTTCGGCGAGCGCGGCCGTAATCGCGCGATCGAGCGCACGATCGGCGAAATCGGTTAGTGCCGTCGTCACCGTCTCGAAACTGGCGCCGGCAAGGTCGGCCAATGCCACGCCTAGGCTAACCGCTTGCCGTTCGCGCCGCAGCGCTCGCATGACATTGCTGTCGTCCCGGCTCGTGTCGGCGGCTGACGCAAGCATGGCTGCCAGGCCATCCTGCGCGAGATGGTCGATAAGTTCGGGCCGCTGCCGGATCAGCTGCCGTAGAAAAGGCGAGAATGCCTCCGCGCGCGCAATTGCCTGCGTTAAAGCCGAGGAATCAATTCGCGCCATGCTGGCTCAATTCTGCGTCCGGCCGCCAGGATATCGCAACTATGCTGAAGTTACGACGTTCTAACATAGATGAATAAGTCGAGTAATTCCCGCGGCGCTGCGCCGGGCGAAAGCCGACACAGCCAGCATGTTGTGGACGCACCCGCGGCCCACGAGGGGGTTCGTCGTGCGTTACTCGGCAGTTTTGGCGCCGTGCCGCCGATGCCTGACGAGATGAAGCGACTGCTCGATCGGTTGAATTGAGCGACAATTCACCTGTCACTCGTTTCAGCGGCCGCGGCTTAAATCGTCTACCTCGCCCATGATGTCGTGCAACGGGCTATGGCCCGTATTCTCGTCGTCGCGACGCGACGGCAGCTTCCCACCCGACATCAATTGCTCGAGCGCGACCCGACCGCGCGCAACGCGGCTCTTGATCGTGCCAACGGCGCACCCGCAAATCTCTGCCGCTTCCTCATAGGCAAACCCACCCGCACCCACGAGGATCAGGGCCTCGCGCTGCGGCTGCGGCAAATGCAACAAGGCGCGCTGAAGATCGCCCAGATCGACATGCCGTTCCTGGCTGGCAGGCGCCGCGAGGATCTTGCTTGCCGTCAGATCGTCCCACTCGCCCTTGAACCGGGCCCGCCGCATCTGGCTGAGGAACAGGTTGCGCAAGATGATGAAGGTCCATGCCCGCATGTTCGTGCCGGCCTGGAAGCGCTTGCGCGCCGCCCATGCCTTTAGCAGCGTTTCCTGCACCAGATCGTCGGCCAGATCCCGGTTGCCCGAGAGCGAACGGCCGAAAGCGCGAAGGTGCGGGATGACACGGCCGAGCTCGTCGCGGAACTCGTCATCGGACAGCGAGACATGCTCGACCGGTTCCGCGACATGTTCCAGCTCGTCGTCTTCGTCCACAATCGGATCTGTCAAAAAATCTCTCCGTGAGCCGAACACGACGGCACGCGCCCATACAGATGGGGGCGCGGATTAACCCTGCAATAGCACATCATGCCAGGCTCAGTGCCAGAAGAAGAAGATCGCGATGAACAGGATCACCACCAGCGCCAGCGACGCCGGTAGGATGTAGCGCGTCATGTGATTGGATTGCCCTGCCCGCGCTTCCGTGCGCGACAGATGTGTTTCTTCTTCGGCCATAGCCCGCGCCCCGTAATCGTTACAGTGTGTCAACGGACACACTGTAACGGAGTTCCATTGGGGCCGATCAGGCCGGAACGGTGGCGGCGTCGAAGAAGAGCGCCTGGCTGATCGCAGCTTTCACCGTAGAACGTTGAAAAGGCTTGGTGATCAGGAAGGTCGGCTCGGGCCGCTCACCGGTGAGCAGGCGTTCGGGGAAGGCGGTAATGAAGATCACGGGCACTTGGAACTCGGCCAGGATGTCCTTGACCGCATCGATGCCCGAACTGTCGTCTGCCAGCTGAATGTCGGCAAGGACCAGACCGGGGCGGTGCGCGCGCGCCTGCGCCACTGCCTCGTCGCGCGTGACGGCAACGCCGGTGACGTTATGGCCAAGGTCGCGCACGATCGTCTCCAGATCCATCGCGATGATCGGCTCGTCCTCGATAATCAGCACGTCGGCATGCGTCTGCCGCTCGATCTCTGCGATCGCTTCCGAAACCAATGCCTCGACCTCGGCCGCACTGCTTTCCATCAGATAGCCGGTATCCTCGGGCGTGAAGCCCTCGAGCTGGGTGAGCAGCAGCGCCTGACGCGAGCGCGGCGTGATCCGGGCCAGACGCGCGTCGGCGACGTTGGTCGCATCGTCGCCCGCCTCTTCGTCCGCCCGGCTTTCGCTGTTGGTGGACTGCCAGATACGCTGGAAGGTACGATACAATCCGAGCCGCACGTCCACGTCGCGCGGAAATTCGCCCGGCGCGGCGACGATGGCTTCCAGCGCGGTCCGCACATAGGCGTCACCATGCTTCTGGTTGCCCGTAAGTGCGCGGGCATAGCGGCGCAGGAAAGGAAGGTGAGGTGCGAGATCCTGGCCGAGCGACATGGCGATTTACAGCTCCTGTGAAGAAATTCCATTGTGGGCAAGCGCCACGACCGATGCAACCGAAAGCCATCCGTCTCACGACCGAAACCCCCGAGGCAGGCGGCGCCTGATTCTTTGCCCGATATGTGGAACAAACCTGCAGTGTTTTGGTTTCACGGTTAACGCAGGACTTTCCGGCACTATGATGATCCGGATCGAATCGGTTAGCGGCCCTGGGTTGCTGACCGCCTGTCGTTAAGCTGGGTTTTTTAGGCAGGCTGTAGAGTGCGGCTGGACGATGATATTCTGCGGGGGGCGTTCGGTTTGACGGCGGACAATACATCCAGGCTGACCGGTCGCGATAAGCAAGCATCTGGAACGGTGAAACGTGCTTCGCGCGGGTCGGATCCGCATGTTTCGAACGCGCTTCGTAACGCCTATGAAGAAGCGGTGAGCGAAGACGTGCCGCAGGAATTTCTCGATCTGCTCGGCAAGCTGACCTGACGGGCCTTAGCCCGATGGCCACAAACGCAGACACACCTTTTTTCGCGCGTCTAGCCCCCGCCCGTTTCTCCACCGGCACCAAGATGCTGCTGATCCTGACGGCAGCCCTGTTGCCGTTGGGGCTCATCGCCCTGTTCGCTTCCGTCCAATCCGCCCAATCCAAGCAGTCGCGCCGGGAAGCCGACGCGCGCGTCGTTGCAGTCGCCGAAGCGCGCCAGATCGACATTCTTCTTCTGCGGGCGGCGTCGATGATCCGCGCGAACCTCACCGGGCCAGCACCCGATCGCAGCGTCTGCCGCACGCTTTTGGCGCGCGATCAGGCGATCTTGGGACAAGAGATCAAGCTGGCCTTGTTCAAGGCGGATGGCGCACTCGCCTGCGCGACGCGCGGCTTCGATACGGCAGGCTTGCCGCGCCCTGAATATCCGGGGCTGGCGGCCACCTTGCTGCCTGATAATCAGGGGATGCGCTTCATCGTGCCGGCGGCCGGCGGGATGTACGGCATCGGCGAAGTCCCCCGCACCTTGCTGCACGAAGTGCTGGCGACGGACAGCAGCCAGGGCATCACCCTGATGCAGGGCGAACGAACGCTCACGATTTCAACCATTGGCAAGGTGACCCCGATGGTGCGCCGGGTGGAGGTCGCTACGCCGGCCGCAAGCGGCCAGATCCGCCTGTTACTGACGATCGCGGCGAGCCCGATCAGCGCTGTCGAAGTGCTGCTCGTCTTGTTGCCCCTGCTGATGTGGGCCGCCGCCGCCGCCATTTCCTGGGTGGTGCTTGATCAATTATTGGTGCGGCCATTGCGCCAGATGCAGGGCGCCATTGCCGTTTATCAGCCGGGCGACGGCCCCCTGATCCTACCGCGCATCACCACGCCCGCCGAAGAGATACGGTCGCTAGGCGAAGCGTTGGAAGCGACCGCCGCGCAATTGGTCGCGCGCGAGCTGGAGCTGGAAGAGGGACTGAGCCGCCAGGTCAAATTGACCCGCGAAGTGCATCATCGCGTCAAGAACAACCTGCAGGTGGTCGCCAGCCTGATCAACCTGCATGCGCGCGGCACCGAAGGCGACGTCGCGGCCGCCTATGCCTCGATACAGCGCCGCGTCGACGCGCTCGCGGTTGTGCATCGCAACCATTATGCGGAGCTTGAGGAAAATCGCGGTGTCGCGTTGCGCTCCATCGTTGCCGAACTGACCGCCAATCTGCGCGCGACCGCGCCAGCCAGCGCCGCGCATATGACGATCACGCTGGACATGATACCGGTCTTCATCACGCAGGATGTCGCGGTTCCGGTCGCTTTTCTGATCACCGAAATCGTCGAACTGGTGATGACGTGCGACCCGGCCGGCAAGATCGCCCTCACCCTGACGCCGGGCGACAGCCCCGATCGTGCCATATTGGCGATGGAAGCCCATGGCCTGACCGAGGCAGCATGCGCGCATGATACCGGCCGCGTCCGGTTCGAACGCATCATCACCGGCCTTTCGCGGCAGCTGCGCTCGACCCTGGACTATGATCCCGTGCGGGGGCGCTATGTGATCGCACTGGTGGTTACGCCCGATCCGGAGCGAGAGGCAGCGGCGGCAAAATAATCGAAAAATTGCTGTCCATCGCGGAACCCTTGCTAATCAAGCCCGTTTTACCATTCGGATAGCGACCTTTTGCCCCCCCGCTCTCGCTGTCCAAACACATGGGCCCGAACGCGTCGATCCTCCCCCCCGGTGACGCCTTCGGGCCCAAATTGTATTCACGTCAGATCGGATCGCTGCCGGAACTATTTACCCGCAGCGGCATTCAATCCCCGCAATCGCGCCATGCGGCGCCTTATGAATGGAGCATCAACATGGTTCGCAAGGTTCTGGAAGCTACCCTCATCGCCGGCACCCTGCTCCTGGCAGCCTGCAACACGGTTTCGGGCGCCGGTAAGGACGTATCGTCGGCTGGTAAGGCCGTGAGCAACGCCGCCGAAGATTCCAAGTAAGTCTAAAATCTAACAGAAAAGGGCGTCGCTCCAATGGAGCGGCGCCCTTTTCTTATGCTTTCGGTACTGGCAGCGTGTCAGCGATTGCCCGTTGGCGTTTCCGCTCGGTGAACCAGATCCCGACGATCGCCAGCTCGTAGAGAACCACCAGCGGCACCGCCATCAGGAACATCGATCCGGCGTCCGGCGGGCTGAGCACCATCGCGATCGCGAAGTTCACCACGATCGCATAACGGCGAAACTTGATCAGCTGCCCGCGCGTGACAATCCCCGCCCGCTCCAACAGCATCAGCAGCACCGGCAGCAGGAACGCCGCGCCGAAGCCGAACAAGAACTGCATGATGAAGCTCAGATAATTGGCAAGCTCCGGCAGCGCCTCCTGCTGGACGCCGCCAAGATCCCCCGAAAAACCGAGCAGATATTTGAGCGCCAGTGGGATGGCGATGAAATAGGCCAGGCTCGCGCCGAGCAGAAAAAGCACCGGCGTCGCCAACAGGAACGGCAGCAGCGCGCGCTTTTCCTTGCGATAGAGGCCAGGCGCGATGAACTGCCACAATTGATTGGCGATGATCGGGAAGGAGATCATCAACCCCGCAAAGAAGGCGACCTTCACCTCGGTCAGGAATGCCCCGAACACCTGGGTGTAAATGATCTTGTCCTGCCCTGCGGCCTTGAGCGGATGGACCAGGAACGACAGGATCGGCCGCGCGAAATACAGGCAGACCGCAAAGGACACGCCCAATGCGGCGAAGGACCAGATCAAGCGCTTTCGCAGCTCGATCAGGTGATCCATCAGCGGCGCGCGGCTGTCGTCGATTTCGTCATGATCGTCGGTCATTGCTTCGGCGGCAGACCCAAAGGAAGTTCAGGCCCGTCCTCGGCGGCGGGGGCCGACATGGCCGCGGCATGCTCCGCAGCATAAGGTGCAGGCGGAAGCTCAGTTCCGTTTTCGGCGACGCGCGGATCCGGTCCCTCGTCGATCATGCCGTCAGTGGCAGCATGATCGGGCCCGGGCAGGGCCGCCATCGGCTCCTCCGGATGTTCGATCGCATCATGCAGCGGATGTTCGCGCATGATCCGTTCATTCTCCTCGCGCCACTTCTTTTCGATCTCGTCCAGCTCGGCCTGCCGGATCATCTCGTCGATACCCGATTGGAAATGGCGCGCCATGCCGCGCGCTTTGCCGATCCACTGGCCGGCAAACCGCATCGCGCGCGGCAGATCCTTGGGCGGGATGACGGCAACCGCCACCGCACCGAGCAGGAGCAATTCGGTCGGATTAACGTCGAACATCTGCCTGCTTACTGCGCGGGACGATCGTCCTTGGCGGGCTGCAGCTTCTGATCGGGATTGGGATCGACCGGGGGCTGGGCCTGCAACCGGGCCGCCGGCTTGGTCGATGCATCATCGTCCTCCGCCATGCCCTTCTTGAACTGCTTCACGCCCTTGGCGACGTCACCCATCATGTTCGAGAAGCGACCGCCCCCCAGCAATAGGATCGCGACGACCGCGAAGATCAGGACGTGGACGATTGAAAACGAGCCCATTTGAACTCTCCAAAGGCTTAATCCAGCCTCTCTAGTCCTCAACCTCTTCCTTTTCCACCGATAGCTGCGTTTCAAGTGCCAAATCGATTGGATCGAGCAAGCCCGCCGCGCGCAAATCCTCCATTCCGGGCAAATCCTTACGTGAGGCGAGGCCGAAATGATCGAGGAAACCCGGCGTCGTCGCAAAGACCAGCGGGCGCCCGGGGGCCTCGCGCCGGCCGGCCGGGCGCACCCAATCGGCCTCGATCAAGGCGTCGAGCGTCCCCTTCGACATCTGGATGCCGCGGATCGCCTCGATCTCCGCGCGGCTGACGGGCTCATGATAGGCGATGATCGCCAGCGTCTCGATTGCGGCACGGCTGAGCTTGCGCGGCTCTTCGCGCTCGCGCCGCAGGATGTGCGCCAGATCGGGCGCGGTCTGCAGCGCCCAGCGCCCGCCCCGCTCGACCACCTCAATGCCGCGCCCTTCATAGAGCGCGGCCAGTTCGGCAAGTATCGGTTTCGGAGAGTCGAGGCCCGTCGCCGTGGTGATTTCGGCAAGCGTCATCGGCGCCTCGGCGGCGAACAGGGCCGCTTCCAGCGCGCGGACGTCTTCCCCCACGCGGCTCATGCCGCCTTCACCATCAACGGCGCGAACGCAGCCGTCTGGTCCAGCTGCAGCCGGCCCTGACGCGCAAGCTCCAGCGCCGCCACAAAGCTGGACGCGACGGCGGAACGATAATGGTCGGGCGCCAGCCCTTCCGGCAGAAAGCTTTCAAGGCTGGCCCAATCAAGCCGCTGGCCGATCATGCGCGCCACCAGCGCCAGCGCCTCGTCCAATGTCATCACCGCACGCCGCGACACGACATGGAATGCAGGCTGACTACGCGCCTTCACCGCACCATAGGCCGCGATCAGATCATACAGGGACGCTTCCCATTTGGGCCGGCGCACGACCCGCAGCCCTTCGGGATTGCCGCGCCGGAAGATATCGCGGCCCAGCCGATCGCGTGCCATCAGCCGCGCGCCGGCCTCGCGCATCGCGTCCAGGCGCTGAAGGCGCAGCTGCAACCGCAGCGCCAATTCCTCCGGTGACGGCTCCACCTCCGGATCGCGCGGCAGCAGCAGGGCCGATTTGAGATAAGCGAGCCAGGCCGCCATCACCAGATAGTCGGCGGCAAGCTCCAGTTTCAGCGTGCGGGCCTGGTTGATGAACCGGATATATTGATCCACCAGCGCCAGGATCGAGATCTGCTTGAGATCCACCTTCTGGGTCCGCGCAAGCGTAAGCAGCAGGTCGAGCGGCCCTTCCCACCCATCGATCGCGATCGTCAGCGCTTCATGGGCGGGCGGCCGGAGATCGAATTCTTCGTCGCTCATCGAAGACAAGACTAGCGCGTTGCCGGGCGACAGGGAATTTTTTCGTTTCGGGCGACCATTGGCCGTACCTATGCGGCAATCGTCATCGCGAGCGAGCGACACGATCCAGCTTCCTGTGCGGGCCTAAATTGGCAGCTGTGGCATATCGAAGCCCATTCCTGAGCGGTGGGCTGCCCGACATCGTTGTCACACTCGCCGTCACATGGCATGACTCAACCGCGCAAAGCCGCAGGCGGGGAGAGATATGGCAGGGGCCGACACAGCCGAAGCGATCGTGCATCCGGATGCGACCGCAGCGGGCAAGCCGCATTTCGAGGTACTAGACGGCCTGCGCGGCAGCGCGGCCCTGCTCGTCGTGCTGTTCCACATCCAGGGCATTCCGATCGAATTCGACGGCAGCAAGGTGATCCTGCATCATGCGCCGCTGGCGGTGGACTTCTTCTTCGGCCTGTCCGGTTTCGTCATCGGCTACGCCTATGACGATCGCTGGGCGCGCATGTCGATCGCCCGCTTCATCAAGATCCGGCTGATCCGGCTGCACCCGCTATTGGTGTTGGGGGCATTGCTGGGCTTCGCAAGCTACCTGCTCGATCCTTTTGCGGGCGCACGGCAGGCGGCTCCGTTCGGCGCGGTGGCGTGGGCGCTGGTCATGATGCTGCTGTCGCTGCCGTCGCGTGCGTTACCCAACCGCTGGGATGATACGCACACGCTGAACGGACCCGAATGGACGCTATTCTGGGAATATGTCGCCAACCTGGCTTATGCCCTCGTGCTGCGGCGGCTGGCGGCGCCGTGGCTGCTTCCGATCATGGTGCTAGGTGCGATCGCGCTGATCTGGACCGGGCTTGCCCGCGGTTCGCTCGACGGCGGCTGGGGTTGGAGCAATTTATGGATGGCGGCCGTGCGGCTGACCTATCCCTTCGTCACCGGCCTGTTCCTTTATCGGATCCGCCATCGCCTGCCCCGAATCCGCCTCGGCTTCCTGCCGCTCACCGCGGTGCTGACGATCGCGATGCTGCTGCCGATCTGGCCGGAGGCGGGCGGAATCAAATGGAACGGCCTGTATGAAGCGGCGCTGATCATCCTGCTCTTTCCGGCGGTGATCGTGGCGGGGGCGCATTCGGATGCCGGACGCGGCATGATGCGCCTCTGCCAGATCAGCGGCCGCCTCTCCTTTCCCCTCTACATCACCCATTACCCCTTCATGTATATCTACATGAACTGGATCTTCAGCGGGCCAAGCATGAGCGCGATCCTCGTCGTGGCAACGGCCGCGCTGCTGTTCGTCCTGGCCTTCGCCTGGCTTGCCTTCGAATATTGGGACAAGCCGATCCGTGCCTGGTTGAAACAGGCGCTGCGATAGAAGCCGCAGCGATCGATCTCCCCGCATGAAAGCGGGCGCCGCATCCCACGACGCGGCGCCCGCCTGAACCGTTCGGCGCCTCAGATCTGGACCTGGCCGCCGTCCACGAACAGCTCGACCCCGTTCACGAAGCTCGCATCCTCGGACGCCAGGAACAGGACTGCCTTGGCGATCTCCACCGGCTGACCGATGCGACCCGCCGGGATCAGCCCGGCCAGATAATCCTTCGTACCCTGCGCCTGATCGCCGCCACCGAACAGGTCGTTCAGACCCGCCGTTTCGGTCACGCCCGGGCTGATGGTGTTCACCCGGATGCGACGATCCTTGAGATCCAGGATCCAGTTGCGCGCAAAGTTGCGTACCGCAGCCTTGGTCGCCGAATAGACGCTGAAGGCGGGCGTGCCGGACACGCTGGTGGTCGATCCGGTCAGGATGATCGACGCGCCGTCTTTCAGCAACGGCAGCGCCTTTTGCACGGTGAACAGGACGCCCTTCACATTGGTGTCGAAGGTGGCCTGATAATGCGCTTCGGTGATCGCCCCCAGCGGCGCGAATTCACCGCCGCCCGCATTGGCGAACAGGACATCGATCTGGCCATGCTGCTGCTGGACCGCATCATATAGCCGGTCGATATCGGCCAGTTGGCTCATATCCCCGCGTACGCCCGTCACGCGTCCGCCGATCGTCTTGAGCGCCGCATCCAGCGCATCCTGGCGGCGGCCGGTGATGAATACCGATGCCCCTTCCCGACTGAAGGCCTGCGCGGTGGCCAGGCCGATCCCGCTGGTGCCGCCGGTGACGACCACCACTTTATTGCTGAACCGCTCCGTCATTGTGTGTCTCCTGGAACAAGGTGCCGCGCTCGCCGTCGCTTGCTGAAGATGCGATCGGAACGATGATGCGTGTATATAGCAAATGTGGCACTTAGCGTTCTGCAGGAGGAACGATGATGCGCATGGATCTGAACGACCTGGCCTATTTTGCCGAGGTGGTCGGCCATGGCGGATTTGCCGCCGCCGGACGCGCACTGCGGGAGCCCAAGTCCAAACTCAGCCGGCGCATCGCCGCGTTGGAGACACGCTTGGGATTGCGCCTGATCGAGCGGTCCAGCCGCCGCTTTCGCGTCACCGACACCGGCCAGGCCTTTTACGAACGGTGCCGCGCGATGCTGCTGGAAGCGGAACAAGCCGAAGCCCTCGTCATGGAGGCGCAGGCGGAGCCGTATGGACGCATCCGCTTCAGTTGTCCGACCGGCATGATCGAACCCCTCTCCGCTTTGATCACCACCTTTCTAACCAAATACCCCAAAGTGCGATTGCAATGGGTCGCCACCGATCGTGCGGTCGATCTGATCGAGGAACGCATCGATCTGGCGCTCCGCGTGCGCACCGCATTGACGAGCGATGCCGCGCTGACGATGCGGTCGCTGGGGCGCTCGACCCGCATCCTTGTTGCCGCACCGCCGCTTGCGGCCCAGATTGGCACGATCGACCAGCTGGCAGCATTCCCGGCACTCGCCACCGACGACAGCGCGCCGGACGTGGCGTGGCATCTGGAAACGGAGGACGGACGCAGCACGATCGTCCGGGTCGAGCCCCGCATGGGGTGCGCCGACATGGCCGCCGTGCGCGCCGCCGCGATCGACAGGCTGGGCGTTGCCGTGCTGCCGGATCATGTCTGCCGCCAGGCGTTGCATGATGGCCGCCTGGTCCGGGTCTTGCCGGAATGGCGCGGCGTTCAGGGGATCGTCCACCTGGTCTTCACGACCCGACGGGGCTTGCCCCCGGCGGTGCGCGCGCTGATCGATCACCTTGCCATCGGCTTTCCCGCTGAGGTCGTGACCCGCTGAGCGCGTCGTCACCTTGGCCCGCGACGGCGACCGCCCGAGCGGCATCCAGCCCGGCAGATTACAGGGCCAGGACGATCGAGGCGAACGAGTCCGCCGGTAGCTCCGTCTCCGCCAAGCGCGAGCCTAGAAGCATCTTTACCGGAAGGGGCACGGCGAGCGCGTTATGCGCGATGATGGCGATCGTGTGATCCGGGTTCCGGAAGGCGAGCACGTCTTCATACCCCGCCCAGCTTTTGACATCGATGCGGCGGGCGCCAGGCTTCACCGAAGCGGAGAGGTGCTTCATCAGCCAATATTCGTGGTTCCAGCGGAACGTCCGGCTCGTCTTATCAACGGTCACGAGCGAATTCTGAGACCAGCCCCAGCGGCTGACGCCGCCGTCGACAAGCGCCATATTCCAATATTCGTAGGCGTTCGCGCCGTTCTGAAGAAAGGTCTTCATCAGCGACCACGCATAGCGTGCGTAGCGCCAGTCATTTTTCCCGTCGCCGCACTCCTGCTCGCTTTGGTAGATGCGCAAAGTCGGATGCTGGCGATGAAGATACGGTAGCGCACCCTTTCCGGCCCATTGCACGCCGATGCCGCGGATCACGGTAGCGGCGGGGGCATCCGCATAGACGCGCTCGAACAGCCGATCGTCTTCGCGCTCCATCGTGCCGAAGAAAATCTCGACATTCCGCGCCGACATCTCGCGACCCAATAGCGGCAGGAAGCGGGCGAGGCCCTCCGGTGTCCAACAGCAACTGGGGAAGGGCTGCGCCGAGTTAAACTCATTCTGCGGCATCACCATCCCGATCGAAATCCCGCGCTTCCGGTACGCGTCGATGAAGCGGCCGAAATAGCGCGCATAGGCGTCGAGATATTGGGGCTCCTGCCGCATCATATCGGTACCCTCGCGACCCACTTGGGCCGGCTGCAGTCCGTTTGCAGGGCGCCCCGGCAGGTTCGGCACCGACGCATAATGGCCGTTGGTCTTCATCCAGCTCGGCGGGCTCCAGGGGGAGGCCCATAATTTCAGATCGGGACGGACGCGTTTCGCAGCCTTGATGAACGGGACAAGGCTGGTTTCGTCATTGGCGATGCTGAAATTCCTGAGCGCAAAATCGGCGGCTGTCTCGTCGTACGAATACCAATCGCGCGAGAAATCATTCGCACCGATCGGCATGCGGCATATCGTAAAGCCCGCACCACCCTCCCCGAAAAGCTCCGCGAAGATCGCGTCCCGGTCTGTCTGGGGAAGGATCTGCAGAGCGTCCCAGCCCATTTCATTGAAGCAGGCGCCGAATCCCTCGATCGTCTGATGGGCTTTGTCCGGATCGATGATCAGGTCGAAGGACGTGGTCGCTTCGGCCGCGCTTATCCGGGGCGTTGCGCCAGGCTGCCACCCCGCCGCCTCGGTAGTGACGATCCATTGCCCACGGACGGCCGCCATTGGCTGAACACTTCCCGCCCGGGCCTGCGCGGGCGGCAGTGTAGCAAGCGCTCCGGCGGCGGCGATGCCGCCCAACATGGCGCGCCGATCTATTCCGGCGGTGGGAGAAAATTCCGGGGATTGCATAGACTCTCCCATGTTTCGGCCCTCGCGTGGAGCCCCGTTATGATCGCAGCGGATGATCCGGCCTGCGCTCAGGGCGCGGTCCGCCCGGCCCCGCCCGACGCGCCGCGATAGCGATCGAACCAGGCGATGATCGCCGCCGCCTTGCCCGCCGATTGCGAGGGCCGCGCGGCGAGGCCGCCGTGACTGGCGCCGGGCACTTTGACCAAGGCGGTGGGCACGCCGGCGATCTGGAGCGCGGCATAATATTGTTCGGATTCGCTGACCGGCGTGCGGTAATCGTCGCTGCCGACGACGACCAAGGTCGGCGTCTTGACGTTGCCAACCAGGCTGAGCGGCGAGCGCTGCCAATAGCTCATCGGATCCTGCCAGGGGAGTTTGGCGAACCAGTAGCGCGACGTGAACAGGGTATTGTCCATCGTCAGCGCCTCGCTGATCCAGTTGATCACCGGCTTCTGGGTCGCCGCCGCCTTGAAGCGGTTGGTCTTGCCGACGATCCAGGCCGTCAGCACGCCGCCGCCGGACCCGCCGGTGACGAACAGATTGTCGGGATCGGCCACGCCCGCCGCCACCGTCGCATCGACCGCGGCCATCAGATCGTCATAATCGGCGGAAGGATAATTCTTGTCGATCAGGTTGGCGAATTCGGCACCGTAGGAGGTCGATCCGCGCGGGTTGGTCCACAGCACCGCATAGCCGGCGGCGGCATATAATTGCACATCACTGCTGAAGCTGGGCCCATAGGCACTGTTCGGGCCGCCATGGATTTCCAGGATCAGCGGCACGCGCTGGCCAGCGGGCATGCCGGGTGGGGTCGCGAGCCAGGCATCGATCGGGCGGCCATCGGGCGCGGTCACCGCGATCTTGCGGACCTGAGCCAACGCCTTGGATCCGGTCAGCACGGCGTTGAGCGTGGTCAGCCGGCGGCTTTTGCCATTGGCCAAAACCCATATGTCGGCGGGCGCGCTGGCATCGCCGCCGGTATAGGCGACCGTGCCGTTGCGGGAGACGGAGAATTCGCCGCCGGTATAAGGTCGGTCGATCCCGCCGCCTGCGACGTTGTCGACGAGCGAGGTCAGGCGACCATCGAGGCCGATGCGCGCGATGTGGCGCAGGCCGTGATCGTCATAGCTGGCATACAGGCTGCGCCCATCGGCGGCCCATTGCGCGTCTTCGATGCTGCGATCGAGGCCGCCGGTGAGCGAGCGCGGGTTGGCCGCCGCGCCATCGCCTACATAGAGTTGGCTATTCTCATAGCTGCGACGCTTGTCGTCGAAGCCAAGCCAGGCGATCTTGCTGCCGTCGGGGGACAGGCGCGGCGCGCCGTCCGGCCCGTCACGGGTGGTGAGCGTCTTCAACGCACCGGTCGTGACATCCACCGCGATGACATCCGAGTTCATCACCTGGCGATCGGCCTCCGGGCCGCGGATCGCGGAAAATAGGATCGCACGCCCGTCCGGCGTCCACGACAAGGGACCGCCATCGTCGAACGACCCAAAGGTCAGTTGGCGTGCTGCGCCACCGTCGGCGGCGATGACGAACAGATGATCGTAACCGGGTTTCAAATAACCGGGGCCATCGCTGCGGTAATTAACCCGATCGATAACGGTCAGCGGTTCGGCCCACTTCGCGCCTTCCGGTTTGGGCGGTGCGGCGCCCAGCGTGGTCGGCTGGCCGGCGACGGTTGCGACATAAGCGAGGCGTGTGCCGTCCGGCGACCAGGCCAGCGCCTGCGGATCGCCCGGGAGGCTGGTGATCCGCGCGCTGGCACCGGTCGCCATCCAGCGTACGAAAAGCTGCGATCCGCCGCCATCGGGCGCCGCATAGGCGATGCGCGTACCATCCGGTGACCAGCGCGGACTGCTGCCCTGTGCCACCAGCGGCGACTGCCGCCCGCTCGCCACGTCGATCAGCCACAGCGAAGATTGCATCCGATCGGTCATGATGTCGCCCGAGCGGCGCACATAAACGATCGAGCGGCCATCCGGACTGATCTGCGGGTCCGCCGCGATCGACAGGCCAAACAGATCGCTGCCGGTAAAGCTGCGCGATGGCGCCGCGGCCGCAGGCTGGATCGGCTGTTGTTGCGCTATGGCGGGGGTGGCCGCCAACAGCATGAGGGCGAGAGGCAAGCGCAAACGGTGTCTCCTTATCGTGCGCATTCATGCCCGATCGCGATGAACAAGCAAATGCCGGCGGTGCGCATCGCATGGTCTTGGCGCGCCCACCTTGTCCCGATCACGGGCAAGCCACCGTTCGCAGCTTTTTGCCTTTGCATCCGTACCTTACGGGCAAGCGCGGCGACACTTTACCGTGATAGCGATGGGCCCGAAGCGGCTGTCGGGACGTTCAGGTTGCCAAGGTCGTGTGGTTCGCACGGACTTTCTGACAAACCGGAGAAACTCGATGCGTGCACTCGTTTGGCATGGCAAAGGTGACGTTCGCGTCGATACCGTCGCCGATCCCGAAATCCAGCATCCGCGCGATGCCATTATCAAGGTCACCGCCTGCGCGATCTGCGGCTCCGATCTCCATCTCCTCGACGGCTATCAGCCGACGATGGAATCGGGCGATATCCTGGGCCACGAGAATATGGGCGTCGTCGTTGCGCTCGGGTCCGAAGTCACCAACCTCAAGATCGGCGACCGCGTCGTCGTGCCGTTCACGATCAGCTGCGGCGACTGCTTCTTCTGCCGCAAGGGCCTGTTTTCGGCGTGCGAGCGGACCAATCCCAATGCGGAAATGGCGATCAAGGCAATGGGCCATTCGCCCGCCGGCCTGTTCGGCTTCAGCCACATGCTGGGCGGCTATTGCGGCGGCCAGGCGGAATATCTGCGCGTGCCGATGGCCGATATCGGCCCGATTGTCGTTCCGGATAGCGTGACCGACGAGCAGGCCTTGTTCCTCTCGGACATCTTTCCCACCGGTTATATGGCGGCGGAAAATGCGCAGATCGAGCCCGGCGACACCGTCGCGATCTGGGGCTGCGGCCCGGTGGGCCAGTTCGCCATCCGCTCCGCGCTGATGCTCGGCGCGGGCCGCGTGATCGCGATCGACGAGCTGCCCGAGCGGCTGGCAATGGCCGAGGCCGGCGGCGCCGAGACGATCAACTTCGCCGAAGTCGACGACGTCTATGACGAGCTGCAATTCCGCACCAAGGGCCGCGGCCCGGACAGCTGCATCGATGCGGTCGGCTGCGAGGCGTCCGGCCACGGATCGGCCGATGCGGTGCTGGACAGGGTCAAGGCGGCGACGTTCCTCGCCACCGATCGCGTCCATGTGCTGCGCGAGGCGATCATGAGCTGCCGGATGGGCGGCACGGTGTCGGTACCGGGCGTCTATGTCGGCATGGGCGACAAGATTCCGATCGGCGCGATGATGAACAAGGGGCTGACGATCAAGAGCGGCCAGACCCACGTTCAGGCCTATACCAAGAAGCTGCTGGCCCGGATCGAGGCGGGCGACATCGACCCCAGCTTCGTCGTCACCCACCCCGCGAGCCTGGAAGACGCGCCGGAGATGTATAAGAAATTCCGCGACAAGGAAGATGGCGTCATCAAGGTCGTCCTGCGACCCTGATCCCGTATCGGGCGGGCGGCCTCCACCAGAAGGCCGCCCGCCATCACGCCGCCATCAATTGTCCCGCCCATCGAACCGGGCGCGTGCCTCCTCCACCCGCGCCAGATTGTCTTCCGCCCAGATCCACACGCCACAAAAGGCCGCGCCCAACGTGCAGCCGAGCTCGGTCAGCCGATATTCCACGCGGGGCGGCACCACCGCATGGACGGTGCGTGTGACCATGCCGTCGCGCTCCATCTGCCGCAGCGTCTGGGTGAGCATCTTCTGGCTGATGCCGCTGACCCGGCGCGCCAGCTGCGTGAAGCGCAGCTCGCCATGCTCATGCAGCACCTCCAGGATGATCATGGTCCATTTGTCGGCGACGCGGCCGATCAGGTCGTTGACCAGCGCCTCCACCTTGGGATCGCATTCCTTCGGCGGGGTGGTTTCCGCGATCCGACGATGCTGACGAATCGTCGCTTCGCTAAATGGCAGATTGGCCATGACGTCACTCTCTTTTTGGTAAGTATAGATATTTCGGGTGCCTTCTTACCAATCGGATGTGAGCCAGTAAATCTGTTGCTCCAAGCGAGGAGCAATCGTCATGAAGACACAGGGTAACACCATCCTCATCACCGGCGGGGGATCGGGAATCGGCGAAGCGCTGGCGCAGCGTTTCCACGATGCCGGCAACACGGTGATCGTCGCCGGGCGACGGCGCGCAGCGCTGGAGCGCGCGATCGCCGGCCGCGCCAACATGCATGCCATCGAACTGGACGTGGAAAGCGCGGACGGCGTGGCGGATTTCGCACGCCGGCTGCTGGCGGAATATCCGGCGGTCAACGTCTTGATCAACAATGCCGGGATCATGCGGTTCGAGGCGTTGGATCAGGCGCGCGACCTGAGCGATGCGGAAGCAACGATCGCCACCAACCTGCTTGGCCCGATCCGGCTGATCGATGCGCTGATCGACCATCTGGTCGCGCAGCCCGACGCGGCGATCGTCAACCTCACCTCCGGCCTTGCCTTCGTGCCGCTGGTCACGACGCCGACATACAATGCCACCAAGGCGGCGATCCATTCCTACACGATATCGCTGCGCAAGGTGTTGCAGGGCCGGGTCGAGGTCATCGAACTCACTCCGCCGGCGGTGCAGACTGGCCTCACGCCCGGCCAGGAAACCCGCCCCGGCTACCTGCCGCTCGACGAATTTGCGGATGAGGTGATGACGCTGTTCGCGCAGGTACCGACCCCGCCGGAAATTCTGGTCAAGCGCGTCGGCTTCCTGCGTCATGCCGAGGCGGAAGGCCGGTTCGATCAGGCGCTCGGCCAGCTCAACACGCCCGCAACCGAGACGCGCGGCGGCTGAACCGCCCGCGCTCCACGTCGCAAAGGAAAATTGTGATGCCATTCGCCAATATCAAAGTGCCGCAAGACGCGCTGTCGCGTGCGCAGAAGGCGGAAATCATCCATCGCGTAACCGACCTGCTCGTTGAATATCTGAGCGAGGCGGCGCGGCCGCACACGATGGTCCTGATCGAGGACGTACCCGACGGCGGCTATGGCCGTGCGGATGCGGTATTCGTGATTCCCGACGCCTATCGCGCCAAGGATTGAACCTGCGCCCATCTGATCCGACATCGCATGCTCGGCACCGATCATGCCGCCACGGCGTTGGTGCCGATATGCAGGAGGATCACATTGAGCTGGAATAAGATCGATCAGGTCGCTCCGCCGATAGGCCGGCCCGTGCTGATCCGCACTGCCGAGGATACCGACACCATCGTGGCTTTCCTAAGCCGCGACGGCGTCTGGTATTCGGGCGGTGCGCTGGTTCAGAATTCGATGAACGTGCTGGGCGTCATCCCGATCGAGTGGTGCGAGCCTCAGGGCGAGCAGCGGCTTTGACGCGGCGGGCTGTCGGCCACCGCTGAATGGCGCACAAGAAGCCGCATTTGCCCACCAAGATCTGCGCCGCCTGTCAGCGGCCTTCGCCTGGCGCAAGAAGTGGCAGCGCGATTGGGATCAGGTCAAATATTGCTCCGACCGATGTCGGTCGCAGCGCGCGCCGCCCCTGGCGGGCTAGTCCGCCACCACCTTGCGCAACGAGGCCTCGATCTCGCCACCGCAATAGACGTCACCGTAATCCGCGCGCGCACGGGCGGCCAGTTCGGCGAGCGGCGGCAGGCACGCGACGCGCCGCGTCAACGCCATCGTCATGGGCGCCGCGTCCGCGACGATCACTCCAATCGCCGGAAAGCGATCCGCCATGGTCGACCATAAGGTCGCCGTGACGATGTCGGCGATCTGAGGCGAATCGCTGCCGAGCAGGAAGCCGGCATCCGCCTGCAACCCGTGGCGACGTCCGGTCTCCTCCCAGAAACTCGCCCATTTCTGCAGCCGCGGCACAAAGTCCCGCCAGCGTTCGGGCGTCCACATCTGGCGGCCTCCATCCAGCGTCAGCTCGTCGATCACGTCGTTGGCATCGTTGACGACTTTGATCGTCAGCGCCCGTAGCGCCGGCGTGGCGGGCAGGAGATCCAGCGTCTCGCCGAGATACAGCAGGATGGCCGGCATCTGCGCCACCGCGAAGCCCGTCTGGCGATCGATCAGCAGCGGCGGCCCCATGAACGGCACCGGCATGTCCGCGACTGGCCCGTCCATCAGCGCGGCAATCGCATCGTCGCCCTGCTCGGTCCAACTTTTACCAGCAAAAGCAAGCGCTGCCCGCACGAACTGCCCTCGAAAGGGCACCGACCAATAATAAAGATCATAATCGGACATCGCAGCGCTCCCGGTGATGTTGCCGACAACGCCAACCACGGCCTTCGGTTCAGGCAGATCGACCGGGGTGAGGACTATTCAGGCGTGTTCGCGCCCTGCTCTCCCACTTTGCCGATCGTCCAGCGGGCCAGCGTTTCGTTCGTCGCGGGATTGTCCACCACAAGTTCGTCGAAGATGGCGGCGATCGCGCAGATCGGTTGCTGTTCGATCCCGGCCGGCTGGACGCAGCGCACTGCGCCATCGCCGGGGATCCGCCCGATCCGGCCGGTGACGCGCGCGCGCAGGCCTTGGGTTACATCGAGCTGATCGCGCGGGACGCGCAGCACCGCCTCATAGCCGCCGTCGCCGCGGGGCGCGGCATCGAAGCCGACCATCGCCAGCGTCTGCCCCGGCAATGTCACCGGATCGGTGCCGATCGCCTCCGCCTCGCGGCTATGGGCCGGGCAGGTTTCGGCTGAGGACCAGGGCCGCGTCACCCAAAAGCCCTGCGGCATCGCCTGCGCCTTCATTCCCCATTCGTCCGGCTGCCATGCGATCAGCGCGACATGCACGCGCAACGTCTGGCTGGCCTCGTCATAGCGCCAGCGCAGCGGTGCCGGACTGTCGCTGTCCGCCGGGCCGCCGCAGCCGAACGGGAGGGACAGCGAGAAGCGCCGCCCGGGCAGGTCGCGCACGTCCGCTGGCGCCGCGCCGCCGGAGGCAAGCGCATCCGCCGCCTGGCGCGCGAACGCGGCAAGGTCGCCGCGATCGAGCAAGCGTCCGCCGTCCGGCTCTGCCACCGACGGCGCGGCCGGCCGCGCCGGCTGCACCACCACCGGCACCGGCGCGGGCGCCACCGTCGCACGCCCGATCAGGAAGCCCGCCGCGCCGACAAGGAGCGCGGCCGATAAACCGCCGGCGATGGCGAGCCGGCTCGTCCTGACGCTGGGTTCTTGCATAGCCCCTGATACCCTTTTTGCCGCCGCGCTCCACCCCAAGGCAGAAATCGTTGACATAGGTCGCCTGCGCCCCGACCCAGAACCGCATGCCGACCGATCAGATCCTGACGCTGGTCGTCCTGGCCGCCGTTGTCGCCGCGATGATCTGGGACAAGGTCCGCGCCGACGTGGTCGCGCTCACCGGGGCGGCGGTGCTGCTGATCACCGGCATCGTCCGGCCGATCGACGTGCAGGGCGCCTTCGCCAGTCCCGCCATCATCGCGCTCGCCTCGCTCTTTGTCATCGCCTACGCGCTGGAACTGTCGGGTTTGCTCGATCGCGCGATCGCGGCAGCGGTGACGATGTGCCGGCGGCTGGGGTCGATCGGCGTGTGGCTGATGCTGGCCGCGATCGGCTGCGTCTCCTGCTTCCTCAACAGCACGCCGATCGTTGTGATCGGCGCGCCGGTGGTGCGCGACGTGGCGGTGGCGCTGAAGCTCCCGCCCAAGCGCTACCTCATGCCGCTCTCTTATATCACCATCCTCACCGGCTGCTGCACCCTTGTCGGCACGTCGACCAATTTGCTGGTGGACGATATGGCGCGGCTCGCCGGCCAGCCCCGCTTCGGCATTTTCGAGATCACACCCGTCGGCCTGCCGATGGCGGCGGTGGGCGCGCTCTACCTCTTCTTCGTGAGCGGGCGGCTGCTCCGTGACGGCACTGACGCGGCCGAGGAACGCGCGGTCGACACGCGCGACGAACTGACGCTCGCCGGCGGACTGGTCGGGGACCCGCACCTGTTCGCGACCGCACGGCCCTTCGCGCCGGCCAAGGCAGGCATTGCGCTCGCCACCTTCGTCGGCGCGATCGCGCTCGCGGCCGCCGGCGTCGCTCCCATCGCCGCCACCGCCTTTGCCGGCGCGGTGCTGCTGATCCTGCTCCGCGTCATCACCGCGGACGAGGCGTATGGCGGGTTGCGTCCGGAAATCCTGATCCTGATCGCGGGCATGGTCGTGATCGGCATCGCGCTCGATCAGAGCGGGCTGGCGGATGCCGCCTCGCGCCTGCTCATCTCCTCCGTCCACGGGCTGAGCCCGCTGCTCGCACTCGCCGTCCTGTATGTCGTCACGCTGATCCTGACGGAGCTTTTGTCCAACGCCACGGTCGCGGTCCTGGTCACCCCGATCGCGGTCGCGCTGGCGCAGAGCCTGGGGGTCAGCCCCCGCCCCTTCCTGGTGGCGGTGATGATGTCCGCAAGCGCCGCCTTCGCGACGCCATTCGGCTATCAGACCAACGTGATCGTCTATCAGATGGGCGGCTATCGCTACATGGATTTCGTGCGCGTCGGCCTGCCGCTGAACATACTGACCGCCGCCGTGGCGATCACCATGATCCACATCGTCTTCCCCTTCTGACGAAGCGCCCGATGGATTCGCCGTCTCCGTGGCTCCGTCAATTACGCGCCGTGCCGATCGACGGAGCCACCCTTAAAAGCCCTCATCCTTAAGGGAGAGGTTTGGGTGAGGGGTGGCGTTGCCAAGAGATCGGACGCTCGCCCGCAAAGAGGGCGCCGCTAAGCCGCCATCGCCGCCTCCAGCCGCTGTCGATAGCGCGCGACCACCGGTGCCGCGCCGTATGGTGACACCGTCACCTCTGCGCCATGATGCGCTTCCTCCGCCGCTGGCCGCGCGCGCGCCGTCATTGCCGCTTCATAGCGTTCCACCGCCGCCCAACCCTCGTCCGCAACGAGCGCATCGGCGAGATCGGCCGCATCCGCCAGCGCCAGGTTCACCCCCTCGCCTGCAAAGGGCGTCATCACATGCGCGGCATCGCCTAGAAGCGTCACGCCCGGCCGGCTTGCCCAGCTATGCCCGATCGGCAGCGCGTGCAGCGCGCGCACCGCGATGAAGTCTCCCACGTCGATCATCCGCGCCAGGGAGGGTGCCCAGCCTGCAAAGGCCGCTCGCATCACCGCGCGCACGTCGTTTGCCACCAGCCGCTCCAGTCGCCGCATATCCGCCTCCGGAATGCGGATGCCGACATAGCCGCGGATATGGTCATGGCCGTTACGCTGCGTCACCAAGACGCGGTTCTGCCCGATCGCGAACATCTTGCCGCTGCCGGTCAGCGCATCGATCTCGGGATGGCGCCGCGCGTCATAGTCCAGCTCGACGAAGGCTATGCCCGAATAGACTGGCTGTGCAGCGGACAGCAAAGGCCGCACGCGCGACCAGGCGCCGTCCGCCCCTACAACCACATCGAAATCCTCCGCCCGGCCTTGGGCCATCACGCGCCAGCCCGCGCCCTGCGGCACGATCGCCTCCACCTTGCTGCCCCACCGTACGGTTCCCGGCACCAGCGCCTCCAGCAGGATATGGCGCAGCGCCGCGCGATCGATCTCCGGCCGGTCGCCGCCATCGCCGTCATGATCGAGCAGAATGCGCCCCGCCGGATCATACAGCCGGTCGCCCTGATGTTCCGGTCGGGCGTGCGCCAGGAAGGCCGCGTCCAGATCGGCCAGGTGGATTGCGCGCAGCCCGGTCTCGCGATGCAGGTCGAGCGATCCACCCTGCGGCCGTTCGTCGGCATGCGCGTCGCGCTCGAACACCACCGGCGCCAGGCCGCGCCGCTGTAGCAGCCGCGCCAACATCAACCCACCCGGTCCGCCACCGATAATCGCGATCCGCTCGCTCATTGCCATGACTCGCTCCTCAATTTACATAGGAGCCTATACAATAAACATAGGATGCTATGCAATGGCTGCGGTGCGCGATTTCCATGCCGACAAGATGGCCAGCCATTTCATCAGCCGGATCGGGCGCGGCATGACGCGGTTGGGCGACGCCCGCCTGCGCCCGCTCGGCTTTGCCACCGCGCAGCTGCCCGTGCTGATCGCGCTCAAGGATGGGGCGAAATGGTCGCAGCGCGAACTCGCCCGCTGGGCCAAGGTCGAGCAGCCGACGATGGCCCAATTGCTGTCGCGCATGGAACGGGACGGCCTGATCCGCCGCGAGCCCGACCCGGCGGACGGCCGCAGCAGCCTGATCTCGCTGACCGGTGAGGCCCATGCGCGCCTCCCCGCGGCGCGCGACATCCTGGTCCAAGGCAACAGGGATATGATGCGCGGCCTCTCCGCGATGGAAGAGGCGACGCTGCTGACGCTGTTGGAGCGGGTGATGGCGAATGTGGAAGGGCTGGAAGCATGAGCGGGCTTGTGCCGCTCACCCGGGGCTCCACGCCGATGCCGCCGCCAGGAACGCCGCCGTTTCCGCGGACGCCTGCTCGTCCGCCGGGGGGAAATAGCTGAGCTTCACCACCACCGTCCGCGTCTTCGGATCGACGAACACATATTGCCCCTGCAGGCCGATCGCGGAGTAGGCATCCGATCCCGGCATCGTCCACCATTGGAAACCATAGCCACCGCGCGCATCCTCCGGTGCGGCCGGCGCGGACGCCTGCGCGACCCACTGCGGGGAGAGGATACGGTGGCCGTTGCCGGTGCCGCCATTCATCATCGTCAGCCCGATCCGCGCCCAGTCGCGTAACGTGGCGTTAAAGCCGGCGCCGCTGAATTCGCGCCCTACCCCCGGCGGCCCGTCCATGATGTAGAAGCCGTCGGCGTCCATTCCCAACGGCTCCCACAATTTCTGCGCCGTATAGGCCGCCACCGACATGCCCGAGACCCGCTCGACCAACCAGCCGAGCACGGCCGTATCCAGCGTCTTATATTGGAACACGCTGCCGGGCGGGTGGACGCGGCGGATCGTGCGCGCCGGATCGGCGAAGCGTGCGACATTCTTCACCAGCGCGTTGATATGGTTGGTCGCGGCGGTCCCGGGATGCTCGAAATCGTAGCGTTCCTCATAGTCCACGCCCGATCGCATCTGCAGGATCTGGCGAATGGTGACGCCGGCATAACCGCCCCCGCGCAGCTCCGGCAGATAGGTTTCGATCGGGTCGTCCAGCGATCGGATCCGCCCCTCCGCCAGCGCGCAGCCGATCAGCATCGACGTGATCGACTTGGTCATCGACCAGCCCATAAAATGGGTGCGCTCATTGCTGTTGTTGCGATAGATTTCCGCGACGATCCGCCCGTCCTTCATCACCAGCAGGGCGTTGGTGTAGCTGCGCTCCAGGAAATCCTGCGCGCGATACTGCTTGCCCTGGAACGTATAGCTGAAATCCAGCGGCCGATCCGCGCGCGGCAGCTGCCATACCTCCCCTGCGCGCGGCACGCTCCGCGTCGTGAACAATGTGTCCATGCTGCGAAACGTCAGCGCGTTCACATCGCCGTCCAGCATGTGCCATCGCAAGATCTGGGTGGCGACCGGAACCGCGGAGACACCGCCTTTCAGCAGCGGCGCCGGCAACACTTGCTGCGCGCTCAGGCTGGCCGACCACAATCCCATCGCCAGCGCGAAGCCCGCCACGCGCGATCCGATCCCTGTCATCCTGCATCCCCTCACCCAAGGGGCGACTTGATATCGCCTCTGTCGCGCAGAGTGCGCGCATCCTGACGCCGCGCGCATCTCCCATTTGGGATAAGACGGCGCCGCGATTAGCGGGCACGCTCCGCCAGCGACTGGCACAAGCGGCGGACCAGTTCCGACTGGCGCCCGCTCGCCGTCTTTGCGAGGACCTGTTTCAGCTGGATCCGCGCGGTCCCGATCGCGATCCCGCGCGTGGCGGCATGATCGGTCAGCGTCACGCCCGCGCCGATCGCCGCCGCCAGCGCCGCTTCGGCCGGAGTCAGGCCGAACAGGCCGGCCAGCGTCGCCGGATCGAGCGCCAGCGCGGCGTCAGGCTCGGACAGGAACAAGGCTACCGCCGGATACTCCTCCGCGCCGTCTCCCTCCGCCCGATCTCCAGCCCACGGGTCGCGTGTCAACGGATCGATCCGCACGTGGAGCGGCCGCTCCCCCCACCGCCCGACCGCGAGCGTCGCCGTCGGAAGCCGTGCCGCCCGCACGCCGGCCAGCGCGGCCCGCAACCGAATGCCGTCGCCTGCCTCGCTGCAGTGCAGCCGCCCGCCGACCACGCGCAGCGCGTCGGCCCGCCCCAACAGGCGCTCGGCGGCACGATTGGACCATGCCACCCGCTCGTCCGCGCCGATCAACAGGACGGCGCTGGGCAGATGGTCGAGCGTCGCGCGCAGCGCGAAAGCGTGCGATGCGGCCGGCACGCCCCCGCCGCCCAGGCGCACCGCACGCATCAGGTGCGGTCGCAGCGCCTCCAGATAGGCTTCTTCGTCCGGGCGGATATCGCGCAGATCGCCCGGCGCGCGGTGAAGGATGAGTGTGAAATGGCGCCGCGCCGCGATTGGAAACGAAAGCCACATCGCCGCCCCGAGGCCGCCGCGATCCAGCCGTTGCCGCAAGTCGGCCCATGACGCAGGTGCTTTGCCAAAGCTGCGCGCATCGCTGCCGATGCCGTGCGCGCCTTCTGCCTGCCGCCCGACATTGAAGCGTGGATTGCCGGGCGTGTTGATGAACCGGTCATGCCGCGCCGCATCCGCCTGTGACAGGACATCGCGGGCGCACCAGCTCTGCCGCGACTGGTCGAGATCAATCTCGAGTATCTGGGCGACCGCACTGCGCATCCCAACCGCGCGACACAGCCCATCGAGCAATCGCGGCCAGCGCGACGCCTGCTCGGCCGCCGCATATAGATCGCCGAGAATATCCTGATCGAGGTTCGTAACGCCCCCTCCAGCCCGCATCGGCATGACGCGTCGTCAGCTTACCGTAATGCCGGATAACAATCCAGCGGACTACATCGGTGCGGTGTTCGCCGTCGACGGCAACTGCATCGGCCGTCGACACGCACTTTGGCGTGGCCCCGCCGGATTTCCCGGTTGGAGAGGATGGCAGTCTTGCCTATCTCCTGACGATCGCCGCCAGGAGAAGCCAATGACCCCTGACGAGAGTCTCGCACTTCTCAACCTGCCCGAAGCAACGACGCGCCGTTGGCAAATGCAGCTTCATGAGCCGCATCGCCACTACCACACGCTGCACCATATCGAGGCGATGCTCCGGTGGTACGACGGGTCGAACCCCGCAATCGTTGCGGCGATATGGCTGCACGACATCGTCTATGATCCCAAGGCGTCCGATAATGAGGAGCGCTCGGCCGCGCAGGCGCAAGCGGATCTCCCCGCGGGCCCCAGCACCGATCTCGCCGTACGCCTGATCCTCGACACCAAGCACCATGCGGGCGGCGATCCCTTTTCCGACGCCTTCAATGACCTGGACCTGGCAATTATCGGCGCAAGCCCTGCGACATATGATCGCTATGCCGAGCAGATACGGCGCGAATATGCCTTCGTGCCAGAAGCCGCTTACCGCGCCGGGCGTGCCGACGTTTTGCGAGAATTCGACAAGCGTACGATTTACAGGACGCCGGGATTTCAACGTTTGGAGGCCCAGGCCCATATTAATCTGCAGCGCGAGATAGGCCGCCTCGAAGCGACCGTTTGACCGTCTGGATCGGCACGACGAGCGTGCTCTAGCTCCGCTGCCAGCGCCCAATTGCCCCAGACCGGAACGTTGGCGTCCCATCGCCCTATGCCCCCAAATCTGATGAGGGCCGTAGCGGCATCCGTGGTCTCCCTCGGAACGACATCGTCCGGCAGGTCGTTGCTGTGTGGCATCGACGATTGCCGAGAGCTCATAGATAGATCCTGTTCCAACATCGGACCGTAGACGGGGAACGGAAGTGACTAAAACGCACATTGAACGCGCGCGCTGATGGCGTCTGAGCAGGGGGCGGAACCGACCAGCATCCTGAAGCTGGCGGCGGGCAGCATTGCCGTAAGTCTTATCGTCCTCGGTCTGAAATATGTCGCTTTCGCGCTCACCGGGAGCGTCGCACTCTATTCGGATGCGGTCGAAAGCATCATCAATGTCGTGACCGCGATCGCGGCCTTCTTCGCGATCCGGATCAGCCTCCGCCCCGCCGATGCGGGCCACCCGTACGGGCATTCCAAAGCCGAATATTTCTCGGCCGTGCTTGAAGGCGTTCTGATCCTCATCGCGGCGCTGGCGATCCTGCGCGAGGCCTATGGCGCGGTTCGCAATCCGCACGCCCTGCACGCACCCGCGCTCGGTCTCGCCATCAGCGCCGCCGCCACGGGATTGAACGGAGCCTGGAGCTGGCTGCTGATCACCACGGGGCGCAAGCGCCGGTCACCGGCGTTGATCGCGGACGGCAAGCACTTGCTGACGGACGTCTACACATCGGGCGGCGTCATCGTTGGCCTGCTGCTGGTCGCATTGACCGGTTGGGAGATACTTGACCCCATTCTTGCTGCGCTGGTCGCTCTCAACATTCTCTGGTCGGGCTGGAGCCTCATTAAAGAGAGCGTCGGCGGCCTGATGGACACGGCGCTGCCCGCTGCGGAACTTGCCGCCGTGCAGGCGACGATCGACGCGAACATGACCGGTGCGCTGGAAGCGCACGATCTGCGCTCGCGCCACGCGGGCCGGATGACGTTCATCGACTTCCATCTGGTGGTCGATGGCGCCATGACGGTCGATGCATCGCACGCGATCTGCGACCGCATTGAGGCCGCGCTGAAGGCCGATCATCCAGAAAGCATTATCTCGATCCATGTCGAGCCCGAGGCCAAGCGCACGCATGGCGCGATGACCTTTGCGTAAGTCGACCCGGTCGAATACCGACCAGCCGCGTGGCGGCATCGGGATCCATCGCGGGACATCCGATGCCGCCTGAGGGCTGCGCCTAGAATTTGTAATTGACGCCCAACCGGACGGTATTGCCCCTGTCCTTGAAGCGCGAGTCATAGCCGGTACCGGCTCCGCCGCTGCCCGGCACGACGGCAACATTCAGGGTTGATCGGCCCAGGTCATAATAAAGATATTCCAACTTGGCGGAGACGCGCTCCGTAAGGGCATATTCCATGCCGCCGCCGACAGCGTAGCCGACGCGCGTTTTCTCACGCTCGCCCGCGAACTGGACATTGCCTGTCGCGCCAAACATCGTGACCGCGTAACGCGTGCGTCCAAAGGCAAGCCCGCCGGTTCCGTAGAACAAAGCCTGGTTCCAGGTCACGCCAAGGCGCGCACGCGCCGTCCCGAGATAGTCAATCTTGGACCGAAAGCGATTGTTCAACGCCAGACCGGTGTTCAGCTGCGCCGTGCCCACGTCGCGCGTGTCGGTAAAGTGCGTATAGCCGAAATCCGCTTCGACGCCCGCAACATACCGCCCGAGCTGGAGATTGTAGCCAATCTGGCCGCCTGCAATCACCCCAACCCGATCCAGATCGACCAGGCCCGGCCGGGCATTGCCAGCAATGTTGGCGATGTTTGGCGCGGCCTGTCCGGTCGTTTGCACCGCATCGGCGCCGCCGAAGCCCACGCCGGCGTTGAGCCCCGCATATAGACCCGTCCATCGATCGGTCGACGCATAAGCACCCGGCGAGGGATCCGCGGGCATTTCTTGCGCGTGAGCAGCCGAAGCGAAGCAGAGCGTCATCGCCCCAAGAGCGAGCGTCCAACGAAACATGTTTTCCTCCTTGAATCGGGCAGCCTGTCTGGCCTGCCACCACGAGGAGGACCCAATGGGTGCGCGGAGCTTCCCGTCGGTTTCCGACCGCCAAAGCTTGATTGCATCTGCAATCGCAAGGGATGGCGCAGACGGCGACGGTTCGGCTGCGAACGCTGAATTGCCGTCATTCTGTGCGTGGAAGGGGGTGATCCGTTCCGTGCCGATGGGCCGCAATCGTGACTCCCCTTCACGCCGACCGCTCTTATGATGGGCTATGCGTCGATATGAAAAGCGCCACCATTTGCTGGCAATCGGCCTCGCTGCCCTTGCTGGCTTTGTCGATGCGCTTGGCTTCCTGAAGCTGGGCGGCCTGTTCGTATCCTTCATGAGCGGCAATTCGACGCGGATGGCGACTGGTTTCGTCAGCGGGGCACCGGCCAGTCTGTCCGCCGCCGCTCTCATCGGGGTGTTCGTCGCGGGTGTCGTGATGGGGGCAATCGTTGGGCGACGGGCGGGACGATGGCGCAAGCAGGCCGTTCTGGGCTTCCTGGTGCTGGAGCTGGCGATCGCGGCGGGGGCGGCCTCCATCGCGGGAGGCATGCGCTTTGCGCCGCTGCTTATGGCGTGTGCGATGGGATCCGCAAATGCCATATTCCAGCGCGACGGCGAAGTGAGCGTCGGGGTCACCTATATGACCGGCACGCTCGTCAAATTGGGCCAGCATCTGGCCGCTGCGCTCGCCGGTGGCCCCCGCCTTGCGTGGCTGCCCTATCTGCTGTTGTGGCTGGGGCTGGTCGTCGGCGCGATCGCAGGCGCCGCACTGTTTCCGATCCTTGGCTTGGGGGCGTTGTGGATCGCGGTGGCGGCAGCGGCGCTGTTGCTGGCGGGCGCGACGGCGCTTGGGCCCCTATCGGAGAATTGAATAGGCGGTCGTTGACACAGGCTGGCCCCGCGCGCCGCAATCTAGGCCGGCCGCGTCATGTCGAACCGGCTGTCCGGGGTGACATGGACATAGGCGGTCGGGCCGCCCGCGCGCAGGATGATCTCGGCGCCGAACGTGTCGAATATGCCGTCCTTCAGCAAATCCTGGCGGATATGCGCGCCGACCACTTCGCCGATCACCAGCCAGGCATCGATCGGCGCCGCGCGCTGATCCTGCAGGCGGACGATCTGCGTCACCTTGCATTCGAAATTGACCGGGCTTTCCTGCACGCGCGGCGGCGCGACCAGGCGGGACGGCGCCTGGGTCAGCCCGGCGAGGTCGAATTCGTTGGTGCCGTGCGGCGCGGGCATGCTGGTGGCGTTCATCTTCTCGGCCAGGGGGCGCGTGGCGATGTTCCACACAAACTCGCCCGTCGCCTCCGCATTGCGCAGGCTGTCCTTGCCGCCCAAGCTGGAGAAGCCGATGATCGGCGGGCGGTAATTGAACGCGTTGAAGAAGCTGTAGGGCGCCAGATTGACCTGCCCGTCCGCGCTGACGGTGGAGACCCAGCCGATCGGGCGCGGGCCGACGATCGCGTTCAGCGGATCATGGGCCAGGCCATGGCCCTCTTCGGGGCGGTAGAAATGATATTTCGCGGAGATCGCTCAGGCTCCCGTCAGCGCCAGCAAGGCGTCGCGCTTGGCGATCAGGGCGTCGAAGGGGGTGTCGTCGGCCGCGCCGGCGATGGTCGCCATGGCCGCATCCAGCCGTTCGCGGGCGCGGGGGCTGATCGCGCCGACGCCGGCAGCACAGGCCTGCATCTCGGCCATGTCGCCCGAGCAATGGAGGCCGATGTCGCAGCCGGCGGCGATCACGCCCGCGGTGCGATCGGTAAAGCTGCCCTGCAGCGCATGCATGCCGAGATCGTCGGACATCAGCAGATTGTCGAAGCCGATCCGGCCGCGCACGATATCGCCGATCACGGTGGGAGAGAGGCTGGCCGGCCGCTCCGCATCCCAGGCGGTGAAGACGACATGCGCGGTCATCGCCATCGGCGCGCCGTTGAGCGTGGTGAAGGGACGGAGATCGCTTTCCAGATCCTCGGCCGACGCGGTCACCACCGGCAGCTCGACATGGCTGTCGGCGGTCGAGCGACCATGGCCGGGGACATGCTTGACCACACCTACCACACCGCCGGCCTTGAGCCCGTCGAGCGTGGCGCGGCCGAGCGCGGCGACGCGCATCGGATCGGTGCCGAGCGCACGATCGCCGATAATGTCGTGCGCGCCGGGCTGGCGGACGTCCAGCAAGGGCAGGCAATCGACGTTGATGCCGACTTCGCGCAGCATCGCCGCGAGCGCCTGTGTGTTGGCGCGCATCGCCTCGATCGCGGAGACGGGCGCGATGTCATAGAGGCGGTCAAAGGCGGCGCCGGGGGGAAAAGCGGGCCATTCGGGCGGCTGCATCCGCGCGACCCGGCCGCCTTCCTGATCGATCAGGATCGGCACGTCGTCGCGCCCGGCGATCGAGCGCAGTTCGTCGGTCAAGGCCTTCAACTGCGCGCGATCCGCGACGTTGCGCTTGAACAGGATGAAGCCCGCGGGCGCGACATCGCGGAAGAATGCCCGCTCATCGTCGGTCAGCGCGCGGCCGGACAGGCCCAGGATCAGCGGCGTCATCAGTCGACCACGTTGCAGGATTCGCCCGCCACGCGCAGCTGCGCGCACACCTTGCGCGCGTCGCCGCCGCTCGCGCGCAGGCGGTACAGCGTATTGTCGCCAACCTTCACCGGGGTGATCGACACCGCGAGCGGCGCCAGCACGCCGAAGCGTGACGACAAGGTCTTCCACACCGCGCGGGCCTTGGCCTCGCTCGCCAGCGCGCCGAGCTGCACGGTGCTGCCGCCGCCCGACGCGGGGGCCGGCGTGGGTGCGACGACCGGCGTCGGCAGTTTGGGCGTCGTTGGCTTGGGCTGCGCCTTCACCACCGGGGCGGAGGCCACGACCGGCGGCACGGTGGCGTGCGGCGTGGGCGCGGCGGGCTTCGCGGCCGCGGGCTTGGCCACGGGCGCCGGCGTCGGCGACGCTCCGGCGGTGGGGGCCGAGGGCGTCGGGACGGTCGGCGTCAGGCTCGGATCGCTGCCGGCGCCGGTCATCGGCTGCTCCGGAATCTTGGAGAGATCGAGCGGGCTGTCGATATCGTTGCCCGTACCCATCCGCTCCGCAATGACGCCGCTTTCGTCGACCGCGAGGCCGCCGGGATTGGCCGGCTTTTCCTTATAGGGCCCAGCGGGCGCGCGGATGATCTGACCGATATCCGCCTGGGAGGCGCGATGGCGCTGCCAGATCACGAAGGCACCGAACAGGATGGCGACCGCGGCAATGCCGATGACGATCCACATCACCAGGCGCCCGCCGCCACCGGCGGGCTCCAGATAATCGTCCTCGTCCTCGACCGGCTCCAGCCAGGGCAAGCGTTCATTGCCCATGCCTTCAGCGCCGAAGCCGCGCCGGATCTCCACCATCGCCTTACATCTCCTCCGCGGCGGCCACGCCCATCACGCCGAGGCCGTTGCGCAGGACTTGCCCGATCGCATCCGCCAGCGCCAGCCGCGCGGCGGTGACCGCGGGATCCTCCACCACCAGAAAACGGCGGGCGGGATCGTCATTGCCGCGATGCCACAGCGCGTGGAAGGCGGCGGCGAGATCGTAGAGATAGAAAGCGATACGATGCGGCTCATGCGTGTTGGCCGCGCTTTCGATCACGCGCGGGAATTGGGCGGCCAGCTTCACCAGCCCCAGCTCCTCCGCATCCAGCAGCGTCAGGTCCGCCGGCTGCGGCAGGACGATGCCCGCCTCCACCGCGCGGCGATGGAGCGAGGCGATGCGGGCATGGGCATATTGGACGTAGAAGACGGGATTGTCCTTCGACGCCTCCACCACCTTGGCGAAATCGAAATCCATCTGCGCGTCGGCCTTGCGCGCGAGCATGGTGAAGCGGACCGAATCCTTGCCGACCTCCTCGACCATGTCGGCGATGGTGATGAACTTGCCCGAACGCTTGGACATCTTGACCGGCTCGCCCGCGCGCATCAGCCGCACCATCTGGACGAGCTTTACGTCGAACGGCTTCTCGCCATGGGTCAGCGCCTTCACGGCCGCCTGGATGCGCTTGACCGTGCCGGCATGGTCCGCGCCCCAGATGTCGATCAGGAGATCGGCGCTCTCGGCCTTCTGCGCATGGTATGCGAGATCGGTGCCGAAATAGGTGAGGCCGCCATCGGCCTTGCGCACCGGGCGATCCTGATCGTCGCCGAACTGGGTCGAGCGGAACAGCGTCATCTCGGTCGGCTCCCAATCATCGGGCACCTCCCCCTTGGGCGCTTCCAGCACGCCTTCGTAGATCAGCCCTTCCTTGCGCAGCCGTTCGAAGGCGGCATCGACCCGGCCCTCGCTCTGCACCTCGGCTTCGGAAGCGAACACGTCATGATGGATGCCGAGCAGCGCGAGATCGGCGCGGATCATGTCCATCATCGCCGCGACCGCCTTGGTACGGAACAGATCGAGCCATTCGCTTTCGGGCTTGCCGACATAGGCATCGCCAAATTCGGCGGCGAGCGCCTGCCCGATCGGAATCAGATAATCGCCGGGGTAGAAACCCTCGGGGATCTCCACCGTCTCGCCCAGCGCCTCGCGGTAACGAAGGTGCGCGGAGCGGCCTAGCGTCTGCACCTGCGCGCCGGCATCGTTGATATAATATTCGCGGACAACCTTGTGCCCGGCATATTCCAACAAGGTCGCGAGCGCGTCGCCGACGATCGCGCCGCGGGCATGGCCCATATGCATCGGCCCGGTCGGGTTGGCGGAGACATATTCGACATTGACGATCTTGCCCGCGCCGATGGTCGAGCGGCCATAATCGCCCGCCTCGGTCAGCACGTTGGCGAGCTCGTCCCGCCACGTCTGATCCGACAGGCGGACGTTGAGAAAGCCGGGCCCGGCGATGGCGACCGAGGTGACATAATCCAGCGCCGCCAGCTTAGGCTCGATCAGCTCGGCCAACGCGCGCGGGTTGGTGCCCGCGGGCTTGGCCAGCACCATCGCGGCGTTGGTGGCGAGATCGCCATGGCTGGTGTCGCGCGGCGGCTCGACCGTGACGTTGCGGCGATCGAGCCCGGACGGCAGCGCGCCCTCCCCTTCCAGCGCATCGAGCGCGGCGGCGAGATCGGTGGCGAAACGGGCATGAAGCGTCGGCAAGGTGTGTAGGTCCAATCCTAGAGAGAAGGCGCGCTGTTAGCGGATCATACGCCTTGCGTCACGTCCGGCAGATGATCGGTTTGGACCGTGAAGCGGCATCGCCGCCGAAGGGGAAAACGAAAAAAAACACCAGAAACGAACTTGATGATTTTTGAGTTTGCGGCGCCGGGCCGGACGCAACGGCGATGCGACCGAGAGTCGATCTTTTGCGGCATTGACGCCGGAACGCCTCCTTCCATGCTTGTTTCAGCAGAAAAGGACGAGCGTGCGGGAGCGACGATGGGCATGCAACACTGTACGTTTTATACGTACCATTGTCAATCTGCTCACTTCTCCATGGATATCGATCGGTCGTGCTTTGCTCGACCGTATTGGGGGAAAACGGCTTATCTGTTTACGGAACGATATAGTGCCGGCGAGCCCGTCGATGTGGGGCGCGGCATCACGCGATTGCTCGGATCCGCACTCACCCCAAGCAGCCCGGTGCGACGACCGGGATCTGAGATACCGGTCTATCCGGGATTGATCCTTCGTAATTCTGGGATGGTACCGCCGGAGCGCCAAACGCCGACGCCCTTTTCCGGAAACCGTAACTAGCATTTGGATCAGGCTGGGAACTATTCGATTATGAACTGCACATTGTATGTCGCGGTGCCAGCTTGGACGGGTTTGACATGGCGCTTGGCCAAGTCAGGGCTGAACTATACATCTGACCGGGCGCGGGTGAGAGAAAGCCAGGCCACATAGGCGTCGATAATCTTCGACAGGATCTCCTTCAGCGGCTGGTCAGTTACGACGTCGTCCGCACCGAACTTCTCGGGCGTGACCCTGCCCAAGTATGCCTCCGGCTGCTGGAGCATGGGCATGTCGAGAAATGCGCAGAGCTGTCGCACCTGGTGGTTGGCGCCGAAGCCGCCGATGGGGTAGGGAGAGACGCTGATGACCGCGGCCGGCTTCTTGGCCCAGACGATCTCGCCAGGTGGACGTGAACCCACGTCGATGGCGTTCTTCAACGCTCCGGGCACCCCGCGATTGTATTCGGGAGTGCAGAAGACGACGCCATCCATCTGGGCGATCTGCTCGCGGAAGCGGACCCATTCGGCGGGTGGGTTTGGATCAAGGTCCTCGTTGTAGAGCGGCAGGTCGGCGATCCTCGCGATCTCGACGTTGAGGCGGTCGCCGGCGAGCGCCGCGATGCTCTTGCCGACCTTCAGGTTGAGGCTCTCTGCGCGGAGGCTGCCGACGACGATGGCGACCCGGGGGCGACGGGAGTTTTCGGTCATGGATGTTCCTCTGCGGGTAGGAAGTGGGGACGGAGATCCACCCGAAGATCGCCAAGGGCGGTGCCGACCGCAATCATGCGAAGGTCGAGGAACGCCGTCGTGCGCCGCCGCTCGAACGTGCAGATCCCGAGGCCGTCCACAGACGGTTCGTCCGTTACCCGTTCGGGGATTGCGTCGTTGCTGAGGTGTGATCAGATTGATGATGCGGAGCGCGGGTCGCACTCTGTATCCGGGCCGCCTCACGGCCGGGTTTGGCGGTGGCCGGACTTCGGAATGGCCGCGGGGCCCGCCTGCTCGAGGAACTCGATCGCGGTCGCGTAGCTGCGCCTGCAGGCCGATGGACAGGAAAAGGTCCTCCAGCGCGTCGCGAATGCCGCCGTCGTCGTCCACGATGTGGACGACCGGCCCGGTGCTTGGTGACTGTGCTTCCATCGTCCCTCCGGTCTTGACGGCGAACGAGCCGGACCCAGGACCGGCATTCTCGCAAGCAGCTTAACCGGTCGGACACCCGGAGGCCATCATACGAAAGGTGAGGCATTCCTCACTGATCGGCACCGATGACCTGCCGATTGGGCCGATAATCGAAGCAGTCGGTCGAGCCTATCCTCCGGGTGTCGTGAACGCCCAACCGGGAGACCTGCGTGTCCTCTGCCGCAGAACAAAAGCCACCCTACGCGGCGCTCGCCGTGTCCGGCTACGGCGCAGTGCTCGGGTCTTTCTTTCCTCTCGTCGCCGTCTACTCCGTCGCGGACATATCCGGCGGGCTGCACGTCGCGGCCGACAGCGCCGCCCTCGTGAACACCTTCCAGAACGTCGGTGCGATCTGCGGCATCCTCGCGACCCCGGCGCTGGCGTTCGGGGTCGGACGGGGACGGGCGATGGCGGTGATGGGTGCCGGCTTCGTCATCAGTTCTGCGCTGTGCGCGATGGCGCCGAACCTGCCGGTCATGCTTTTCGCGCGCACGCTGCACGGCGTGTTCGGCGGTGCGATGCCGTTGATGTTCATGCTGCTCGTGATGACGACGCTGATGCCTGGTAGTGGACGCTTCGAAGGCATGACGCTCTTCGCGACGTCGACCACCCTGTTCTTCGGGCTGGCGGCGACGGTCGGCGGGGCGCTCGTCGAGGTGGCCGGCTGGCGGAGCCTCTTCTGGGCGCAGGCCATGCTGGCGCTTCCCTACTGGTTCCTCGGACGTCGGGTGATGACGCAGGAGAAGGGGCGGATCGAGGTCCTGAAGGTCGCCGACTGGCCGCACTTCACGCTGCTATCCTTCGGCCTCGCGCTGATCGTCATCGCTGCCTCCGAAGGCGAGCGCCACTTCTGGCTAGAGGCATGGTGGGTGCCGGCGCTGCTGCTCGGCGGCGGCGTCATGGCGGGATTCGCGGTCGTCGGCATGCTGAGGACGGAGAAGCCGCTGCTGCTGCTGTCGGCGTTCCGCCGGGCGACGTTCACCTGGGGGATCGTGCTCTCCGTGTTCTTTCGCTTCGGGCAGATGTTCGCCGTCTACATCGTGCCGTCATATCTCGGCCGCTTGCAGGGATACCGCCCGATCGATACCGGCGCCGTCCTGTTCGCCATGATGCCCAGCACGGCGATCGCTCTGGCGATCTCGTATCTCTGGGGTCGTCGTCTCGACAGTCGCTGGCTGCTCTCGGCCGGGCTGGCCAGCTTTGCAGCCGCGGCCGCGCTATGCATCCAGCTGACCCCAGATTGGGCAGCCGACCAGTTGCGCGTGGGCGCGGCCGTCGCCGGGTTCGGCATGGGCTTCTTCAGCGTCGCCGTACTACGATTCGCCACCTATCAGGTGACGATGCAGGACGGCCCGACCGTTGGCATGATCTTCAACCTGACCCGCGTCTTCGGGATCGTATCCGGGCTCGGCATCCTCTCGCACCTCGTGGTCGAGCGCGAGAAATTCCATTCCGCGATCCTCGTAGAGGCGATCGGCGCGACATCGCCGGAAACCGCGCAGCGGCTTGCCCAGACGACCGGTGCCTTCGCACGGTTCGGCGGTGACGCGGACGGCGCGCAGGCGGCGGCCGTGACGGCACTTGCAAGGGCGTCCGGTGTACAGGCGTTCACGCTCGCCTTCTCCGACGCCTTCTTCGTCTCCGCGATCGCGCTCGGCCTGGGCGCAATTCTCGTCTGGGCGCTGCCCGCCGTGCCGGCCGAGGAGCCGGCTGCTTCCAAAAAGATTGAAACGAAGAGGACGACCGCGTGAGCACGACCGCACTTTCACGGCCGGAATCGGTGGAGGGTGGCACCCCAGCCGCGCCGTCGCCCCCGACCTGGAGCGCCGGCAGGCGCGTCGGCGTGGCCGCGCTCCTCGGCGGTGCAGCCATCCTCGCGGTGGCGGGCCTGTATGCCTACGGCCCCGGGAGCGTGGCGTTCGTCTCGACCGACAACGCCTATGTGAAGGGCGACGTCACCTTCGTGTCCCCCAAGGTGCCAGGATACGTGACGGCCGTCCTGACGGAGAACAACGCGAAGGTCTCGCCGGGACAGGTGCTGATCCGGATCGATCCGACCGACTATAGCTCGGCGGTGGCGGACACGGAGGCTGCGATCGCGCAGGCCAAGGCGTCGCTCGGTCAGATAGCCGCGCAGCAGCGGCTTCAGGATTCCCAGATCAGGGCGGCCGACGCGAGCGTGACGTCTGCAAAGGCAAGTGCGGTGCGGAGCGGTGCTGACCTCGAGCGGTCGGACGCGCTGGTCGGGCAGGGGGCGGTCAGTCGCCAGCTGTTCGAGGCGGCGCAGGCGGAGAATGTGCGGTCCCGGTCAGCGGTCACCCAGACTGCCGCCCAGGCCGACGTCGCCCGCAAGCAGCTTGGCGTGCTCGGCGCCCAGCGCCTCACGGCGCAGGCCCAGCTGCAGAGCGCCGGGGCGAAGCTCATGCGCGCCCGCGCCGACCTCGACCGGACCGCGATCGTCGCGCCGCGCGAGGGCCGCGTGGCCGCGCGCAACGTACGGCTGGGCGAATACGTCAACACCGGCACGCGTCTTCTTGCGATCACGCCGACCACCGGGCTGTGGATCGAGGCGAACCTGCGCGAGACGCAGCTCGCGCGCATCCGGCCGGGCGACCGGGTTCAGGTCGGCATCGACGCGGTCCCGGACGTGAAGTTCTGTGGCGTCGTCGAGGGCACCTTCGGCGCAAGCGGCTCAGAGTTCGCGGTCATCCCGCCCGACAACGCCACCGGCAACTTCACGAAGATCGTCCGCCGGTTCACGGTCCGCATTCTGATCGATCCGAACCAGCCCGGTCTCGAAAGGCTAGCGACGGGAATGTCGGCTACGCCCCGCATCGAGATCGGCTCGCACGTCGACGGACGGTCGCATGGTGGGCTGATATCGTGGCTGGTGGGCGGTTCCTTCCGTTGCGAGAGGCCGTCGTGAGGTCGCTGATCGCTTTGAGCGTGGCTGGCCTGCTCGGGGGCTGCGTCACGCGGCCGCATCTTGGGCCGGTACCCGAGGTAAAGGCCCCCGCGATCTACCGCGGCGGAGAAACCTTCTCGGCGGCCGGAGCGGCTTGGCCGGTCGACGACTGGTGGGCGGCCTATGGCGACCCCCAACTGAGCTCACTGATCGAGGAAGGGCTCGCGGACGCGCCCACCATGGCCCAGGCATCGGCGCGCCTGCGCCGGGCGGAGGCGCTGGCGGGAGCTGCGAACGCCGCTCTCTTTCCTTCGGTCACAGCCGATGGCACCCTTACGGTGAGCAAGCCCAGCACCAATGACGGGATACCGGTCACGCCGGAGCGGCGGGGCTATCACGACAGCGGTCGCGCGAGCCTCGGTTTCAGCTGGGAGCTGGACTTCTGGGGCAAGAACCGGGCTGCACTCGCGGCCGCGACCTCGGACGCGGAGGCGGCGCGGGCGGACGCCGCGGCCGCGCGGCTCGTCGTGTCGGCATCGATCGCCGCGACCTATGCGGATCTCGTGCGCCTCTACAACGACCGCGACGTGCTTCAGGAGACGCTCAAGGTGCGGGAGAAGTCGCTCGAGCTCGTGAGCGCTCGGGTGCAGCACGGGTACGATTCTGACTCCGATCTCGCCCAGGCCCAGGCAGGACCGCCGGCGGCGCGTTCCGACTTGGCGCAGGCCGACGAGGCGATCGCCCTCACGCGCAACAGGCTTGCCGCGCTTCTGGGAGCGGGGCCGGACCGCGGGCGGTCGATCGCACGGCCGATGACCCCGGCTCTCAAGGCGTTCGGCCTGCCTGCGAACCTGTCCGTCGATCTGCTGGGGCGACGTCCCGACATCGTCGCGGCGCGGTCCCGGGTCGAGGCCTCCGCCAAGCGAATCAAGGTTGCTAAGGCGCAGTTCTATCCGAACGTGAACCTGCTCGGCCTGGTCGGCTTCCAATCCCTCGGTATCGGCAACCTGCTCAACGGCGGCAGCGATATCGGTACAGCCGGACCCGCGGTCAGCCTGCCGGTATTCGATGGAGGGCGTCGGCGCGCTAACTACCGCGGCGCACGCGCGGACTACGACCTGTCAGTGGCGACTTATGACGAGACGCTGACGCAGGCGCTGCGCGAGGTCGCCGACGTCACGGTCAGCAGCAGGCAGCTCGCCGAGGAGGTCGCAGGCGCGGATGCCGCCCTGACGGCCACCGAACGGGCCTATCGACTGGCGCAGCTTCGTTACAACCAGGGGGCGACAGACTATCAGTCCGTGCTGATCGTGGAGGATCGCCTCCTCGTCCGCCGTCGTGTCGCCGCCGCGCTCCAGTCCCGCAGCTTCATCCTCGACGTCGCGCTCGTCCGCAGCCTGGGCGGAGGCGTGATGCGCTGAGGGGATTGCTCCGCCTTCGGCATCAATGTTGTGGCAGCTTGCTCGTTATTTGGTCTTCCGGGATTTCATCAGACCAGACCCGCTCATCCCGCGGCTGGCTCGACACCTCCGCCCAATTCTCGACGATCCCGCCGCCTTGGACGTCCTTAACGCGGGCGTTTCGGGGACACGGCGTTTCGGGGGCGTTTCGGGGACACTATACTAATTTACCGCACCTAATGATGTACATACCATTCGATAGCGGTCCCCAGCCCTCAATTGGTATAGTGTCCCCGAAATTATCCAAGTTCATCGCCTTGTGCGCGATGTCGACGTGATACCGCAGAACGCGATCGCCCCGCGCACTGTAGCGCGCCCTCAGCGGGCCCAGCTCTATGTTATCGATGTTGGTCGATCGAATTGTGATCCCAGTCATCTTGCTCCCCCCCGATTGCAATAGATCAGGGACGTGGCGGACAGGCAAGCGCAGCTGGTACCACGAAGGCGGGTTATCCAGATCGCAGCTTTTGCCTCGGCCTCTCTTAAGAACCGCCGGGCCAGCGGTTCCGCATGCGGTATAGCCGGAGAAGCTACTTCCCCGGCGGGGCCGGCATGAAGCCGGTGATGGCCAGGGCGCGCCCTTGCGGATCGATGGCGATGCCGACCATCGCGGCGCCGTTGTCGAAGGTCGCGACGTACATGTCCGCGCCCATCCTGACCTCACGAAAGGTCAGCGACGTGAGGGCGCCATAGCGCGCGCGCTGCTCTAGGATGAACGGCAGCGTGCGATGCGCCATTTCGACCGCGTCGGGCGCGAACAGGGCGTCGTCGATCTTGCCGGTGGCGTACATGGCGATGACGCGCTTCAGCGCGGCGTCGCTGCCGGGGATCGGCGTGGTGCGCGGGGCGAAGGTTTGCGCGCGCGAGGCGGCGGCGATGTCGGCGACGGGCGGCTGGCCGAGCGCCTTCAGTGCGGCGCTCAGCGCCTCCGCCGCGGGGACCTTGATGTCCGGTTCGACGCCGACGCCTTCCCAATTGGTTTTGGTGATCGGGCTTTCGGGGCGGCCGCCGGGCATGGTGACCAGGAAGCCGTTGCCGAGGTTGACCGGGCCGACGGGGTTGGCGCCGCCGCCCGTCACCTCCCCGACCAAGGTGGCGCGCTTCATCGTCTTGAGGTCGTAGGCGAACTCCTCCCCGCCCGAGAAGGTGGCCTTGCTGGTAAGGAGGTAGGCGGGGACGCCGGCGAAGCTGAACGGCGTGGGCATGGTGGTGGTGCGATCGCGCGTGAAATCGCGCGTGCCCGGCGTGCGATTGGCGAATTCGATGATCGTGACGGGCGGTCCGGCCGGGAGCAGGTAGCTGACCAGATAGGCGACCGCCTGCGGATCGCCGCCGCCGTTGCGGCGCGTGTCGATGATGAGCGCACGGCTGCCCTTGAGGCTGGCGAGCGCGCGATCGAGCGCAGGCCGGAACACCGGCGGCGGCGGGAAGCCTTCAATCTCGATATAGCCGACATTGTCCGCGAGCTTGTCGGCGCGGACGATGCTGGCTTCGTCGCGCACGGGGGGACCGCCGCCTGGCCCGGGGCGAGGTGGCGCGGATGTTTGCGAAATGACGCGCAGATGCTTGTCATGCACGACGGCGGCGAGATCGGCTGTCAGGCGGGCCGCCAGCGGGGCGGGATCGCGCAACGCATCATAATCCCCCCGCGCGAGCGCGGCCGTCAGGGCGGCGGCGGCCTGCGCGCCGACGTCGGGAAAGACATAATTGTCGCGCATCGACTGGGCGAGCTTCTGCACCACCGCCTGCCGCGCGGCAGGATCGATCGTCCCGGCCGGCCCCGCGGCTGGCGGCGGAGCCGGCTGCGCTGCGGCGGGTGCGGCAAGCGCAGGCAGAAGCGCAAGAAGCAAAATACGGGCGGCGAAGCGGAGGCGAAGGGTCATGACGGATCTCCTCTCTCCCGCGTCCTTTGACAGGGCGCTGGGCCGATATGGCGCCTGATATACAACCTATGTAGAGTTATGAGTCAATGGACGGCGTTGACGGTGAAAGTTGGCGTGGATCGCAGGGCTCAACCAAGCGTCAGGTACAATTCCGCTTCGATCACCCAGCCCTGCCCCAGGCGGCGCCATTTGGCGGTATAGGTGCCGGTTGTGCGCACGACATCCCCGCCGGCGGAGACGCCTTTCCAGTCGCCCTGTTCGAAGGCGATGGGTTCGACCGGGGACACGGTGATCGCCGTGGGTGTGCGCACGTAGATCGTCCGGTCCGCCGCGGCGAATTCCTGTTTCCAGGCCAGAAGCTGCGCCTTGCGGCCCGAGAGCAAGGCGCTGTCCGTCCCGGTGACAAGGATCGCGGTGGGCGCGAGAATGTCCTGGATCGCGTTCAGATCGCCACGTGCCAGCGCCGCGTTGAAGGCGGCGCGTCGCATCCGGATTTCAAGGTCGGCGGGCGTCGTCATGGTGCGCTTTAACACATGAAGGCCGGGGAAAGCCGCACCGGCAGTCTTGCGCTGATGAACATCGACCTAGCGGTAGCCGTGGCGCGACGTTGCGCCCGCCCCATTTTGATGGGCGGGCATTCCAATCGGCTACATTGCTGGATCGGGCGCCATAGCCTTTCGCCCCCTCCACGCAATCCGCGTCGTGCCGACGACGAAGAGCATGAAAGCGATTTGGCTCATGATTGCCCAGTTCGCGGTCGCGCGCAATAATAGCGCACCCGGCCCGGAGAACATGGCGGTGATCGCCAGGTTGTGCGCAACATTCGTCGTGATGAGACCAATGGTGAGCGGGATGCCGATCGTCGGCCGGATGAAAAGAAGAGCGGCGGCGATCGGATCGACAACGGTGAGCCCTGACCAATAGACAGCGCTGGCAACACCGACGCCGCCATAGTCCCATGAAAGGCCGTGCTGCGCGAGGATGCGCGCATGGTTTACCGTGGCGAGCAGAAGACAAGCTGCCCAAATCATTCTGACGATGCGGCTCCTGCGCTCCATGATGGCATGTCGGGCAATTTCTAAGGATGTTTCAAGCGCCATTGTTGGCGGACATCCGCATGCAGTAGCGTTTCAATGGTAAGAAGCGCCTATGCGCTATTCCACGCATGAAGGCTCGGTTTGAGTGTAAGGACGTCCAATCAGCCTTATCAGCGGGAGGGTAATTCGGCATGTCTCATCGCAGCGCTTTGTTCGCCGCCTGCGCCGCGATCGGCCTATTCTTGAGCGGATGTTCGGGGGCCGAACCCGCTGCCGATCAGAGTGGCGGGAATAGCGTGGGCCTTCAGGCGCCTACGCAACAGGTCGATCACACTGTGGCGGCCGTGTTGAAAGCCGAATTCATTCCGACCCGGAAAAAATGCGCGAGCGACGCGCTGGCGCAGACGTCCTGCATGATCCAGCTGATTCTGGAGGATCTCGATGAAAATTATTCCGAGAGGTATGCGGGAGGAATTTCGAGGGTAAAAATGATCAGGCCGATGACCTTCGCCGTTTACCTGCCGCAGGAAGAGCGGGTTGATATATTCACTTATGTATTTGAACGGCGCGGCGACAGGATTGCGATAAAGAGCAAGGTGATCGACGCCGAGATGTAGGTCGATGGGCGTCTCATGCCCGGATCATTCAAAGAACATCCGATCCTCTTCATCGGGTTCATACCATTTCTTCCAATCGCGGCCGAACCTTTCCTTGTCCGGAAGGAGATTGGCGGGAATGCCGATGGTTCGCGTGTCGAGCTTGTGGGCGCCGATGCGGGCGACGTTACGCTCTGCCATTTCGTCGGATGAGGCAGTCGCTCCGAGAACGCGCAGGACGTTCACCGAAGAAATATCGTTCTTGTTTGCCAGATGGCGAAAGTCCCATCGGTACAGGCGCAGGCGAACGAGGCCCGCATCTTTGATCAGGTTCAGCGCCTTCGCGCCCGCGCCATCCAGAGCGTTACCCTTCCAGATAGTCGCACAAAAAAGGCGAAATTTCACAGCAGGGTAGGAGCGAAACAGGCGCTGGGCGAAGGCGATAATCTTCGGCGCACAGGCGGTGCATGGCGAGCGCGTTATGAAAATGTCGATCTTGGAGACGGCGAAGTGCTGGACCAGCCCGCGCATCCTCTCAACCTCCCAGCGTGTCCCATCCTCAAAATATTCCAGAAGATAATCGATGATCTCGTCTTCCGCGTGCGCGTTGCCGCCGGACGTGAAAACGCCGACTGGCTGACCGTTTAGTCTCAGCAGCGCCGTGGTGCTGTTTGCATCGCCGGCGATATCCCCGGAGGTCATGTGGGTTTCACCGATTCTTTTCGGCAAGTAATCCTCCGGTCCTGTTCGCCGCTCGATGCTGCCGAGGCCGGATTACAGCTGTGCGTCGATCGGGTGAAAATGGGTTTCTACCGTAAGAATTGCTGCCGCTCCCGGCGGCATTATGAGCACAAGGCACCGGAAGACGGATGCTGCGCAAAGGGCGGGATCGGTGCTGACGGACGCGAAATGGGGCGGTCCAGACGGCGGCACCCGCTGCAATCTTGGCGTCGACATCGAGGACGCCCTGATCCGTGCCGAGCAGACGGAATTTGCGACTGGCGGCTTTTCTTAGTTGAAGACGGGCCGCTCCGGTCGATGCGACGCGTGCCCGTTGGTCAGCGCGACGCGGCTGACGGCATCCGCGGCGCTTTCTGTGCGCGCACGGGAAGGCCGCCTGCCGCACGATAGGCCCGGATCGCGCGCAGCTTGAGCAAGATCCAGCCGCCCCAGAGCGCCAGCGTTGGAAGGACGATGACCACCCACCAACGCGTTGCCGCCGCGTCCTCGCCGGTCAGCCCGTCGGCCAAAGACAGCAAGGCAAAGGCTGCGACGACGGTGCAAATCACCAACGGCGCCCACCCGGACAGCGCCATGCGCAGCATCCGCGCCTCGCGATCGGAGCGATCGTGTCCGCTATAGTCGCGCCCGGCCAGCGCCCGAGGCACGGTTTCGGCATTTTCCCTGCCCTGCCAGATGCAGAAGAGGACGGCGAGGACACTCATGATCAGCGGTCCTATCGCATAGACCCACGGAACAACGCCGGCCATCATGACGAACGCCACGACGCCCACCGACACGAGGAAGACGGCCAGGATCACCGCGAAATGCTGCAGGAAACGCGTCTCATGCTGGTGCACGAAGGCCGCATATTCGGCCCGCGACACCCGAATGCCCTGCCCTTTCAGCCTTCGCCGATAGAGGTAGCCGTCACCATCAGGCTCAAACTGATGCGTGAAGGGGTCTTTCCCCGGATGTGCGCTGCCATCGCCCCACATGCGCGCATGTTTAGAACAAAAAGGGTCCATCCGCACCAGAAAAATTGCGGCTGCATATGCCGGATCGACAACGAACCGCAGGCGCCGCATAGCGCGAAGCGAGAGGCGCGGTGGACCATGCAGCACAGCACGATGATCAGCTACTTCCTTGTCGCGATCTTTGTCAGCGTGCTGTTATTCTTCCGCTTTCGATCGATGCGGCGGGTACAGACATTGCGGCTGGAGCGGCTGTGGGTGGTGCCCGCGCTCTATGCGCTGGTGACGGCGACCGTTCTCTTTCAGTCCCGCCCGGTTGGCCTGCAATGGCTGTACGTCGCGATCGCGCTGGCCATCGGCGCGCTGCTCGGCTGGCGGCGCGGTGCCTGGATGCGGATCACGGTCGATCCCGAAACGCACGCGCTGAACCAGCAGGCCTCGCCCGCCGCGATGCTGTTCATCCTGGTGCTGATCATCGTCCGCCAGGGATTGCGCCTGGAAGCCTCCACGCTGGGCTTCAACCTGGCTTTCGTAACCGATCTGCTGGTGGTCTTCGCGCTGGGCCTGTTCGCGGCGACGCGGCTGGAAATGTATCTCCGCGCGCGGCGCCTGCTGGATCACGCACGGGCAGGCGCGTTCAAAGGATGAGGATGGCCAGGCTTTCGGGATGGACGATCGGCCTCGCCGCGACCGCTTTGGTGGCCGCGCAGGCGGCGCATGCGCAGGCGCCCACGTCGATCGCCGCTATTCCCGGTAACGGCAGCGGCGCCTATGCGACGCAGCGCTACCGCAATCTGTTCGTCGAGCAGCTGGGCCACAGCCAAGCGGAGAGCCGTGCCAAGATCGAGGCCGCCTTCCAGCAATTCTTCCATGGCGACGGGCAGGAGCAGCGCGTCTATTTCGAGACGGGGGCGAACGCGAACGGCACGCTCGCCTATATCACCGACTGGGCCAATAACGACGCGCGCAGCGAGGGCATGAGCTACGGCATGATGATCGCCGTGCAGCTCGACAAGAAGCGCGAGTTCGACGCGCTGTGGAACTGGTCCAAGACCTATATGCTGACGACCGATCCGAAGAATCCGTCGATCGGCTATTTCGCCTGGTCGATGGGCACGGACGGGTCGCCGCGATCGACCGGCGCCGCGCCCGACGGCGAGGAATATTATGCGATGGCGCTGTATTTCGCCGCCCATCGCTGGGGCAATGGCAAGGGCATCTACAATTATCGGGCGGAGGCGGACACGATCCTGCGCGGCATGCGCCACCATCCGACGCGGACCGCCACCCCGCCCTTCCGCATCCACCCCAACGATCCGCCTTTTGTAGAGCCGGCAACGCCGTGGCCGAGCCCGAACAACAGCGCCGCCCAGGCGGAAGCTGAGAAAGCGGGCAAGGCATGGCCACCGGTGCGGCCCGCGCGGGCGCCGCGGCCCGTGACGGTCGGGCCGATGGTGGACGAGGCGAGCGCGATGGTCCGCTTCGTGCCGGAGACGAGCATCGGCGGCACCGACGCCTCCTATCATTTGCCGGCTTTCTACGAACTGTGGGCACGCTGGGGGCCGGCGGAGGATCGCGCCTTCTGGGCGCGGGCGGCGCGGGTCAGCCGCGACTTCTTCGTGCAGGTCGCCGACGCGAAGACCGGCCTTGCCCCCGATCGCAGCCATTTCGACGGGCGGCCCATGCCGGGATGGGACGGCGCGCCCGGATCCTTCGCCTATGACAGCTGGCGCACGGCCAGCAACTGGTCGGTCGACCATGCCTGGTGGGGCAAGGATCCGCGCCAGCAGGCGCTGAGCGACCGAATCCAGGGCTTCCTGTACCAGCAAGGGATCAAGACCTTTGCCGATCGCTACACGCTCGACGGCAAGCCGCTTTCGACCCGCCACTCAGCGGGGATGGTCGCCGCCACCGCTGTCGGCAGCTTCGCCGCCACGCCCGGGCCGGTTTCCAAGGCGTTCCTGCAGTTATTGTGGGACATGCCCGTCCCTGCAGGCGAGCAGCGTTATTTCGACGGGATGCTCTACCTGATGAGCATGCTGCATTGCGCCGGTGAGTTCCGCATCATCGGGCCGGCCCAACGCAAAAGCCCGCTCTAGATCACGCTGCGGACGAAACCACATCAAGCCGCGCTCCGCATGGATTTGCCCCGGGGCAAGAGCGGCTAGGCCCCTTCGGGCATGTCCACCGGCCCCACCACCTCACGATAGCGGGCGACGGCGTAGCGATCGGTCATGCCGGCGATGAAGTCGCCGATGTGGCGGGTGCGGGCGGGCTCCTCGGCGGGTAGGCGGGCGGCCCATTCCGGCGGCAGCGTGGCGGGATCCGACAGATAGGCATGGGCCAAGCCAGCGACGATCACGCGCGCCTGTTCCGCCACGGCCATTTGCTGGGGGTGATGGTAGAGGCGGGCGTACATGAAGCGCTTCAGCGTCCGCTCGGCCGCCGCCATTTCGGGCGAAAAGGCGATGAGGGGTGTCGCGGCCTGATGCACGTCGGCGATCGAGCGCGGGTTGGCGGCGGCGATACGACGGCGGCTTTCGGCGAGCAGATCGGCGACCATGCGGCCGATCTGGTTGCGGATCAGTTCACTGCGGAGCGCGCTGTCGCTGCAGTCCGGCCAGCGGGCGCGGGCGGCCTCCCAGCCTTCGGCCACCAGAGGCACGGTCCGTGCCTCGTCCAGCGACAATAATCCGGCGCGGATGCCGTCGTCGATATCGTGATTGTCATAGGCGATATCGTCGGCAAGCGCGGCGACCTGCGCCTCCAGCGAGGGCTGGCCAGCGAGATCCAGCGGCCAATCGGCATCGATCTCCGCCAGCGCCCAGGGTGCGTGCGCGACGGGGCCATTATGCTTGGCGAGCCCTTCCACCATCTCCCAGCTCAGGTTCAGGCCGGGATGGTGCGAATATGGCGATTCCAGCCGCGTCAGCACGCGCAGGGTGTGGGCGTTGTGATCGAAGCCGCCCGCCCCGGCCATCGCCTCCTTCAGCGCATCCTCGCCGGCATGGCCGAACGGCGGATGGCCGATATCGTGGGCCAGACAGAGCGCCTCCGTCAGATCCTCATTCAGATTGAGCGCGCGTGCGATCGTGCGCCCGATCTGCGCCACTTCGAGACTGTGGGTCAGGCGGACGCGAAAATGATCGCCGTCGGGGGCCACGAACACCTGCGTCTTGTGACGCAGGCGGCGAAAGGCGATCGAATGGACGATGCGGTCGCGATCGCGCTGATATTCGTCGCGCTGGCCGCGATTGCTGGCGGATGCCAGCGCATAGCGACGGCCACGGGTGAGCGCCGGATCGGCAGCGAAGGGGGCGAGCGCCATGCGCGCCAGATGGGAGCTGGGCGGTGGAAAGTCGAGCTTAGTTCACGCGCTCGACCGGATCGCCCGCCGCGGTTTCGACGCGGAAGGTGCCAAAGCCTTCCTTCTTGCGCGCGGTTACCCAATCCTGCGCCGCACCGGGCGTGGGGAATGGTCCGATCATCAGCCGGTTGGTGAAGCGATAATGGGTCGTCCACGGCGTCCGGCCAGCCAACTGCTTCGGCCATTTCGCCTTGAGCTGATCCCAGGCGCGATCGAGATCATTCTTGTTGGCACCGCCCGCAATCTGCACCCAGTGACGTGCCGGGTTCTTCTTGGCGACGGCGCGCTCCTCCGCTTCCTGTTCGCGCTTGGCCTTGGCGGCGGCGAGCGCGTCGGCCTTACGTTTCTCGGCAGCGCGGGTCTTGGCCTCTTCCTTCGCGCGCGCGGCCAGTTCGGCGCGCGTGGGTGCGGGCGGACTGGCGGGCGAGCTAGTTGCGAGTTGCGTGGCGGCCCCGGTCGCGACCGGGGCGACTGCGCGGGTCGGCACCGTGGCGGTCGGCGTGGCCGGTCTCGCAACCGGTTGGGCCGTGGCGGCCGCGCGCACTTCCGTGAAGGTTTGCGCCGGCGCGACAGTCTGCGCTGGGGTTGGAGTCGGCGCGGGCGGGGTCAGCGTGGCGCGATCGACCTGGATCCGCGGCGCGGCGATCTGGACCGGCCGGGGCTCGGGCGGCGTATCGCCCGGGAAGCGGCCGAGATGCACGGCAGCCGCCTTGTCCGCCATCTTCAACGTCGCCAGACGTGGCAGATAAGGCGCCAGCATCGCCACCTGATTGGATGGCATCACCAGCGGAGCATCATGCTGCGCGCTGGCAAGATCGCCGGTCAGGGCATAAACGAAGACGCGATCGCGCCAGGCGGGCACGTCCTGCTTGCGTAACAGCGGATCGAGCGTGGCCATTGCCGTGACCCGATCACCGCCGATCGCCTGGCTCAGGGCGAGCCGGCGCGTGATCTCATCGCTGGGATGGGCCTGAAGCGCGAGCGCATAATCAGCCTGCGCGCGCTTGGGCGAGCCGCGCAGATCATAGGCCAGCCCGCGATCGGCGGCGATATCCACGACCGGCACGCCGAGATTGACCGCATCGTTGAACAGCCGCAGCGCGGCGCGGGCATTGCCATTGGCGAGCATGGTTGCGGCCAGGCCGGCCTTCACCTGGCCATTACGCGAATCCAGCACATCGGCACGCGAGAAGAAGCCGGCAGCGGCATTGGTGTCGCCGACATCCAGCGCGGCCTTGCCCGCCCCTGCCAGCGCGCCGACATCGTCGGGTGTCGTCGCCAGGATCCGCAGATAACGCGACAGGGCTTCGGCCGAGTCACCACGACTGGCCGCCGCCTGCGCCAATTGCAGCATGTTCGGCGCGGCCGCGGGCGTGGCTTGCACGGGCTGCAACACCTCATCCTGCGCGGTCGCGAAGGCGGGAGAACAGAGCGAGCTTGCCACCAGGGCAAGCGCGGGAATCATCGAACGGGGGGACACGCCGCTCTTCAAGCGACTTGGCGGCCCACTTGCAAGCGCTGCACCTGCGCCCGTCGCCCAACCGTGGCGGGGCGGCGACGAAGCCGCCCCGGCCAGATCATTGATTGTTTTGGCGATTCAGGAAGCGCGGAATGTCCAGCGGATCGCGCGGGCTCTCATCCTCCTGCTCCTCGGTGCCGCCCATTTTGGCGGACCCGCGGGCCATGCTCGACATACGTTCGAACAGCGTACCGCCGCGCGCGGGCGCCGGTGCGGGCGCAGGCGCCGCCTCTTCTTCCGCATCCTGGAGCCAGCGACGCGGCCCCGAACGCGGCGCCGGAGTCGGCTCGGCCGGGGCGGCCGGGGTCGGCTCGGCAGCAGGCCGGGTCGCGTTGACGCGCGTGTCATCTCCCAGCACCAGCTCATCCTCGTCCGCCGGGCTGGGGGCCGCAGGTGCGGTCGGCTCATTGAGGTTGAGCGTCGGGGCTTCCGGCGCGCGCGTCGCCGCCGCAGCGGCCGCCGTCTCGCCGCCGGGCGCGCGTGCTTCGGTGCGGCTGCGCGGCGGGAAGTTCAGCGGCTTGGCCGGCTCCGGCATCGGGCTGGCGTCCGCCTCGATCCCGGTGGCGACCACGGACACGCGGATGCGGCCTTCCAGATCGTTGTTGAACGCGGAGCCCCAGATGATGTTGGCATCCGGATCGACCAGATCCTTGATGTGGTTGGCGGCCTCGTCGACCTCGAGCAGGCGCATATCGTCGCCGCCGGTGATGGAGACGATCACGCCCTTGGCGCCCTTCATGCTGACGCCGTCCAGCAGCGGGTTGGCGATGGCCTTTTCCGCCGCCTCGATCGCGCGATTGTCGCCCGAGGCTTCGCCCGTGCCCATCATCGCCTTGCCCATCTCGCTCATCACCGAACGGACGTCGGCGAAATCGAGGTTGATCAGGCCCGGCATGACCATCAGGTCGGTGATGCCGCGCACGCCCTGCTGCAGCACCTGATCCGCCATCAGGAAGGCTTCCTTGAAGGTCGTGTTGGGGTTGGCGATCAGGAACAGATTCTGGTTCGGGATGACGATCAGCGTGTCGACATGCTTCTGCAGTTCGTTGATGCCGGCATCGGCCGACTTCATTCGGCGCGAGCCTTCGAAGCTGAACGGCTTGGTGACGACGCCGACGGTGAGGATGCCCTTCTCCCGCGCCAGTTTGGCGATGACGGGGGCCGCGCCGGTGCCAGTGCCGCCGCCCATGCCGGCGGCGATGAAGCACATGTGCGCGCCTTCGAGCGCCTTCTCCACCTGATCCATCGTCTCTTCGGCGGCGGCGCGGCCGATCTCGGGACGCGAACCGGCGCCCAGACCCTGGGTGATCTTCATGCCGAGCTGGATGCGGCTTTCGGCGGGCGAAGCATTCAGCGCCTGCGCGTCCGTATTGGCGACGATGAAATCGACGCCCTGCACTTCGGACGCGATCATGTTCGCGATCGCGTTGCCGCCGGCCCCGCCGACCCCGATCACACTGATGCGCGGTTTTAGCTCATCGACCTCGGGCCGGAGGAATTCGATCGCCATGTCAGTCTCCAATTCGTCAGCATAAGCTGTGTTGTGCCAAAGTGCCCCAATCGATTCGCCGGTGCGAGCGGTTTTTGGGTTTTCGGCAATCTTTCCTGTTGATCGTTTGCGTCAGTAGCTGCTGCGCACCGCGGCAATGAGTCTCTGCACCATCCCGGAAGGCGAGACACGCGTGACCGATTGCGGATGCGGCACCTGTCGCAGGTCGATCGGATCGGAGGCGGCATAGAGGACCAGGCCTGCCAAAGTCGCGAAGCTCATGCCCGAATGCGCCTCCGGCATGCCGATCAGGCCGCGCGGGCGGCCGACGCGTACGGCGCGGCCCAAAACGCTCTGGGCGTAATCGGCAATACCCTTCAGCTCGGCCCCGCCCCCGGTCAGGACCAGACGGCGCGCGATCGGCCCGGTGAAACCTAACGCCTTCAACGCCTCCTCGATCGCGGCAAACCAATGTTCCAGCCGCTGACGGATCACGGCGATGAGCTGCGCGCGGCTGATGCGCAGCGGTTCGGCCCCATCCGGGCCGCCGGCGACCTCGATCATCTCATGATTGTCGCGCGGGCTGGTCTGCGCCGAGCCGTGAAAGCATTTCAGCCGCTCCGCCTGGGCGCGGCGCATGCCGAAGGTCGAGGCGATGTCATCCGTGATCTCCCCGGCACCAATCGGCAGGGAGGCGAGCCCAACCAGCAGTCCGCCCGCGAACAGGGACACGTTGGTGACGCCCGCGCCGAGCTCGACCAACGCCACCCCCAATTCGCGCTCTTCCTCACTCAAGCAGGACATGGCCGTGGCGATCGGCGATGCCACGATCGACTTGACCGCCAGATGCGCGGACCGGACGCATAGATCGAGATTGCGAACCGGCGACGGATCGGCCGACACGACGTGGATATCGACGCCCAGCTTCTCGGCATGAAGGCCGAGCGGCTGCCGCACGCCGTTCAACCCGTCGAGCGTGTAGAGCGCGGGCTGGGCATGGAGGACGAGCCGGCCTTCGGGATCGATCGAGTTGCGGCCGGCGCCGAGCAGCTCGTCAATGTCACGCTGCTCGATCCGTTGGCCGCCGAGCGCGACCTCGACCGAGGCGACGTCGCTATACAGGCCGCCGGCGGAGAAGCTGACCCAGACTTCTTCAATATTGGTGCGGGCGATCCGCTCGGCCTGCTCGACCGCTTCGCGCACCGCATGTTCGGTGCGCTCCATATCGGCAATGAAGCCATGCTTCACGCCACGGCTTTCGCGCTGGCCGGTGCCCAGCACCTGAAGGCCGCCCTCGACCGGTTGCGCGATCAAAGCGGCAACCTTGGAGGAGCCGATATCGACTGCAGTGATCAGGCCGTCTGTGCGGGGTGCCGCCATCTTATATGCTCTCGCTCACGCCTGCGTCGCGGCCGGCGGCACCGGATCTGTAATCTTGGTTCCAGGATCGCGCGAGGTGCGGATCACCATTTGTTTGGGATCGCGCATATCGATGCGGACATAGCCCTGCCCTAACAGGCGCGCTTCCTGGTCTTTCTTGACGAAGGTAGCGAGCGCCTGGCGGGCGGCGGCATCGCCTTCCGGCAAGGACAAGGTCTCGCCCGACTGGAAGCGCAGATCCCACCGGCGCTTGCCGACCCAGGTCGCGCCGTCGATCAATTGCTTGAGCGGCGCCTGGCTGGCGATCAGTTCGTGAAGGGCGTTGATATGACCTTCCACACCCTCACCGATGACGAGCGGGAGCTGGACCGGCATGGTGTGCGGCTCGACCGGCGCCAGGATATTGCCCTCCGCGTCGATCAGCGACAGCTGCTGGTTACGTTGAAGCACGGCGGCGGGCACGCGTTCAACCAGATCGATCGCCAGCGTATCGGGCAGGCGCCGAGATACGCGTGCATCCGCGATCCAGCCCAGCTGCAGCAATTGCTGGCGGACCTGCGCCAGATCGACCAGCGGCATATCCTGGCCATGTGCTTCGGAAACGATGCGATAGACGGTGTCGCGATCGACCTGCTTCAGACCGGTCAGCTGGATGTTGCGGACAACGAAGCCCATGTCGCCCAGCCCATGGGCGGCCGCCAGGCCCACCATCTGCGGGACCCCCATCGCGATTACGCCACCGATCAGCGCCGCCACGACGAACAGCCCCAACGTCCAATTGCGGATCTGGCGAACCAGTCCCTCCGGCAGCGGGATGCGCGGAAGATCGTTGGTCTTGGCCGGCGGACGCCGACGTGCCGGCTTGGCCGAACGCGCGGCCGGGCTGCGACTGCTGCGGGTCGTTACCTGGGCACGCGCACGGCTCACGCCAGCGCCTCGTCGATGATCGCCTGAACCAATTGCTCATAGGTCATGCCGACCAGCTTCGCCTGTTCGGGAACCAGGCTCAAGGGGGTCATGCCGGGCTGGGTGTTGACCTCCAGCAGATAGAGGCCGTCGACACCCTGTTCGTCGTCCCAGCGGAAGTCGGACCGCGACGTGCCTTTGCAACCGAGCAGCCGATGCGCGTCGAGCGCCATCTGCAGGCAGGCCTGCGCGATGTCGTCGGGGATATTGGCCGGGCAGACGTGCTCGGTCATGCCGTCGGTATATTTGGCGTCGTAATCGTAGAAGCCGCTTTTTGGGCGCAGCTCCGTCACCCCCAGCGCGCGATCGCCGACCACGGCGGTGGTCAGTTCGCGGCCCTTGATGAAGGGCTCGGCCAGCAGCTGATCGAAATGCGCCCACGGCCCTTCGACATCGCGGCCGATCGGATTGCCGTAATTGCTGTCGGCAGTGACGATGGCGACGCCGACCGACGAGCCTTCATTGACCGGCTTCAGCACATAAGGCCGCGCCATCGGATCGCCGTCGAACAGGCTCTGAGAGGCGACGATCTGCCCTTCCGGCATGCGGATGCCGTGGGGCACGAGCTCATTCTTGGTGAGCTGCTTGTCGATCGCGATGACCGAGGTGGCGAGGCCGGAATGGGTATATTTCAGGCCCATCAGATCGAGCATGCCCTGGATAGTGCCATCCTCGCCGGGCGTGCCGTGGAGCGCGTTGAAGACGACGTCCGGCTTCGCTTCGTGCAGGCGGAGCGCCACATCCCGGTCCATGTCGATCCGTGTCACGCGATGGCCGAGGTTCTCGCATGCCTTGGCGACGCCCTCGCCCGAAACGAGGCTGACCTCGCGCTCGGCCGACCAGCCGCCCATCAGAACTGCGACGTGGAGGGTCATCGCTCACCCCTCGGGCGATCGTCGATCGGAAAGTGTTTCAGGGCCCACGATGCCATCAGCGACGGCACCTGCGGCACGATGGATGCTGAAACAAGTTCAGCATGACGGGTGGTGGATTGGGTGCTCATATCGCCCTCCCCACGCGCTGAATTTCCCATTCGAGCATGATGCCGCTTTGATCCTTCACGCGACGACGAACCTCCTCGCCCAAGGCCTCGATATCCGCGGACGAGGCCGCGCCGAGGTTGAGCAGGAAGTTGCAATGCTTTTCGGAAACCTGGGCGTCTCCGATTTGCAAGCCGCGGCAGCCGGCTTCGTCGATCAGTTGCCAGGCTTTCTTGCCCTCCGGATTCTTGAAGGTGGAACCGCCGGTACGGCTGCGCAGCGGCTGGGAGGCCTCACGCTCGGCGGCGATACGGTCCATCTCCGCGCCGATCGCGGCCTTGTCGCCTGGCGTGCCTTCGAACAGCGCCTCGACCACGACCGCGCCTCCGGGCAGGTCCGAATGGCGATAGGTGTAGCCGAGCTTCGCGGCCGGCCAAGTCTCGACGCGGCCGTCGCGCAACACCAGGGTCGCCTCGATCAGGATGTTGCTCGCGTCGCGGCCATAGGCGCCGGCGTTCATCCGCACCGCGCCGCCGACCGTGCCGGGAATGCCACGCAGGAATTCAAGCCCCGCAATACCGGCATCGCGCGCGGCGCTGGCAACGGTGATGCCCATCGCGGCCCCGCCCGCGCGCACGCGGTTGCCGGGCTCGATCGCGGTCTTCGCGAAGGCCTTGGGCAGGCGCACGACCACGCCGGGCACGCCGCCGTCGCGCACGATCAGGTTCGAGCCGACGCCCACCGGCAGCACCGGCGTGGCCGGATCGAGCCCGGCCATGAAGCTGGCAAGGTCGCTCATGTCGCGCGGACGCACGAGCCATTCGGCCGGTCCACCGGTGCGGAACCAGATGAAGTCGGCGAGGCTGCCTTCATGCGTGGCGTCGCCGTGGAGGGGCGGCAGGGCTTCGCAGACGGTCATCGCGTCTCCTCCCCCGCAGGGGGAGGGGGACCGCGCCGAAGGCGTGGTGGAGGGGAATTGCGGGACGTTCGGATTTCCCCTCCACCACCGGCTTCGCCGGCGGTCCCCCTCCCCGTTCCGGGGAGGAAAGTGGTCATCGCGATCATCCCGCTCGGGCCTTGGCGATCGCGTCGGCGAGGCCGGCGGCCCATTTGGTGATGTCGCCGGCGCCGAGGCAGATTATCATGTCGTCCGGCTTGGCCACTTCGGCAAGTTCGATCGCGAGCGCGTCCGCGCCGGCAATCTCCTGCGCGGCGCGGTGGCCGCGCATCTTGAGGCCGGACACCAAGGCGGCGGCATCGACGCCGTCGATCGGCTGCTCGCCGGCGGGATAGACCGGGGCGACATAGACGATGTCAGCATCGTTGAACGCGGTCTGGAAGTCTTCCATCAGGTCGCGCAGGCGGGTGAAACGGTGCGGCTGGACGACAGCGATAACGCGGCCCTTCACGCCTTCCCGGGCGGCCGACAGCACGGCGCGGATCTCAACCGGATGATGACCATAATCGTCGATCACGGTGATGCCGTCGACTTCGCCGACATTGGTGAAGCGGCGCTTCACCCCGCCGAATTTGGCGAAGCCGGTGCGGATGACGTCGTCCGGCACGCCGAGTTCCAGCGCGACGCCGATCGCAGCGAGGCTGTTCTGAACATTGTGGCGGCCCGGCATGGGCAGCTCGATCCCCTCGATCGAGCGGGTCGTACCGTCGCGCTTGCGGACGATGCACTCGTAGCGGTTGCCGCCGGGAATGGGCGTCACGTTGACGCCGCGCACGTCCGCCTGGGCGGAGAAACCATAGGTCACGACGCGACGGTCGCGCACGCGCGGGATGATCGCCTGCACTTCCGGATGATCGAGGCAGAGCAAGGCCGCGCCGTAGAAAGGCACATTCTCGACGAATTCGACGAAGCTGTCCTTCACCTTGTCGAATGAGCCGTAATGATCGAGATGTTCGGGATCGATATTGGTGACGACCGCGATCGTGCCGTCGAGGCGCAGGAAGCTGCCGTCGCTCTCGTCCGCCTCGACCACCATCCAGTCGGAGGCGCCCAGGCGGGCGTTGGAGCCATAGCTGTTGATGATGCCGCCGTTGATCACGGTCGGATCGACGCCGCCCGCATCCAGCAGCGCTGCAACCATCGAGGTGGTCGTGGTCTTGCCGTGCGTGCCGGCGACCGCGACGGTCGACTTCAGCCGCATCAATTCGGCCAGCATCTCGGCACGGCGGACGACCGGCACGCGGTTTTCCAGCGCCAGCTCGACTTCTGGATTGCCGCGCTTGATCGCGGTGGACGTTACCACCACCGCCGCGTCGCCCAGATTTTCCGCTGCATGGCCGATCGCGACGGGGATACCGCGTTTGCGCAGCCCTTCGATAACATAGCCTTCGGCAACGTCCGAGCCCTGCACCTTGTAGCCCAGATTGTGCATCACTTCGGCAATGCCGGACATGCCGATCCCGCCGATACCGATGAAGTGGATCGTGCCGATGTCGGTTGCGACGCCCTTCATGCGAAATCTCCTGCCCGTGCGTGGGAGGAGGCTTTGGCATTGCCGATCGCCAGGCCACCGGCCGGCCTGGCCTTGCCGCGATGATCGTCGCCGATCGCGTCCATCACCGGCGTGCGGCCCAGGCCTTCGATCAGGTCGGCCAGGTCTTCGGTCGCGTTGGGGCGGCCGCATGCTTTGGCATGGGCGGCGGCGGCGATCAGCGCCTCCGGATCGCCGACGAGGCTGAGTATCTCGGCGGCAACCCGTTCGGGCGTGAATTGCGCCTGCGGGATCGCCCGCGCGCCCCCCTCGACCGCCATCTCATGCGCGTTGGCGGTCTGGTGATCGTCCATCGCGCTCGGCAGCGGCACCAGGATGGCCGGGCGGCCGGCGACGGTCAGTTCGGCAATGGTGGAGGCGCCGGCACGGGCGATGACGAGATGCGAAGCAGCAAGCACGGAGGGCAGATCTTCCAGATAGGTGGTGAGTTCGGCGACGATATGAAGCCGCTGATATTCGGCGCGGACCGCCGCGATATCCTCGGGCCGGCATTGTTGCACGACCTTCAGGCGCGCCCGTATTTCGGTGGGCAGCAGGCCGAGGCCGGCGGGGACGACGCTGGACAGGATGGTGGCCCCCTGGCTGCCGCCGGTCACGAGCAGGTTCAGGGGCATGTCCTCGCCATAAGCGGGGAAGCGGCCGCGCCCGATCGCCTTCACTTCTTCCCGCACCGGATTGCCGACGAGGAAGGTCTTGATCGCATGTTTGGGATTGAGCCGCTGCACCTGCGGATAGGCGGTGGCGATCGCATCGACGCGCCGTGCCAGCAGCCGATTGACGCGCCCGAGCACGGCATTTTGTTCGTGGACGGCGGTCGCGACCCGATTGTCGAGCGCGGCCAGCAAAGCCGGCAAAGCGGGATAGCCGCCGAAGCCGACGACCGCCGTCGGCTGCAGATCACGATAGAGGCGGCGCGCCATCGCGCGGCCTGCCCGGATACCGGCCCACGCCTTCAGCCAGCCCAATGGCCCGCCGGCGACACGGCCCGCCGGCATGACATGGGTTTCGATGCCGTCGAACAGACCGGGGATGCGCTTGCCGCGCTCATCGGTGACGAGCGCCACCCGATGGCCCCGGCGCGCGAGCTCGCGCCCCAGCGCATGCGCCGGAACCATATGCCCGCCGGTACCGCCGGCAGCGAGGACGAAGTGGCGACGAATGGTCATTTCTTAGCGCTCTGGCCTCCCCAGGTCACGACGTAAGGCGAGCGCATCAGGTACGGATTCTTACGCGTGAAGGCGAGCAATAGCCCGAAACCGATCGAAAGCGCGATCATCGACGAGCCGCCATAGGAGATGAACGGCAAGGTCATGCCCTTGGACGGTGCGAGATGGACGTTGACCAGCATGTTGATCAGCGCCTGCAGCCCGAATTGGGTGACGAGGCCGGCGCTGGCGAAGAACAGGAAGCGATCCTCCTCATGCAGCAGCTTCACGAAGGTGCGTACGACGATGGCGAGGAAGATCAGCGCAATGGCAAGGCAGGCGATGAGGCCGAATTCCTCGCCAATGACCGAGAAGATATAGTCGGTGTGCGGTTCGGGCAGGCCGAATTTCATCGTCCCCGCGCCCGGCCCGGTGCCGATCAGGCCGCCATGCGTGATCGTGCGATAGGCCGACACCATCTGATAATCGTCGACCTGCTTGGACACGTCGCCGATCTTGAGGAAGGCGTTGATGCGCATCGTCGCGACGGGATAGAACAGATAGGCCATGATGATGGCACCGATGCCGGCCCCGCCGAGCGCGCCGAGCCATTTCATCGGCACGCCGGACAGTGTCAGCAGCACCAGCCAGACCGACACGAAGATCACCGCCTCGCCGAAATCGGGCTGCTTCATCAGGAAGACTGTTATCGCGGCGAGCAGCACGAAGCTGAGCGGGACGACCGGCAGCTTGGCGTCTTTCTCCTGCAGTGAGAGCAGCCAGGCGACGGCGACGACGAACAGGGGCTTCAGGAATTCCGACGGTTGAATTTGCAGCGGTCCCAGGAAAATCCAGCGCTGCGCGCCATTGATCTGGGCACCGCCGAGGATGGGCACCATCACCAGCATCAGCATGAACAGGGCCGCGCCGACCAGGGCCATGCGGCGCGCAATGACCTGCGGCAGCATCGAGACGCCGATCATCACCGGTACGCCAAGGCCGGTCCACACCAATTGGCGCCAAAAATAATAGCGCGCGGGCATGATGTGGGTCGCGTCCGAATAACGCTGCGCGGCCGCCGGTGCGGCCGCCGCGACAGCGATCAGGCCGATACCGATCAGCAGGGTGACGAGCAGCAGCAGGACGCGGTCAATCTCCCAGAACCACATGCCGAGCGCCGAGCGATCGCCGCGCCCGAAGCGCTCGCCACGGCGACGCGCGCGGGCGCGGCGCCGCAATTCCGCTTTGTCGACCGCTGCCGCCATCCCCGCCATCAGAGCGTTCCCACCTGTTCTCTTAGCCGTTCGCTTCGAGCGGAGGTTCGAGCGCAGTCGAGAACCGTAGTCGAGAAGCCGCCGAAGAAGTTCTCGACGGACGCATCTCGACTACGCTCGATGCTGCTCGAACCGAACGGATGGTGGATGTTCATCACAGCGCCGCCACCGCTGCGCGGAAGGCTTCGCCGCGCGCTTCATAATCGGTGAATTGATCGAATGACGCGCAGGCCGGCGACAGCATCACGACGTCGCCCGGCTGCGCGGCGGCAGCGGCATCGTTGACCGCTTGCGTGAGCGTAATGCTTTCGGTCACAGGCTTGCCGGCCTGGCGCAGGATATCGGCGAACATCGGCCCCGCCTGCCCGATCGTGTAGCCGGCGCGGACATGGCCGAAGAAGGGTGCACAATCGTCGAGATCGTCGGTCTTGGGCAGCCCACCGAGGATCCAGTGGATCTTGGGATAGGCCGCGAGCGCGGGCGCGGTGGCGGTGGCGTTGGTCGCCTTGCTATCGTTCACGTAGAGGACGCCACCCTTCTCTGCGACGCGTTCCATGCGGTGGGGCAGACCGGAAAAAGTGCGCAGAGCCTCACTGATGCGCTCCTCGGGAACGGCCAGAGCCTTGCAGGCGAGAATGGCCGCGATCGCATTCTGCGCGTTATGAGGCCCTTGAAGGCTAGGCCAATCGTTCTGCGTACTTAAATGATCACGAGCTGCTGTTTGACCATCCCCGTCGAACGCGCCCCATAGATCACACGGATCACAGACGTTATCATCGTAATTCGACCACACCTCATGCTTGGCGAGCAACTGATCGTAGAGAGGTTGGCCGGCCGGCCCGTGATGGAATACCCCGATATGCGGCGGTTTCATCATGTCAAACAAGCGCAACTTCGACGCTTTGTAACCCTCGAACCCATCATACCGATCGAGATGATCGGGCGTGATGTTGGTCAGCACCGCCACGTCGCAATCGAGGCTGAAGGTCAGGTCGATTTGGTAGCTGGAAAGTTCGAGCACATAGACGCCACCCTTGGGCAGAGGGTCCTGGCTCATTATTGGCAGGCCGATATTGCCGCCCATCAGGGTCGGCACGCCCGCCGTTTTGAGAATGTGGTGAATGAGCGCGGTCGTGGTGGACTTGCCGTTGGTGCCGGTGATGCCGACCACCTTGTGCGGCGGCAGGCTCGGCCGGGCGAGCGCGAAGAGTTCGATGTCGCCGATCACGGGCACGTCCGCCGCGCGCGCCTTGGCCGCGATCGGATGCGTGTTGAGCGGGACGCCGGGCGAGACGACGACGCCGTCGAAGCCGGCGAGATCGATCTCCAGCGGGTCGGCGAAGTGGAGCGCGCCTCTCTCCTCCCCGGAACGGGGGGGGGGACCGCCGGCGAAGCCGGTGGTGGAGGGGATTTCCGCGCGTCCGGGGCTATTCCCCTCCACCGCGCTGTGCGCGGTCCCCCTCCCCGTTCCGGGGAGGAGAGAATGGCGCGCTTCTTCGCGGCTGTCCCAGGCGGTTACGTCCGCGCCGCTCGCCAGCAACGCCTCGACCACCGCGACGCCGGAGCGGGCGAGGCCGAGGACGGCGTAGCGTTTGCCGCGGAAGACGGGGCTGGTGATCACCGCAGCTTGAGCGTCGCGAGGCCGATGAGCGCCAGCACGAAGCTGACGATCCAGAAGCGGATCACGACCGTGGGCTCGCTCCAACCGATCTGTTCGAAATGATGGTGGATCGGCGCCATCTTGAAGATGCGCTTGCCGGTGCGCTTGAAGAAGAAGACCTGCAGGATCACCGACACGGCTTCGACCACGAACAGGCCGCCGACAATCCCCAGCACGATTTCATGATGCGTCGACACCGCGATCGCGCCGAGCGCACCGCCCAAGGCAAGGCTGCCGGTATCGCCCATGAAGACGGCGGCCGGCGGCGCGTTGAACCAGAGGAAGGCAAGGCCCGCGCCGATGATCGCGGCGGTCAGCAACACCAGATCGCCCGCGCCAGGAACATGGGGAATGCCCAGATAAGCCGCGAATTTGGCATTGCCCACTAGATAGGCGATCACGAAAAAGGCCAGGCTGGCGATGATCACCGGCATGGTTGCGAGGCCATCAAGCCCGTCGGTCAGGTTCACCGCATTGCCGAACGCGACCATCGTGAAGGCGGCGAACAGCACATAGAAAGGCCCGAGATCGATGACAGGGCCGTTGTAGAAAGGCAGATACAGGGTCGTGTCGTTGCCCGAGACGATGATCCACGCCGCAACGCCGGCGACGACGAATTCCAGCAGCAGGCGGATCTTGCTGGATACGCCCTTGTGGCTGCGCTTGGTGACCTTGTCATAATCGTCAAGGAAACCGATCAGGCCGAAGCCGAGCGTCACCAGCAGGCAGGCCCAGACGTAGCGGTTGTTGAGGTTCATCCACAGCAGCATGGAGACCGTGACCGAGGTCAGGATCATCAGCCCGCCCATGGTGGGCGTGCCGACCTTGGCGAGATGGGTCTGCGGCCCGTCGCTGCGGATCGGCTGGCCCTTGCCCTGGCGGATGCGCAGCCAGCCAATGAAGCGCGGGCCGATGATCAGGCCCAGGAACAAGGAGGTCAGCGCCGCCGCACCCGCACGGAATGTGATGTAGCGGATCAGGTTGAGCACATGGGGGAAGCCGAGATGCTCGGCGAGAAGATACAGCATAAGTCCTAACCCCCGGCCAAAGCGTCGACGACGCCGGCGAGTCCGATCGAATTCGATCCCTTGATGAGAACCGCGTCGCCCGGTGCGATCAGGCTGGAAGCCTGCGCGGCGGCGGCAGCGGCGTCCGGCACATGGACCAAATCGATCCGGCCCTCAAGCGCTTCGGCCAAGGCTTTCATCTCCGGGCCGACGAGCAGTGCCAGTCCCACGTCCGCTGCCGCGATCGGCGCGGCCAGTTCCGCATGGTGGCGCGCCTCGTCCGGCCCCAGCTCCCGCATCGCGCCCAGGATGACGACCTTGCGGCCCCGCTCCTGACCCAGCATCGCCAGCGTCGCGCGCATCGAGGCCGGGTTGGCATTATAGCTTTCGTCGATCAGCAGCGCATCGCCGTCGGGCAGCCGGATGGTCAGGCGGCGGCCCCGGCCGGGCAGGCCGGACAGCTCCGCCAGCGCGAGCCCGGCCGCGGCAAGATCGCCGCCCGCGGCTTCGACCACCGCCAGCACCGCGAGCGCATTCGTGATCCAATGTTCGCCCGGCAGCGCGACGGTGAAGCCAAGTTCGGCGCCGCGCAGTTTCGCCTGCACGAAGGTGCCGCGCGGCCCCGCCTTCCCCTCCCGGGCATAGACGTCCGCCGCCGGATCGCGCCCGAAGGTGACGATCTGGCCGGCATATTCCTCCGCGGCGGCGATCAGACGATCGCGATGCGGATTGTCATAGGGGATGACGGCGGTCCCGCCGGGTACCAGCCCCTCGAAGATCTCGGCCTTGGCGTCCGCGATCGCCGCTTCATCGGCGAAAAACGCACCGTGGGCGAGCGCGACGGTGGTGACCAGCGCGACATGCGGGCGCACGAGCTGCGTGAGCGCGCGCAATTCGCCGGCATGGTTCATGCCCATTTCGAACACGCCGAAGCGCGTATCGCGCGGCATGCGCGACAGGCTGAGCGGCACGCCGACATGGTTGTTGTAGCTTTTGAGCGAGCGGTGCGTCTGCCCCGGGACGGCGCGATCGAAGGCGGCGAATAAGGCTTCCTTGACGCTGGTCTTGCCGACCGATCCGGTGACGCCGATCACCTTGGCGGAGGTACGCGCACGGGATGCCGCGCCGAGCGCGTCCAGTGCCGCGGTCGTATCGGATACGGATATGTGTGGCCCGTCGACCGGCTGGGAGACCAGCACGCCGGCTGCGCCCTGCGAAAGGGCCTGGGCGACGAAGCGGTGGCCGTCGGTGGCCTCCCCCTTGAGCGCAACGAACAGATCGCCCGGGCCGACTTCGCGCGAGTCGAAGGCGACGCCGTTCGCTTCGAACGCGGACGATGCGGTGCCGCCGGTCGCGGCGGCGATTTCTGCCGAGGTCCAGAGCGCGTTCATCGCGTTATCCAGTCCCGTTCGTGCTGAGCGAAGTCGAAGCACGTTGCCTCGCGTGCTGGGAAGCGTCCTTCGACTTCGCTCAGGACGAACGGATGATATGCAATGCTCATCCCGCGCATTCCCGTGCGACCTGGACGTCGTCGAACGGCAGGACCCGATCGCCGACGATCTGGCCCTGTTCGTGGCCTTTGCCGGCGAGCAATACGATATCGTTGCCGCCCGCGTCCGCGATCGCGGCCGCGATCGCCTCCCGCCGGCCGTCAATCTCAATCGCCTCAGGCGCACCGGCGAGCACTTCGCGGCGGATGAAGGCCGGATTCTCGGACCGCGGATTATCGTCGGTGACGATGACATGATCGGCCAGACGGGTGGCCACTTCGCCCATTAGCGGACGCTTGCCGCGATCGCGGTCGCCGCCGGCGCCGAACAGCACGATCAGCCGGCCGGCCGTATGCGGGCGCAGCGCCTGGATCGCGGCCTCCAGGCCATCCGGCGTATGCGCATAATCGACATAGATCGGCGCGCCCGCGCGGCTGATGGCGGCCCGTTCCAGCCGCCCCCGGACCGGCTGCACCCGTGCGAGCCGCGCCAGGATGTCGCCCGTCTCCCCGCCGGTCGCGAGCACGAGGCCAGCCGCGGTAAGGGCGTTCGCGGCCTGATAGGCGCCGATGAGGGGCAGTTTGACCTGATGGGTCTTGCCGTCCGCGTCGATGGTCAGCGTCTGCCCCAGCTGGGTCGGCTGGCGATCCACGATCCGGAGCGTTTCGCCCTTCGTGCCGAGCGAAATCAGACGCAGGCCACGCTCGCGCGCAATCTCGGCAACGCGGGTCGATGCCGGATCGTCCATCCACACCACGGCCGCGCCGTCGGCCGCGACCACTTCGCTGAACAGCCGCAATTTGGCCTCGAGATAGGCTTCCATCGTGCCGTGATAATCGAGATGATCGCGCGACAAATTGGTGAAGGCGGCGGCATGGACCGGCAGGCCTTCGGTCCGGAATTGCGAGAGACCGTGACTCGACGCTTCGAACGCGGCGTGGCTCACGCCCTCGCGGCGCAAGCCCGCCATGTTCGACAGGAAGGTGGCGATATCGGGCGTCGTCAGGCCGGTCGACACGGAATCGTCGGCAGTGGTGACACCGAGCGTGCCGATGGAGGCGGCGTGAAAGCCGGACATGCGCCACAGCTGGCGCGTCAGCTCCACCGTCGAGGTCTTGCCGTTGGTGCCGGTGACGGCGACGACATGATCGGGAAAGGGCGCGAAGAATTTGGCGGCGGCATAAGCGAAGGCCCGGCGCGGTTCGGCATCGGCGACGTGGACCGCGCCTTCCACGACCGCTTCGGGTCGCGCATAGACCGCGACCGCACCGGCCGCGATGGCGCTCGGTATATAATCCTCGCCATTGGACACGGTGCCCCGGAAGGCGCCGAACACCGTTCCCGGCGCGACCTTGCGGCTATCGATGGCGAAGCCGGTGACGCGGGTGTCTACGCCGTTGCGCGCATCACCAAGGAGCTCATTCAAGAACATTCTTACCGGGCACCTTCTTTTCGGCCAGCAACGCCATCAGGTCGGACACATCGAGGTCCTTGTCCAGTTCGGGCCTGATGCCAAGCAGCGGGCCGACGCGCGCGGTGATGCGGCGCATCAACGGCGCGGTCATCCAGCCGGCGGTCTTGAAACCCGCCGTCTGCTTGCTGCCCTTGGCATCGTCCAGGATCGTGACCACCGCATAGCGCGGATTGTCCATCGGGAAGGCACCCGCGAACACGGTGATGTTCGCGCTCTTGCTATAGCCGCGGCCGACGACCTTTTCGGCGGTGCCGGTCTTGCCGCCCACGCGCAGGCCGGCGGCGTTCGCATTGGTTCCCGTTCCCTGCAGCACGACGAGGCGCATGAACTGGCGCATGCGGGCGCTGGTCGCTTCGGAAATGACGCGCTTGCCCGGCACCTGGGCGTTGGGCGGCAGCTTGAGCAATGTAGCCGGGCGCAGGATGCCGCCATTGGCCAGCGCGGCATAGGCCACGGCCAGATGGAGCGGCGTGACCGCGATGCCATGACCATAAGCGGTGGTCATCACGGTCGTCCGCGCCCAATAAGACGGGAATTGCGGCAGGCCGCGCTCCCGCAGCTCAATCGGAATACGCTGGTCCATCCCGAGCAGGCGGAAGAACGCCTTGGTCCGCTCGGGGCCCAATTCATCGGCAATCTGGGCGGTGCCGATGTTGGACGAATAGGTCATCACCTCCGGCACGGTCAGTGCGCGATGCATGGGCTCGTCGTCATGGATCGTGTGCCCGCCGACATGGAGCGGCGACGACACATCGAATTTCTGCGACATATCGGTCAGCACGCCCGACTGGATCGCGTTGGCGAAGGTCAGCATCTTGAAGGTCGAACCCAGCTCATAGGTCGACTGGGTGACCTTGTTGGACATGTTCGCCTGATCGCGCAGCGGGGCATTGGGGTTGATGTCCGGCAGCGAGGCCATGGCGAGCACCTCGCCGGTATGCACGTCCAGGATGACGCCAGCTCCGCCCACGGCCTGGGTTTCCACCATCCGCTTCGAGATTTCGCTTTCCAGCGCGGCCTGGACGCGCGTGTCGATCGACAGGGTGATCGACTTTCCGGCCTTCAGATCCGTGTCGAAATAGCGTTCGACGCCGATGCCGGTCAGCTCCTGCTTGTGCGTGCGCGGATTTTCGACCTGCTGCGAATAGCCCAGGACATGGCCGGCCATGGCCGATTGCGGAAACAGGCGGTGCGACTCGCTCAGCAGAAGCAGGCCGGGATCGCCCAGCGCGTGCACGGCAGCCGCCAGCTCGGGCGGGGCCGGCTGGCGCAGGTACAGGAATTTACGCTTGCCGAAGAGGATGCGGCGATAGTCGAGCACCGACTTTTCCGGCATCAGCTGATTAAGCTTTACCGCCAACGCATTCTTGTCGCCCAGGATCTTCTGCGGATTGACCGCCACCGCCCATAATTTGATCGTGGTCGCCAGCGGCTGGCCGTTGCGATCGAGGATCTCGCCCCGCTGGGCGCCTTGCGCCGCGCCGGCATTGGCGTCCGTCCCGCCGAACAGGCAGATCTGGACAAGGCGCAGACCGATGACGGCCGTCACCAGCATGAACATCAGCATGATGCCCATCAGCCGTTGCTGGGCCACCCCCATCGGAGTTCCCGATCCCGCCGCTTCGCGCAACTCGACCCGCACGGCTCGGTCCAGGCGCAATCCCGCGGGCGCGTTCACCGCGCCGCCTTGGCGCTATCCCTGGAACCCTTCGCTTCCCGCGCCGCCAACAGGCTGATGTCGGCAGGCAGAAGCGACTTAGGCGACTGAAACGCAACCTTTACCACCGGTGCCGGCGCAGGCCGGGCGACCGGCTTGCTCGGCTGGAAAGCCACTTTCGCGATCACCGGCGCGGAGGTCGGGGCCGAAGTCGCAGGTCCCAGGCGATCGGGAACGGGGCGGATATAGGTGGCCGTCCGCAGCAACGGTTGCTGCGGCGCGGGCGCCATGTCCGGCGCGCGCGGCATGGGGGCTGCGGTCGGCGGCGACACCGGCGACGGTGCAGCGGCCGGCGGCGTATAAGCGACCCGGGTCACGTCGCCCTGCTGACGGGCGATCGCCGGATCCAGCTGCAAGGCGGGCTGCCCCTTGCGCCCATAAAGGCTGGCAAGCTGCACGCCGCTGGAAACGAACTGGCTCGGGCGCGGCGCCTGCAGGGCCAGGACATCGGCGTTCCACCGTTCCAACTGGCCCATCCGGCCGCGCACGCCGATTTCGGTGTGCAGCTTCGCGATCTCATCCTGCGTCTGCGAAATCTGGCGGTCCACCTTGAGCAGGCCGGCGCGTTCCGACGCCACCGACTGCGACACCAGATAACAGCATAGGGCCGCGGCGGCGACGCCGGCGACCTGCCACACCGCGCTTAAACGCGTCGCGACGATCATGACGCATGACCTTTCATCGCCCAGGGACTAGCCGCGGTGCGCCGGGCGACGCGCAACGTGGCGGAACGGGAACGGGGGTTGCGGGCAAGTTCGGCCTCGCTGGCGCGGACGGGCTTGGCGACCGCTTCGAAACTGGGGGTACGTGCCACGACCTCGGGTAGGTGGCGCGAGCCGGCGGCGGTGCCGCTACGCTCCTTCAGGAAGCGCTTCACGATCCGATCTTCAAGACTGTGAAACGAGACCACCGCCAGCCGGCCGCCGGGCGCCAGCGCCTGTTCGGCGGCGGCAAGACCATCTTCCAGCTCGCCCAGCTCCCGGTTCACATGGATGCGGATCGCCTGGAAGGTGCGGGTCGCCGGATCCTTCTTGTCATGTTCGCGATAGCCGAGCGCGCGACGCACCACGGCGGCCAGCTCGGACGTGCGCGTAATCGGGCGCGCGGCGACGATGAAACGGGCGACGCGCCGCGACTGACGCTCCTCGCCCAGGTGAAACAGCACGTCGGCGATCTCCGCCTCGTCCGCCTCATTCACGAAATCGGCCGCGCTCATTCCCGACTGGCCCATGCGCATGTCGAGCGGACCGTCGGCCTGGAAGGAAAAGCCGCGGTCGGCACGATCGAGCTGCATGGAGGAGACGCCGACATCGAAGGTCACGCCGTCGACCGTATCGATGCCGCGATCGGCCAAGGCCGATCCCAGGCGGGAGAATATGTCCGGCACCAGATCGAGCCGGCCATCGCTGTCCGCCACCAGCGCCTGCCCTTCCGCCACGGCGTCAGGATCGCGATCGAAGGCAATGACGCGCACGCCCGCATCGAGCAAAGCCCGGCTGTAGCCGCCGGCACCAAAGGTGCCGTCGACATGGGTTTCGCCCGGCTGCGGGTTCAGCCCGGCCATCACCTCGTCGAGCAGGACCGGGATGTGTGGCGCGGAGGCGGTCACGATGCACCCCGTTCTTCGAGATACATGTCGAGCATCTCGAGCACGACGGGATTGTCAGCAAAGCCGATCCGCGCGTTTTCCGGGCTCCATATCTCGAAATAATCTTCCATGCCGACGAAGAAGGCGAGGTCGCCGATCTTGCCGAGCTTGCGCAGGATCGGCGAAAGCACCATCCGGCCCGCACCATCGAACGTCACCGGGGTCAGGGCGGTCAGTTCGTTGCGGCGGGCGCCTTCATGGGCTTCGCGGCGGGCGGCCGCGGGCAGATCGGCAACGCTTTCGCGCAGTTCTGCGGACAGGTCGCGCAGGCCGAAGGCATCGTAAGCGCGCAGGCGATCACGCTTGGGATGCGGGGCGATCATCAATTCCTTGTCGGCATCCTTGCCACCTTCATCCTTGGCGCGGCGGTCAATCTGCGAGCGGAAGGCGGCGGGCACAGACACGCGTCCCTTCGCGTCAACCGCGTTCAGGGCATGCCCAACAAAGAATGTCTCCCTGACCAACTGTTCGTTCCGCCCTGCTGCCGCGGAAGTGACGCGCCCCGTCCGTCCGTCGGTCGGCGCCGGAAACGCACATCGTGCGCCTCCATTACCGGATGAACGTGGATTAGCATGGGTTGGTTATGGGTATCAATACCACTGAATGGGGATGACTGTGTATGCCGTGGTTTGGGGCTATGGGGAAGAATGCGCGAAAACGGCGCGAAACTGCCGTTTCCCGCAAGGCCGAGCCTGTGGATAAAAATGTGGGGCGAAATTTAGCGGCGGACGGGTGTTTTGCTGCGACTCAATGCGTCGCCTGCGCCGGCTTGGTTGGGGTCGGCTCCGCCTTTGCGTCGGGCGGGCTGTTGCCGGGGGCGACACCCAGTTCGGCCAGCGGCTCGCTCGGCGCGGTGTCGTTGGTGGCGTCCGCGCTGCGCGACGTGCTGCGATCAGGGCCGGCGACGTGCAGGAAGGTGGTGGCGAGCATGACCAGCAGGAAAACCCAGGCCAGGCCGATCAGGCCGATGCGCACACGGTGCATACCGCTTCTCCCGCGATGCGCTTAAGGGCCCTCATAGTCCCAGAATAGGGATGCGCCGGCCGGTTGGAAACCTTTGTTAGCGCCGCAGCCAATCGGGTGCGTGCAGGCCCTTGGCCCGCAACCAGGCCGGATTGAACACGGTGGACAGGTAGCGCATTCCGGAATCGCACAGGATCGTGACGATGGTATGCCCCGGCCCCATCTCCCGCGCCAGGGCCATCGCGCCCGCGACGTTGATGCCGGAGGACAGGCCCAGGCACAGACCTTCCTGCTTCAGCAAAGCGAACAGCTGTTCGAGCCCGGCCTCATCCGAGATGCGGAACTGCGTATCGACAGGCGCGCTTTCCAGATTGGCGGTCACGCGGCTCTGCCCGATCCCTTCGGACACGGACGATCCCTCGGCGCGCAGTTCCCCATGCGCATAATATTCATACAGCGAGGCACCATGCGGATCGGTCAGCGCGATGACGATATCGTCGCGCTGTTCCTTCAGGCCCAGGCCGACCCCGGCCAGCGTCCCACCCGTGCCGACAGCGCAGGTGAAGCCATCGATCCGTCCTTCCGTCTGCGCCCAGATTTCGGGCGCGGTCGTGCGGATGTGCGCAAGGCGGTTGGCGATATTATCGAACTGGTTCGACCATAAGGCGCCGGGCGTTTCTTCCGCAATGCGGCGCGACGTGTGAACATAATGGGCAGGGTTGGAATACGCTGTCGGCGCGACCTCGATCAGCTCGGCCCCCAGCGCGCGCAACGTATCCTTCTTCTCCTGGCTCTGCGTTTCCGGGATGACGATCGTCGTGCGATATCCCTTCGCATTGCCGATCAGGGCCAGGCCGATCCCGGTATTGCCCGCCGTCCCTTCCACGATCAGCCCGCCAGGCTGCAACGTGCCATTTGCCTCGGCATCCTCGATGATGAAAAGGGCTGCACGGTCCTTCACCGATCCGCCCGGATTCATGAATTCGCACTTGCCGTAAATGTCGCAGCCCGTCGCTTCGCTGGGACCAGCAAGGCGAACCAACGGCGTATTGCCGACCAAGGCCGGCACGTCTCGAGCGATAAATGTCATAAACAGCCGATAGGCAAGCGCTGGAAATGGGGCAAGCAAGCTTCGTTTTCAGCCCGCAAGGCAACGCTTCGGCGCATCCCTCAACCTGACGCCGCAGAAAGAGCGTCAACACTCTTGACGTATATACTGCACCTGCGAAAGAATGATCCGCTATGAACCATCTCACCCTCCGCGCTTTGCCGCTCGCCGCCCTGTTTCTCCTCGCCGCTTGTGACACCAAGCCGACCACGATCGTGGCGGGCGGTCCCGCGGATCCCACCGCTAACGAGATTGCGAATGCGCCGCCGGTCAAGCTGCCGCCGGCGATGCTGGCCAGCAAGTCCTATCGCTGCAAGGACAACAGCCTGGTGTTCATCAACTGGTTTAACGACAACACGACCGCCAATCTGCGCCTCAAGGACAAGACGGCCGATCCGATCGTGATGACCGCTCCGGCTGCGGGCGAAGCCTATGTCGGTGGCGATTACACGCTGACCGGCGACGCCAAGGGCAAGTCCGTGACCCTCGCCAAGGGCGGCGCGAGCCAGACCTGCGAAGGCTGATTTTCCTCCCAACCCCATTTTTCAGGGCCGGCAGGACCATCCTGCCGGCCTTTTTCTTTGGACGATGCGCAAGGGTTCGCTATCGGCTCGCGATATGAGCGAGATCACGCCTGCCATCGTCGCCGAACACGGCCTGTCCCCCGAAGAATATGCGCGCGTCCTGCATGCGCTTGGGCGCGCGCCCAACCTGACCGAGCTCGGGATCTTCTCCGTCATGTGGTCGGAGCATTGCAGCTACAAATCGTCGCGCCTGCACCTGAAGAAGCTGCCGACCACCGGCCCGCAGGTGATCTGCGGCCCGGGCGAGAATGCGGGCGTGGTCGATATCGGCGATGGGCAGGCGGCCATTTTCAAGATGGAGAGCCACAACCACCCCTCTTATATCGAACCCTATCAGGGTGCCGCGACCGGCGTCGGCGGCATATTGCGTGACGTCTTCACGATGGGCGCGCGCCCTGTCGCCAATCTCAACGCGCTGCGGTTCGGCCGGCCCGATCATCCCAAGATGCGCCACCTGATCGCGGGCGTCGTCCACGGCATTGGCGGTTACGGCAATTGCGTGGGCGTGCCGACCGTCGGTGGCGAGGTCAATTTCCACGCGGCTTATGACGGTAACATCCTGGTCAATGCGATGACCGTCGGCGTCGCCGAGACCGACAAGATCTTTTATTCGGCGGCGTCCGGCGTCGGCAACTCGATCGTCTATGTCGGCTCCAAGACGGGCCGCGACGGCATCCATGGCGCGACCATGGCGTCGGCCGATTTCGGCGAGGATTCGGAGGAGAAACGCCCGACCGTGCAGGTCGGCGATCCGTTCACGGAGAAGCTGCTGATCGAGGCCTGCCTGGAGCTGATGGCATCCGACGCGATCGTCGCGATCCAAGATATGGGCGCGGCCGGCCTGACCTCCTCCAGCGTCGAGATGGCGTCCAAGGGCGGGGTCGGCATCGAACTCGATATGAACGCCGTACCCTGCCGCGAGACCGGCATGACGCCCTATGAGATGATGCTGAGCGAGAGCCAAGAGCGGATGCTGATGGTGCTCAAGCCCGGCCGCGAAGATTTCGCCGAGGCGATCTTTCGCAAATGGGAGCTCGACTTCGCGGTGATCGGCCATGTCACCGATACCGGCCGGATGGTGCTGACCTTCAATGGCGAGACGGTGTGCGACATCCCGCTCGATCCGCTGGCCGACGAAGCGCCTTGCTACGACCGCCCGCACGTGAAGACGGAGGCGCCCGCGCTACCGGCCAATCTGCCGGACAGCACGGACGTGGCGGCCGATCTGCGCAAACTGATGGGATCGCCCGATCTTGCCTCGCGCCGGTGGATCTGGGAGCAATATGACCACATGGTCGGTGGCGACACCGTCCAGCGCCCCGGCGGCGATGCCGCAGTGGTACGAGTCCACGGCACCGACAAGGGACTGGCGATCAGCACCGATTGCACGCCGCGTTATTGCTATGCCGACCCCTATGAGGGCGGCAAGCAGGCGGTCGCCGAATGCTGGCGCAACCTGACCGCGGTCGGCGCCAAGCCACTCGCCACGACCGACTGCATGAATTTCGGCAATCCGCAGCGGCCCGAGATCATGGGCCAGTTCGTCGGCTGTATCGAGGGCATGGCGGAGGCCTGCACCGCGCTCGACTTCCCGATCGTGAGCGGCAATGTGTCGCTCTACAACGAGACCAAGAATGACGATGGCAGCGGCAGCGCCATTCTGCCGACGCCGGCGATCGGCGGCATCGGGCTGCTGGCCGACTGGAAGCGATCGGTCGGGATCGGCTTCCGCGAGCGCGGCGACATCATCCTGCTGGTCGGCACGCGCAAGGGCCATCTCGGCCAGTCGCTGTGGCTGCGCGAACTGCATGGGCTGGACGGCCGCGACGCAGGCCCGCCGCCGCCGGTCGATCTCGCGGCGGAGCGCAGCACCGGCGACTATATTCGCGCCGGCATCGAGCAGGGCTGGATCACCGCCTGCCATGACGTGTCGGACGGCGGCGTCGCCGTAGCGATCGCGGAGATGGCGTTGGCCGGCAATTGCGGCGCGCTGATCGACGGGCCGACGCCGTTCGGCCTGGCGGGCTCTTACTTCGCCGAGGATCAGGGCCTGTATCTCGTGACGGTCCACGATCCGGCGCTGCTCGGCTTCCTCGCCGGGGCCAAGGCCAACGGGATCGAGGCGGAACCGATCGGCCGCACCACTGCCAACCGGATCATCTTCGAAACCGAAAACGGCGATCATTGCGTGACGCTGGCGGATCTGCGCAGCGGGCATGAAGGTTTCTTCCCCAAGCTGATGGGCGCCGACGCGGCGCTGGCGTAATCGTCTCCTCTCCGAGCTTGCTCGGGGAGGACCACGCCAAAGGGGCGTGGTGGAGGGGAAATCCGCCATGCTCGCTGGTCCGTCGCGCACGGTTAAAAGGGCGCGCAAGTTTCGGCGCGAGATGAGCGTGCCAGACGTTGTTCTTTGGACGCGCCTACGGCTCCGGCCGGGAGGTTTCAAATTCAGACGACAGCATCCGGCCGGATCTTACATCCTCGACTTTTTCTGCAACGAGGCGAAGCTGGCGATCGAAGTGGATGGCGCGAGCCACGACATGGGCGATCGGCCGGCGCGCGATGCTATGCGCGACCAGTGGCTTGATCGTGAAGGCGTCGATACGCTGAGGATCGCGGCGGGTGACGTTTTAGGGGATGCCGACGCCGTGGTCGAAGTGATCGTTGCAGCCTGCCTTCAGCACGGAAATCCCCTCCACCATGCTTCGCATGGTCCCCCTCCCCGTTCCGGGGAGGAGACGGAGTGACTACGGACGCCGAATTGTCTCGCATCCTGAGCCTCGACGTCATCCGCGGATTTGCAGTGTGCGGTATTCTGATCATGAATATCGTATCGATGGGCATGCCGCTTTATGCCTATGTCGACCCGCATTTTTACGGCGGGGCGCAGGGCGTGGATCTGGCGGCATGGGCGGCGGCTTATGTGCTGGCGGACGGCAAGATGCGCGCCTTGTTCACGATGCTGTTCGGGGCTTCGCTGCTGCTGATCACCGACGCCGCGGAGGATCGCACGCCCGGGCCTGCGCGCGTCCATTATGCCCGCATCTTCTGGCTGTTTGGCTTTGGCATGCTGCACGCCTGGTTCGTCTGGTACGGCGATATCCTGGTCGAATATGCAATCTGCGGGGCGATCGCCTTTGTCGGACGGAACTGGAAGCCCAGCGCGCTGGCGTTCACCGCAATCTGCCTGATCGGCTATGACGGCGTGCAGAGCCTGATCCAATGGCATGACGTCACCCTGCTCCAGGCACTCGCGACCGGCCCCCACCCGCCCGCCGATGCAGTGCGGGAATGGGGCAAGGTGCTGGCCCAGGTCGTCCCGGACCCCGCCGCGATCGCGCAGGAAATACGCCTCTACCGCGGCGGCTTTGCCGATGTCTTTGCAGCCCGCGCACCGACGACGCGCCTGTTCCAGATCCAGATCATACCGGCGGCGCTGCCGGGTACGCTGGGCTTCGTGTTCCTGGGCATGCTGTTCTACCGGCTCGGCTTCTGGACAGGGCAATGGAGCCGGCGCGCCTACCAGCGCGTTGCCGGCGCCGGCGCGGCGGCGCTGTTGCTCTATGCGCCGCTGGTGTTTGCGATCATCGCCCATCATTTCGATCCAACGTTCCTGCCGCTCGCTGACATGGCCACGCTGATATTGCGGCCTTTCCTCGCGCTGGCTTATGCGGCGCTTCTGATCCTGGCCGTGCGGGCGAACGTTCTGCCGCGGCTGATGGAGCGGCTTGGCGCGGCCGGGCGGATGGCCCTGTCCAACTATCTGATTACCAGTCTTGTGATGACGACAATCTTCTACGGCTATGGGCTGGGATGGTTCGGCGGTCTGTCGCGCGCGCAGCTCTATTGGCTCGTCGCGGCCCAATGGGGGCTGATGTTGCTCTGGAGCCGGCCGTGGCTTGCCCGTTTCCATTATGGGCCGTTCGAATGGGCGTGGCGCAGCCTGTCGCGCGGACAGGTCGTTCCGTTCCGCAGAGCTATTGCGAGTTAGTCGCAGTATCGCTAAATGGGCTCGTCAAGGAGTCGTCGATGGTCGTCTGCCACTGCAATGCGATTCGTGAACGCGAAGTACGGGAGGCAGCGCGGTCGGGCGCACAATGCCCCTATAGCGCGTATGCCACGTTGGGCCGGCGTCCCCGGTGCGGCCAGTGCATCCCCTTTGCGCGCGAGTTGATCGCCGAAGAGCAGCAGGCCGCCGCCTGACCGTTTCGGATCCGGTTTCCTGAGAACGACTCGCGCGAGTCGTTAGCACTTCGTTTTTGGCCCCTCCCTGGTTTAACTGGCGCGATCATCGCCATCCGGGAGTTGCGCCATGAAGGGCGACGAAAAGGTTATCGAGTTTCTGAATATCGCGCTCAAGAACGAGCTGACCGCGATCAATCAATATTGGCTGCATTATCGTCTGCTCGACCATTGGGGCATTACGCGGCTGGCCGATTACGAAAAGCATGAATCCATCGACGAGATGAAGCATGCCGACTGGCTGTCGGAGCGCATTCTGTTTCTGGACGGATTTCCGAATTTCCAGATGCTTGGTCGGCTGCGCGTCGGCGAGACCGTCGAGGAAGTGCTGCGCTCAGACCTCGCGCTGGAGGGAGAGGCGATCCCGCCGCTGCGCGATGCGATCGCGCATTGCGAGTCGGTGCGCGATTACGTCACGCGCGATCTGTTCCGCCGCATCCTCGACAATGAAGAAGAGCATGTCGACTTCCTGGAGCGGCAGTTCGACATGATCGAGCGGATGGGCATCCAGAATTACGTCCAGCTGCAGTCGCGGCCCGCACCCGAAAGCTGAACGCGCGTCACGCGCGCGATACGACCCATCCGTCGCCCTGATCCCGCAGCGACCAGCCTTGGCTGGCCGCGAGCGCCGCGATTTCCGCCGGCGCAGCGGGATCGTCGGCGAGGATCGTGACCGCCTCCTCCCCGCGCATCGCCCGGGCCAGCCGCAGGACGGGCCACGGGCAGCGCATCCCGCGCGCGTCGACGAGGGTGCTCACTTGTTGCCGAACGGATTGGTCGGCGCGCGTACGGTCAACCGCACCGGCACGCCGCCGAAACCGAGATCGCGACGGATACCGTTGACGAGATAGCGGCGATAGCTTTCCGGCAGCTGATCGACGCGCGTCCCGAACAGAATGAACGTCGGCGGGCGCGTGCGTGCCTGGGTGAGGTAGCGCAGCTTGATGCGCCGCCCGCCGGGCGCCGGCGGCGGATTGGCCTCGATTGCGCGTTCGAACCAGCGATTGAGCTCGCCCGTGCCGATGCGCCGCGACCAGGAGTCGCGGATTTCGAAAGCAGCCTCGATCAGCTGGTCGATCCCGCGACCGCTGAAGCCGGAGACGGTGATCAGCGGCAAGCCCTTGACCTGCGCCAGGCCCTCGTCGAGCGCGGCGCGAATACCCTGGAATAGAGACGGCGCATTTTCGGCGACGTCCCATTTGCTGACCGCGATGATCAGCGCGCGGCCTTCGTCGATCACCTGGCTGGCGATGCGCAGATCCTGCGCTTCCAGCCCGCGCGTCGCGTCGAGCAGCAGCACCACGACTTCCGCGAAATCGATCGCACGCTGCGTATCGGCGGCGGACAGGCGTTCCAGCTTATCCTCGACCTTGGCCTTGCGGCGCAGGCCGGCGGTATCGATCAGCCGGACCGGGCGGGTTTCGCCGTCCTTGCCTTTCCACTCCCACTCGATCGCGATCGAATCGCGCGTGATGCCGGCCTCCGGGCCTGTGATCATCCGCTCTTCACCGAGCATCTTGTTGACGAGCGTCGACTTGCCCGCATTGGGACGACCGACGATGGCCAGCTTCAGCGGGCCATTCTCCTCATCCTCCGCCTCATCGACGGGATATTCGGATTCTACGCGCTCGATATGCGGGCGCAGCGCTTCGAACAGATCGACCAGGCCTTCGCCATGCTCCGCCGAGAAGGGGATCGGGTCGCCCAGGCCGAGCGCAAATGCCTCGAGCAACCCGCTCTCGCCGGCTTTGCCCTCCGCCTTGTTGCCCATCAGGATGACGGGCGTATCGCTGTTGCGCAGCCAGCGCGAAATCTCTTCGTCGAGCGGGACAACGCCGACGCGGGCGTCTATCAGAAATAAAGCGGCATCGGCTTCGTCGACCGCCGCCTGGGTCTGGATGCGCATGCGGCCCGGCAGGCTCTGCGGATCCTCATCCTCGAACCCGGCGGTGTCGATGATGCGGAAGTCGAGCCCGAGCAGGCTCGCCTCGCCTTCGCGGCGGTCACGCGTGACGCCGGGCCGGTCATCGACCAGCGCCAGCTTCTTGCCGACGAGGCGGTTGAACAGGGTCGACTTGCCGACATTAGGTCGGCCGATAATGGCAACGGTGGGAAGAGGCATGGAGCGCCTTCTAGGGTCCGGACCCGCCATTTACGAGTCCGGACCTTCGATCCACGTTTGCCGCGCCGATTTACGCGGCGTTTGCGTTAGCGCCAGGTCGTGATCCGGCCCTTGGCGTCCAGCAGATAGAGCGTGCTGTTGGCGACGACCGGCGGCAGATAGAAGCTCTTGCCCGCCTTGACCGACGTGCCGATCGCGCCGTCGGCGACCGCGACGTTGACCATCTGGCCCTGATCGCTGACGACCAGCAGGCGGCCGCCGGCCAGCGTCGGGCCGTACCAGCTGATCGGCTTGTCCTTCTTCTTGGGATCGCGATAGCGCGGAAGCTGCGAGATCCAGCGGATCTTGCCGGTCGTGCGGGCGATACAGATCAGCTTGGCCTCATCGGTAACGACGAACAGCCATTCGCCCGCGAGCCAAGGCGTGTTGATCCCGCCGATCGTCAGTTCCCAAAGGCGCTGGCCGCTGACCAGATCCATGGCGACCATGCGGCCACCCAACCCGATCGCATAGACCTTGCCCTGGTCGATGACGGGCGACGCATCGATATCGGAGATCACCGACACGGAGGTGGAGATGGATGTCCGCGAAAGCTGATCCTGCCACACGATGCGGCCATTTTCGAAACGCAGCGCCGACAGTTCACCCGACGAGAAGCCCGCGACGACCGTACCTTGAGCGACAGCCGGCCCGCCGACGCCCAACACGCCGGAGGTCTGCAACGTGGCCGACACCGTCCACAGCGTGGCCCCGGTCGCGGGGTTCAGCGCCAGGATCTGATTGTCCTGCGTGAGCGCATAGATATTGCCGCCGCCGATCGCGGGCGCGCCGCGCAGGGGGCCGGCCGGGCGCACCTTCCACAATAATTTGCCAGTCGCCGCTTCCAGCGCCACCGCATCGCCACGACCGGTCGTCGCATAGACCTTGCCGGCCTCCACGCTGACACCGCCGCCGAACAGAACGACCTTGTCCCGTTTCACGCTGTCGATCGCGGTCTGCCAGACGGTCGCGCCCGTCGCGGCGTCATAAGCGTGGATCACCGCGTCGGCATCGATGATGAACAGCTTGCCGTCGGAGATGACCGGGGGCGAGCCGATCCGCTGGGTGATGTCGCCGCCCTTGATCGTGGCAGACCATGCTTCGTGCAGCGCGGCCGCCAGCGCGGGGTTGCCCATCGACTTGGTGGCGTTGCCGCCCGGCTGGGTCCATTCGGTGTTGACTACCGGTTCCGGCACGGTGACCGGAACATCGGCCAGGCTGGGATCGACGACGACGTCGCTGCCCGTGTTCAGCACCGACACGCGTTGCCCGAGCACCGCGGTCTTCGGCCCGCGATCACCGCGCCCCTTGAACAGCCCGCATCCGCCGAGCGTGGCCACCAGGGCCAACGCCATCATAGCGCGCGCACGGCGCGAACTCATCGTCATGATCATTCCTTGGATGCGCCGTCAGGCGTGATGGCGCCAACCGTCTGGCCAAGCCCCGTGGCAAGGCCGGCTGCGCGGCCACGCAGGCCCGTGGGCACGTTCGTGTCACGCGCGATGGCGGCGAAAAGCGGGCCGGCAAGATCGCGCCGTCCCATCTTCAGATAAGCGATGCCGGTCAATTCGCCGGCACTGCCGAACCAGGGCGCGTTCGCAACCGCCAGCGGCTTCATGCGGGACACGACCTCCGTCGGTGCTATCGTATCGAACTGCAGCGTGGTGGCCCGGATCAGCGCCAGATCGCGGGTCGCCTGCGGCAGGCCGTCATCCTTGGCGATCGCCAGATAATTTGCAGCGGCGGCGGGGGCGTCAGTTTTCGCGAGAATACCGGCCTGCGTCAGCCGTGCCATGGCGCGATATCCGTCGCGCGACGAGGATGCCAGAGCGGCAAGCCGCGCATCGTTGGGCTGCGCCCGGCCGATGTCGACGTCGCTCAGCACCTGCGTCAGCTGCTCGCCCTCAAGCCCGGCCTGATGCGCATGATGGCTGCGCCACCACAGAAACGCCGCCAGCCCGATCAACAGCAGAAGGACGAGCACGCCAATTACGACGCCCCACTTCTTGGCGAGACCGGTCATCTGGTCGCGGCGGAGATTCTCGTCGACTTCGCGTCGAAATGCTTCAGTATCGGTGGGCGTCAGCGCCAAACGGCCTCTCCTGGAATCCGCGCGCAGCGCGGGCATGCGGCGCCTCTCTAGCGCCGAGTCCGCCTGAACGGAAGCTGTGCGAGCGCAGGAAGATTCGCGACGCCCTGATCCGCCCCGTCCAACAGCGATCGCGGGCTATTGTGATTGCCAACATGGCCTCGCCGGCCGCATCGGCTATAACGCGCCCGTACAGGGAGTAACGTAATGCGAAGGCTCATTCTTCTCGCCCCACCGATTGGCGCATGCCGGATGCCGCGCGCATGAGCGGTGTGCGGCGCGGAGCCACTTTGGAGCGGGGCTTCCTGCTGCTGCTCGTCTTCCTGGTGACGATCTTGTTCCTGTGGCTGGTCGCGCCGTTTGCGGGCGCGATTCTGTGGGGCATCATCGCGGCGGTATTGTTCACGCCGCTCAACCGCCGGTTCCTGCGGCGCATGCCGGGCCGCCCCACGCTGGCCGCCTTGGCGACCTTGCTGATCATCATCGCGTTGGTGATCGTGCCGGCGATGCTGCTGGGCGCGGCGCTGGTGAACGAGGCCACCAGTGCCTATGCGCGGATCCGCGGCGGCGATATCGATCTGGGCCGCATGTTCGTCCAGATGGAAACGCACCTGCCGGGATGGGCGCAACGCTGGCTGGAAAGCGTCGGGCTCAACGATTTCGAAGGCGTCCGCAGCCGTATCTCGCAAAGCTTTGCCAGCAGCTTCCGGACGGTCGCCAGTCAGATCCTGAGCATCGGACAAAGCGCGTTCGGTTTCTTCCTGGCGCTCGGCGTGATGCTGTACCTCACCTTCTTCCTGCTGCGCGACGGCGACGCGGTCTCCGCCCGGCTGGAACGCGCGCTGCCGTTGCCGGCGGGACAGCGCAAGGCGCTGATCACGACGTTCGTCACCGTCATCCGCGCGACGATCAAAGGCAGTCTCGCGGTGGCGGTGCTGCAGGGCATGATCGGCGGGATCGCCTTCTGGATTTTGGGCATCCCGAGCGCGCTGTTGTGGGGTGTGGCGATGGGCGTGTTTTCATTGTTTCCCGCGGTTGGGACCGGGCTCGTCTGGGTTCCCGTCTCGATCTACCTGCTTGTGACCGGATCGGTATGGCAGGGTATCGTCCTTGCGCTTTGCGGTTTCCTCATCATCAGCAGCGTCGACAATGTCGTGCGCCCGATCCTCGTCGGCCGCGACGCGCGCATGCCGGATTATCTCGTGCTGATCTCGACGCTGGGCGGTTTCGAGATGATGGGCTTCAACGGTTTCGTGGTCGGCCCCGTCATCGCCGCCTTGTTCATGGCGATCTGGCAGATCTTCACGAGCGCACGGGAGCAACCCGACGGTGCCTGGTCCTGACACAGGTCAATGCCCTGCCGCAGCGGCCTCACTTGCGCTCGGTGATGGTACCGTTCGCCGCGACCGACACCTGCACGCCGGGCTCCGACAACGTGCGCACGGTAAAGTCAGCCCCCTCGCCTTGCCACATGGCGGGAGGCTCGCCTGGCTGAATGTCGTGCAGACAGCTTTCGACGCGCTTGCTCCAGCGTTCGGTGCGGGTGCGGGTGTCGATCAGGCGGACCCAGGTTTCATGGCCTGCCTGGCAACGCGACATGGCCTGGCCGCGCGAGGCATAACTGTCGGTCAGGAGCAGGAACGGGCCCCGCATGCCGAGCGGCGTGACGCTGTGATCGTTGGCGGGATCCACCTCCGCAGCGGGTAGCGTCACGCTTACGGTGGCGGCCCGGCCGGCCAGATCCAGCTTCAGATCGCCCGATCCCGCCGCCGGGACCTGACGCGCCGCCGCGCATCCGGCGAGCGCCAACCCTAGTGCGACAGCAGCGCTAACCGAGTATCGCGTCGGCATAGCAGACCCCCGATGGCTTCCACAGATCGCCCTTTTTGTGGCCGCGCTTATATTCGTCCTTGTCGCGCTTGTGCAGTTCGGCCTCGGTCTTGCCCGTATTCTCGTCCTTGGTCATGTCCCAGCCATTATTGCCGGTGGCGCTGTCGCACAGGATGTCGGGATTGCGGACCCAGGCCTTGCCGTCCCACGTGTGATAAGCGCCGCCATTCCATCGGCAGACCGCCTCGCGCTGCAGCTGATCGTCGGTGAAGGTACGCCCGCTTTGCGACAGATAGTTGCGCGCATCGGTGACCTTGGTGGCGAACAGCTTGAGCCCGCCATCGACGTTGCGCTTCCAGCTCCACACCTGTTCCATGGTCGGCTTGGGCGTGGTCAGCTGGCACATGCCATAGCCATTGTCGTACGACTTGATCGGTTCACCGGCGTCGTTGAAGTTCCGGCCACGCGATTCATGTTGCAGGATGGCGGAGAAGCCGGCGCTGTCGGCCTTGGTGGCGAGATAGACGGTGACATCGTGGACCGTCGGATTGGTGCCGATGATCGTGACCTTGACGGTCGCGACCTCCGCCGGCTTGCCGGCCGCGGCCGGAACGGTCGCGTGGACCTCCAGCGTGCCGCCGAGATCCTGCAGGAAGGTCGCCCCGTCCAGTTTGTTGTCCGGCGTTTCCACCTTCCCCTTCTTGGAGAAGGTCTTCCAGGTGATTGTCCACTCCCAGCTATGTGGGCCGGCGGCGTCGGTTTGGAACGCAATTGTCGGCGGCGTCCCATCCGCCGCGATCGTGAAGCTTGCTTTCGCGGCCGGAGTGACAAATTTCATGCCCGTCTCCCTCTACCACCATGCTCAGATAGCCGAATCCATGTCCGGCCTGAAAACGCACGGAACGCCTAATCGGGCACAACCGTGATCTTACCGTTACGGCGGGCATAGAGACGCGACGACAGCAGGTTATAGTCTTCTGCGAAGGTCACTTCGATCAACTGCCGGGCGCGCTGTCGCGCCTCCTCCTCATCGTCGAAGAGAAAGAGCTGGTCCTTGCGTGGCAGGGCGATGATCACGTCCCCGGGGAAGCGCTGTGCGACCATTTTCCAGAAATCGTCGAGCAGCAGCAGGGTGGGCGAGAGCATCGGATTATCTTCGACATAATAGAGCATGCCGGGCTTGAGCGATTCATCGCTCACGAGTTGGGACAGCCACCGGCGTTCATTGTTCATCGCGATTGCACGAAGGCTTGCCAGATCCTTGCCGGGCACATCCTTCGGGCTGAGCGGCGCCATCGAATCTTGCCGGTCGGCCATGTAGAGAATCTGGAGGTCCGCCCCCAGCGGCTCGTGGAGAAGCTCCCCGCCCGCCTTCAGCGCCGCGTCGATATAGGGCTGAGCCCGGATAACAGCGACGATATGGGCATCGTCTACCCCTTCAAGCTGCCCTTCCGCGAGTGAATTGAGGAAACGCCTGACGAGGAAATCAGGATCCTCCTGCGGATTCCCCTTCATGTAATTGAAGAGGTTCGTGACATCACCGACGACCGACCAATCGTCGATCGCCAGCTGAAACTTCGCTGGATCGTTCCGGTCAGGTGTGACTTTGAAGTCCTCCTGCGTGCGCAATAGCTTTACGACGTGGTCGCGCAGCGCCGCAACATTGGAAAAGCTGCGCGCTTCGGCTTTTCGCCCAAAGAGCCATGTAAGGCCAAAAGACATTATTCCTGCGGCCATCAATCTTCGTCTTTCGAATCGCATCATGTGTCCCCCTGGGGGCCATCTTGCGCAATCCAACAATGCAGAGAAAGTAGCCAAGTGAAATATGAGCCCATTGGGCTCCTAGGCGCCAAGCATGGCTCAGGCGGACCCCACGCCTTGCAGTGGCAAGGCATCGCACAGACGCACCAGGTCCGGCAGCGATTTGGCGCCCATCTTCAGCATCACCTGGCGTCGCCGCACCTTCACCGTGATCTCGCTGACGCCAAGCTGGCCGGCAATCTGCTTGTTGAGGAGGCCCTGGACCACCAGGAACATCACCGCCTGCTCGCCCTCGGTCAGATCAGCAAAGCGCCGCGTCAAATCCCGGGTCTTTCGACCGCTGCACCGCCTTTGGCGATCGATCTCGATCCCGCGGTGGATGGCGTCCAGCAGATCCTGATTGGCGAAGGGTTTGGCCAGGAATTCGATCGCACCCGCTTTCATTGCGCTGACCGACATGGCGATATCGCCATGGCCCGTGATGAAGATGACCGGGATTTCGGCGCCTTGCCGTACCATCTGCCGATGGAATTCCATGCCGCTCTGCCCGGGCATGCGCACATCCAGCACCAGACAGGCCGGCAGATCGGGTTTGGCCGTGTCGAGGAAGGCCTGGGTAGAACCGAACAGCATCGCTTCCAGCCCGACCGAGGCGAGCAAATCCTCCAGCGCCGCGCGGACCGACGCGTCATCATCGACGACATAGACGATCGCCATATTCTCAGCCGCAGATGCCGTCTCGGTCATGCCGCGGCCGCCGCATAAGCGGGCAACCGGACATGGAACAGCGCGCCGTAAGGCTTCATCCGATCCACCCAGATCGCACCGCCATGTGCCTCGACAATGGTGCGGGAGACGGTCAGGCCAATGCCGGTCCCACCTTCCTTGGTCGTCCAGAAGCTGTCAAACAGCCGGGCAAGATGGTCTTCGCGGATCCCGATCCCGGTATCGCAGGTAGAGATTTCGACGTCGCCATTGACGTCCGCCATGGCGGCGATCGTCAAAGACCGGCGACTGGCGGGCACGGGCATCATCGCTTCGATCGCGTTCAGGATCAGGTTGCAGACGACCTGCTGCAGTTGCACGCGATCCCCCATGACGGTCGGCAAGGCATCGGCCAGCGCGAGGCGCAGCGCAATCGCGTGCCGCTGCAGCTCACCGCCGGAAAGCTCGACCGCCTCTTCAATCACCTCGTCGACGCGGATAACCTGCAACACGGGCGGATCTCCGCGTGCATGGTCGCGCACGCGGGCGATGATGATGCTGGCGCGGCTGGCATCCTCCACCACGCGGCTGATCGCGGATCTTGCCCGGTCAATATTGGGCGGCTCTGCGCTCAACCAGCGCATTGCCGTGTCGCCGCTCGTGGCGATCGCCGCCAACGGCTGGTTCACCTCATGCGCGATCGACGCGGCCAGTTCGCCCAGGCTGGTGACGCGGGCGACGCGGATCAATTGCGCGCGGGCAGCATGCGCCGCCCCCTCCGCCGCAACCATCTTCAGCGCGAGGTAGGTGGTGATGGCGATCGTGGAGATGCTGATACCAAGGTTCACGACGCCGGCTTCGCGCGATCCGGACTTGCTGAGGACGAAGCTAACCAGGGTCAGCTTCACGCAGATCGCCGCCAGGCCGACCACCTGACGGGGCGCGAAACGGCCGATCGCGAGCAGGATCACGGCGATATAAAAGACCGCCGTCGCGATCTCCAGATCGGTCAGCGTATCGAAGACGAAGATCGCCACCATCAGCAGCGCCATAACCGGAAGCCGGACGATCGGCTTCTGGAACAGATGGTGCAGGCGGCGCAGCGCTGCGGATAGTCCAGACGCTTTTTCACCGACCGTTTCGGACATTCGCGTACCCTCGCCTACCGCCGTCGAACGGGACGTGAACCGTCGCCTGTTCGCGCGCTGCCTCCGCATAAGGCGCCGTGCCCGGGCATCCAATCGCGCGCGGCGGCCCGATATACATTCGTATAATCCGGCTTTCCTCATGCATCGTCGATCGGGCGCAGCCCACCGCTTATCGGCGCGATGCTGCCGAAGCGGCCCTGCGGCAACGCCCGGACGGCAGCGTCTTGGTGTCGCACGCCATGCAGACTAGCCTGGGAATTCCTGATGCCATTCCATGAAGGGACAGCACGCCGTCGCGGCGTTCCGTCCATCACGTCCGCCGCACCCATCGGCATGCTGGCCGCCCTGCTCTGCACCTTGTCGTCCTGTGGATCGAAGACGCCGACGGCGGCCCCGGACGTGCCGAGCTTTGTCGCACGAGCTGGGCAAGTCACGATCCCCGCACAGTCTCCCCTTCGCACGCGGCTGGTGATCACGCCGGTCGGCGATCGCGATATGGATCGCCAGATCGACGCCCCGGCCGTCGTGGAGGCCGATCCGGAACGGCAGGCGCGGATCCTTACGCCGATCGCCGGCCGGATCGTCACGCTGGGCGTGCGGCTGGGCGATCATGTGCGGGCCGGACAGATGCTTGCCGGGCTGGCCTCGCCCGATCTGTCGTCCGCACTTGCCGACGATACGCATGCGCAGGCGCAACTGCGGCTGACGTCCGCCGCGCGCACCCGCGCGCTCGGCCTGAAGGCCATCGGCGGCGCTGCCGACAAGGACGTTCAGCAGGCGCAGGCCGATTATGCCGCAGCAGCAGCCGAAGCGGCCCGGACGCATGCCCGGCTGCAACAACTCGGCCAGTCCCGCGCGGTGCGGGGCGGTGGCCTTGCTCTGGTCGCGCCGGCGGCGGGCGTCGTCACCGATCTGGCGGCCGCGCCAGGTGCCTATTGGACCGATCCCACGGCGCCGCTGATGACGGTCGCCAACATCGGCACCGTCTGGGTCACCGCCAATGTGGGTGAGGCGGATATCGCATCCATCCATGTCGGCCAGCCGGCACAGATCCGCTTTGATGCCTTTCCGAACGAGAGCGTCGCAGGGCGTGTCCAGTCGATCGCCCCGATCCTGGATCCGGATACGCGCCGCACCAAAGTCCGGATCGCCGTCACCAACCCAGATGGGCGCTTCAAGCCGGGTATGTTCGCGAGCGTCCGCTTCGCGGCATCGGCGGGGCGCGCGCCCTCCGTTCCCACCAGCGCGCTGCTGCTGAAGGACGACGCGACGACCGTGTTCGTCGAGGTTGCGCCCTGGACGTTCGAGCGCCGTGTGGTCGACACGGGCGACGAACAAGGTGATCGCACGACCATCGCGCATGGCCTTGCCGCGGGGCAGCGGATCATCGCCAAGGGCGGCGTACTGCTCGATGATTGAGCGCTTCATCCGGCTGGCGATCACGCGGCGCAGGATCGTCCTGCTGATCGCGTTGCTGGTGGCGGCCTATGGCTGGTATTCGTGGCGGCAGCTGTCGATCGAAGCCTATCCCGATATCGCCGACGTCAGTTCGCAGGTGATTACCCAGGCGCCCGGCCTGGCCGCCGAGGAGGTGGAGCAGCAGATCACCATTCCGCTGGAGCGCGCGCTCAACGGCACGCCGGGCCTGACGATCATGCGCTCCAAGAGCACGTTCGGGCTGTCGCTGATCACACTCGTTTTTCGCGACGGGTCTGAGGATTATTGGTCGCGCCAGCGCATCCAGGAGCGGATCCAGGGTGTGACGCTGCCGACCGGGATCACGCCCGGCCTCGATCCGCTCACCTCCCCGATCGGCGAAATCTATCGCTACACGCTGGAATCCGACACGCTGGGCCAACGCGAATTGTCGGAGCTGCAGCAATGGGAGGTGATCCCCGCGCTATCGCAGATCCAGGGAGTGGCCGGGGTCAACAATTTCGGCGGCATCACCACCCAATATGAGGTGGAGCTGGATCCGGCCCAGCTGCAGCGCTTCGGCCTGTCGCTGAAATCGGTCGAGGACGCGATCACCGCCAACAATCACAGCACGGGCGGCAGCGTCATCACGCGCGGCGAGCAGGGCTATGTCGTGCGCGGCGTCGGCGCACTGCATGATCTAAGCGATCTCGGCAATGTCGCGGTCACGCAAAAGGGCGGCTCGCCCGTGCTGGTGCGCGATCTCGGCAAGGTCCGGCTGAGCCAGATGGAACGGCACGGCATCCTTGGCAAGGATGAGCATGGTGACGCGATCGAGGGGATCGTCACGCTGCTGCGTGGCGAGAATCCCTCGCACGTGATGGACGATGTCCATGCCAAGGTGGAGGAGCTCAACGTCGAACTGGCGCGCAAGGGCGCGCGCATCGTGCCCTATCTCGACCGATCGGATCTGGTGCACACCACGATCGACAAAGTGTCCCACACCGTCCTGGAGGGCGTCGGGCTGGTCCTAATCGTGCTGATCCTGTTTCTGGGCAGCGTGCGCAGCGCCTTGATCGTCGCGGTCGTCATACCGCTGGCAATGCTGATCGCGTTCATCCTGATGAACGTCACGCATGTGCCCGCCAACCTGCTGTCGCTCGGCGCGATCGACTTCGGGATCATCGTCGACGGCGCGATCGTGATGATGGAATCGCTACTGCGGCGGCGGGAGGCCCGGCCGGACAAGCCGCTGACGCGCGCCGAAGCGGTGGATGCCGCGGTCCAGGTCGGCCGGCCGATCTTCTTCGCGACGATCATTATCATCACCGCCTATATGCCGCTGTTCGCCTTTCAGCGGATCGAGGCCAAGCTGTTCACGCCGATGGCGTTCACCGTCAGCTATGCCCTGCTGGGCGCGCTGCTGGTCGCGATGACCCTGGTGCCGGGCCTGGCCTATATCGCCTTCCGCAAGCCCACCAAGACCTTCCACAATCCGGTCCTGCTGCGGATCGAGCGCGGCTATGGCGTCGCCCTGCGCCGCTGCCTCGCGACGCCGGCGATCATCTATGCCGTCGCCGGTGTGGCCGCGGTCGCGGTGCTGCTGCTCGGCGCGACCGTCGGCCGCGAATTCCTGCCGGCGCTGGATGAGGGATCGATCTGGCTGCAGGTCCAGTTGCCGAGCGGCATATCGCTGCAGGAAAGCAAGGGGATGGCGGGCGAGCTGCGCCGCGCCGTGCGCACCTTCCCCGAAACCTCCTATATCGTGACCCAGCTGGGCCGGAATGACGACGGCACCGATCCGTTCACGCCATCGCACATCGAGGCGAGCGTGGGGCTGCATCCGCCCAGCACCTGGCCGTCCGGCGAGACCAAGGCCGATCTGATCCGGCGCATGGATGCCAAGTTCAAGACCATGCCGGGCTTCACCGTCGGCTTCAGCCAGCCGATGATCGACGGCGTCTATGACAAGATGGCGGGCGCCCATAGCGAGCTGGTCATCAAGATCTATGGCGACGATTTCGCCGAGCTGCGCCGGATCGGCAATGCGATCGTTACCGTCCTGAACAAGACGCCCGGATCGGCCGATGTCGCGCTGGACCAGGAACCGCCGCTGCCGCAGCTGGTGATCCGCATCGACCGCGCCGCCTGTGCCCGCCTTAACGTCAACGCCGGCGATATTGCGGAGCTGATCCAGACCGGGATCGGCGGCGCCGGCATCGACCAGCTCTATGTCGGCGATCGGCGCTACGACATTGCTGTCCGCTTCCCCGCCGCGGCCCGCAGCACGATTGGCGAGATCCGCAACCTGCCGATCACGACCGGCACCGGCGCGCAGGTTCCGCTATCCGCCGTCGCCGACATCCAGCTGAAGATGGGCGAAAGCACGATCACGCGCGAGATGGGCCATCGTCATCTGACGGTGAAGCTCGACTATCGCGACCGCGATCTCAGCTCCTTCCTGCATGACGCGCAACGCAACATCGCCGCGCAGGTGAAGTTCGACAAGACGAACTATCATCTCGAATGGGGCGGCCAGTTCGAGAATCAGGCGCGGGCGGAAAGCCGCCTGCGGGTGATCCTGTGCGTCATGTTCGGCGCGATGGGATTGCTGCTCTATATCCAGTTCGCGCTGGTGCGGCAGGTGTTGCTGATCCTCGGCGCGGTGCCGCTGGCGACGCTGGGTGGCCTGGTCGCGCTGCACGTGACCCATTCGACGCTGAACGTTGCCTCCTCCGTCGGCTTCATCGCGCTGTTCGGTGTGGCGATCCAGAATGCGATCATCATGGTGTCGAACCTCAACACGCATCGGGTCGATGGCGAAGGGCTGCTCGAAGCGGTGCTGCGCGGCGCCAATGAACGGCTGCGCCCGGTCCTGATGACCGCGACGGTGGCGACGATCGGGATGCTGCCGGCCGCGGTTCACACGGGCGTTGGCAGCGACGTGCAGCGCGGCCTGGCCACGGTGGTGGTGGGTGGCCTGATCGTCGCGACCGCGCTGACCTTATTCGTCGTGCCGACGCTCTATTATGTGATCGAGCGCGCCGCATCGCGCCGGGCGGCACGCCGGCAAGGGCGGCCGCGTGGTGCGGCGCCGGCCGGGGGAGCATGACGATGGCGACCGCATTTTCATACCGCACGGGCGGCTGCCTGGCCTTGCTGCTCCTTTCGGGCTGCGCCGTGGGCCCGAACTTCCACCAACCTTCGGCGCCGGCCGATGCGGCCTATGCCAATGTGCCCGCGAACGACCATACCGTGGTCGAGGCGGATATTCCGGGCGACTGGTGGACCTTGTTCAAGTCGCCCGCGATCGATGCGCTCGTGCGGCGCGGCATCGCCGCCAATCCCGATCTGGCCGCGGCCCGCGCCGCCCTACGCCAATCGCAGCAGCTGGCCGCGGCGGACCATGGCGCTTATCTGCCGAGCGTCGATCTGGCGACGACCGTGTCGCGCGCGCGCAACCCAGACGTGCTGGCATCGCCGCTGCAATCCAATCGCAACCTCTACACGCTGCACACGGGGCAGTTGAACGTCGGCTATCAGCTCGATCTGTTCGGCGGCATTCGCCGTCAGGCCGAAAGCAGCAGCGCCGCCGCGGAAGCGCAACGATTCCAGATGGAGGCGGCCTATCTCACGCTCACCTCCAACATCGTCGCCGCCGCGGTGACGGAGGCTTCCTTACGCGCGCAAATCGGGGCGACCCGCAACAGCATCGCCGCCCAAAGCCAGATCCTCCAGATCATGCGCGGGCGCCTGCGCCTGGGCGATGCGGCCGTGGCCGATGTCGCCGCGCAGCAGGTGCTGCTGGCCCAGACCGAACAGACGCTGCCGGCGCTCGAACGGCAATTGGCGCAGCAGCGCGATCTGATCGCGGCGCTGACCGGGCAGATGCCTGATGCGGCACAGCCGAACATCACCTTTGCGGACGTGTCGCTGCCGCAGAACCTGCCGCTCAGCCTGCCCGCGCAACTGGTCGATCAGCGGCCGGACGTTCGCGCCGCCGCCGCGAACCTGCACGCCGCCGCAGCCCAGGTGGGCGTCGCGATCGCCGCGCGATTGCCGGCGATCACCTTGAGCGGCAGCGCGGGTGGCGCATCGACCAACTTCGCGTCGCTGCTCGCGCCGGGCAATATCTTGTGGAGCATTGTCGGCGGGCTGACCGCGCCGATCTTCGACGGCGGCACGTTGCGCCACCGGCAGCATGCCGCCGAAGCCGCCTATGACGCCGCCAAGGCGCAATATCGCGGCGCCGTGCTCGCCGCCTTCCAGAATGTATCCGACACGCTGGCGGCGATCACGACGGATCGGGCCGCGCTCCAGGCCGCGGAGCAAGCGGAACGCGCTGCATCTGCCAGCGTCACCATCGCCCGCGGTCAGGCCCGATTGGGGGCGATCGCGCCGCTCCAGGTGCTGAATGCCGAGCAGGCCTATTGGCAGACCGACCTGGCGCTGCAGCAGGCACGCGCCGCCCTGTATGCCGACAGCGCCGCCTTGTTTCAGGCGATGGGCGGCGGCTGGTGGCATCGCAACGACATGGCGGCCGGATGATGCGTGGGTGGTTCCCCTGCTTCTGCCTGACGGCCCTGGCCATCCCAGGGTCGCTGTACGCACAAGATCGCAGGACGGTGCGCGAACCGGCCCTGCCGCGCCAGGTGTGCGCGACGCTTGCACCCACATCCGGCGACGCCACCCGGCGATTGCAGTCCGCCATCAACGCCTGTCCCGCCGGATCGGCGGTTCGGCTTGTGGCCGGCGCCGACCAGGCGCGCTTCGTCAGCGGCCCGCTGGTCATGAAGTCGGGCGTGACGCTCTGGCTGGATCGCGACGCGGTGCTGGCGGCGTCGGCAGACCCGCATGCCCATGATAATGGCGGCGGCCGCTGCGGGACGATCGACAGCAGCGGCAAAGGCTGCCGCCCTTTCCTCCTGTTCCAGCATACCAACGGCGGCGGCATCGTCGGCGAAGGGTTGATCGATGGCCAGGGCGGCCACGCAATGGCGGGCCGCACCCAAAGCTGGTGGCAGCTCGCCCGCCGCGCGCAGCAAGAGGGCGGCGACCAGAATATCCCGCGGCTGATCCAGGTAATCGGCGCACGGAATATCGTCTTCTATCGCGTCACCCTGCACGACGCGCCCAATTTCCACGTCGCGCTAACCGACGTGGATGGGGCGACCTTCTGGGGCATACGGATCGACACGCCGGCGGATGCGCGCAACACCGACGGCATCGATCCGGGCGGCTCGCAGGACGTCACGATCGCGCACAGCTATATTCGTGCAGGCGACGACAATATTGCGATCAAGGCCGGGCGCGGCAGCCCGTCGCGCTATATCTCGGTGGTCCATACCCATTTCTATTGGGGCCATGGCATGTCGATCGGCAGCGAGACGATCGGTGGCGTCAGCGACATTCTCGTCCGCGACGTCACGCTGGACGGCACGACATCGGGCCTGCGGATCAAGAGCGATGCCAGTCGCGGCGGCCTGGTCCACCAAGTCCGGTTCGAGGATATCTGCCTGCGCAACAATCGCATGCCGATCGATTTCGATACGCGTTACGATTCGGCCGCGCAGGGCATGGCCATCCCTATCTACCGCGACATCCTGCTGCATGACGTGACGGGCGGCGATGGCGATCTGATCGTGCAGGGCTATGATGCCGCCCATCCGCTGGCGCTGACGCTGGACGGCGTCCGCTTTGGCGCGGCGTCGCACTGGCAGGTCAACTTTGCCACGATCACCGTCGGCCCGGGCGGGGTCTCCCCGCGCCCGCCCGGTCTATCCGGACCTGATGCCACGGGTGCCCGCCCGGATTGCGACCGGCGCTGGGTTCCCTTTCCGACGGAGCATGACCGCCAAAACGCTGCCGACGCAGACTGACGCCCATGAGACGCATCGCCCTTGGCGTGATGATGCTCTGCGTCACCGGCGGGCTGGGCACGCCCGGCCCGGCGAAGGGCGCGACCGCCCCGGACGCATCGTTCGGCCTGCGGCAGGACGCCCAGGCCATCACCGTCGACACCGGTGCGGGCCTTGTCTTCCGGATCAGCCGACGTGGCGAGGAAGGCCATGCCCGCCGCCCGGGCGACATCATCTCGATGGTCTATGACGGCGTCGACTATCAGGATCCGAACAAAGGAAGTCAGATCAACTCCGGCTTTGCGGACCTGTATGACGGACAGCCGCCGGTAGACGTCTCGGCCGTGCAGCCCGACGCCGATCACATCAAGGTCACCGTCCGGGCGGGCGACCTGATCCATTATTATCTGGCCCGCCGCGGTACCGCTGCGATCTTCATGGGGACCTATTTCACGCGCGAGCCCAAGCCGAACCTGGTGCGGTTCGTCGCCCGCATTCCCCACCGCCTTCTGCCCGACGGTCCGCCCGCCGCCGATGTGAGCCAGGCGGTCCGCACGGTCGAGGCGCATGACGTGTTCGGCCTGGCCGATGGGCAGACGCGCTCCAAACATTATTCGAACATGCGGCTGAAGGATTGGCAGCTCTTCGGTGCACGAGGCCGCCGCGTCGGCCTATGGATGGCGCGCGACGACAATGAGGGGGGATCGGGCGGCCCCTTCTACCGCAGCCTGCGCGATCAGGGCGCGGCGGTGGACCAGGAACTGACCTATATCGTCAATTATAACGAAGTGCAGACCGAGCCGTACCGGACCGGCATCCTGAACGCCTACGCGCTGCTGTTCACGCATGGCGAAACCCCCGCCCCACCCGACATGGACTGGCTCGCCCGGATGGGCCTTGCCGGGTATGTCCCGCCCGATCGGCGCGGCGCGATTGCCGGCGCCGGGCTGATCGGAACGAATCCAGCCTTCCGCTATACGATCGGCTTCGCCAATGCGGCGGCTCAATATTGGACGGACGCCTCCCCGGCGGGCGGGCGCTTTCAGCGCGGCGGAATACGTCCGGGTACCTATGCCATGACCGTCTACAAAGGCGAGCTGGCGGTCGCGACGCGCGATGTAACGATCGATGCCGGCCGCACATCCGCGCTGGGTCCGGTGCGGATCGAGAACGATCCCGAGCGCGCACCGGCGGTCTGGCGGACTGGCCATTGGGACGGAACGCCCGCTGAATTCCGGAACGGCGGCAAGATGACCATGATGCACCCGTCCGACGTTCGCATGGCATCCTGGAAGGCGGCGCCGTTTCTGGTCGGATCATCGATCGTGGCGCGCGATTTCCCGGCTTGCCAATGGGCGGACGTCAATAGTCCGCTGGTGATACGCTTCACGATGTCCCCACAGCAGGTGAGAGCGTCGCTCTTGCGGATCGGGGTCACGATCGCCTTCGCCAACGCCCGCCCGACGATTGAGGTGAACGGCTGGACTGGTCCGGTTCCGCCGCCATCGGTGCAGCCGGCCACGCGCAGCCTGACGGTTGGCTCCTATCGCGGCAACAATCGCATGTTCACCTTCGCCATCCCCGCGTCCGCCTTGAAGGCCGGCGCGAACGAGCTGCGACTGTCCATTGCCAGCGGCAAGGGCGGCAAAGGCTTTCTCAGCGCCGGCGTCGCCTATGATGCCATCGACCTGCTGCCCGCCGACCCGCCGCGGCAGACCTGAAGGACCAGCGTGGCGCTGCCCTGGTGCCACGTCAGCCTGCCACTTTCACGATCTTGCCGCAGGCAATCGGCAGCGTGACATGCGACGGCACCGGGCCGAGCGAGCCGACCGTGGTCGGCAGGCCGGAGTCGCTTGGCACGCCGTGCACATAGATGACCCGACGCTCCAGATCGATCGTCTGCCCCTGATAGGTTTGACCGAACTTCGCGGCGAGCTGCGCCAGGGGCACGGACTTGGTATAGTCGAAATTCCCGCGTGCGGAGGCATGCGGATAGGTGTGGGTCGGGATCTGCATCTCTTCAGGCTTGTCGTTGAAGGGCACCATTGTGGTGCCGGAGACCGGCTCGGTCTCGAGCAAATCGATGAAGCCGTCGTTGTTGGCGTCCATATCCGGGGTAACGCAGGTGGCGTTGCGCGCATCGGCGAAGCCGTGGAAATGCTCCCAATGCTCGATATTGGCGGGCACGCCGTTCATCTTGATCCGCACTTCCAGCCGGTCGCCAACCACCTTCAGCGTCGCATCGCCCTCGGCCGCGCTGCCGATCTTGCCGGCGTTCAGGGCGGTCAGGTGGACCTTGTAGGTTTGCGCGGTGGCCACGCCGCATAGGCTGCTGATGGCGATCCCCGACGCGACCAGCGTCGCAAACGTACGTGAAGCCATGTCTATTCTCCCCCTCTTGATCGGCGACGGCGAAAGCGCGCACCTCGTCTCGCACCCAATCTAACATTCGGTAATGTCATATGTCAAAATATACTTTGGCATAGATAAGGCTAACCGTTCGCCGGTATAGGGATTGTACGGCCCGGACGAGGCTGCGCTGCGCTTTACTCGCCTCAGAGGGATCATTAGGCGTGCCGGATGTCGCACATCTTCCTCTCGGGCGAGACGGCCGTCGACATTGCGGCCTCGGTCGAGCGCGCCGTGCGTCTCGGATTGGTGCTGCCGGGCGATCGCCTTCCCAGTGTGCGCGATGCCGGCCTGTTGCTGGGTGTCAGCCGCAACACGGTCGCATCGGCCTATGCCCGGCTCCGCGACGTTGGCATTCTGATCGGCGGACCCGGCCGGGGCGGCATGCGCATCGCCAGGATCCATCCGTTCGAAGGGCGCGCATTGGAGCTGCCGAGCGGCGCGTGCGATCTTGCGTCGGGAAATATTGATTCCAGCTTTCTCCCTCCGCTCGCCCAGATACTGGACCGGGTCGATCTCGGCTCCAGCGGCTATGATGCGGAGGCCGACGATCCCGGCCTGGTGGCGCTCGTCCGCGAACGGCTGGGGTTTGAGGGCCTGGATACGCGGCACATGTGCTTTGTGTCGGGCGCGCTGGATGCGATCGAGCGGGCGATGCGCGCACAGCTTCGCCCAGGAGCCTATGTCCTCGTCGAGGATCCCGGCTTTCCCCCTTTGTTCGATCTGCTGCGATCGCTGGGAGCGCGGTTGAAGCCGATGCCGATGGACCAGGAAGGCCCCCTGCCCGATGCGGTCGCGGCGTTGCTGCGTGGAGGTGCCGCCGCCGTGGTGCTGACGCCGCGCGCGCAAAACCCGACGGGTGCCGACATCAGCCCCGCCCGCGCGCAGGCGCTCGCCAGGCTGTTCGCGGAGCATCCCGAAGTATTGATCGTGATCGATGACCATTGGGGACCCTTGTCGGAAAACAGCCTGGCGCTGCTTCCGCCGCGCCACGGCCGCTGGCTGTTCGTACGATCCGTCTCAAAATTCCTCGGCCCCGATTATCGGCTGGCGATCGCGCTGGGCGATGACGTCACGATCGATCGGATCAGCCGCCAGCATGCGCTGGGCCCGCGGTGGGTCAGCCGATTGATCCAGCGCATGGCGCGGGCGCTGTGGGAGTCGCCCGAAACCGACCGACTGATGGAGGCAGCGCGGGCTGCCTATCGGGAAAGGCGCGCTGCCTTTCTTGGTGTATTGGAGGAATATGGCATCGCGGCGCAGGGGCGCTCCGGTGTTCATATCTGGGTGCCGGTGCAGCGCGAAGCCGACGTCGCGCAGGCGATGCTTGGCCTGGGCTGGGCCATCCAGACCGGCGAGCCGTTCCGGATCGAAAGCCCCCCCGCCATCCGCATCGGCATGGCGAACCTGACGGCGGCTTCCGCCCGATCGGCAGCCCACGATCTGGCACGTTGCCTCAGCGGACCCCGCCGCTTTCTCAGCTGACCGAGCTAGCATCGTTTCGCGTCGCCTATGGGCGAATTGGGCCATTATGTCCGCGCCTTAATGTCATGTGCCATTAAATTTATTGTTTGCGGTAAAAACCCTCCTTCGCTTTAATGTCCGTCTTCGATGTGTGACCGGGAGGGTAAATTGAGCACGCTAACGACAGCCTTTGGCGCGCCTGTCGCCGACGATAATAATATCATCACTGCGGGCCGCCGCGGCCCCGCGCTGCTTCAGGACATCTGGTTCCTGGAGAAATTGGCGCATTTCGATCGCGAGGTGATTCCGGAGCGGCGCATGCACGCCAAGGGTGCTGGTGCGTTCGGCCGCTTCACGGTGACGCACGACATCACCCGTTTCACCAAGGCAAAGATCTTTTCGGAGATCGGCAAGCAGACCGACATGTTCGTGCGCTTTTCCAGCGTCGCGGGCGAGCGCGGCGCGGCTGATGCGGAGCGCGACATTCGCGGCTTCGCCATGAAATTCTATACCGAGGAGGGAAATTGGGATCTGGTCGGCAACAACACGCCGGTCTTCTTCATCCGCGATCCCCTTAAATTCCCCGATCTCAACCACGCCGTGAAGCGCGATCCGCATACGGGCCTGCGCAGCGCCGAGAATAATTGGGATTATTGGACGCTGCTGCCGGAGGCGCTGCACCAGATCACGATCGTGATGAGCGAACGGGGCATTCCCAAATCGTGGCGCCACATGCACGGTTTTGGCAGCCACACGTTCAGCTTCATCAACGCCGCGGACGAGCGGGTCTGGGTCAAGTTCCACCTGCGGACGCAGCAGGGCATCGCTAATCTGACCGATGCCGAGGCCCAGCAGACCATCGGCGCCGATCGCGAAAGCCATCAGCGCGACCTGTTCTACAGCATCGAGGCGGGCGATTATCCCAAGTGGACGATGTTCGTGCAGATCATGACGGAGGATCAGGCAGCCAGCGCGCCGTTCAACCCGTTCGATCTCACCAAGATTTGGCCGAAAAGCGAGTATCCGCTGCTGCAGGTCGGCGAGTTCGAGCTGAACCGGAACCCCGAAAACTTCTTCCAGGATGTCGAACAGGCGGCGTTTGCACCGTCGAACATCGTGCCCGGCATCGGCTTTTCGCCCGACAAGATGCTGCAGGGGCGGCTATTTTCCTATGGCGACACCCAGCGCTATCGACTGGGCGTGAACCATGCCCAGATCCCGGTCAATGCGCCCCGCTGCCCGGTCCATGCCTATCATCGCGACGGCGCGATGCGTGTCGACGGGAATGGCGGGCGCAGCGTCCATTATGCGCCGAACAGCAAAGGTGCGCTGCAGGACCAGCCGGATCTCGCCGAGCCGCCGCTTCGCATCGATGGCGCTGCGGCGCATTGGGATCATCGCGACGACCCCGATTATTTCAGCCAGCCGGGCAATCTGTTCCGCTTGATGACGCCATCCCAGCGTCGGACGCTGTTCGACAATACCGCACGCGCGATCCACGGCGCCTCCGATCCCATCATCGCACGTCATATCGCCCATTGTGCACAGGCGGATCCCGCCTATGGCGAAGGGGTCGCGGAGGCGGTCGGCCGGCTACGCCAGCCGAAGGACGTGCCCGATGCGGTAACCGATCAGGCCGCGTGAGCTCCCGGCGGTCACCTCCTGCGTCGAACGGCGTGGTGACATAGGCTGTGAGATTGACCGGCGGCAGCGCCGGTCAATCGATCGCGTTGACGTGATCCCAGACGCGGGAAATGACCACCGAGCCCTCACCCACGGAGGACGCGACGCGCTTCACCGATCCGGCGCGCACGTCACCGACCGCAAAGATGCCGGGACAGGAGGTTTCGTAGGGAGAGGCGGCGTTCGCATCTCCGCCGGTGAGCACGAAGCCTTTGTCGTCCAGGCGCACGAGATCGGATAACCATCCGGTGTTCGGCACAGCGCCCACCATCACGAAGACCGCGCACGTCTCGACCTCCTCCAGAGCATCCCCGCGACGGATCGTTACCGCCTCGAGCCGATCGCCCCCATGGACCGCGGCGACCTGCGCGCCATATTCGATCGTGATGGCCGGATCGGCTTCCAGCCGGCTCGACAGATAATTGGACATCGAGGTGGCAAGCGTGTTGCCACGGACCAGAAGGCGCACGCGCGCGGCGACGCGACTGAGGAACATGGCCGCCTGGCCGGCGGAATTACCCCCGCCGATGACAATCACCTCCGCATCGCGGCAGAAGCGCGCCTCATTCTCGGTCGCGGAATAGTAAATCCCCGCACCTTCGAAGTCCGCGAGCCGATCGATCGCCATGCGACGATATTGTACGCCGGTTGCGATCACGACCGCCCGCGAGCGTATCCGTTGGCCCGTATCGAACGTCGCACAAAAGGTGCGATCTTCCAGATACTCCAGGGATGTGACGCGCAGCGGCATGGCGAAACGGGTGCCAAACTTCATCGCCTGCACCTCGCCGCGCCAGACCAGATCAGCGCCCGAGATGCCGGTTGGAAAACCCATATAATTCTCGATACGGCTGGAGGTACCCGCCTGCCCCCCGATCGCAATCTCTTCGGTCACCAGCGCGTTCAAGCCCTCGGCGCCGGCATAGACACCCGCCGCCACGCCGGCGGGGCCGCCGCCGACGATGAGGACGTCGACAGCTTCGTCGTTGACGAGATCCTGGTTCATCCCGATCAAACGGGCGATCGTCCTGGGCGTTGGATCATGGATGACCGTGTCCCTGCCAAAGATAACGGCGGGTCGGTTGGGGTCCGAGGCGCAGCTGAGGGCAACCGCATGTGCTTGCGCGCTCCCCAGTGGATGGGAGACGCAGGGGACCCGATTGCGCCCCGCAAATTCGGCGATACTGCGAACGTTCCGGTCCACTTCCTCGCCGATCAGCACGAGCGAACTATAGCCGGTTTCCAGCTGTCTCCGGCGGCGCGCAGCCAGCACCGTGATGATGATATCGGACATTTCGGGCACCTGCGCCATCAGCCGCAGCATTTCGACGCGCGGCACCTCGATCACCCGCGTGTCCTGCGCGGCCCGGAATGCCATCGACCAGCTGCCGCCGGCCAGAAGCGCAATGTCTGCCATGAATTGTGTCGGCCCCAGCGTCGCCGGGACAAGGCGCTCGCCGGTGAAGATGTTCATCACCTCGATCTCGCCTTCTTCCACCAGCACGAAGCTCTCGATCGGGTCACCCGGGCGGACGAGGATCGCGCCGGCGGGATAGCGAACCTCTTTGCCGGCCGCGCGGATCGCGGTGATGTGGGCGTCCGCCAGCGGAACACGCTGCATTTCCAGAAGGTCTCGGCCAATCGTTTCCACGTTCCACGCTCTCACTTTGTTGGATCAAGGTTTCGGCGCGGGCGCGCCCCAGTCTACCGGCAGCTCTAAAGGTGCGGCTGCGGCCAATATTTTCGCACGAAGCGACGTATCTCCGCATCCAGCTCCTTGTCTTCCGGGGTCGCGCCCATGAAGCCGCCATGGGGCATGGCTTCGAAAACGTGCAGTTCGGCTGGCACGCCCGCTCCGCGCAGGGCCCGGTGCATCCGGACGGTGTTCGACAGGAACAGGTCACGCGTTCCGCTCTGCAGGAATGTCGGGGGAAACTCGCGCAGATCGGCAAACAGGGGGGATAGAAGCGGGTCTGCCAGCGCCGCGCCGGCCGCGTAAAGGAGATTGTTCGAGAGGAGCGAGCGCGGCAGCACCGCGTCGATCATCTCGTTCGTTCGGAAACTGTCTCCGGACTCGGTCAGATCAACCTGCGGCGACAATAGGACGAGGCTGGCGGGCATCGGCAGCCCCTCCTCCCGTGCGCGCACCAGCATGGCCGCGGCGAGGTTTCCACCCGCCGACCGGCCACAGATGGAGATGCTGGCGGGCGCGTGGCGTTCCAGGACGAGCCGGTATGCCGTCACGCAATCTTCGAGTGCGGCCGGATAGGGATGTTCGGGCGGCATGCGGTAATCGACGCCATAGCATCGCACGGCATGCTGATCGGCCTGGCGGCAGGCGCTGACCCGACACGCCTCTCCACCCCCGAAGACAAGGGCGCCGCCGTGGATGTCGATTACGACATACCGATCGTCGAAGGGGGCTTCCGGCGTAGCGAGATGGACAATGGCGGCCCCTGCCTCGATCGGCACGGACGTGGCGCGCAGATTGCCCGCCAGGCCCTGCAATGCGGCAGCATAATGTGCGTCCGCCGCGGCCTTGATCGTCATCCAGCCGGCATGATCATCCGGCTGCGGCATTTCATAGGCCGCATTGAAGGGCACCCCATCTTCGCCGACCATGCGGGCCAGGACCGCCCGCGCTTCCTCGCTGATCGAAAGCGGGACCGGGATTTCACGCTTCTCCAGCTTCACCGCACCTGGACTATCCTGCATGTCTCAAAATCTCCGCACCGAGCCCTCGCCTAATTCTATCATGACCGGACACGCGGCTGCGCGCTGGAGGAGAACAGGACCGGCCCGATGAAATCCGTGCCATTCCCATAAGACGGAGCCAATTGCATCGTGCGGCGATGCATTCCCATGGCGTGCCGATATTGCCCGTTCGGTCGCCGACGCGGAAGCGCCGCTTCTTGGCGAACTGTGTCGCACGTGTGGGAACGCGCATGGCCACAGCGGTTTGCCGCCTTTGCGGAAGTTGCCCCTATGCTGATCGCGTGTTGCCCTTGGCGCCATTCCCTCAGCTTTCGCGCGCGGGCGGCTTTTCGTAACATTCGATGAGCATCTCGGTCAGGATCCGCACCTTTCGAGACGGATGCTGACCGGGTGGCCGCACGACGAAAATGCCGGCCTCAGGAATAGGATGCCGTGTCATGATGGAAATGAGCGCGCCCGACGCGATGTGATCCGCAACCAGCAGTTCGGGCAAATATGCGAGCCCCACCCCTTCGAGGGCGGCCGCGACGAGTGACACGCCGTTATCCGCTTTGAAGCGCCCGTTGGGGCGCACGGTCACGACCGTATCGCCATCCATGAATTGCCACGTCTCCGTCCCCTGCATGACGGCCTGGTGTTGGAGGATCTCGTCTGGCGTTTCGGGCGCGCCATGCGCCGCGATATAGGCAGGACTGGCGACCAGCATGGCGCGGATCGGCCCGACACGTCGTGCAATCAGCACGGAATCCGGAAGATGGCCGAGGCGGATGGCGCAATCAAAGCCCTCCCCGACGAGATCCACGAAGCGATCCGTATAGCTGGCGTGGACGTGGAGCTCCGGATGACGTTGCGCCATTTGCGATAATATTGCGGCGAAATGCGTCGGACCGAAGGAGAGGGGCGCGGCAATCCGCAACCGTCCGCGGAGCTCTCCCATCGGCAGGATGGTCTCTCGCGCAAGATCGATCTCATTGCAGACCCGGGCCGCATGATCGCGAAACGTGGCTCCGGCCTCGGTCAACGCAGCCCCGCGCGTCGTTCGCGCGAGCAATTGCACGCCCAGATCCTGCTCGAGCCTGGCAAGGCGCCGGCTGACGATCGATTTGGAAAGGCCAAGTCTGCGCGCGGCCGGCGTGACACCGCCGGCGTCAGCGACCTCAACGAACGTGCGCAGCTCTTCGATATCCATCCACTGTTCCCGTTTCCGCGACACGGTGTGCCAAGTTGAAGGCTATCATAGCGTGAAGTGCAATAGCGCTCTTCGGCGCCGGACATCGCTGCGGCTCGTGTCTCCCGCCATTTGGCCCCCAACAACGGCATCAAGGTTTGCCCTTCCACAGAGGCGTAATCCGCGTGTTCGTCCTGACAGTTCGGTCCTCGCTCTGATCAATCAAAAACAGGCCGATCAGTACATGCGAAGACGAGTGGCGCCGGTCTTGGACCGATGCCACTCGTCCGCATGTGCGTCAGGTAGCGGGGGCCGATTTCTCGGGATTGAAGCCGTCGAAGCTTTCGAAGACATCCATGAAGCCGGGGATCGTGGCGTCGCGCGCCCAGTCGCGCTGCAGCTCGCAATACATCTGCACGCGGCTGATCAACTTCGCGCCAGCCTGTTCGATGCGGCGAAGCGCGGCCTCGTGCGCAGCCACCGACGTGCCGCCGACCGCATCGACCGGCACATAGACTTCATACCCCTCCTGAATCGCATCGAGCGCCGGGAAGGTGAGGCAGGCCTCCGTCCAGAGCGCGGTCATGATGAGCTTGCGCCGACCGAGCGCCTTGACCGCGGTCTTGAAGCCGGTGTCCTCCCAACTGTTGATGGAGGTGCGGTCGTAGGTCGGGAGGTGGCCGAGCACGTCCTGCAGCCCCTGGATTGGCGGCTTGTTGCGGCCAGTTTGCACGTTCACGGTCGAGTGAATGATGGGAACATTGTAGTTCAGCGCTGCCTTGGCGGCGCTGACGATGTTGAAGACCAGCTCATCGCGCGGCATCGAACGGATCGAAGAGACCTGAACCGGCTGATAATCGATGATGATGAAGGCGTATTGTCCGGGGTGAGAAGATGATCGGTCTGCGGGTTACGGATCGTTTCGCTGGCCATGCTGGTCCCTTCGCTGTTGAAATTGTGCGCTGCCGGCGTGTGGACGCCAATCATCAAGCGGACGGCCGAGCGCCAACCGATCCGCAGGAAAAAGGGGCCGGTCGCGATGGGCGCCCGGCCCCCTGATCATGGTGCGACGGAGACGAAGCGTCCGCGGTTGAAGTCTTCGGCGGCCTGCCGGATTTCCGCTTCGCTGTTCATCACGAAGGGCCCGTATCCGACGATCGGCTCGTCAATGGGTTGGCCGGTCAACACCAACAGCTTCGCATCGCCGTCGGCGCGAATGGCGATCTCGCCGCCATCACGGCTGAGCAGCACCATTTCCGCTTCGCCGGCCGTCTGGGTTTCGGCGATCGTGACGTGCCCTGTGAGCACGACGATCATGGCGGTATGGCCTGCGGGGAGATCGAGCTCCAGGGCTGCGCCTGCATTCAGGCTCAGATCCCACAGGTTGATCGGCGTAAAAGTATGCGCCGCGCCCCTGATCCCCTGATAGTCGCCGGCGATGATGCGCGCCGTACCCGCGTCCCCGGGAAGGGCTACGACCGGAATGTCGGCCTTCAGGATAGCCTGATATCCGGCAGGCGCCATCTTGTCCTTGGCGGGCAGGTTGACCCAGAGTTGTACCACGCGGAAAGGGCCGCCGGTCCGTGCGAAACCGGGCGAGTGATATTCTTCGTGGATGATCCCGCCCGCTGCGGTCATCCATTGAACGTCGCCGGGCCCGATCAGGCCGCCATTGCCGGTGGAGTCGCGGTGCTCGACCTCGCCGTCATAGACGATGGTGACCGTTTCGAAGCCACGATGCGGATGTTTGCCGACGCCCCTCCGTTCGCGAGAGGGGGCGAAAACATGTGGGCCGGCATAGTCGAGCAGGAGGAAGGGGCTAACGTGGGCGCCCAGATCATTATACGAAAAGAGCGATCGGACGGGGAAACCGTCGCCCACCCAATGCTGCCGGTCGTTGCCGTAGCGGCCAATTACCTGGGCCATATACATTCTCCGATTGCGCCGTGCCGCGTGGCGTGACGTGTCGAGCATAATTATGACGAGACGACCGAATGGAAAGGTTGTTGAAAGTGACGCAGCGTCCTACTGACAGGACGATGCGAGACTTGAATGACCTCTCTTATTTTGCGGCAATTGTGGATCATGGCGGTTTCTCGGCCGCCGGCCGCGCACTCGGTGTCCAGAAATCGCTGCTTAGCCGCCGCATACTCGCGCTCGAGGAAAGACTGGGCGTGCGGCTGCTCAACCGATCGTCACGGCGCTTCTCGGTAACCGAGGTCGGGCGGGACGTTTACGATCGGTGCATCGCGATGCTCGTCGAAGCGGAAGCCGCCGAGCAGGTTGCCGCTCAGGTTCAGGGTGAACCACGCGGCGTGGTGCGGATGAGCTGCCCCACCGCCCTGCTATCCTTCCAGTTCGGCGACATGATCGCCCGCTTCATGATGCTCAATCGCGGCGTGCAGATCCTGCTGGAGAGCAGCAATCGCCGGGTCGACGTAATCTCCGAAGGGCTCGATCTGGCGATCCGCGTACGCTTCCCCCCGCTCGACTCGACCGGCCTGGTCATGCGGCGGCTCGATGAAAGCGCGCAATGCCTGGTCGCCGCGCCGACCTTGATCCGCAAGCCGCTGCAATCGCCGGCAGATCTTCATGGCATCACCAGTCTCGACCTCGTGCGGGCTACCCGCGAGCACAATTGGGGATTGCGTCACGCCGATGGCAAGGTTGCGACAGTCCCACACACGCCGCGACTGGTGACCGACGATATGTCGGTGCTCCGCGATGCCGCGATAGCGGGCGCGGGCGTGGTGCAATTGCCGACGATCTTCGTCTCGGAAGACGTCATGTCCGGCCGCCTGATCGATATACTCCCGGAGTGGCGGCCCGAGTCGGGGATAGTCCACGCCGTCTTCCCATCGCGCCGCGGCCTGTTCCCGTCCGTACGCGCGTTGCTCGACTTCCTTGCCCGCGAATGCGCCATCCAGCGGAGGCGCGCTGAAAAGATCGTGCCGCCCGGCCTCCAGCCCCGCGGCTGGGGCGACGGCACGGGGCAGAATGACGACGGGGGCCGGCCGCGTTCTCCCTATGAAGACCTCCCGCCATGGTTAAGCCAGATCCGATAGGTTCCCACGCGAACATGGCGGGGCTTCGCGGTTCGTCAAAAGACCTCCGGCTCAGCGTCGGCGACATTCATGCCGATCCGGGTTCCGGTCACAGCGCTGCCGACGCGCCCGCTCGGCCATGATCTGGCCGTCCTTGGCGATCTGCGAGGTAAGCGCCATCTCCTCCAGCGTCTTCCGCTGTTTGAAATCGCGGCGGTGCTGCTGCTCCAACATGCAGTTGCCGTAGCCGGGCGTACCATAGCCGATCCCGAAGCTGGCGCAGGTACGCGCGTCCTCGCGGTGCTTGCGGCCCTGGGCATGCGCCGGGGTCGCGGCAATGCCAAGGGCCGTTATGGCGAGCACGCCGATCGACGTCAGCACCGGCCGCATCGTCGCGAACGAACTCATGATCATGTCGTTTTCCTTCCCCCAACGGATTGGGTTTCGATTTCGAGGCGGACGGACCGCCGGGAACCGACGCAGTGCCGGCCTGCGCTCAAAGACCATCTGAAGGTTGCGCGAACATGGCCTCGTCGCCCCTCGGAACGTGATCGGCGTTCCGCGTATCGCGACACAGTTTGGCATGTTGCGCCACTAAGAAACGCCAATTGCAGCCGTTACGTCCGCGCAGTGTGAGGTCGTGTGCGGCGGACATCCGCGACGCCACGCGGCTCAAACCAATCATTGAGAGGGACGCGTTTATGTTCGATCTTGAGGGAAAGCGTGCCCTGGTGACGGGAGGGTCCCGGGGCATCGGCGCCGCGATCGCATCGGTGCTGGCCGCGAACGGCGCCGACGTCGCTTTTACGTATCAAAGCGCAGCAGAAAAAGCGCAGGGCGTTGTAAAGTCCATCGAAGCAGCAGGACGCCGCGCCGTCGCGATCCAGGCCGATAGCGCCGATCCCGAGGCGATCGCCCGCTCGGTGGAGGAAGCCGTAGCGGCGCTCGGGGGTATCGATATCCTGGTCAACAGCGCCGCGATCGGTCACTCGGGCATGATCGCCGATCTCGACCTGCGCGAATATCAGCGGGTGATGGACGTCAACGTGCGCGCGCCGGTATTCTTCGCGAAAGCGGTCATCCCGCACCTGGCCCAGGGCGGCCGTATCATCACGATCGGCTCGGCCCTGGGCGAACGGGTGCCGTTTCCGGGTATCTCGACCTATGCGATGTCGAAGGCAGCGCTGACGTCTTTCACGCGCGGCCTTTCGCGTGAGCTTGGTCCGAAGGGCATCACCGTCAACCTCATCCAGCCGGGCGCCACCAACACGGACTCCAACCCGGCGGATGGCGCGGCGGCCGACTTCCAGCGGAGCCTGACCTCGCTGGGCCGCTACGCCGAGCCGCGGGAGATCGGCAGCGCCGTGGCTTATCTCGCGAGCCCGGCCGCCGGCATCATCACGGGCGCGATCCTGACCATTGACGGTGGCGCGACCGCCTGACGCACGGGACGCGCGCGCGGTTACCACCGCGCGTCCCTCATTCCGGCGGTCGCACGCTGCGGTTCGATCGGCATGACGGTCCCCAGGGATCGCCTAGAGCCGGATGTTCAATCCTTCATCCCAATATGGCTCGGGCCAGAAGCGCGCGACGAGCCAGTCTATGAAAACCCGGACTTTCGGCGCCAGCTCACGCGAGCTTGGATAGAGCGCCCACAGCGTCTGGGTCGATATCAGCGGATACTCGCCGAGAACGGGGACCAGCGCGCCGCTGCGCAGTTCGTCCGCGGCGCACCAGGTCGCCATCAACGCAATCCCGAGCCCCGCGCAGGCTGCGTCGCGCACCGCTCCGCCATCGTCGATCCGCAAGGTGGGCGTGATCCGCTTCTCGATGGTGCCCCCCGCCTCGTCCTTAAACGACCAGCGATCCAATGTCCCGACGACCAAACAATCGTGGGCGTCGAGATCATCCGGCAGACGAGGTCGGCCGCGACGACCGAGATAATCGGGCGACGCAACCAGAACCCGGCGGTCGGGCGCAATCTGCCGCGCGATAAAGGATGAATCGCCAAGATCGGCGTAACGCACGGCCACATCGAACGCGCCTTCCACCAGATCGACGACCCGGTCGGACAAGCGCATGTCGAGCCGGAGATCGGGATAGCGTGTCACGAAATCGGCCAGCCCGGCACGATATGCATCCGCGCAAAGGAGGAGGGCGCTGCCACACGAAGCGTCCCGCGCGGTGTCGCCTGCTCGCCCCCCAATGTCGCGCGCGCCACCGCCGCGGCGTCGATGAGATGCTCGGCATGCGGCAGAAAGCCCTGACCATCCTCGGTCAAGGTGACGATGCGGGTCGTGCGGTGGAGGAGCCGCGCCCCGAGATGCTTTTCGAAGGATGCAAGGCGGGCGCTTGCTCCGGCCGGCGTCATGCCGAGATCGCGCGCGGCGGCACTGATGCTCCCAAGCTGGGCGATCCGCACGAACAGGCTCAGATCTTCAAAGTCCATCGTCCACTCCAGTCCAGCGTGACGCTGACCCTCATCGTAGCAGCGCATCAAGCAGCGTGGCCTAGCGCATTTTAAAGCGAACTTTGAAACTGCTTCTGGATTGCGGTCACTACCGCTTCGAATAGTTGAAATCCAGATAGCGCTCCGTGGCACCGGCCACTTGGGATGGACGGACCGCCGCACAATTCTCGTCGGCGCGCGATCACAAGTGCGACGGCGGCGCCCTTCGGGCGGGATGAAGAGGAGTAAGGACATGGCGGAGACAATGAAGGCAGCTGTGCTGACCCACTTTGGCGGCGTCGATGCGTTTGAGCTGCGTGACGTTCCGGTCGCGACGGTTGGCCCACGGCAAGTACGGGTGCGCGTCCATGCGACCGCTCTCAACCCGCTCGATTACCAGATTCGTCGCGGCGACTATGCCGATCATGTGCCGCTGCCCGCGATCATCGGGCACGACGTCTCCGGCGTCGTCGAGGAGGCCGGATCGCATGTGACGGAGTTCGCCGTCGGTGACGAGGTCTATTACACGCCGCGTATCTTTGGGGGCGCGGGCTCCTATGCCGAGCAGCATGTTGCAGACGTCGAGCTCGTCGGCCGCAAGCCACAGAACCTGTCCCATCTCGAGGCCGCAAGCCTGACCCTCGTCGGAGGAACGGTCTGGGAGGCCCTGGTCACGCGCGCGCAGCTCGCCGTTGGCGAAACCATCCTCATCCATGGCGGGGCCGGCGGCGTCGGCACCATCGCGATCCAGGTCGCCAAGGCCATTGGTGCCCGGGTCATCACGACAGCGCGAACCGTCGACCACGGCTTCGTACGATCGCTCGGGGCGGACGAAGCCATCGACTTCACGTCCGAAGATTATGTCGACGCGGTTGCGCGCCACACCGACCGGCAAGGCGTGAATGTGGTGTTCGACACGATCGGCGGGGACACGCTGACGAAGAGCCCGGCAACGCTCGCCGACTTCGGCCGGGTCGTCAGCATTGTGGACATTGCGCAGCCTCAGAACCTGATCGAGGCGTGGGGGCGCAACGCCACCTATCACTTCGTGTTCACGCGCCAAAATCGCGGCAAGCTGGATTCGCTGACCCATCTGGTCGAGCGCGGTCTCGTCAAGCCCGTGATCGGCGCGACATTCTCGCTCGATCATATGAGCAAGGCGCACGAGCTATTGGAAAACCGGAATCCTCATCCGCTTCGCGGCAAGGTCGCGATCGATATAGCGGGCTAACACGCCGCCCGTCCCCATCGTCCCAACCTTTCAGACCTACTGATCTAGGCTGATCATCAGGAGAACCAACATGCGTGCCGTCGCCTATCGCGAAGCCGGACCGATCGACCGTCCGGACTCGCTTCTGGATACAGAATTTGCGGATCCCGTCGCTTCGGGCCGGGATCTGCTCGTCGACGTCAAAGCGGTTTCGGTAAATCCGGTCGATGTGAAAGTGCGCCAAAGCACCGCACCCACCGGGAACGGCTGGAAGACGTTGGGCTGGGATGCCGCGGGCATCATCCGGGCGGTCGGCCCCGATGTGACCGGGTTCCAACCCGGCGACGAGGTCTATTACGCAGGCAGCATCGCCCGCGCGGGCGCCAATGCCGAGCGGCACCTTGTCGATGAACGGATTGTGGCTCGCAAGCCGCGCAGCCTGGACTGGGCCGAGGCGGCCGCGCTGCCCCTTACCGCGATCACCGCCTGGGAAGCCTTGTTCGACCGGCTTGAGGTGCGCAGGCAGGTTCCCGGCGCCGCCGATGTCCTGCTTGTGATCGGTGGTGCGGGCGGAGTTGGCTCGATTGCGATCCAGCTCGCACGGCAGCTGACGGATCTGACGATTATCGGGACGGCCTCGCGGCCCGAGACGCGCGATTGGGTCGCCGGCCTGGGGGCCCATCACGTCGTCGATCATAGCCAGCCGCTGGCACCGCAGATCGCGGCCCTCGGCCTTGGAGCTCCGGCTTTCGTCTTCTCGACGACGCACACCGACGGGCATCTTGCGGACATTGTCGAGCTGATCGCCCCGCAGGGCCGCTTCGCCTTGATCGACGATCCGGCTACACTCGACGCGCTTCCGTTCAAGCGCAAATCGGTATCCCTCCACTGGGAGCTGATGTTCACGCGGTCGCTCTTCGATACGGCGGATATCGCTGAGCAAGGACGGCTGCTGGCGGAAGTGGCAACGCTGGTCGACGCCGGCCGGCTGCGCACGACGCTGACGGAGCGGATGACGCCCATCAACGCCGAGAATCTCAAACGCGCCCACCGGATGGTCGAAAGCGCCAGCATGCGCGGCAAGGTCGTGCTGGAAGGCTGGGACTGAAGCGCGGGTAAAACCGATATTCCTGGCGCCGCTCCGCGAGCGGCGGCGTCAGGATCGGCTGACGCCTCACACCATCGGGATCAAGGCTGAAAGACAGGCTCTCGGCCTGTACCTAAGGCCCCGTCACTCCCACTCGATCGTACCGGGCGGCTTGGACGTATAGTCATAGACGACCCGGTTGATGCCCTGCACCTCGTTGACGATCCGGGTCGCGACGCGCGCCAGGAAGGCTGAATCGAACGGATAGATGTCGGCCGTCATCCCGTCGGTCGAGGTGACGGCGCGCAGCGCGCAGACGCTGTCATAGGTCCGATGATCGCCCATCACGCCGACGGTGCGTACCGGCAGCAGCACCGCGAAGGCCTGCCAGATCGCATCGTAGAGGCCGGCGCGCCGGATCTCGTCGAGATAGATCGCATCCGCCTTGCGCAAAATGTCGCACCTTTCCTGCGTCACCTCACCCGGGATGCGGATGGCCAGGCCGGGGCCTGGGAAGGGATGTCGGCCGACGAATGCGGGGGGCAGGCCCAGTTCCTGGCCGAGTACGCGGACTTCGTCCTTGAACAATTCGCGCAGCGGTTCGACCAGCTGCATCTTCATGCGCTCGGGCAATCCGCCGACATTGTGATGGCTCTTGATCGTCACCGACGGCCCGCCGGTGAAACTGACGCTCTCGATCACGTCGGGATAGAGCGTGCCCTGCGCCAGAAAGTCCGCGCCGCCGATCTTGCTCGCCTCTGCATCGAAGATGTCGATGAAGGTCTTGCCGATGAATTTGCGCTTGGCCTCCGGGTCGGTCAGTCCGGCCAACCCGGCGAGCATCGTCTCGCTTGCATCCACATGGACGAGCGGAATGTGATAATGTTCGCGGAACAGGCTGACGACCTGTTCGGCCTCTCCCAGCCGCATCAGTCCATGGTCGACGAACACGCACGTCAGCTGATCGCCGATCGCCTCATGGATCAGCACGGCCGCAACCGCGCTGTCGACGCCGCCCGAAAGCCCGCAAATCACTTTCTTGTCGCCCACCTGCGCGCGGATCTCGGCGATCTTGGCGGCGCGGAATTCGGCCATCGTCCAATCGCCGGCCAGGCCGCAAACGTGGCGGGCAAAGTTGGCGATCAGCTTGCCGCCGTCCGGCGTATGCACGACCTCCGGGTGGAACATCATCGAATAGAAGCGCCGCGCTTCATCGGTCGCGATGGCATAGGGAGCCCCCGGCGACTGGGCCACGACCGAAAAGCCGTCCGGCAGGGCTTCCACGCGGTCGCCATGGCTCATCCAGACCTGATGGCTCTCGCCGACCTTCCACAGTCCATCGAATAGCGACGATTCGGCGACGATATCGATGAAGGCGCGGCCGAATTCGCGATCGTCCGACGGCGCTACGCGTCCGCCCAATTGGTGCGCCATCGTCTGCTGGCCGTAACAGATGGCCAGGATCGGCAGGCCGCGATCGAATAGGTGCTGCGGCGCGCGCGGGCTATCATCCCACATTACCGACGATGGGCCGCCGGAGAAGATGATCCCCTTGGGCTGGAGCCGCTCGAACGCGGCGTCGGCCGCATTGAAGGGCGCGATCTCGCTATAGACTCCGGCCTCGCGCACCCGGCGGGCAATCAGCTGGGTGACCTGGCTGCCGAAGTCGACGATCAGGATGCAATCGGTGGGGGCGGCGCTCATGGGCGGCGGATAAGGAGGGGCGCAAAACTTGTCCAGCCAAGACGCGTCCCAGGCTGCCGCGGCAACGAAAAAGGCCCCGGTGAACCACCGGAGCCTTCCTCAATTCAGCGAATTTCAGGTCGATCAGGCGGCTTCGGCCTCGTCGTCCAGCACCGGGCCCGAATCCTGGCCCTTGGCCGAGACGTCGCGATCGACGAACTCGATAACGGCCATCGATGCTGCGTCCGACGCGCGGATGCCGGCCTTGATCACGCGGGTGTACCCGCCGTTACGGCTGGCGTAGCGCGCCGCGATCACGTCGAACAGCTTCACCAGCTGTGCATCGTCGAGCAGGCGTGCATGCGCCAGACGACGGTTCGAAAGGCCGCCCTTCTTGGCGAGCGTGACCAGCTTCTCCACGTACGGGCGAAGTTCCTTCGCCTTGGCAAGCGTGGTGGTGATCTGCTCATGCTTGATCAGCGCCGCGGCTTGGTTACGGAACAGGGCCGTACGATGGGACGAGGTACGCTGCAGCTTACGGCCGCCGACACGATGACGCATTGTCTTCTTCCTTCAGTTCGTCAGGGCGCCGTTTGAGGTACGCCCAGCCTGGTGACGACGTGGATCACCCGATTACGTCGCCCCGGCGGAGGCCGGGGCCGCTAAATAAATACGCAGGTGTAAGGCCTCCTGCGATCCCGGCCTCCGCCGGGATGACGAATTAGACAGCGCGAGGCGCCCTAACTCGTCAAAATTCCTGTTCGAGCTTCTTGGCCATTTCCTCGATATTCTCAGGCGGCCAGCCGGGGATTTCCATACCCAGGCGCAGCCCCATCGAAGCGAGGACTTCCTTGATCTCGTTGAGCGACTTGCGGCCGAAATTCGGCGTACGCAGCATCTCCGCTTCGGTCTTCTGAACCAGATCGCCGATATAGATGATATTGTCGTTCTTGAGACAGTTGGCCGAACGGACCGACAATTCCAGCTCGTCGACCTTCTTGAGAAGGAAGCGGTTGAGCTGGTTGGAATTGGCTTCCGGCTCGGCGACGCCGCCACCAATCGGTGCCATCGCCGCAGACGACTGCGACGGTGCCGAGACGGCCATGCCCTCGTCGAAATGCACGAACAGCTGAAGCTGATCCTGGAGGATGCGCGCCGAATAGGCGATCGCATCGTCCGGCGTCACGGTCCCGTCGGTCTCGATCGTCAGCGTGAGCTTGTCATAGTCCAGCTCCTGCCCGACGCGGGTGTTCTCGACCTTGTACGCCACCTGGCGAACGGGCGAGTAAAGCGCGTCGACCGGGATGACGCCGATCGGTGCGTCGGCCGGACGATTTGCCGCCGCCGGGACATAGCCCTTACCGGACTGCGCGGTCAGCTCCATGTTGAGCGTCGCACCTTCGTCCAGATGGCAGATAACCAGATCCGGGTTGAGCACTTCAATGTCGCCGCTGGTGACGATATCGCCTGCAGTCACTTCCGCCGGGCCGGTGGCCGACAACTGCAGCCGCTTCGACCCTTCGCCCTGCATGCGCAGCGCAATCTGCTTCACGTTGAGGACGATGTCGGTGACGTCTTCCCGCACGCCGGCGAGCGACGAGAATTCATGCAGCACATTCTCGATCTTGATCGAGGTCACCGCCGCGCCCTGCAGCGACGACAGCAACACGCGCCGCAGCGCGTTGCCGAGCGTCAGACCGAAGCCCCGCTCCAGCGGCTCGGCAACGAAGGTCGCCTTCCGCTTGGTGTCGCCGCCGACTTTCTTGTCGAGCGCGACGGGCTTCTTAAGTTCCTGCCAGTTCTTGGCATTGATCGCCATCATGGTCCCCTCGGGGCTGAGGCCGCGGCGCGTCCGCTGCGGCCGGTATCGAAAATACAACGGAGCTGGACGGAGCCCCGGGAAACAAGTGTTAGACGCGACGCCGCTTGGACGGACGGACACCGTTATGCGGGATCGACGTCACGTCGCGGATCGACGTGATGTGGAAACCGACGGCCTGAAGGGCGCGCAGCGCGCTCTCGCGGCCCGAACCCGGGCCCTTCACTTCGACCTCAAGCGTACGGACGCCGTGCTCGGCGGCCTTCTTGCCGGCATCTTCGGCGGCAACCTGGGCAGCATAAGGCGTCGACTTACGCGACCCCTTAAAGCCCATCATGCCGGCCGACGACCAGGAGATGGCATTGCCCTGCGCATCCGTGATCGTGATCATGGTGTTGTTGAAGCTGGCGTTCACATGCGCGACGCCAGAGGTGATGTTCTTACGCTCGCGCCGCTTAATGCGCTGAGGTTCGCGTGCCATTTTCCTAAATCCCTATTCTGCAAGGACCGGGAGCCGGGCGGGCCGGCTCAACCAGCCGATTACTTCTTCTTGCCGGCAATCGGCTTGGCCTTGCCCTTACGGGTGCGCGCATTGGTATGCGTGCGCTGGCCGTGAACCGGAAGACCCTTGCGGTGACGCAGGCCGCGATAGCATGCCAGATCCATCAGCCGCTTGATGTTCACCGCAACCTGGCGGCGCAGATCGCCTTCGACCTGATAGCCCGCATCGATCGTTTCACGGATCTGCAGGACTTCCTGGTCGGACAGATCCTGGACACGACGCGCCGGATCGATTCCGAGCTTGGCGGTGATTTCCTTGGCTTTGGCCGGGCCGATGCCGTGGATATAGGTAAGCGCGATTTCTACGCGCTTGTTGGTCGGGATATTAACACCCGCAATACGTGCCATATTCTTGCTTCTCCTGCTCCACAGGGCGGTTGGCCGCCGCCCCATCTCGACGCGTTAAGTCCCCGAACAGCGAAAACACGGCGCGCGCATCTGCGCCGCCGGAAACCGGGTTCGTGGGATAGATGCTGGATACGGAGAGTCGTTGGGAGAGTCAAGCTACCGCTGGACGCGATCGCAATTCCGCCGTTTCAGGCGGAAACCGGCGCGTCCTGAACGATTGCGTCGATGGCTGCGCCGACCGTGGCGATGTCCGCCATCCCGTCCACCCGGCTGACGATGCCCTTGGCTTCGTAATAAGGCAGGATCGGTGCGGTATCGGCGCGATAGACGGCAAGCCGTGCCCGGACGGTCTCGGCATTGTCGTCAGGGCGCCGCTTGAATTCGGTAGACGCGCAGATGTCGCAGACCCCCGCCACCTTCGGCAGCTTGAACGTGTCGTGATAGCCCTCGTTACAGCGCGCGCACGTGAACCGACCGGCGATCCGCGCAACCAGCGCATCTTCATCGACGGTCAGTTCGATGACGCGGTTCAGCGTCATGCCGCGATCCGCCAGCAAGGCGTCGAGTGCGACCGCCTGCGCCTGCGTGCGCGGATAGCCGTCGAAGATGAAGCCTGGCGCATGCGCATGCTTGTCGAGCTGCTCGGAGATCAGCGATGTCACGATCTCGTCCGGCACCAATTGGCCGGCCTTCATGATCACGTCCGCCTTGCGCCCGACGTCAGTGCCGTCCTTGACCGCCTGACGCAGCATGTCGCCGGTCGACAGCTGCACCAGGCCGAAGCGCGAAACGAGATGCTGCGCCTGCGTTCCCTTCCCCGCCCCCGGGGGCCCCAGCAGGATCAGCAACTTCATCGACGCACGCCCCCCTTGAGACGAGCCTTCTTGATGAGGTCGCCATATTGATGCGCCAGCAAGTGGCTCTGGATCTGCGTCACCGTATCGATCGTGACGTTGACCACGATCAGCAGGCTGGTGCCGCCGAAGCCGACCAGATGCCGCGGAATGAACATCTCCGGCAGCACGCAGATCGCGGTCAGATAGATCGCGCCGATCACCGTGATGCGGGTCAGCACATAATCCAGATAGGTCTCAGTATTCTTGCCGGGACGAATGCCGGGGATGAAGCCGCCATGGCGCTTCAAATTGTCGGCCGTCTCTTCCGGATTGAACACAACTGCCGTGTAGAAGAACGAGAAGAAGATGATCCCCGCTGCATAGAGCAGGAAGTACATCGGCGTATCCTGGCCGATCCACTGGTTCATGGAGATCACGAAATCGCCCCAGCGGCTCTCACCATTCAGATGCTTGCCCGCAAACTGCGTGATCGTCAGCGGCAGCGCCAGCAGCGACGATGCGAAGATCGGCGGGATCACGTTGGCGGTGTTTATCTTCAGCGGCAGGTGGCTCTTGTCCGCCTGCATCATGCCACGCTGGGTCTGGCGTTTCGGATATTGGATCAGCACGCGCCGCTGGGCGCGCTCCATGAAACAGATGATCAGGATCAGGCCGATCACCAGTGCGAACCCGCCCAGCACCATGAAGGGCGAGCTGGCGCCCGTCCGCATCGCTTCGAACGCGCCCGCCACCGTGGTCGGCAGGCTCGCGACGATGCCCGCCATGATGATCAGGCTGACGCCGTTGCCGATACCGCGGGTCGTGATCTGCTCGCCGAGCCACATCAGGAACATCGTGCCGCCGACCAGCGTGATGACCGTCGTCAGACGGAACAGCATCGGATCGACGATAACCGCAACCTGGCCGGCGCTGTTGCCCCAGGCTTCCAGGCCGACGGCAATGAAATAGCCCTGGATCGCGGTCAGCAGCACGGTGCCGTAACGCGTATATTGGTTGAGCTTCTTGCGCCCGCTCTCGCCTTCCTTCTTGATGGCGGCAAGCTTCGGGCTGAGCGAGGTCGAGAGCTGCACGACGATCGACGCGGTGATGTAGGGCATCACGCCCAATGCCACGATCGACATGCGCGTCAGCGCGCCGCCCGTGAAGGTGTTGAAGAAATCCATCACCCCGCCCTTCGTCGTATTGAAGAGCGATTCCAGCACGCGCGGATCGATGCCCGGCAGCGGTACGTAGGACAGCAAACGGAACACGATCAACGCGCCCAGCGTGAACCACAAGCGACGCTTGAGGTCGGTCGCCTTGGAGAATTGCGACAGGCTGGCGTTGGAGGCCAGTTGCTCGGCTGCGGATGCCATCAGACTTTATCGAACCCCGGGAAAAACGAGCGGCAAAAACAAAAGAGCGGCGGGGCAGTGTCCCCGCCTCCGCCGCTCCATATAGTGGCTGATCCGTGCTTGTCTAAGCCGGTGTCGGATTATGCGCGTGCGGCCTTCTTGGCGGCAAGGGTCTGGCCCTTCTTGGCCTTCGCCTTGTCGGCTGCCGGCACCACCTCGATCACCGAAACCGAACCACCGGCCTTCTCGATCGCTTCGCGTGCCGAGGCGGACACGCCGGCAACGTTGAAGCTGAGCTTGGACGAGAAATCGCCCTTGGCCAGAATACGCACGCCATGCTTGCCGCCACGACCGACGCCGGCCGCCTGAAGCGCGGCATGGTCGATCGTGCTGCCGGCATCCAGCTTGCCGGCCTGAACCAGCTTCTCGATCTGGCCGAGATTCACCTCGGCATAATCCTTGGCGAAGATGTTGTTGAAGCCACGCTTCGGGATCCGCATGTGCAGCGGCATCTGGCCGCCTTCGAACCCATTGATGGAGACGCCTTCGCGGCTCTTCTGACCCTTCTGGCCGCGGCCAGCGGTCTTGCCCTTGCCAGAGCCGATGCCGCGTCCGACGCGCATCCGGCCCTTGCGGGCGCCATCATTGTCCTTGATTTCGTTAAGCTTCATCGTCTGCACTCGCTTTCGCTTTTGTCGCGCCGGATGAGGTGGAGGGCTTTAGCCCTCCACCTTCACCATATGCTGTACCTTGCGGATCATGCCGCGCACTTCAGGCGTGTCCTGCAGTTCGCTGGTCTTGTGCATCTTGTTGAGGCCAAGACCGATCAGAGTCGCGCGCTGGCTGGCGACGCGACGGATCGGCGATCCGGTCTGGGTAATCTTGATGGTTGCCATCTGTCTTACTCCGCCACGGCCGCGGCGTCGGCTTCGGCAACCTCGATCGAGGCGCCACCGCGACGCAGCAGCTCGGCGATCTTCTTGCCGCGGCGCTGTGCAACCGAGCGCGGGCTCGTCTGCTCGCCGAGCGCCTCGAAGGTCGCACGAATCATGTTGTAGGGATTGCTGGTGCCGACCGACTTGGTCACCACGTCATGCACACCCAGGCTCTCGAACACGGCGCGCATCGGGCCGCCGGCGATGATGCCGGTACCGGCAGGTGCCGTGCGGACATAGACGCGACCCGCACCGAAATGGCCCATGCCATCATGGTGCAGCGTGCGGCCATCCTTCAGCGGGACGCGGATCATGGCCTTCTTGGCCGCCGCGGTCGCCTTGGAAATAGCTTCCGGCACTTCGCGCGCCTTGCCGTGGCCGAAGCCGACCCGGCCGGAGCCGTCGCCGACGACGACCAGTGCCGCAAAGCCGAAGCGCTTGCCGCCCTTAACCGTCTTCGAGACACGATTGATGTGAACCAGCTTCTCGACCAGCTCTTCGCCGCCCTCGTCACGGTTATTGTCGCGACGATTGCGGTCGTTGCGGCCACGGCCACCACCACTGCGATTGTCGTTTCCGCCACGGCCACGGCCGCCACGCGGACCACGGCCCTCGCGCGGAGCGCCTTCGGTCGCCGCGGGGGCGTCGGCCACGGGGGCCTCGTTCTGAACTTCGTCAGCCATTTAGAACTCCAATCCGCCTTCGCGGGCGGCATCGGCGAGCGCCTTGACGCGCCCGTGGAACAGGAAGCCGCCGCGATCGAACACGACGGTCGTCACGCCGGCTGCCTTCGCACGCTCGGCAACACGCTTACCGACCGACTGTGCAGCGTCGACATTGGCGCCGGACGTGGCACGCACGTCCTTTTCCAGCGTCGAGGCAGCTGCGACGGTGGTGCCCGCCGCATCGTCAATGATCTGCGCATAGATATGCTTGCCGGAACGGTGGACCGACAGGCGCGGACGCTGACCGCCACGTGCCTTCAGCGCGGTGCGCACGCGGCGACGGCGCCGCTCGAACAGAGAAAGACCCTTGGCCATTACTTCTTCTTCCCTTCCTTACGGAAGATGAACTCGCCGGCATATTTGATGCCCTTGCCCTTGTAAGGCTCGGGCTTGCGCCAGCGGCGGATCTCCGCGGCCACCTGGCCAACCTGCTGCTTATCGATTCCGGAAATGTTGACCGTGGTCTGATCCGGCGTCGCGATCGTGATCCCTTCCGGGATCGCGAAGTCGACATCGTGGCTGTAACCGAGCTGCAGCTTCAGGTTCTTGCCCTGAACGTTGGCGCGATAGCCCACGCCGGTGATCAGGAGCTGCTTGGTGTAGCCCTCCGTCACGCCGGTGATCAGGTTCGCGATCCGCGTGCGCTGCATACCCCAGAAGGAGCGTGCCCGCTTGGTGTCGTTCGCAGGCGTCACCGTGACACCGCCATCGCCGATGTCGTAGGAGACGTCGTCGAGCAGGTCGAGCGTGAGCGTGCCCTTGGCACCCTTCACGGTCAGCGTCTTGCCTTCGATCTGCGCGGTCACACCGGCAGGAACGGGAACCGGCTTTTTACCGATGCGGCTCATCAGAATACCTCCGCGAGCACTTCGCCACCGACATTCTGGTCGCGCGCTTCCGCGTCGGACAGAACGCCACGCGGCGTCGAAACGATGGTCATGCCCAGGCCGTTGCGGACCCGCGGCAGTTCCTTGGAACCCGAATAGACGCGACGGCCCGGCTTCGAGATGCGCGCAACATGCTGGATCGCAGGCTGGCCCTCGAAATATTTGAGCTCGATGCGCAGACCGGGATGCTCGCCGAGCTGCTCTTCCGAGTAGCCACGGATATAGCCTTCGCGCTGCAGCACATCCAGCACGCGCGCACGCAGCTTCGAAGCGGGAGACACGACGCTATCCTTGCGGGCACGCTGGCCGTTGCGGATGCGGGTGAGCAGATCGCCCAGGGGATCAGTGATCGACATATATCAGACCCTTACCAGCTCGACTTGACCACGCCGGGGATCATCCCGCGCGTTGCCAGGTGACGCAGCATAACGCGCGCCAGGCCGAACTTACGATAGACAGCACGCGGGCGGCCGGTGATCGCGCAGCGGTTGCGCACGCGCGTCGGATTTCCGTTCGCGGGGATCTCGGCCATCTTCAGGCGTGCTTCCCAGCGCTCCTGAAAGTCCTTGGACTCGTCGTCCGCAATCGCCCGCAGACGGGCATATTTGCCCGCATACTTCTTAACGAGCTTCTTGCGACGCTCATTCTTGTTAATCGAACTCAGTTTCGCCATCGACTTAAGTCCTTGAACCTCCCCCAGCCTTGCTGGGGGACGGGATAGATTTACGCAGCCTTCTTCTCTTCAACGACAGGCTGCGGGAACGGGAAACCGAACAGGCGGAGAAGCTCGCGCGCCTCCTCGTCGGTCTTTGCGGAGGTCGCGACGATCACGTCCATACCGCGAACCTGATCGACCTCGTCATAGCTGATTTCCGGGAAAATCAGCTGCTCCTTCAGGCCGGTCGCATAATTGCCGCGGCCGTCGAACGCTTTGTCGTTCAGGCCACGGAAATCGCGAACGCGCGGCAGCGCGATCGTGACGAAGCGGTCGAGGAATTCGTACATACGCTCACGGCGCAAGGTCACCTTGCAGCCGATCGGCATGCCTTCACGCAGCTTGAACTGCGCGATCGACTTCTTCGCCTTGGTCACGACGGCCTTCTGGCCGGCGATCTTGGTCATCTCGGCCGCAGCCTTCTCGACCTTCTTCTTGTCCTGGGTGGCTTCGCCAACGCCCATGTTCAGCACGATCTTCTCGAGCTGGGGCACTTCCATGACATTCTTATAGCCGAACTTCTCGGTCATCGCCTTGACGATGCTGTCTTCATACAGCTTCTTCAGGCGGGGTTGGTTGGCTGCATCAGCCATCGATTTTCTCCCCGGTCTTGACCGCAACGCGGACCTTCTTGCCGTCCTGCGTCTCGAAACGAACGCGCGTCGGCTTGCCGTCCTTGGTCGCGATCGCGACCTTGGAAATGTGCATCGGTGCCTCGCGACGCTCCAGGCCACCCTGCGGGTTCGCCTGGGTCGGCTTGCGATGACGGGTCGCGATGTTCACGCCCGACACGACAACCTTGCCGTCCTTCGGCATGGCCTTGGTGACATCACCGGTCTTGCCCTTGTCCTTGCCGGACAGGACGACGACGCGGTCACCCTTCTTGATCCTTGCAGCAGACATCACAGCACCTCAGGCGCGAGCGAAATGATCTTCATGTGACCGGCAGCGCGCAGTTCGCGCACGACCGGGCCGAAGATACGGGTGCCGATCGGCTCCCCGTTATTCTTGTTGATGAGCACGGCGGCATTGCCGTCGAAGCGGATGGTCGAGCCGTCGGCGCGATTGATGTCCTTGGCGGTACGCACGATCACCGCACGGTGAACGTCGCCCTTCTTGACCTTGGCGCGCGGCGCGGCTTCCTTGATCGAAACGACGATCACGTCGCCGACCGAAGCGAAACGACGCTTGGACCCGCCCAGCACCTTGATGCACTGGACGCGCTTCGCACCCGAATTGTCAGCTACGTCCAGGTTGGACTGCATCTGAATCATTGTGTCAGTCCTTCCTTACGCTGCGGCGGCCGGCGACTGCGCGCCAACTTCACCGATGACCTTCCACGTCTTCAACTTGGAGATCGGTGCGCATTCTTCGATGCGGACCGTCTGGCCTTCCTTGAACACGTTGCCCTCATCATGGGCATGATACTTCTTCGAACGCTTGATGATCTTGCCATACAGCGGGTGCTTCACCCGCCGCTCGACCGAGACTACCACCGTCTTGTCGGTCTTGTCGGAGACCACCGTTCCCGTCAGCACGCGCTTCGGCATGTGATGCTCCTACTTGCTGGCCGCAGCCGCGCGAGCGGTCTGCAGTGTCTTGATCTGAGCGATCGTGCGGCGCACCTGGCGAACGCGGCTCGGCTTTTCGAGCTGGTTCGTGGCTGCCTGAAAGCGCAGGTTGAATTGCTCCCGCTTCAGCTCGCCGAGCTGGGTCGAAAGCTGATCGTCGGTTGCGACCTTGAGATCGCCAAGGGTCTGGGATGCCTTCGCCATTGTCTTACACAGCCTCGTGCACGGACTCGCCCAGACGGGCGACGACCTTGGTCTTGATCGGGAGCTTTTCCATCGCCCGCTCGAAAGCGACGCGAGCGATCGGGCCCGGAACGCCGTCCAGCTCGAACAGGATACGGCCCGGCTTGACGCGGGCGACCCAGAATTCGGGCGCGCCCTTACCGGAGCCCATGCGGACTTCGGCCGGCTTCGACGAAACCGGAATATCCGGGAAAATGCGAATCCACAAACGCCCCTGGCGCTTGATGTGACGCGTGATCGCGCGGCGAGCCGCTTCGATCTGGCGGGCAGTGATCCGCTCCGGCTCGAGCGCCTTGAGCCCGAACGCGCCGAAATTGAGCGCGGTCCCGCCCTTGGCGTCGCCATGGATGCGGCCCTTATGGGCCTTACGGAACTTGGTGCGCTTCGGTTGCAGCATGTCTTATCTAACCTTCTGACACCGTGACGACGGCCGATCAGGCAGACTGATAGGAAGATCCTATCAGCGCGCCGGACGGACCCCCGAGGTCTGAGCTTCCATCATGAGGCGGTCTTGCGCGAGCGGGTCGTGGCCGAGGATCTCACCCTTGAAGATCCAGACCTTGACGCCGCAAACGCCATAGGCGGTGTGCGCCTCGGCCTCGGCATAATCGACGTTCGCGCGCAGCGTATGCAGCGGCACGCGACCTTCGCGGTACCATTCGGTACGGGCGATCTCCGCGCCGCCCAAACGGCCGGCGCAGGTGATACGAATGCCCTCGGCACCGAGACGCAACGCCGACTGAACCGCACGCTTCATGGCGCGGCGGAAGGCGATACGGCGCTCGAGCTGATCGGCGACGCCCTGGGCAACGAGCTTGCTGTCGATTTCCGGCTTGCGGATCTCGACAATGTTCAGGCTCACCTCGGACGAGGTCATCTTGCCGAGCGTGCGACGCAGCTTCTCGATGTCCGCGCCCTTCTTGCCGATGATCACGCCGGGGCGTGCGGCATAGACGGAAATGCGGGCCAGCTTCGCCGGGCGCTCGATCACGACCTTCGAGATCGCGGCCTGCGGATGCGTCTTGAAGATGTACTGGCGGATCTTCAGATCCTCCAGCAGCAGCTTCGCATAGCTCTCGCCCTCGGCATACCAACGGCTGTCCCAGGTGCGGTTGATCTGCAGCCGCATACCAATCGGGTTGGACTTATGACCCATTATGCTTCTTCCTGCTCGCGGACGACCACGCGAAGGCGGCTGAACGGCTTGACGATGCGGGCGCTGCGGCCGCGGGCGCGAGTGGCAAAGCGCTTCATGACGAGGCCCTTGCCGACCGATGCTTCCTGTACGACCAGCGCGTCGATGTCGAGATTGTGATTGTTCTCGGCATTCGCAATGGCCGAGGCCAGGCACTTGCGCACATCGACAGCCATCGCCTTCGTCGAGAAGGACAGGATGTTGAGCGCGTCGCCGACCTTCTTGCCACGGATCAGACCCGCGACCAGATTGAGCTTGTACGGGCTACCGCGAACCGACGTCGCAACGGCAAGGGCTTCCTTGTCGCCGACCTTACGGGGGGATGCTGGCTTAGACATCAGCGCTTGCCCTTCTTATCCGCGGCATGACCGGGGAAGTAGCGGGTCGGCGCGAACTCGCCGAGCTTCATGCCCACCATGTCCTCGTTGACCGACACCGGCACGAACTTGCGGCCGTTATACACGTTGAACGTCAGGCCTACGAACTGCGGCATGATGGTGGAGCGACGCGACCAGGTCTTGATCGCACCACGTGCGCCACCGTCCTGCGCAGCTACGGCCTTCTTCAGAAGGCTCAGTTCGACGAACGGGCCCTTCCAGACTGAACGAGCCATTGTTAGCCCTTCCTCTTGGTCGAATGACGCGACCGGATGATCATCTTGTCGGTCGATTTGTTCTTGCGGGTACGATGACCCTTGGTCGGCTTGCCCCACGGCGTGACCGGATGACGGCCACCCGAGGTCCGGCCTTCACCACCGCCGTGCGGATGGTCGACCGGGTTCTTGGCGACGCCGCGGGTCAGCGGACGATAACCGAGCCAGCGGTTGCGGCCGGCCTTCGCCAGATTCTGGTTGGCATTGTCCGGGTTGGACACGGCGCCGACCGTGCACATGCAGTTGGAGTGCACGTAGCGCTGCTCGCCCGAATTCAGGCGAACCATGACCATGCCCTTGTCGCGGCCAACAATCTGCACATAAGTGCCTGCCGCACGTGCGATCTGACCGCCCTTGCCGGGCTTCATCTCGACATTGTGGACGATCGTGCCGACCGGCGCCTGGCCGATTTCCATCGCATTGCCCGGCTTCACGTCCGTCTTCTTGGCGGCGACGATCGTGTCGCCAACGGCCAGCCGCTGCGGTGCGATGATGTAGGCGAGTTCGCCATCCTCATACTTCACCAGCGCGATGAACGCCGAACGGTTGGGATCATATTCGATCCGCTCCACCGACGCCGGAGCATCCCACTTGCGACGCTTGAAGTCGATGAAACGATACTTCTGCTTGTGGCCGCCACCAATGCCGCGCGCAGTCGCGTGACCCTGGTTGTTGCGGCCACCCGACTTGGTGAGACCGACGGTCAGCGCCTTGACGGGCTTGCCCTTGTAGAGCGACGAGCGGTCGATCAGGATCAGGCCGCGACGAGCCGGGCTCGTCGGATTGAAATTCTTGAGAGCCATTACTGAATCCCCGCCGTAATGTCGATCTGCTGGCCTTCAGCCAGGGTCACGATCGCTTTCTTGGCATCCGAGCGCTTGTAGGGCTCGCCCTTCCAGCGCTTGGTCTTACCCTTGGTAACGATCGTGTTGACGCCCGTGACCGTGACCGAGAACAGCGCCTCAACGGCGGCCTTGATCTCGGGCTTGGTCGCGTCGCCCGCCACCTTGAACACGACCGCATTATGCTCGGAGAGCATGGTCGACTTCTCGGTGATGTGGGGCGCGAGCACCACGTCGTAGTGACGAATATCAATCGTCGAATTGGCCGGCTTTTTAGCCATTGAAACGCGCCTCCAGCTTCTCGATCGCCGCGCGCGTCAGCACCAGCGTGTCTGCTTTAAGGATGTCGTAGACGTTGGCGCCTACGGCCGGGAGCAGGTTCACGCCGCGCAGGTTACCCGACGCATGCGCGAAGCTGACGTTGATGGCATCGCCGTCAATGACCAGCGCCTTGTTGCCGAAGCCCAAGGTCGCCAGCTGCGTCGCGAGCGTCTTGGTCTTGCCTTCGGCGACATCCAGCGCGTTCAGAACCACCAGATTGCCGTCCTTGGCCTTCGCCGAGAGCGCCATCTTGAGGCCGAGCGCACGAACCTTCTTGTTCAGCGACGGATTGAAGTCACGAACGCGTGCACCATGCGCCTTACCGCCGCCGATGAAGATCGGGGCCGCACGGTCACCGTGACGGGCGGTACCGCCACCCTTCTGGTTGCCCAGACGCTTGCCGGTACGCGCCACATCCGACCGCTCGCGCGTGCCACGGGCCGTGCCGCGGCGCTTTTCGAGCTGCCAGGTGACGACCCGGTGCAGAATGTCCGCACGCGGCTCGACGCCGAATACTGCGTCGTTCAGTTCGATATCGCCGTTCGCCGACGATCCATCGAGGTTCTTGACCTGAACCTTCATGATCAGCCCTCCTGGCCTTCGGCGGCTTCGGGCGTCTCGACGACCGGAGCGGCAGTGTTGCTGTTGCTGTTCGCAGCGGCCTTCAGGCCGGCCGGCTTCGGCGCGTCCTTATGACCGGGAAGCTTGACCGCGTCCTTCACGAGAACCCAGCCACCCTTCGAACCCGGAACCGAGCCCTTGATGTAGAGCAGGCCGCGCTCGACGTCCGTACGGACGATCTCGAGATTCTGCTGCGTGCGATTCTTGTCGCCCATGTGGCCGGCCATCTTCTTGTTCTTGAAGACCTTGCCCGGATCCTGGCGCTGACCGGTCGAACCGAGCGAACGGTGCGAGACCGAAACGCCGTGGGTGGCGCGCAGACCGCCGAAGCCCCAACGCTTCATGCCGCCCTGAAAGCCCTTGCCCTGGGTGCGACCCTGGATGTCGACCATCTGGCCGGCAACGAAATGCTCAGCCGAAATCTCGGCGCCAACATCGAGAAGATTATCCTCGGTGACGCGGAATTCGGCGACATAAGCCTTAGGCTCCACCTCGGCCTTGCCGAAGTGGCCGCGCTGCGGCTTGGAAACATTCTTGGCCTTCGCCACACCCGCGCCGAGCTGCACCGCGACATAACCGTCACGCGCATCTTCCTTGCGGGCAATGACCTGAAGACCATCGAGCTGCAGAACGGTCACGGGCACATGACGCCCGTCGTCCTGGAACAGCCGGGTCATCCCCATCTTCTTCGCGATCACGCCGGTGCGCATGACCAATTCCTTCCAACCAGAGGCTCGTCACCGAAATGGCGAGCTTGCCAACGAAAAAGGCTCCGGGGATTCCCGAAGCCCAGCCCAATGAAACTGCGTGCCCCCGCCTGGGCCAGTATCCAACAAGAAGGTGACGGATCACCCGATTGCTGAAAGCGGGGACGCAGGCAACGCACTCTCCCGAAGGAGGAGGACGTTCGGTATCCCTTTGCTTTCCTGCTTCGACCGCGCCTCGAAAGGCTTATGCGGGAAGCAAAAGCGCCGGCTGGGGTGAATCACCCCGCCAGCGGTGGAAGCTCCTTACGCCAGCTTGATCTCAACATCAACACCCGCTGCAAGATCGAGCTTCATCAAAGCGTCGACGGTTTGCGGGGTCGGCTGCACGATGTCGAGCAGGCGCTTGAACGTGCGGACTTCGAACTGCTCACGCGACTTCTTATCGATGTGCGGTCCACGGTTGACCGTGAACTTCTCGATGCGCGTCGGCAGAGGGATAGGGCCACGGGTCAAGGCGCCGGTGCGGCGCGCGGTGTCGGCGATCTCGCCGGTTGCCTGATCGAGCACGCGATGATCGAACGCCTTCAGGCGAATGCGGATATTGCTGTCCATGGTTCCTACCGATGCGAAAGAGCCTGATGACCCCCTGGTCGCCACCCCAGCGAAGGCTGGGGTCTCATGCGGCAAGCTGCTCACTCACACGCTGAGATGCCAGCCTACGCTGACATGACGGCAAAAGGATCTCTCATAAATAGCAAACCGCCCGACTCCGCTGGGGAGTCGGGCGGCTGCGATGACGTTCGTATATTACGCGGTGATCGCGCTGACAACCCCGGCGCCGACGGTGCGGCCGCCTTCGCGGATCGAGAAACGCAGGCCCTGCTCCATCGCGATCGGTGCGATGAGCTTGACGCCAAGCTTCACGTTGTCGCCCGGCATAACCATCTCGGTGCCCTCGGGGAGGACGACTTCGCCGGTCACGTCGGTCGTGCGGAAGTAGAATTGCGGGCGATAGTTGGCGAAGAACGGCGTGTGACGGCCACCCTCTTCCTTCGACAGCACATAGACTTCCGACGAGAAGTCGGTGTGCGGCTTGATCGAGCCCGGCTTGCACAGGACCTGACCACGCTCGACGTCGTCACGGCCAACGCCGCGGAGCAGCGCGCCGATATTGTCACCGGCCTGGCCGCTGTCGAGCAGCTTGCGGAACATTTCGACGCCGGTGACGACGGTCTTCTTGGTGTCGCTGAGGCCGACGATCTCGACTTCCTCGCCAACCTTGACGACGCCGGTCTCGACGCGGCCGGTCACGACGGTGCCGCGACCCGAGATCGAGAACACGTCCTCGATCGGCATCAGGAACGGCTTGTCGAGCGGACGCTCGGGCTGCGGGATGAACGTGTCGACGGCTTCCATCAGCTTGAGCACGGCAGCATGGCCGATCTCAGGCTTCGTGCCGTTGAGCGCGCAAACAGCGGAGCCCTGGATGACGGGGATGTTGTCGCCGTCGAAATCGTAGGACGAAAGCAGTTCGCGGATTTCCAGCTCGACGAGCTCGAGGATCTCGGCGTCGTCGACCAGGTCAACCTTGTTCATGAACACGACGAGCTGCGGCACGCCGACCTGGCGGGCGAGCAGGATGTGCTCACGGGTCTGCGGCATCGGGCCGTCGGTCGCGGACACGACGAGGATGCCGCCGTCCATCTGCGCGGCGCCCGTGATCATGTTCTTCACATAATCGGCGTGGCCCGGGCAATCGACGTGCGCATAGTGGCGCGCCTGCGTCTCATACTCGACGTGTGCGGTCGAGATCGTGATGCCGCGCTCGCGCTCTTCGGGAGCCTTGTCGATATTCGCATAGTCGACGAAGGTCGCGCCGCCGGTTTCGGCGAGCACCTTGGTGATGGCGGCCGTGAGCGACGTCTTGCCATGGTCGACGTGGCCGATGGTGCCGATATTGCAGTGCGGCTTCGTCCGCTCAAATTTAGCCTTAGCCATGATTTCCTACCTTGCTTCGATATATTGGGAGAAAGGGGCGCGCCCCGCTCGCGGAGCGCGCCAATAGCAGCTTTTTTGGCTTATGCCAGCTTTGCGACGACCTCTTCCGCCACGTTCGCCGGAACCTCGTCATAGTGGCTGAACTGCATCGTGTACTGCGCACGCCCCTGGGTGAAGGAGCGGAGCTGGTTCACGTAGCCGAACATGTTCGCCAGCGGGACCATCGCCTCGACGACCTGGGCATTGCCCCGGCTGTCGGTGCCCTGGATTTGGCCGCGGCGGCTGTTCAAGTCGCCGATAACATCGCCCAGATAATCTTCCGGCGTCACGACCTCGACCTTCATGATAGGCTCGAGGATCTTGATCCCGGACTTCTGCGCCGCTTCGCGCATCGCGCCGCGAGCGGTGATTTCGAACGCCAGCGCCGACGAGTCGACGTCATGGTAAGCACCGTCGGTCAGGGTCGCCGTGAAATCAATGATCGGGAAGCCTATCTTCGATCCGGTCGCCGCGATCTCGCGGATACCCTTCTCGACCGAAGGAATATACTCCTTCGGTACGTTGCCGCCCTTGACCTCATCCTTGAAGATGACGCCCTGGCCGCGCTCGCCCGGCTCGACCGTGATCTTGATGCGACCGAACTGACCCGAACCACCCGACTGCTTCTTGTGGGTGTAATCGACATCGACCTTGCGGCTGAGCGATTCGCGATAGGCCACCTGCGGCGCACCGATGTTCGCCTCGACCTTGAACTCGCGCTTCATGCGATCGACCAGAATCTCGAGATGGAGCTCGCCCATGCCCTTGATGATGGTCTGGCCGCTCTCATTGTCCGAAGACACGCGGAACGACGGATCTTCGCGCGCGAGGCGATTGAGCGCGACGCCCATCTTCTCCTGGTCGGCCTTGGTCTTCGGCTCCACCGAAAGCTCGATCACGGGCTCGGGGAATTCCATCCGCTCGAGGATGATCGGTGCGTTCTGCGCGCAGAGCGTATCACCGGTCGTCGTATCCTTCAGGCCCGCCAGAGCGACGATGTCGCCGGCAAATGCCTCCTGGATGTCCTCGCGGCTGTTGGCATGCATCAGCAGCATGCGGCCAACCTTTTCCTTCTTGTCCTTGACCGAATTCAACACGACCGAGGCCGTATCCATCTTGCCCGAATAGATGCGGGCAAAGGTGAGCGTGCCGACGAACGGATCGTTCATGATCTTAAAGGCGAGCGCGGACATCGGCGCATCGTCGCGCGGCGGGCGCGAATCGGCGGTCTCGCCGTCGAGCTTCAGGCCCTCGACGTCCTTGATGTCCAGCGGGCTGGGCAGATAATCGACGACGCCGTCGAGCAAAGGCTGCACGCCCTTGTTCTTGAACGCCGAACCGCACAGCACCGGCACGAACGAGAAGTTCAGCGTGCCCTTGCGGATCAGCTTCTTGAGCGTAGCCGTATCGGGCTCGTTGCCCTCCAGATACGCTTCCATGATCTCGTCGTCCTGCTCGACCGCCATTTCGATCAGCTCGGAACGCGCGGTGGCAGCGGCATCCGCCATGTCTGCCGGAATGTCCTGATATTCGAACTTCGCACCCAGCGACTCTTCGAGCCAGATGATCGCGCGATTCTCGACCAGGTCGACGAGGCCCTTGAAGCCGCCTTCGATGCCGATCGGGAGATACAGGACGGCCGGACGCGCACCCAGGCGGTCCTTGATCATGTCGACGCAACGCTCGAAGCTCGCGCCGGTACGATCGAGCTTGTTGACGAAGCACATGCGCGGCACGTGATACTTCTCAGCCTGGCGCCATACCGTCTCGGACTGCGGCTCCACGCCGGCAACGCCGTCGAAGCACGCAACCGCGCCGTCGAGCACGCGCAGCGAACGCTCGACTTCGATCGTGAAGTCGACGTGGCCGGGAGTGTCGATGATGTTGATGCGGTGATCGTTCCAGAAGCACGTCGTGGCAGCGGACGTGATCGTGATCCCGCGCTCCTGCTCCTGCTCCATCCAGTCCATGGTGGCGGTGCCCTCATGGACCTCGCCGATCTTATAGGACTTGCCGGTATAATACAGGATGCGCTCGGTCGTGGTCGTCTTGCCGGCATCGATGTGGGCCATGATGCCAATATTGCGATACTTCTCGAGCGGATGGCTGCGGGCCATGACGTGAGCTTCCTTAGCGATGTGGGGAGCCGGACGATCCGGCTCCCCACTATGTAGGTATGATTTGAACGGGCGCTAGAGCGTCCGGCCTTACCAGCGGTAGTGCGAGAAGGCGCGGTTCGCTTCCGCCATGCGGTGCGTGTCTTCGCGCTTCTTCACCGCGTTGCCGCGGTTGTTGGCGGCGTCCATCAGCTCGCCCGACAGGCGCGCCGACATGGTGTGCTCCGAACGACCGCGCGCGGCGGTGATGAGCCAACGAATGGCCAGCGCCTGGCTACGCTCCGGGCGAACCTCGACCGGAACCTGGTAGGTCGCACCACCGACGCGGCGGCTGCGCACTTCGATACCCGGACGGATATTGTTGAGCGCATCGTGGAACACGGCCAGCGGCTCGCGCTTGGCACGGGTCTCGACCGTTTCGAGCGCACCGTACACGATGCTTTCGGCGGTGGACTTCTTGCCGTCGAGCATGACGGAATTCATGAACTTGGACAGCACGACATCCCCGAACTTCGGATCGGGAAGGATTTCGCGCTTTTCTGGACGACGACGACGAGCCATCTTTTCTTCTTTCTCTAAACTTCAGCCGGGTGATCGGACGATCGTGCCGATCGGCTTACTTCGGACGCTTGGCGCCGTACTTGGAGCGGGATTGCTTGCGGTTCTTGACGCCCTGGGTGTCGAGCACGCCGCGCAGAACGTGATAGCGCACACCGGGAAGGTCGCGCACACGGCCGCCGCGGATCAGGACCACGGAGTGCTCCTGCAGATTGTGGCCCTCGCCGGGAATGTAGCTGATCACTTCGCGCGAGTTCGTCAGGCGGACCTTGGCCACCTTACGCAGCGCCGAGTTCGGCTTCTTCGGGGTCGTGGTGTAAACGCGCGTGCAAACGCCACGCTTCTGCGGATTCTTTTCCATCGCAGGCACCTTGGACTTGGCGATCTGCGGTTCACGACCCTTACGGATCAACTGGTTAATCGTTGGCATGAAGCCCTTCACCTTTCACAGGGTTACTTTACCGTGCCAGCACCTCATGCTGCCGTCGAAACGGCGGAATGCGATAACGGCCCAGATGGGGTTTGCCACCCGGGGCCTGCCAAGCATCGGCAATGTTCAGTGCACCCGCATGAGCCCCGATAGGGCCCGCGAGCGAGCGGCCATATAACTGGGGAGCAGCTGAGCGTCAACGGGAGTCCGCGATCGGCGGCGTCTACCGTGTGGAAGGTTCGTTGTAGCGTAGCAATAGACGGAAACGACACATCGGGCCGTTAGGCCCAACACGCTGGCGCGGGCCTCGGTCAAGGCGAGACTAAATGCATATTATACTCGATAAGTTGGCAAGCGGACCGATGAGCCCGCCACATCCCCGCGACGACGGTTCCGCCCCCGCGTCACGCAAGCGGACCGCACGCCCCGCCGGACTCACCTCCTGGAACTTACCGCCCGCCCGAAGCTGGGTCGGCCCCTTGATGTTGCTCGCGCTTGCAATCGCGGTGCGCGGCATCTGGTTTGGCGATCCGGTCATCCAGGTCGACGAACAATATTATTTGGTGATCGGCGACCGCATGCTGCACGGGGCGGTCCCCTATGTGGACATCTGGGATCGAAAGCCGGTTGGGCTTTTCCTGCTCTATGCGGGCATAAGGCTGCTCGGCGGCACGGGCATCTACCAATATCAGATTGTTGCAGCCCTGTTCGCCTGGGCCACCGCGCTGCTCATCCGCAAGCTCGCCAGCAGGGTGGCGAGCGCACGTGCCAGCTGGATCGCGGCGGCGATCTACCTCCTATGGCTCGATTTCTTCACCGGCCAGGGCGGCCAGTCTCCGGTTTTCTATAATGCGTTGATGGCGGGTGCGGGGCTGATAACGCTCAACGCCATGGGCGAGGACGTGAGCCCGACGCGGCGCTTCCGGTTGGGCGCGGTGGCGATGATCCTATGCGGGCTGGCGCTGCAGATCAAATATTCCGCCGTGTTCGAGGGCGTCTTTTTCGGGCTGTCCCTTACCTGGCGGCAATGGCGTGCGAGCGCCAAGCCGGCCAGCACCGTGGCGCAAGCGCTCATCTGGGCCGGGATCGCGCTAATTCCGACCGGCATAATGCTGCTGGCCTATGTGGCGATCGGGCAGACGCAGGCCTTCGTCTATGTGAACTTCGTCTCGATCTTCCAGCGCGGCAACGCGCCGGCGCCGGAACTGCTGCGACGACTTGGCATCATCGTCTTGCTGATGGCGCCACTGCTCCTGGCGCTGCTGATCGCGCGACGTGGACAGCCCTGGCGAACGCACGGCCATCGGGCGCATGCATTTCTGGTGCAATGGTTCGGTGCCGCGACGGTCGGGCTGCTGATCTTTGGTACCTATTACGACCATTATGCGCTGCCGCTGCTGGTGTCGCTCTGCGCAGCGATCGCGCCCGCGTTCGACATCATCCATGGCAAGCGCCGGACCGGACTGCGCCTGGCCGGCATATTGGCGGCAATCGGGGTGATCGCGACGCCGGTAAGCTATTACATCATCACCCTCCGCAAGGGTCAGGCCGACTATATCGAACGGGTCGCATCGATCATCGACCAATCCCGCCACGGCGGATCGCTGTACATCTATGACGGCGAACCGATCCTGTATCTGATCACGCAGGCCCCGGGGGCGACCAAATTCTTCTTCCCCTACCACCTTTCGGAGGCGCTCGAGGCGCCGTCGATCGGCGTCGATCCGACCGCGGAGATGCGGCGGCTGATCGCCACGCACCCGGCCGTGATCGTCGACGGCGTGCTGCAACCGCAATGGCGTACGCCCGAGCGCCTGGAAGAGCAGCGAAAGGCCGCCAATCCGAAGACCCGCCTCATGTTAGACCGCGCCTTGGCACGCGATTACCGGCTGGTCGCCGAAGTGCCCCGGAAGAGATATTTCCGCCGTATCTGGCAATATAAGGGGATCAGGCCGGCCGCGCCTTCGGCTTGATGTAGACGCTGGTGATCTGCGGCCAGGCTTCGCGCAGCGACGCCTCGGTCTCCGCGATCAGGCGCTCCACCACCCCGACTGGCACGTCATCCTCGAAATCGATGCTCGCCGATACATAGACCCGGCGAGGCGCGATATGGATGGTGATGATCTCCTGGACGGCGGTCACTTCCGGGCGCGCCTCGAACGCTGTCCGGATCGCCGCGATCAGGCGCAGATCGGCACGTTCGCCAATCAGCAGCCCCTTCGATTCGCGTGCCAGCATGAAGGCGACGACGGCCAGCGCCACGCCGATTACGATCGAGGCGGCGCCGTCCCACATGGGCTCCCCCGTCCAGTGGGCCAGCGATACGCCGATCGCCGCGATCACCAGCCCGAACAAGGCGGCCGAATCCTCGAACAGCACGATGAACGTCGCCGGATCCTTGGAGCGCCGAATCGCCTGCCACCAGCCGAGATCGCCCTGCGTGCGCCGGAACTCGCGCAAGGCGGTCAGCCACGATGCCCCTTCCAGCAGAAAGGAAACCGCCAGCACGATATAGGCGACGGTCGCATCCTCGACCCGGACCGGGTGCAAAACGTGGTGCACGCCTTCATAGATCGACAGGCCCGCCCCGGTCGCGAAGATCAGGATCGCGACCACGAAACTCCAGAAATAGAGTTCCCGGCCATAGCCCAGCGGATGAAGATCGTCGGGCGGCTTGCGCGACGCCCGCTCGCCATAAAGCAGCAAGAGCTGGTTGGTGGAATCCACGACCGAATGAACGCCCTCGGTCAACATGGCCGAGGATCCCGTCAGCGCGGCCGCGACGAACTTGGCCGCCGCGATGCCGAGATTGGCGGCCAGCGCCGCCAGCAGGACCAGCTTGTTGTTGCTCTCCGCCATCAGCGCGACGGACTGAGCACAACCTGCCCGCCCTTGATCACCCAGGCGGGATGTTCCAGCAGGCGCACATCCGTGCTGGGATCGCCGGCAACCGCGACGATATCGCCGAAGTGGCCGGGGGTCAGCTGGCCGACATCATTGGCGCGATCGAGCGCGATCGCCGCGTCCGAGGTTGCCGCGCGAATCGCCTCCATCGGCGTCATGCCCCATTCGACCATCTTCGCGAATTGCTTGGCATTGTCGCCATGGGGGTAGACCCCCGCATCGGTCCCGAACAACATCTTCACGCCGGCGGCGTGGGCGGCGCGGAAGGTCTGCCGCTGCTTAAGGCCGATCATCTTTTCCTTGGCCAGGCTTTCCGCGAACACGCCATTCTTGGCGCCTTCGGCCAGGATATAATCGTCGTCATAGACGTCCATGTCGAACCATGCCCCATGCGCCTTGGCGAGCTTGAACGATTCGGCATCGGCCAGGCTGGCATGCTCGATCGTATCGACCCCGGCGCGCAACGCATCGTTGATCCCATCCGTGCCATGCGCATGCACCGCGACGCGCATGCCCAGCATATGCGCTTCGTCGACGACCGCCTTGATCTCGTCATAGGACAGCTGCTGCGCGCCGACCGAGTCGGTCTTCGAAAGCACGCCACCGGTCATGCAGACCTTGATCACCTCCGCCCCATATTTGCGCAACGTCCGGACGAGCCCTCTGAACTCGCCCGGGCTGTTGGCGATACCGGGCGCCGGCACCTTCACCGACGGCGGATATTCGGTCGCATCGCAATGGCCGCCGGTGACGCCGATGGCATAGGTTGCGGGCACGATCCGGGGGCCCGCAATATAGCCATGATCGATCGCCTGCTTCAGCGCGACGTCGTCATAATTGCTGGAACCCACCATCCGTACCGTGGTGAACCCCGCGTCCAGCGTCTTCCTGGCATTGGGGACGCCAATCACCGTCCAGAAATTGTCGGTATATTCCAGCCCTTGATAGCCCGATAAGGTCGGATCGCTGGTCAGGTGGACATGCATGTCGATCAGGCCCGGCAGGATCGTGACGTCGCCCAGGTCCACCCGTTTGGCATCGGCCGGAATAATCGGCCGCGCGCTGTTGCCTGCGGCAAGCGCCTGAACGCGCCCGTCGTCGCCGATCACCACCATCGCATTATCGACCAGCACGCCCTTCACGGGATCGATCATATGTGCCGCCGTGACGACCGTCGCAGCCTGTCCCGCGCCTGCAACCAGCCCAAGCGCCATCACACAAGATCGATATATCCGCATAGAATCCCCCATTTGCAGCGCATCCGTCTAACGCTGGGGATCGCGCTGGCAATGCGTAGCACTGCCACCTTGGTGCCTAACGACCGGGTTGACCTCTCACGAGGTCGAGGCGGTGGCCGGCGGCATCACCGGTATATAGACCGGCGCCGCCGCACCAAGCCGCGCCACCAGCCCGATCGCGACCACGGCCAGCACCAGCCCGCCGGAGATGAGGGCACGCCGCCGATCCAGCGCGCGCGCATCGATCAGCAGGATCAGCGCCAACGCTGCCGCCACCATCGACCACAGATGATAACGCAGGTCGCTGGCGATGCTGACGACCGCGAAGCTGCCGCTCATGCACAGGGCGGAAATGGCAAGCGCCCGGCCGAGGCGCGCCTGCGGTTCCGTTCGTCCGGCCGAAGCCCAGGTCAAGGCGCCTGCGATCGCCAGCCAGAAGACCGGCCAGCCCAGGGGTGTCGCCAGCATGATCGTTGCCGCGGATATCAGCAGCCTTGCCCCGGCCGTGGGGCGCGCGCCCAATCCGTCCTTGTTCGGCTCGCTATCGATCGGCGGAATGGCATCCGGCTCCGATCCGCGCACCCAGAAGCGCAGGTTGGAGTTGAGGTGGCTCAAGCGATGCCGCGCATAAGCGACCGGATGGCGCAAGACCTGGCCGATCCAGTCGCGCATCAGATGCGGCTCGGCCCCATCTTCGAAGACAGCCGCCGTGCCGATGCCGCCGCATTGCCGATCTTCCCCGTAGGGATTCCAATAATAGGGGGTGTAGCAGCCTTTCTGCTCCGATTCCGCCCATAAAGCCGGCGGGACGGCAGCGATGCTCGGCAATCGTGCGTAATGCGCGATGCCCGTCATGTCATAGAGCGGCAGCACGCGCTCGACGCCGCTCGGTGCCGCGCGCAAGAGGCGATGATTGATGAAAGGGCTTATCGCCAGCACCGCCAGCGTCAGCACGACGCCGGCCAGCACTTGAACCCATAAGCGGTCGCGCCGCGGCCACCCCGTCAACGCCATCGCAAAGGGTATTGTCGCGAACACCGCATTGCCGCGCACCAGCGTCGCATAGATCAGCAACAGGGCGGTCAGCACCACCGCCGATATCGGCATGTTGCGCCGGTCGAACCGCCAATAGCCGGCCAGCCCGGCCGCGGCGACGAGGCAGCAGGCCATCTGGGCGTCCTTCAACACCACCGTCGTCCAGCCCAGCCACAGCGGCGCGATGCCGACCAGCAATACCAACGCCGCCGCGCCGTGCCGCCGCTGCTGGCCAAGCGCCACCGAGAGCAAGCCCAGGCCCGACCACCACAAGAGCATCTGGACCAGGAAGAACGGGCCGGTGCCGCCATGGATATGGTTCAGCAGCGCCCAGGCATGCGCCATGATCGGCGGGTGCCAATCGTCATAGCTGCCGCTGGCCGCCTGCTGATACTGGGTCACGCTGTCATACATGGCGACGCCTGGAAACCGCATCGCCAGCGCCGCGCAGAACAACAGGGCCGCCGCAACGGCCCAGGGCAAAGGCGATCGCGAACGTCCGACCACCGATCCTGCGGAAGATCTCGCACGCACCATTCGGCCCTCTTAGGGGAGGAGCGTGGGCGACAGGAAGCGCCTTCGGTTCGCTTGCCACGCACTTCGGCGTGCGGCGTGCCCGCCCGGCCTTACCCGGCCGGCGGCGCTAGGGCAGTATGCCGATCGTCTGCAGCCAGCGCTCCGCCAGACCGGGCCAGTCGGTCGCCGGCTTTGCCGGGTCGTGGCGCAGACCGAAGGCGTGCCCGCCCTTGGCGTAGAGATGCATCTCCGTCGGCACGCCCGCTTTCTTCAACGCCAGATAGTAGACCAGCGAATTGTTGACGTCGTCGACCGGATCATCCTCGTTCTGGACGATGAATTGCGGCGGAGTGCTGGCGCTGACGGGCACGTCCGGATTCAGCTGGAACCGCGCTTCGTCGATCCAGAGATGCCCGGGATATAGCGCGATGCCGAAGTCCGGACGCACGCTCGCCCGATCGATCGCGTCCACGGGCGGATAGATGCGGGGCAATGTGCTGGTCGCAGCGACCAGATGCCCGCCCGCCGAAAAGCCGAGCACGCCGATCTTGGAGGGGTCGATGCCCCATTGCCGGGCATGGAAGCGCGTCATCGCGATCGCCCGCTGCGCATCTTCCAGCGCGACCGGGTTGACCGGATAGGGACCCGATCGAGGAGACAAATGGTTACCAGGCACGCGATATTTGACGAGCACGCACGCGACGCCCTTCGCGGTCAGCCAGTCGCAGACGTCGCTCCCTTCCAGATCCATCGCCAGAATCCAGAAGCCACCACCGGGATAGACGATCACAGCCGCGCCAGTGTTACGCCCGGTCGGGCGATACAGCGTCAAGGTCGGGCGTGATACGCGATCAATCTCGATAACCGTCTTGCCGCCAATCTTCGACTTGGGGTCGACCGTCATGGTCTCCGGTCCATTGACCGGTAGCACGTGCGGTGCGGCGCCCGGCCATAACGGCATCTGCGAAGCGCCGTAACCCGGTTGCCAGATTGCCGCCGCGCAAGGTGCCGCGCTTGCCAAGGCCAGCGCAAGACTCAGCCCCCTCACTTGCCCCGCCCCGCTTGTTCGCCGGCGATCCGCTTATCGAACAGATCTTCGGATTGCTCGGCATAGTCGCGGCAGGCATGGGGATCGACATAGGGGTTCGGCTTTGCGCCAGCTTGCAGCTTGGCCGCCTTGATGTCGCCGCCCGATTGGCCGGGATGGGCCGTGATCAGGATGTCGCACGGCAGCGTCTTCATTTTGGCGAAGCTTCGCCGGAAGCCGTCCGTCAGAGCGCGATGCGCCGGATCGGTGAAGCGATACTTTTCGGCGGAGATGGGATTCAGGCTGGCCGAGAACACGACCATCTTGCATTGCCCCGCCTCGCACGATCGCCAGGTCCAGCTGGTGCTGCCCGGCGTGTGGCCCGGCACCGCCACCGCCGTAACGGCAACGTCGCCAAGGCGGATCACGGCGCCATCGCTGACGCCGCGCACCGGCCCGACGCCATGATAATGCGCGCGATATCCCGCCTGCGGATCGTCCGGGGTCGGCCATCCGCTCTGCAGCGCCGGCACCGCCGCCTTACCCGCCACCACGATCGCCCCGGAATCGCGCGCCAAAGCACCGATGCCGCTCGCATGATCGAAATGCGGCTCCGTGCTGAGGATATATTTGACGTCGCGGACCTTGAAGCCGAGCTGCCGGATCTTCGCTTCGATCGCGGCCACACCCTGCGGCAGCGCGCCATCAATCAGGATCAGGCCTGCCGATGTCGTGATAAGGGCGACGTTGAGCCCGCCAAAGCCCACCAGATAGCTATTGCCGTAAATATGGAGCGGCGGCTGGGGCGTCAGCCATTCCCGTGCCGCCTCCGGCGCTACCGGCTGCAACAGGGGGTCGCGAGCGGCGCGCGCCGCCGTCGCCAGCGATGGAAGGACGGACGCCGCGACGCCGATCAAAACAAATCTTGAATAGTTCACCACATGCCTCCCTGATCGATGGGTGGATCATGCGGTGAACAGGCGCGCGCGGACAAAGCATCATATCTCGACAGAGCCATGAGCTTGATTCATGACGGGACGTGGATCGCGCCCAACTGCCCCTGAATGCCCTGCGTGCGTTCGAAGCCGCCGCGCGGCATCTTAATTTCACGCGTGCGGCGATCGAACTGTGCGTCAGCCAGGGCGCCGTCAGCCATCAGGTGGCGGCGCTGGAGCAACGTCTGGGAACGCCGCTGTTTCGCCGCCTGCCGCGCGGACTGGCCCTGACCGCGGAGGGTCAGGCGCTCGTTCCCGCCGTGGCCGATGCGTTCGACCGGATCGGCGCGACGCTGGATCTCTATGCCGACGGCAGATTGCGCGAGGTATTGAACGTCGGCGTCGTCGGCACCTTCGCGACCGGCTGGCTGCTTCCTCGGCTCGACGCTTTTCATCGCGGCCATCCGGGCATCGACCTGCGCCTGATGACCAACAACAATCGTGTCGATCTTGCCGGCGAAGGCCTCGACGTGGCGATCCGCTTCGGCAACGGCGCCTGGCACGGCATGCATGCCGATCCGATCCTGGACGCGCCCCTGGCGCCCTTATGCAACCCGGCGACGGCGGAACGCCTGGGCGAGCCGGCGGCGCTGGCGCGCGAGACGCTCCTGCGCTCCTACCGCGCGGACGAATGGCCGCTATGGTTCGAACAGGCAGGGGCGCCCTGCCCCTCCCTGCGCGGGCCGGTATTCGACACCTCGCTTGCGATGGTGGCAGCAGCCCAGGGCGGATTCGGGGTCGCGCTCGCCCCACCCGCCATGTTCTCCGACGATCTGATCGCCGGCCGGCTGGTCCAGCCGTTCGCGATCGAGATCACGACCGGCGGCTATTGGCTAACGCGACTCATGTCCCGCAAGGACAGCCCGGCCATGGCGGCGTTCCGCGCATGGCTTAAGGATGCGGCGACCGGCTGACCGTCGTCAGATGTGGATCACCTTACCATAGGCCGCCAATACGCTTTCGTGCATGGCTTCGCTCAGCGTCGGGTGCGGGAAGATCGTTTCCATCAGGTCCGCTTCCGTTGTCTCGAGCTGCTTGGCGACGGTGTAGCCCTCGATCAGCTCGGTGACTTCCGGGCCTGCCATATGCGCGCCGAGCAGCTCGCCGGTCTTGGCGTCGAATACCGTCTTCACGAAGCCCTCCGCCTCGCCCAGCGCGATCGCCTTGCCGTTGCCGATGAACGGGAATTTGCCGACCTTCACCTCGAAGCCCAGCTCCTTCGCTTTGGCCTCCGTATAGCCGACGCTCGCCACCTGGGGCCGCGAATAGGTGCAGCCGGGGATCTTCAGCACGTCCATCGCGTGGGGGTGGTTGCCCGCCATATGCTCGACCGCGATGATGCCCTCATGGCTTGCCTTGTGCGCCAGCCAAGGCGCACCGGTGATATCGCCGATCGCGTAGATGCCCTCGACATTCGTGCGGCACATTTCATCGATCACGACATGGCCGCGCGCGGTTTCGATGCCGAGCGTTTCCAGTCCGATATTCTCGGTATTGGGCACGATGCCGACCGCGACGATGACATGACTGAATTCCTGTGTCTCCGTCTTGCCGTTGGGCAGCTTGATCGTGGCGGTGACCGAACGCCCCGGCTTCACATCGAGCTTTTCGACGCCATGCTTCGGCAGGATCTTCATGCCCTGCTTTTCGAACTGCTTCTGGACGAAGGCGGAAACCTCATGATCCTCGACCGGGAGGATCCGATCGAGCATTTCGACGATGGTGACCTTCGCACCCATGTCCGAATAGAAGCTGGCGAATTCGCAGCCGATCGCGCCCGATCCGATCACCAGCAGGTTGGTCGGCATCTCGCTCGGCGTCATCGCATGGCGATAGGTCCAGATGCGATCGCCGTCCGCCTTGGCAAAGGGCAGATCGCGGGCGCGGGCACCCGTCGCCAGGATGATGTTCTTTGCAGCGATGTCGGTCGTCTTGTCGCCATTCTTGACCTGAAACTTGCCCTTGCCGGTCAGGGTGCCGACGCCCTCGACCACGGTGACCTTGTTCTTCTTCATCAGGCCTTTGACGCCGGCATTGAGCTGGCCCGCCACCTTGCGGCTGCGATCCACCACCTTGGGCAGGTCGAACCCCGGCTTGTCGACCGTCAATCCGTAGGACGCGGCATGCGTCATATAATGATAGACTTCCGACGTCCGCAGCAGTGCCTTGGTCGGGATACAGCCCCAGTTGAGGCAAATGCCGCCCAACCGCTCGCGCTCGATGATCGCGACCTTCATGCCCAACTGCGCCGCGCGTATCGCCGCGACATAGCCGCCCGGCCCCGAACCAAGAATTGCAAGATCGTACGTGTCAGCCATGAGTTGCTCCGCTTAGCCCCTCCCCCCTCGCGGGGGAGGGGTTGGGGAGAGGGGGCAGCGCGGCAAGCACCGCGCTGAGAACGCCCTCTTCATTGTTAAGGATATCGGTGTTCCAGAAGCGAATTACACGCCAGCCCTGCGCTGCAAGCCACGCGTCGCGCCGGGAGTCATATGCGCTCTCACTATGTTGCCCGCCGTCCGCCTCGATAATCAATCGCGCAGCAGGACAGGCAAAATCGACAATGTAATTGCCGATCGGAAGCTGACGCCTGAATTTCCAGGCCTCCAACCGCTTGGCCCGCAGCAATTTCCACAAGCGCTGCTCCGCATCAGTCTGGTTCTTCCGCAACGAACGCGCGCGATCCTTGATGCCCCCTCTCCCCAACCCCTCCCCCACAAGGGGGGAGGGGCTAAGGCTCCCGGGATCCCCACTAAAGCCTCTCTCCCCTTGCGGGAGAGAGGTTGGAGAGAGGGGAACTGCCTGATTCACTCGCGTATCACCCGCGGCCGCCCATCGTCGCCAATGGCCACAAACGTGAACAGCGCATGTGTCACGCGGTCGGTTTCCTCACCCGCGCGCACACGGCGCCAGGCCGAAACCTCGATCTTCATCGACGACCGTCCGGTCGTGACCACATTGGCATAGACGGAGACGACATCGCCGACCTTGACCGGGCGGTGGAACGTCATGCCGTCGATCGCGATCGTCACTGCGCGTCCGCGCGAAAAACGCGCGGCGACGGTGCCGGCGGCCGAGTCCATGATGCTCAGCAGCCAGCCGCCGAAAATATCGCCATAGGGGTTGGTGTCCGCCGGCATGGCGACCACCCGGATGGCGGGCTCTCCGGTGGGAAGTTCCGGATCGTCGCTGCTCAAGCCAGCATGCCCAGCGGGTTTTCGCACAGGCGCTTGAACGCCGCCATGAAGGCCGCGCCGTCGGATCCGTCGATCGCGCGATGGTCGAAGCTGCCGGTTGCGCTCATCACGGTCGCGATCTGCAGGCTGTCATTGACGACATAAGGCCGCTTCTCGCCCGCGCCGATCGCGAGGATCATCGCCTGCGGCGGGTTGATGATCGCCTCGAACTGCTTGATTCCGAACATGCCCATGTTGGACAGGCTCGCGGTGCCGCCGGCATATTCGTGCGGCTGCAGCTTGCCCTCGCGGGCGCGGCCGGCAAGATCCTTCACTTCGTTGGCGATCGCCGACAGCGACTTGGTATCGGCGCTGGTCACGACCGGCGTGATCAGCCCGCCGGGGATCGAAACCGCGACCGAGATATCGGCACGCTTGAACTGGATCAGCGTGTCGCCCGCAAACTGCACGTTCACTGCCGGCACTTCCATCAGCGCCACCGCCTGCGCCTTGATCAGCATGTCGTTGACCGACAGCTTCACGCCGCGGCTTTCCAGTCCCTTGTTGAGCTCGCCGCGGAGCTTCAGCAGCGCATCCAGATTGATGTCGACCGTCAAATAGATGTGCGGGACGGTCTGCTTGGATACGCTGAGGCGGCGCGCGATGGTCTTGCGCATGTTGGACAGCTTGGTCGTTTCCGACGGCACGCCCTCGGGCGCGGGCGCGGGTGCGGCTGCGGGACGGGACGCCTCGGGCGCGGCCGCCTGAGGCGCTGCGGTAGCCGGCTTGGCCGCGCTGGGCTTGGCGCCTTCAAGATCCGCCTTGACGATGCGGCCGTTGGGGCCGGAGCCCTTCAGCGTGCCAAGGTCCACGCCCTGCTGTTCGGCCAGGCGGCGCGCAAGCGGGCTCGCCTTGACCCGGGATTCGCCGCTTTGCGTTACGGATGAAACCTTATTGGTCTCTTCCGGCGTGGGGTCGGTGGCCGGGCTCGCGCCATAGCCCTTCTCGGCCGCCGCCGGCTCCTTGGCAGGGGCAGCCGGCGCGGATTCGGCCTTCGGGGCCGCGGGCGCCTTGGTCTGCGCGGCGGCCGAGGCATCTTCTCCCTCGCCAGCCAGAATCAGGATGGTTTCACCAACTTTAACGCCGTCGGAGCCTTCCGGGACGAGCAGCTTGGCGACGACGCCTTCGTCGATCGTCTCAAACTCCATCGTCGCCTTGTCGGTTTCGATCTCCGCGAGGATATCGCCCGACTTGACAGTATCGCCCTCCTTGACGAGCCACTTCGCGAGTGTGCCCTCCTCCATGGTGGGGGACAAAGCGGGCATCTTGATCTCGATCGGCATAGGTGAGCGGGCCTCTCCGGGCGGGGCAAACAGGCGCGTCCTTTCGGACAGCATGCCGTGATGGTCAAGGCTCGCTTGCCACAAGTGCCGGAACGCGCGATCTTATCGCACGTGCGCACCTATCTAACCGTTATCGACGATCAGCCTGAGGCGCGGACCGCCTTGCGCTTCGCCGCGCGCCGCGCCGCCAAGACCGGTGGGGCGATCGCGATTCTCGCGCTCGTGCCCGCCGCCGAGTTCGTTCAATGGTCCGGCGTCCAGGCAGCGATGGAGGAAGAGGAACGGTTGCGGGTCGAGGGCATGGTCGCCGAAGCGGCCGGCGCCCTAATCAAGGAAACCGGCCTCAAGCCTGAGATCATCGTCCGCCATGGCGAGCCGGTGGCGGTGGTTCAGGGCCTGTTGAAAGAAAAACCGGATATCGCCGCCTTGGTGCTAGGTGCCGCCAAGGAAGGTGGCCCGGGGCTGTTGGTCGCCCATTTCGCCGGCGCGGATGCGGGCAAGATGCGCTGCCCGGTGATGATCATCCCGGGCTCGCTCAGCGACGAGGCGATCGACCGGCTCAGCTGATCGGCGGGACCGCCCATCAAACTATTATTTCCCCCGCGCCCCCTACCGCTTGTCCCCGTAACCTGGCTTCCATATGCGACAGGCATGCCCGAGCGCTTCGACCCTGTGACATTTCTGGCCTCGGCCAAGGGCGGCCACATCATGGCGTTGGGGCTGCGCCATGTCGCCCATGGCGCCGACTGGTGCGAGTTCGCCTTGGCCTATGATCGGCGCCTCGTTTCCGACGCGACCAGCGGCATCCTCGCCTCCGGCCCGATCGTTTCTTTGATGGATACGGTTGCGGGCTTCGCGGTCTGGGTGCGCCGGGGCGCGTTTGCGCGGCAGGCGACGCTCGACCTGCGGCTGGATTATCTGCGCCCGTCGCGCGTTGGCCAGCCCGTGATCGGCCGCGCGGAATGCTATCGTCTCACCCGCCGCGTCGCCTTCGTGCGCGGGGTCGCGCATGATGGGGATGCAGCCGATCCGATCGCGCACCTGGCCGGCACATATATGCTGCTGGGGGACGCCCAATGAGCGCGGTCACGCTGCTTCCTTATGCCGATTTCCTGGGCATTCAGGTGCATGGCGAACATGGTGGTGCGCCGCTGCTGGTCATGCCCTTTTCGGAAGGCTTGCTGAACCTGCAGGGCGGGCTGCACGGCGGCGCCATCTCCGGCCTGCTGGAGATTGCCGCCATCGCCGCGATCGACGCCACGCTGGAGGATCAGGATCAGGCACGTGCGATCTTCAAGCCGATCACCGTGACCGTCGATTTCATGCGGCCGGGCCTTCCCGCCGCCGTTTATGCCTGCGGCGAGGTTATCCGCGTCGGCGGCCGCATCGCGAACGTCGCCGTCAGCGCTTGGCAGGACGATCCGGATCGCCTCATCGCGGCGGCGCGGATGAACCTCGCCATCGGCAATCCAGGAGACGCATGATGCGATATTGGCTGCTTCGGTCGGAGCCGGACGCGTATAGCTGGGACGATCTGGTGCGCGACGGGGGGACCGAATGGAATGGCGTGCGCAACTATACCGCGCGCAACTTCCTCAAGGAGATGCAACCCGGCGATCAGGCGATCTTCTACCATTCCAACACCGAGAAAGCGGCGGTCGGGATCATGGAGATCACCCGCGCGTGGCAGCCGGATGGCGACGACGGCAAATGGGCAAGCGTGGCCGTGAAACCTGTGCGCAAGCTGGCGAAGCCGGTCCCGCTGGAGGCGATCAAGGCAGCGCCCGCGCTGCAGGCGTTGGAAATGCTGCGCCAGTCGCGCCTGTCGGTCACCCCGGTGCGCGCGGAGGAATGGGCCGCTATCCTGACGATGGCCGACTGAGGGACCGTCGCTACCCTTGCGCCCGATTCGCCCGAGCGCCGCTTTTACGAGGATTTCGGAATCCGCAACGGCGCGCGGATCGGCTGCCTGGCGCATTCGTGATGCACCCAACTTACATGCTGCTGCCGATTACGAACTGATTGCCGCCCCGATATCGCCGCTGGCGAGGAGTTGACGGCCCGATATGCGAGCTTTGGCCTGAATCGCTGAACGCGATGCCGGGTATAGCCCGGACGCCGCATCGAGCCGGCGTCCGGGCAAACCAATAGTTATGCTGCGGTGGTGGCGCCGCTTCGCGGGGAACTGCCGCCGCCGAACTTGCCGGCAAAGCCCTTCGCGGAATTCAGAACCTTGTCGCGGCGGTCCTTGCTGCTGAGAAAGGCGGCGGCGACGCCGCCCAGAGCCAGCCAACCGAACGTCGTCAGACCGCGTTTCTGTGTCACCGTGTCAGCCATGATATGCCTCCATATTGAGGAGGCTAAACGGCATCGCCTGCGAGGACGTTCCGCGACCAGGGTCAAACGCCCCGAAATTCAAGACCATCCGAGAGCGGCGCACACGTATAATCGATCTGCAGCACACGCCGCCGCGCGGGCCGTGTGGCGGCTGAGGAGGCATGCAGGATCAATGTCGCGTACAACCACACGTCTCCGCGTTCGGCCAAGCAGGGGAAGATGTCCGATCGCTGCACCAGGGGCTCGATGTCGGCCTCCATCACGACGCCACAAGCATGGCTGCCGCGCGCCACCAGCAGGGGCGCATTATCGTCGGGCACCGGATCGAGATGGACCCGAAGCGTGACCATATTCGCCAGCACATCGGCCGGCGGCGCCACATGGATCATGCCCTGCTTGCGGGTCCAGGGGCCATATCCCGGAACATCGCGGCGTTCGCGCACTACGATGGTGCGGTCCTGATGCCAGCCCAGCGACCAGTTCGTCTTTTCGGTCTTGTCGAACAGGATGGCGCGGACGGGAAAGCTGGCGGGCCCCAGCACCGCCGCGGCGATCTGCCCGATCGGGCTATTGCCGTCGAGGTGGCGGCGAAGGTCGCCATTGCCGCCCAGGCGGATGCCGGCGCGATCTTCAGGAAGACCGGCCAACGCCGCCTCGATGTCCGCCAGCGCAGATTCGGAAACCGCGCGGCGAAACCGCCGCGCGCCATCCTTTTCAAACGTCAGGTCGTCGGACGCGCTCAGGCGGCCTGCTTGGCCCGGCTCGCACGCTTGCGCTCGTGCGGATCGAGGTAGCGCTTGCGCAGACGGATATTCTTCGGCGTCACTTCGACCAGCTCATCGTCGTCGATATACGCGATCGCCTGCTCTAGCGTCAGACGGCGCGGCGGCGTGAGCCGGATCGCATCGTCCTTGCCGCCGCTCGCGCGGAAGTTCGTGAGCTGCTTGGCCTTCATCGGATTGACTTCGAGATCGTCATTCTTGGCGTTCTCGCCGATGATCATGCCCTCATAGAGCTGCTCACCGGGGGCCACCATCATGATGCCACGCTCTTCCAGCGGGCCAAGCGCATAGGCATTGGCCTCGCCCGAGCCGTTGGAGATCAGCACGCCATTCTTCCGGCCTTCGATATTGCCCTTGTGGGGGCCATATTTCTCAAACAGCCGGTTCATGATGCCGGTGCCGCGCGTGTCCGAAAGGAACTCGCCGTGATAGCCGATCAAACCGCGCGAGGGCGCCGAGAAGGTGATGCGGGTCTTGCCGCCGCCCGAGGGACGCATGTCGGTCATCTCGGCCTTGCGGTTGGCCATCTTCTCGACGACCGTGCCCGAATATTCCTCGTCGACGTCGATCACGACCGTCTCGTACGGCTCTTCGCGGCCATTCTCGCCATCGCGGAACAGCACGCGCGGACGGCTGATGCCGAGCTCGAAGCCTTCGCGCCGCATCGTTTCGATCAGCACGCCGAGCTGAAGCTCGCCGCGGCCGGCAACTTCGAAACTGTCCTTGTCGTCCGATTCGGTCACCTTGATCGCGACATTGCTCTCGGCTTCGCGATTGAGGCGATCCCGGATCATGCGCGACGTGACCTTGGTGCCTTCGCGGCCCGCCATCGGCGAATCGTTAACGGCAAAGCGCATCGACAGCGTCGGCGGATCGATCGGCTGCGCGTGCAGCGGCTCGCTGACGCTCGGATCGGCGATGGTGTTGGAGACGGTTGCGGTGGTGAGGCCGGCGATCGAGATGATATCGCCCGCATTGGCCTCGTCGACGGGCACGCGCTCGAGCCCGCGGAACGCCATGATCTTGGACGCGCGGCCGGTCTCGACGATCTTGCCGTCATTATCCAGTGCATGGATCGGCATGTTGGTCTTGACCGAGCCGGAAAAGACCAGGCCGGTGAGGATGCGGCCGAGGAAATTGTCGCGGTCGAGCAAGGTCACCAGGAACTTGAACGGACCGTCCGGATCGGCGCTTGGCGGCGGCACATGCTCGACGATCTTTTCGAACATCGGCGTCAGCGTGCCTTCGCGCGCATCGGGATCGTCGCTGGCATAGCCGTTGCGGCCGGACGCGAAGAGGACCGGGAAATCGAGCTGTTCGTCGGTCGCTTCCAGGCTCACGAACAGGTCGAACACCTCGTCCAGCACTTCCTGGGTGCGCGCGTCCGAACGGTCGATCTTGTTGACGACTACGATCGGACGCAGGCCCAGCGCCAGCGCCTTGCCGGTCACGAACTTGGTCTGCGGCATCGCGCCTTCGGACGAATCGACCAGCAGGATCACGCCGTCGACCATCGACAGGATGCGCTCCACCTCGCCGCCGAAGTCGGCGTGGCCGGGCGTGTCGACGATGTTGATGCGGGTATCGCCATCCTTGCCGTGCCACTCGACCGAGGTGCACTTGGCAAGGATCGTGATACCACGTTCTTTTTCGAGATCGTTTGAGTCCATCGCGCGTTCTTCCACGCGCTGATTGTCGCGGAAGGTACCGGATTGACGGAACAGCTGGTCGACCAGGGTAGTCTTGCCATGATCGACGTGCGCGATGATGGCCACGTTGCGAAGGCGCATGGTGGTCTTTCGTTTTTGGATTTCGAAGTCGCCGCGCTCTTAGCTGAATTGCGGCGTTGCAACAAGCCGGACGGCTGCATGCCCCCGGATTAGGCAAAAGGTGTGACGGACATACACGCCGGGGATCGCACAGCGGACTATAAGCGTATCACTTGAATAAGACAGCAATTGCCTCCTATCTTGTAACCGACAGGAGATTGACCTTGGCAACCACGGCGACCGAAACGAAGACCGACGAGCTCGTGCTGACGCCCCCGGCACCGGTGCAAGCCATTGCGCCGGCCAAGGCGGCCGGCCTTGTCCCGCTGGACGATGCGACCCGCACCGAACTCGACAAGCGCGTCGGCGCATTCGTGGACGAATTGGCGGAGCTCGATTCGAATTCGCCCGAATTCGGCAAGCGGATCGATACCATCTCCAATCTCGGCCAGAAGGAGATCCGCGACGCCGCGGGCCATTCCAATCGCTTTCTCGATCGCCCGGTGCGTGCGATGGATGGCGAGAATGGCGTCGGCGCCGACCTGGCGGAATTGCGCCGGACGATCGTCGATCTGGATCCGGCCAAGAAGGGCAATCTGCTCGCGCCCAAGAAGCTGTTCGGGATCATCCCGTTCGGCAACAAGCTGCGCAATTATTTCGACAGCTATAAAAGCTCGCAAAGTCACATCTCCGCGATCCTCGTCAGCCTCAAGAACGGCAAGGATGAGCTGCTGAAGGACAATGCCGCGATCGATACCGAACGGCAGTCGCTATGGGCGGCGATGGGCCGGCTGGAGCAGATGATCCATTATGCGCAGACCGCCGACACGCTGCTGGAAGACAAGGCCAACGATCTCGAGACAAGCGATCCGGCCAAAGCCAAGGCGATCCGCGAGAGCGCATTGTTTTACGTGCGCCAGCGCCATCAGGATCTGCTGACCCAGATGGCGGTGACGGTGCAGGGCTATCTTGCGCTCGATCTGGTCAAGAAGAACAATATCGAGCTGATGAAGGGCGTCGATCGCGCCTCCACCACCACCGTCGCTGCGCTGAAGACGGCCGTGACCGTTGCCCAGGCGCTGGTCGGCCAGAAGCTGGTGCTGGAGCAGATCACCCAGCTCAACACCACCACCGCCAACATCATCGATTCGACGGGTGAGATGCTGCGTAACCAGACCGCGCAGATCCACCAGCAGGCGGCATCGGCGACGATCCCGATCGAAACGCTGAAGCGCGCCTTCCAGAATATCTACGACACGATGGATGCGGTCGATCGCTTCAAGCTGGAAGCGCTCGATTCGATGAAGACTACGGTCACCAGCCTGTCCTCGGAAGTCGAAAAGTCGCGTGGCTATATCGCGCGGGCCGAAGGCGCCGCCCAGGCGCGGCTGACGTCCGGCGGCAGCACGCCCGCCGCCGAAGACCCGTTCAAGGCGATCTGATGCGCGCCCGCGGCCTCGTCTCCTCCCCGAGTTTTCTCGGGAAGGGGGACCATCGCGCAGCGATGGTGGAGGGGAAAACTATCGAGCGTTCGGCCTCTCCCCTCCACCACGCCTGCGGCGCGGTCCCCCTCCCCGTTCCGGGGAGGAGACAAACGCAGTCTCCTCGCGAGTCCCAATCTGATGCCCGATCCTAACCGCGTGATGGCCGATGCCGAGGCGCTGCTGCAGCGCGTCTCGCCCGAGGGCCGCAGGCTGGCCCAACGCCAGCGCCAGCGCCGCAACCGTGCGCTGATGCGCGCCTTCCTCCGCATCGCCGCCGCGGTGGCTGCAATCCTCGTTGCCGCGGTGGCCTGGGGAATCGTGATCGGGCCGATCGGTCAGATGGGCTTCCTTGCCGTGATCGTGGCGATGGCGATTGCCGCCGGGGTGATCTTCGCGATGAGCCACGAGCCGGAGGAAACCGCGCAGAGCCTTGCCGCCAGCGACATCACCCTGTTGCCGCAAAAGACCGAAGCCTGGCTGCAGCGGCAGCGGCCGGCCTTGCCCGCGCCAGCGCAGCGCCTGGCCGACGGGATTGGCCTCAAGCTCGAGGCGCTCGCCCCGCAGCTCGTTAATCTCGATCCGCGTGAACCCGCAGCCGCGGAGGTCCGCAAGCTGCTGGCGACCGAATTGCCGGAGCTGATCGACGGCTATACGCGCGTCCCGGCGGGCCTGCGCAGCGACGACCGCAACGGCGTCGCCCCGGACAAACAACTCGTCGAGGCGCTTGGCTTGGTCGACAGCGAGCTCGCCCGCATGAGCGCTGATCTGGCGACCGGGGATCTCAACAAGCTCGCCACCCAGGGCCGTTACCTCGAGCTCAAATATAAGGACGATCAGAGCCTCTGAACGCGCGCCCTAGTCCGGGTCGCCCGAACGCTCCTGCGCCTTTTTCGCGCTCTCCGCCCGCAGCGGCCGGGCAACCGGGCACACCTCCTGCACATAGGAATTGAGCGTGTTGGCGAGGCTGGAGGGGATCAGCCGGTAATAAACGAACTGACCGCGCTTATCGCTGGCGACCAGACCGGCATTCTCCAGCACGGCAAGATGCTGTGACACCGCCGGTTTCGACATATCGAACCGCGACGCAATGTCGCCCGCGCTCATCTCAGAATGGGCAAGGTAGGCCAGGATCTTGCGGCGCGTAGCGGAGGCGAGCGCCTCGAAAACCTTCTGCATCGCTTCATTTAAGCAGTAAGTTAATCGCTTGACAACCAATCTCAGCTATTTAAGCAATACGTTAATTACTTCGAGAGGGCGATCATGAGCGAGCAAGCGGATTCCTGCGCGGTCAACACCTTGGTCGAGATACCGGGCTGCGATCCGGTCGCGGGCCGCGTGGTCTGGGATCCGGCCCACTCCCTCTGGAATGGTGGAATGCTCCTCGCCACGCTGGTGCTGGCGCCGCTGCTATTCAGCTGGATGGCGTTCGCGGCGTTCCTGCTGCTCACTGGCACGACCTTGCTGCTCGGCCACAGCGTCGGCTTTCACCGCCGCCTGATCCATCAAAGCTTTAACTGCCCCCTGTGGCTGGAGCGGACCCTGGTCTGGTTCGGAACACTCGTCGGGATGAGCGGACCCTTATGGATGATCCGCACCCATGATCTGCGGGACTGGGCCCAGCGCCAGCCGGCGTGCCACGATTATCTCGCGCACCGACAGCCGATGCTGATCGATGGCCTGTGGCAATTGCATTGTCGGCTACGCCTTGATCGCCCGCCCGCCTTCGATCTGGGACGCGTCGGGCGCGATCCCTTTTACCGCTTCCTCGAACGGACGTGGATGGCGCAGCAGGCACCGCTCGCATTGCTGCTTTATGCGATCGGCGGATGGGGCTGCGTGGTCTGGGGTATCTGCGTACGGGTGTGCGTTTCGGTGAGCGGCCACTGGTTTGTCGGGCACCTCGCCCATCGCCGCGGGCCACAGACATGGCTGGTAAAGGAGGCGGGCGTTCAGGCGCATGACGTGCCGTGGGCCGCCGTCCTGACGATGGGCGAGGCGTGGCACAACAACCACCATGCCTTCCCTGGGTCTGCACGGATCGGGCTATATCCCGGGCAGAGCGATTGGGGCTACGCCTTCATCCGGCTGCTGACGCGATCCGGACTTGCCTGGAATGTCAGGCTGCCAAGCGCAATGCCGATGCGCCGGGAGACGCTATCCAAGGCGGCTACTGCTACCCTGCCCTCCTGACCCATGCGACAGAGGGCGAAGAACGTGCGACCGCGGCCGCCTCGACAGGCCTAGATCACCGCGACGACCAGGCCGAGGTCCTGCGCCTGCTGCGCGTCCAGATACCAGTTGGACGGCGTCTTTTCGAGCAGCTGCTCCATCGTCAGACGCGACCCCCTGATCAGATTTTCAAAGCCCTCATTCTGGATGGCGATCGACGCCTCGATCTCATGCAGCGACGCCCGCACGACCTCAATCGCACTGGTCAACGGCCCCTCTATGGCCAGCTGTTTGTGCATCTGGCGCTCGTGCACCATCAGCCGCGTCCCCCGCGTCAGATAGCGGTTTTCCCGCGCGAAGAAGCTCATTAGCGTGACGCCGGCGGAATAGACGGCGGTCTTGCCCAGGAACACGAAGCTCCGGCTCTGGTCGGTCTGGCTGTGGAAGCGCATATCCTCCCCGATCATGCGCGCAACCTCCGGATCGCCGCCCAGCGTCGACAGCTCGATCACGATCGTCCCCTCGGAAGGTGCCGCATCCAGCTGATCGCGAAACCGCGCATACATCTGATCGTCGACCGTGCCGGCGAGCAGGATCGCGGGATTGAGGAAGCTCTTCGGGTCGAGCGTTTCAGCAGTCATTCTGCACCTGTGAATTTGGTCGAAGCCTCCGAAATCCTCACGATGCGATTGGTTGCGCCAGCAACGACGAAGAAATCATCCGTTCGCGCTGGGCTCGCCGATGGGCCGCCTTTTCCACGCTCAGCGCAAAACGCAGCGCTTCCATCCGCTCAGCACGAACCGATGAAGCGCACGACCCGCTACGTCGGTTTCAGCGACGCTTCGCCGCAAAGCGGGTGATCGTCATCACCTCTTCCTCGACCAGCGCGCTGCCGGGATAACCGGGCGCTTTCACATGCCGTTCGGCCTCCGCCAGCCGCGTCAGCGCGGTGGCCAGCGCCGCCGGGGTCCAGCGGGCAAGCTGCGCCTGGATGATCGGCTTTTCCTTCCAGAAGATCGCCCGCCCCGCCGTTTCCATCACGCGGTCGATGCTCTCGCCTTCCGCCATCTGCCCGCGCAGCTGTGCCAGCTGCAGCGCGCGCCGGGAGAGCGCCCTGATGACGGGAATATCCTCAATCCCCTCGCTGGCCAGCCGAGCCAGCTCGTCGTCGGCCTGCTGCGGCTGCCCGGAAAAGACCGCATTGGCGAGCTTCGATAGATCGCCCTCCTCGGTCGCGGCGCCGAGCGCATCCAGCGCGTCCTGCTCCAGCGGCTTCGGCCGGTCCGGCGCCGCGTCGACGTAGAGCGCCATCTTTTCGAGTTCGCGGCTGATCAGCGCGCGGTCGCCATTGCATACCGCCGCCACCCGAACGGCGACATCGTTGCGCAGTTGCAGGCCCAGCTCCCGCCCGATGTCGACCGCCAGCGCCGCCGCATTGCGCCCCTCGGGCACATAACTCAGATGGGAAAGCGCCGCATCGCTCGCCTGGACCAGCTTCACCAGCTTGGAATCCTTGCGCAACGCGCCCGCGATCGCGGCCACCGGATTGCCGGCCGCCGGCGCTTCCAGCAAGGCCTGCACCGCTTCGACCGCATCGTCCGTCGCCGGATCGAGCCGGATCCAGTTCTTGCCGCCGAACAAGCTGATCGCGGCGGCTTCATCGGCCAGGCGGGCCGGGTCCGCTTTCAGCGCGGACGACGTCAGATCGATCCGCTCCGCCTCCGCGCCGATCGCGACCCCCAACCGATCCGCCAGTGCGCGCGATCCGGCCTCGTCGGGACCGTACATCAGATAGAGGCGGATGCTCGGATCGGCGCTGTCCAGCGCGCGGCGGAACCGGGCTTCTTCGGGCTTCATTCCGACGGCGGATGCTGCCGGGCAAAGAGCGCCACGCGCGTCACGATCTGATCCGCCACCTCGCCCGACAGCCGCTCCAGCGCGGTCTGCTCGGCGGCGATCACGGCATATTCCGACGTCACGACGTCGATACCGGCATCGGATTGGGCGGTCGTATCCAGCAACACCGCCTGGTTCGACGTATCGACCAGCTTGAAGCGCGCCCGCAGCGTGCGCCGCTCGCGCGTCACCGTATTATTCGATCGGATGCCAAAGCCCGTAATCTGATCGTCCAGCAGCACGTCCAGGCGATATTTCGACGCGCCATGTCCGTTCGCACCAAGACGGTCCATCAGGGCATTGCGCATCAGCCAGCCTTGCTGACCGGCAATCTGGCCAACCTCGATCCCGCTCAAAGTGCGCGCCACATTGCCATGGCTGCCGCCTGCATACATGGGCTGCAGGCCGCAACCGGCCAGCGGCAAGCTTATCGACAGGAGACAGGCAAGGCGCAGCATCGGCTTCATGCGACGATGTTGACCAGCCGATCAGGAACGACAATCACTTTCTTCGCGGCTGCCCCCGCCAGGATCGCCTGAACCTTGGGCGAAGCCAAGGCGAGGCCTTCCATTGCGCCCTTGTCGATGCCCTTGGCCACCGTCAGCGTATCGCGCAGCTTGCCGTTGACCTGGATCGCGACCGTCACCTCATCCTCGACGAGCATCGCCGGATCGACCTCCGGCCATGGCGCGTCTGCGACCAGCCCCGCACCCCCGATCCGCACCCAGGCTTCTTCCGCGAAATGCGGCACCATCGGCGCGGTCAGGCGGATCAGTGCGCGTGCGGCGTCATCGCGTGCGGCCGACGGCTTGGCCTTTTCGACCGCGCCCACCAGCTCGTACAGCTTGGCCACCGCCTTGTTGAACGACAACGATTCGACATCAGCCGCCACGCCGGCGATCGTTTGGTGGAGCTTGCGCGTCAGCGCCGCATCCGCCCCCTCGCCGCCTTGCACCTGGGTGGCACGCCACAGCCGCTGGACGAAGCGCGCGCAACCCTCGATACCGGAAACGCTCCACGGCAGGTCGCGCTCGGGGGGGCTGTCGGACAGCATGAACCAGCGCACGGCGTCGGCGCCATAATGATCGAGGATCGGCGCCGGATCGACCGTGTTCTTCTTCGACTTCGACATCTTCTCGACGCGGCCGACCTGAATCTCGGGACCTCCATCCTTCAGGAAGGCACCACCTTCGCGCCGGTCGATCTCATCCGGCGAGAAATAGACCGGCCGGCCGGCCGCCTCATCCTGGAGGAAGTAGGTTTCGTGCGTGACCATGCCCTGCGTGAACAGGCCGGTGAAGGGCTCGGCCACGTCGAGCCGGCCGATATGCTTCAACGCCCGCGTCCAGAAACGCGCATAGAGCAGGTGCAGGATCGCATGCTCGACCCCACCGATATATTGCCCCACCGGCAGCCATTGCTCGGCCATGGCGCGGTCGAACGGTTGATCCTTCGGCTGGCTGGCAAAGCGGATGAAATACCAGCTCGAATCGACGAACGTGTCGAGCGTGTCGGTCTCGCGCCGCGCGGGCTTGCCGCATTGCGGGCAATCGACATGCTTCCACGTCGGATGGCGATCCAGCGGATTGCCCGGAATGTCGAAACTGACATCCTCCGGCAGCACCACCGGCAACTGATCCTTCGGCACCGCCACCGGGCCGCAGCCCTCGCAATGAATGATCGGGATCGGCGTGCCCCAATAACGCTGGCGGCTGACGCCCCAGTCGCGCAGGCGGTAGACGGTCGTGCCGACGCCCCAGCCTTCGCTTTCGGCGCGCGCGACGATCGCGCTCTTGGCCTCTTCCGAGCTCAGCCCGTCCAGGAAGCGCGAATTGACGATCACGCCCGGATCGGTGTCGGCTTCATCGCCGATCGCATCGGCGGCATTGTCGGCCGACTTGGCGACGACGCGCGTCACCGGCAGCATATATTTGCGCGCGAAATCCAGGTCGCGCTGGTCGTGCGCGGGCACGCCAAACACCGCGCCCGTGCCATATTCCATCAGCACGAAATTGGCGACGAAGACGGGCAGCTTCCAGCTCGGATCGAGCGGATGAACCGCGCTCAGGCCGGTGTCGAAGCCCTTCTTTTCTGCCGTCTCGATCTCGGCGGCGGCGGTGCCGGTGTGGCGGCACTCGTCGATGAACGCCGATAGGCCGGGCGTCCCGTCTTTCAGCGCCTGCGCCAGCGGGTGATCGATCGATACCGCGACGAACGACGCGCCGAAGATGGTATCGGGCCGGGTCGTGAAGACCTCGACGTCGGGGAAGCGCGCTTCGACTTCGCTCAGCACGAACGGCTCCGAGGATGAGACGCCTTCCCCGTTCGTCCTGAGCGAAGTCGAAGGACGTTCCAGCGCGAATCGGAACCGCAAACCCTTGGATCGACCGATCCAGTTGGCCTGCATCAGCTTCACCTTGTCGGGCCAATGCTCCAGGCTATCCAGCCCGTCCAACAGCTCGTCGGCAAAGTCGGTGATCTTCAGGAACCACTGGCTGAGCTTGCGCCGCTCGACCAGGGCGCCCGAGCGCCAGCCGCGCCCGTCGATCACCTGCTCGTTGGCGAGCACGGTCATGTCGACCGGATCCCAATTGACCGCGCTTTCCTTGCGATAGACCAGACCGGCGGCATACAGGTCCAGGAACAAGGCCTGCTCCTGCCCGTAATATTCGGGCTCGCACGTCGCCAGTTCGCGGCTCCAGTCGAGCGCGAAGCCCAGCCGCTTCAGCTGCGCCTTCATCGCCTCGATATTGGCGCGCGTCCACGCGCCGGGATGGACGTTCTTTTCCATCGCCGCATTCTCGGCCGGCATGCCGAACGCATCCCAGCCCATCGGGTGGAGCACTTCCATGCCGCGCATCCGGCGATAGCGCGCCAGCACGTCGCCCATCGTATAATTGCGCACATGCCCCATGTGGATGCGCCCCGACGGATAGGGGAACATCTCCAGCACGAAGCTTTTGGGCTTGGGGGAGGCGTCGTCGGCGTGGAAGGTGCCGCGTGTTTCCCACTCCCGCTGCCAGCGTGCGTCGCTGTGGCGGGGCTCGAACCGTTCGCTCACCTGTGTCAGCCGTTCGCGGCGGCGTTGCGCCTCAGGTCGCGGGCCTTCTGCAGGATGATCTCTTCCAGCTTCGCGTTGGTTGCCGCCTGAACCGCCGCATCGACCCACTGGCCGTTCTGATAGACTTGGCGCGCTGCCGCGACGCGCACCACATCGGCGCGCAAGGCGGAGTCGAGGATCGAGACGGAAACCTTCATCCGCTCGGTCGGTACGGCCGGATTGAGATACCAGTTGGTGATGATCACGCCGCCATTGCTGTCCGTCTGCGCGATCGACATGAAGGACAAGGTGTCCAGCGCCGCCCGCCACAGATAGGCATTGACGCCGATCGTGGTGATGTTGACCGGAGCGATCTGCGGCTCCTTCACCTTCTTGCGGGCGTCGGCAGCCCCGGCGAGGCTGGCGATCATCAGAAGGCCGATCAGGGAGCGGGAAGAACGGATCATACGGTCGAAAAACCTTTGAGGTCGGGCTGGCGGCGCCGTTATAGAAGCTCGACGCCTGCCCGCAAGCCGGCTGCGGCGGAGTGCGCGCCGCCAAATATTCATCCGCACGCCATAAAATGTGGAGACGCTGCAACATATCGAAATGATTCGGTACGTTGAGCGGAACGGAGTTGCTTGCGGGGGGTAGCGGCTTTCTGCAGTGCGACACATATGGGGCTCAAATGAAAACGATTCGCGGGAGATTTGGGAAGTGGGGCGGCGCCGTTGCGCTGGCAGCCCTGCTTGTCGTCCCCGCCACATCGGCCGATGCTAAGGTGCGCAAGCGCAGCCGCCCCGCATCGGCGGAGCTCGCGCCTGGTTTCAGCGCCTTTACGCCGGCCGCGGCCGATCCCCGTCTCGCCGCGCAATTCGCACGCAGCGGGCTTGGCACGGGCGCCTTCAACGACAGTGCATTCCGCTTCACGCCGTCGGGCCCCGGCGCCAGCCGGCGTGCGATCACCGTTGCGGTACGTTCGCGTGCCATTTCGCGTCAGCAGGCGGCCCACGCTTTGGCGCTGCCCAGCGACGGCCTTGCGCCCTTTGCCTACAGCCTCGGCGCCTCGGTCGGCTGGAAGCGCTTCGCGCTTTCGGGTGACGTGCAAAAGGTCGATGGCGGCCTGTTGCCCACCACGCGTGAATCGGCCGATCTGGGTCTGATCTTTTCCGGCAAGCGCTGGGCGACCGAATTGCAGGTTGCCGGCGAACGTTCGACCGGCACGCATAACAGCCCGATCGGCCTGGATGATAGCTGGTCGGTCGGCGTCGGCGGTTCCTATGCCATCTCGCAGCGCTTCAACGTAACGGGCGGCGTCCGGTACAAGACGCAGCGCGATCAGCTGCAGAGCCTGGCTGACGATCGCCGGGACAGCCAGGCCGTCTATCTGGGTACGACCTTCAAGTTCTAAGCCATGCGTCGATCGCAGCCCAGCCATGGGCATGCAACGGCGCCATTCCGCGAAATCGCTGACGATCCATTCCGCCCAACGCGGCCACCGGCACGCGTGATCTTTGCGCCCACAATCCGAACCTGATCCTGCCGAGCCCCTTGGCCTCCGGATGGGAGCGGGTCGCGAACACGGGCGAGAGCAACACCATGTCCGCCCGCGCCGTCATAATCTCGCGGACATCATGCGCCGGCGCGGTGCGTAGCATCGGCCGCGTCGTCCGAACGTGCGGCGACCGTCCATGGGCACCGTCGGCCCGCCATGCCGCCGCCTGTCGCAACGGTCCGGCCAGGATCAGCACCAATTGGCGCCGCCGCGCGATCCGGCGCACCTGCTCGAACACCGCCCGCCGCCCCGGCACCCTATAATGCCGAAAGATCACGCCGCTTCCGCGCGGCACGCGCTCCAGCGCCTGCCACAGCGCGGCGCCCATCCGCGGATCGGTCATCAGCCATAGGCGCGGGAGAGGCTGGCGGGATCGCATAGCGCTCGCCTATAGCCGCGCCATGCTGTCGACCGATACTCCCGCCGCGCGCCTGGCCGCGGTCCGTGAAAAGCTTGGCCGCGCCGCGCGCGCGGCGGGCCGTGCGCCCGAGGCGATCGAACTGATCGCCATATCCAAGACCCATGCCGCCGAGGAGATCCTCCCCTTGATCGAGGCCGGTCAGACCAGCTTCGGCGAGAATCGGGTGCAGGAGGCGCAGGGCAAATGGCGCGACCTGAAGGCAGCGCATCCCGCCGTCCGCCTGCATCTGGTCGGTCAGCTCCAGTCGAACAAAGCGGACGACGCGGTCCTTCTGTTCGACGCGATCCATTCGCTCGACCGCCCCAGCCTCGCCGACGCGCTCGCCAAGGCCATTGCCAAGGCGGATCGCCACCCGGTGCTGTTCGTGCAGGTCAATATCGGCGAAGAAGCGCAGAAGGGCGGGTGCGCGATCGCCGACCTGCCCGGCCTGCTGGCGCATTGCCGCGGCATCGACCTGGCCGTGGCAGGACTGATGTGCGTCCCGCCCGCCGATACCGAGGCTGCACCCTATTTTGCGTTGCTGGCCAAGCTGGCGCGCGACCATGGTCTCGACCAACTCAGCATGGGCATGTCCGGCGATTATGAAACCGCGACGATGCTGGGCGCGACCTGCGTGCGGGTCGGAACCGCGCTGTTCGGCGCTAGGCCCTAAGCGCCTACGCCGTCACATCCTGCAACGGCTTGTCGAGGACAACGAGCGTGAAGGGCGGATCGAACGGGATTGGAAACGCCCGCCGCTCGCCGGTGAGCCGATAACCCCGTCGCTGATAATAATCGATCAGGGCCGATCGCTGCGACACGACCGACAGTTCCGCCGTGGTCGCGCCGAAGTGGTTGACCGCGGCGCGCTCCGCCTCGGCCAGGATCCGCTGACCCAGCCCCGTGGCCTGCCGCTGCGGATTGACCGTCAGCAAACTGATATAGGCGATGCTCGGCGCGTGGCGCGTCAGCTGCACGCAGCCGACGATGCGCGCGCCATCGACCGCCAGCAGCAGAAGATCGTCCGGATTGTCGAGCGAAGCCGCCAGCGCGTCCTGGCTGGTGCGCGGCCCTTCGATCAGATCGGCCTCATGCGTCCAGCCAGCCCGCGCGCTTTCGCCCCGATAGGCGCCTTCGATCAGTGCATGCAGCTCCGGCAGGTCGTCCCGCTGGGCCGGCCGAAAAATCAGATCAGACATTATCGGCGAACCTCCAATCAGCATATCTCAATCGCATCCCCGAACGCGATCGTGGGCAACAAGGCCAACAGCGCCGGCTTGGCGATCGCGACGCATCCTTCCGTCATTGCGCCATCGCGCCAGCAATGGAGGAAGATCGCACTCCCCTGCCCCGCGACCGGCGGCGCATCGTTATGCCCCAGTATGACGATCGCATCGTACAGTTCGTCGTCGCGCCACAGCCGCTCGGCGCCAAAGCGATGCGGGTGCCGCACCGGGCGGTTATAAGCGGGGTCTGCCGGATCGTCCGACCAGCCGTCGTCGGGCCGCAACCAGCGCCAAGGCAACCGCATGCCGGCCGGAAGCGGCGAGCGATCGGGACGGAGCAAAACGCCGCGCACCGGCCAGATGCCGAGCGGCGTGGCGCCATCGCCTTCCCGCTTGGCCGACGCCGCAATCGGGCCACCGCGGCCGATGCTGCAGGCAACCGTGACATCGCCGGCGCGAAGCAGTCCGGCCTTGCTATCGGCGACCAGCATCACAGCAGATGCCCGGTCCGGTCGCGCTTTACGTCCAGATAATGGGCGTTGTGAGGGTTGGCGGGCAGCTTGTGCGGCACGCGTTCGATAACGGATATGCCCGCCGCCTCCAGCCCCGCGACCTTGGCGGGATTGTTGGTCAGCAGGCGGATGCTATCCTGCCCCAGCAAGCGAAGCATAGCGGCGGCGATGGTGAAATCGCGCGCATCCACCGCGAAGCCCAGCCGTAGATTGGATTCGACCGTGTCATAGCCCTGGTCCTGCAGGCCGTAGGCGCGCAACTTGTTGATCAGGCCGATCCCGCGCCCTTCCTGCCGCAGATAGAGCAATATGCCCCAGCCATTGGCCGAAATGGCGTCGATCGCGGCATGCAGCTGCGGCCCGCAATCGCACTTCAGGCTACCCAGCACATCGCCGGTCAGGCATTCGCTATGCAGCCGCACCAGCGGCGGCCCGCCATTGGGCGCACCGATCAGCAGCGCCACATGTTCGGCGGCATCGGCCGGCGATCGGAAGGCGACGATCTCGCTATTCTCCGCCCCCGCCACGGGCAGGCGCGCACGCGCCACGATCGCCAGATGATCCTGCCGTTCGTAGCTGGCGATCTCGGCGGCACTGACCTGGGCCGCCGCTTCCCCCGCGTTGCGGACGAAGAAGGCGGGCAACAGCCCGGCAACCCGTGCCAGCGTCAAAGCGGCCGAGGCCGCCTCTCCGGCCGCCACAGGGCGGGTGCGATAGGGGCCCTTCAACGGATTGGCGAGATCGTGCGCCGGATCGGCCAGTGCGACCGCCGCCGGCAGATCCAGCCACGGCACGCGTTCGATCAGCACCGGCTGGCCCGGAGTGGCGGCATCGCGCTGATTGGCCAGCTTCAGGATCGCGCCGCGCTCGGCCGAGACGAGCAGGTCGGCCACACCCTCCGCATCGAACGTCGACAGACGCAGATCGTCGGCACGCTCCACCGCCAGCACGACCAGGCTGCCGCCGGGGCTGTCGATCCGCACCGGCCAGCCGCGCCGAAGCGCGTCGACCGCGCGGGCCGCATCGCGCCCGTCGCTCACACCGCGAACTCGGTCACAAGCGGGACATGGTCCGATGGTTTCAACCAGTTGCGACACGCCTCATGCACCGTATGCGCGGTCGCCTTGGCCGCGACCTCCGGGCTCGCCCACATATGATCCAGCCGGCGACCGCGATCGTTCACCGTCCAGTCGGGCGACCGATAGCTCCACCAGGTATGCAGCCGTGCAGGCGCGGGGTAGAAATGGCGGCCCAGATCGACCCAGTCGTGCGCCGCCTTCAACCGATCCAGCAGATCCACCTCCACCGGCGTATGGCTGACGACATCCAGCAACTGCTTGTGGCTCCAGACGTCCTCGGGCAGCGGGGCGATGTTGAAGTCGCCGACCAGCAGGGTCGGTTCGCTCAGACAGCTGGCCCACTGCGTCATCCGTTCGACGAAGGCGAGCTTCTGCTTGAACTTCGGATTAACCTCCGGATCGGGAATATCGCCCCCGGCGGGGACATAGACATTCTCCAGCCGGAAGCCCGCTTCCAGCCAGACGCCGACATGACGCGCCTCGCCATTGTCCTGCCAGTCGAACCGCCAGCAATCGTCCGACGCATCCCGGAACGGAAGGCGCGACAGGATCGCGACGCCATGATGCATGCGCTGCCCGTGCAGCCGCTGATGCGTGTAGCCCCACCGCCGAAAATCCTCCGCCGGAAAGACATCGTCCGCCGCCTTGGTTTCCTGAAGGCACAGGATATCGATCCCCTCCTCCTTCAGGAAGCGTTCGACGATGCCGATCCGCGCCCGCACCGAATTGATGTTCCAGGATGCGATCTTCAGAGCTGCCATGCCGGGCATGTAGCGACGCCAGCGCTGGGATGGAAGATTGACCGCGTGCCGGCCTCATAACAGCCCAAAGCCATTGATTTCTCCGGGACTTAAGCAGTGCAGCCGCGTTGCAGACCCATGCCCTGCGGCGGGGCGCCACTCGGAAAGATCTGCCAATGGCCAATTTCATGTTCGCAACGGGAATCGAAAACAGCATCCCCACGATCAACGGGGGGCGCACCCGCGTCGATCAAATGGAGGTGTGCGGCCATTATCGCCGCTGGCGCGAGGATTTCGATCTCGTCGAGGATATGGGCATCCACTATCTTCGGTTCGGACCGCCCCTGCACAAGGCCTATCTCGGCCCGGATCACTATGACTGGGAATTTGCCGATCTGACCTTGGCCGATCTCAAGGCGCGCGACATCACGCCGATCGTCGACCTGTGCCACTTCGGCGTGCCGGACTGGATCGGCAATTTCCAGAATCCCGATTTTCCGGAGCTGTTCGCGCGCTACGCCGCCGCTTTCGCCGAACGCTATCACTGGATTCAGCTTTATACGCCGGTGAACGAAATGTTCGTCTGCGCGGTCTTCTCCGCCCAATATGGCTGGTGGAACGAGCAGCTTTCCAGCGACCAGGCGTTCGTCACCGCGCTCAAGCATATCGTGAAGGCCAATGTGCTGGCGATGCAGGAGATATTGAAACGCCGGCCCGACGCGATCTTCATCCAGAGCGAATCCTCCGAATATTTCCATGCCGACAGCCCAGCCGCGATCGGCCCGGCCGAGATCATGAACGCCAAGCGCTTCCTCAGCCTGGATCTCAATTACGGCATCCGGGTCGATAGCGAGATGTACGAATATCTACTGGATAGCGGCATGACGCGAGACGAATATCACTTCTTCCTGAACAACCGGCTGAAGCAGCACTGCATCCTCGGCAACGATTATTACTGCACGAACGAACATCGCGTGCATCAGGACGGGCGTACCTGGGCGTCGGGCGAAGTATTTGGTTACAGTGAGATCACCCGCCAATATTATGGCCGCTACGGCCTGCCGGTGATGCATACGGAAACCAACTTCCGCGAAGGCCCCAATGGCGACGAGGCGGTCAACTGGCTGTGGAAGGAATGGGCCAATGTGCTCCGGCTGCGCAATGTCGGCATCCCGACCGTGGGCTTCACCTGGTATTCGCTGACCGACCAGGTCGATTGGGACAGCGCGCTTCGCGAGCAGAATGGCAACGTCAATCCGCTCGGCCTCTATGATCTCGATCGCAACATCCGGCCGGTCGGCAGGGCCTATAAGCAGCTGATCGCGGATTGGCGGGACGTTCTGCCCGCACAGAGCGTCTGCCTGACCGTCCCGGTCGTCCCACCCTCCCACGCCGGCCGAGTCGACGCGCGCGAGCAGGAAGAGCGGGCTGGATCCCGCCTGCACGATACGGAGGCCGCGCCATCGGTGCAGGAGATCGGGCGGTGAACGCTCGACGGATAGAGCAGCCCGATTAGAGGGATATTTGCGCAGGTGATTTAGAGGACGCGCTCCGGCGCCTGCACCTCATCCAGCCGGGTGGTGGCATCGACTTCCATCAAGGGCTTGATGAGCCCGTCACGCAGGTCGTAAATCCAGCCGTGCAGCGCCAGTTTCTGGCCGTTCGCCCAGCGATCCTGCACCGTCTTGGTATGGGCCAGGCGCACCAGCTGATCGCGTACATTGACCTCGACCAGCCGGTTGAGCCGGCCTTCTTCGGTCGACGCGCCATCGATCTCGGCGGCGTTGGAATGATAGACCCGGCGCGCATTGTCGAGCCATTCGTCCAGAACCCCGTCGGTGCCGCCGTCCAGCGCCGCGCGCATCCCGCCGCAGCCATGATGGCCGCAAACGATGATATGCTCCACCTCCAGCACGCCGACCGCATATTGCAGCACGGACATCAGGTTCTTGTCGTCCTCGTTGACGAGGTTGGCGATGTTGCGGTGGATGAACATGCCGCCGGGCGGCGTCATCGTCATCTGCTCCGGGCTCACCCGGCTGTCGGAACAGCCGATCCACAGGAAATCCGGCTTCTGTCCGCCGACATGGCGCGCGAAGAAGTCCGGGCTCTCGTCGCGCAGTTCGAACGACCAGGCCTTGTTCGCCAGCAGCAATTGTTTGTATTTTCTCATGCGTAGCCAACCTCGTAACTGGGCGCGTTGATCAATGGCGCGCTGCGACGGGCGATGTCGCCGCGCACGACGACGCTGATCCCGCGAAATGCGGCGCCTTTGATGAAGGCGTTGATGATCTCGATATTGTCGAGATCGACATAGCTGGTGGACGAAAGATCGATCAGCAGATTGCGATTGTCCGGCACCCGGCCGAGCTCGCGTTGCAACTCGTATTTGTGAATAAAATACAGGTTGCGCCGCGCCCGGATCAGGCAATCGTCATCGTCGCAGGCGAACGTGATCGCCGACCGGAAATTGCGCCCCACGACGAACACGAAGCCGACGAACAGCCCGATGACGATGCCGATGAGCAGATCGCTCATCAGGATGGCAACGACCGTGATCACGAACGGCACGAATTGCGTCCAGCCCTGCGCATAGCGCTGCAGGAACAATTTGGGCTTGGCTAGCTTATACCCGGTCGCGATCAGGATCGCGGCGAGAGCCGACAGCGGGATCAGGTTCAGCACGGTCGGGATCAGCAGCACGCTCAGCAGCAGCCACAGGCCGTGCATGATCGTCGAAGCTTTGCTCTCGGCCCCGGCATCCACATTGGCGGACGACCGTACGATCACCGACGTGATCGGAATACCGCCGATCAGACCCGAGACGATGTTGCCGCCGCCTTGCGCGAACATCTCACGATTCTTGTCGGTCGTGCGACGCCGCGGGTCGAGTTCGTCGACCGCTTTGACGCTGAGCAGGGATTCCAGGCTGGCCACGATCGCAAGCGTGACGGCGATCGTCCACACCGCCGGGTTGCCGATGGCGGTAAAGTCGGGGACGCTGAACAGCGACACGAACTCGCCAATGCCGTGCGATACCGGGACCTGCACCAGATGCGTCGGCTTGAGCGCAAGATTGGGCGCGGCCGACTGCAGGATCAGATTGCCGATCACACCGATCAGCACCACGACAAGCGGGCCCGGCAGGAAGCGCAGCGGGCCCGTCTTGGGCCGCGCAGTGTCCCACCAGAACAGGAAAGCGAGGCTAAGGCCGCTGATCAGCAACGCGCCCCACAGCACGCTGTCGCGCAACGCAAACCAGATCGAGGAGAAGGTATTATATCCATTCCCCTGAAAGAATTCGAAGCTGCCGATATAATCGCCGTCATAGCCGACGGCGTGCGGCACCTGCTTCAGGATCAGGATGATGCCGATCGCGGCCAGCATGCCGGTGATGACCGAAGACGGCACGAATTCGCTGAGGATGCCCGCGCGCGTCAGCCCGAACAGAAGCTGGATCACGCCGCCCAGTGTTACCGCCAGCAGGAACATTTCGAACGTCGGTAAGGATTTGATCGCGTCGAACACGATCACCGTCAGGCCGGCGGCAGGGCCGCTGACGGAGAGGGGCGACTTGGATAGGGTGCCGACGACGATGCCGCCGACGACCCCGGCAATGATGCCCGAAAACAGGGGCGCGCCGGACGCGAGCGCGACACCGAGACACAAAGGCAGCGCAACCAGTGCGACCACCAGAGATGCCGGCGCGTCTGCCTTCAGCGTTGAAAAGACGGAACGATTTTCCATGAACACCTTCTGATGCCAGCGTCTTGCAGGCGTTACGGTGGCTGAATCGCACAGCACGCGTGACAGCACGAATCAGAAAGGTCGGCAGAAACATTTTATTACCGTCGGGCGATGAAAGGCTTGGATAATGGCCCGTGCCGCCCTCGCGCACCGCCACGTGAATGTTTCTCGGTAGCGCGAAACCGGCAAAGTCCCGACGCTCCGCAAAGCGGGAGCAACAAACATGGCAGGCGCGGGCGCGTGCGATCGCGTGACCGAAAAGGCCGTTGCTTACGTCACGGAATCGCCCGCTTTGATAGGGCCGCGTCAGGCGGCGATACGATCCGCCGTGGCGCTTGCGTCGATCAACCGGTCGAGAAGTTCATCGACCCGAACCACGCCCGACGCGTCGACAAGGGGGATGGAACGGGTCGCGCAGGCCCGCGCCAGGTTCGGCCCTGCGGCGCAGGTGGTCGCGATCGCCCACGGGCGGCGGGCCAGCACCGCGTCGACATCGGCCGGACCATCCTGGGCGGGCGAACCGATCGTCTGAAACGCCATTCCGCGATTTTCGCACGCGGTGACGAGCGGCGCGACATCCTCTCCCATCAACAAGAGCGGCGGCACATCCCCGCCTGGCGCCGCAGATGTCGTGCGGTCGCATATCGGGGCGGGCCGCGGGACCGCCGGATGCACCAGCCGGATCGACCGCCGCCACCATCCGGCATCGGCCGCTACCGGGTGACGACCACCCTCACCGACCAGCGATCGCAGCAGATCGACCATGGCCGTGGGCTGCGGCGCACCACTGCTCACGTCATAGATTCCCGGCTCATACGTGCCCGGTCCGGTCAGCAAAGTGTTCCACCCCTGGCTTCCCAGCAAGGCCCAGCTCGTCACGGCCTGAACATCGACGCCCTGCTCGCGCAGCGCGCCCGCCGTTTGCCAGGCCTCCGCCATCCAGCGCATCTGCTCCTCGCGCGTGCAGCCATTGTGGATCTCGGTCACCGCCAGCGGGATGCGATAGCGCGCCCACGCTTCCAGCAGGACGCCGCGCAGGCCAGGGGGCGGCGGATCGAGCACGCGCACCGCCTCCGTATCCGCGAAGGCGCGTTGTCCGTTGCTGCCATGTAGATGTCGTGGATAGCGTTGCAGCCGGTGGTCCAGAAAACGATCGCTGGTCAGATAATGGTTCACGCCGATCACATCCGGCGGGCACGGCCGGTCGGCGATACGGCGCAGACGATCTTCCAGGCCGAAGCCGCACAGCCGCCGCCACAGGGCATGCCCGGGGACGACCTTGCCGCACAGCAGGTCCCAGCTCATCCAGCGGCGGACATTGTCGAAGGCCGCTTGCTCGCGCAGGGCCACGGTTGCATAGGTCCGGCCGAGATCGTCCGTCTGGATCAGCCGTGCCGCCGGATTGACCCGCCTGATTTCCGCCATCGCCTGTGCGACGCCCTCGATCTGGTTGAGCAGCGCCAGCCAGAAGCTCCGCTCCTCGCGATGGTGCGGATACCATAGACCGTATAAAGCGGAGAAGCGCGCGGTCGTCACCGGTTCGTTGACCGGAGTCCAATCTTCGATCCAAGGATAGCGCTCCGCCACCATGCGCGCGAAATTGGCAAGGCCGGGCGCAAAGCTGTCGGCGAGCAGATCGGTGTATTTCGGCCCGCTGCCATGATGCACCAAGCCGGCGATCGGGCGGATACCCAAAGCCTGCAGTCGTCCTACCCGCGCGTCCGACCAGTTCCAGTCGACCATGTCCGGATGCTCCGGCGCCATCCGCTCCCACAAGATCGGATAGCGCAAGGCGCGAATGCCCAGGCTCGCGAAAAGGTCGAGGTCCGAAATGCGATCATGATGACCGGTAGCGTGCAATTGATCGCCAAACCGATCGCCGAGACGGTTCACCGTGCATTCCGGCCCGCCCCATAGCTCGAGCTCGCCCATTGATGGTCTCCCGATCCTTCCCAGCGTAACGGAGCAGGGCAGGCAAAGTTGCTTAATTTCTCATCGGGGCGAAGTTAATATGGATCAATAAACCTATGTTTTACTTAGGTTTTTTTATGGCAGTCAAAGGAACTGGCCGGGGTCGGCACCGTTAGGTTTGTTCATTCGTCAGCAAGGTGTCGTTCGTGATCCAGCCCGCCCCCCGACCCGCTTTACGCACTCGCGCTAACGGGGGGATTGATGGCATCGCGACAACGCTGATCTGTTTCAGTCATTTGCGTTGGGATTTCGTATTCCAGCGGCCGCAGCATCTGATGATGCGCTTCGCCCAGCAAGGTCGCGTGATCTTCTGGCAGGAGCCGCATTATATCGACGATCTCGCCATGGCACGGCTCGACATACGGCCAACCCCCGAGAACGTGACCATCGTCACGCCGGAGCTTCGTTCGGGCGGCGACCCCGCGACCGACGGCGCCGCACTTAGAAGTCTGCTCGATTCCTTTGTTGCCGACGTCGAAGGGCCGCTGGTCCGTTGGTATTACACCCCGATGATGCTTCCCTTTTCGGAGCATGTGGCAGCCGATTGCATCGTCTATGATTGCATGGACGAACTCGCCAACTTCAAGGGCGCGCCACCCGAACTGCTGCCGCTGGAACAGAAGTTGCTGGCCGTTGCCGATCTTGTTTTCACGGGCGGGTACAGCCTGTACGAGGCGAAGCGCGATCGCCATCCCAGCATCCACCCCTTCCCGTCCAGCGTTGACGTCGGCCACTTTACCCAAGCCCGTACAATGACGTCTGATCCTGATGATATGGCCGGCCTGCCGCATCCGCGCTTCGGCTTCTATGGAGTCGTGGACGAGCGTATGGACCTTGCGCTCCTTGCGGCGGTTGCGGACGCGCGTCCCGAATGGTCGATCGCAATCGTCGGCCCGGTGGTGAAGATTAGCGAAAACGATCTGCCGCGCCGGCCGAACCTCCATTATCTTGGCGGAAAGTCCTATGACGCGCTGCCGGCCTATCTAGGTAGCTGGGACGTGGCGCTTATGCCCTTCGCCATCAATGAGGCGACGCGCTTCATCAGTCCGACGAAGACGCCGGAATATCTGGCCGGCGGCCTCCCGGTGGTTTCGACCCCGATCACCGACGTCGTGCGCCATTATGGTGAAATGGACGCGGTCGCGATCGCATCGACGCCCGAGCAATTCGTTGCTGCCTGTGAAGATGCGCTGACGTTGCGCGCGTCGGGAGACGCCTGGCGCGCCGACGTCGATGCCATTCTGTCCGGAATGTCGTGGGACCGCACCTTCGCCCAGATGGCGGATCTGATCGACGACGCGGTCACGCGCGCGGGCCATGTCCAGCCGATCGTCTCGCCGACCATATGGCCGGCCCAACGGCCCAAGGCCTATGATGTGATGGTGGTGGGTGCAGGCTTTGCCGGTGCGGTTATGGCGGAGCGGCTGGCGACCGGGTCAAACCTGCGGGTCCTGGTGGTCGATCGTCGGCCGCATGTCGCCGGCAATGCCTTCGATGTGCACAACGCCGATGGCGTGCTGATCCACCAATATGGTCCGCACATCTTTCATACCAACAGCCAGGATATCGTCGATTATCTGTCCCGGTTCACCCCGTGGCGCCCCTATGAGCATCGCGTGCTGGCGAGCGTCGATGACATGCTGGTGCCGATCCCGATCAACCGCACCACGCTCAACAAACTGTATGGCCTTGCGCTGACGACGGATGAAGAGGCGGCCAGCTTCCTGGCGTCCCGGGCGGAACCGGTCGACATCATCAAGACATCGGCGGATGTGGTCGTCTCCGCGGTCGGCCAGGAACTCTATGAGAAGTTCTTCCGCGGCTATACGCGCAAGCAATGGGGCATGGATCCGTCCGAGCTCGACAAGGCCGTTACGGCACGCGTACCGACCCGCACGAACACCGATGACCGCTATTTCGGCGACAGCTTCCAGGCGATGCCGCGCGACGGTTATACGGCGATGTTCGAACGGATGCTGGATCACCCCAATATCGATCTGCTGCTGGGCGTGGACTATGCCGAGGCGCGCGCCGCTTACCCGCACGACCATCTCGTCTTCACCGGGCCGATCGACGAATATTTCGGCTATCGCTTCGGCAAATTGCCGTATCGGTCCCTCCAGTTTCGCCACGAGACGCTCGATCAGGAATGGTTGCAGCCGGTCGCCGTGGTCAATTACCCGGCAGAGGATGTGCCCTACACGCGCATCACCGAATACAAGCACCTCACCGGCCAGAGCGCGCCCAAGACCAGCATCACCTACGAATATCCGGCGGCCGAGGGCGATCCTTACTATCCGATCCCCCGTCCGGAAAATCAGGCGCTGTTCAAACGCTATGAAGCACTGGCCATCGCACAAAGCGACGTAACGTTCGTCGGACGGTTGGCGACGTACCGATATTATAATATGGATCAAGTTGTCGGCCAGGCGCTTGCGACCTATCGGCGCTTCGCTGCGGATGAGCGGCGGATCGTGGATACGGCCCGCGACGCCCGGTTGTCGGACCAGGTTGCTGCATAAACGAAGATTACCCATGACGGGTTTTGGGGGGATAATTTGAACATGGATCGTCCAGCGGACCTGCGCTCAGGACGCGTGCTTCTGTTGTCCCCGCCTGCCAGTTTCAGCGCTGCCTATATTCGGCGGTCTCTGCAATTTTGCGGCATTCCGGTGTTCACGCCGGAGGGTGATCCGGTTGAGGCTTTCGCGAAATTGGATGCCGATGCGTGGACGTCGATCAGCGCCTGCGTGATCGTGGACCTGGGGCGCGCGTCCTTTGCCGACGCGGAACCGCAACAGCCGGGCGTGCCGTTCCTGTTCGTCGGCTACGAGCCCGAATATTGGTTTCCGGGCCCTTATTCCTGGTTGGCTCCGCCATTCGCCTCACACCAGGTGGTCGATACGCTGACGGCGATGATGACCAACATCAGTTCGACCATGAACGCGATGATGGACCTGACCGTACCGCCGGCGGCCAAGCCGAACGACGATCACTCCCCGAAGCGCTAGAGCGTGACGACTTTGGTAAGAACCGTTCGTCTCGAGTAGCGATCGAGCCCTTCGACTGCCTGCGAGGCAGGCGCTCAGGACAGGCTTGTCGAGAGCGCGTATCGAGAGATACCCACCAATGCCTCGATACGCGCCCTCGATACGCCCTGCGGGCTACTCGGTCGCACCTCGGCACGAACGGATCAGTGTAAAGTCATCATACTCTAGGCGCGTCGGGCGCGGCTCGCGGGCGCGCTGTGCAATCGACCGGACTGGAAAAGGAAGGGCCCCCGCTCCGGGGGCTGGAGCGAGGGCCGACCTGGCGTTCGTCACGCAGGTGGGGTGCGAACATCGTCCCGGGCAACAGGGGGGAATCCCGGAAACGGCATCGCAACCGCACAGCCTTTCTAGGCCAGCCTTCCTGTCGCGAAACTGAATAGAAGGTCAGTGGCCCCTGTTTTTTGGTCGAGGGTCGCTCCAGAGGAACGCTTTATCGCTAATGGCGCCGCCGAACTGCTGATTCGACAGGACCGTGGTGGTGCGATTGCCTTGCGCGTCGAGCACCTGCCAGCCAGCCAGGATCAACCCGCCGGGTGCACCAGGCTTGGCCGCGAAACCGATCGTGATCGTGCCGAACTCGGGATGCTTGGGATCGCGCCCTTCGATCACGATCCGCCCGTCCGGTGCGCCCGGCACAATGTGCGCATAGCGGGCGATGTCCTTGGACGGATCGAGCAGCAGCGCGAGCGGGGAATCGCCCACCTTCCACCGCGAAACCTGGCTGACCTTATAGTCGATGAAGGTGAACGCCTTGCCGTCGCTGACGATCAGCAGCGGTACGCCCTTCTGATATTGGAAGCGGATCTTGCCGGGCTGCTTCAGCGTGACCGTACCCGTCACCGTCCGGCCGGTGCGATCCGTCTGGGCGAAATCCGCAGTCATGGTGGTGACCGCACGCAGATGCGCCTGGACCTGGGCAAGACCGCCGGTGGCGGCGGACGCGGGCGCGGCAATCAGCGCGGCGGCAATGGCAAAACGAAACATGCTGTCTTCCTGATGGCGCCGCGTTGAACTCGGGCTGAACTTAGGTCTTGCGCGGCTTCGGCTTCCGGCGCGTCATCGTCCAATCGCGCGAGGCTTCGATCTGATCCAGCACAAGTTGCGGATTGGCGGAATTGTAGCGCACCAGCAGCGCCGTATAGCCTTCGTAATGCGGCGTCTGCCAAAAGGTGTCGGGATCGATCTGCTTCAGCATCTCGATCTTGTCGCGGTCCATGTGCAGGCAGAAGCTGCCGGGATCGTCGCTCCGCGACAGGATCGGCCGATCATTCGCCTTCACGGCCGGACCGCCATAATAAGTGGTGAGCTCCGTGTCGGGCAGCGACAAAGCGTGCGCAACCACCGCCTCCCAGTCCAGGCTCACCCCTGCTTCTCCTCGCGCAGCTTCTGCCAATAGGCCAGGCGCTCGGCGATCTTGGCCTCGAAACCGCGCGGTGTCGGCGTGTAGAAGCTCTGCGGATTCATCTCTTCGGGCCAGTAATTGTCCCCCGAGAATGCCTCGTCGCGATCATGGTCATAGGCATAACCTTTCCCATAGCCGATCGTCTTCATCAATTTGGTCGGTGCGTTGAGGATATTCTTCGGCGGCATCAGCGATCCCGTCTCCTTCGCCGATCGCGCCGCCGCCTTCCACGCGACATAGCCCGCATTCGATTTGGGCGCCGTCGCCAGATAGATCAACGCATTGGCGATCGCGAGTTCACCCTCGGGCGAGCCCAGGAAATCGTAACTGTCCTTGGCGGCAAGGCACTGCACCAGTGCCTGCGGATCGGCCAGCCCGATATCCTCGCTCGCCATCCGCACCATGCGGCGCAACAGGTAAAGCGGTTCCTCCCCCGCCACCAGCATCCGCGCCAGATAATAGAGCGCCGCCTGCGGATCAGAGCCGCGCACCGCTTTGTGCAAGGCGGAGATCAGATTGTAATGCCCCTCGCGATCCTTGTCATAGACCGCCACCCGGCGGTGGAGCAGCGCGGCCAAGCCGGCAGGATCCAGTGCGTCCGGCAGGTTAATCGAGAACAACGTTTCCGCCTGATTGAGCAGGAACCGCCCGTCGCCATCGGCGCTTGCGATCAGTGCCGCCCGCGCATCGGCATTGAGCGGCAAGCCCCGCCCTTCGATTGCCTCGGCCCGGGCCAGCAGCTTTTCGAGCGCCACCATATCCAGCCGGTTCAGGATCAGCACCTGCGCGCGCGACAGCAGCGCTGCGTTCAGCTCGAACGAGGGATTTTCGGTGGTCGCACCCACCAGAACAACGGTTCCGTCCTCGACATAAGGCAGGAAACCATCCTGTTGCGCGCGATTGAAACGGTGGATTTCGTCCACGAACAGCAATGTTCGCTGCCCAGCGCGTGCATATTCGCGGGCTTCCGCAAACGTCTTTTTAAGCTCCGCGACGCCTGAAAAGACCGCGGAAATTCCCACGAAACGCAGCCCCACCGCGTCCGCGAGCAGCCGCGCGGTGCTGGTTTTACCCGTCCCGGGCGGCCCCCACAGGACCATCGAGGACAAGCGCCCCGCCTTCACCATGCGCCCGATCGCGCCTTCCGGGCCGGTCAGATGCTCCTGCCCGATCACCTCATCCAGCGAGCGCGGACGAATCCGGTCGGCAAGCGGGGCATCGGCGGCAGGCTCCGCCGGAGCGTCGGCAGGCAAGGCAGCGGCAAAGAGATCGGCCATGCCGCCAATATAAGGATCGCACCCCACCACCGCCACGCTGCAAAACACCGTCTTGAAATATCTTAAGATATATCTTAGATGCGATTCGATGATACAGGAGATAATGAAAATGCGATTTGGACATGGCTATGGTCATTGGCTTGGCGGCGGCTTCGGCCCCGGTGGACGCGAGCATCGCGGACGCGGCTGGGGCCATCATGAGCGCGGTGGCGGACGTCGCCGCGTCTTCGACGGCGGCGAGCTGCGACTGGTTCTGCTGGCCTTGCTCGAGGCCCAACCCCGCCACGGTTACGATCTCATCCGCGAGATCGAAGAGCGCACGGGCGGCAGCTACGCCCCCAGCCCCGGCGTCGTTTACCCGACGCTCACCATGCTCGACGAGATGGGCCATATCGACGAGGTGAAGGAAGAAGGCGCGCGCAAGCGCTTTGCCATCACCGATGGCGGCCGCACGCATCTCGATGAGAAGCGCGACGAGGTCGATGCCTTGCTCGAACGCCTGTCCCGCATGGGGCAGGAGGAAGGCCGCACCGGCGCCGCGCCGATCAAGCGGGCGATGATGGGGCTCGGCATGGCCTTGCGGGACACGTTGGGTGCCGGCCGCGGACGCGAGGACCTGGTCCACGACGTCGCTGCCATCCTCGATGAGGCGGCGCGCAAGATCGAACGGCTCGAAAAATGACGCGGCTGGCACTGCTGCGGCAGCGGCTGGGCATCGCGCCCGCCGCTGCCGGACCCTTACTCTACCCTCGAAAGACACCCGATATGACCCAGGTTTTCAGCGCGGAATCAACGGTTCCGACCACCCACGGCAGCCGCTACCTCCAACAATTGTGCAAGCATTGGACGCATAATCTGACCGTCGAATTCACGGCCGAGCATGGCACAATCGTGTTTCCCAAGGACGCGCGCGGCGCCGAGCATCCCGGCGATGCGCTGGTGACGTTCGATGCGCGCGCCGATGGTCTGGACGTGCGGATCGACGCCACCTCGCCCGAGCAGCGCGATGGATTGAAGGGCGCGATCGCCCGCCATCTCGATCGCTTCGCCTTTCGAGAAGCGCCGCTGCCCTTCGAATGGCGGGATCTGTGACCGACCTGCCGGGCTAGGCTGTCGCCAGCCCGGAGGCCACGCCGTCCGTCGTCGCCGCCTCGCCACGCGAATAGGTGCCGACCAGCAAGCCAGCCGCCACGACATTGCCCTGCAACGCTTTCACAAGCGCATCGCGGCCCGGATTGGCGTCCAGCACTGGCGTGTGACGGAGCGCGAACAGCTGGAACACATAATCGTGATTGCCATGCCCGGTCGGCGGATCGGGCGGCAGCCAGCCTTCGCTGAGATAGCTGTTGCGGCCGACGTCGCTGCCGTCAGGAGCCCCTGACCCGTCACGCACGATGGCGCCTTCGGCCAGCCGATTCTCCGCGGTCGGGATATTCCACACGACCGCATGCACCAGCGGATAAGGGGCCGGGGCATCCGGATCCTCGACGATCAGGGCCAGGCTGGACGTGCCTTCCGGCGGATCGCGCCATACCAAAGGCGGGGAAACGCCCTCGCCGTCCGCAGTGAAGCGTTCGGGCAGGCGCGCACCGTTGGCGAATGCCGGGCTCGACAGCTCCAGACTGGAGGCGCCGACCTCCAGATCGGGATTGACGATGGTCAGTTTGGCATGCCCGGCACGCACATTGTGCATCAAAGCGCCGAGCCAGAATGGAACATGTTCGAGCATCGCAGCCCTCCTTCGGTCGTGTAACGAATGCGCCGGCTGCCGGCTCCGAACTTTTACCTGAGCATATTATCCGCCTAATGGGCGCGTGGCTTCTCTCCCCAGATTGATCGGGCCTGCACGACAGCGCCCTGTAACGGCCACCCTGCTGGTGCTGCTTGTGCTGCTGTTATTGGCTGTGGCGGCCGCATGGTTTGCGCGGTTCCAGCTGGCCGCGCGGATCGTCGATGGCAAGTTGCGCGCCGCCAACGTGCCCGCATCCTATCGCTTCACCAAGGTCGGGCCCTTCCAGGAACGGATGGAAGATGTCCGGATCGGAGACCCGGCTGCGCCCGATCTCATCGCGCGCCGTATCGATGTCGATCTGGGCTATGGGTGGAGCGGGCCGTTCGTGCGCCGGATCAGCGTCGACGGCGTACGGTTGCGCGCTTTGTATGACGCGCGGGGATTTCACCTGGGCGCGCTCGATCGCCTGCTCCCCAAATCCAGCGGCAAGGCGGGATTGCCGGATATCGCTTTAGCCCTGCGCGATGCCCAGGTGGTGCTCGGCACGCCGGCCGGCACGATGAGCCTGGCGGTCGTCGGCGAAGGCAATCCGGCGCGGACATTCGCTGGCGAAGCACGGCTGGCCTCCCTGTCGCTGACGGCCGGCGGATGCACGGCGAGCGATGTCGCGGCGGTACTGCAGATCGCGACCGACGGCGGCAAACCGTCGGCGCGCGGACCGATCCGCACCAGCGGCGTCGCCTGTCCCGCGCAGAATATCCAGCTTGGCCAAGGCGCCGCACAGATTGTGGCGGCGACGGATCCGGGGTTCGAACGGCTGACGCTGGACGCGAATGTCGCGGGCTTCGGCGGCCGGCTCCATGCGATCGAGGTCGCGTCCGTCAGCGGGACCATTACCGGATCGCGCTCGTCCAGCGGCTTTGGCGCGGCAGGTCGGCTGACGATGAAGTCGCTCTCCGCGCCTGCATTGACCAGGCGCGTTGCTCCCCTCGCGCACAGCGCCGACGGTACGCCCGCAGGCCCGGTCGTGACGCGCGCGATCGACGCCGTGGCACGGCTGCTGCGCCGCAGTGACGCGACGCTCGACCTCAATATTATCGGCAATGTCGGGCAGCCGATCGACGTGCGGGTCCATCGGGCAACCCTACGTGGGACGAATGGCGCGCGCATTGACGCCGTCGAACGCGGCGGTCTCAGCTGGAGCCCAGCGGGCTTTCAGAGCGATGCCGATATCTCGATGACAGGCGGCGATCTGCCCTCGCTGGCGCTTCGGCTGCGGCAGGCCAAGGCGGGGGCGCCGCTGACGGCCGACGCCGTCCTTCAACCCTATCGCGCCGGCGCTGCCCGGCTGGCGGCGACGCCCGTTCGCGTCAGCTGGGATGGACGAACTGCGCAATTCGGCACCGTCCTGACGCTCGATGGACCACTGAACGGCGGCGCCGTGCGCGGGCTGACGATCCCGTTGCGCGGCACCGTCTCGGCTGCGGGCGCGGCCCAGCTCGATGCCGGCTGCCACATCCTCGCATTCGACCGGTTGCAGCTGACCTCCTTCACCTTCGACGCAGCGCGGCTGCCCGTCTGCGGCGCGCCGATCGTCGCGCGCACCGCGGACGGCGGCTGGCGCATCCAGGCCCGGACCGGTGCGATCCGGCTGGCGGGGCGCACGCGCGACGGTGCCCCGGTGGCAGTGGGCGCGGCACAGGCAATGCTGAGCGGCAGCGTCCTCTCCGCGCGTGGGGTCAGCGCAACGCTGGGACGCGCGGACCAGCAGACGCATGTTGCGATCGATACGCTGGAGGGCACGATCCGCGACGGTCGCGTCGGCGGCAGGTTTGGGGGCGCCAGCGGCGCGATCGCCAATGTGCCGCTCAATTTGGCAGACGCCCAGGGCGACTGGACCGTGGCCGGGGGCCGGCTGAAGCTCGCGGGTATGCTCAACATCAGCGATGCCGAGACGGCGACGCCGCGGTTCCGGCCGCTGGCCACCGACGACGCCTCCCTGGGCCTGGACGGCGGGACGATCACGGCCACGGCGACGCTGCGCGAGCCGAAAAGCAGGGCCGAAGTCACCCGGATGGCGCTGATCCATGATCTGTCCAGCGGCACCGGCCACGCGACGCTGGACGTGGCCGGCATCACCTTCGTCCCCAAGGGCTTGCAGCCGGACCAGATCACGCCGCTGACGCTGGGCGTGATCGCCAACGTCGCGGGCACCGTTGCGGGGCGCGGGCGGATCGACTGGAATAACCAGGGGGTGAGCAGCCAGGGCGATTTCTCCACCGAACGGACCGACTTCGCCGCCGCCTTCGGGCCGGTCGTGGGGCTGAAGGGCAAGATCCACTTCACCGACCTGCTGGGCCTGGTGACCGCGCCGGACCAGGAGGCGACCGTCGCCGAGATCAATCCGGGCGTGGCGGTGACGAACGGCGTCGTGCGCTACCGCCTGATCGGGCAGAATCGCGCGCAGATCGATTCCGCCAACTGGCCGTTTGCCGGGGGCAATCTGAGCCTCGATCCGGCGATCGTGGCGTTTGGCAGCGGCGCGGACCGGCGCCTGACCTTCCGCATCCGTGGCCTGAATGCCGCCGCCTTCATCCAGCAGCTCGACTTCCCCAACATCTCCGCGACGGGCACGTTCGACGGCGAACTGCCGATGATCTTCGACCAGGCCGGCGGGCGGATCGAGCAGGGCCGGATCACCGCGCGCGACACCGGAACGCTGGCCTATATCGGTCAGGTCTCCAATGCGCAGCTGGGCATGATGGGCAAACTCGCCTTCGATGCGCTGAAGGCGATCCGCTATTCCTCGCTCGACATCCGGCTCGACGGGCGGCTGGATGGCGAGATGGTGAGCATGGTCCGCTTCACCGGCATCCGCGAGGCGACGCCCGAGCAAAGCCTGGTCACGCGGTTGATCCGCAACCTGCCGTTCCGGTTCAACATCGCGATCCGCGCGCCGTTCCGCGGCCTGGTCGGCTCCGCGCGGTCCTATATCGATCCCAGCCTGCTGCTGACGCAGGTGTCCCCTTCACCCCAGCCAACCGGCGCTGAACCGAACATTCAGCCCCCCGCAAGCGGAGTCGTGCGATGAACAGCCCATGCTTGACGATCAATCGTTCAGGTGCGAGCCCTTGGTCGATGACTCGGTGGCCCCTTGCCGTTGGTGCAAGCCTGATCCTGTCAGGCTGCATCACAGTGAAGGCCCCCGACAAGCCGATCGAGATCAACCTGAACATCAACGTGAAGCAGGAGGTCGTCGTCAGTCTGAAGCAGGACGCGAGCGACTTCATCGCCTCCAATCCGGAGCTGTTCCCGAAATGACCAAGTATCGCTTCTCCCTCATGGCCGCCCTGTCCGGCCTGTCCCTGCTCGCAGCCGCACCCGTGCTGGCGCAGAGCCCGGCGGTCGATGCAGCGCTCGCCTCGGGCGCGGTCGGCGAGCAGGCGGACGGCTATCTGGGCTTCGCTCGCCCGCCGTCGCCCGCGCTGAAGGCGGAGGTGGACGCGATCAACATCAAGCGGCGCCAGGGCTATACCCAGGTGGCGCAGGCCAAGAATGTGCCGATCGAGGCGTTCGCGGTGTCGGTCGGCTGCAACACGCTGGCGAAGCTGAGGCCGGGCCGCGCCTATAATGTCGGCGGGGCGTGGGCGGTGAAGGGCAGCGGCCCGATCACGCTGCCGAGCCAGTGCGGCGGGTGATCTGAAGCAAAGCGTTCGCGCTGGGCAAGGCGAAGCAACACGGGTGTGGAGCGCCCTTCGACTACGCTCAGGGCGAACGGGGTTCTCGGTTGGCGTCAACCCTGGCCGAAGCGCTTGCCCATGACGATGAGGTCGCTCTGCTCGTAGCCGAGGGCGCGGTAGAAGCCGGCGACGTGCGCGTTCTCGGCGCGGATCATCAGGCGGATCGTGCCTGCCCCTTGTGCAACCAGCCAGTCTTCGCCGGCGGCGACGATCGCGCGGCCGAGGCCGGTGCGGCGATGGCTGCGGGCGACCGCGAGATAGTAGAACCAGCCGCGGTGGCCGTCATAGCCGATCATGATGGTGGCGATGATGCGGCCGCCTTCGCGGGCGGCGAGGATGGTCGCGGTCGGGCAGGCAAGCGCGGCGGCAATGTCGGCGCGGGGGTCGTTCCAGGGCTGGAGGAGGTTCGCCTCGTCCCAGAGGTCGATCGCCTGCTCGGCCTCGTCAGGCGAGAGGGGCGCGATCGTCGCCCCGGCGGAGGCCGGGGCCGCTGGTGGCGTGGGCTGTCCTTCACTTCCTGCGGCCCCGGCCTCCGCCGGGGCGACGGGGGTGTGGCTCATCCCAGCCTTGCCAGTGCGGCGCGGAGGCGTTCGGCTTCGGCGGCCTTGGCGTCGTGATCTTCGCGGGCCTTGGCGACGGCCTCGGGCTTAGCTTTTTCGACGAAGGCCGGGTTCTTGAGGCGGCCGGCGAGGCTGTCGCGTTCCTTCTCGGCGGCTTCGGCACCCTTGGCGAGGCGGGCGCGTTCGGCGGCGAGATCGATCACGCCTTCCAGCGGCAGCGCATAGGTGGCCTCATCGACCACCACCTGCGCGGCGCCGGTGCCGGTGAAGGGCGCGCGCTGGATCGAGTCGAGCCGGGCGAGGCGCGAGAGGACGGCGTGCTGCCGGTCGAGGCGGGCGGCGGTCTGATCTGAGGCATCGGCCACGAACAGGGGCAGCCTGGCGCCGGGCGGCACGTTGAGTTCGCTGCGGGCGGTGCGGATCTCGCTGACCAGCTTGATCAGCCATTCGACTTCGGCCGAGGCTTCGGGGTCGATCGCGCGGGCGTCGGCCATCGGCCAGCGGGCGAGGATCAGATCGTTGGGGCGCGTGGCCAGCGCGTGCCAAAGTTCCTCGGTGAGGAAGGGCATGAAGGGGTGGAGCAGGACCAGGATCTGGTCGAGCACCCAGCCGGCGACGGCGCGGGTTTCGGCGGCGTCCCCGTTCGTGCTGAGCGAAGTCGAAGCATCCTCTCCGTCCGTAGAGCGCCCTTCGACTTCGCTCAGGGCGAGCGGAGGGGTGAGGTCTGCACCGAGGGTCGAGAAGGTTGATGCTTGGCTTTCGCCGACCTCCGGTTCGACAGGCTCAGCACGAACGGTGTTACCGATGACAGGCCCTTCGACCTTGCTCAGGACAGGCTTGATCAGTTCGAGGTACCAGTCGCAGAAGCTGGCCCAGGTGAAGTGGTAGATGGTGTTGGCGGCCTCGTCGAAGCGGAGGTCGGCGAGGGCGAAGTCGAGGGACTGGATGGTCTTGACGGTTTCGGCGAGGATCCAGCGGTTGACGGCGAGATCGGCCTTGGGCGGCTCCAGCGCGGTCGAGCCGCCGATGCCGTTGGACTGGGCGAAGCGGGCGGCGTTCCAGAGTTTGGTCGCGAAGTTGCGATAGCCTTCGACGCGCTTCTCATCGAGCTTGATGTCGCGGCCCTGGCTTTCCATCGCCGCCAGCGTGAAGCGCAGCGCGTCGGCGCCGTACTTGTCGATCAGGCCGAGCGGATCGACGGTGTTGCCCTTGGACTTGGACATCTTGGCGCCGTGGGCGTCGCGCACGAGGCCGTGGAGGTAGAGCGTCTTCCACGGCTTCTCGCCCATGAAGTGCAGGCCCTGCATCGCCATGCGCGCATCCCAGAAGAAGAGGATGTCGAAGCCGGAGATGAGGACGTCATTGGGGTAGTGGCGGGAGACCATTGAGGGTTTATGCCCAACACCGTTCGTGCTGAGCGTAGTCGAAGCATGTTCGGTGGTAGACCGCCCTTCGACTTCGCTCAGGGCGAACGGAGGTTGGTTGCGGTCGTCTTCCGGCCAGCCGAGGGTGGCGAAGGGCCACAGGGCTGAGGAGAACCAGGTGTCGAGGACGTCGGTGTCGCGGGTGAGGCGTTTGTTGCCGGCCTGGGTCTGTGCTTCGGCTTCGCTTTCGGCAACGTAGACTTGGCCGTCTTCATCATACCAGGCGGGGATCTGGTGGCCCCACCAGAGCTGGCGGCTGACGCACCAGGGCTGGATATTCTCGAGCCAATTGTACCAGGTCTTCTTCCAGGTTTCGGGCACGACGCGGATGTCGCCGGAGCGGACCGCGTCGAGCGCGGGGCCGGCCAGCGTCTTGGCGTCGACATACCATTGATCGGTCAGCCACGGCTCGATCACCGCGCCCGAGCGATCGCCATAGGGCGTCTGGATGACGCGGTCCTCGACCTTTTCCAGCGCGCCGGCCTCGTCGAGCAATTTGACGATGAGGTCGCGCGCCTCGAACCGATCGAGCCCGATCAGGTCGGCGGGGATGAGGCCGTCGGCGGTCTGCTGGATGCGGGCTTCGGCATCGAGCATGTTGAGCATCTCGGCCGCCTTGAAGCCGGCTCGCTTGCCGACCTCAAAATCGTTGAAGTCGTGGCCGGGGGTGATCTTGACCGCACCCGAACCGAGTTCCGGATCGGCATGCTCGTCGGCGACGATGGGGATAAGCCGGCCGGTGATCGGCAGCTTGATCTGCTGGCCGATGAGGGCGGTGTAGCGTTCGTCGGACGGGTTCACCGCGACCGCCATGTCGGCGAGCATGGTTTCCGGCCGCGTGGTCGCGACGGAGATGGTGCCGGACCCGTCGGCCAGCGGATAGGTGAGGTGCCAGAACTGGCCGTTGCGCTCCTTCGTCTCGACCTCGAGATCGGAGATGGCGGTGCGGAAGTGCGGATCCCAATTGACCAGGCGCTTGTCGCGATAGAGCAGGCCCTGATTGTAGAGCGCGACGAAGACGTGGAGCACGGCGCGGGAGAAGCCCGCGTCCATCGTGAAGCGCTCATTGGCCCAATCGCAGGACGCGCCGAGGCGGCGGAGCTGGCGGGTGATGGTGCCGCCGCTCTCCGCCTTCCATTCCCACACCTTGTCGATGAAGGCGTCGCGGCCGAGCGATGCGCGGGTGATCCCTTCCGCGCCCAGGTTGCGCTCCACCACCATCTGCGTGGCGATGCCGGCATGATCGGTGCCGACCACCCAGAGCGCGTCCTTGCCCTGCAGGCGGGCGTGGCGGACGAGGATGTCCTGCAGCGTCACGTCGAGCGCATGGCCGATGTGGAGCGAGCCGGTGACGTTGGGCGGCGGGATGACGATGGTGAAGGGCTGCGCGTCGTCACGGGACGGGCGGAACAGGCCGCCCTCCTCCCAATGGCTGTACCAGCGGGATTCGATGGCGGCGGGATCGAAGGTTTTGTCGATGGTCATAGCGGGAGGGCTTTAGAGGGCGTTTGCCGGTGATGCGAGAGGGCCGATCCACGAGGGGAAAAACAAAAAACACCAGAAACGAACTTGATGATCGCCGGCGCGTCGCTGTGCGGCCGAGGCCCGGCGGATTTGAAACTGACATGAGAAAGAGCGACGCCGTACGCTAATAGCGTAATTACTTGACTTTCAGCTGGCGATGTGTATGTTATATACGTATGTTGGTCAAGCCAGAAAGTGGGATAAGGTGGGGATGAGCGAGGATGCGGACGGTGCGCGGCGGCGCGAGACTGCGGCGCAGGCGGTGGACCCGTGCGTGACGAGTTCGATGGTGGTGGCGGCGTTCTGGGAAGAGGCGAGCGGCGCCGGGATCGACCCGCAGGCCGGCTATGAGGCGGTGCTGGATCAGGTGCAGGCGGTGCGCGAGGGCGCGCTGGCCGGCCCGGAGGCGATGCTGGCGGGACAGGCGATCGCGCTCAACGCCATCTTTGCCGAGATGGCGCGGCGCGGCCAGGCGGCTTTGGGCCGACCGGGCATCGCGGCCGAGCGTTATCTGCGACTGGCGATACGCGCGCAGGCGCAGTGCCGCGCGACGCTGCGCGCGCTGAGCGACATGGCGAACCGGCCGACGAAGGAGGTCGAGGCGCCACGGCCGATAACGCGCATCGAGCGTATCATCGTCCAGCCGCGTGGCCACGACGGGCCAAGCGGCATGCGCACGGGCGAAGCCGGGCCTGCGGACGATTGGGCGGCACGCAATGCGGAACGGGAGGATTATGGCGAAGGGTTGGACGGGGGAGCGGCGCGCGGCCTATGCGCGGATGATGCAGGCGCGCCAGGCGTGGGCGCATTCGACCGGACCCCGTACGGATAAGGGGAAGAAACGGTCGAGCGGGAATGCGGCGGGGAACGGGTGCCGGCAGAAGTTGGATGCGGAGCTGGCGGGGGTGGAGGCGGCGATGCGGGCGTGGGAGGAGATGCGCGTGTCGCAGTTCGGCCCAGCGCGGCGCGACGGGACGCCTAGACCCCGGTAATGAGCAGATCGAGCGCGGCGGTGACGATCTCATGCGCATCCGACAGGACGGCAACGCGCTCGCCCAGCTCACGGATGTGCACCGCCGCGGCGAACTGCGTCACCATGACGTGCGGCCGACCGGCAATATCGAACACCGGATTGAGCCGCGCGGCCGGCGCCGGGGCCTGATCGAGCGGGAGCAATGGGACCACCAAGCGCGTGTTCAGACCCGAAAGAAGATCGGCCTGAACGTCCAGTAGATACCCCGCCCCGCCATCAAGCCGGGCATGCACATCGAGCCGCGCCATCAGAAGAGGCGGGAGGCGGCCAGCGGAAGGCCATGCCGTTCGGCATAAGCGTTGGACGATTCGACCGCCGCACCATTTTCCGCCAGCCATTGCGCGGCGCGCGCCTCGCCAATCTGTTCGGCCAAACCGCGTTCGCATGCCCGTGAGATGTTGACGCCAAGCGCACGCGCCTCCGCGACCAGCGCGGGATTCAGCGAGACGTTGGTTGGGCGGCGGGGCGCAGCATTGGGCAAAAAAGCGATCATCATATGCATTGATTATGCGCATGAGCTGTGCGGCGCAATATATAGGCGCTCTGTAGCGGCGAACATTGCGGCTGAGCTCTATCTGCGACTGGCGGTGCGGGCGCAGGCACAGTGCCGCGCGACGCCACGCGCGCTGAGCGACATGGCGAACCGGCCGACGAAGGAGATGGAGGCGTCGCGGCAGATCACGTGCATCAAGCGTCTCATCGTGTGCCCACGCGACCGCGGTGTGGGTATAGGATGGCCGCGGGCGAGGCCGAGCGGGCAGACGATTGGGCGGCACGCAATGCGGAACGGGAGGCCTATGGCGAAGGGTTGGACGCCTGAACGGCGCGCGGCCTATGCGCGGATGATGACAGCGCGCAAGGCGTGGGCGCATTCGACGGGCCCCCGTACGGATGACGACAAGGCGCGGTCGCGTGGGAATGCGCCGGGGCGTGGGTGTCAGCAGAGGTTGGATGCGGAGGTGGAGGCGTTGATGCGGGCGTGGGAGGTGGAGAGGCGGGAGATTTGAGGGGAATGGTGACACAGGTCGTAGATTAGCGCGCTCGGCTAACTGTGCTCAGAATCAGGACCAATTAGTAACGCGTGACCGCAGTGCGCGCTAATGTCGGGCTCTAGCGCTTCCCTCATATTATCGAAAGCTACCGTTAGCTTTTCAGACGAATGCAGTAACTCATGCCACCGCCTCTTCGCAGTTCGCGTCGTAGCGTGTCGCTCACACCTGCGGCGCCTTCGCCTTCGACGCCTGGTCAGGTGCAAAGAAGGTCTTAAAGAGCGCGCTGGACATCACTGTGTATTGGCTCGAGCGATACTTCTCGAACGCAAAGGTATCCAGACCCGTAAGCCGATTACGTAGATGCTCGAATGTTACCTCCACTCCGGCGTCCAGCGCCTGCCGCATAGCGCCAATCAGCCCGTTGATAACGGTCGGGGTCAGCAGGCGGTTTTGGACCGCCCGGGAGGTCGTCCATCGATCAGCGGGTAGGCGCGATTTCGCCGCGGCGAAGAACAACCCGATCTGGCTCGCGCAATAGTCGATGTAACGCTTGCGGGCGGCGTCGTCCTCCGAACCGACAAAGTTATCCTTTTCAGCATCCATCCATCGCGCAAAGAGCGGACCAGGAGCGCTAGGCCTGACAAGTGGGCGAAGCCCGTAGCTAACCACAGAGGTAGTGCGCAAACCGCTAGCGTCGAAGAAACTCTGCGAGAATTTGCCGGAAAGAGCTCCTTGGCCTTCGTTTAGCTTGTCTAGAACATCTCGAGCGATAGAGTCCGCGAGGAAAGGGCGGATGAGCTGATTGATCGCCTGCTTGAGCTCGGACTTAGCGTTTGACTGAGTAGAGTTGATTTCTAAGAAAAGCCCGGCCTCGAAGCGGGTCTTCTCTGGATCGCTTACCTTGTCTGGATAAATGATACCGGTGACTAAGAGATTTTGTTGCGTCCGCAGTGAGCCGATGACGTTCTCGTTGGCCCCTCCTTCGTAGTAAGAAAAAACACGATGTTGGCCATCAATAATCCCGACTGAGTTGAATTCGCTAGGGATTGAAATGACGGCTGGTTGTGTTGTGTGAATGGTCGCAGTGTTGATCGTGTTATCGTTTGCATCAAGAATTTTGGTGCCAGATGGCAGGGTGACGATGATGTTATTAACAAATACCCGTTTCTGATCGACAAGATACTTCCGAATGGAGTCTAGCTTGGCTCGCAGGATCATTCGCTGATACAGACCGCCCCGATCCCTCCATCCGTCCCGACGAAGGACATAAGCTCGCGACAATAGCGCCGACGGCTGGATGTAGAAGGAAACTACCTTGTAGCCCGTTGGAAACTTGGAATGATGCTCAGGTAAGACCGAGCCGTTAAAAGGGTCACGCGCTGAGGCGTTAGCATTAAGTGCCTTGTCAGAAAAATCCCTGCACTCCACACCCAGAAAAGCCAGAAGCTCGTGTTGAGCAGACTTACGCACCGTCTTGGTCAAGAGCTTAAAGTACCTAACAACGCTGTAATCCATGAATAAAGCATGGTCTATCTGGGCCTTTAGCTCCGCCTGAACTGTATTCAGAGAACAGTATAGCAGAACCACCCGTATTTGGTTGTCACTATACTTTGATCCCAAGGTGGTGGAGATACCGAGCGGCGCGCCCCGTGCGAAGCCGATAAATTTTGCATCGTCGCTCCGGATGCGGTCATACATCAGGTACTTTTTCTTGGCGTGCTCGGAGATGTCATTAGACGTCGTGTACTCGGCGAAGACAACAACGTTCTCTAGGATGAAGACGTCGTCGAAATCAGAAGTTACTCCACTATAGGTAAACTCCTTATCAGACGCGCCCTCGGCACGCTGGAAGCCCACCGCGGAGAAGACCTCTCGAATCTCGCGACGGTGCCGCCGCTGCAGGTTGCGCCTGGCTATCTCCTCAGAGCTTAGCACCTTCTTAGGTTTCGCAACCTTAGCTTTCGCCATCTTTGCCTCCAGCTGAAGAAGGTTCGGATTCGGTCTCGTCTTGCCGCCATTCGAAGGGAACCTGAGCGACCCTCTCCGTGGATCGCGGGCGGCGGACGGGTTTGCCCAAAGGTCTGAGCGGCAGCTGGCCCTTGGCATATTGGGCGATGCGTTCTGCCGCGATCGCAAGATAGGGTGGATGTCGGTCGATGCCGACGGCATGCCGGCCGTGCTTCACCGCGGCGATTGCGGTGGCGCCAGTGCCCATGAAAGGATCAAGCACCGTCTCTCCCATCTTGCTGAGCGCGAGCACGCAGCGTTCGGCGAGTTCCACGGGGAACTGGCAGGGATGTTCCGTGTGCTCAGGGTGGTTCGCCTTGACGTTAGGAACATCCCAGACTGGATTATTTTGAAAGTCCTCTACGGCCGAGAATTCCCAGTAGTCCGACGGGTTTTTGCCCAAGGGATTACCGCTCGGCTTTCCACTCTTCTCCCCCTTCGACGCGCTGTGGCGCTTTCCGGGGTAAAGCTGAGGGATGCGAACGGGGTCGAGGTTAAACGTATAGGTGTTGGTCCTACTGAACCACAGCACCGTCTCGTAGCGGCCCGAGAAACGTTTGTCAGCGTTGTATCCGAAGTTGTAGCGCCAGATGATGCGATTGCGGAGACGAAATCCCAAGCTACGGAAAATACCGATGAACGGAACGTCGAGGGGAAATAGCTCTCCATCGGCAATGTAAGTGCCAACCTGCCAACATACAGAAGCGTTCTCAGTAAGGGCGGGCAGCATGGCTTCGATGATCTGCCGCTGCCACGCCAAATATTCCTCGTAAGTTCTTTCATCCGTTCGTTCGTAGGGTTTTCCTATGTTATATGGAGGTGACGATATGACTAAAGCGCAGCTCGCAGGTTCAATGTCACGGAGTCGCTCCAGGACATCTCCAATGAGCAATCGAGGCTCACTGATCTTTTGATCGGAACTGCCCAATTCTTCGTATAAAAGGTTCATTTCCGCCGGAGCTGGAATTTGATCGACTTTATAGAACATTCACAAGCCCGGAGCGATGGAAAGCAGCTCAGTCCATTGAAACTCAACGGTAAGCACATCGTTCAGGCGCTTGCGCTGCGCAGACTGGCTGATGGTTATTGCGCTCATTATATCCCCACTAGGGGCCGTAGATCATACCAATCGATTGTTGGCAATCGGCAGCTCGCTAGCGAGATAGGCTCAGGCAGGATACTTAAGTGGTCAGCCGGCTCCCAACCCGAAAAATCCGCCATCAATGCTTGAAGCAGTTTTCGCGATGCCACGCCAAATAGGTCGGATGCGGTCGGTGCGCGGGGTTGGAGGGCGCGTCCGCCGTTCTCGACACGTTCAATAGCTTCCACACGCTATCGGCGTCGTTCACTTGCCGCGAGACGAGCAGTCGCAGATCGTCCGCAAGGCTGATGAGGCCGCGATCGAACATCCAATGCGCCGTTCCCGATAGCGCGATGCCGTTGCGGATATCGTCGGGTCCGTCCTGTTCGACGGGTTTGATATGCGCCGCCTCCACTTCGGCACGGCCGCCGCCGTTGATGAATTTGAGGCCGGTGACGGCGCAGCGGCAATCGTAGGCTTCGAGCACGACGCGACGAAAGACGCGATCGCGGACCAAGCGGGAGCTGTAATAGCTCACGCGATCGCGGGCGGCGTCGAGGAACGGCGCCGGTTCCTCACGCAGCAGACCAGGTAACGGCTCGATCGGTGCGCCTTCGCGCGGGAGAAGTGGCGCCTCGTCGGGAATGCCGAGATCGAGTATGCGGTTGAAGTCTTCTATCGAAATGGGGCGGACGGCGGCTTGGGCTCGGCCGGAGATGCGGCCGGCTTCGTTGAGGATTCCGCGTTCGACCGGGCCATCCGCATCGCGAAAGGGCACGGGTCGTTCGAATGGCAGATAGGAGCCCGGTTCGATCAGGGCGATGAACATGTCGCTCGTCGTCGGATCCGGGATGATGCGTTCGACCCGGGCGATGGCATAATAGCCTTTGCCGGTGGGGCCGCGACGCGGCTCGTAATAGACGATCCAGTCGCCAACGAATTGCGAGGCGCGGCTGAGATATTGGCGTGGGAATTGGTATCGTTCGGCGGGGCGATCGTCGTAGCGGGAATCTTCCCGGTGCAGGAACACGCCTCTCGTCATTGCGGCCCCCTCCCCGTTTCGCCATGCCGGCTATACGCGTTAGCTTGGCCTTATTGCACGTGGAGTGTTTGCCTCAACACATGCCCGGGCCGCCATTCTCCTGCATCGCCACTTTGTTGCGAATGATGAAGCGGCGCCATGCGTTGAAACCGGGCCCACTCACTTGCGCGCAGTAGGCGCCGTCAGGAAGAGAAGGTGGGTTCGGGCTCTGTACGAAGCCGCGTTCGGGCGATCCGACGGTGATCCCCTGGATGCAGCGCTCTTGATCGGACCTGCCCGCTTGCCAGGTTAAATCTTGGGCTCGTCCCACGGGATAAATACTCGCAACGTCGATGCAGCCCGTAAAGTTGATAGACTGCGATGTGATGCTGAGGCTGATCGGCGCGCCCGGCGATTTCTGCGAAACGGTGAGCTCCACGCCCTGCTGGCAGGACGATAGCGCCAGGAGCAACGGCAGAATTAAGAGCTTTCCTCTGCCCGTCATAGGGCCGGTTCTTCCCGAAGCTTGCCCAACTTGAACGCCCGGTTCGAACGTTGGTGCCTTAGCCGTGCCGCGTGGCGATGAAAGGTGCGCAACGGCGCCGGTGGGTAATCGCGCTCCATAGTCGCGTTCACGGTCGATGGCAGCAGCAATAGGGCTTAGTCCGCGCCCTCACGCCAACTGGGATCGCGCAGGGTACGCAGGAGCCACCCGAAGGGCAGCGCCAAAACGCTGAGGAAGACAACGCCGGTCCAGCCGACCGAGGCCAGGCTGCCGAGCGGGCCGATGCGGAGCTTTACCAGGCCGAGCGGGTAAAGGAGAGCGACGGCAAAGGTGACGACCCAGCCGGCGGCCAGCGCGCTGAAGCTGCATAACACCCAGCGCCGCCACCAAAGTGGCCGCCGACGGAGGCCGAGCGCGATCGGCACCGTCGAGAATGCTCCCACGATCAGCCCCACCCAGATGCCCGTGACGAAGGCGTCCATTCCCCACCGCGACCATGGCGTGATGGCCATGCCAAAGCCCGCAGGAATACCGGCGGAAAGCATAGCGGAACAGCCAATGGCAAGCCGGAACGGCGGCCGATCGACAACGGATGCCCTCACCGGTGGCTCGGCCGAGAGATGTTGGATACGCGCATGTCGAGCCGCGCATCATGGGGCATGCCGCCCTCTGGAGTCACCATGGCGGCCAGCGTCGCTTGATCCCTACGCTTCTGCGCCTCCGTCAGCAGCACGTCGGGCGGCATGGCCGCCATCAATGACGCGCCGACCGGAGTCGCGCCAAACGATCCTACGATGCCCAGCCTGGCGGCGAACAGCTGCCGGGACGCTCCGTGCGCCAGCTTGGCTTGCGCCTGTGCCTGCGTCGCGAGCCGATTGGCCCGGTGCAGATGCTTCTGGACGGCGGCAGGATGCTTGGCGGGATTGGAAATCTTCTCCGCGCGAAGGCGCTGCGCTTCCGCTGCCTCAGTAGCGGCGTGCGACAGGGTGGTCGCCTCGTGGATTTCGCCCGGCAGTTTGCCAACATCCCTGAGCGCCTGCACGCCACCCACCGCGACATCCGGAAGCGTCATAATTGTGCCGGCGAAGCGCGCCCATTGCAACGCATCGTTTTCGTCGATGTATTTGACTAGATCGTCGTTGCCCGCCAGTTCGGCGCCCAAAACCGTACCGTCGATCGCGGCAAGCAGGAGCGACCCGCCGGTTGCCGCGCCCGCCACGATCGCGGCGCCCAGAGCGAGTTCCGGACCAGCCACGATAAGAACCGTAAGACCCGCCACCACCCCGACCACATCGGCGGCGACGCCGATTGCGTCCGCCCACAATCGGTGCCTGAGTAGGAAGGCATGGGTGGGCTGCCACATGTTGCGATCAACAAAGCCGCTGACTGCATGGGCCATCGCCAAGTTCGCCTGCGCTTCCTGCAGTTTGGACTGCCCGTACAGCTCCATCGCATGTTCAAAAAAATGCTCGATCCGCTGCAGCTTCGATGGGTCCTGGCGCCGGGAGGGTAGTGCCCGCGGAGCCGCGACGTGGCGGCGCCAGACGGTGAGCCAAAGATGCGATCCGAAGGGGCGCCGCAACACGCTAATATGCGCGCCATCGGTGAAGCTGATGCCACACCCGCGACCGACGGTGCCGTCAGCATAAGGGGCGAGATGCGCCAGCGCATCCTGTGCGTCTTTGTATGGGTAGAACAAGCCTGACATCGATCCCCCCCGTTCTCAGCCACGCATCAGCAGGAACAAGAGCACGCGCAGCAGCACAGCACCGGCCAACACATAAAGGGCGATCCGCCCCACTTTGTTACCAGGGGAATTCTCCAAGACGTGCTCCTCTGGCGCGATCGTTACTGTTCACGACACACGGCGATGGTTTTCAGCGCAGCAACAGTTCCTTACGGTCTAGCAATAGGACAGCAATATATGGTCTGCGACGCTCATAGCTATCGGGCGCGCAGGAGGTTCCATCGCTTGCCTGAATTTTTCGCCATTTCGCGCCATTCGATCGAGACCGATCATCCCTCCGCGCAAAATGGAAATCGCGCGGCGGAGACAGGGGTCGTGGGATTGTTAGTGCGGGAAGAGATAGAAGATGATGAAAGTCTGTTGCACGAGACGGCGCGACGGCAGCATATCCATTGCTTGGGACCCCACCGATGAACGCACCGCCTGCCGATGAAGCGCGCCGACGGCCGCAATCGATGCCCTATTATCTGACGTTTTGTCCTGCACTGACCGGGATGGTTGGGCTGATCACCGCGATCGGCGGACTGGTGATCGCCCGCGGGGGCGGGGACGACATGAAAGCGCTCAACGCGTGGGGCGCGCCCGGCGTCGTCGGCGTGTTCCTAATATTGTATTTTCAACGGCTGACCTATTCGCGACGATTGAACGCCGGCCAACAGGCGCGGGTGCGTCGGATCCTTCAGGCGATCCTGTTCCTTGAGATCGTGCTGTCGATCGCGGTTGCCTATTTCGTCTTTACCGCCGGTGAACCTGCCGCCGGCATGCGGCCGATCATCATCGGGGCGCTGATCTTCCAGCTTTTCACGATCACATGGTTGGTGCAATATTCCAGGGAGTGATCCCCTCAGCCGTGAGGATGATTGGGGCCGGGCTCATTCCGCGAAGAGATTTCACGCGATGCGCCGATGAGTTTTCAAGAACCGGATGCCGCGCACAGGCCGCCCGTACCTTATTATCTGTCGTTTGCGGCCGCCATGCTGGGGATAGTCGCGATCGCGATTGCGATCGACGGGAGCCGCCGGGCGATGAGCGGTGGAGACCCGCGGGACGCATTTAATGGCGCGGGTGCTCCCGCCATCATCTGCGTGACCCTGATCATGTATTATCAGCGGCTGATGCGCTGGGAAAAGGTATCGGCCGACCGCCAGGCGTTCGTGCGGCGATCGGTTCGGCTGGTGCTGGTGGCGGAAGTGGTCGCGGCGATCCTTGCGACGTGGCTCGTCTTCAGCAGCGGTGCCGCAGCGGCGAGCCTGCACGGGATCGTCGTGATCGGCGATATCCTGCAGATCGGGACGATCCTGTGGGTGGTCCGCTATTGCGACAGCTGAGCGTCAGCCCGTGAACATGAACAGGATAAGCCGGGCCAGGATGGCGAGGCCGAGGAGGATCAAGAGGATATTCTGCTTTTTCATCCACCGCTCCGCCCTGGTGCCACAACGATCCGCGCGGCGCGGGCGCGTGATCACCGGGGGATGGATCGCACTTCCGGCCGGGCGCGGCAAATCGAAATGCGACGGGACGCCGGGACGCGGGACGGCAGCGACGCCCGCTACCGGCGCGGCCGCCGTTTCGCTACAATGACGGGGCAGTCGGGGGGCAGGCACGGATGCGACGGACGGGATGGATGGCGGCGTGGGGCGTGCTCGTGGCCGCCAGCCCCGCCCCAACCCGCCCGGCGGTGGAGGTGCGGACGTCCGACGTCGGCCCATTCTATCGCATCTATGACGCGGCGCATGGCGCGCCGTCGGGCGAAACACTGCAGCGGGACTATATCGACGGGGGATCGGACGGCGTGCGCCAGTTCGTGCCGAACCGGATCCTGTCCGGCGCGGCGCTGGCACAGCGGATCGCGCGCGACCGCCCGGCTTACGATCAGGCGCGTGCCTGCCTGTCCGTGCTGCCGCAAGTGAAGGCGCGGCTGCAGGGCTTTTTCCGCCGGCTGGCGGCGCTGGACCCGCAGGCGACCTTTCCACCCGTCACGATCCTGATCGGCCGCAATACGAGCGGCGGCACGACCGGCAAATCCGGCGTGCTGATCGGGCTGGAGGTGGCGTGCCGATCCAGCTGGATGCAGCCCGATCTGACCGACCGGCTCTATCACCTGATCGCGCACGAATATGGCCATGTGCAGCAGCCGGAGGCACTGGATGGGCCGGGCAACAGCGTCCTGAAACAATCGCTGCTGGAGGGGGTGGCGGAGCTGATCGCGGAGCTTGCCTCCGGCCAAGTCTCCAATGTCCATCTGCAGCGATGGACGCGGGGGCATGCGCAGGAGATCGATTGGCGGTTCATCGTGGATGCCGACAAGACCGATCTGTCGGACTGGCTGTATAACGGGCCGGGCACGCCGGATCATCCGGGCGATCTGGGCTATTGGGTCGGCTACCGCATCGCCAAGGCCTATTACGAGAGAGCGAAGGACAAGCGCGCCGCGTTGCGCACGCTGCTGGAGCTCCGGGATCCGAAGGCGATCCTCGCCCAGAGCGGATGGACGGCGCATCTGCAACAGGCCAAGGTTGCGCCCGGGCGATAAGGGCCGCGAGGACGTATGAACCTGCTGATCGTGATCGGGTATGCGGCGGCGATCGCGGCGGTGACGGCGCTGATTCATCGGCTGCGCCCCGCGTGGGAGACATTGGCGATCAGCGCCCTGGTGACCTTTCCCGTGCCGGCGGCTGTGATGCTGACGGCCGTCTCTCTTGCGGGTTTTGAGATGCGCACACCGGCACCGCCGGGCGAGACGGACGCCAGCGGAATGGTGATCATGGTCTATGTGCTGGGCGGGATGTTCATCGCCGGAGCGGCGCTGCTGGTAGGCGGTGCCGCCAGCCTGCTGACGCTCCGCCAATTGCGGAAGCGGCGCTAAGGCGCGCATTCGCTGCGGTGAGGGATGGGCGCGCAGCCCTGCGCTTACTGTCCGGACGGTCGTTGCTGGCCATAGGCCCACATGCTGCGCAGCTCGACATTGGGGCCGGAAGTCTTGTCGATCGTCGTGGTCACCTGATCGGGCAGCGTCCGCCGGCCGCCGGGCCTGGACCAGTAGATCGTCGTGAAATCGCGCTGCCGGCTGATGATGGATGGCGCGCCGAAGCGCTTGTGCAGTTGCTCGGCATAGGCGCGTGACGCGGCGATGCGGGCCTCGTCCGAGAGATCGAACCGGTGCTGCCTGAACGTGACGACGGCCAGCCGGCGGCCTTCACGCAGATCGAGGAAGTAGGGCGAAATGCGCGTATGCCCGCCCGGCACCTGGTAGCACGCACTGGCATCGCCATGGCTGAGCGGATCGGCGAGCAACGGCGCCTCGGTCGTGCATCTGATCTGACGATAGCCGCGTCGATCGAGCGCCGCCTGGACCTCGGCCGGGCTCATCAAGGGGGCGATGCCCTCGATCGCGGCGCCCCGCCAGTCCGGCCGGGTCTCCGGCGCGGGTTGCGGCGCCTTGCGGCAGCCGGCGATCGCCAACGCCCCAGCGAGCAGCAGAATAGCCTTGCGCATATCGACCTCCCCAGCCGGATCCGGCACGGATCGCACCTCTTGCTGGGGGTCGTTAGCCGATGTAGCGGTGGCCGGCACGCACCGACGCGCTGCAGGCCGAGGCGCCTTTCGCGATCAGCTGACGTTGGAAGATCGGAGGGCGACCTTGGGCCAAGGTGGCGGGACGGCGCATCCTGGCCCGTCAGGCCCCTGCCCGCGACGTGATTCGACGCCACGTCGGAAATGGCGCGGCCGGTGCGATAATGCGCTTTGACCAGCAGGGCGGTTTGTCGCATCGCGGCACCATGATCTCACTGTTCCTCATAGGCTATGCGGCCGCGGTGGCAGGGCTGACCGCGCTCCTGAACCGTTGGCGTCCGACATGGCGGGCATGGTTGATCGTCACCCTCGCGGTCTGCCCGATTCCGATTGCGACCATGGTGCTCGTATCCTTCCTGACAGATCAGGTGAAAACGGGTGCTCCGGGTGAGGTGACCGCCGGCGGGGTGGTGGCTGTCCTCTTTGTGCTGGGCGGCCTGCTGCTCGTCGTGGCGACGCTACTGATTGGCTTGCCGGCAAGCCTGCTGACGCTGTGGCGACTGAGGAGACGGCGCTGACAGAAACCGAGGCGGCTGCCGTCAGGAGCCGCTTCTCTCCAGCATAGGCGCGGACTCGGGCGATGGCCCCACCTGCGCTGGGGTGACGGATCCGGGTAAGGCGCGGCGTGCGGCCTCACCACGCTCACGCGCCGACCGGAGGGGCGGCTGGATCAGTCCCTCTTGCCGCCCTGGCCGACGGCCCCCGCCTCGTCCGGATCGGCCTTTGCGCCGCCGAGCTGGCCCGGACCGTAATAGTCGCGGCCGCTCTGGCCGCCTTCGAAGCCCTTGCTCTCGCCGGCCTCTTCCTTGCCGCTGTGGGGATTGTCGTAACGACCGCCGCCGGATTCGCCGCCGCCGCCGCGCCGGTCGCTGCCGACATCGCTGACGCCGTCGGAGCGGACCTTGGGGCCGCCCTGGCCGTTGGCGGGCATCGCCACTTTTCCGTCGCTCATATCGGGTCCTTATATGTTGGGGGTTGGTCGCTCAGGCCTTGCCGATGTCGCGCCAGCTATGTTCGTGCACGGTGACGTCGAACTTCTTGGCGGCGGCCTTGATCCGCTTCCAGGCGGCGTCGCGCTCCGCATCGCTGACGTCTGTCACCTGATTGAAGCGGGCGATCGCGTTGCGGACGTGGGCGGCATTTTCCAGCGGTTCCTTGCGCTCCTTGGGGAAAGCAAATGTGCCGTCGTCCAGATCGTCGCGCGCCTTCGCGTCCAGCTTGGCCATGACCCACTCCATCCTGATGGGAACGACGCCGCATCCCGTCGTTCGGGTTGATGCAGAGTCAACCGGGGGCGTAAGCCGTTGTTCCGTAACTTTATTCCGATCGCGCAGGATGGACCCGGATCAGGCGCGCGGGGGCTCGGCCGCCTTGAGACTGCGCGCGGCGGCGTCGAACGCCGTCCAGGCGGCGCTGGCGAGGCCGGCACCGACGCTGCAGCGACGGACGCCGAGCGCGGCATAGTCGGCGATGCCGGCATAATCCTGCACGACCACGTTGACCGGCTTGGGCGCGACCGCCGCCACCAGTTCCGCCACCGCGCCGCGATCCAGCAGGAACGGGACGAACAGGCAATCGGCACCCGCCTCCGCATAGGCCACCGCGCGGGCGATGCTGGCCGCGGGCGCCATGTCCGGCACGCGGAAATTCTCGTTACGGCCGATCAGCATCACCGCCGGATCGGCGGCATCGATCGCGGCACGGGCGGCAGCGATGCGCGCCACGGCATGCGGCAGATCGTACATGGTTGCACCGGACCAATCCTCGATCGAAATGGCGGCGACGCCGGTTGCGACCCCGCGCGTGACGTTGGCCGCAACCTGCTCCGGCGCGTCGGCGAAGCCATTTTCGAAATCGGCATTCACGGGCAGATCGGTGGCGGCGACGAGCAGGCGCAGATGATCCAGCACCGCCTCCAGCCCGAGCTCGCCGTCCTGCTTGCCCGCTGCCCAGGCCGCCCCGGCGCTGGTCGACGCAATCGCCCGGAAGCCGAGCGCCGTCAGTCGCGCCGCACTGCCGGCATCCCACGCATTGGGAATGATGAAAAAGCCGTCCTGATGCAGCCGGCGAAAGCCGGCACGCTTGTCCGCAATCGTCGCCATGAGCCCCTCCCTTCGTGTTCGAATGCGCCTATCAGCTGTCCTTGTTGCAGCAGCCTGGCATCCCATACCGCATTCAGCGCGCTGCGGCGACCGCCTCGGCCGAACGCGACGCGCGCGCGACCACCGCGTCGCGCAATGCCCTGACTTCGGCGAGCTTGGCGCGATGGCAGCGGCGGGCGGCGATCTTGCTCCAGGTGTCGATGCTCAGATCGTCACCACAGACTTTGCGGACCGCGCTCAGCAGGCGCCGGTCCAACGCCCTGATGCCGTCCGCACTGTGCATATCGAGATCGCGATAGGACACGCGAACGGGCTCGGACCTAGTCTGGGCCACGGCATCAGCGGACGTCATGGTTGCCAGGAGCAATATGGGAAGGATTTTCAGCATGATGCATGTCCTTGCGGGTCGTGATTGACCCTCCCTGTTTGCAGTCCGGTATCGTCCAATTCCAACAAAGTGATGGACGCGATCCACAAGCCGTCCTTATATTCCTCAAGTGGCGCAAATCCCTCCTCTGGCGGCTGTGCGGGTGTTCGAAGCGGCGTCGCGCCACGGCAATTTCAGCCGTGCGGCCGAAGAGCTGGCGATGACGCAGGCGGCGGTGAGCTATCAGATGAAGATGCTCGAGGAGCGGCTGGGCGCGCCGCTGTTCGTCCGCCAGGGCCGATCGATGGTCCTGACCGAACTGGGCCGCCGGATCGCGCCGCAGGTCAATGAAGCCTTCGCTACGCTGGGCCGCGCCTTCGCCGCGGCGCGGGCCGAAAGCGATACGATCCTGAGCATCACCGCCGCCCGCACGATCGCCACCAACTGGCTGGCGGGCCGGCTGGGCGATTTCCAGATCCGGCGCCCCGAACTTGCGGTACGGCTGGATGTCACCGACACGATCGTCGATCTGGCGGCGAGCGAGTTCGATATCGGCGTTCGTGGCATGGCCGGGCCGATCCCGGGGCTGGTATGTCACTTCCTGATGCGGATGCCGGTGACGCCGCTTGCCACGCCCGCCTTTCTCGAGCGCCATCCGCTCAAGACTCCGGCGGACCTGCTGACCGTGCCGCGGCTCTCCCCCGACGACGATTGGTGGGACTTGTGGTTTTCGTCCCTGGCCGAGCCCGGCAATCCACGTCAGGCGGGCATCCGGTTCGAGTCGCAGATACTCGACGGACATGCCGCCCTGGCCGGCCACGGTGTGGCAGTGCTCAGCCCGCCCATGTTCCAGGCGCAGATCGAGGCGGGGCAGCTGGTGCAGCCCTTTCCGCATGTCGCGACCTATCGCAACGGCTTCTGGCTGGTCTATCCGGAGCATAAGCGCAACCTGCCGAAGGTGCGCCTGTTTCGCGACTGGATGCTGGATGCGGTCAAGCGGGCGGCGGGAGACGATCCTTATGGGATATTGGTGCCGCTAGGGAGTTGAGCGGTGATAGCCCTCCCCCGCCGTCGACGCCGCCTCTGGCGTTGCTCAGGACATGCTTGCGGGAGAGTGTTGGGAGGGGGGTTGCGCGCGATAGCGAGCTTTTCCTGAATTCGCGAAGGCGGGCATCGAGCCCGCCACCGCGACCCCCTCTCCCCGCCCTCCCCCACAAGGGGGGGAGGGAGCTACGCTATTGCGGCGAGGATGTTTGCCCCTTCACGCGGCGGTTCAGGAAATCCTCGATCGTCTTCCAGCGGTGGAACGAGGCGGGGGGTGAAGCCGTGGGTTTGGCCGGGATAGGCCATCATCTCGAACGGGCCGCCTGCTTGCTGGAGCCCGACTTACCCCGCCGGGCTTTTTCGCGCGGGAGGCAACTGCATTAACGTAGCGATAGAAACGCCCGCCTCTTGCGCCGCCTGCCAAATCGGGGCTCCTTTGGCCGTATTCGCGACCGACTCTTTGAGTATCAAGACCGCGCGTCCTCCCGTTGCTGCGGATCTCTCCTCGAGCCTCCAGCCCAAAGCCTGCGCCTTGCCCTCAAGCCGTGAAACTGCGGAGGCTTTGCCATACAGGATAATAGCGTTTTCAGTCGGCTCTTGGACGGGGGCGTAGATCGTCCGGCCCGTTTGCGCCTGGGTCGAGACGGCACTGAGCGCGGTCGCGGCTATCGCAAGATTAATCCGCTTGTGCATTTGCCTATCCTACGCTTGCGCGGCGACCGAGCAAGATACCGATACTGGATATAGTCCCCTCCCCCCACAGGGCGGGAAGGAGTTGGGGCCTACCTCGAAGGAGCGCTCTGCCCCTTCACCCGGCGGTTGAGGAAATCCTCGATCGTTTTCCAGCGGTGGAGCGAGGCGGGGGTGGTGAAGCCGTGGGTTTGGCCGGGATAGGCCATCATTTCGAACGGCTGCCCCGCCTGCTGGAGCGCGGCGTACATGATGGTGCTGTTTTCAAACACGACATTGTCGTCCGCCATGCCGTGGAGCAGCAGCAAGGGATCGCGGATCTTGGCGGCGTCCGCCATCGTGTTCGACGTGTCATAAGGCGGCATGCCCAGATAGCGTTCGGTGTAGAACGTGTCGTACAACTCCCACTTCGTCACGGGTGCGCCGGATATGCCCGCGGCATAAAGGCCGGGGTTCGTCTCCAGCATCTTGAGCGTCATATAGCCGCCATAGGACCAGCCGAACGTCGCGATCCTGTCGGGATCGACGAAGGGCTGCGTCTTGAGCCAGCCGGCGCCTGCCGCCTGATCGGCGACCTCGACCTTGCCCATCGCCTGATAGATCGGGTTTTCGAATGCGGTGCCGCGATTGGCGGAGCCACGATTGTCGATCTGGAAGTAGATCCAGCCCTTGCTGACCCAATATTGCGGCAGCGCATTGCCCATCCAGGCGCGCTTGACCTGTTGGGCGTGCGGGCCGCCATAATGTTCGAAGAAGACCGGGTAGCGCTTGCCGGGCTCCAGCGGCGGGGTGATCATCTCATAGTGCAGGGTCGTGCCGTCGCCGGTCTGGATCGTGCCGAACGTCACCGGACGATGGGCGGCAAGGAACGGCGCATAAGGATGCCTGGCATCGAGCTTATTCTCCTCGATCCAGGCGATGCGCTTGCCCGCGGCGTCGGCAAGATAGACTTGCGGCGGCTGGGTGGGCGATGAGCGGCTGACGAGCAGGCGCGTGCCCGTGCCGTCCATTTCGCCCTCATTCCAATAGCCCCGTTCGGTCAGCCGCTCCGGCGGACCGGGACGCAGATAGTCGATCGCATAGATCTGGCTTTCGAGCTGATCGTCCTTGTTGGCGGTGAAATAGAGGCGATGCCGCGCCTGATCGACGCCGATCAGGCCGGCAGCGTGGGACTGGCTATTGGTCTCCAGCGTCCAATCGCCCTTGGTCAGCGGGGTCCAGGCGTCGCCGACGATGCGATAGAGATGCTTGAAGCCGGAGCGTTCGGACGCCCAGATCAGGCTGCCGTCGCGCAAGGGGCGGAAATCGTCGTTGAGGTTGACCCAGGTCTGCGACGTTTCGCTGAGCACGATGCGGGCGGTGCCGGTGGCGGGATCGACCGCCAGCAGATCGAGCCGCTTCTGATCGCGGCTCATGCGCTGCACATAGAGCGTGCCCCCGTCGGGCGCCCAGGTAACGCGGGTAAGGTAGATGTCGGGGTTGGCACCCAGATCCACCTTCACGCGGCGGCTGCCGTCGGCGGAGAGGATCGACAGGCCGACGGCGACATTCGGCGTGCCGGCGGCAGGATAGCGCTGTTCGAAGGTGCGCGTCCCGTCGGCGCCGATCGCCGCGCGGGTGACGACGTGGACCTGCGCCTCGTCATAACATTCCACCGCGACGCTGCGGTCGCCCGGCGCCCACCAATGGCCGGTGAAGCGATCCATCTCCTCCTGCGCGACGAACTCGGCCGTGCCGCAGGTGACGGTGCCGCCGCCCTCTTTGGTCAGCTGCCGTTCGGCGCCGGTGGCGAGATCGATGGCGAACAGATTCTGATCGCGCACGAAGCTGACGAAATTGCCGCCGCGCGACACATGCGCGTCGATCTCGGTCTGCGGGCTGTTGGTCAGCCGGCGGATCTTGCCATCGAGGCTCGCCAGATAGAGATCGCCGTCGATCGGCGTCAGGATCGACTTGCCGTCGGGCGCCCATTCATAATCGACGATGCCCTTGCTGCCGCCGACGCGGGCGCGCTCGCGGCGCATCTTTTCGGCCTCGGAGATTTCGCCGCCGGACCCGATCCGGGCGGAATCGACCAACATGCGCGCCTTGCCGGTGCGCGTATCGATCCCCCACAGATCGTAACGATCGCGATCGTCGGGGCGATTGCGCAGCAACGTGGCGAGACTGCCGTCGGGTGAGAGCCGGACCTTGCGCGGGCTCGGCCCGTCGAGCGAGGGGCTGGCGAAGATGCGGTCCAGCGTGAGCTGCTGGGCGGCGGCGGGGGTAACGAGAGCGGCGAGCGCGAGTGCGGCGAGGGACGGCTTGAGCATGAGGCAGTTAGGGCAGGATGGGCCCATGAGGGAAGACCCTGACACACGCCCGCTCATGCTGAGTAAGGATCGGGTAGCGGCGCAGGCGCGTATCGAGAGCCCGTATCGAAGGATCCTTGATGTGCGTGCTTCGATACGGGCCCTCGGTACGGCGCTGGCGCGCCTACTCGGTCCCTACTCAGCGTGAGCGGTTGGGGGGGCAGGGAAGACAAAGAAAAAGGGCCGCCCGGTTTCCCGAGCGGCCCTTGTTGCTTCGAGCGCGAAGGGCTTAGCCCTGGCTGGTCTCGGCAGCCGGACGCGGGTCGCGGCGCTCGGCGATACGGGCCGACTTGCCGGTGCGGCCGCGCAGATAATAGAGCTTCGCGCGACGCACGACGCCCTTGCGGACGACTTCGATCGCATCGATGTTGGGCGAATAGAGCGGGAAGACGCGCTCGACGCCCTCGCCGAACGAAATCTTGCGGACGGTGAAGCTGCTGCCCATGCCCTTGTTGGAGCGTGCGATGCACACGCCCTCATAAGCCTGGACGCGGGTGCGCTCGCCTTCGACGACGCGGACACCGACCTTCAAAGTATCGCCCGGACGGAATTCCGGGATAGCACGCTTGGCCGAAAGCTCGGCAATCTGCTCGGCTTCGAGCTGCTGGATGAGGTTCATCTCATTCTTCCTCTTCGTGCCGCGCGCCAGAGGGAGGCTGGACCCGCGCGCCGATATGGCGCTCCCAAAGGTCCGGTCTCCGTGACCGTGTAATGATCTCAGCCTGCGACTTGCGCCACGCCGCGATCTTCGCATGATCCCCCGATCGCAGCACTTCGGGGATCGTGCGCCCTTCCCACATTTGCGGTCGGGTATAATGCGGATATTCGAGGAGGCCGCTTTCGAAGCTTTCCTCATCCCCACTAGAAGGGGCGCCCATTACGCCGGGAAGCAGCCGAACGCAAGCATCCAGCAGCACCAGCGCGCCGACCTCCCCGCCCGACAGCACATAATCGCCGATGGAGACGGGCTCGATATCACGCGCCTCGAACAGGCGTTCGTCAAACCCTTCGAACCGGCCGCACAGGATGGCGACGCCGGGACCGGTGGCGAGCGTACGAACGCGCTCCTGCGTGAGCGGCTTTCCCCGCGGCGTCATCGCCAGCAAGGGCGTGCCCTGCGGGACGGACGCGTCGATCGCGGCGGCCAGCACGTCAGCGCGCAGCACCATGCCCACACCGCCGCCGGCAGGCGTATCGTCGACGGTGCGATGTTTGTCGGTGGCGAAATCGCGGATCTGAACCGCGTCGAGCGCCCATTTGCCCTCGTTCAGCGCGCGCCCCGCAAGGCTGATGCCCAGCGGACCCGGAAACATTTCGGGATAGAGGGTCAGGATCGTGGCACGGAAGCTCATATCCGTTCGGCCGATCGACGCAGCAGCGCGCCCACAGCACGGCCCAACACGGCCCCGATGCCGGCAGGAAGCAGTATCATCGCAGCTGCACGAAGTCCGTTCGCCAGAGGGTAAGCGCCGCCCCACGGAAAGGTCACGCCATAAAGGAGAAGGCTGCCCACCACGAAGGTCCAAAGGAACCTGTACGGCAAACCGTCGCGCAACCGGGTGCACGACACCACCGCAGAAAGGATGAACGCCGTGATAGCACTCAAGGCCATCGCGCTCAGCAGCAAAAGCCCCTCGGCCATTATTCGGCCTGCACCGCGAAGCTCAACGCCTGCAGCTTGACCTCCGGCGTCGGCGCGCGCTGGACGCGGCCCGCGATGGTGCCGTGCGCGCAGGCCCAGCTGAAGCGGCCTTCCATCGCCGACACAGGCTGCACGCTTTCGTCGGCGGCGCAGACACCGACCTTGCTGCGCAGATCAGCCAGCAACGCTTTCCACTGCGCGGCATTGCGATCCAGCGGCATGTTCATCGCAAGGGGGGCCGCGCCGATGTCACCGCTGCGCCAGACGGCACGGGCGGCGGCATAGGCGCTCGCCAGGCCCGGTGACACCGGCAGCGTCCGATCCGGCAACGCACCCGCCTTCTGGAGGGCCAGCAGCGCGCGCAGGGCCGACAGCGAGGGTGCGCCATAGGTGCGGCTGGCGAAGGCGAAGATGCCGACGCCCTTGTCGGGCAGCAGCATGACGACCGAGCCATAGCCGGGATAGCCGCCAGTATGCGTGACGATGCGGCCGAGATCGCAATCGTCGAGCACGCGCCAGGCCATGCCGTAGGCGGTGGCCTGACGGCAGGGCGCGCCGCCGGCGGCCGGGTTGCGCATCGCCGCGGTTGCGAAATTGTCGCCCGTGACGATGTCGCGGATGGTCGCACGGCGAACGGGACCCGCATCGGCGCCATCGCGCGCGGGCCAGCCCGACAGCAGGAAGGCCACCCAGCGCGCATAATCATTGGCGCTGGTTTCCACCCCACCCATGGCGCCGAAGGCCCCATCGATCATGTCCGGTTCGCGCACCCATTGATCGTCCTGCCAGCGATAGCCGATCGCGCGACGCGTCTGCGGCGCCTTGAAAATATCATAGCCGGTCGACGTCATGCCGAGCGGCGCCATCAGCGTCTGCCGGATATAGTCCTGATAGCGGACATGCGCGACGTTGCTGATGATGCGGCCGAGCGTGGCATAGCCGAAATTGGAATATTCCATGCCGAGGCCGGGCGCATTGGCGAAGGGCACGCCCGCGCGCAGCATGGCGGTGAAATCCGCCTCCGGCAGCACCTGCTGGCGGTCCCCCCAGGGATTGTCCTCGACGAAGCCGGCGGAATGGGTGAGCAGATTGCGCACGGTGATGCGCGGGCTGTCGGCGGTCGGCATCTTCCAACCGCGCATTTCCGGGACATAGGCCTCGGCCGGCGTGTCGAGCGCGATCTTGCCCTCATCGCGCAGCTTGAGAATGGCGAGGGCCGTGAACGCCTTGGACATGGAGGCGATGCGGAACAAAGTATCGGCCGTCACCGGGCGCTGGCTGTCGAGATCCTGGACGCCCGCGCCGCGCACATGGACCAGCTTGCCGTCGACGACGATGCCATACACCAGGCCGGGCACATGGGCGTCGCGCTGCCAATTCGCGAAGATCTGATCCGTGGCCGCGAACGATAAGCGGTCCGGCACGGCGGCCGGGCTGCCCGTGGCGCCGAACAAGACAGCGAGAAGCCCCAAGCCGATCCGCAAGCCCATCATCATTTCCCCCATTTCACCCAGCATCAGCCGCAGGCCGCCATCGTCGCTCAGGACATACGGCGCGCGGTGAACTCGGTCAGCAATGCTGCCCCGATGCCCGCCACGAACATCGCCAAGGCGACGACGCTCCAGCGCGCGATGAGGGCGGCGTCACCGGTGGCATATAAAGCGAGCAATATGCCGACCGGCGGTATCAACACCATCACTATCGCCGAGCCGAGCCGCACCTGCGAGGGCAGCTGACGGCGACGCCCGCGCACGATGCCATAGGCGATCAGCACGAGATAGGTCGGTATCAGGGTCGCAAACAAGGTTTCGAGCGTCATGCAAGGGGCTCCATCCGGCCGGTGCGCAGGGCGATTGCCCAATCCGGGCGGCCTTCGCGGTCGGCTTTGGCGGCGGCGGACGCATAATCATAGTCCACGTGGCGGAAGAGGATCCGGCCCGCGTCCACGATCGCATAGCGCGCGCGCGGATCGCCATTTTCGACGGTGTAGGGGCAGGGATGATCGTCGTGAAAGGCCTGCAGACCGACGCTGCCGGGATTGGCGATGCGACGGCCATCCGCCAGCACCCGCTCGCCGGGGATATGCGAATGGCCGCACAGGATCAGTGCCTCGCCCCGATCGCCGGTCCGTTCCGACACCTCGTCGTCGGTCGCGGCGCGCAGACCGGCGGCTTCGACGGTGAACAGATAGTGGGTCAGGTCGCTGCCGGGCGTGCCGTGGCAGAGGAAGATGTCGGGCGCAAAATCGCAGGTCGCCGGCTGGGCCGCGAGCCAGGCAAGCTGGCGGGGGTTCAGCTGCGCGCGCGTGAAGAGGTCGCTCGCGCCCATCCGGTCGCGCGGCAGGGTCAGCAACTGACGCTCATGGTTTCCGGCGATGGTCGGCCAGTCGCGTGCCATCAGAACGTCGGCGGTCTCGGCGGGCCATAGCGGGCCCGAAAGCGTGTCGCCAAGATTGATGAAGACGGTACAGCCCTGCCCCTCCGCGTCCGCGATCACCGCCTCCAGCGCGGACATATTGCCGTGAATGTCGGACAGGATGGCGAGACGGGTCACGGACGCATCCAGTTTTCGATGCGCAGGCCCGGAATATCCGCGAAATCGGCTTCGTTTGCGGTAACGATCGTCAGGTCGAGCGCCAAGGCATGCGCCGCGATCAACCGGTCGAAGCGCGCACGCCGGAACGGGATCCGGGTATAGGCGTCCGCCGCCGCCTGATCGAACGGTAATGGCGCGATCAGCTGGAAAAATCGCTCCACATTCTCGACGGCCCGATGGTCGGCCGCGTCGATGCCGCGCTTCACTTCCGCGAACACGATGGCGGAGGTCACCACTTCGCCCGGTGCGCATTCCTGCAGGCGGTCGCGCGTGAGGTCCGATCGGCCCTCCAGCAAATAAATGCAGATATTGGAATCGAGCAGAAACAGAGCATCAGTCACCTTTGAGAAGCTTTCCTTCCCAATCGAGCTCGCGCGGCTCCATGATGCGATCTTCCGGCGTCAACAGCTTCAGATCGGGAAGCGAGCCATAGATACCGGTCAGATCGATCTTGCGCTTGGGCGCCTCGACCGGCTCGACCGTGAAGCCGGCGCGATCCTCGCGCAAGATCATCATCTCGTCGCCGTCCTTCAGCCCGAGCGCCTTGGGCAGACGCAAAGCAACCGAATTACCCGATTTGAACACCTTGGCGCGAAATTGCTCGACCATGCCAGCCCCCGTATATACGCAATGTATATACTAGGTGATGAACGCCGCGTCCACCACCAAGCGCGCGTCGTTCCAATCGGGAACGGCGTCCTTGTTCATCGGCACCATGAAGCGTTTGAGGTCCGGGCGCTCGACTTCGATCACGTCGCCGGCCCCAAAATCGTCGATCGCGACGACCGTGCCGAGCGGCTCTCCGGTCGTCGAAACGCACGGCAGGCCGAGCAGGTCGGCATGGTAATATTCACCATCCTCCAGCGGCGGCAGGGCCGAGCGCGGGACGGTGAGTGCGGTGCCGCGCAGTCGCTCGGCCGCATTACGATCCGGCACCTCCGCAAAGCGGGCGATGCCGGCGCGCAGGCTCTTCATCGTCAGGCTACCGTCGTTGAACGACCGGTAGCGCGACAGATCATCGGTGAAGAGCTTCAGACGAACCTCGCCCGTCACGCCATGCGCGCCGGTGACGACGGCAAGCGTGACGGGCGTGTCGGGCGTCACGCCTTGGCGTGCTCGGCGCCTTCGGCCGGGGTTGCGTCATCCGCACCCTCGGCCGGATCGCTGTTGGACACGCCTTCGTCCGTGGCCTGATCGGCCGGGGTCGCGGTGTCGGGGGTGGCTTCTTCCAGCTTCTCCGCGATCACATCGACGGTCTCTTCCTGGGTCGCGGCCTCGGCCTCGGCAGCTTCGGCAGCCTTGGACGCACGCTCCTCGGCGCGCTCCTTGGCCTTGTCGCCCGGAACACCCTTGTTCGGGTTGTTGCGTGCGGCACGCTCCTTGACGCCGGCGGCATCGAAGAAACGGGCGACGCGATCGGTCGGCTGCGCGCCGACCGACAGCCAATGCTTGGCGCGCTCGGTGTTCAGGACAACGCGCTTCTCGTCATCCTTGGCGAGCAGCGGGTTGTAGGTGCCGATCTTCTCGATGAAGGCACCGTCGCGCGGGCTGCGCGAATTGGCGACGACGATCCGGTAATAAGGGCGCTTCTTGGCGCCACCGCGCGACAGGCGGATGGAAACGGACATTTCTTCTTCCTTCGTTTTGAGTTGGTATAATCAGCGTTTCTTCAGGAAATTCTGGAAGCCCGGCGGCAGGCCTTGCGGGGCGCCGCCAGGGCCGGGCAGGCCCGGCATGCCGGACAAACCGCCGGGCGGCAGCCCGCCGCCGCCCATCATCGCATCGAGATCACCGGCGCCGCCCTTGCCGAACATGGCGCCGATCTTGGCCAGGCCGCCCATCTTCTTCATCTTTTTCATCATGCCGGCCATCTCCTGATGCATCTTCAGGATCTTGTTGACCTCTTGCACGGTCGTGCCGGAGCCCTTGGCGACACGGATCTTGCGCTTGGCGGCGAGCAGTTCGGGGCGGGCGCGTTCCTTCGGTGTCATCGAGGAGAGGATCGCCTCCATCCGCACCAGCACCTTGTCGTCAGCGGCGCCATTGGCCATCGCCTGCTTGACCTGCTTCACCCCTGGCAGCATCGCCGCAAGGCCGGACAGGCCGCCCATCTTCTTCATCTGCTCCAGCTGAGACCGCAGATCGTTCAGATCGAACTTACCCTGCGCCATGCGCTGGGCCATCTTTTCGGCATCTTCAGCCTTGATCGTCTCCGCGGCGCGTTCGACCAGGCTGACGACGTCGCCCATGCCGAGGATGCGGCCGGCGACACGTTCCGGATGGAAGGCCTCCAGGCCGTCCAGCTTCTCGCCCGTGCCGGCAAATTTGATCGGCCGGCCGGTCACCGCCCGCATCGACAAAGCAGCGCCACCGCGCGCGTCGCCATCCATCCGGGTCAGGACGACGCCGGTCAACGGGACCTGTTCGGAGAAGTTGGTGGCGACGTTCACCGCATCCTGGCCGGTGAGCGCATCGACGACGAGCAGGATCTCGTTCGGCTGGGCGATGTCGGCAACCGCCTTCATCTCGTCCATCAACGCCTGATCGACGTGGAGACGGCCAGCCGTATCCAGAATGACGACGTCGAAGCCCTGCAGCTTGGCCGATTGCAGCGCCCGCTGCGCGATCTGCACGGGGCTTTGCCCGGCGACGATCGGCAGGGTGGCGACATCCGCCTGCGTGCCGAGGACGGCGAGCTGTTCCTGCGCCGCCGGACGATTGACGTCGAGCGACGCCATCATGACCCGCTTGCCGCCCCGCTCCTTCAGGCGCTTGGCGATCTTGGCAGTGGTCGTCGTCTTGCCCGACCCCTGCAGGCCGACCATCATCACCACCGCCGGCGGGGTGACCCCCAGTTCCAGCTCGGACGAATCGGCGCCCAGCATGGCGACGAGCTCGTCATGGACGATCTTGACGACCTGCTGACCCGGCGTGACCGAACGCAGCACGTCCGCACCGACCGCCTTTTCGGTGGCGGAATCGACGAACTGACGGACCACCGGCAGCGCGACGTCGGCCTCCAGCAGCGCGATTCGCACTTCGCGCATCGCACCGCGCACATCGGCTTCGGTCAGCGCGCCACGACCGCGCAAGCGGTCAAAGGCGGCACCAAGCCGGTCGCTCAGACTGTCGAACATACGTTCAAAACCTCATTTATTCCGCCGCAACGCAAAGCGAGCCGGCGGACGAAACCTCGTCGGCCAGCTCAGCGCCCACCATCCCGGTGTTCGCCTTTCTCCACGTTCTGTTGGAACGATTGCGCGTGCCCTTAGTCCAAAGCGGGCCGCAAGACAAGATCGGCGGCGCCGCCCCGCCCTAGCGACAGAGCGTTCCGATCCGCTGCACGATCGCGTCGGATTCCGCATTGCCGAGGGTCCTGCCCGGAAGCGACGGCAGGCCGGGGTCCACCAAACCGATATTGGCCGGGTCCTTCGCCGCCATGGCCAAGGGGACGAAGCGGAAGCCATGATGGCGGTAGAGCGCCAGCAGGCGCGGCATCATATGTGCGTCGAACGCGCCGAGATGCATCAACAGGATGTCGGGTGGCGTGCGGCCGAATTGGGCCTGCTCCGCCGCTTCCGAGAGGCGGATGCTGGTATCGGCGGCTGCCAGATAGCTGTTCTCGAGGTCGGCGATCGCGGCCTTGTCCCCCTTGGCGATGCAGCGGGCATACGGTTCGTTGAAAGCATAATCGGCGAAACTCGCCGTCACGGCGGCGATGCGATAGCCATGGGCTGCGAGATAAGCGCGCGACGTCGCCCGCTTCGCCGGATCACCCGCCGCCTCGTCCAGGAAGGGGAAGCGGTACCAGCGCCAATCCTTGCCGGCCATAAGCGGCTTCACCAGTCCTTCGGTCTTGACGATGTCCCCTTCAAACGTGGCCTCATCGACCTTGCTCAGGCCCTGATGCGCCCAGCCATGATTGCCGAGCGGGAAGCCGGCCTTGCGCCAGAGCGAGAGCACGGCCCGCGAGTCCGGCTCCGCCGCCAGTTGGTAGCCATTGACAAAGCCATATACCGACGGAACCCCGGCCGCCTTCAGCGCGGCGATCACATCCTGCGCGATCTGCAGCCGGGTCGTGCCCGGCGGCAGGGCCGAATGCGACGGCAGATCGTCGAAGGTGATGGCGATATCGCGGGCGGCGGCAGGGCTCGCCAGCAAAGCAGCGGCCAGGAGCGCGCGGCGCTTCACCGCAGCAGCCCCAGCGGAATCGCGTTGGCCATCGCCTTATAGCCCGCGGCCGACGGGTGGAGATGATCGCCGGAATCATAGGCCGGCAAGAGGCGCGCGGGATACGCGGGATCGCGGACGACGGCGTCGAAATCCACCACCGCGTCAAAGGCGCCGCTGGTCCGGATCCAGTGGTTCAGGGCGACACGATCGGCCTCGCTCGCCGCGTCGGGGTGGTAATAATCGGAGCCCGTATAAGGGGTAACGGTGCAGCCGATGACTTTCAGGCCCTGCCCGCGCGCACGGACGATCATCTGACGATAGGCGCCAATCAGATCGGCGACGAGCTGGGCATGCTGCTGCGGCGTCCTCATCTCTTCGCGGCTGAGCTTGCCGAGATCGTTGATCGCCTCCAGCACCAGCAGGACCTTGGCACCCGGGCGGGCAAAGACATCGCGATCCAGCCGGGCAAGCGCGTTCGGGCCAAGTCCGTCGGTGAGCAAATGGTTACCGCCAATGCCGACATTGACGACCGCCAGCTTGCGCGTCGCCGACGATGCCTGAAGCCGGGCGGCGAGAATGTCGGGCCAGCGATCGTCGCCATTGGTGGTCGCGCCATGGCCATCGGTAATCGAATCGCCGAACGCGACGATCGTCGCTGCGCCCGTGCTGGCCGCTACCTCCACGCCTGTCAGCTGATACCAATGATCGACCTTGCCGGCGCCGGGGAGGTCCGGATCGGCACTGTGATCGCCATGGACATAATAAGAGGTGGCGCGTGAACCCGGATGGCCGGTCTGCCCGGCCGGCGCCTGCGGCAGATGGAAAGAGATGGCGAGGCTGGACAAGGACGGGGCGTCCAGCGCGACAGAATCGGACAGATAGTCCGCGCCCGGCGGGATGGAGATAGCGGAGCGGCCGTCGAAGGTCAGCGTGCGATCGGTGCCGGGGACGATCCGCGGCGTCGCCTTGTCGGCGGATCGCGCGACGTGCGCCGCGTCGATGACGAGCGGCTGGGTACCGAAGGCGTTGGAGAAACGGACTCGCAGCCGCGATCCGCCCACCGACAGACGCACGACCTGACGCAGCGTCGCATCCTGCATATCCGCTTGCGGCAGCACATTGCCCGGTTCGGGCGTCTGCTGGGCCGCGCCCCAGCTCGCCACCCACGGTTGGGGGGTGGCGCCGAAGACCGCCGGCGCGAATGCCAGCGCCAGCGCGCCCATCATGATCCGGCCCTTCATGCCCTCTCCTTTCGGGATCCTCGCGTTGCCCGCAGGACCCTTATCCGTAGTGTCGATCGATCACCGCCTGCGCACCTTCGGCTCGCAGCGCCGACAGCGACGCCGTCAGCAGCCTGCGGAAAGCGGCATGCTCCGCCAGCCGTGGCGGGAAAATCGCGTCGATCGAAAGCAGCCCGCCCACCGCATCATCGGCCGGCAGGCTCGCATGCCGCGCGGTCAGCGCGGCCAGCGGATCATCCACCTTGAAGCCATTGCCGGCGTCGTCGCGCGCCTCCTGCCAGCGCATCCACGCGGCCACCGCCAAAGCCAGCGTCTCGACCGGCTGGTCGCGTTCGAGCCGCGCCAGGATCGGGGCCAGCAGCCGCTGCGGCAGCTTCTGCGATCCATCCATGGCGATCTGGCGGGTGCGATGATTGAGCGCCGAATTGGCGAAGCGCCCCATCAGCGCGGTGCGATAGGCGGGCACGTCCAGCCCGGCCGGGGGCGACAAGGTTTCGGCCGATTCATCCCACAGCGCTTCGACGAAAGCGCGCCCAGACGGGATCGCCACGAACTGATGGACGAACTCGATTCCGGCCAGGCCGCCAAGATAAGCGATGCCGGAATGCGCGCCGTTGAGCAGGCGCAGCTTGGCATCCTCCCACGGCGCGACCGAGCCGGTCAGCTGCGCGCCGAACGCGCCGAAATCGGGACGCTCGCCCACGAAGCGATCCTCGATCACCCATTGGCTGAACGGCTCCGTCTTCACCATCGCGTGGTCGGTCAGCCCGATCCGCGCCGCCAGTGCGGCCGTATCCGTCGCTTCGGTGGCAGGAACGATGCGATCGACCATCGTCTCCGGGAATGCGCCGCGCGCGTCGATCCAGTCGCGCAGATGTTCGTCATGATGCGCCGCCAATGCCAACACGGCGGCGCGCAGCCGGCGGCCATTGTGCGGCAGATTGTCGCAGGAGACGGTCGTGAACGGATCGAGCCCGGCGGCACGGCGGCGCGCGAGCGCGGCGACGATCAGGCCCGGCGCAGTCCTGGGCCGATCCAGCGAGGCCAGATCGGCAGCGAGGTCGGCATCTTCGCGGAGCAAGGCGCCGGTCGCCGGATCGAGCTTATAGCCCTTCTCGGTTACGGTCAGGGTGACGAGATGCGTGTCGGCCGCGGCCATGGCCGCCACCAGGGCGGCCGGATCTTCCGGCGCGACCAGCACGCCCTGAAGAGCGCCGATGAGCTGCGTGCGTTCGTCGGCACCCTCGCGCGCGGTCACGGTATAGAGGTTGTCCTGCGGCGCGAGCTGATCGCGTACGCCGGCCGACCGCAGGGACGCACCCAATATGCCCCAGCGCAGGTCGCCACTGTTGAGCGCGGCCTCATAAGTGACCGCCTGATGCGCTTTGTGGAATGCGCCGAGCCCGAGATGGACGACGCCGGTGCGGACGGCGTGGCGATCATAGCCTGGCCGCGCGACCGAAGCGGGCAGCGCGGACGCGGTCGCGTCGCTCAGCCGACTCACAATTTGTACGCCGCTTTGACGAGGTCATAGGCAAGTGCGTGGGCGACTTCGTGCGCCTCGTCTTCTTCCAGCCGATGCTCGGTCACCAGCCGGGCGAGGAAGGCGCAATCCATCCGCCGCGCCACGTCGTGCCGGGCCGGGATGGACAGGAACGCCCGCGTGTCGTCGTTGAAGCCGACCGTATTGTAGAAGCCGCCGGTTTCGGTCGCGCGCTCGCGGAAGCGGCGCATGCCTTCGGGCGAGTCATGGAACCACCAAGGCGGGCCGAGCCGCAGCACGGGATAGTGGCCCGCAAGCGGCGCGAGCTCGCGGCTATAGGTATCCTCGTCGAGCGTGAACAGGATCAGCGTCAGTCTGGGATCATTACCGAACCGATCGAGCAGCGGCTTCAGATTGCGCACATATTCGGTTTGCACCGGAATATCGGCGCCCTTGTCGCGGCCGAAGCGGGCGGCGAGGCCAGGATTATGGCTGCGATAAACGCCGGGATGAAGCTGCATCACCATGCCGTCCTCGATCGACATGCGCGCCATTTCGGTGAGCATCTGGCCGCGGAACAGCTCGGCATCGGCCGGGCTCGCGGTCCCGGCATGGACCTTCGCATATAGCGCTTCGCATTCGGCCAGCGACAGATCCGCCGTGAATGCGGTCGGATGGCCATGATCGGTCGAGGTCGCACCCGCCGCACGGAAATAGGCGCGCCTATTCTCGTGCGCGCGAAGATAGCCCGCCCAGGTCGAGACATCCTCGCCAGCGAGCGTGGCGAAGCGGGCGAGATTTTCGGTAAAGCCGACCGTGTCGGGATCCATGACCGGATCGGGCCGGTAGGCAGTGACGACACGCCCGTTCCAGCCGCTTTCCCGGATCGCACGATGATGATCCAGAGGATCGAGCGGGCTCTCGGTCGTGGCGATCAGCTCGATATTGAACCGCTCGAACAAGGCGCGCGGCCGGAAGGCCGGCGTCTTCAAGGCGGCGTCGATCGTATCGTAATAGAGATCTGCGGTGGCCGGCTCCAGCCGTACGTCGATGCCGAACACGTCCGCGAACACCCAGTCCAGCCAGGCGCGCGAGGGCGTGCCGCGGAAGAGGTAGTAATTTTGCGCGAACAGTTTCCAGATGGCGCGCGGATCGCTCGCCGTTGGGCTGCCGTCGCTCGTCGGGACGCCGAGTTGCTCCAGCCCCACGCCCTGCGAATAGAGCATACGGAAGACGTAATGATCCGGGACGATCAGCAGCTCCGCCGGATTGGCGAACGGCTGATCATAGGCGAACCAGGACGGATCTGTGTGCCCGTGCGGGCTCACGATCGGCAAATCCTTGATCGAAGCATGGAGCGCCCGCGCAATGGCGCGCGTGCGTTCGTCGGCCGGGAAAAGGCGATCCGGGTGAAGCGCGAGCTTCGCCATCATCAGGTTCTCCGTATTGGTTTCATCATCGACGCGCCGCGTCGTCGAATCGGCCTTACCAGTTGAACAAGGTCCCGTCTTCCAGGCGGTTTACGGGCAGGAAGGCGCGCTTGTAGGGGTATTGGGCGGCCAGCACTTCGTCGAGATCGACGCCGAGACCCGGCTTGTCGCCGGGATGCATCAGCCCGTCGGAGAAGCTGTAGGCATGCGGGAAGACCGCATCCGTCTCGGCGGTGTGGCGCATATATTCCTGCACCCCGAAGTTCGGCACCGAGATGTCGAAGTGGAGCGCGGCCGCCATGCAGACCGGCGACAGATCGGTCGCGCCATGGCAGCCGGTGCGCACCTGATAGAGATCGGCGAGCGCCGCGATCCGGCGCAGATGGGTGATGCCGCCGGCATGGACCACGGTCGCGCGGATATAGTCGATCAGCTGGTTCTCGATCAGGCCCTTGGCATCCCAGATCGAATTGAAGATCTCGCCGACGGCCAGCGGCGTGGTCGTATGCTGGCGGATCAGGCGGAAGGCATCCTGGTTCTCGGCCGGCGTCGCATCCTCCAGCCAGAAGGGACGATAGGGCTCGAGATCCTTGCCCAGCCGGCCCGCCTCGATCGGGGTCAGGCGGTGGTGGGTGTCGTGCAGCAGATGCACGTCCCAGCCGAGCGCCTCGCGCGCTGCCTCGAACAAGGGCACGACCGAGCGCATATATTTCTCGGTCGACCAGACATTCTCGGTCGGCAGATCGGCATCGGCCGGCTCATAGAAATAGCGATCCTTCGACACGCCATAGGTGGAGGCAAGGCCGGGCACGCCCGACTGGATGCGGATCGCCTTATAGCCCTGCTCCTTATAATGGAGCGCATTGTCGATCGTCTCGGCAATGTCCTTGCCGTTGGCATGGCCATAGACCATCGCGCCTTCGCGGCTGGCCCCGCCGAGCAGCTGATAGACGGGCAGATTGGCGACCTTGCCCTTGATGTCCCACAAGGCGGTATCGACCGCGGCGATCGCAGACATCGTCACCGGTCCGCGCCGCCAGTAAGCGCCCTTATACAGATACTGCCAGATATCCTCGATCCGGTGCGCGTCGCGCCCGATCAGGCAGGGCACGACATGATCCTCCAGATAGGACACGACCGCCAGCTCGCGGCCGTTGAGCGTCGCGTCGCCGAGGCCGTACACGCCCGCGTCCGTCTCGATCTTCAGCGTCACAAAATTACGCCCCGGGCACGTCACGATGACGCGGGCAGATGTGATCTTGGGCAAATGCCTCTCCAAAAAAGATGCGGCGCGCGGGGCGTCCGCCGGTTTTGCGTGACCGGTGCGCAGCGACGCGACATGCGCAACGCACTGGCCTCACGCCTTTATTGTTAGCGCTCCCATGATATAGCGGCGCCCGCCGAGTCAATCGGGCACGCGTCTGCGTGACGACAGCTTACCGTGAAGGAAGAGGATTCTGCCGATGCGCCTTTCGCGCCTGTTGCTTATGTTTTGCGCCGCTTTCGGCCTGGCGTCTCCCGTGCTTGCCGACGATGGGTATGATCTGTGGCTGCGCTATCGGCCGCTGAGCGGAACCGCATTGGCCCAGGCGGAAGCGCATGCCAGCGCGGTCGTGACCGGCGAGCAGCCGTCTGCGACGCTGGCCGCCGCCGTCGGCGAATTGCGGCGCGGACTCGGCGGCTTGCTGGGCCATCCGATCGGCAGCAATGAGGCCAATGGCGCGATCCTGATCGGCACGCCGCGCAGCTTGCCTACGCTTGCCCAGCTGCGGCTGCCGTTGGGCAATCTTGGATCCGAAGGATATCTGATCCGCAGCGTGACGCTGGCGGGACGGCCGGTGACCGTGATCGCCGCCAATGACGATCGCGGCCTGCTGTACGGCAGCTTCGCGCTGCTCCGCCTGTTTCAGACGGGCGCTTCGCTCGACCGGCTCGACATCGTCTCCGCGCCCAAGCTGATGCTGCGCGTGCTGGATCATTGGGACAATCTGGATGGCCATATCGAACGCGGCTATGCCGGCAATTCGCTGTGGGATTGGTGGAAGCTGCCCAATTACAAGGATCCGCGCTACACCGATTATGCGCGGGCCAATGCCTCGATCGGCATCAACGGCGCGGTCCTGAACAACGTCAACGCCGTCGCAGCCAGCCTGACGCCCGATTATATCGCCAAGACCAAGGCGCTGGCGGACGTGTTCCGCCCATGGGGCATCAAAGTCTATCTGTCCGCCCGCTTCACGGCACCGATGGAAATTGGCGGCCTGAAGACGGCCGACCCGCTGGATCCGGCCGTCGCCGCCTGGTGGAAAGCCAAGGCGGACGAGATTTACAGCGCGATCCCCGACTTTGGCGGCTTCCTGGTCAAGGCCAATTCGGAAGGGCAGCCGGGTCCGCAGGATTATGGCCGCACGCATGCGGACGGCGCCAACGTGCTGGCCGATGCGGTACGGCCCCATGGCGGCATCGTGATGTACCGCGCCTTCGTCTATGCCGCGCAGGACAGCCATACGGTCGATCGGACGAAGCAGGCCTATGAGAGCTTCAAACCGCTCGACGGGAAATTCGCCCAGAATGTCATCGTGCAGGTCAAGAACGGCCCGCTCGACTTCCAGCCGCGTGAACCGGTGTCGCCGCTGATCGGCGCCATGCCGAAGACGCCGCTGATGCTGGAAGTACAGATCACCAAGGAATATCTGGGGCAGGCGACCCACGCCGCCTATCTCGGCCCGCTGTTCGAAGAAATCCTGCGCTGGGACACGTTCGCCAAGGGGCGCGGCACGACCGTTGCCAAGGTGCTGGAGGGCGAGCGCATTTCCGGCATCGCGGGCGTCGCCAATATCGGCAATGATCGCGACTGGAGCGGATCCACTTTCAACCAGGCCGATTGGTATGCGTTCGGGCGCCTTGCCTGGGATCCGGAAGCCTCGTCGCAGCGGATCGCGGAAGACTGGGCGGCGATGACGTTCACGCCCGATCCCGCGTTCGTGAAGCCGGTCGTGGCGATGATGATGGCGTCGCGCGAAGCGGCGGTGAATTATATGACGCCGCTTGGGCTGACCCACATCATGGCGACGGGCCACCATTATGGTCCTGGGCCGTGGGTGAAAGATCTGGCCCGCGCCGAGTGGAACCCGGTCCATTATCATCAGGCCGACGCGATCGGCATCGGCGTCGACCGCACCGTCAGCGGCACGGACGCGATCCACCAATATGCGCCCCAGATCGCCAAGCAACTGGCCAACCCCAAGACGACGCCGGACAATCTGATCCTGTGGTTCCACCACATACCGTGGGACTATCGCATGAAATCCGGCCGCACGCTCTGGGACGAGCTGGCGCTGCATTACCAGGCCGGGGTCGATCAGGTCGTGGCGATGCAACGCCAATGGCAGGCGCTGAAGCCCTTCGTCGATCAGGAGCGCTACGAGAAGACCGAGGCCTTCCTCGCCATCCAGCTGCACGAGGCGGAATGGTGGCGCGACGCCTGCCTGGCTTATTTCCAGACGTTCGCGAAGCGGCCGCTGCCGGCAGGCGTCCCGGCACCGGCGCACCCGCTCAGTTATTATGAGGCGCTCCAATATCCCTACGCGCCGGGGCATTGACGCTGCGACCGGGCCCTGGCGAAAGCCGGGGCCCGAACGCTGCGTCGCTAAAGCGTGATGAATTTGGTAGGATCCGTTCGTCTCGAGTTGCGATCGAGCTTGTCGAGATCGCGTATCGAGAGATACTCTACCCATGCCTCGATACGCGCCCTCGATAGGCCCTACGGGCCACTCGGTCGCTACTCGGCACGAACGGGATCGTGTGAAATCATCATATCCTAGGCTTTATCTGTAGCGGTACAGCCGGACCCGATAGGCGACGCCGCGTGCGGCATCGCCCGCTTGCAGGCGCAGGACCTGGCCCTGCCCGTTCTCGTCGCCGTTCAGCCGCCGGCCGGCGATCGGGCCGCCCGCCTGCAGCATCTGCTCATCGATACTTTCGATCCCCACCATTGGTGGACCGGGCCGGTCGCTGGTGAAGGTCAGGACGGAATCGCCGCTTCCCAGGATCAGATATTCGTCCGGCCCGGTCTGCAGAAAGAGCGCACCGACCCGGCTGGCGGGATCGATGCTGCCGTCCGCGGACGGGGCCCGGGTCATGTTCGCGATATAGTCGCCAAGTCGCACGCGGGCGGCACGCTGCGGTTCCCCTTCCATGACGACGCCGCGAATGGCGCCCGCCGCCTGTTTTTCCAGGATCAGCGGCGCGAGCTTGCTGAGCTGGCCGTAGACATTGCCGATCGCGTCATCGAGACCGCCTTCGCTCCGGCCATTCCCGTCGCGATCGCCTTCACCCGCGACACCGTCGATGCCGAAGGGAGAGAAGCCCAGCGCCTGGTGCGCGCCGAACGCATAGAGCGCATTGGCCGCACCGCCCTTCCCGCCGCGCGCTTCGGGGATGAACAGCGGATTATCGGGCCGGGCATAGGCCGCCGCCCACGAAACGAACGCATCGAAATAGATGTCGGGGGAGAGGAAATCGAGCGACGGCGCCCCAACCTTCCACAGGTCCATCGACTGCGGCAGCGGACCGCCGGAATTATACTGACCGGGCTCATAATTGGGCCGGATCAGCGCCGCATTGGTGAACATCGGCAGCGCATATTCCGCCTTGCCCGCGGCGGTGACCCGCTCGACGAACGTGGCATAATACCAGGACATGAAGAGATGATCGGTCAAGGACCCGTCGCCGAACACCTGCTGCCAATTGCCCGCGGTCTTGCCGCCCGCCGCTTCCCACGCGGCCCGCAATTCGGGGTTGAGCCGGGGACGACGCTCCACCAGCGCGCGCATCAACCTGTCTGGAACCGGACCGGCGAAGGCGGCCTCCGCAACCGCGGAATGATCGCGCGATTGCGGGATCACGCCGACCTCATTCTCCACCTGAACAAGCAGAACGGTCTGCTGCTGTCCGTCCACCGCGCGCAGATGGCGCATCAATCGCGCGAACGCCCTGGCATCGGCGTCGCGGACAGCCGATGAAAACGGGGACAGGCGCTCGGTGCCGCGGCCATCGCTGGTCTCGACCCGGGGAAACCGCGCGGCATCCCGTTTGACCCAGGCGGGCGCATAGCTGGAATAGGTGTTCTTCCAGCTGCCGAACCAGAGCAGCACCAGGCGCAGCTTGTTCGCGCGGGCGCCTTTGATCAGATCGTCGACGGTCGAGAAATCATATTGTCCCTCCTGGGGCTCCAGATGCTCCCACGCGACCGGCACGAGCGCGGTATTGAGGTTCATGGCGGCAAGCTTCGACCAGATCGGGCGCATATAATCGGCGCTGCTGAAGCTGGAATTATGCGTTTCGCCGCCCAGGATAAGGAAGGGCTTGTCGCCCACGATAAGCTGGGTCGCGGCACCGCGCCGTTCCAGGTGCGGCAGGCTGGATGGCGGCGCCGCAACCGCCGCGGCCGCGGCGACGCCGGCGACCAGCCCCGTCACGGACAGGGCAATTCGGCATCGTTTCATGGCCGCACGTCCGCCTGATCGCCTGATCGTCAAACCTGCACGCCCGCCCGCCGCGCAAAATCGAAGCGGCGTTCTTCAACGCGCAGCCGGGCGCGGTCGAGCACGTCCGCCTCGGTCGCGATGAGCAGATTCTCGGTGACGCGCGCGAGGTGATCGCGCATCGCGCGGCGTGCCGCATCGGGATCGCGCGCCCGGATCGCGTCGAGCACAAGGCGATGCTCATCCACTGGCGGCTGGATTCCCGCCTCGCGCGCGCGGCTGAAGAAATAGACGCACAGCGGCGACTGATAGCGTTTGTCCCACAGGGTTTCGACCAGACCGACCAGCACGTCGTTGCCGGTCGCGCGCGCCAGCGCCACGTGGAAAGCGCGATCCGCCCGCTCGCGCGTCGGCTGATCGCTGCGCATGTCCCCGATGCGGGCGAGGATCGCTTCCAGTTCGGCAATCTGCTGATCGCTGGCGGCGGACGCGGCGAGGGCGGCCACCTCGCCTTCCAGCAGGCGCCGTGCCTCCGTCACCTCGAACGGCCCGTCGGCCTCGTCGGGAGGACTAAGCTGAAGCGACGCCTTGGGCGCGACATAGACCCCTGCGCCATGCCGGCGCTGGACCAGCCCGCGCAATTCAAGCACGATGATGGCTTCGCGCACCACCGGCCGGCTGACCCCGAACTGATCCGACAGCTCCCGTTCCGACGGCAGCCGATCGCCCGGCCGATAGCGCCCAACCTCAATCGCCTGTTCGAGCGCACGCGTGATGCTTTCGTACAAACGTGGACTGGCCGCTTCTTCAGTCTTCGCCATGCAATCCTCCCCCGGAAGCGCCGCTAGCGTACGCGGGAATATCCAACGCCGCAAAAGGGGATTTTTGGGGACTTGAGGCCCCATCCGATACGGTGCATTCGCGGGACGACCATTATTTTGCCTAAGGGTCCAACTCGCGATAAGCACGGGCTGCTTGGGGATCACGACCCCAAATGTGGGGGGAAGCACAGGTTGAACAACAGGACTTCCCGCCGACAGCGGAGCGCGCCCACGATCAGCGATGTCGCCGCGAGCGCGGGTGTATCCCCCATGACCGTCAGCCGCGTCATCAACGGGGAAGCCAACGTCAAGGCGGCCACCCGCGACCTGGTCAACGCCGCGATCACGCAATTGGGCTATGCGCCCAACCGTGCGGCGCGCAGCCTGGCGGGCGCCGAGGAGTTGCGCATCGGCCTGCTCTACAGCAATCCCAGCGCGGCCTATCTCAGCGAATTCCTGGTCGGCGGGCTGGATCAGGCCAGTCGCGGCAACGTCCAGCTGATGGTGGAGCAATGCGAGATTGGGGAACGCGAGGTGCAGGCGGCCGAGCATTTGATCCGTATCGGTATCGACGGCGTCATCCTGCCGCCGCCGTTATGCGATTCCGGCGCGGTGATCGACGTGCTGCAAAAAGCGGGCATTCCGATGGTGGTGGTGGCGAGCGGCATGCCGCCCAGCGAAATTTCGGCGGTCAGCATCGACGATGAACGCGCGGCCTTCGACATGACCTGCCATTTGGCCAAGCTCGGCCATCGGCGGATCGGCTTCATTTCGGGCAATCCCAACCAGACGGCGAGTAGCCGGCGGCGCGAAGGCTATCGCCGCGGCCTGGAATCGATGGGGATCGCGGCCGATGCCGATCTGATCGTCGAAGGCCTGTTCACCTATCGGTCCGGCCTGGATGCGGCGGAGCGGCTGCTGGAACTGAAGGAACAGCCGTCGGCGATTTTCGCGGCCAATGACGATATGGCGGCGGCGGCCGTGGCGGTGGCGCATCGCCATGGCCTGGACGTTCCGGGCGACATCACCGTGTGCGGCTTTGACGATACACCGCTGGCCACCACCATCTGGCCGGAGCTGACGACCATCCATCAACCCATCCGGGAAATGTCGCAGGCGGCAATGGAGCTGCTGACGGCGGAGATACGCGGCCAGCGCGGGCCGATGCGCGCGGCGCCCCGCCATATCGAACTGGATTATACATTCGTACGACGGCAATCGGATGCGGCACCGCGGCGGCGGCCCAGCGCGCGCGGCTGATCCACACGATTGCGTCGTGCGGAACAGGCCCGGCGATTGATCCGGGTCGCTTCCTAGCGCCTTGACACGTCGGTCGCGTCGCCCTGTAGCGGCCCTATGCATTCCGGAGAGCCCCGTTGAGCCGAGTAGCCGTACGCCCCTTCCGCTCGCGCGATTGGTTCGCCGATCCCGCCCGCAGCGACATGGTCGCGCTCTACCTCGAACGCTTCATGAATTACGGCGTGACGCCGGACGAATTGCGCTGCGGCAAGCCGATCATCGGCATCGCCCAGTCGGGCAGCGACCTGAGCCCGTGTAATCGCATCCATGTCGAGCTCGCCAAACGCACCGCCGCGGGCATTCGCGACGCGGGCGGCGTGCCGATGGAATTTCCGGTCCATCCGATCTTCGAGAATTGCCGCCGGCCGACCGCCGCGCTCGACCGCAATCTGCTGTATCTCGGCCTGGTCGAGATTCTCTATGGTTACCCGATCGATGCGGTCGTGCTGACGACCGGTTGCGACAAGACCACGCCGTCGCAGATCATGGCGGCATCGACGGTCGATATTCCGGCGATCGTCCTGTCGGGCGGCCCGATGCTGGACGGCTGGCATGGCGACGAATTGGTCGGATCGGGGACGATCATCTGGCGCTCGCGCCGCAAGCTGGCGGCGGGCGAGATCGACGAAGAGGAATTCTTCAAGCGCGCCACCGAAAGCGCGCCCTCGCCCGGCCATTGCAACACGATGGGCACGGCATCGACCATGAACGGCGTCGCCGAGGCGCTGGGCCTGTCGCTGCCCGGCTGTGCCGCTATCCCCGCGCCATATCGCGAGCGCGGGCAGATGGCCTATCTGACCGGCAAGCGCATCGTCGATATGGCCTATGAGGATCTGCGCCCGTCGAAGATCCTGACGCGCGAGAGCTTCCTGAACGCGATCGCCTTCGTCACCGCTGCCGGCGGATCAAGCAATGCCGAGCCGCACATCATGGCGATGGCGCGCCATGCCGGCGTGGAATTGTCGCCCGACGATTGGACGACGCACGGTTATGATCTGCCGCTGCTGCTCAACATGCAGCCTGCCGGCAAATATCTGGGCGAGCGTTTCCACCGCGCGGGTGGCGTGCCCGCCTTGCTGTGGGAGCTGCTGGAGGCGGACAAGCTGCATGGCGGCTGCGCGACCGTGACCGGCCGCACACTGGCCGAGAATATTGCCGGCCGCGAAAGCCCAGATCGCGAAGTCATCAAGCCGTTCGCGGCGCCGCTGAAGGACAAGGCCGGCTTCCTCGCTTTGTCCGGCAATCTGTTCGACCATGCGATCATGAAAACCAGCGTGATTTCGGAGGAATTCCGCAACCGCTATCTCAGTCATCCGGGATCGGAAGGCGCGTTCGAGGCGCGCGCGATCGTGTTCGACGGCGCCGACGATTATCACCACCGCATCAACGATCCCGATCTGAACATCGACGAGAATTGCATCCTGGTGATGCGCGGCGCGGGGCCGATCGGCTGGCCCGGCTCGGCCGAGGTCGTCAACATGCAGCCGTCCGATGCGCTGATCCAGCGTGGCGTGATGTGGCTGCCGACGTTGGGCGATGGCCGCCAGTCGGGCACGTCGGACAGCCCGTCGATCCTCAATGCCTCACCCGAGAGCGCGGCCGGAGGTGGGCTTGCCTGGCTGCGGACCGGCGACACGATCCGCATCGATCTCAACGCCGGCACGTGCAACGCGTTGGTCGACGAGGCCGAGATCGCCCGCCGCAAGACCGAACCCGCGCCGCCGATCCCGCCCAGCCACACGCCGTGGGAAGAATTGTATCGCGAGAAGACCGGCCAGATGCACCAGGGTGCGGTGCTGGAATTTGCGGTGAAATATCGCGGCGTCGCGGCCAAGACACCGCGGCATAATCACTGATTGCTCCTGCCTTCGGTCGTTCTGAGCCAGTCTCAGGCGAAGGTAAGGCATAGTAGCCGGCGGAGTTTAACTGCGTCGTCACCCTGAACGTGTTTCAGGGTCCACCGTCACACCAGCACATCGCCCGCGGCGCGATGGATGCTGAAACAAGTTCAGCATGACGCGGCTCGGCGCGGTGGCAGGCGGCTTGATTCACTGCATTGCGCCCATGAAAAAGCCCGCCGCTCGACCGAGCGACGGGCCTTTTCTTTGGGTTCTGGAACGGGTTTTAGCCTTCCATTGCCTCCAGTTCGCGACCGCGCGTCTCGTTGATCATCGCCTTGACGAAGAAGAACGAGATGAACGCGAAGAAGGCGTACCCAAAGTAAGTGATCGCCAGGCCGGGCGTGACCGCCAGCGACGGGAAGCTGACGCTGATCGCCGCGTTCGCGATCCACTGCGCGAAGCCGGCGATAGCGAGGCCCGAACCCCGGATCTGATTGGGGAACATCTCACCGAGCATGACCCACATGATCGGGCCCCAGCTCATATTGAAGAAGACCACGTAAAGATTGGCGGAGATCAGAGCGATCAGGCCATTATGTCCGGGCAGCACCACGCCTCCGTGCGGGCCAGTTACGGCCGTGGAGAAAGCATAAGCGACGATGGCGAGCGTGACCGCCATGCCGGCCGAGCCGATGAGCAGCAGCGGCTTGCGGCCGACCTTGTCGACCACGGTGATCGTGAACAGGCACGCCGCGATCGAAAGGACACCCGACAAAATGTTGATCTGGAGCGCATTGTCCTCGGTGAAGCCGACTGCTTCCCACAAGGTCGCGCCGTAATAGAAGACGACGTTGATACCGACGAGCTGCTGGAAAATGGCGAGGCCGATGCCGGCCCAAAGGATCGGCCGGATCCGCCCGGTGGTCTTGTCGATCAGGTCCGACAGCTTGGGCTTGTGCAGATCACGGGAGAGCGAGGCGCGGATCTCGCTGACCTTGAGCGCGGCTTCCTCGGCGCCGAACAATCTGGTCAGCACCTGTTCCGCTTCGGCTTCGCGACCTTTGACGACCAAATAGCGCGGGCTTTCCGGGATGAAGAGCAAGGCGAGGAAGTACACCGCAGCTGGGATCGCTTGCAGCCAGAACATCCAGCGCCAAGCCTCGAAGCCGCCCCACAGGATCGCGGTCGAGCTGCCGGCGGTGTGCGCCAGCACGTAATTGGCCACGAATGCGCCCGTCAGGCCGGTGATGATCATCACCTGCTGCACGCTCGACAGTCGGCCGCGAATGCTCGCCGGGGTGACTTCGGAAATGTAGACCGGGGAAATCACGCTTGCCGCACCGACGCCGAAGCCGCCGATGATCCGGGCAAAGATGAAGATCGCCGACGAGGTCGCAGCACCCGCCAGCAAAGCGCTGACGAGAAAGAGGATCGCCGCGATGATCATGGTGTTACGACGGCCGATGCGGTCCGCAAGGCGGCCTGCGGTAAAAGCACCGATCGCCGACCCCACGAGGATCGCGCCGACGTTGATGCCGATGCCGAGCTTGCCTAGCGCAAACGCCGCTTCCAGCCCCTTTTGCGTGCCGTTGATGACGCCGCTGTCGTAGCCGAACATGAACCCGCCGATCGTCGCGACCGCGACGATCATTGCGATGAAGGCCAGGTTTACCTGGCTCGCCCCTCGCTCCATAGTGCTTTTCCCTATCCTGCTTGAACCATTATGATTGCCGGTCAGCCCAAGCTGGCCAGATTGCCGGGCATGCCCGGGACGTCCACCTGAAACGCGAAGATGTTACCGGCGAGAGGTTGGCCGGCCAAAGCGTCCGCGTCGAGGCCTTTTCGTGCGGTCGTGGCATAGGCCGTGCGCAAATCCGCGCCGCCGAACGCGATCTTGGTCACATTGGCGGCGGGCAGCCGTACCTCGGCGACGATGTCGCCCGCGGGCGAATAGCGGCGCGCGCGCCAGCCGCCCCACAGGCCCGTCCAGACGAAGCCCTCGGCATCGCACACGGCGCCGTCCGGCCAGCCGTCCGCTTCGTCGATGGTCGCAAATACGGACGGCGTGCCGAGGCTGCCATCGTCCTGGATCGGGACACGGTGGATGATCCGCCCCAACGTATCGGTATGATAGAGCGTCCGGCCATCCGGACTGATTGCGGGCCCGTTGGTGATCGTGACCGGCGCCAGGCCGGTATCGGCAACGACGCCGCGATCGAACCGATAGAGACGGCCGGTCGCGGCCCCTTCCCCATCGTCCATCGACCCGAACCAGATGCGTCCCTGCGCATCCACCGCCGCATCGTTGAGGCGGTTGGTCGGGATGGCGGCCTCGGGCGTGGCGATCACGTCGAATGCGCCGGTCGCGGGATCGAACCGGGCAACGCCCTGCTGCAATCCGGCGAGGAACGTGCTGTCGTCCGACGGCAGGATCCAGCCGACCTGGCCGGGTGCGTCGTAACTTTTATGATCGCCGGTGGCGGGATCGAAGCGATGGACCTTGTGATTCTTGATATCGACGAACCAAAGCGCCTGGTCGCGCTCAACCCAGACCGGGCCCTCGCCGAGGGTCGCCTGAACCGCAAGGACACTGCGCACGTCGCTCATCTATCGCCATCCCGCATCGACGAAATAATCATGCCCGGTGCACATCCGCGCATCGTCCGAGGCGAGGAAGAGGACCATCGCCGCAATATCGGCCGGCTGGATACGCCCGTCGATACATTGCGCGCTGACGATCTCCGCCTCGCCTTCCGGCGTGTACCATTTCATCTGGCGCGGCGTCTGGACATTGCCGGGAACGATCGTGTTCACGCGGATGCCGAGCCGGCCCAGATCGCGGGCGAGCGCGCGCGTCATGCCTTCGATCGCGGCCTTGGCCGTCTGATACAGGACGAGATCGGCCATGCCGAGATGCCAGCTGATCGACCCGAAATTGAGGATCACGCCGCCACCGGCGCGCTCCATCGCCGGAACGACCGCCTGTGCCGCGAAGAACAAATGACGCAGATTGACCGCCATCCGATCGTCCCAATAGGCGGGCGTCACTTCCTGGACGGTGTGACGATCGTCATTGGCGGCATTGTTGACCAGAATGTCGATGCCGCCGAGTTCCGCCTCGATCTCGGCCAGGACCCGCTTGAAGCCCTCGATGTCGGTCAGGTCGCACAGCCGATAGATCGGCGTGTGCCGCGCATCGCTCAGCCGGTCGACCAGAGCGCGCGACGCCGCATCGGCGATGTCGACGAAGGCGACCTGTGCGCCCTGTCGCGCAAAGGCCTCGACCACGCCCTCACCGATGCCGCTGCCGCCACCGGTGATGAGAACGCGTTTATCCTTGAGGCTAGGATAGACGGCCCGCTGGCCCTCCCCCTCAGTCGCCGACATAGACGGTCTTCATCTGCGTATAATATTCCACTGCTGCGAAACCCTGCTCGCGTGCGCCATAGCTGGAGCCGCGGCTGCCGCCGAACGGCACGTGATAATCGACACCCGCGGTCGGCTGGTTGATCATCACCATGCCCGCGCGGATATTCTTCTTGAAGTGACGCGCATATTTCTGGCTGGTCGTGACGATGCCGGCCGACAGACCGAAATTGCCGCGGTTGGCGAGTTCCAGCGCATCCTCATAGCTCTTGGCGCGGACGGTCGAGACGACCGGCCCGAACACCTCTTCATTGTTGATGCGCATATCCGGGTTGGTGTCGGCGATAAGCGCCGGCGCCATATAATAACCGGGCGTATCCAGGCTCAGGCGCTCGCCGCCGGTGACCAAACGGCCACCTTCACTGGTGGCGATATCGACGTAGCGCAGATTCTGCTCGAACTGCGTGTCGGACGAGGCCGGGCCGACCTGGGTCGAGGGATCGAGCGCCGATCCGACCTTGAGTGCCTTGGCGCGAGCGGCCAGGGCCTCGACGAAGCGGTCGTGAATGCCGTCCTGCACGATCACCTTGGACGAGGCGGTGCAGCGCTGACCGGTCTGGAAGAAACCGCCATCGAGTGCGATCGCAACCGCGCGCTCCAGATCGGCATCGTCGAGTACCACCAGCGGGTTCTTGCCGCCCATTTCCAACTGGACGCGCGCCTGGCGCGTCATGGCAGCAAGGCCGACCTTGGCGCCGACGCCCTGGCTGCCGGTGAAGGAGATGCCGTTGACGTCGGGATGGTCGACGATCGCCGAACCGACGCCGCCCTGGCCCAGCACCATGTTGAAGATGCCCGGCGGCGCGTTGAGCGACGCGGCAACCTCATGGATGATCGTCGCGAGCGCATGCGCGATGGCGGGCGTCGGATTGGCGGGCTTGAGCACGACGGTGTTGCCGAAGGCCAGCGCCGGGGCCGCCTTCCACGCCGGGATCGCGATCGGGAAATTCCAGGGCGTGATCAGGCCGTAGACGCCGACCGCCTCGCGCCACACCTCGACGTCCAAACCGGGGCGCGTCGATTCCAGCGTCTGGCCGTGGCGGCGCAGCGCCTCGCCCCCGAAATATTTGAAGATGCGCGCGGCGCGCATCACCTCGCCCATGCCTTCGGCGCGGGTCTTGCCCTCTTCGCGCGACAGCAATTCGCCGAGTTCGGCGGCGCGCGCCATGATCGTGTTGCCGACGCGATCGAGCAGATCCGAGCGCAATTCGGGCGAGCCCATCGACCAGGCCGGGAAAGCCGCGCGCGCGGCGGCGACGGCCGCATCGACCTCGGCCTTGCCGCCGGCGGGATAGGAGGCGATCACCTCATCCGTGTTGGACGGGTTGATGCTGTTGAACGGCGTGTCGGCCTCGACCTGCTGGCCGCCGATGAAATGGGTGAGCTTCATAGTATCCTGCCCTGTTAGCGCGCGCCGAGAAGCCCGCGCGACACGAGATTCTGCATCAGCCCGGATATGCCGAGCGTCCACGGCGGCGCCGTCTTGGAGTGGGTTACGCAATTGACGAGACGCCCCAATTTGGGCGTCGAGATCGACACCATGTCGCCGACCTTGTGGGTGAAGCCGCGGCCGGGATCGTCGCGATCCTGCGTCGGCGCGAACAAGGTGCCGAGGAACAGGATATAGCCGTCGGGATAATGATGCTCGCTCATCGCCTGCGCGACCAGATCGGTCGGGTCGCGGCTGATCTCGCGCATCGAACTATGGCCCTTGAGGACATAGCCATCCTCGCCCTCGATCAGCAGATCGACTTCAGCGGTGCGAACGTCGTCCATGGTGAAGCTCTGATCGAACAGGCGCACGAACGGCCCGAGCGAGCAGGACGCGTTATTGTCCTTGGCCTTGCCCAGCAGCAGAGCGGAGCGGCCTTCGAAATCGCGCAGATTGACGTCGTTGCCGAGGCTCGCACCGACCGGCTCGCCATGGCTGTCCGCAAGGATGGCAATTTCGGGTTCGGGATTATTCCAGGACGAATCCGAGCGCACGCCGATCTCGGCGCCCCAGCCGACGGTGGACAGCACCGGCGACTTGGTGAAGATTTCGGCGTCCGGGCCGATCGCGACCTCCAGATATTGCGACCACATGCCCTCGTCGATCAGGGCCTGCTTCAATGTCATCGCTTCGGACGAGCCGGGAACCAGGCCCCGGATGCCGCCGCCGATGCGGCTTTCCAGCATAGCGCGCACTTCCGCGGCCTTGCCGGCGTCCCCGCGCGCGCGTTCCTCGATCACGCGTTCGACCGCGGAAACGGCGAACGTCACGCCCGCGGCCTTCACGCATTGCAGATCGACCGGGCTGAGCAGACGCAGATCGCCGTCCGCCGAGAGCGTCAGGCTTTCCAGATCGCCGAGTGCCGTACCCGCGGACGCATCGAAGGCGCGGTCCTGGATCAGCTGCGACATGGTCGGTGCGACCCGACTCATGTCGTGCAGCACGCCGCCATGGACGAGAACGGGCGTTGGCCCTTCGGAGGTTTCGACGCGGCCCGCAAACAGGCCATCACGCCAATCATCCGCCAGCATCGTTGCCGGCGCGAAAGCCTTCATCTCCGCACTCTCCCCGCACGCGTTGCGGCCGCGCTGATGCGCAGCTTGTTAGCGCTATCAGTCGTCGCGCAACGCGTGCAAGTCAAGCCGTCGGGCGATCAGTTACGTTCTTTATCGACCAGCTTGTTCTTGCCGATCCAGGGCATCATCGCGCGCAGCTCCGCGCCGACCTTTTCGATGCCATGTTCGGCCTGCAGCTTGCGGCTGGCCTTCATCTCCGGATTGCCCATGCGGTTGTCGGTGATGAAGCGCTGAACGAAGCGGCCGCCCTGGATGTCGGCCAGCACGCGCTTCATTTCCGCCTTGGTCTCATCGGTGATGATGCGCGGGCCGGTGTGATAATCGCCATATTCTGCCGTGTTGCTGATCGAATAACGCATGTTGGCGATGCCGCCTTCATACATCAGATCGACGATCAGCTTCACTTCGTGGAGGCATTCGAAATAGGCCATTTCCGGCGCATAGCCGGCTTCGGTCAGCGTCTCGAAGCCCGCCATGATCAGGTGGGTCAGGCCGCCGCACAGCACCGCCTGCTCACCGAACAGATCGGTTTCGCATTCTTCCTTGAAGCTGGTCTCGATCACGCCCGAACGGCCGCCGCCAACTGCAGACGCATAGGACAGCGCCACATCGTGCGCATTGCCGCTGGCATCCTGATGGATCGCGATCAGGCAGGGCACGCCGCCGCCCTTCACATATTCGCCGCGCACGGTGTGACCGGGGCCCTTGGGCGCGATCATGAACACGTCGATGCCCGCCGGCGGCTCGATCAGACCGAAATGGATGTTGAGGCCATGCGCAAAGGCGATCGCGGCACCGTCGCGGATATTGTCCTTGATATCCTTGTCCCAGATGCCGGCCTGATGTTCGTCCGGCGCCAGGATCATGATGATGTCGGCCCAGGCCGAAGCTTCGGCGACCGGCATGACCTTGAAGCCGGCGCCTTCCGCCTTGGCCGCGCTTGCCGAACCGGGACGGAGACCGATGGCGACTTCGGCTACGCCGGAATCGCGCAGATTCTGGGCGTGAGCATGGCCCTGGCTGCCATAGCCGACGATCGCGACCTTCTTGCCCTTGATCAGGCCAATGTCCGCATCGGAATCATAATAAACGCGCATGGTTTACCCCTTCGAGTCAGTTCGTCGCCCCGGCGGAGGCCGGGGCCGCTGGATGTTAAGCGTCGCGCGTGCCGCGAGCGGCCCCGGCCTCCGCCGGGGCGACGCATGTTAAAAAGTCTCGTGCCCCCGGGCGATTGCGGCGACGCCGGTCCGTGCAACTTCGACCAGGCCGACCTCGCGCATCAGCTCAAGGAATTTGTCGATCTTCTCGGTGCCGCCGGTGACCTCGAACACGAAGCTGGAGATTGTCGCATCGACGACCCGGGCGCGATAGACTTCGGCCAGGCGCAAGGCCTCGATCCGGTGGTCACCGCTGCCCTTGACCTTCACCAGAGCCAGTTCGCGCTCGACATGCGGGCCTTCGGCGGTGAGATCATGGACGCGCAGCACGGGCGGCAGGCGGTCCAGCTGGGCAATGATCTGCTCGATCACCAGCGGCGGGCCCGACGTCACGATCGTGATGCGGCTGACCGTCTCATCCTCCGTCACCTCGGCGACGGTCAGGCTTTCGATATTATAGCCGCGTCCGGCAAACATGCCGGCAATACGCGCCAGGATGCCGGGCTCGTTGGCAACGGTGACGGAGAGCGTATGCCGCTCGCTGGCTTCTGTACGGATTCGCATGTCAATTCTCGTCGCCCGGGCGGAGGCCGGGGCCGCAGGAAAGGATGTCAGTCGCGCGCCGCAAGCGGCCCCGGCCTCCGCCGGGGCGACCATCGAATTACACCAGCGCCCTGGCCTCGTCGTCCATCTCGCCGGAGACTTCGTTCGCCTGCAGGATCATTTCGGTATGCGCCGCCCCACTGGGGATCATCGGGAAACAATTGGCGAGCTTGGCGACGCGGCAATCGACCATCACCGGCCCCTTATAGTCCAGCATCTCCGCGATGCCGTCATCCAGCGCATCCGGCTTTTCGATCCGCATCCCCTTCCAGCCATAAGCTTCGGCCAGCTTCACGAAATCGGGCAAGGCTTCCGAATAGCTATGCGAATGGCGCCCCTGATAGGTCAGGTCCTGCCACTGGCGAACCATGCCCATATATTCGTTGTTGAGGATGAAGACCTTGACCGGCAGCTCATACTGGGTCGCGGTCGACATCTCTTGGATGTTCATCATGATCGATGCTTCGCCGGCAATGTCGATCACCAGCGCATCGGGATTGCCGATCTGCGCGCCGATCGCGGCGGGCAGACCATAGCCCATCGTGCCGAGCCCACCCGAGGTGAGCCACTTGTTCGGATCCTCGAAGTTGAAATGCTGGGCCGCCCACATCTGGTGCTGACCCACCTCCGTCGAGATGATCGGCGCGCGATGCTTGGTCGCCTCCCACAGCCGCTTGATCGCCAGCTGGGGCATGATCTCGCTGGTCGAGTTCGGGAAATCGAGGCAGCGCTTGGCACGCCATTGATCGATATCGGCAAACCAGCCCGACAGATCGGCGGCCTGATGGCCGCGTTGCCGCCACACTGCGATCATCGCTTCGATCGCACGCCCGACATCGCTGACGATGCCCAGTTCGGCCGACACGATCTTGTTGATCGACGAACGATCGATATCGACGTGGATCTTGCGCGCGTTGGGCGCGAATGCATCCAGCCGACCGGTGACGCGATCGTCGAACCGCGCGCCGAGTGCGACGATCAGATCGGCGCGGTTCATCGCATGATTGGCTTCGTACGTGCCGTGCATGCCGAGCATACCCAGCCATTTCGGCGAGGATGCCGGCAGCGCGCCCAGCCCCATCAAGGTCGAGGTGACGGGGGCACCGGTCAAGGCCACCAGCGTGCGCAACGCCTCGCTTGCCGCAGGCCCCGAATTGATGATGCCGCCGCCGGTGTAGAAGACCGGCCGTTCCGCCGCGGCGATCATTTCCACCGCACTGGCGATGGCCTGCGCATCCGGCTCGGTCTGCGGCTGATAGCCCAGGCTTTTGCGGGGCGTGTTGGTGGCGGTTGCCGCCACCTGCACATCCTTGGGCAGATCGATCAGCACGGGTCCGGGGCGACCGGTAGTGGCGATGCTGAACGCCTCCCGGATCACACCTTCCAGTTCGGCCGGATCCTTCACCAGATAATTCTGCTTGGTGCAGTGGCGCGTGATGCCGATCGTGTCGCATTCCTGGAACGCGTCCGAGCCGATCAGCGCCGTCGGCACCTGGCCCGTGATCACGACCATCGGGATCGAATCCATGAGCGCGTCGGTGATGCCCGTGACCGCATTGGTCGCACCTGGGCCGGACGTCACCAGCACGACACCGGGCTTGCCGGTGGACCGGGCATAGCCTTCGGCAGCATGCGCGGCGCCGCCTTCCTGACGGACCAAGATGTGACGGATGCGGTCCTGGCGGAAAATGGCGTCGTAAATCGGTAGGACGGCGCCGCCGGGATAGCCGAATACGACCTCGACGCCGAGATCCGTCAGCGTTTCGATCAATATATCTGCGCCGGTACGTTCCTGGGCCATCACTCTACTCATGTCTGTGAAGAGCGGCGCGGTTAGTCCGCGACAGCACGCCTGTCAACATGCATCGGCATTTTATTTCTATAACACAGGTCGATGCGTAATTTTATTACGCATGGAGGTACAAATGCGCCATCTTATTAAGCGTTCAATTGATGGCGCAGCCAGGTGCCTTGCCGCTTGGCATAGTTTCGCGTCGCTTGCTTGATCGCGGCGATGGCCTGGCCAAGATCGTCCAGTCCATTGATATAGCGGGATAATTCGGCAACGCCGATGGCGCGCATCACGGGCAGATCGGGATCCAGCCTCCGCTCCAGCAGTGCCGCCACTTCGTCAATCGCGCCCGCCGCGATCATCGCATCGACCCGGGCGTCGCAGCGCGCATAGAGCGAGGCCGTCGGCAAGACGATCGTCTCAATCTCCAGTGCGACCTCGTCCCGCACGCCGCCCGCCCGGTCCGCCCGCCAATCGAGAATCGATCGACCCGAGCTTCGCACCACTTCCAGGGCACGCTGCAGCCGGCTCGTGTCATTGGGATGCAGGCGCAGCGCGGCACGCGGGTCTTCCTGAACCAGCAGGGCATAAGCGTCGGCCGCCGGCAGGGCACGGACCTGATCGCGTATGACCGGATCGACCGGCGGGATCGGCGCAATGCCGTCGAGCAGGGTGCGTATATATAAGCCGGTTCCCCCGACCAGAATGGGCAGGCGTCCTGCGGCATGCGCTTCGGCAATGGCGATCCGTGCCTCGCTCGCCCACTCGGCGGCGGAGCAGGCAAAAGCACCGTCGCGATGGCCGAACAGACGGTGCGGCACGCGCGCTTCCTCGTCCGCGGACGGCCGCGCGCTGAGGATATGCAGATCGCGATAGACCTGGCTCGCATCGGCATTGATGATCGTGCCATGTTCCGCCTCGGCACGTTCGATCGCGCGCGCCGACTTGCCGCTGGCGGTCGGCCCTGCGATGAGCGCGAGCCTGGGGCGATCCGAAGGGGACGACGTGGACATTGCGACTTTGATAGCATCGAACGGGGATCTGTCGTTCGCGGATATCGATCAGGCCCGCGACGCGCTGGGAGGGATCGGCGCGATGGTGGGTGACGCTGCCTGGATCGACGAGGGCGTTGCCGCCGATCTCCCCTTCGGGCGGGTGGACCTTGCCGGTGCGCGCGCCGCCCTGGATGGGCTGCTGCCGGGTGTGGACATCGTCGTTCAACCCGCCAGCGGCCGGGCGAAGAAGCTGCTTCTGGCGGACATGGATTCCACTATGATCACGATCGAATGTATCGATGAACTGGCGGATTATGCCGGCATCAAGCCGCAGGTCGCTACCGTGACCGAGCGCGCCATGCGCGGTGAGCTGGACTTCGAAGAGGCGCTGGACGCGCGCGTCGCCCTGCTCAAAGGGCTGGATGAGGAGACGATCGAGCGCTGCCGGGCAGAACGCGTGCGGCTGATGCCGGGGGCGCGGACGCTGGTGCAGACGATGAAAGCCTATGGCGCGCGAACCGTTCTGGTTTCCGGTGGCTTTACGGTATTCGCCGATCGGGTTGCTCAGGCAATTGGCTTCGATCGTGCTTTGTCGAACCATCTCGGCATGGGCGGCGGCGTGCTGAACGGCACGGTCGCCCGCCCGATCGTAGGCGCGGCGACCAAGCGGGAGACGCTGATCGCGGAGCGCGAGACGCTGGGGCTGGAGCGCAGCCAGACGCTGGCGGTCGGCGATGGCGCCAACGACATTCCGATGATCGAGGAAGCCGGACTGGGCGTCGCCTATCATGCCAAGCCGCGCACGGCAGCCGCGGCCGACGCCCGCATTGCCCATGGCGACCTGACGGCGCTTTTATACGCGCAGGGCTATCGCCGCGCCGACTGGGTCGAATGACGCTTTAGAGCGTGTATCGACAGATACTCCACCCCTGCCGGGATACGCGCGCTCGATACGCCCTGCAGTCAGCTCGGTCGCACCTCGGCACGAACGGAGGAGCGTAAAGTCACCAAATTCTAAACGCTGGCAGTCCGTCGATCAGGGCGCCACGACGAAACATTGCCCGCCCGCGCTGCGCACCTGGGTGCAGAGGCGGTCCGCGTCCGAGCGGCCGGCAATACCCCAGGCCTGTAGGCGCTGGACCGCATTGGCCGACACCACGCGCTGCTCGTACGTTGCCAGTTGCGGGACTTTTGCCGAGAGGCGCGTCCAGCTTTCCTTGGCACGATCGGAGGAGCCATATGCGCCGAGCTGTGCTTTCCAGCTGCCCCGCTGCGCGATCGCCGCGCCGGACGCGGCCGAACGCGGCGCGGATGCCACGATAGTCGCTTTGGACGGCTTGGCGGCCGCGGTCACCATCGCCGGTCCGCCGGCTCCGCGACTGCCGGTCGACGCGGTCGCGGTGGCTTCCCGCTGCGCGATGGTGCGGATGGGCGGCAAGGTCGCCAAAAGCTCCTCCGCCTTCGCCTTGTCGCTGGGCAGAAGATATTGATCCATCAGATCCAGATTCTTCTGGGCGGCCGGCAGACCGGCCGAGGCGGCCCGCATCGTCTGCGCATAGGCGAGCGGCCAATCGCGGCTGGTATAATCGCCGTTGAAATGCGCGGTGCCCAAAACATAGAGCGCGCGCGCATCCCCCCGCGCCGCCGCCTTTTCGATATAGGGCATGGCTTCCCGGCGGTCGCCGCGCGCGAACAGGGCGAAGCCCAGTTCCTCGCTCGCGCGGATATGGCCGCGATCGGCGGCTTTGCGATACCATGTGATCGCATTGTCCGCGTCCGCCGGCATGCCGCGGCCGGACCGATAGGCTTCGGCCAAGGCAAATTGCGCATTGGCATCGCCGGCCTGCGCCTTGGCCTCTATCATCCGCAATTCAGGGACGATCGCGCCGTCGGCGGCTGCCGTCAGGAACAGCAACGCCAGCACGACGCGCTTCATCGAATTGCTACCCCGCCCTTGATCACCTGCATCACCCGCCCCTGCACCGGCAGACCATCGAACGGCGTATTCCCCGCCGTCGCCGCCATCTTATCCGATTCAATCCGCCATGGCGCGTCGGGATCAACAAGTATCAAGTCCGCTTCGGCACCAACCGCCAGCGATCCGGCGGGCAGGCCGAACAAGCGCGCGGGCGCCCCGGCCACCAGATCGAACAGCCGTTCGATCCCGATCACGCCGTCACGTACCAATGTCAGCCCGAAGGCGAGCAATGTTTCCGCACCGGCCATGCCCGGTTCCGCATCGGCGAAGGGCAGCCGCTTGGCCTCGGGGCCCTGCGGGTCATGGCCCGAGCAGAGCAGATCGATCGTGCCATCGGCGATAGCGGCGAGGCAGGCCCGGCGATCATCCTCCCCCCGCAGCGGCGGCGACAGCCGCGCGAAGGTGCGGAAACCGGTGACCGCACTGTCCGCCAGGAACAGATGGGCCGGCGTTATGCCGCAGCTGACCGGCAGCCCCTTGCGCTTCGCATCCCGCACCAGCGCGAGCGACCGCGCGGTGGTGACCTGACGGACATGCAGCGGCGATCCGGTCGCCTCGACCAGCAACAGATCCCGCGCGAGCGCCATCGCTTCCGCTTCCGGCGGGGCGGAGGCGAGGCCGAGACGGGTGGCGGTTTCGCCTTCCGTCATCACCGCTTCGCCGGCGAGCCCGGCATCCTCCGCGTGAACGACCGTGCGCAGTCCCAGCGCGCCGGCATAACCCAGCAGGCGGTGCATCACGCCCGAATCCGCGATCCAACGGCGGCCGGTGGCGACCCCGCAGGCGCCGCCCGCCTGCATCAGGCCGATCTCCGCCAGCTCGGCGCCGGCCAGCCCGCGCGTAGCGGCCGCCAGGGGATGGACCCACACGCGGGGTTTCCCGGCGGCGGCGGCATGCTGCACCAGCGCGACGGTATCGATCGCCTCGGATCGATCCGGCATCAACAGGGCGCGCGTGATGCCGCCCACGGCGAAGGCGGCAGGATCGATCGCGAACACACCGACGTCGATCAGCCCCGGCGCGACCAGCTTATTGCGTGCGTCGATCGTGGCGGCACCGGCAGGGCAATCGAACGCGCCAACCGCCGTGATGCGCCCATTTTCGATCAGCACGCCGCCGTCGATCACCCCATCGGGCGTGACGATCCGGCCGTTGGCGATGGCGAGCGCGCCTACCATCCCGCAATCCCCCGGCGCGCGCGGGTGAGCACATCGAGGCACGCCATGCGGACCGCGACGCCCATCTCCACCTGTTCGGTAATGGCCGACCGTTCCAGATCGTCGGCGACGTTGCTGGCGATCTCGATCCCGCGATTCATCGGACCGGGGTGCATGACCAGCGCGTCGGGCGCGGCCTTGGCCAGGCGATCATAGGTCAGGCCGTACAAAGCGTGATATTCGCGCGGGCTCGGCACGAAGCCGCCGGCCATGCGCTCGCGCTGGAGACGCAGCATCATGACGACGTCGGCGCCGTCCAGGCCGGCATCGAAATCGGTGAAGCGGCTGACGCCCATCCGCTCGATCCCGATCGGCAGCAAGGTCGGCGGGCCGACCACGCGAACCTCAGCGCCCAGCGCGGTGAGCGAGAGGATGTTGGAACGCGCCACCCGGCTGTGCAGCACATCGCCACAGATGGCGACGATCAGCCCGTCGATCCGCCCCTTGCGGCGGCGGATGGTGAGCGCATCGAGCAGCGCCTGGGTGGGATGTTCGTGACGCCCGTCGCCCGCATTCAGCACCGGACAATCGACCTTGTCGGCGATCAGCTGGACGGCGCCCGACGCCTCGTGCCGGATCACGATCATGTCGGCGCGCATCGCGTTCAGCGTGATCGCGGTGTCGATCAGCGTTTCGCCCTTCTTCACGCTGGATTGCGCGACCGCCATGTTGACGACGTCGGCGCCCAGTCGTTTCCCGGCAATCTCGAACGACAGCAACGTGCGCGTGGAATTTTCGAAGAAGGCGTTGATCAGCGTCAGCCCGGCAAGGCGATCGTCATGCTTGGCGGTACCGCGATTCAGCGCGACCCATTGTTCCGCCTCATCCAGCAGGAATGCGATCTCGTGCGGGTAAAGTCCGTATATCCCGGTCAAATGGCGATGCGGAAACGGATGGACTTCGCGGCCGTCGTCGAAGCTGGGGGGCGAAGTGGACATTAAAGCCGCGTCCTAAGCGCGACCGCCGGGAAGCTCAAGTGTGCGCGGACGCCAGCGCATCGATTGCGCCCTGAAGGATGTAGGCGGCGGCCATCTTGTCGACCAGTTCGGCCCGCCGCGCGCGGCTGGCATCGGCAGCGAGAAGCGTGCGTGTGACGGCGGCCGTCGACCAGCGCTCGTCCCACAACAAGATCGGCAGTTCGAGCTCCGCCAGATTGCGGGCAAAGGCGCGGACCGATTGCGTGCGCGGGCTGTCGCTGCCGTCCAGGCTCAGGGGCAGTCCGATCACCAATCCCTTGATCAATTGCTTGGCGATGAGATCGCGCAGGATGGCGCGATCCACCGCAAATTTGGTGCGGCGGATCGTCTCGGCCGGACTGGCGATGGTCCACATCGAATCGCAGATGGCGATGCCGATCGTCTTCGTGCCGACGTCCAGGCCCGCCAGCCGCCCGCGCATCGGCAAGGACGCGGCAAAGGTGGCAAGATCGCTGCCGATCATCGCGCCAGAAAGCCTTTCATGCGGCGTGCGGCGTCGTCGCGAACATTGGCCCAAAACAGGGCATAGTCGAAGACGTGGTAATTATTGCCGGGCAATACATAGCTGGCATAGCCGGTGGGCGGGCCGCCGATCAGCAGCAGGCCATCGGGGGTGCAGCGCGTCGGCACCGCCCCGGGCACGAGATCGGCGCCGGCCATATCCGCATGCGGAACCAGCGCCCCCCGGTTGGCGGACGCCGGGGCGGCTGTGCCGGCGGTTCCCAGCAGCGGATTGACGCACAGCATCGCGGTGCCCTTGCGGGGTGCGCCGGTAAGGCCGCGGCTATGATCGAAATAGGCGGCGATCAGCGTGGGCTCCGCGGGCTCGGCGAAGCTTTGCCAGCTCAGGATGCAGCCGGACTGGCCCGCGCTGGTGCAACCGGGCAGGCCGAGCGCGGGCAGATCGGCGGTCTTGGAAATCGGCCAGCCGACCGCATAGACCGCCACGATCCGCTGTGCGATCGGCCTGCCCGCGATCTTTTCCCGCAGCAGCCGGAGGAGATGGAGCGATCCCTGGCTATGGCCGGCGAGGATGATCGGGCGATCGGCCGGGATCGCCGCCAAGAATGTATCGAAGGCGCGGGCGACATCGCCATAGGCAAAGTCGATCGCCTGCCCCGAACGCGGATCGTCGGTGGCCAGGAACGCGCCTAAAGTCGCCTGGCGATAGCGCGGCGCCCACACCTCCCCCACGCCGTTGAATGCGCTCGCCTGGCTGCGCGCGAACAGGCCGAGCCGGTAATTGGCTTGGGGCTCGTCCAGCGGCGCGTTCCAATGGCCACGGTCGAGATAGGTGGTGGGCGCTACGTAGAAGATGGCGGCCTGTGGCGTCCTGGTCGCGGCGATACCGGGCGGCGTCCAGCGTGAGGGATCGTCCCGCATGCCAGGCCGCGCCAGCCACGCGGCGGGCTTCGCATAATCCGGCGCGCTGGCATCCGGCAGGGCGGAAAAGGCCACGTCCGGAACGAAGGCCATCCGCATCAGCCGGTCCTTCATCAGACTCCAGCCGAGCCCGATCGCCAGCACCAGTATGATCAGGGCGGCGATGATATAGAGAAAGCGCCGGGCAAGCATGCTGGGCCGATAGGCCGTCCAATGCCGCGCGCCAACCCGTCGATTGCCGCACGTCCCATCGACGGCCATGTTCTTGGCCCGACAATGGGATTAGGCGCGCATGATGGCGTTGCAACATCTGGCCCTGATCTCGTTGTTGGTTCCCGATTATGACGCGGCTCTGGACTTCTATGTCAGAACGCTGGGGTTCGAGCTGCGCGAAGACACGCTCATCTCGGCAGACAAACGCTGGGTCGTGGTGGCGCCGCCCGGCGGGCAATGCGCGATCTTGCTTGCCGGGGCGGCCAACACCGAACAGCGTGCGGTGATTGGCAAACAGACGGGCGGGCGCGTTTTTCTGTTCCTCTACACCGACGATTTTGCGGGCGATCATGGATCGCTACTTCGCCGCGGCGTCCGCTTCGTGGAAAGCCCGCGCGACGAGCCTTATGGCATCGTTGCCGTATTCGAGGATCCGTTCGGGAATCGCTGGGACCTGATCGAGCCGCGCCAACGCTTGATGGGCGGCGGCACGGCTGCTAGCCGCGCCATATGTCCGTAGACGAAACCACAGTCCGCAAGATCGCGAGTCTTGCCCGCATCGCCGTTTCCGACGGCGAGGTCGCGGCGATGACCGGCGAGCTGAACAATATCCTCAACTGGGTCGAGCAGTTGGGCGAGGTCGACACAACCGGCGTCGAACCGCTTCACGCCGTCATCCCCAACCAGCTGCGGCTGCGGGAGGACGTCATCACCGATGGCGATATCCGCGATGCGGTTCTCGCCAATGCTCCCCAGGCCGAACATGGCTTCTTCGCCGTGCCGAAGGTGATCGAATAATGACCGACCTGACCGATCTTGGGATCGCGCAGATCCGCGACGGCTTTCGCGACGGCGATTTCACCGCACGCGAAGTGGCCGAAGCCTTTAACGATGCCGTGGCCGGCGCGAAGGACCTGAACGCCTTCATCGTCGAAACCCCCGAACATGCGCTCGCCGCGGCCGACGCCGCCGATCAGGAGCGCAGCGAAGGTTCGGTACGCCCGCTGTCGGGCGTGCCACTGGGGATCAAGGATCTGTTCTGCACCGAAGGCGTGCAGACCACTGCTGCCAGCCACATGCTGGAAGGTTTCGTGCCGACCTATGAGTCGACCGTGACCGAGCGGCTGTTTCTGGCGGGCGCGGGTATGCTCGGCAAACTGAACATGGACCAGTTCGCGATGGGCTCGTCCAACGAGACCAGTCATTTCGGCAACGTGCTGAGCCCGTGGCGGCGCAACGATGGCGGCAATGCGCCGCTGGCGCCGGGCGGTTCCTCGGGCGGAAGCTCGGCAGCGGTCGCCGCACGGATCGCGCCGGGCGCGACCGGCACCGATACGGGTGGATCGATCCGCCAGCCGGCCGCCTTCACCGGCATTTCCGGGATCAAGCCGACCTATGGCCGCTGTTCGCGCTGGGGCACGGTCGCCTTTGCGTCCAGCCTCGATCAGGCGGGTGCGATGGCGCGCGACGTACGCGATTGCGCGATCATGCTGGAGGCCATGGCCGGGTTCGATCCGAAAGATGCGACTTCGCTCGATCTGCCGATCCCGGAATGGGAGGCCGGCCTTTCCTCCGATCTGCGCGGGAAGACGATCGGCATTCCCAAGGAATATCGCGTCGACACTATGCCACCCGAAATCGACGCCTTGTGGAAACGCGGCATCCAGTTGGTCAAGGATGCGGGCGCCAATGTGATCGACGTGTCGCTGCCGCACACCAAATATGCGCTGCCGACCTATTATATCATCGCGCCGGCGGAGGCGTCCTCCAACCTCGCGCGCTATGACGGGGTGCGCTACGGCCTGCGGGATCTGCCCGACGGCGCCAATCTGCAGGACATGTATGCCGCAACGCGCGCCGACGGCTTCGGGCCGGAGGTCAAGCGTCGCATCATGATCGGCACCTATGTGCTGTCGGCGGGCTTTTACGACGCCTATTTCACCAAGGCACAGAAGGTGCGTGCATTGATCGCCCGCGACTTTGCCGAAGCTTTCGAGACGTGCGACCTGCTGCTGACGCCGACCGCGCCGTCGGCTGCCTTTGCGTTGGGCGAGAAAGCGGACGATCCGCTCGCTATGTATCTGAACGACGTCTTCACGGTGCCAAGCTCGCTCGCCGGATTGCCGGCGATGTCGGTTCCGGGCGGGCTCGACCAGGCCGGGCTGCCGCTAGGCCTGCAGGTGATCGGCAGGCCATTGGATGAGCAGGGCGTGCTCAACGCTTGCCTCGCGATCGAGGAACGCGCCGGCTTTACGGCGCGCCCGGGCGAGTGGTGGTAAGGACGGACCTATGACCGAAGCTGTTTACACAATCGAGGGCGTCACCGGCCCGTGGGAGGTCGTGATCGGGCTGGAGGTCCACGCCCAGGTCACGTCCAATGCCAAGCTCTTCTCCGGCGCGGCGACCGCGTTCGGCGCCGAGCCTAACACCCAGGTGAGCCTGGTCGATGCGGCCATGCCCGGCATGCTGCCCGTGCCCAATCGCGAATGCATCCGCCAGGCGGTGCGTACCGGCATGGCGATCGGCGCGCAGATCAACCGCTGGAGCCAGTTCGACCGCAAGAATTATTTCTATGCCGATCTGCCGCAGGGCTATCAGATCAGCCAGCTCTACCACCCGCTGGTGGGCGAAGGCGCGATCGAGATCGAGCCCGCCGAAGGCGTGACCAAGACAATCGGGATCGAGCGTATCCATGTCGAGCAGGATGCGGGCAAGCTGATGCACGATCAGCATCCGACGCGTTCCTATGTCGATCTCAACCGTTCGGGCGTCGCGCTGATGGAGATTGTCAGCAAGCCCGACATGCGCTCGCCAGCGGAAGCCGGCGCCTATCTGCGCAAGCTGCGCGCGATCCTGCGTTATGTCGGATCGTGCGACGGCAATATGGAGCAGGGCTCGATGCGGGCCGACGTCAATGTCAGCGTGCGCAAGCCCGGCGACGAGTTCGGCACGCGCACCGAAACCAAGAACGTCAATTCGGTCCGGTTCGTGATGGCGACGATCGAGGGCGAGGCGCGCCGCCAGGTCGATGTGCTGGAAGCCGGCGGCAAGATCGTCCAGGAAACGCGCCTTTACGATCCCGATCGCAACGAGACGCGGTCGATGCGCTCCAAGGAGGATGCGCACGATTACCGCTATTTCCCCGATCCCGATCTGTTGCCGCTGGTTTTGGACGATGCCTTCCTGGCCGAATGCGAAGGCAGCCTGCCCGAATTGCCCGACGCCAAGCGCAACCGCTATCAGGACGTGCTCGGCATCTCGGCTTACTCGGCGAGCGTCATAACCGCCGACGTCGAGACCGCGCGCTGGTTCGAGGCGATGCTCGCCGCGACCGGCAAGCCCGAAACCGAGGTCGCCAAGCCGGCTGCCAACTGGTTGACGTCCGAGCTGTTCGGCGCGCTCAACCGGCTTGGCAAGGATATCGTCGATAGCCCCGTCAGCCCGACGCAGGCGGCGCAGCTGATCGCGCTGGTCGCGGACGGCACATTGTCCGGCACGCTTTCCAAGCAGGTCTTCGAGATCATGCTGGAAACGGGCGAAGATCCGGCGAATATCGTCGAGGAGCGTGGGCTCAAGCAGACGAGCGATACCGGCGCGATCGAGGCGGAGATCGCCAAGGTGATGGACGCCAATGCCGACAAGGTCGCCGAATATCGCGGCGGCAAGGACAAATTGTTCGGCTTCTTCGTCGGTCAGACGATGAAGGCGATGGCGGGCAAGGCCAATCCGGGCGTGGTCAACGACTTGCTGCGCAAGGCGCTGGACGGCTGACGGCCGCCCGAACGCTATCGCTATCCAACTTCAAGCGCCGCACTGGGCGCACGCCGGGCCAGCCTTCGATCGTCGATCGGGCTGGCCCGTTTCGTTGCGGCAGGCGAGCCCGTTCACACCTCGCGATATTCGCGATTTCCGGGCGCCTGGACATCGTCGGGATTGTCCTCGACATTCTCGCGACCCGGCTCGTTAACGGGCGTCACCTGCTCCGGCGAATCGGACGGGCCGGACGGAATGGAATCGGGACTGACGTCGGGATGGGTGGCCATATCTGCTCTCCTCATTTGCCCCGACAACGAATTGCGCGCCTGCAGGCTCCCGGCAAACCTTGCCCTCTCGTTCCTGCTGCTATAAGCGCCCGCTTCCGACAATCGTGCCGCGGGCGTGGCGGAACTGGTAGACGCGCTGGATTTAGGTTCCAGTATCGCAAGATGTGGGGGTTCGAGTCCCTTCGCCCGCACCAGCTCGCCCGATCCGCCGGCCACCCACTTTTCAAGGCTTTGAGTAGCGATCATGCAGACTGTCGAGACGTTGAACGAGGGCCTTCGCCGCTCCTATAAGCTGACCATCCCGGCGCAGGATATTGCCGCCAAGGTGGATGCCGAAGTGAAGCGCGCTGCGCCGACGATCCGCATGCCCGGCTTCCGGCCCGGCAAGGTTCCGCCGAACCTGATCAAGAAGATGCATGGCGAGGCGCTGGAGCGCGATGCGCTCAACACCGCGGTGCAGGAAGGCGTGCAGTCGCTGATCAGCGAGCAGGGCCTGCGCCCGGCGATGCAACCGCAGGTCGAGCTTGAGGAAGATTATTCCGCCGGCAAGGATGTCGGCGTGAAGGTTGAGCTGGAAGTTCTTCCGGAAGTCCCCACCCCCGCCATTGACGGGCTGAAGCTGGAGCGCCTGACGGTCGAGCCGAATGCGGAAGAAATTGACGCGCAGCTGAATCGTTTCGCCGCGCAGCAGAAGAGCTTCACCTCCGCCGCCGAAGGCCACCCCGCGATCGAGGGCGACCAGGTCATCATCGATTTCGTCGGCAAGACCGCCGACGGCGTCGCCTTCCCCGGCGGCACCGGCGAGGACATGGCGGTCGAGCTCGGCTCCGGTCGCCTGATCCCCGGCTTTGAAACGCAGCTGGAAGGCGCCAAGGTTGGCGAGGAGCGCACGCTCAACGTGACCTTCCCCGCCGATTATGGCGAGAAGAGCCTGGCCGGTAAGCCCGCCACGTTCGATATCGTCGTGAAGGACGTGAAGGTCGCCAGCGAAGCGAAGATCGACGACGAATTCGCCAAGAGCCTGGGCCTGGACAGCCTCGAGAAGCTGCGCGAGCTGTTCAAGGGGCAGATCGAGCAGGAACTGAACGGTCTCACGCGCACCCACATGAAGCGCAAGCTGCTCGACCAGCTGGCGCAGGGCCACGATTTCCCGGTCCCGCCGTCGATGGTGGAAGCCGAGTTCGAGCAGATCTGGCGCCAGCTGGAGCATGAGGCCAGCCACGAGGAAGATCCGGCTGCCGCGCTTGCCGAGATGGAGAAGGATCGCGCCGATTATCGTGCGATTGCCGAGCGTCGCGTCCGCCTGGGCCTGCTGCTGTCCGAGATTGGCCGTCAGCATAATGTCGAGGTGAGCGCCCAGGAAATGCAGATGCTCGCCACCCAGGCCGCGCAGCAATATGCCCCCAAGGATCGTCAGCGGTTCATGGAATATATCCAGTCCGATCCGGTTGCCGCGGCCCAGATCCGCGCGCCGCTGTACGAGGACAAGGTCGTCGACTTCCTGTTCGACAAGGCCGAAGTGACCGATCGCAGCGCGACCCGTGAAGAGCTGGAAGCCGCGATCGAAGCCGAGGATGACGGCAGCCCCGCGCCGCACGTCCATGGCCCGGATTGCGACCATGACCATGATCACGATCACGATCACGATCATGCACCGAAGCCGAAGAAGGCCGCTGCCAAGAAGGCTGCGGCTGCCCCGGTCGAGGACGCGGCTGCCGCCCCGGCGGAAGACGCCGCTCCGGCGCCGGCCAAGAAGCCAGCCGCCAAGAAGGCAGCCGCTGCGACCAGTCACGAAGCGCCTGCTGCCAAGCCGGCGAAGGCAAAGAAGGCTGCACCCGCTGCCGCTGAAGCGCCGGCGGACGTGAGTGCCGAGGCCGCTCCGGCCAAGAAGACGACCAAGAAGGCCAAGGCCTAATCGCGATGACGTCGGGATTGACGGCGGCCGACCTTCGCGTCGCCGTCATCCTGCCGTGCTATAATGAAGAGGCGGCCATTGGCGCCACCGTCGCCGGTTTTCGCGCCGCCTTGCCCGATGCCGCGATCTTCGTATTCGATAATAACAGCAGCGATCAGACCGCCGCGAACGCCGCCGCCGCCGGCGCGATCGTCCGCCGCGAGACGATGCAGGGCAAAGGCCATGTCGTGCGGCGTATGTTCGCCGATATCGAGGCCGACATTTATGTGATGGCCGATGGCGACGCGACCTATGACGCCGCCGCGGCGCCAGCGATGATCGAGCGCCTCGTCGCTGAACATCTCGACATGGTGGTGGGCGCCCGCGCCAGCGAGGTCGATGCGGCCTATCGCCGCGGCCATCGCTTCGGCAATCTTGTGCTGACCGGCATTCTCGCCCGCCTGTTCGGCCGCACGTTCAGCGACATCCTGTCCGGCTATCGCGTGTTTTCACGCCGGTTCGTGAAGAGCTTTCCGATCCTGTCCGCCGGCTTTGAAATCGAGACCGAGATCAGCGTTCATGCGCTGGAGCTGCGCATGCCGGTTTCGGAGATCGTTACCCATTATGGCGCCCGCCCGGTCGGGTCCGCCTCCAAATTATCCACCTATCGCGACGGGTGGCGCATCCTGCGCACGATCATGACCCTGTTCCGGCTGGAACGCCCGGTGCTGTATTTCGGCTCGATCGGTGCGCTGCTCGGGCTGATCGCGCTGATCCTGGCGGCGCCGCTGATGGTCACCTATGCGCATACCGGCCTCGTTCCGCGCCTGCCGACCGCGATCCTGGCCACCGGCCTGGTGATCGTCGCCTTTCTGTGTTTCTTCACGGGGCTGATCCTGGACACGGTGGTGCGTGGCCGGCGGGAGGTTCGCCGTCTGGCCTATCTCGCGCTGCCCGCCGTCGCGGGCTGATGGCCGCCCTTCCCCACGATCGCCGGTTTCACGCCCCGTTCATCGCCCACGACTAGGCTATGAACGCGATGGCCGACATCGATCCGAGCTTTATCCGCCTCGTGCCCGCCGAACTTGCCATCATAGTTCCCACCTTCAACGAGGCGGCGAACGTGGCCCCGCTGGTGGAGGCGGTGGCTCGCGCGCTGCCGGGCGTACGGTGGGAAATGGTGTTCGTCGACGACGATTCGCCCGACGGCACGTCTGAGGCGGTTCGCCAGATGGCGCAAAGCGATTCGCGCATCCGGATCGTCCACCGCTATAATCGCCGGGGGCTCGCATCGGCCTGTATCGAAGGCATCTTGGCGACCGCGGCGCCCTATGTGGCGGTCATGGATTCCGATCACCAGCATGACGAGCGCATCGTGGCGACGATGCTGGCGCGGATCAAACAGGACGGCGTCGATCTGGTCGTGGGCAGCCGCTATATGGAAGGTGGCGGCCTAGGCGACTGGGCGCGCAGCCGTGTCCTGGCCAGCCAGCTGGCCACGCGCATGGCATCGCGCCTGACGCGCGTGCCGATGACCGACCCGATGAGTGGGTTCTTCCTCATGCGGCGCGATGCATTCATGCGGTCGCTGCCGAACCTGTCGTCGGTGGGATACAAGATCCTGCTGGATATTGCGGCCAGCGCCCCCGTGCCGCTGCGCATCGCGGAAGTGCCCTACACGTTCCGCATGCGCGAACATGGCGAGAGCAAGCTCGATAGCCTTGTCTTGTGGGAATATCTCCAGCTGATCCTGGACAAGGCGTTCGGGCATCTGATCCCGCCGCGATTCATGAGCTTCGCGCTTGTCGGCGGGTTCGGCATCTTCGTGCACTTCCTGGTGCTGACGCTGATGTTCAAAGGGTTAGGCATCAGCTTCGACATATCTCAGGCGATTGCCAGCATCGTCGCGATCTCCAATAATTTCTTCCTCAACAATGCGCTGACCTATCGCGACCAGCGGCTGAAGGGGCGATCGCTGCTTTATGGCTGGATCAGCTTCAACCTGGTCTGCGCTACGGGTGCCGCGGCGAATATCGGGGTCGCCGATTGGCTGTTCGGCCGCGACACATATTGGATCCTGTCGGCGATTCCGGGCGTGCTGATCAGCGTCGTATGGAACTATGCGATGTCGTCGCTCTTCACCTGGCGCCGCAAGTAGCGCGCAATCGCGATCGAATCCCTTGAACCCGTGCCTATGAACGCCGATGTTGTGCGAACCAGAGGGCCAAAGGACCTAATTTTCCATGACCGACCACGCCGACATCACCGCAGGGCTCGTTCCGATCGTCATCGAGCAGTCCACCCGCGGCGAGCGTAGCTTCGATATCTATTCCCGTCTGCTGCGTGAGCGGATCGTATTCGTGACCGGTCAGGTTGAGGACCATATGGCCTCGCTGATCACCGCCCAGCTGCTCTTCCTCGAGTCCGAGAACCCGAAGAAGGACATCTTCATGTACATCAACTCGCCGGGCGGCGTGGTCACGGCCGGCCTCGCGATCCACGATACGATGCAATATATCCGGCCGCGCGTCGGCACGGTGTGCATCGGCCAGGCCGCATCGATGGGCAGCTTCCTGTTGGCCGCCGGCGAGCCGGGCATGCGCACGGCGCTGACGAACAGCCGGATCATGGTGCATCAGCCGTCGGGCGGCGCCCAGGGCATGGCCGCGGATATCGAAATCCAGGCACGTGAAATCCTGCGCATGCGCCACGCGCTGAACACGCTGTACGCCAAATATACGGGCCAGACGATCGAGCAGATCGAGCATGCCATGGACCGCGACAAGTTCTTGGAGGCCGAGGAAGCCAAGGCGTTCGGGATCATTGACGAAGTGTTCGACAAGCGCCCGGCACCGTCCGAGGACGTCGCGCAAGCGGCATAGTCTGGCGGAGCTTCGGAGAGGTGCGGTGGCATATAGGCATTGCCACCGCCCTCCCCAGGGCTAGGATGGGGGTCGACTCGGTCGACCGAGGATTAGGATTGTTATGACGAAGCTTAGTGGCGGCGACTCCAAGAGCACCCTGTACTGCTCGTTCTGCGGCAAGTCGCAGCACGAGGTGCGCAAGCTCATCGCCGGCCCGACCGTGTTCATCTGTGACGAGTGCGTCGAGCTGTGCAACGATATCATCCGTGAGGAGACGAAGGCCACCTTCGTCAATCGCAAGGATGGCGGTACGCCCTCCCCGTCGGAGATCAATGCCCATCTGGACGATTATGTGATCGGTCAGAAGCAGGCCAAGCGCGTCCTCTCGGTCGCGGTGCACAATCATTACAAGCGGCTCAATCATGGCGCCAAGGGCGCGGATGTCGAGCTTGCCAAGTCGAACATCCTGCTCGTCGGGCCGACCGGCTGCGGCAAGACGCTGCTGGCGCAGACGCTCGCCAAGACGTTCGACGTGCCCTTCACCATGGCGGATGCGACGACGCTGACCGAAGCCGGCTATGTCGGTGAGGATGTCGAGAACATCATCCTGAAGCTGCTTCAGGCGTCCGACTACAATGTCGAGCGCGCACAGCGCGGCATCGTTTACATCGACGAGATCGACAAGATCAGCCGCAAGGCCGACAATCCCTCGATCACGCGCGACGTGTCGGGCGAAGGCGTGCAGCAGGCGTTGCTGAAGCTGATGGAAGGCACGACCGCCAGCGTTCCGCCGCAGGGCGGCCGCAAACATCCGCAGCAGGAATTCCTGCAGGTGGACACGACCAACATCCTGTTCATCTGCGGCGGTGCATTCTCGGGCCTTGAGAAGATCATCGGCGATCGCCTGCAGGGCAAGTCGATCGGCTTTGGCGCCTTTGTCGCCGCGCCGGACGAGCGCCGGACCGGCGAAGTGCTCCGCCAGTGCGAGCCTGAGGATCTGCTGAAGTTCGGCCTGATCCCGGAATTCGTCGGCCGTCTGCCCGTGATCGCAACGCTGGAAGATCTGGACGAGCCGGCTTTGGTCAAAATCCTGTCCGAGCCGAAGAATGCGCTCGTGAAGCAGTATCAGAAGCTGTTCGAGATGGAGGGCGTGAAGCTCTCCTTCAACGACGAGGCGCTGTCGGCGGTCGCCAAGAAGGCGATCCTGCGCAAGACCGGTGCGCGCGGCCTGCGTTCGATCCTGGAAGCGATGCTGCTCGATACGATGTTCGACCTGCCGTCGATGGATGGCGTGGATGAGATCGTGATCGACAAGGATGTGGTGGAGGGCCGCAAGGACCCGGTCCGCGTCTTTGCGAAGAAGAAGGAAAAGGCGGGCGGCGACGCGGCGTAAGCCGGTCGCTTCCCCAATTTTCAGCCTGCCGTCATGCTGAACTTGTTTCAGCATCCATCCATCATCCTGCGGCGAACAGCTTTTGGCGCCATGGATGCTGAAACAAGTTCAGCATGACGGTGTATTCGCATAACGCTTAGCCTGACGATGTAGCATTACGTAGCCTCGGTGATGCCAATCCGGCCTGACGAACGCGCCTGCCATCCCTATATGGGCCGCCAAGGAGCGATTCATGTCTGATCCCACGGTTATCGTAAGCTATGCCCGCACGCCGATGGGCGGATTCCAAGGCGCGTTGTCGAGCGTCAGCGCGACGGACCTCGGCGCCACCGCCGTCAAGGCCGCGGTCGAGCGCGCCGGCGTCAATCCGGACCGGATCGAGCGTATCTATATGGGCTGTGTGCTGCCCGCGGGCCTTGGCCAGGCGCCGGCGCGCCAGGCCGCATTGGGCGCCGGCCTGCCCCAGTCGGTCGAGGCGACCACCGTCAACAAGATGTGCGGATCGGGCATGCAGGCCGCGATCATGGCCGATGAGGCGCTGCGCGCCGGATCGATCGACCTGGTCATCGCCGGCGGCATGGAGAGCATGTCCAACGCGCCCTATTTGCTGGCCAAGCATCGCGCCGGTGCGCGTATCGGCCATGGCCAGATCCTGGATTCGATGATGCTCGACGGGCTGGAAGATGCCTATGAACCCGGCAAGGCGATGGGCGTGTTCGCCGAAGCGACGGCGGGCGACTATCAATTCACCCGCGAAGCGCAGGATGCGTTCGCGATCGAGAGCCTGAGCCGGGCCAATGCGGCGATCGCCGGCGGCCGCTTCGTCGACGAGGTTGTGCCGGTGACGGTGAAGGGCCGCGCGGGCGACACGACCGTCGACCAGGACGAACAGCCCGGCAAGGCCCGGCCCGACAAGATCCCCTCGTTGCGTCCGGCCTTTTCGAAGGACGGCACGATCACGGCGGCCAACGCATCGTCGATTTCCGACGGGGCCGCAGCACTGGTGATGGCGCGGGAGAGCGTCGCGCGTGCGCAGGGACTTCCGATCGAGGCCCGTATCGTGGCGACCGCCGCCCATGCCCACGAACCCGCCAAATTTACCACCGCCCCGGTGCCGGCGATCCGCAAGGTGCTCACCAAGGCGGGCTGGTCGATCGACGATGTCGATCTCTTCGAAATCAACGAGGCCTTCGCGGCGGTGACGATGATCGCGATGCGCGACCTTGGTATTCCGCATGACAAGGTCAATGTGAATGGCGGCGCCACGGCGCTGGGTCACCCGATCGGTGCATCGGGCGCGCGTATCCTGACCACGCTGATCGCGGCGCTGAAGGCGCGTGGTTTGACGCGCGGCGTTGCCGCCTTGTGCATCGGCGGCGGCGAGGCGACGGCGGTCGCGGTGGAAATCGCGCAATGATGGTGGAAGGCGGCTGCCATTGCGGGCTGGTGCGCTTCGAAGCGGATCTGCCCGAAGGGCCGGTGCAGATCGAGGATTGCGATTGCTCGATCTGCAGCATGACGGGCTATCTTCATCTGCTGGTGCCGCAGGACAAGTTCCGGCTGACGGAGGGCCGGCGCGACACCACCACCTATCGGTTCGGAACGGGCGCCGCACAGCACATCTTCTGCACGCAATGCGGGATCAAGAGCTTCTACCGCCCCCGCTCCCACCCAAAGCATGTCAGCATCAATTTCCGGTGTCTCGACGAAGACCATGGGCTGGATGCGAACATTGTCCCGTTTGACGGCAAGAACCATCCAGGCGCGGTCGGCTGAGACGAGCGGGCCGATCAGGTCCGCATAGCAAGTTTCCTCAAGCTCCTCCGAAATCTTTGGCGTCTCCGGATACGATTTGACGTGCTCTCTGCTTGGCGTGTGCCATGCTCATCGATACACGGGCGTCGGAGAGACAATAATGAAGCCAGCCGCCGTAGATGTGGGTGAGCGATCGCCCGTCCGCCTCGTCATCATTGCCTCCACGCTGGGCACTGTTTTCGAATGGTATGACTTCTTCGTCTACGGAACGCTGGCCAGCGTTATCGCGCAGAACTTCTTTCCCTCCGGCAACAGTGCGGTCTCGCTGCTGTTCGCGCTCGCAACCTTTGGGGTCGGCTTCGGCATGCGGCCGGTGGGCGCCGTCCTGTTCGGCATTCTCGGCGACAAGCTGGGCCGTAAATATACGTTCTTGATCACCGTTTCCCTGATGGGGGCGGCGACGGCGGCCGTGGGATTGCTGCCCACCTATCATTCGATCGGTATCGTCGCGCCGATCCTGCTGGTGCTGCTGCGGGTTGCCCAGGGCCTGGCGCTGGGCGGGGAATATGGCGGCGCGGCCATCTATGTCGCCGAACATGCGCCGCGCCGGAAACGCGGCTTCTATACCAGCTTCATCCACGCCGGGGTGGCGGGCGGCTTCCTGCTCAGCATCTGTGTCGTGCTGGCCGCGAACACTATCGCTGCGCACCAGCAACTCGCCTCCTGGGGCTGGCGCATCCCCTTCCTGTTCAGCCTGATGCTGCTGGCGATCAGCCTGTGGGTGCGGTTGATGCTGCACGAGAGCCCGGTGTTCCGGGCGATGCAGATGGAAGGCAAGCTGGCGCGCAATCCCCTGCGGGAAAGTACGAACAGCTGGTCCAAATGGCGCAAGCTGCTGATCGTGCTGTTCGGGATCACCGCCGGTCTCACCGTGATCTTCTACACGGCGCAATTCCAGTCGCTCTACTTCATTCAGAATGCGGTACGGATCGACGACACGCCGGCGCGGCTGATCGTCGGCCTGTCGGCGCTGCTGAGCATCGGCTGGTATGTCCTGTTCGGCTGGCTTTCCGACAAGATCGGACGCCGGCCGCCGATCATCGCCGGCTACGTGCTGATGCTGGTGCTCGCCTTCCCGCTGTTCCACCTCATGTCCAGCGCGGGCAATCCGGAATTGTCGGCGGCGATGACGCGCGCACCGGTGGTGGTGCGCGGCAGCGACTGCAGCTTCAATCCGCTGGCGTCGCATGGCCAGGCCAGCGCCTGCGGGCGCGTGCTCGACAGCCTGTCGAAACGTGGCATCGCCTATCGCAAGGTCACGATCGCCGAAGGCCAGCCGATGGTGACGATCGGCAGCAAGGTGCTCGCTGCGACCGACGATGCCGCGATCGCGCGCGGATTGGCGGATGCGGGCTATCCGACCGGCAAGGTCACCCCGCCGCTGCGCAATGCGGTGAAAGTCGCCTTCGCCATCATCGTCATCGCCTTCATCTCGGGCATGACCTACGGCCCGGTGGCGGCGCTGCTGGTCGAGATGTTTCCGGCGCGGGTGCGCTATACCTCGCTGTCCATCCCCTATCATATCGGCTCCGGATATTTCGGCGGCTTCCTGCCCTTCATCAATCAATATATCGTGGCCAAGAGCGGCGATCCCTTCGCCGGCATCTGGTATACGGTAGGAGTAACGGCGGTGGCGTTGTTGATCGTTGCGTTGGGCGTGCCCGAAACTGCGGGCCGCGATCTGGAATGAACGACCTGGACCTGGCGCTGGCCGAGCGCCTTGCTGACGCCGCCGGTGCGGCCATCCGTCCCCTCTTCCGCAAACCGTTCACGATGGAGGCAAAGGCCGATCTGTCGCCCGTCACCGAAGCGGATCGCGCGGCAGAAGCGGCGATGCGCAAGATCCTGCAGGACGAACGCCCGGACGACGGCGTGATCGGCGAGGAATATGGCGCGGATCGGCCGGATGCCGAACGGGTATGGGTGCTCGATCCGATCGACGGCACCCGATCCTTCGTCGCAGGGCGGCCGATCTTCGGAACGCTGATCGCCTTGCTCGAACAGGGCATGCCGGTGCTGGGCGTCATCGATCAGCCGATTGGCGTCGAGCGTTGGCTCGGCGCGCATGGGCGGGCGACCACGTTGAACGGCGCGCCTATTGCGACGCGCAGCTGCGCTTCGGTCGATCAGGCTCACCTCGCCACCACCGGCCCCGGCTATTTCACCCCGGACAGCTGGACGGCGTTCGAGCGCGTCCGCCGCGGTGCGCGCGATGTCTTGTGGGGGGGCGACTGCTATAATTACGGCCTGCTCGCCGCCGGCCATCTGGATCTGGTGATCGAAGACGGACTGAAGCTGTATGACTTTGCCGCGCTTGTTCCGATCGTCGAGGGCGCGGGCGGACGGATGCGCGACTGGCGCGGAGACGTGCTACACGCCGCGAGCGAGGGCAAGGTGATCGCCGCGGGCGACCCCGGGCTGATCGAGCAAGCAGTGGCGATCCTTGGATGAATGCGCGTGAAGGCTGGACCCGCACCGCACATCCGCTTATGAGCCATGCCATGCAGTCCGGCCGCAGCCTTCTTCCGACGCTACGACTTACGCGCCCTTAGGCGCGTCGATTGCTTGGCGTGTCCGCAAGGCCGCCGCTGCTCACCGCCTAAGGGACCGCCGCCGCGCCAAGAGAGAGGCGCCCCGACGCTCTTATGTGCCGAGATTTCCAATGACCATGCTCGCCGACCCTTCCGTTAAATATCGCCCTTTCCCGCAGATCGACCTGCCCGACCGGCAATGGCCCAGCCGCACCATCACGCGCGCGCCACGCTGGCTGTCGACCGACATGCGCGACGGCAACCAGGCGTTGATCGATCCGATGAACGAGGAGAAGAAGACGCGCTTCTTCGACCTGTTGGTGAAGGTCGGGCTGAAGGAGATCGAGGTCGGCTTTCCCAGTGCAGGCGCAACCGAATTCGATTTCATCTCCGGCTTGGTCCGCAACGGGCGCATTCCCGACGACGTGCTGGTGCAGGTGCTGACGCAGTCGCGCCGCGACCTGATCGAGAAAAGCTTCGAGAGCCTGGAGGGCGCGTCCAAGGCGGTCGTCCATCTCTATAATGCGGTATCGCCGGCGTGGCGGCGGATTGTATTCGGAATGACCCGCGACGAGATCCGCGAGATCGCCGTCACCGGCGCCAAGATATTGCGCGACGAGGCGGGCAAGCGCCCCGACACCGACTGGCATTTCGAATATAGCCCGGAGACCTTTTCGACCGCCGAGCTGGATTTCAGCCTGGAGGTTTGCGAGGCGGTGATGGAGGTGCTGCGGCCGACGCCGGATCACCCGATCATCTTCAACCTGCCCGCGACGGTCGAGGCGGCGACGCCGAACATCTATGCCGATCAGATCGAATGGTTTGGGCGGAATATCCGCAACCGCGACAGCGTCGTGATCTCGCTCCACCCGCATAATGATCGCGGCACCGGCGTGGCCGCGGCCGAACTGGGGCTGATGGCGGGCGCAGACCGGGTCGAGGGTTGTCTGTTCGGCAATGGAGAACGCACCGGCAACGTCGATCTGGTGACGCTAGGGCTCAATCTCTACACGCAGGGCGTCGATCCGAAGCTCGACTTCTCCGACATTGACGAGGTGATCAACACGGTCACCTATTGCAACAATTTGCCCGTCCACCCGCGCCATCCTTATGGCGGCGACCTGGTGTTCACGGCGTTCTCCGGATCGCATCAGGATGCGATCAAGAAGGGCTTTGCCGCACAGGAGCAGCGCAACGACCAATATTGGGACGTGCCCTATCTGCCGATCGACCCCAAGGATCTCGGCCGCGATTACGAGGCGGTGATCCGCGTCAATTCGCAGTCGGGCAAGGGCGGCGTCGCCTGGGTGCTGGAGCAGGACAAGGGGCTCAAGCTGCCGAAGCGGATGCAGGCAGACCTCAGCCGCGCGGTGCAGGCGTTGGCGGACGAGACCAGCCGCGAATTGAACGCCGCCGACATCTGGGCGCGCTTCCAGCAACATTACCGGCTGGAAGGACCGCAGCCCTACGCGCTGATCGACTATAGCGAGACGCATGCCGGCAGCGACCGGATCTTCACCGGCCGGGTACGCCATGCGGGCGTCGAGACGTCGGTCAGCGGCCGCGGCAATGGTTTGCTGTCGAGCGTGCTGGCGGCGTTGCGCGAGGGCTTTGGCGTGACGATGGATATCGTCGATTATTCGGAACATGCCATCGGCCATGGCGGCGACGTTCAGGCGGCCGCCTATGTCGAGGCGAAGACCGACGACGGTCGCATCGTGTTCGGGGTCGGGATCGACACCGACGTTGCGACCGCCTCGGTCCGTGCATTGCTAGGCGCGGCGAACGCGCTCTAGTGGGTTAGCGCCAGCGGCAGCGGGTCACGCGATGGTGATTGACCCACCGCTTGGTGCAGACCTTCTGGCGATGATGGCGGCGATGGTAACGACGATTGTCGTTCCAGCCGTTATTGGTGACGCGCGTGGTGGTGACCGTACGATGCACCTCCACATGGCGCTGTGGCTGCGCTGCCGCGGGAGCGGCGGCGAACAGCGAACCAACCGCGACGGCCATCAGGGTAAGCCCGGACAATTTCATGCTGCGCATCCTTCGTTATTGTTGCGCAGGGCAAACGAGCTAACCCTGATTAGGGTCCTCAGCGGATTACCGCGCAGCCGACCCGGTCCCCCGCCCCGCCGATCGGCTGGCTGGTATAATCGTCCGGCTTTGCATGTACGACCAGCGCGGAACCGTCGGCATCCTGCAGACCCTGCATCGTCACGGCGGCGGTGAAATATTCCGCCTTCGCGGTGCCGTCGGCCGCGACATAGAGATTGGGGAGGTCGCCCGAATCGTTTGCGGCCGGATTCAGCAGACCATGGACAATCGGCGTAACGCTGTGGACATGGCCGCCGGCCAGCTTGAAGGCGGCATCGCTGCAATCGCCCTTTTCATGAATATGGGCGCCATGCCAGCCGGGCGTGAGACCGCTCGCCTCGATATGGATCAGCACACCCTTGGGCGCGGGCGTGACCGTTACCGTGCCGGAAATGCCCTTGAACGGCGCCGTCACGGGCGCCTGGGCCAGCGCGGCCGAGGTCGTCAGGCCAAGCGCCGTCAGTAAAGCGATAGTGCGAACCACGTTTCTCTCCTCAACCGATCGCGTCCGCCAGCCGCAGCCGCGCGAACAGCATAAAGCTTTTCACTCCGGCTCTACCATAAGCCGGCTTGATGCGATCGGGATAGGCATAAGCGCTCGCCAATCCCCCCAGCGCGAGCCGGACCGGCGCCTTTCCCACCGGCAGTTCATAGGCATAGCCCGTGCTGAGCTTCGAAACCGGTATGACATCGTGATGGAGCGGCCCGCTGTCGAACAGCTCGGCTTCCTGAACATGTTCGCCCCGGGCGAACAGGATATGGCGGCGGCGCAGGCGCAGCGACGTTTCGGCCAGCCACCCGGTCAGCGCCGGACCGGGGCGCTCATCCTTGCGCGCCCAGGCGATCGTCGAGGCCCAGTTGCTACCGTTGCCGAGCGGGCGATTATAGCTGACGGACGCCGTCGTGCGCTGCTCATTCTGATCCGGATGAAGTTGTTCCGGCGAGCGCAGATGGCCGGTGGAGACCTGGAAGGAAAGATTGGCCGTGGGATTCCAGAAGGCCCGTACCGACCAGCTATCCAGCTTCGGACTTTCCATGTTCCAGCGACGCTGATCGGGTTCGCGCCCCTTGAAGGCGCTGGCTTCCACTTTCCACGTGCGGGTCGAGAAGCCGGCCGTGACCACGCCGAACGTGATGTGGGTCGAATCGAACCAATGATGCGTGACCGGCGCCTCAGGATTATCCATCCCGGAGATGCGATGCATGAAAGCGGGCGGACCCAGTGCAGGTTCGCCGGGCAGACCGGCATAGAGATACAGACTGCGCCCCTGGCTGAGATCGTGGGCATAGCTGGCCGCCAGCTCCATCAACAGATCGTGCGGATGCTGGCGGTCGACCAGTTCCTCGCGCCCGTTCGCCGTTTCCCCGGTGGCGAACAGCAGCGGGTAACCCCGCTGGCCCATCAACGCGTCGAGCGACACCATGCCGCGCAGGCCAAGTGTGCCGCGGTCGCCGATCGGGTGACTCGCCATCCCCATCAGCATGGATTGGCTGAAAGTCTTGTTGCTGCCACGCGGCCCGCCTTGGTGATCGGCGACCACCGTGGCGGATCCCTGAACCATCGCCATCCAATCCCCGGCGGGCACCATCACGCCCATCATCGGCGAACTTTCCGGCTGCCACGACGTCCCCGACGCCTCCCGCGTCATCGCATATCGCCCGAGCAGGCCGCGCATCGGCATGGCGTGATCCATGCCGGCCATGGCGTGGTCCATGTCCGCCATGCCATCGTCGGCTGGCGGAGATGCAGCGGGCGGCTGCGTGGCCATGCCATGCATATCGTGCATGTCGTGCGCCGACTGGGCATGCAGCAACGTCGGCACGGTCAACGCCATGGCGAGAAATGAGACTTTTCCAATCATCGTCGAGGCTGTAATCCCTGACATCATGTCAGGGTCAAGCAGATGAAGATCGGTACCGCCGCGGCGGCAAGCGGCGTCAGCCAGCGCATGATCCGCCACTATGAGGCGATCGGCCTGATTCCCCGCCCGTCGCGGCTGGACAGCAATTACCGCGATTATGCGCCGGGCGATGTGAACCGCCTGCGCTTCATCGCCAATGCGCGCGACCTGGGCTTTGCCACCGAAGAAATCGCCGAACTGCTCGCCTTGTGGAGCGATGAGGGCCGCGCCAGCGCCGAGGTCAAGAAACTGGCCCTGGCCCGCGCCGACGCGCTCCATGCCAAAGCGCGCAAGCTGGACGCGATGCGGGCCGCCTTGCTGGAACTGGCAGGCCGGTGCACCGGCGGCGACCGCCCGGATTGCCCGATCATCGACGAGCTTTCGTCGGGCTAAACCGGCGCGTGGCATCACGGCGACCGCTGGTCCGCCTGCGTTACCAAGAACCCGTTGTCATGCGATGAAGTAAGCCAGCGAAAGCCGGGCGACCTTACGCTCCTCCTCCCGTTCCGGATTGCGCACCCGATGGACGGCGGCGGGAAACGATCCCTTGCCGACCGCCTCCAATTCCCGACCGGCCAGCACAATCAATTCCTCCGGGTCATCCAGCGGGATCCATGTATCGCGAGCGAATATCTCCAGTCCCGCGATCGTTGCAGGAGGGAGAAACGTCAAAGCATTGAGATCGGTGTGCGGTGGTGCGCGCAGATGCCCCATCCAGGACAGGCTCCGCATGGTCACTGCATCGTCGCCGCCCTCAAAGGCCGGATAATGCATTACGCGCAGACAGCCGTGACGCGGCCATTGAAGCAGATCCGCCGAGCGCACATGCGGGCGGACGACCTGGGAAACACCTTCGGCGAGCCGCCCGATGTCGCGCAGGAATCTTTTGGTAGGCCCGGCAACGCAACCTGGCAGAGGGAAATCCGGCTGAACGTAAACGCTCTCTTTCATTTCATAGCCGGACGCCGAGCGTAGCGGCACGAAGCCGATGGGAATGGCTGGATTTCCAGGGAGAGCGGCCTGTGCGCCGCTTTGAAATAGCGCGGTCCAGCACGCGTAGAGTTGCGCGATCTGCTGCCGGGAAAATCGATCCAGACCGATACGGGCAAAGCCGTCCGTGGACAGTTGATGGGCAATATCCTGCATCAGTCCGCCGTCAGCCGCGCGAGCGCGATCTCCATATCCTCGACCCGCCGGGCACGCCCATAAAGCGTCAGTGTAGCAGGCGCCCCGTCCCGCCAGCGGAAGCCGGCATAGCCCGCTACGCCGGCAAGCCGCTGCAGTGCCGGTTTCGCCGTGTCCGGCAGCGCAAGCACCGCCGGGTCAGGATTGGCGATATCGATCTTGATCGATCCGGTGGATGTCTCGATCCCGAGCAGCTGGATCCAGCCGAGGCGCGCATAGTCGTCGAACGCGTCGGCAAAGGCGTTCCGCGTCGCGCCGCTCCAACCCATGGTCCGGACATGCTCCAGCGCAAGCTGCCTGACGCCCCCGCTGCACACGGCCCGCACATCCAGATAAAGGGCGGCCAGCGACGAACCGCGCCGGTAGCGCCGCACCGCACGCCCGAATATTGGGCGTGGGTCAGTCCGGTCAGCCGGATCGTCGCCGTAGACGGTAAGGCTATCGAACGATCGATCGGCCGAAAAATCGTAGCGGACCGCACGCAGGTTGAATCCCGTCCTGCTCAGCGTCGCCCGCAGATCGCACGCCTGATCCCGGCAATCTGACGGCGAGAGGCCGAGCGCCTGCCAATCCTGCGTCATCACCAACATGCCGAAACCGCTGCGCGCCCCACTGATGCTGAATTCGATTCCCCGCTCGCCGAAGCGGCCCAGCGCCACGCCTATCAAGACGGCCTCGTCCACGTCGCTTACCAATAGAGCAGCAGGCGGCGGCCGTCGGTGACGGTGTGACCCTGGAATGTGATCCGGCAATCGTCCGGATACGCCGCCGCGATCGGCGCAATGCGATGCATGATCGGCCGGCGCTGCACGAGCATGGCGCCAACCCGATATTCATGGCGAACGAGCGGCTTGGTCCGGCCCAATTGGCCCATGTCTGGGCGCCGGCCCATCGCCGCCATCCGCGCCAGATCGGCCTCGGTCACATCCCAGCTGTCCAGCCCGCCGCCGAGCCTGGGCAGTTCGATCGCGAGAGTGAACGACACGACCTCGCTTTCGGCGATCGGATAGGGCCATCGCATGAAGCGATATTGCAGGTCGAAATGCTGACTGTCCTGCTGGTCGAGCGTGATCCCCGATTTCTCGAAAATGTGAAAACCCGGATGGGCTACGCACGGCTCGAAAGCCGCCGGGACGCCAAACCGATTTTCGATTTCGCATCGGACCCGTTCCAGCACCCACCCGAACTCGGCCTGCAAAAGGCCGTTTTGCTCCTCAAGCTGTCCGTAATAATCCCGGTCGGCGTCCCGACCCCCGGCCATGACATCGAGGTAGGTCGCCACGCCGATCGTGGCGAAGCCACCCGAGCGTTGCCGCCAACGCGGGCGCAGATGCTTCACATGCGCGCCGATCCGCGCGCATTCGCTTGCGCTGAAAATGTCGAAGCTGACCGTGGTCCGGTTCACCAGTAGATCTGCCAGCCGCGATCCGCACGGATCGCGTGCCCCTGCAAGGTGATCCGGCGACATTCCGCCGTTACCGGGCGGTGCAGTCGCCGATGCAGCGCACGCCCCGAATGCACGAACAATTCCCCGATCCGATAGTCATGCGGCACGAGCCGACCGCGCGGATTGCCCGCTACGATCTCACATGTTTCCAGGCCGCCGCCCGCGTGCGGCATCTCAAGCGGAACCGTGAAGGTCAGGCTGGGAGTTTCCGCGCGGAAACCCATTGGAAGACGAGTGTGCTGCAGATCGAGATGTAGATTGTCCCGCAGCGCCGATTGCAGCCCCTCCTGTAGAAAGATGTGGAAGCCCGGCAGCGCGAGGCCTTCGCCGAAGGCACAGGGCTCCCCGATCAGAAGACCAAGCCGGTCGCGCACCCGTTCGGTGAGCCTAGCGAAATGATGCCGTATGACGGGGTTCGACCGTCCGAAATGGGTCCGGTAGCGGGCATAATCGCCACCGCGAGCGACATCCAGATACACCGCCGCACCCAGCGTGAAGAAACCTGGGCCGCGCCTGGTCCAGCGATCCCGCGCGGCCAGCAGCCGATCGATCACGCCAGACGCCGCGCCGTCCTCCAGCAGGGGCGTACGCCGTACCTGCCCATCGTCAGTGAACGGCATGGCTTTTCAGATAATCGAGCAAGGTGCGGCTGATGGCACCGTCGGCGCGCCGGTCATAGCTGTCATAGCCGGGCATCGGATTGACCTCGAGACACCAGAAGGTGCCATCGGCATCCACCTTGAAGTCCCAGCCGGTGAAGGCGAGATCCATGGCGCGCGATGCATCGACCATGCGGTCAATCAGCGCCTGGGGCATCGCGAACGGCGCATGCTGGCTGGGAACGTCGCGCATCCGATAATCGATGCCGTCCGCTACAATACGCTCGGCATGCGCCGTGGTGCCGATCAGGTGGACCCGAATATCGAAGCCCTCGATAATCCGCTGAAGATGGACCGGCCCCTGTTCGTCCACGAAATCTTCAAAGGACTGCCGCGTGACGCGCTGCGCATCGCCACGCACGCCGCAGAGCGACTTGACGATCGCCGCGCCGCCGCAGCGATCGATGAACGCAGCGATCTCGTCCCGATCGGACGTGCTGATGGCGGGCGGCACCGCGAAGCCACGGCGCGCCAGCCATATTTCGTGCAGAGGTTTGGCTGCATTATGCGCGTGCCCGCCCGGGCGATTGACGACCACTCCCGGCGCGCTTTCGAGGAAGGCGGTGATCCCCATCGTCATCGCGCGCCAGCGGCTCGCCTCCGGCTCGGGCAGCACGGGCGATAGATCAACGATCCGGATATAATAAGCGTCGCGCGGATCGAGCACGCATGGCGCGGTTACATCCGCCGTGGCCGGCACCGGGAAACGCCAACCAGCACCGGCAAGGTCATGCAGATTGAGAAAATCGACGTCGCCCGAAGGGGCCGTGGACAAGAAGTGCGCGAGCGTCTTGTCATTATCCAGGCCGATGACGCAGACCATCAGTGCATCAAGCGCCCGGCCAGCGCCGAGAAGATGTCGTTCATCACCGGGGTGCATTCGGCGAGCGTCGGAAACGGATTGACCCGGACGAGGATTGGCGCCCCCTCGATCGGGATAGCCCAGCTGACGGTGCAGAAACGCAGCTGCAGCGTCTGTGCCGCGGCGATGCTCTGCCGCTCAATCCCAGTGTCGCCGATATCCACGTCGGTCACGCGCCAGGCCTCTTCATCGACCACGACGACCTGATCCCAGCCGCGGCAGGCGGGCAACGTTCGGGATCGGATCGCGGCATCGTCATCGGGTGTGGCGACCGTGAGCCAGGTGGTCAGATCCTGATGCAGCAGATCAGGCGCCAGCGGGGGCTGGCGGTGCCAGAGCCATTCCGTGTGGGGAGCAGCGCTGCCACGACGCAAATCGGTGATCGATGCCGAATAGCTCGCCTGGCCGCCCCAGCCGAGTTCGCCAGGACGATTGATCACCGGCGCCTCCGCCAGCGCGGCGGCCGACCATAACAAGGCGAAGCATTCGTTGAAGACGAAGCGCTCCTCTTCCAGGCCGGTGGTCGGCCCGCGCAACGGCCGGAGCATCATCGGCAGATCGGGGGTTATGCGTACGCCGCGATCATGCTCGACGGTCACCGCCCGACCCCATTCCTGCGCCGTCACGCACGCGGCTTGCAGGCCACGGTCCGCGGCAAAGCGGGCAAAGAGCCAGGGCAGCGGGTCGTCCGGTTCGCAGACGACGGCGATGTCCGGGACCGCGCGCATCGGCTTGCCCTAGCCCGTGCTTGCCTAGAAAATCGCCTGATTCAGCAAAGCGGTCAGGCGAACCGAGTGGATCTCAGCGATGGCCGAGAACAGTTCGGCCGGCAGGATGCGATCTTCCCCATAGCGGAAAACCTCATTCTCGGAGCCAGTGATCTTTGACCCGTCCCCATTATCCTTATCCTTGCCGTCCTTGTCCTTGCCGTCCTTGGAATCCTCCTTGCTGCCCTCTTTACCCCCATCCTTGCCTTCCTTGGATTCCTTGCCGTCCTTGCTCTCTTTGCCTTCCTTCCCCTCTTTGCCGTCCTTCTGATCCTTGCCGTCCTTATTTTCCTTCCCCTCTTTTCCTTCCTTAGACTCCTTTCCGTCTTTCTCCTTGTCCTTGCCTTCCTTGCCGTCCTTCTTGTCCCAGAAGCCGCCTTCGCCGGCATCCTTCGCGCCGTCCTTGCCGTCCTTCTTGGGAATGTCGAAATCAGAGACGCGCTTGACCAGTTCGGCGATCGTGCGGAAGCTGCGGTCGCTCTGCGTGCGCGCCAGCTCGGCCAGTATGTCTTGGCGGCTCGACGCGCTGATGAAAGGTTTGACGCGCTCAGCCATTTTTGCCTCCCAGCGGCCCTTGTGCGACGCGCAGTAGCGCTCCCACGTTGACGCCGTTCACCACCAGATGATCGACGTCACAGTTGATCAGCTCGACCCCGCGGAAACTGCATCCCGAGAAGATAGAGCCGTCAAAATCGGAATCGTCGAAGCCGCAACCCTCGAAGTTGGATTGGTGGACGCGCGAGTTGAACAGCTGGACGTCAGTGAGCACCGAATGCGAGAAATCGACGCGGGCGAGCGTTGAGCTCTGCCCGCTGGCGTTCATCATCAGCATATTAGGCCTGACAATCCGCTCGCCTTTTGTCGCTTCGCCTGTTTGCTTCCCTTCCATTGCGATCTCCATCGGGTACGCCCGTCGTATGCAACCATCGCAAAGCTGATGTTAAGACACGCACAGACAAGAGCGTAGCAAATCGCAGCTTTTGCAACCGTTATACGACCGATAATTTGTCAGCGAATCATGTTAATAAGTTATGCATTGAAGGATATTGACGTCAATCACGGCAAAGCCACGATTGATGCGATCAACAGGATCGCACTCCTACTTTGACGAAAACTATATCGTTTTATTAGAAGTAGATTCGCGGAAATGTTGTGAAGGATGGGTTTGAAATTACATCTGATATGAACTAAATATTCTTATATTGATCATGAATTGGAGTGATCGGCACAATGAGGCCCTCTGAATGGCCGGCCCGCCCGGACGCGCTGCCGGACCCCCGTCAGGGTACGTGGCCCCTCATTTCGACCGCGGCTGAACATAGCGGCAGGCACGGCGTTGATCGTCGATGCCCCATGCCAGCCAGATCGTGCAGTGTGACGGACCTGACAGCCCGCACGCCTTCGACATCATTCCGCTGCAGCCGCGCAACGGCACACTCGATGCCGAATGTCCGGTCTGCAAGGGGCATGGGCAGTGGAATGCCGAGATCGATCTCGTCAGCTTTCGCTGCAAGCGGGTGATCTGCGATCGCTGTTATGGCGCGGGCTGGGTCGAAACCGGGAACGATCCGATCGCCCTGCCCGATATCGAGCTCAGCCCCGGGGGTTATCCGCAATGGGTGGTACGTTATCTTCCCGGCGAGGATCGCGCCAAATCGTAGGAATGCAGTATCGCTGGGACATTCCGATCAAGGCCGTTGTCCTTGCCCAAGGCTTGGGCGAATGGCGATCCAATCCTCCCACGCATTTTCTGGATCGATGTCGTCATAGCCGCGCGCTTCTGCGATGCGGGCCACCACGTCGGGCGGCGTCATCGTGCAAACCGCATTGTCGCGTATCTCGATCACTTCCGCCTCTGTCAGCGGAGAGCCCTTTTCCTGCTCCTTCGACAATAAAAGGGCCACGAGCGAAGGCATGGGCATGATCACCAGTTCCTCGTCCGACATCGCCTCCCTCTCCTCAATCCACGATCGTCACCCGTTCAACGCACATCGCTGAAAAAGGACGTCGTAGACCGCCGGATAGATGCTCCCCCGACGCCGGACCGCGTCGGCCGTCTACCAGCGAAAAGGCTTGCGATCGCGCCATACCACCCAGCGATACTGTTCATGGATCGGGCGGTAGCCGATCACCCGCCCGTCTTCGGCCGCACGGGACGGATCGTAGACATGGAGGAAGCCGGAATAGGAGGCGACCGCCAGCAGCCCGGTCTTGGGGCAATAGTCGATCGAGGACGCGCTGGAACCGAAACCGACGGTGCTGTGCACATCGCCGCTGGGCGACACGATATCGAGATAGCCTGCACCGGCGAGCGCAAACCCTTCCTTGCCCGTCTCCGTCGGAAGCCAGGTTGCCGCATAGACCCGCAGGCGGCCGTCAATGATCGTGGTCCGCGCATCCTCGTCATAGGCCGGCGTGTCGGCATCCTCGATATCGGCCAGCCGCACGCCAAGCGTGGCGCCATGGTAGAAGTGACAGGAATTCAGTGCGGCATAGACGCTGTCGTCCGAAAAGCAGGCATGATGCGGATATTCGCTCCGATAGCCGATCTTCGCCCAGCGCCGCACGCTGCCAATGCCCTCGATCCGATCGATGAAGTGGCCATAGCATTGCGAGCCGTAAGCCATGAAGCGCCCGTCGGGTGACAAGGCGGCATGCATCATCGAATCAGACCAGATGCGTTCGTCGTCCCCTTCACCGTCTGCCGAGGGTTCATCATCGTCCTCCTCGTCCTGCCGCTCGGCGAGGAACGAAGCGCTGGGATAGACGCGTGTCCAGCAGGCAGTCTTGCCCTGCGCCTGACCCAGCCACACCGCCTCCTCGCGCTCGACGAAGGCAATGGTGGCGCCATCTTCGCTGATCTGCACGCTGTCCAACGGATGCGGCGTCATGCCCTGGGGCCAGGGAAACAGCCGGGCCGGCGCCTGATCGATGCCCCTACTGACGCTGAAGCCCTGCTCATGCACCAGTACCAAATGGTCGTGACTGCGCGTCATAGCGGCGGCAAGGATGTCGGGCCGTTCGATCACGTCGCCACCGCGCAGGTGCAAAGCCGGGCTGGGCCGATAGGCGGTACCGGGTCGCACAAGAAACTCGTCCGGCCCAAGGATGCAGACGCAGTTCAGATTCTGCCCGACGCGGTCCAGCATAGGAATGAAAGGCTCGTGCGCGCGATCGGCGATGGGCTGGTCTGGCTGCCAACGGCCAGCGCGATCTTCGGCCTCGACCGCCGCGATCACCGATTGGGCCATTTCCAGGCTGCGGGGTTCCTCCGGCGCGGTGGATTCCGTCTCCCGATCTTCATGATTGTCCGCGATCAGCCCATTCAGACGCGCGATATATTCGCGCCCCAGCATGTTCCATCGGGACACACCATCGCCGCCCTCGGGAGGGTGGCGGAACAGCTTACGCAGATGATCGAACATGCCGGCAAGGATAAGGGTGAACGGGTGCTGTCGCAACGAGGCCCGTCATTGATCCGCCGGCTGATCCAGTGCGGCAAACGCGCCCAACAGCATTTTGGAATAACAGTGCGCGGCGTCGGGCACGCTGAGCCGCGAGCCCGATAATTCGCGATTGGCTGTCCCCAGGTTCAACGACAGCAACATGTCCTCAGCCGCGTCCAGCGCGCCCTCTGAAATGCCAGGCTGGGCGGCGCGGACCAGCCGGCGCAGGTGTCGCCTAAATTCGCGGGTAACGTCGCGGATGATGTCGGCCACGGCGGGATTGCGATATCCCTCCGCCACGAATTCGTAGATCAATCCTTCATCGGGATGGCTGAGCGAGATGAGCGCATAGGCTTCCAGCCCCTGCTCCGCCGACAGCGTGCCGGCCTCCACCTGCTCGCCGAGCGATTCGAGCGCGCGATATTGCGCGAGCACATCTTTCTCGACGATCGCGCGGATGATGGCGTTCTTATCGTCGAAAAGGCGATAAATTTGGCCGACACTGACCCGCGCATTCGTCGCTAGCTCCGACATGGGCGACGAATGAAAACCCTTTGCTGCGAATAGAATACGCGCCGCATCAATCAATCGGTCGCGAGGCTGATCCACTTCATTCTCTCCCTGGATGCGATTTTCGGTTGATCCGTCTGTCGCAGAGTTTATGGGCACGTCAAATCGGAATGAACGTTCATTCCGGGATTCGCAAGGATCATCATGTATCTTTTTCAACGCTGGGCCCGCGCCTCGTTCGCTACGCTTCCGGTCGCGCTCTTTCTCTCCTCGTGCGGCAAGCCCGCCCAGCCGCCGGCAATGCCGCCGCCCAACGTGGGCTATGTGCTGCTGCAGCCGCGGCCGGTGACGCTGACGACCGAATTGCCCGGCCGGATCGCGGCCGCGGAGACGTCCGAAGTGCGGCCTCAGGTTAGCGGCGTGATCAAGCGGCGTCTGTTCACCGAAGGTGCGCAGGTGCGCGCCGGCCAACTTCTCTATGAGATTGAGGATGCGCCGTTCCGCGCGTCGGTCGTCACGGCGCAGGGCAATCTCGCCAATGCCGAGGCGCAGATCCGTTCGACCCGCCTGCAGGCGGATCGCTATCGCCAGCTCGTGGCGATCAATGCCGTCAGCCGCCAGGAGGCGGACAATGCGATCGCGTCCGCCGATCAGGCGCGGGCAAGCGTCATCGCCCAGCGCGGCGCCTTGCAGACCGCGCGCGTCAATCTGGGCTTCAGCCGCATCCGTGCGCCGATTTCGGGACGGATCGGGCGATCGGTCTATACGGTCGGCGCACTCGTCCAGGCGGGCCAGGCCGATGCTTTGACAACGATCCAGCGGATGGACCGCGTGTTCGTGGACGTGACCCAGTCCGCCACCGACCTGCTCAACCTGCGCGCCGCGCTCAGCAATGGTGCGGTCACGCGCGGTGGGCCGGGTAGCGCGCGCGTGCAGCTGATCCTGCCGAACGGGGCGACCTATCCGATCGAAGGCACGCTGCAATTCGCCGACGTCACGGTCGACCCGACCAGCGGGTCGGTGACCGTCCGAGCGACCTTTCCCAATCCCGACGGCACCCTACTGCCGGGCATGTATGTTCGCGCCAGGCTGGTCGAGGGGACCAGGCAGCAAGCGCTGGTGGTGCCGCAGACCGGAATCTCGCGCAACGAGCGCGGCGAAGGCACCGCTCTGGTGCTGGACGCCAACAATGTGGTGGCGCAGCGCATCGTCAAGACGGATCGCGCGATTGGCAATGACTGGGTCGTGTCCTCCGGGCTGAAGCCGGGCGACAAGCTGATCGTCGAAGGCCTGCTCAACCTGCGCCCTGGCACGAAGGTGCAGGCGCACCCGGCGGGCGCCGCCCCGCCCCCGACCGGCGCCAAGCCCGCGCAGCCGGCGATGGGGGGCTGATCCATGTCCCGTTATTTCATCGATCGGCCCATCTTCGCATGGGTCATCGCGATCGTCCTGATGCTGGCCGGCGTGCTGGCGATCCGATCCATGTCGATCGCCCAATTCCCGGCGATTGCGGCTCCGGCCATCTCGATCACCGCCACCTATCCCGGTGCGGACGCGCAGACGCTGGAAAACACGACCACCCAGATCATCGAGCAGCAGATGAAGGGCATCGATCATCTGCGCTATTTCTCGTCGAGCAGCGATTCGTCGGGCCAGGTCACGATCACGCTGACCTTCGAACAGGGCACCGATCCGGACATCGCGCAGGTGCAGGTGCAGAACAAGCTGCAGCTGGCGACGCCGCAATTGCCGCAAGAGGTGCAGGCGCAGGGGCTGCGCGTCGCCAAGGCGGTGACCAATTTCCTGCTCGTCGTCTCGGTCTATTCGGAAGACGGCAGCCATGATCAAGCCGATCTGGGCGATTATGTCGCGGCACGGATCCAGGATCCGCTGTCGCGCGTCGATGGCGTCGGCGATATCCAATTGTTCGGATCGCAATATGCGATGCGGATCTGGATGGACCCGCTCAAGATGGCGAACCTGCAGGTCACCACGACCGACATCGCCAGTGCCGTCACCGCGCAGAACGCGCAGGTGTCCGCCGGCCAGATTGGCGGCCTGCCGACGGTGAAGGGGCAATTGCTGAACGCGGTCGTCAGCGCGCAATCGCGGCTGCAGACCGCCGACCAGTTCCGCGACATCCTGCTGCGAACCAATAGCGACGGCTCGACCGTCAAGCTGTCCGATGTCGCCCGCGTCGAGATCGGTGCGGAAACGGCCAGCACGGCACAGCTGTATAATGGCAAGCCGTCAGCCGGCATCGCCATCAAGCTGGCGCCCGGCGCCAACGCGCTCAACACGGTCAAGAATATCAAGGAGGAGATGACGCGGCTGTCCGCCACGTTCCCGTCGGACATCAAGATCGGTTACGCGCTCGACACCGCACCGTTCGTATCGCTGTCGATCGAGCAGGTGGTGGAGACGCTGATCGAGGCGGTCGTCCTCGTCTTCCTCGTCATGTTCCTGTTTCTGCAGAATTGGCGCGCGACGCTGATCCCCACGATCGCCGTGCCGGTGGTGCTGCTGGGTGCCTTCGCAATCCTGTATGCTGCGGGTTTCACGATCAACACGCTGACCTTGTTCGGCATGGTGCTCGCGATCGGCCTGTTGGTCGACGATGCGATCGTGGTGGTGGAGAATGTCGAGCGGCTGATCCACGACGAGGGCCTGTCGCCCAAGGAGGCGGCGCGCAAATCGATGGACGAGGTCAGCGGCGCGCTGATCGGCATCGCGCTGGTCCTGTCCGCCGTGTTCCTACCAATGGCCTTCTTCGGCGGGTCGACGGGCGTCATCTACCGCCAATTCTCGATCACCATCGTCGCATCGATGCTGCTGTCGGTTCTGGTGGCCCTGATCCTGACGCCTGCTCTGTGTGCGACCATCCTGAAGCCCGCCAAGGAGGGACATGGCAAGAAGGGCTTCTTCGGCTGGTTCAACCGCACGTTCGACCATAATGTCGAGCGCTACGGCAAGGGCGTGGCCGGCATGAACCGCCGCTGGGGCCGCAGCCTGATCGTCTATGCGCTGATCTTCTTGGGCATGGCCGCTTTGTTCCTGCGCCTGCCCGGCGGTTTCCTGCCCGAAGAGGATCAGGGGATCATCTTCACGCAGCTCAGCCTGCCGCCGGGGTCGACGCTGGAGCAGACCGAAACGGCGATGCAGAAAATCCGCGATTATTATTCGAAGGATCAGAAAGCCAACGTCGCCAGCGTCTTCACCGTCTCCGGCTTCGGTTTCGCCGGTGTTGGCCAGAATGTCGGTTTCGCCTTTGTCCGTCTGAAGGACTGGAAGGACCGTAAGGGCGCGGGCAGCAAGGCCGCCGCCATTGCCGGTCAGGCGATCGGCGCGCTGGCGCCGCAAATCCCGACCGGGCAAGCGATCGCCTTTGCGCCGCCGGCCGTGCTCGAACTCGGCAATGCGACGGGTTTCGATCTTGAGCTGAAGGACATTGGCGGGGTCGGCCACGATCGTCTGATTGCGGCGCGCAATCAGCTGCTCGGCATGGCGATGCAGGATCCGGCCCTGATGCAGGTTCGGCCCAACGGGCTGGAGGATGCGCCACAGCTGAAGATCAACGTCGACAAGCCCCGTGCCGGCGCGCTCGGCCTGGCCCAGGGAGATATCAACACCACCGTCAGCACCGCGTTCGGCGGCGCCTACGTCAACGACTTCATCGATCGCGGGCGCGTGAAGAAGGTCTATCTGCAGGCGGACGCCCCCTATCGCACCAAACCCGAAGACCTGAACCTTCTCTATGTGCGCGGCGCGTCCGGCACGATGGCCCCCTTCTCGGCCTTTGCGAGCAGCGCCTGGGGCGTCGGCCCGTCCAAGTTGGAACGCTATAATGGCCAGTCGTCGGTCGAACTGCTGGGCGCCCCCGCGCCGGGGCACAGCACCGGCGACGCGATGAACCGTGTGACCGAAATGGTGAAGAAACTGCCGCCCGGCATCGGTTATGAATGGACAGGGCTGTCCTATGAGGAACGGCTGTCCGCGGGCCAGGCCTATCCGCTATACGGCCTGTCGCTGTTGATCGTGTTCCTCTGCCTCGCGGCGCTGTACGAAAGCTGGTCGATACCGATTTCGGTGCTGCTGGTGGTGCCGCTCGGCGTGGTCGGCGCGGTTCTGGCGGCGACGCTCAGCGGGCTCGACAACGACATCTACCTGCAGGTCGGCCTGATCACGACCGTCGGTGTGGCCGCGAAGAACGCCATCCTGATCGTGGAGTTCGCCGAAGAGCGGATGATCGCCGGCATGGGCGCGCTGGAGGCCGCGATCGAGGCGGCCAAGCTGCGGCTAAGGCCTATCCTGATGACGTCGCTCGCTTTCACCTTCGGCGTGTTGCCGCTGGCGGTGTCGAGCGGTGCTGGCGCCGGCGGCCAGAACGCGATCGGCCGCAGCGTGGTGGGCGGCATGCTGTCCGCAACCGTCTTCGCCATCTTCTTCGTGCCGGTCTTCTTCGTGCTGGTGAAGAAGCTGTTCCGCCAGGATCCGGGACCGCGCCAGGGCGATCCGGCACCCGAACCGCAGCCTAAGGAAGCCTGATATGCGGCCGTTCACGATCAGCCTGTTGTTGGCATCCGCGAGTGCCCTCGGCGGGTGCAACCTGGCCCCCACCTATGTGCGGCCGTCCATGCCGGTATCGGCGACACTGCCGACCGGCGGCGTCTATGACACTGCCCGCAGCGAAACCGCGGTGCGCCCGGTCGACGTTGCGTGGCAGGACTTCTTCACCGATCCCAAGTTGCGCGGCCTGATCGCGCTGGCGCTGGACAATAATCGCGACCTGCGCATCGCGGTCGCCAACGTGGCGCAATATCGCGCCCAGCTTGGCGCGCAGCGCGCCGACCTGTTCCCGAGCCTCGCCGCCAGCGGCAGCGCCACCTATCAGAAGAACTCCGCCTCGCAATTTGGCGGCGTGGGCGGAGGCACCGGTGGTGGCACCGGCGGCGGCACGGTGGTAAGCAGCAGCCGGCGCAACGACATTTACTCGGCCAGCATCGGCGTATCCGCGTGGGAGATCGATCTGTTCGGCCGCGTGCGCAACCTGACCGATGAAGCGTTCAACAAATATCTTTCGAGCCAGGATGCACGCAATGCATCGCGCGTCACGCTGATCGCGGATGTCGCCAACGCCTATCTGACGATGGCGGCCGACCAGGATGCGCTACGCATCGCCCAGGACACCGCCAAGGCGTTTGGCGATACGCTGGCGCTGACCCGCCAGCGCTTCGCGATCGGCGTATCGTCCGAACTCGACGTGCGGCAGGCGCAAAGCAGCTATGACAGCGCGCGCGCGCAGATCGCGCAAAGCCGCACCCTCGTCGCGCAGGACCAGAATAACCTGACGCTGCTGGTCGGCACCACGCCCCCGGCCGAGCTGCTGCCGACGGGGCTGCCCGCCCAGGGCGCGACCATCGACGCCCTGCCCGCCGGCCTGTCCTCCGACGTGCTGCTACGCCGCCCCGACATTGCCGAAGCCGAGCATACTTTGCGGGCGGCCAATGCGGATATCGGCGCCGCGCGCGCCGCCTTCTTCCCGCAGATCAGCCTGACCGCGACACTGGGAACGCTGAGCCTGGGCCTCTCGAACCTTTTCGCGAGCGGCAACGGCAATTGGTCGGTCGCGCCTTCGGTGACGCAGACCCTGTTCGACTTTGGGCGCAACAAGAGCAACCTGCGCTATTCGGAAGCCTCGCGCGACGTGGCCGTGGCGCAATATGAAAAGGCGATCCAGACCGGCTTCCGCGAAGTCGCGGATGCGCTGGCCCGACGCGGCACGATCACCGCGCAGATCGAGGCACAGACATCATTGCGCGACGCGGCGGCGGTCAGTTACAAATTGTCCGAGGCGCGTTTCCGCACCGGCATCGCCTCCTTCCTCGACACGCTGGATTCGCAACGGACCCTGTTCTCCGCGGAGCAGACGCTCGTCACGACCCGACTGACGCGCCAGACCAACCTGGTCGAACTATACCGATCGCTGGGTGGGGGCCTGTCCTAGGATCGGCGCGGCCGCTTCCAAACGTGCATGGCGCGAACACGCGCTGGCCATTCTTCCAACATCCGGAAGAATATCTTCCACATATTCGCTATTCTGCCGGCACAGCTGAAAGGAATACCCTCGCCCCCGCACCTTTATGTTGCGGGGGAACATGTCATGATATTGCGAACACTTTCGGCTACACTGGCGCTGCTTATGCTGGCGCCGGTGGCCCAGGCCGCGCCCGCGGCGGCTGCACCACAGAGCGATGCGGCGGCATCGGTCACGCGCTATCGCACCGCGACGGTGGATGGGGTCAATATCTTCTATCGCGAGGCCGGGCCGGCCGACGGCCCGGTCGTGCTGTTGCTGCACGGCTTCCCGACATCCTCCCACATGTTTCGCAATCTCATCCCGCTGCTGGCGGATCGCTACCATGTGATCGCGCCGGATTTCCCCGGCTTCGGCGGCAGCGCCGCGCCCGATCACAAGCAATTCGTCTACAGCTTCGGCCATTATGCGGATTTGATGGATGGGCTGGTCCAGCAGCTCGGCGCCAAGAAATACACGATGTACGTGATGGATTACGGTGCCCCGGTTGGATACCGTCTGGCATTGAAGCATCCCGAGCGCGTGAGCGGGATGATCGTGCAGAACGGCAATGCCTATGTGGAGGGGCTCGGCAAGTTCTGGGATCCGATCAAGGCCTATTGGGCGGACAAGTCGCAGGCCAAGCGCACCGCCCTCCACATGCTGGTGACGCCCGAAATCACCCGCTTCCAATATGTCGATGGCGTGCGCGACGTCTCCCGCATCGATCCGGACAATTGGCTGCACGATCAGGTGCTGCTCGACCGCCCGGGCAATCGCGACATCCAGATGAATCTGTTCGGCGATTACGGCACCAACGTCCCTTTATACCCGCAATTCCAGGCCTTCTTTCGCCGCTATCAGCCGCCGACGCTGATCGTGTGGGGCCGCAACGACAAGATTTTCCCGGCTGACGGTGCCTATCCCTATCTGCGCGATCTGCCGCATGCGGACCTGCACCTTTTGGACACCGGCCATTTCGCGCTGGAGGACAAGCTGGACGTGATGGCGCCGATCATTCGCCAATTCCTGGACAGTCAGGTCGCCCCACGCTGACCGCCCGCGCCACGCTCTGACGTGATCGTCAGAGCGTGGCGAGGCTGGAAAGTTCGCGGACGGTGATGCCGTACGTCTCACAAATATGATCGCGCAGGGCGCTTTTGGCCGTCGCCATTTCGGCATAGGCCAGTTCCTCTGCCTCTTCATGGGCGAAGTCGACCTGGAAGCGATCGGGCACAAGCGCATCCCAGGTCCGGTTATGACGGATCGCTGCGGCACGTACGGCCGCTACCAGCTCTTTCGGGTCCATTGCGCGTGAACGCGCCATATCCGGTGCGGTTTCGCCGCCTGGGCATAGTCCGCCACGCTGGGATCAGCGATGCTTGAGGATCCAGTCCGCGATGAGGCTCAGGGCCGCGGGAGAGAAGGTCTCTTCGATCGTGCCATATTCCTGGGGAAGGCCGGTCTTGCTGGTCTGAAACAGGTGGTTGAGCCCCGGCAGTTCGACGATGGTGGCGTCAGGATTATTGCGGGTGGCCGCACGGATCGCGGGCAAATTCTGGTCGGCGAGCACTTGTTTGTCGTTGGCCCCATTCAGCGCGAGCAGCGGGATCCGCAAGGCGCGTAGCGCCGGGACGGGGTCGTACGCGGCAAACTGCCGATACCAGTCGGACGTGACCATCGTCAGCTGCGCGGCTCGTGCCGGCTCCGGCACACCGCTGGTCGCGAGCAGCGGTGCGACGGCGGCACGCGCATGGTCGATATCCGGCGCGCGGATCACCGCATCCGAAATGGCACGCAGCAACGCACTATTTTTCGCCACGACATCCGCACTGAGCCCGGCGCCCCGGCCGATCGCATCGGCCTGCGCCGCCACGACCTCCGCGCCGCGCACGCCTGGCCCGGCCAGCAGCACGACGAAGGCCAGCTTGGGGTTCCGCTCCGCCACCATCGGCGCGATCAGCCCGCCTTCGCTATGCCCGATCGCGCCGACATGGGCGGGATCGATATAAGGCTGCTGGCGCAGCCATCGTACGGCCGCCTCCGCGTCCTGCGCGAAATCGCGGCTCGTTCCGGTCGCAAAGGTTCCGGTCGACTTCGCGGTGCCGCGATCGTCATAGCGCAAGACAGCGATACCCCTGCGGGTGAGATAGTCGGCCAGGACGAGGAAGGGCTTGTGGCCCAGCAATTCCTCGTCCCGATTCTGCGGGCCGGAACCGGTGATCAGCACTACGGCGGGGAACGGCCCGGCACCCGGCGGAGCCGTGAGCGTACCGCCCAGGCGAACGCCCGCCACGCTATCGATGTCCGCCTGCTCTTCTCGATAGGGGAATGGAGGCTTCGGCTCCTGCGGCCGCAACGCTGCCTCGATCGCGCCGGGAAGCAAGACGAGCGCGAAGGCGCTGCCCTGCGTCCATGTGCCGTCCCACGCCTTGCGCCCGGCATCCCACTTCGCGGCAAAACTGCCGCCGATCGACGGGACCTGGAAAGACAGGTTAGGGCCGGCGAATATCACGGTCGCGATCGGGGTTTTCTGCGGGCCCTGATCCGGGCTGACGATCGTTCCAGCCAGGCTGCCATCGGCATTCCGCGCGATCGTGACACCGAGCCGCAGGCTGACCGCGCCCACATCCAGCCGCCCATGCCAGTCGCCGACCGCCTGCTGCGCCGCCACCGGTGTCGATATTCCCACTATCAAGCCGCTGAAGATCGTCAGCGCCCGCAATATCCATCCTGCCATATGGTCGCTCCCCCTAAGACGACATCCCACCGGCACCTTGGCCGCCCATTTGTGCTGGTCAAGACATGGCTGGATCAAGACGCCAGTCCCGACAAATAAAGCCGATCGATGAACCGGCACAGCGCAATTGCAACCAGGCCCACTAACCCGCGTTAATAAATTTGCCGGCTCCCCGGCATGAGGATGTGGATGAAGCCATTGCAATCCGCAGCAGCAGCGGTGGACGCGCCCGGCAATAAAGCCGCCATTGCGCCCATCAGCCAAAGCTGGTTCGATTCTTCGGTCTGCCGCAATTGTTCGGCTCAGCTTACGACACCCTATTGCGGAAGTTGCGGGCAGAAAGCCGCACGGCGTTTGTCATTCGGCGATCTGTTTAAAGAAAGCTGGGAGCGGATCCGCTGGTTCGAGAAGGACAGCGTAAAGACGATCCTGCGCCTCATCTTCCAGCCCGGTCTGGTCGCCCGCGACTATGTCCATGGCAAGCGCGCCAGCTACATGCACCCGCTGAAATTGCTGGTCGCGCTCGTCGCGATCCTGGTGCTGATCCTGGCGGCCAACCAATATTTTCAGCGCTTCGATTTCGTCGGCCAAAGCCGGGACGTGGATCGGATGGCACAGCGGGTCGTCACCTATGCCAATTGGAGCTTCACGCTCGGCATCGTGGCGATATTCCTGGGAAGCTGGATCGGCTTCGGGCGACGGCTGAACTATAATGCAATCGAACATGCGGTACTGGCCATCTATTGCCAGAATCTGATCCTGGCCATCGTCATCGTTAATCTTTTGCCGACGCTCCTGTGGCATTCGCCAGGCTTCATCCTGCTGCACAAACAAGCATCCGGCTATTATCTCTACGTGATCAAACTGACCATAGTCACACTGGCCTATAGCCAGTTCTTTCGGCTTCGACTTTCGCAGGACTGGCCCCGTCTGCTTCTGGCCTGCCTGATCTACGCCGTCGCGAGCTGGGGGCTGCTGCGCCTGTACGCGACAATGCTGCTCTGGATCATCGACGCATAAGAGGGAGAGGAAGATGAAGGGATATTTTCTGGCCACCACCCTGTTGGCGCCGCTGCTCCTCGTGGGATGCAACCGGGGCGCAGATCCGGGCTCGACGGCGGCCGATCGACTGACGGGAGGCCAGAAGATCGAGGCCATCGCCTCCACCCTGCAGGCCTGTTCCTATGACGGACGCCCCGTCAGCGGCAACGCTGCGGCATTTACCGGCGCCGCACCGGAGAATTGCCAGCTCGCGGTGAAGCGGATCATGGACTATACCGGCCTTCCCGCCAACTTCGTGGTGACGACCGGACCGGTCGACAATGCCGCCGCGGTGATCATGCTGGATCAGAACCGCGTGCCCCGGCGCGTGATCGCGTTCAATCCCAATTTCATGCGCGCGGCGATGGCCCGTGTCGGCGGCGATCCATGGGGCCCGACCAGCATATTAGCGCATGAGATCGCGCATCACCTGTCCGGCCACACGATCGTGCCCGGCGGCAGCCGCCCCGATATCGAGCTAGAGGCGGACAAATTCTCCGGCTTTGTGATGGAGAAGATGGGGGCGCCCGAGCGCGCCGCGACCGAGATGATCCTGGCGGTCGGTAGCGCGCATGGCTCCCCCACCCATCCGGACAAGGTGACCCGCGCCAACGCCATTCGTGCCGGCTGGCAACAGGCGTGCGCACAACAGCAGCGCAGCGATTGCCGTGCGGGCAGTGGCGCCGCCCCGGTCAACCCCAATGCCGGCCCGACTGCCGGCGCCGAACCTGGCGCGCCGATCGTGAAGGCGAACTTCGCCCTGCCGGCACCCGGCTCCATTCCCTTCAAATATGGCCGCTTCATCGTCGATGAAACCGGCAAGCTGGACGCCGGCCGCGTCCGGGCGATGGATCAGAAGCTTTACACGCTGGCCAAAGATGTCGGGGCCGAATTCACCATCCTCGTGGTCAACGATCTGCACGGGCAGTCGCCGGAGGATTATGCCTGGGCGATGATGCGTCAGCTGCGTGTCGGCAAGCTGGACGTAGGCAATGGCGCGGTGGCGGTGATCGCGCCCCGCCAGCGGCAGGCCGCGGTGGCGTTCGGGCCCGGCTTCGCCAAGGAGGCGGAGTTCTCGGATCCCAAGAAGATGCTGCTGGATTGGGTCGACGCGGCGTGGTCCTATTGCGATGATGCCGACGGCTGCCAGGGGTGGACCGACAATTTGTTCAATGTCTTCAGCTTTACGTTGAGCAATGTCGCCCACACCAAGTGGACCATCGATTATCCCTCCCTGGGCGTGCTCAACGCCCATTATGATCAGGTGACGGCGGAGCGGACGCGCAGCAAACGACCCTGGAACGATGCGATCGATCAGCCGCTCGGCAACCTGCTGCGCATCAGCGGCACGGTGACGAGTCTCGATCCGCCGCAAGGCCCCGGCCAGGTCACGCCATCGATCGTCAACGGTCCGCTTGCCTATAAGGCGGTGAGCCTGCGTACAGATGATGGCTTTCCCGTGATCCTCTACGTCGCGCCACGGACGGCCGGGCTGATGCCGGCGGGTGCGATCAAGGCAGGCCAGCGTTATACGGTGGTTGGGCGCCTGCAACGGCGTGGCGACAAGGGTGCGCAGGCCTCGGCGCTCTGGACGTTCAGCTACGATCCGATCTGACGCGCGGCGCCAGGGCGCTATTTGCGCCCGAACAGCTTCTCGATGTCGCCATGGCCCAGCTTGATCCAGGTCGGGCGGCCATGGTTGCATTGGCCGGAATGTGGCGTGACTTCCATTTCACGCAGCAAAGCGTTCATCTCCGCCACCGACAGGATGCGGCCGGCGCGGACCGAGCCGTGGCAGGCCATCGTCCCGGCAATCGCATCCAGCTTTTCCTTGAGCGACAGCGCCTCGTCATAAGCGGCAAGCTCGTCCGCCAGATCGATGACCAGCTGCGCGGCGTCGCTTGGACCAAGCAGCGCCGGGGTTGCGCGCACCAGCATCGCCTTCGCGCCGAACCGTTCGAGTTCCAGCCCCATTTCCGCGAGCTCGGCGGCGCGCGCCTCCAGGCGGTCGCAGGCCGGCTCGTCCATCTCGACGACTTCCGGCAATAGCAGGGCCTGTCGCGCCACACCGCCATCGGCGACGGCGCGGCGCATCCGTTCCAGTACCAGCCGTTCATGCGCCGCATGCTGATCGACCAGGATCAACCCATCCGCCGCCTCCGCCACGATATAGGTCGCCGCCACCTGCCCGCGCGCCACGCCTAACGGATACTCCACCGCCGCGGGCGGCGGGGCGAACGCCTGTTCGGCGCGCGCCGATGGCGGAGGGGCATAAGTGGGAATATTGTCCCACACCGACCCCTGTACGTTGGGCGTCGGCGGCGCCCATTGCGGAGAGAGCGGCTCCGCCTGCCAGCGGCCGAGCGCTGCGGGGGACGGGCGCGCGGCGCTGCGGTGCCCGGCACTGTCCAGAGCGGCCCGCAGCCCGCCGACGATCATACCGCGCACCAGCCCCGCCTCGCGGAACCGCACCTCGGTCTTGGCCGGATGGACATTCACGTCCACGTCTTCGCCCGGCACCTCCAGAAACAGGGCCAGGACGGGATGGCGATCCCGCGCGAGCAGATCCTGATAGGCCGCGCGCACGCTGCCGATCAGCAACCGGTCTTTTACGGGCCGGCCGTTCACGAACAGATATTGGTGATCGGCGACGCCCCGACTGAAGGTGGGCAGACCCGCGACGCCGCCCAGCGCCAGACCTTCCCGGCCATGATCGACGGCGACCGAGTTACGGATCAGCTCGCGGTCGATCAGCGCCGCCACCCGTTCCGCCCGCGTTTCGCCCGGCTGTACCGCGATCGAGCGTCGCCCGTCATGTTCCAGGGTGAAGCCGATCTCCGGCCGCGCCATCGCCAGCCGCCGCACGATATCGACGCAGGCCGCATATTCCGACCGCGCCGTCCGCAGGAACTTGGCGCGGGCGGGAACGCGCGCAAACAGCCCCTCCACCTTGACCCGCGTCCCCGGCGGCAGCGCGGCCGGCCCCTCATGAGTCACCTGGCCATTATCGACCGTACGGCGCCACCCCTCGGCGCCGCGCACCCGGCTCTCGATCGTCAGCGTTGCCACACTGGCGATGGAGGGGAGCGCTTCGCCCCGAAAACCCAACGTCGCGACCCGCTCGATCGCGTCGTCCGGCAGCTTCGAAGTGGCATGACGCTCCAGCGCCAGCGCCATTTCGCCGGGCGCCATTCCGCTTCCGTCGTCGGTCACCTCGATGCCGCTTATCCCCCCTTCGCTCAGGCGCACGAGGATGTGGCGCGCGCCCGCATCGATGGCGTTTTCAACGAGTTCCTTCAGCGCCGACGCGGGGCGCTCCACAACCTCGCCGGCGGCGATGCGATTGACCAAATGCTCTGGGAGCCGGCGTATTGACATGGGCATGGCTCTAGCCCAGTCAGCTGCCTTCCGCGACCGGGCTTTCACCCATCGGTAAAGATGATTCACCGCCGGTCGCGCGACGGACGGACAGTAGACATATGGGCTTCATGCGCTGGTTCAAATTCATGTCGCACGACATGGCGATCGATCTCGGCACCGCGAACACGCTGGTTTATGTGCGCGGCCGCGGGATCGTTCTGGACGAGCCGTCGGTGGTGGCGATCGAGACGATCAATGGCGTCAAGAAGGTCCGCGCCGTCGGCGACGATGCCAAGATGATGATGGGCAAGACGCCCGAACATATGGAAGTCATTCGTCCGCTGCGCGACGGCGTCATCGCCGACATCGACGTCGCCGAGCAGATGATCAAACATTTCATCCATAAGGTGCATGGCCAGCGGCGCTTCCCGCGCTGGCCGGAGATCATCATCTGCGTGCCGTCGGGTTCGACCAAGGTGGAACGCCGCGCGATCCGCGATGCTGCGTCCAATGCCGGCGCATCCCAGGTCTTCCTGATCGAGGAGCCGATGGCGGCCGCGATCGGCGCCGACATGCCGGTGACCGAGCCGATCGGCTCGATGGTCGTCGATATCGGCGGCGGCACGACCGAGGTGGCGGTGCTGTCGCTGCGCGGGCTGGCCTACACCACCAGCGTGCGCGTCGGCGGCGACAAGATGGATGAAGCGATCGGATCCTATGTCCGCCGCAATCATAATCTGCTGATCGGCGAAGCCACGGCCGAACGGATCAAGCAGAAGCATGGCACCGCACGCATGCCCGCTGACGGCGTCGGCGAGCGCATCCTGATCAAGGGCCGCGATCTGGTGAACGGCGTGCCGAAAGAGATTGAGATCACCCAGTCGCAAATTGCCGAAGCGCTGAGCGAACCGGTGTCGGCGATCATCGAAGGCGTGCGTATGGCGCTGGAAAACACCGCGCCGGAGCTGGCCGCCGATATCGTCGACCAGGGCATAGTGCTCACCGGCGGCGGGGCCTTGCTGGAAGGCATTGACGAAGTGTTGCGCCAGGCAACCGGCCTGCCCGTCACGGTCGCGGACAATCCTCTTACCTGCGTCGCGCTCGGCACCGGGCGCGCGCTGGAAGATCCGATGTTCCGCGGCGTGCTGCACACGGCTTAAGAGCGGAAAGGAGGCGGAGCCATGGCCCCGCCGCGTCATCGCGACCGCGGCTTTTCGCGGCGCATCCAATATGGATTATTCTTCGGCTACATCGCTGCCGCCATGGGGACCGTGGCGGGGATAGCGTTGCTGCTGATCGCCCGCTTCGATCCGGTCGCCTATGAGGGGATTCGCGGCCTGGCGCTGGATGTGACCGCGCCGGTATCGGTCGCGACGCGTCCGATCGTGCGCGGGTCCGGATCGGTGGCCAGCGACATTGGGGATTATTTCAACGCCGCCCACAAGAACCGCGCCCTGCGCGAAGAATTGGCGGAAGCCCGGCGCAAAGTGATCCAGGCCCGCGTGCTCGCCTTCGAGAATGCGCGGCTGAAGCGCACGCTCAAGCTGGTGGGCGAACAGGTGCGGCCGATCGTGGCGGCGCGGATCGTCGGATCCAGCCTGTCCGGCAGCCGGCGTTTTGCGACATTGGCCGCGGGCAGCGCCGACGGCATTGTGTCGGGTCAGCCGGTCCGCGTGGCGGACGGCCTGGTCGGCCGGATCGCCGAAGTCGGCCTCCATGCCTCGCGCATCATCCTGTTGACCGATGGCGGCAGCGCCGTCCCGCTGCGCGTGGTGCGCACGGGTGAGGCGGTGCTGGGCGAGGGGCATGGCGACGGCGCGTTGGAAATCCACGCCACCACCGCCGGCGGGCCCGGCTTTCGGCGCGGCGATCTGCTGGTCACCTCCGGCGTCGGCGGTGTATATCCCGCCGACATGCCGGTCGCCGTCGTCATGAGCGCCAGCGGTGAGCTTGCCGCGGCGCGCCCGCTGGCCGATCCGGCCAAGCTGGACTTTGCCATCGTGCTACCGGAACAGCCCTCCCCGCCCCCGCTCGCCCCGCCGGAGGGGCGCAAGCGCTGATGGCGATCGAGTCCGATCTTCTCGGCCGCCCCTCGCCATGGCGATTGCAAGGCCTGCCGATTGCCACCACGGTCATCGGGTCCTGCGTCGCGCTTCTGCCCATCGTCACCACCGTGCCCGTGCTGCCGCCGTTCGGCTTGTTGATGGCGCTGGGCTGGCGGTTGCTGCGGCCGGAATTATGGCCCGCGTGGATGGCGCTGCCGCTGGGGCTTACCGACGATCTGATCACCGGCGCCGCGCCGGGGACGGCGATGACCTTGTGGACGATCGCCTTTCTGGTGATCGACCTGATCGACAGTCGCCCGATGTGGCGGGACCATTGGCTCGACTGGTGGATCGCGACCGGCGCCATCCTGTGGTGCGCCCTCGGCAATTGGGGGATCGGCCGCTTCGTATCCGGCGGCGGCGCGCTCTGGGCCATGATCGCGCCAACCATACTTGCCGTGCTTGCTTTCCCGCCGATTGCGCGGCTGTGCGCGCTGCTGGATCGCTGGCGGTTGGCGAAGTGAAGTTCTTTCAGCGCCCCGGGCGGGTCATCACCGAACAATCGCTGACCTATAGTTTCACCCGGCGCGCGCTCATCCTGGGCGGCGCGCAGGCCAGTGTGGCGGCGTTGCTGGTCGGGCGGATGGCCTGGCTGGCCATCGCCCAACGCGACAAATATGACCGGCTGGCGGAATCCAACCGGGTCCAGAGCCAGATCATCCCGCCGCGCCGGGGCTGGATCGTCGATCGCAACGGCAAGCCGATCGCGGTCAACAAAACCAGCTTCCGGGTCGACCTCATCCCCGATCGTCTGCAGGATCCGGATAGCGCGATCGACGAATTGCGGCATCTGCTCGACCTCAGCCGCGACGATGTCGACCGGATCAAGACCGCGCTCGACAAGTCGCCGGGCTATCAGCCGGTCCCGGTGATCGAGGGACTGGATTATGAACGCTTCGCGGCGGTGAGCCTGCGGCAGAGCGACTTACCCGGGGTTGCCCCCACCAGCGGTTTCACCCGCTCCTACCCGGCGGGCGCCGCGGTTGGCCATCTGTGCGGCTATGTCGGGCCGGCGTCAGCGGAAGATTATCAGAAGACCCACGATCCTCTGCTCGTCACCCCCGGCTTCAAGCTGGGCAAAGAGGGTCTGGAAAAGGTGATGGAGCCGTGGCTGCGTGGCCGCGCGGGGGCGAAGCGGACCGAAGTGACCGCGCATGGCCGGTTGGTGCAGGAACTGACGACCCGTCCCGAGCAGATGGGCCATACGCTGCGCCTGACGATCGATGCGGAGTTGCAGGAATTCGCGTCCCGCCGGATCGGCACCAATAGCGGATCGCTGGCGGTCGTCGATTGCGATACGGGCGGGCTGCTCGCCATGTGCTCGATGCCCTCTTACGATCCCAACGTCTTCACCGCCGGGATCAGCCAGGGGGAATGGGCGATGTTGTCGGCCAACGACCATCTTCCGCTGATGAACAAGACGTTGTTGGGCCTGTACCCGCCCGGTTCGACCGTGAAGCCGATGAATGCGCTGGCGCTGCTGCGCTGGGGCGTCGGCGCCGAGGAGACGGTCAATTGCCCCGGTTTCTACCGGGTCGGCAACGCGCTCTTCCATTGCTGGCGTCATGGGGGGCATGGCCCGATCAACATGCACCGGGCGATCCAGCAATCGTGCGACGTCTATTTCTACGCGATGGCCCGGCGCATTGGCATCGACAAGCTGGCCGCGATGGCGGGCACGCTGGGGCTCGGCGAGAAGTTCGATCTGCCGGCGACCATGCAGCGTTACGGCACCTATCCCAACAGCGCGTGGAAGGAACGTCGTTACAAGAAAGCTTGGACGACCGCGGACACTATGAACGCCTCGATCGGCCAAGGCTATGTGCTGACCAACCCGCTGCAACTGGCGGTAATGGCGGCCCGGATCGCCAGCGGCCGGATCCTGCAACCGCGCCTGATCGTGAACAAGCGCTATGGCCCGCAAGGTGGATCGCTCAACATACCCTCCTCTGACCTGGAGGTGGTCCATCGCGGCATGCGCGACGTGATCAATACGGGCGGTGCGGGCACGGCAGGCTCGTCGCGCCTGCCGGTGCCGGGGGTCGAGATGGCAGGCAAGACCGGGAGCGCGCAGGTGCGCCGGATCAGCATGGCCGATCGTCGCGCCGGTCGCGCCCAGGCCTTGGGTACGGCGGGTCTGTGGAGATTGCGCGACCATGGCCATTTCGTCGGCTTTGCCCCCGCGGAGCAGCCCAAATATGCGATCGGCGTGACGCTGGAACATGCCGGCCACGGCGCCGCCGCGGCGCAGGTCGCGCGCGATGTGATGACTTTCTTGTTCGCGCCGGATCGCGCCATGTCCAACCTCGTCGCCCTGGAAAAAGGCTGGGGCGGGGATATCGAGACGCGCATGGCGGCCGATGTCCAGCGGTGGAAAGATGCGCAGCTTGGCGCGGCCGACGCGACGGCGGCGCCAAGCGACGCCGAAACCGACACGCCCGGCGGGGAGCGACCCGATTGAGCAGCCATTCGCTCGTACCGACGTCGTTCGCGCGCATGCCGTGGGGCTTGGTCGTGGTCGTCACCGCAATCTGCGGCTTCGGCCTCGTCGTTCTGTATTCCGCAGCCGGGGGCAAGATGACACCCTGGGCCCTTTCGCAGGGCGTGCGCTTCGCCATGTTCATGGTGGGCGCGCTGATCCTGTCGCGGCTGTCGGAACAGCAACTGAAGGCGGTCGCCTGGCCCACGTATATCGTCCTTCTTATTCTTTTGTTCGGGGTGGAAGCGCTGGGCGCGGTTCGCGGCGGCAGCCGGCGCTGGCTGGATCTCAAGATCATCCGGCTCCAGCCCTCGGAATTGATGAAGCCCGCAATCGTGCTGGTGCTGGCCCGCCTTTACGACATGATGCCGGCTGCGGAGATTCGCCGTTTCTCCGCAATCTGGCCGGCCGCCTTGCTGATCGGCGTGCCCTTCCTGCTGGTGATGGCGCAGCCCGATCTGGGAACCGCGTTGATGATCGCATTTGGCGGTATGATCGCCATGTTCCTGGCGGGCGTGCCCAAGCGCCTGTTCATCGGCGCGGGCGCGGCGGTGATCGCGCTGATCCCGCTCGCCCTGCATGCGATGCACGATTACCAGCGCCGCCGGATCGAGATCTTCATCAATCCGGAAAGCGACCCACTGGGAGCGGGCTATCATATCATCCAGTCGAAGATCGCGATCGGATCGGGCGGGATAACCGGCAAGGGCTTTCTGCAGGGCACCCAGAGCCATCTCGACTATCTACCCGAAGGCCATACCGATTTCGTGTTCGCGACGATGGCGGAGGAATGGGGCCTGATGGGCGGCATCGGCATCATTGCGGCCTTTTGCTTTGTGATCGGCTGGGGAATGCGCGTAGCAATGCGCTCCCACTCGCGCTTCGGCCGCATCGCAGGTGCGGGGCTGGCCTCCACCATTTTCTTTTACGTCGCGATCAACCTGTTGATGGTGATGGGATTGGCGCCGGTCGTCGGCATTCCATTACCCCTCGTGTCCTTCGGCGGATCGGCGATGATGACGGTCCTGATCTGCCTCGGATTGCTGATGGCGATCGATCGCCAAAGCCGGGCAAGCCGTCGCTGACGCGACCAAGGTGTTTACAAGCGCCAAAGGCCTTGCTAACGGCGCGCCTCCAAAGCGGCACGACCGCGTTGCTTCATGGCATGGACGCATAGCTCAGTTGGTAGAGCAGCTGACTCTTAATCAGCGGGTCCTAGGTTCGAGCCCTAGTGCGTCCACCACCTTTCCAATGACTTAGCTGAACGACCGGCTTCCATCGCCGCGACTGACGCGGCTGGGAAACGCCGCCCCTTTTGTGGACGAGAAGAGTTGGGGACGGGAGCACTGCCGTCCTATCGTTTGGAGGTGCGGCAGGACCCAGCCTACCTTCAAAACCGGAGTCGCCGACTCCATGCGCTATATCGGCGCGATCGTCGTTTCATGAACTGGGTCGTGATGATCTGGGCAGCGTTCTTTTTTATCAGATTCGCCGCCGCGCTGCTTGATCGCTTGTTAGATCTAAGATGGGGTTACGCTGCCCTTGATGTCTGGGCCAGCGCGGGCTTTATCGCCTTCGCAGGCGCGTTCTGGATATTCGCCTCGCTGATCCAGAGCCTCAATCTGGCGTATATCCGACATACCTATGGCCCCAACCCGTTGGATGATCGCTCCGCTGTACGCCAAGAGATTGGCGGCGTTGTCCGTTAGACCAGCGTCCGCCACCTTTTCGATTACTCAGACGCGACAGGTCTGCCCCAGTTAGGGTAATGCGGCCGCGGAGAAAGACCGGCCGGTCGCCCGCATGCCTGATTTCCATTCGTGAAATCCGCTGCCGTGAATAGTGCGCGTGACCGCTTTCGGCCGGCCGCCGGGGGGTGCGTACAGCAGCGGCCGTAGGCTACTCTAGCCTCGCCAGCGCAGACGGACCCGGAAAAACTTGCCTCATGGCCTTCTGCAGGCGGCAGCACTTCGTGCAAGGTTTAACGTTTCGGCCATTCTTCCCGGCTGATAAAGCGGCCCCGCGAGCTTCTGTGCGCTGGGGGATGGCGATTGATAAGCGGGATAGGGCGAGCAGCCATTGCGTTGCTGACTGGCATCATGTTGCTAGCCGTCCCCGTGGTCGCGCGATTGCCTCCGGCGCCGAATATCCCGACCTTCCAGCCGCCTGCCGCCAGCCACGCGCATGGTCCGGGCATAATCCACATTTCGCGTCGCCCTGCCCCTGTGCCAGTCGTCATCGCGGTATCGCCCAGCGGATCGGATGCCGCCGACGGTACGATCACGAATCCGTTCGCAAGCCTCGCGCGTGCCCAGGTGGCCGTCCGCCGCCTGAATGCGGACCACGATGTGACCGTCCAGCTTGCCAATGGTGTATACGCGCATCATCCGTCACGCCCTGAAATGAGCGTGCGCGACATAGTGATCAGCAACAATGTCGTGCGCACGGTCTCTCAACATTATCGCGAGCAGGCCGCGATCCTGGTCACCTATGCCAGCGGCGCCGTGATCTGGCACAATGACGTATCCGGCGCACCTTATGACGGGATCGACGTCGGCTGGGGGTGGGGCGTCAACGATCCCGGCGGCAGCGCCGCCTATCTCACTGCCAATCGGGGCTATTACAATCAGCCCGGCAATTTGATGTACGATACGCCGACCATCCTGCGGGATTCGGTGATCGTCGGCAATCGCGTGCACGACGTGAAGCAATGGTTCCCCGACGGCGGCGCAATCTATCATCTATCCGCCGATCCCGGTGCGCTGATTGCGGAAAATTACGTTTACGACGTGCCGGGCGGTATCGCCCTCTACCTGGACGAAGGCTCGCGCCATGTCACCTTGCGCAACAATGCGATCAGCAATGTCGGCGTCTGGCTCAATCTCAATTCGCAGGACGACGTGGCACCGCGGCGCACGCGATGGACAATCTGGCGACGGGCAATTGGTACGATTCAGGGCTGCGCTCGGGATCGTGGACCGAATATCTTAACAATCGCGACGTCGACAACCTGAAGGTCACCAAGAATGCATGGCCGGCAGAGGCGCGCGCGGTGATCGACCGTGCCGGGATCGAACCGCCGAAGCCCGTGCCGTAAGGCGCATTTTGCACCCCTCACCGCAACCGCCTCACGCGATGTAATCGCGCTGGCCTATCCTTCGTCCACCATCCCTCAGCAGCAGGAAAAGAAAATGCCACGCCTCGCCGGAAAACGGGTTCTCGTCACGGGTGCCGCGCAGGGCATCGGCCGCGCGACCGCGTCGCTATTCCAGCAGGAGGGCGCGACGGTGATCGCGGTCGACATCCAGGCAGACGCGCTCGCGACATTGGCCGATTGCGAAGCGCATGTCGTCGACCTGCTGGATGCTGCGGCCGTCGCCGTCTTGGGGGATACGGTCGGGACGGTCGATGCGCTCGTCAACTGTGCGGGTTATGTCGATGCGGGCGATCTGCTCGCCACGACGGAGCGCGGGCTGGATTTGTCGTTCGACCTGAACGTCCGCGCGACGATCCGCATGACCCAGGCGGTGTTGCCCGCGATGATCGCGGCCGGCCGGGGATCGATCGTGAACATCGCGTCCGTCGCAGGCGCGATGATCGGCGTCCCCAACCGGCTGGCTTATTGCGCGTCGAAGGGGGCGGTGGTCGGCCTCACCCGCTCGATCGCGCTCGATTATGTGGCCAAGGGCATACGCTGCAACGCCATCTGTCCGGGCACGGTCCAGTCGCCATCGCTCGACCAGCGCTTGGCCGCGACCGGCGATGCGGACGCGGCGCGCGCGGCCTTCATCGCGCGCCAGCCGATGGGGCGGATCGGGACAGCCGAGGAGGTCGCGCAACTCGCCTTGCTTCTCGCCAGCGACGAGAGCGCGTACATGACCGGCACCGCCATCGCGATCGATGGCGGATGGACCATGGCCTGACTTCAATGCCGATCATTGCCTCCATCGACGATTTCCGCGCGGCCGCGCGGCGGCGCCTGCCGCGCTTCCTGTTCGACTATGCGGACGGCGGCGCGATGGGCGAACAGACGATGCGGAGCAATCGCGCCGATCTGGAGCAGGTGATCGTCCGTCAGCGCGTGCTGCAGGATGTCGCCAATATCGATCTATCGACATCCTGGTTCGGCCGCAGGCAGCCGCTGCCGGTGGCGCTGGGACCGATCGGCATCGGCGGCATGTTTCGCCGCCGCGGCGAGACCCAGGCGGCACGTGCGGCGGCGCGGCATGACATCCCCTTCACTTTATCCACCGTCGGCATCTGTTCGATCGCCGAGGTCCGCGCCGCGATGCCGGACGCGCCCTTATGGTTCCAGCTCTACGTGATCCGCGACCGCGGCTTCATGCGCGAGCTGATAGCATTGGCGAAAGAGAAAGGCGTAGAGGCGCTGGTCTTCACGGTCGACATGCCGACGCCGGGCATCCGCCACCGCGATCTGCATTCGGGCATGTCCGGTAGCCACGGCCCGCTGCGGCGCGCGCTTCAGGCGATGGGGAAGCCCGGCTGGGCCTGGGATGTCGGCCTGCGCGGGCGGCCGCATCAGCTCGGCAACCTCGCCCCGGTGCTGGGCGCCGACAGCGGGATGAACGATTATATCGGCTGGATGGCGGACAATTTCGATCCCGGCATCCGCTGGAAGGATCTCGACTGGCTGCGCGCGGCATGGGACGGACCGCTGATCGTGAAGGGCATTCTCGACGTTAAAGATGCGCGCGAGGCGGCGGATTATGGTGCCGATGGGATCATCGTCTCGAACCACGGCGGACGTCAACTCGATGGCACCTTGTCGGTCGCACGTGCCCTGCCCGCCATTGCCGACGCGGTTGGCGACCGGCTGATCTTGCTGGCGGACGGCGGCGTCCGCTCCGGGCTCGACGTAGTACGGATGCTGGCGCTGGGTGCGCGCGGCGTGCTGCTGGGGCGTGCCTGGCTGTGGGCGCTTGCCGCCGACGGCGAGGCGGGCGTCGACCGGATGCTGACCATGCTCACCAAGGAGCTCAAGGTCGTGATGATGCTGACGGGCTGTTCCTCGATCGATGCGATCGATGCGTCCGTCCTTGCAGGTGCCCCCATTCCACTTCCAGAAAGGACCTGATGACATGAAGCTCTGCCGCTACGGCCGCGCAGGCGAGGAAAAGCCCGGCATCGTCGATGACGCAGGCGCGATCCGCGACCTGTCCTTCATCCTTGCCGATCTCACCCCGGACACGTTGAGCCCGGAGGGCCTGGCGCGCCTGCGCGAGGTTGCGATCGACGATCTTCCCCTGGCGCCGGCGGACGCGCGCTACGGGGTTCCGGTTGCGGGCACGCGCAAATTCATCGCGATCGGCCTGAACTATGCGGACCATGCCGCCGAATCCAACTTGCCCATCCCGTCAGAGCCGGTCGTCTTCAACAAATGGATCACTTGCCTGCAAGGTCCGAACGATCCGATCACGATCCCCAAAGGCTCGCTCAAAACCGATTGGGAGGTCGAGCTGGGCGTCGTGATCGGCACCGGCGGGCACAATATCGACGAGGCTGACGCGCTGTCGCACGTTGCGGGCTATTGCGTCGTCAACGACGTGTCCGAACGTCACTGGCAGCTAGAGCGCGGCCCGACCTGGGACAAGGGCAAGGGCTTTCCGACCTTTGGCCCCGTCGGCCCTTGGCTCGTCACGCACGACGAGGTGGGCGATCCACAAAATCTAGCGCTTTGGCTCGACGTGAACGGCAAGCGCGTGCAGGATGGCAATACCGCGACCATGATCTTCAGCGTGGCCGAAATCGTCGCTTATTGCTCCAGCATCATGATGCTGGAGGCGGGCGACATCATCACTACCGGCACACCCCCCGGCGTCGGCATGGGGCAAAAGCCCGAGCCTTGCTTTCTCAAAGCAGGCGATGTCGTTCGGCTTGGCATCGATAAGCTCGGCGAACAGCGCCAGGAATTCCGCCAAGGCTCATAACCGCAGTATCGGGGGTGCCCGGCCATGCCGCCGGCGCCGTCTCTCAGATTTCGACCTGCGCTGAACGGCGCTGGCGCACCTTCCGATAAGCACAGCCCGCCAACATAACCTTAGAGATCGGCCTTCCTTGACTTAACGTACGTTTGACTGCGCAGTGGATGCCGGCGGCTCGGCAGGCGCGATGAACCGTTGCCAATGGGCTTCCTGTTCGGCCGCGTCGGCAAGCTGATGCTCGCCGCAGTTCAGGCGCAGATGACGGTCCCCGAACGGGGCGTCGACATAGGCGCAATGGTGCGGGTTGAGCGGATCGTCATGCGCGTAGGGCCGGAAGAAGTGGCAGCTGACGCACATGCGCTGCATCGGGATGTCGCCATTGACCTGAAGCGCGCGGATCACGCGGACGAGCCCCCGCAGCAGCCCCGCCTGCTCGACCGCCGGCAGCGTGTCGACCGCGTCCGCCAGGAAATCGGGCCATTCCCGGGTGCGGTCCGCGGATGCCTCTCCCTCGGGCGTCAGTACAAGGTTGATCGACCGCCGGTCTCGCCCCGGTTGCTTGGCCACGAGGCCCTTGGCGGCCAGCACGTTCACCATATCGCTCGCGGTCGGTGCGGAGATGCAGAGCAGCTTGGCGAGGCCGGCCAGGCGCAGGCCTTCAGGCGCATCCCGCAACAGCGCGAGCGCATGCCCCTGGCTGGGCGTCACGCCCGCATTGCCCGCGCCCTTCCACGCCCGACTGCGCAGAACGAGGCCGATCTTCGCCAATCCGGCCGTGACGCGGCGCGCGACCGGCTCCGAGATAGAATCGAAAATCGCCGACATTGTTCGGACTCCTAACATTTTTGTTGACGTCAATCTGCACGATCATTAGCACTCCTAACATTCGCTGTCGACTCGAAGGCGGGCCGCGCGATTGAACAGGAGGAAGCTATGACGAAACGATCGATTCTCTCCGGGCTGGCCGGCATCGGTGCACTGCTGTCGCTGTCGACCAGCGTTCTGGCGCACGACATCACCGCACAGGCGGGCAACGCCAAGTCGCCCAGCTTCGACATCGTCCACACACAGATCGCGCGCGAGGGGGATGACCTGGTGTTCCGCATGGCGGTGAGCGGCAAGGCGGGCGCGTCGAAGCCGACCAAGGTTGGCAAGCTCGCCGGCTCCACCATCTATTCCTACGTCTGGCCGACCAGCCTCAATTCCAGCGCGGTGGGTTTCGAACAGAATCAGGGCATCCTCGCCTTTGCGGTGACGTCGCACCCGGATTTCGACGACACGCCCTTGTATGACGAGAATGGCGATGGCGACAAAACCAATGACGGCGATCTGTGGCACAGCCACTGGGTCGTGCTGGTGCCGGATGAGGCCTGCGGCCACGGCGCGCTGAAAATCCGCGACATCCCGGAAGGCACGAAGCCGAAGCTTCCGCCGACATGGCCCGGCATCCCGGTGCTGATCGACAGCCCGAAGATCACGCCGCGCATCTCCGGCAAGCTGGTCACCGTACGCGTACCGGCGGCATCGTTGGGCGACACGGCCGGAATGAAGTTTGACGGCGTGACGTCCGGCCTGCGCATCAACGCATCCGTCCACGCCCCGCTGGTCTGCGTCGCCGACGTGTTCGACGTCGCCAGCGGCGATCTCAGCCTTCCCGGCCGCGTGATGAAATAGCCGGACCGCATTCGGTCCGCGCGCCATGCCCCCTCCCCGACCGCGCGGGCCGATCTTCCTGCAACCGGGGGCACCCCACGCCTATCGAAAGGAAAGATTCATGAGCAGAGTAGACTTGATCGATCGTGCCGCCGCCACCGGCGAGCGCAAGGATATATTGGATCAGATCCAAGCGGCCTTCGGAGCAACGCCCGCCATGTTCCGGGCTGTCGCCAATTCGCCGGCCGCGTTGAAGATGATGTGGGCCGCGTTCGGCGCGCTGGGATCCGGGACGCTGCCGGCCAAGCTCGGCGAACAGGTCGCGGTGCTGATCGCCGATCGCAACGCCTGCGAATATTGCCTCGCCGCGCACACGATGCTCGGACGCAAGGCGGGTGCCTCCGCGCAGGAGATGGGCGAGGCCCAGGCCGGCCGATCGACCGATCCCAAGACCGCCGCAGCACTGACCTTCGCCGCCAAGCTGGTCGCCGATCGCGGCCAGGCCACCGACGAGGATGTCGCGGCCTTGCGGGCTGCCGGCTTCACGGATGAGCAGATCGTCGAGTTGATTGCGCACGTCGCGCTGAACCTGTTCACCAATTACGTGAACGTGTCGCTCGCCGTCCCGACCGACTTCCCGCCGGTGAAGCTGCTGCAAGCTGCCTGACCCAATTGGGGCGGTTGCCACGGCGCCGCCCCTTATCTCTGCATGCACAAGGATCACGACCATGGCTCATCTGCGTCCTGCGCCCGAATGGGATATTTCCGGCTGGCTCAACACCCCGGCGCCCTTATCGCTCGCGCAGCTGCGCGGCCGCCCGATCGTTGCGGCCGCTTTCCAGATGCTGTGCCCGGGCTGCGTGGAACATCTGATCCCGCAGCTGAAGCGGGTGCGCCAGTTATTCCACGAAGACCAAGTCGCGGTGATCGGCCTGCATTCGGTGTTTGAACATCATGATGCCATGGGCGAGGCGAGCCTGCGCGCCTTCCTGCACGAATATAAGGTTACCTTCCCGGTCGCGATCGACCGGCATAGCGCCGGGCCGATCCCCGAAACGATGCGCGCCTACAATTTCCAGGGGACGCCCACCCTGATGCTGATCGATGCCGCCGGGCTGCTCCGCCGGCAGACCTTTGGCCATATTCCCGATCTTCAGCTCGGCGCGGAGATCATGTCTCTCCTCCAGGAACAGTCCGCCGCTATCGTCGCCGCGCATGCGCGCGAGACGGAGGGTGCCCGCTGCGAAGTGGGGGCGGGAACATGCTGAAGACCGTGGTGGCCATCCGCCATCTGGGCTTCGAGGATCTCGGCTTCTTCGAAGCGCCGCTGCGCGAGGCGGGCTACACCGTCCATTATTATAATGCGGGCGAGGATGAGCTTTGGACGCTCGACCCCGTCCGCACCCCGCTCCTCATCGTTCTGGGCGGGCCGATGGCGGTCTATGAAGGCGCCAGCCACCCCTATCTGACGGAGGAGCTACGGCTGCTGCGCACGCGCCTGACGGCGGGCCGGCCTACGCTGGGCGTCTGCCTGGGGGCGCAATTGATCGCGGCCGCGCTGGGCGCTGCAGTCTATCCCGGCACGGGCAAGGAGATCGGCTTCGGCCCGGTCATCCTTTCGGAGGCCGGCAGTCGCTCTCCTCTGCGATCCATCGGCACGGAGCAGCCGGTGCTCCATTGGCATGGCGATACGTTCGATCTGCCGGAGGGCGCGACCTTGCTCGCATCCACGGCCGCCTATCCGCACCAGGCCTTTGCGGTCGGTCCGAACATCCTCGCGTTACAATTCCACCTCGAAGCTGGCGGAGCGATGGAAAGCTGGCTAACCGGCCATGCTGACGAGCTGCGGACCGCCGGCATCGATCCGGAGCGTATCCGCCGCGATGCCGCGCAATATGGGCCTGGCCTGGGCCGAGTTGCAGAGGAGGTTTTGACCGTATGGCTCCAGTCCTTGCGCGAATGAAAAGGACGGCATGACGGCAAGCGACACTTCCTCCCCCACGCTCACCATCCCGGCGATTGCGACAGCTATGCTGGCGCCGCTGACGGATCATGGCGTGCCGAGCGGGATCGACAAGCGGCCGGCCGCCGGCCGCATCGCGATCCTGCGCGACGGGATAGCGGGCGACGCACAGGGCGATACGCGCCACCATGGCGGTCCGGAAAAGGCCGTGCATCATTATCCGCGCGATCATTATGCCGCGTGGCGGGCCGAATTGGGGGCGCTACCGATCCTGTCGGGGCCTGCGGCATTTGGGGAGAATCTGTCGCTCACGGGGCTGGTCGAAACCGACATTGCCATTGGCGACCTCTTCCGCGCCGGAACGGCGCTGCTGCAGGTGAGCCAGGGCCGGCAGCCCTGTTGGCGTCTCAATGCGCGCTTCGGCGTGACCGATATGGCCCGCCGGGTCCAGGATAGCGGCCGGACAGGCTGGTATTATCGCGTGATCGAAGAAGGCATGGTTGCGCCTGGCGATATACTGCGGCTGGTGGATCGGCCCGCTGCGGCGTGGACGATCGCCCGGCTCTGCCACATCCTCTATGCCGATCCGCTTAACCTGCGCGAACTGCAGGCGGTCACCGCGCTGCCCCTGCTGGCCGAAGGATGGCGCATGCTTGCCGCCCGCCGCATTGCCACCGGCCAGGTGGAGGATTGGTCGCGCCGCCTCGACAGTCCGCAGTGAAGCAATGCCGGCGCGTTACCGGACGATCTTGGCCCCAGGCCCGAATGCGAACTTGATGCCCAGCGTGCCGGCATTCTCGGTATAGGGGTAAAGTTCGTTGGTGGAACGACGCCACGACCGCCGCCCTTCCAGGCGCAGCGTCATCCGGTTTGTCAGCGCGTAGGACAGGCCACCCTTCAACTGCCGCAGCTTGTCCGTCCTGGGCTCGATCGGGACAGGCGACAAAATGTCATAGACGAAATGTTGCTTGGCATAGGAGGCGAGGAGATCCGCCTTCAGCCGGTTGGTGACCGAAGATCGGGCGAGCAGGCTCACGAAATCCTGCCGCACCGAATCCGAATAGATATAGCCATCCGATTGCAGCTGGCGCCCGGCGCGCGCGATGACTTCGATCGTCCGGCGCGGGCGCCAGGTGAGCGACACGTCCCCGACCACGCCTGAAAAATTCTTGTCGAAGATCGATTTGTCGTTGCGGCGCAGATAGCCGATCCGGACGTCGGCCAGCAGCAGCGCCGATGGCTGATAGTGGATGGTCGCGCCGATGCGGCGTTCGTTGAAGCGCTGGCGATAGATTTCCGTCACGCCGTCCACGTCGATCGGCTGACCGCCAAGCCCCCGGCTGCGCGACTGCTGATACAGCAGCGTGATATAATTTCCGGTAGGCGGGAAATATCCCAGCCCCAGGCTGGCCCCGCTATTATTGTAGCCCGACGCGAAGATGGAGGAATTCTGGTTGCGCGTCAGCGACCCGCCCACCACCGCGCGAATATCGCCGACCAGTTTTAGCCGGACCTGGCCATCCACCTGGGTGAAGGTCTGCATATTGCGGATGTTGGAGAATATTTCCGAAAAGTCGCTCAACCGCTTCTCGCGGCTGGCCGTAACGTCGAACGTCAGGCGCCCTTTCGGCCGCGAGATCCGCGCGGTGAGGATGTAGCCCGTATTATTCAGGTAATCGTTCTTCGCAAAAAGACTTCGATTGATTTCACCACCAATATTAGCCGTCATACTGCCGGTGTTGAGGTATAGAAGCCCGCCGATACCTGCGGAATAGATTTGCTCGCTTTGCCGTTGCGGACTCGGCTTGCGGAATAGGTTGTCGTCGTCACGCGCTTCGCCGTGTCCATTGATGACCCAGTCCGCCGCGGTCGCCTGTGCGCACCAGCCGATGGCGATCAGGCACGCCGGCAAAGCACGACGTACGATTCGCGCGCGCCGCCCGCTGGCTCCTACCGTTCGACCGCGCACGAGAGTCACAACCACGATCCGCTCTATCTCACAATCCGGCCACACGGCCATCGCTGCACCGCATCAACGCGGTACAGCGCAGTTAAGTGCTACGGAATAAAGTCAGCATGGCAACCCATATTTATCATCCGTAGCAACCGATTACATGGCGATATGTTAGATAAACGGGACGAACTAGCCATTGACATACAGACCACCGCAGCGCACAATTTAGAACAGATGGACGGTCATTGATCACCATCGGGGTAATTACACCAGTTTGGACAAGCGTTAAACCAATTTGGACAAGCGTTAAGCCAATATGGACCAGTATTAATCCAGTATGAACGGTAATCAGCCGTCGGATTAGGGAAAGAGGCCAGCGCCGGTCCTGCGAACAGGGTTCACCGGGCGGCGCCGCAGGCTTTATCCGATGCGACGGCCGATAGGTCGGACATGAAGAGTGTTAGTTGAGGATGCCGCAAACAATTATATCCCGCGTCTTTGGTGGCGCGGACAATAGAGTTGAGCCAGGTTTGTAGATCGTTGCGATGCAAGCTGTGTATCAAATCCTTGTAGATCTAGGTGGGCGTCATGTTTAACAATGCTTCTTTCCGGAAAGACAGCACCCCGTTGCAGGCGGGCGATTTCGATATCAATTCATCCTTTGATGGAGGGTTGATCTCGGATCGGGCCGCTCATGGCACGCCGGGTGAAACGGCATCGAGCGCGGGCGGCCAGTCCGCTGCCCCGCATCAGGATGGCTTGTCGAGCGTGTTTGGGATCGCACATGGCCGGGTAGACCGTGCCTTTTTCCGGCTGATGGACATCATGATCGCGGCGTTCGGAATCATCCTGTTCGCCCCATTGCTGATTCTCGTTGCAATCGTAATGCAATTGACCAGCCCGGGCCCACTGCTGTTCGTGCAGCAGCGCGTCGGGCGCGGTGGCGTGATGTTCCCCTGCCTGAAGATCCGCACCATGCACGTGAACGCCGCCGAGATGCTGGCACGCCTGCTGGAAACGGATCCGGCGGCACGCGCGGAATGGGCGAAGGATTTCAAGCTGCGGGCCGACCCGCGCATCACACCTACCGGTGGCCTGCTGCGCAAGAGCAGCCTCGATGAGCTGCCGCAGCTGTTCAACGTGCTCGTCGGCCACATGAGCATCGTCGGGCCCCGCCCGATCGTGCCGGCCGAGATCGAACGCTATGGCGCGCACTTTGCCGATTATTGCTCGGTTCGCCCCGGCCTGACCGGCCTGTGGCAGGTTAGCGGCCGAAACGACATCTCCTACACCGAGCGGGTCCAGCTCGACCGTCGTTACGCCGCCAGCAAGTCGCTGCCGCTGGACGTGACCATCATATTGCGGACGGTGCCGGCGATGCTGCGTGCCCGTGGCTGTTATTGATCCAAGCCGGTGGTGTTCAACTGGATGACCTCTCCATCCATCATGTGGGATCGCCGTGACCCGGCCGGCTCGGCTGGCAGGGTCACGGCGCTGATTCGTGTGCTCTTGTTGCTGGCGACGCTGTTCGCGAGCAGCATGAGCATCGCCGCGGCACCTGGCGACGATTACCGCATTGGCGCAGGCGATCTGCTGAAGGTCAGCGTCTATCGCGCGACCGACATGGAAAGCACGGTGCGGGTTTCCGATCAGGGCAAGATCATTCTGCCGGCCATCGGTGAACTGACGGTGGTCGACAAGACCGCGTCCGAGGTCGCCGGGATGGTTGCCGCCGGGCTGAAGGCCCGCGGCATCTTTCTCGATCCGTCGGTCAACGTGCTGGTCATCGAAATCCACAGCAAGACGGTGTCCGTACTGGGTGCCGTGCAAAAACCCGGCGAGATCACGCTCGATCGGCCGAACCTGACCATTTCCGAAGTGCTGGCGCGCGCGGGAACGACCTTCACCGCGGCTTCCGGGTTCGTGTCGGTCGTGGAGGCGGGCGGCAAGCATGAGCAGTTCGCGCTTGCCGATCTGGCGTCGGGCGGCCGTGACCGCGTCGCGCGCCCGGGCGAGGTGTTCTTCGTGCAGGCGCCGCCCTCTTTCTTCATCCGGGGCGAAGTGGTCAAGGCGGGCGAATATCCGCTCACGCCTGGGCTGACCGTGGGTAAGGCGATCGCCATCGGCGGTGGGCTCACCGACCGGGGCAGCGCATCGAAGGTGCGGATCGAGCGGCCCGGTCCCGATGGTGCCGTGACCGTCCAGAAATCGGTCAAGGGCGATGTCGCGTTGCAGCCCGGCGATCTGCTGATCGTTGGCGCAAGGCTGTTTTAGACGGGATCGGCGGATGACCTTTCTGCAATTCCTTTATCTGCTCCGTGCCCGCCTCCGCGCGATCGGCATTGCCGCGGCGGTAGGCGCCGTGCTCGCCGTCGGCTGGATACTGATCAGCGCACGCACCTTCGACGCTACCGCGCAGTTGCTGGTCAACGTCCGCGCGCCGGAAACGGTGGGCAGCCAGTCCTTCGCCGATCAGCTCGCGCCGGATTACGTCTCGACCCAAGTCGACATCATCCGCAGCCGGGCCGTTGCCATGCAGGTCGTCAAGGCTTTGGCGCTGGATAAGGACCCCGCCCAGCAGGCGGCCTTCCGCGAGAGTGGCAGCGCCTCCTTCCAGAATTATCTGGTCAATAAGATCCGCGACGGATTGTCGGTCGCGCCGGTGTCCACCTCGCGGGTGATCTCGCTCACCTATTCGGCACCCGACGCCCAGTTCGCCGCATCCGCGGCGAATGCCTTTGCCCGCGCCTACCAGGACGTGAATCTGCGGTTGCAGACGGATCCGGCCCGCCAATCGGTCGCGTCGTACGAGGCGCAGGCGCGCGCCGTGCAGGATCAGATCAATCAGGCGCAGCTTGCCCTATCGGACAAGGAGCGCAAGCTGGCCGTCACCTCCGACGACGATCATAACGATGCGGAGGTCAACCGTCTGAACAGCCTGTCGACGCAACTCGCCACGTCGCAGGTGGAAGCTGCCCAGCTTGGCGCGCGCGCCTCCAACGGCGCCCTGCCCGATGCGATTGCGAGCCCCGTAACCCAGGGCATCCAGACCGAGCTTGCCAAGCTGGAAGCGCAGCGGGCGCAGCTGGCCAGCTATGCCGGCCCGAACAATATGGATCTTATCCAGATCAACCAGCAGATCTCGGCGCTGAAACAGCAGCTGGCACAGCAGCATGCGTTGGTGGCAAAGGGCGCCTCCGCCGCAGCTGCCCAGAGCAATATGAGCATGGGCCGCCTGGCTTCGGAGATCGGCACACAGCGCAACCGCGCGATCGAAGCGCGCGTGAATCGCGACTCGGTCACCCTGCTGAAGGATCAGGTCGCCAATCTGAAGCAAACCTACGAGCAGATCGCCGCACGGCGTGCGCAGCTCAATATCCTGAGCGAAGGCAGCCAGGCGAACGTCTCGATCCTGTCGCCGGCCATAGCCCCCGCGAAGCCGGCCTGGCCGCGCCCGTTCATCATGCTGGCGATGGGCCTAGTGGTCGGCGCCTTCCTGGGCATGGCCTATGCGGTAATTTCCGAAATGGCTGACCAACGCCTGCGCAAGGTCGAGGACATCGAAGCCTGGCTCGGCGTACGCAGTCTCGGTGCAATCCGGGGTAGCAAGGCGGATGCGCGCGGCGGCCTGCTGACGTCGCGGATCGGCCGGCTTCTGCCGCGCCCGCAAGGATCCTATTGATATGGCCGACGCTTCTCAAATTCCGCCGACCGGCACGGGCGAAACGGCCGCCGACATGGGCGAGATGCTCGTGCGGATGGGCATCATCTCCTCGGACCAGGCGAAGGAGATCGACGCCGCACAGGGCGATGGCGGCAAATCCTATGCCGAAGTGGCGGTCGCGCTGGGGCTGATCTCTGCGCAGGACCTCAGCCAGATCATCGCCGCGCGCCGCGCGCAAGCCGGAACGCTGGATCACAGCCGGTTCCATCGCGACATCGTCGTCGCGCATCAGCCGCGCTCGCAGCAGGCCGAGGATTTCCGCGCGCTGCGCAATGCCTTGTCGCTCCGGTGGTTCAAACACCCGGAAGGCGCGCGTTCGCTCGCCATCATCAGCGCGAACCGGCATGAAGGCCGGTCGATCTGCGCCGCCAACCTGGCAGTGAGCTTCGCGCAGATCGGCCTGCGCACGCTGCTGGTGGATGCCGATATGCGATCCCCGCGCCAGCATGAGCTGTTCGGGGTCGATGGCAGCCTTGGCCTCGCCAGCTATCTGAAGAGCGCCGATGCAACCGGAAACTATCCCAATGTCGGCGACCCGGATACGCTCTCCGTCCTGCCGGTAGGCGACACGCCATCGGATCCGCAGGAACTGTTGCTGGGCGCGCCGCTGCACGATCTGATCGCGGCAGCCCAGAAGAATTGCGACGTCATCCTGTTCGATACGCCGGCCGCCAGCGACAGCAGCGACTATCAGACGATCGCCGCCGCCTGTGGTGGCGCTTTGGTGGTCACCCGGGCCGGCGAAAGCCGGGTCCGTCCGACGGCGCGGCTGATCAACGATTGCGAGGATCTGGGCATCAAGGTGGTCGGTGCCACCATGATGTCCGACTGATCGGGAACGCCGCGAATTGTCAGGCGCCCTTGCGCGCCAGCGGCTGTCGGATATCCCGCCGCCCGAGCGGCTTGCGCCGCCGATCCTGGATCGTGCGGACCCCGTCGATCCCCATCACCGCCGCCGCCATTCCGAACAAGGAGGCGCTCATCGTGCCGAAGTCCACGCTGGGGCTGGAGACGGCGCCCGGGATGAACACGACGAGCCAGGACAATTTGGCGCCGTACAGGATCTGACGGCTGGGCCGATCCGCATCCTTCGATGTCGAGGCCGAAAGAAAGCGTAAAAGGAACGCCGCCATCAGCGCGCCGCCCAGCAGACCGGTCCCGCTGACGAGGGCCACCGGCCAGCTGGAGCTGCGGGTCGAGCCGACACCGACGCCCAGCCACCATGTCTGGGCAAGCGCCCGCAACGACACCGTATTCCACGTACTGCGTTCGATATAAGATGCGCTTTGCGACTTCTGGAACACCATCAGGTCGATCATGCGGTACGCCGGCGCGAAGGCCTTGCTGTTGAGCAAGGCGACCAGCCCCACCACCACCAGCATCGTCAGCACGATGGCGAATTCGCGGAACAAGGTGCGGCGTTCGTCCTGCTCGGTGGCACGCAGGAAGCGGATGATCCAATCCAGCGTCGCCACGACGCAGAACATGCCAAGGCCGAGATAGGCCGAGGACGAGGTCGACAAGGCGGCCATGCCGAGCGCCAGGAACGGTGCGACCCGCGCCAGCTTGCCCCACCAACCGTCTGCGGGAATGACGCGCCCGATAAAGTAAGCGGCCGTGCCAAACCCGGCACATAGTCCGCCATATGCGGACGCCTCTGGCATCAGGCCGACAATGCGCGACGATCCCAAGATCTCGCCGACCAGCAGCAGGCGATAGGTCGCCGTCCGAAACGGTGCGAGCAGGTTGGTACCGTGGGTCGCGACATCCAGCACGCCGGTGAAGACCGCGCATAATGTGCCGATGATGACGGCATTGGCGATCGTGCGCCGCCCCTCGGGCGTCGTTCCGATCAGACTCACCGCCAGCGCGACGCAGTAGGACGCGGTCAGATAGATGATCTGCGTGTAGATCGTCGTGGATGGCTGAAGCAGTTCGGGCGCGGCGGAGTTGAGGCCCATGATCGTGACGTGGCCGGCAAAGAGCCGCGGCATGAACAGACTGATGACAACCGCCATCACCATGAAGGCGGTCAGCAGGCCAAGCCGGCGCGGGTCCGCCATCGACGCCCATGCCTTGCTCAGCCCGTCGCGTTCCACCAGCAGCGCCGCCAGCAACGCCACCGCACACAGGGTGCGCGGCAGGATGGTAATGCCGCCAGTGGCCGCCGGGGGCAGCACCGAAAAGGCGCCGAAACTCATCGCGCAGAACAACAAGGGAAGCGCCCATTCGCGGCGGCGCAGCATGGTCCAGCCGAACATGCTCCAGAATAGTGCATAGGCCATAGAGACTGCCCCGTACGCGATAGGAAAGGATGCGCGCTTTGCTCCAATATGCTGCATCAGCGAAAGAGCAAAACCAAGAACCCGCCACGCCGGACGGAAAGCACGGCGAGGCGTGCGCGGGACTGGCGGAAGCTCTGTGTACCGGCCGTCCTATGCGGTAGAAATAAGCCCCGTCAGGAGATGTCTCATGACCCACCGTACAAGTCGCAAAAACCTGCTCCGCCATGGTGCGATTGGAGCAGGCATCCTTGTCGTGATTGCCGGGCTTAGCATGAGCGGGAGCCAGCGCGTTCTCGGGCAAAGCCCGGCCGGGACGCCGCTCAACATCGACAATTACCGCATGACGTTCGCCGATGAGTTCGACACGCTGGACGTCTCACCCTGGGGTCCGGGCACGCGCTGGATCGCGCACACGCCCTGGAAGGGCGATTTCGGTTCGGCACACTTCCTCGATCCCGGCCCCGACAGCCCCTTCAAGGTTGCGAATGGCGTGCTGACGATCAGGATGCGGCGCGGCCCGGACGGGAAATGGGGCTCCGGCCTCCTGGCATCGGCCGATCCGTCCGGCCAAGGCTTCCAGCAATCCGGCGGCTATTTCGAAATGCGCGCGAAGTTTCCGGAGGGGAAGGGTGTGTGGCCGGCCTTCTGGCTGGGTTCGCTCGGCGCGCCCGGCGATCTCAAGCCGGAGGTCGATGCCGTCGAATATTATGGCAACGACAATAAGGGCTATTACGCCAATCTGCACCTCTGGCAGAATGGCAAGGATCTCTACAATCGCAGCGCCCGGATCGCGATCCCCGCCGGCGCCGCCAGCAGCGACTACCACCTTTACGGCGTCGGGATCGCGCCCGACGTCATCACCATCTATTTCGATCGCCAGCCGGTCGCGCAATTGCCGTCCCGGCCCGAATTCATGCAGCGGATGCTGTTATTGACCAACCTTGCCGCCGGTGGCGGCTGGCCGATCGATGAGATGCCCGATCCTTCGGTGATGCAGATCGATTATATCCGCGCCTATCAGCCAAAGAATTCCGGCTGATGGCGCAGACATATCCGCATGCCCGATGTGCGTGTATTATTGCACTTCCGGCCCGTTGGTGAGCGTGCGCAGCTTACCTTCCCAGGCGACGGCATGCTGGATGATCAGTCCCATGTCGCGCCATTGCGGCTCCCAACCGAGCGTCGAGCGGATCAGCGCGCTGTCGGCGACGAGCATCGGCGGATCGCCCGCCCGCCGCTCGGCAATGCGCCGGTTCACGCTGCGTCCCGTCGTGTCTTCGACCGCATCGAGCACTTCGCTCACCGAGAAGCCTTGCCCATATCCGCAATTGGCGACCAGCGAGGCGCCACCGGCAAACAGATGGTCCAGCGCCAGCACATGCGCCGCCGCGAGGTCGCTCACATGAATATAGTCGCGCACAGCGGTGCCATCCGGGGTCGGATAATCGGTGCCGAACACCGCGATACCGTCGCGCTTGCCCGCCAGGACTTCGGACGCGACCTTGATCAGATGGGTGGCCCCGGCGGTGGACTGACCGGTGCGCCCTTCCGGATCGGCGCCGGCAACGTTGAAATAGCGCAGCGCGACGTAGGTGAAATCATGCGCATGCGCGACGTCGCGCAGCATCCATTCGGTCATCAGCTTCGACGCGCCATACGGATTGATCGGCGCGGTCGGCGTGGATTCCAGGATCGGCCCATCTCCATCCGGCTCGCCATAAACCGCTGCGGTCGAGGAGAAGACGAATCGCGAAATGCCATTCTGGACCGCCGCCTCGATCAGCGTACGGCTGTTGACGGTGTTATTGCCGTAATATTTGAGCGGGTCGGTGACCGATTCCGGAACGACGATCGATCCGGCGAAGTGCATGATCGCCTCGATACCCCGCTCGGCGATGATCCGGTCGAGCAGCGCGCGATCGGCAATGTCGCCCTCGTAAAAGGGCATGTCGGTGGGAATGGCGAAGCGGAACCCGGTCGACAGATTGTCGATGACGCTGACCGCATAGCCTGCGGCAAGGAGGGCAAGCACCGCGTGACTGCCAATATAGCCGGCACCGCCGGTGACGAGGATCGAACGAGGCGTGGTGTCTGTCATCATGCAAATCCTAGCTGCCTGTCCCGCGGCAGTGTCGGAATTGCTGCGTCGCAACAACCCTGATGTCAGCCCATTTTAAACCAATTAGCGGATCAGAAACAGGATTGCCGCCCATAGCCCAAGGCTCACAAGGGCCGCGATTCCCCATGCCAGCAGCGAAATGCCACGCTTTTGCGGCCGCGCGCGGCTCGCCACCCACGGCCCCTCGCCGGTCGATTCGGCTGGATTGCGGCGCGCCGCACCTTCATGCAGATCGCCAAGTGCCGCCCGGCGCACGTCATTTTCGCTTCGCCCCTCGGATTTCGGGGGCAAAATGGGGGAAATCGACATCGTGCTGGCTACTCTTGTCATCGCGGTTTTCTATCCTCTCATCTTCTTTTCTAGCATGAATTTCCAAGTAATTCGTGTGCGATCGCTATTTCGAGCGCTCGATTCCGCCCCGCAGCGTACTTTGCTGCACTGCATCATTGTCTTTCGGACATATTGCAGCTTGACCAACATCGTCCGCTTTACAAACGCGCGGCGATCCCCCGATATCCAAAGGATTGCGCCATCATGTCACTGAAGGCGAATGTCGCGCGCTCTACGCTGTGGTCCGGCGTGCAGATCATCGGCAACCAGGCGACCTCCTTCTTCGTCTTCCTGGTCCTCACCCACTTCCTTTCGCCGGGGGATATCGGCGTCGTGGCGCTGGCCGTGTCCTTTATCGAGATCATGACGCCATTGATGCGCGCCGGGCTCCCGGAAGCATTGATCCAGCGCGAGACCCTCGACGAGGTCGAGGCCGACACCTGCTTCTGGAGCGGGGTCGCGCTGTCACTCGTCATGGGCGCTGGCCTTTTCCTACTGGCCCCAATGATCGCGCGCAGCTTCAACAGCCCTGCCCTCGGGCCGGTGCTGCAGGCGTTGTCGGCATTGCTCCCGATCACGGCGCTCAGCGCCACGCATGAAGGGCGGCTGACGCGCGACTTCGGCTTCAAGGCGCTGGCGGTGCGGACGTTGATCGCCAACTTGATCGGCGGCGTCATCGGCGTCGTGATGGCGATCAGCGGCTATGGCGTGTGGAGCCTGGTGGTGCAGCGGCTCGTCGCGTCCTTCTTCTCCGTCATCTTCATCTGGATCAGCTGCCGCTGGGTGCCGCGGCTGCGCTTCTCCACGGCGGCCTTCCGGCGCATGTCGGGCTTTGGCGCGCACATGACGCTGGTCACCTTCCTGATGTCGCTCAACGGCCGCATCTTCGACTTCCTGCTCGGCTTCTTCATGGGTCCGGCGGCGGTGGGCTATATGCGGGTCGCCTCGCGCGTGCTCGACATGGTGACCCAGTTCGCGGTCAATCCGCTGACGTCGGTGGCGCTGCCCACCCTGTCGCGCCTCCAGCAGGATCGCCCCGCTCTGTCGCGTGCGTTCATCCGCCTGGTCCGGACATCGGCACTGATGACCTTCCCCGCTTATTTCGGGCTGGCGATCGTGGCACCCGATCTCGTGCCGCTCGCCTTCGGCAAGCAATGGGCGGCCAGCGGCGAATTGCTGTCGATCCTGTGCCTCAGCGCCATTCCGATCACGCTGCAATATTTCACCTGGCCCGCCATGGCGGCGGTCGGCCGATCCGACCAGGCATCGCTCGGCATCACCGCGATCGTGGCGTCGGCGACCGTCATCACGGCGATCGCGGCCCCCTTCGGCCTGATCGCGGTGGTGATCGCGCATGTGGCGCGCACCTATCTTACCCTGCCGCTCAGCGTGTATCTGCTGCGCCGGAGTACGGGGATCGAAAGTCGGCCGGTCCTGACCTCCGTTCTGCAGCCGCTTGCGGCCGCGCTGGTCATGGGGGTGGCGCTGCTGCTGCTTCGGCCGCTGCTGCAGGGGCTTCACCCGAGCATGCGTGTCGCCGTGTTGGTCGTCGCGGGCGCCGCAATTTACGGTGGGCTCGTCCTGACGACCGCCCGGGCGCTGGTGCGGGACCTGAAAACTGCCTTCGCCCGATCCTGAGCGGACATGAAAAGATCGGCGGGTGGACAAATCCACCCGCCGATGCGGTATGTCAGAATGTGCTGGAACGGCTCAGCCGAACTGGGTGCGCCAGGCGTTGATGGCCTCGTTCGGCAGCTTGAGGCGAACCGGATCGCTCCCTTCGATCCAGGCGGCAATGCGCGCATGATTATCCCGCGCGACGGTCGGCAGATCGGTGTCGCGACCAATCTCGGCAGCACGATTGTCGACGATGACGATCAAGGCGCGGCGTCCCTTCTGCATCGCCCGGATCCCGCCATGAAGCCGGCTGCCGATGAAATCGACGTCTTCGCCTTCCAGGACATCGGTATAGGCGCGGACATTGGGGTGGATCAGCTCGACATCGAAATTGCCGAGCGAGTGGAGATATTCCCAGTCTTCCGCCTGCTGGCTCCAGAAATACACCTTGCCGTAACTGTCGCAGATGCGTTGCATCAGCTTGCGATCATTGTCCGGATCCGGCCGGTAGAAAGTGAGCGCCGCAACCGCGCTTTTTGCCTTGGTTGTGGGAATGGCGGCGCAATGGGCGTCGTCCAAACGCCACATTGTCGGGCATGCGGTGTTGAGTGTCTTGCGCCCCAGCTGCTGGGCCTTGCCGAGCGTGTAGCTGTCGCGGAACGAATGCGCATATTTCTTCGACAGGACGCGCTCGTAGACATAACGCGCGTAGCGGCTGGCATTGGGGTGATAATCCTGCCAGCCCACACCCATCAGCACGACCTTGTCCTGCATCGGCGACAGATCGAGCGGGGAAATTTTCCAGTTCGCGCCGCGCAGCATCTGCGACGACATGGAATTGGCGCCGCCGAGGATGCCGAATTCGCACTGCTTCAGGATCTTGCGGCCGATCCGCCCCAGATAATCATGCGTCGCCACCGTGGTGAAATAAGCATCCGGCAGCGCGTCCAGCAGTTCGTAGCGAACCGCATCCATAATGATCTCGTCGCCCAGATTGTCGGACGAAACGCTGGTATCGAGCAAGGCGATGAGCCGCATGGCAGGTTCCTATCTTTGTCTTGGCTCGCTTAGAAAGCGAAGCGGGTATCGCGGAAATAACGGAGCAGCTTTTGCCGCCGCAGCGTCGGCCGCCAGGGCGTCAGCAACATCATCTTGCGGCGACGCGCCTCCGCCTCACCGTCGATCGCGGCAATCTCGTCGGCACTTTTACGCTTCTCGAACTGCGCCAGCACCGGATAACGGGCGCGTAGCGCATCATAATGCGGCAGGAACCGCCCCTGCCACGGACGCGCCCGGCTGAACCACGGCTTGGCGGCGCCCGTGAAATGCACGATCCGCGGCTTGAGCCGGTCCGCCAGGCCAAGATCGGCATAGCTTGAGATATAATTGTAGAGCGGCGACAGCACCTCGCGCTGGCCGTTGAACACGAAGTTCAGCGCGCTCTGATCGTGGAAGCGGCACAGGTCGGAATGTTCGGTGAAGAAGCGCAAGGCTTCGGCCGACTTGGTCCGCCAAGTGTCGCGCCGGAAGGCGAGGATGCCCGCGTTGAAATAATCATGAGGCGATTTCAGGCCGAGCCCTGACAGATAGGCGCTCATCCCGCGCCAATAGCCGCCGCCGTCGCCCTGATACATCCAGATGCCTTCGTTGACCGAGGCGATCTTGCCGGGTGCGACCTGATGTTCGACCAGCGGCGCGATATCGCCGAGCAGCTGGATATCGCCGTCCAGATAGAGGACATGATCATATTGCTCGGGCAGCAACTCCCCGAGCGACAGTCGCGCCAGCGTCGAATGCGGCACGTGCGTGGGATTGAAGCTGACATCGCCGGACAATTGCAGCAGCTCCGGCGGGATCTCGACGAAGCGCACCGGCAAATGGCCAAAAGCATCTTCCAGCGCGCGCCGGCGGTCCGCATCGATATCCACGAGGTAAACGATGATGTCGGCGAGAGCTATCACCCGCGGCTGGGCGAGCAACTGATCGATGACCGACATGGTCGGCATCATGAAGCCGGCATCCGTCGTGAAGATGATCAGGTGGCGCTTTACATCGCCGCCCTGGGCCCCCGCTGGCACGGCTTCAGGAGAAACGTCGGTCAATGCCCTGCTCCACAAAGGCGCGGAACTGTTCGTCGAACCGCTCCGGCGCAAATTTGCGCGCATGCTCCTGCGCTACTTCCGGCTCGAAGCCGGGCAGCCAGCCTTCGAAGCGACGGATCGCGTCGTTCAGCGCATCCGCCGTCTGCTCGTAGAAGAACAGGCCGGTTGACCCGTCGACCACCGTTTCCAATGCGCCGCCACGGCCATAAGCGATCACGGGACGGCCAGAGGCCTGGGCCTCCACGGGGACGATCCCGAAATCCTCTTCGGCGGTGAAGATCAGCGCGCGGGCGCGCGCATAAGCATCGCGCAGCCCCGCATAATTAAGCCGGGTCTCGAAGCGGATATTACCCTTGGCGCGCTTGCGTATGTCGGCGGCGCACGGGCCATCGCCGACGATCAGCAGCGGCAATCCGTTGGCGTTGAACGCATCGACGACCAGATCGGGCCGTTTGTACGGCACCAGCTGGCTGAGCCACAGATAATGATCGCCCGGCTCGCCGATGGCGAAATCGTCGACCGGCACCGGCGGATGAATGACCTCCGCATCGCGCCCATAGAATTTGCGCACGCGCGACCGCACGAAGGCGGAGTTGCTGGAAAAGCTATCCACCCGCGACGCGCTGACCGTGTCCCACAGCCGCAGCTTGTGGCTCAGCATCGGCATCAGCATGCGCGTCAACGCCCCGGCCTGCGCGCGATAGACGGGATATTGATCCCAGATATAGCGCATCGGCGAATGGCAGTAACATAGGCTCAGCGCATCGGGGCGCGTGATCACGCCCTTGGCCGGCCCGGCTTCGGACGCGATCACCAGGTCATATTCGCGCAGATCGAACTGCTCCAATGCGAGTGGCATGAGCGGCAGATAACTCTGGTAACGCCGCGTTGCGCCCGGCAGCTTCTGGATGAAGCTGGTCGTCACCTTGTGCGATCGGATCAGCGCCGACATCGCGTCGGGATCGTAGACATGGGTGAAGATGTCCGCCTGCGGATATAGCGTCAGAAGCCGCTCCAGCACGCGCTCGCCGCCGCGCATCGCGACCAGCCAATAGTGGATGATCGCTACTTTCATGGTGTCACAACTGCTCCGCGAGGATCGAATCCATCCGGGCGGCAGCGCCGTCCCAGCTAAAAAGGCGCGCGCGGGCGATGCCTTGACGGCCAAGGTCGGCGCGTACCGCAGGATCGCCGGCCAGGGTCAGAAACGCATCGGCGAGTCCGCGCGGGTCGAGCGCGTCCACATAGAGCGCGGCATCGCCGCACACTTCGGGAAGGCTGGTCAACGCGGTGACGACGGTAGGCGTCCCGCAAGCCATCGCCTCGAGCGCGGGCAGACCGAAACCTTCATACAGGCTGGGATAGACCAGCCCCCACGCACCCGACAGGACGGCCGGGAGGACAGCGTCGGGCAGATAGCCGCAATGGACTACGCCATCGTCGCCGACCTCGCTCTCACCCCGCCCCTCGCCAAACACGCCCGCCGCGCCGCGCCCGCCGATGACGGCCAGCACCGTGTCGGCGGGAAGCTGCGGACGTGCGGCTTTCCAGGCCTTCAGCACGAGATCCAGGTTCTTGCGCGGTTCGCGCGTGAACAAGGTCGCGAAATAGGGCCGCCCCACCAAAGCGGGGGGTAGGTCGCGTTCCGCCTCCGGCACCGGGCGGAAATGATGGGACACGCCGTTGGGGACGACCGCGATCCGATCCAGCCCGATGCCCAGCAGCGCGCTCAGTCGCTCGCGCGAGAATTCGGACACGGTGACGACCCGATCGATCCGCCGCGCCAGCAAAGGTAGCAGCTGTCCGTAGAGCCGCGCGAAATTGGGCGAGAACCATTCGGGATGTTCCAGCACGGCGGCATCGTGGATCGTCACGATCTGCCGTGCCTTGGCGACGGGTCCGGTGTTGCACGGCCCCCACAGCAATTGGCGGCCGGCGCGGACCGGCAGCACGAGCTGCTCCCACAGATGGCCGCGGCCGCCATTCGCATCCTTGTTCGGCTCGACGATCCGATAAGGCGTTTTCAGCCGGCGCGTAATTTCTACGGCAACGCGTTGGACGCCGGTCAGCCGCTGGTGCCGGAAGCGTCCGTTGATGACGAGTTCAGGCATTGCCGACCTTCGCGGCGCGCGGCTTGGCGCCCAGGCCGAGACGCTGGGTCCAGCCGGCACGGCCGGCGATTTCGAACGCCACGACCGGGCCGACAACACCCGCCGTCAGCAGGATCGGCCACAGCAACGCGCCATTCTGGATACCCAGCGCCTTCGCCAGAACGATGCGCGTGCCCGCCACGAACAGCACGTGCAGCACATAGATCGCCATCGCCCGCTCGCCCAGGAAGCGGAACAGGGCGGCGGCGCGGCCGGACAGCATCGTAGCCACAGTCAGCACGCCGCAAATCCCGATCAGCGTGACCGGGATCATCGCCATATAATCGAAGCCAAACCCGCGCGAGAAACCGAACCAGATATAGGGAACGGCCAGGAGGCAGGCCGCCGCCACCACGACCCGATAGCGCGCCATCCATGCCGGGATCGCCGCCATCTGCCCCGCCAGCGCCGTGCCCAGCGCGTAGAAGATCAGCAATTCGCTGAAGAAATGCGGAATGGTCGCGCGCGGCCAGAGAATATGGAAGCCGACAAAGGCGATCGCGCCCACCACCAGGATCGGCACGATCGTGTTACGCCGCACCAGCAGCGCCGCGACCATGTGAAACAGGAACAGGACGTACAGGAACCAGAACTGGCTCGGCGGCGCCCACAAGATCTGGAGATAATCCAGATGTTCACGCGGTTTGTTGACGTAGGAAGACGCCAGATACAGCACCGTGATCTGGATGATCGACCACAGGAAATAAGGCCAGACGATCGACCCGATCTGGCGCCACGCAAAACGCCCCCGGTCCCGCGCGATCTGGCCGGGCACGAACAGACCGCTCAGCAGGAAGAAGAGCGGCATGTGGAAGCAATAGACGGCGTAGAAGCTGAAGGCGGCCAACCCATCGCGCGACAGCAGCCCCGCCGACATCAACCCGTCAATGGCGTGGCCATGCACAACCAGTACGATGCCGATGCCCTTTGCGACATCGACCCAGCCGAGCCGGGGCCTGGCCTTGACCGGTTCTTCGCGCTCGCGCGCGGATAGCACCCCGGCGGGCGCAGGATGGGTGGTTGCCATGCCGCTCAGCTCAGCTCGCGGGCGCGCTGCGGATCGATCCGGCCGCGCACCAGGTCGCTCATCGCCAGCAAATTGCCGCGGACACGGCCGCTGCGATCGACCCACGGCTCCGGCCGCAACATCTTGCCGAAATTGGAGGCGAGGTTGCGCGCCATCTGGATCGAGGCGAAGCGCGCGGACAGGGACCCTTTACGCCACATATAATAGGGATTGGCGACCTGCGAATAACCCAGTCGCTTGCCGGGGCTGCGCCCGCGCTTCACGCCCATATGGACGCCGCGGCAGCGCTGGCTTTTGACGATCCGGCCATATTCGGCGAGCCGCCGGCTGAAATCGACATCCTCAAGCCAGCCGTAAAGCGGCAGCTTCTCGTCAAAGGTCAGCCCCTGGGCGCGGACCGGCGCCATCCGGATCGCCATATTACAGCCGTAACCATTATGAACGTCCCGCAGGCTATCGCTGGCCGGCATCCGATCCGCGGCGAGCGTCGACTGCGCATCGGCGAGTTCCAGGCCTGGCCCCATGATGCCGTCGGCAAGCACCTCGCCGGTGGTCATCACGACGTCCGGATGCGCCGCGAACAGGTCAGCGCATTCGCCGACATAATGCGGCTCCATCACGAAATCGTCGTCCAGCATCAGCACGACATCGACGTCGGTCAAATGCCGCATCAGCGCATTGCGCTGGGCGCACAGGCCGACCGGGCCGCTGACCACATCGACCTGAAAAGGCAGGCGCGCAAAGGCGTCGAGGTCCGCATCTTCGGGCTTGGCCGGGCAGACGGCGACACGGGTCGGCGCGCGCAGCTGGTGGACCAGTTCACCCAGGACTTCGCTCAACGTATCGCGACGGCCGGCCGTCGCAATAGCGACGGCAACGCTCACCTGTTTCAACTCGTTACCCCCTTCAGACCCCGGGTTCGTCAGCGCAGCGTTATTTCGCGTGTGCAGCATGTTACCCGCCTTTCTCGACGTATCAACTCAGAGAACGGACCATTTGTGATGCTGCAGTGCAGCAAAAAGATGACAGATGTCATCTCAATTCGCGCCGATATGGTAGGCAGGCGGGGATGAGCGCTTCCTGTACACGCCAAGCACCCGCACCCGGTTGGTCGCGTGGAAACACCCATATGTCTCGCCGCGCCACAGCGAAGCGAACGTCCGCCAGATCCGTAGGCAGGTACTGCAGCCGATACAGCCACGCGGGTCATTTCGGATGTAGATAGTCGTTGGAAAACTGATCGCCGCGACCAATTGCGCCCCCTAACGCACGGGCAAAGCAAACATCGCTGAAGATAAGTAAATTGATTTTCTTATTTTGGTGCGTCATGATCCCGTCAACATGCGTGCCTGGCCGCGAAGCCGGGACGCCAACGGGGAGAAGACCGATGAATTGCCTCCTGCGCCTGGGTGGACTGCTGCTCGGGGCCACGGCGCTGCCACTTCTGGCACAGAGCCCTTCGGCTGTCGGTCCCTTCAACATCGACGTTGCAGCGGGCGGCACGCCCTACGTGGCCCCGATCGGCGCCGCCGGCGATGCCCTTCCTGCCGCCGGCAGCTGGACGATCCAGGCCTGGATCGAGCCGCGTGTCACGCCCACCGGCACCGCGACGCTTGCCGGCATCGGCGCACCGGGATCGGGCCTTTTCCTGGCCCTGACCGATGGCGTCCCTGCCTTCGTGTCGCCTGCCGGCGTCGTCCGCGGCCGCCAGCGTTTGCCGCTCGGGCGCTGGACGCTCCTGGCCGTCACCGCCGAAAAGGGCGTCGCGCATCTCTACGTCGACGGACGCGAGGTCGCGAGCGGCCCGGCTGCGGCCGGGCCATTGGCCGGTGAGGCAAGGCTCGGTGGTGACGGCTTTGGCGGCCGCATTGCCGGCTTCCAATATTCCGCCGCAATGCTCCCGGCGGCGAACATCCGCGCGCTGGCGGCGCGGGCTCCGGATCCCGATCTTACCGTCTTCACCCTCTCCAGCCCGGTATGGCCGGTACAGGTTCGCCAGATGGCGGGCCAGGTCACGCCGCAACCGGCCTGGACCCGCCCCAAGAGCGGGGCGTCCTTCCAAAAGCCCGTCGCCAAGCCGGAGCCGAAAGGCCCGGCCCTGGTCGCCCGCGCACCGGGCCTGTGGACCGTCGCCGGCTGGCGCATGGCAGAAGGTTCCGCCTTGCAGGCCCCGGACGGGGCCGCGATCTCCCGCGCCGGCTATGGGGCGGCGCGCTGGTATGCCGCGACGGTGCCAGGCACTGCGCTGACAACGTTGGTGGATCGCGGCGTCTATCCCGATCCCGCTTATGGCCTGAACAATCTCGCCATCCCTGAACGGCTCGCCCACCAGGATTATTGGTATCGCACCGAGATCGATGTGCCCGCCGACGCCGCCGGCAAACGCCTGGCGCTGATCTTCAACGGCGCCAATTACGCCGCCGAGGCCTGGGTCAACGGTGTCCGCGTCGGCGACATGAAGGGCGCCTTCATTCGCGGCCGGTTCGACGTCACCGGCAAGCTGCAACCGGGCCAGCGCAACGCAATCGCAGTCCGCATCTCGCCCCCGCCCCATGCCGGTATCACGCATGAGGAATCGCTGACGTCCGGCGTCGGCGAGAATGGCGGCATGATGATGCTCGATGGCCCGACCTTCTCGGCGACCGAGGGGTGGGACTGGATCCCCACCATCCGCGATCGCAATACCGGCCTGTGGCAAGGCGTCGATCTGGTCGCGACCGGCGACGTCCAGATCGGCGATGCCCAGGTCATCACGACCTTGCCCAACCCAGACAACAGCGTGGCCAACGTCGCCATCGAAGTCCCGCTGACCAACCTGACCGACCACCCGGTCACGACCGATGTTCGGGCTGCTTTCGATGACGTCAACGTCGCCAAGAGCGTGACGCTCGCCCCAGGCGAGACCATCGTTCGCTTCACGCCCACCGATTTCCCGCAACTGGTGGTGCGCAACCCCAAGCTGTGGTGGCCGAACGGCTATGGCGCGCCCGATCTGCACATGCTCCACCTTGCGGCAGGAACGTCTGACGCCAAGGACGTGCGCTTCGGCCTGCGCGAGGTCACCTACGAACTGTCGTTGATGGATCATCAGGGTGCGCTCCGTCGCGTTCTGCTCGATCCAAGCAAAGCGCGTTCGCGCGGCCAGCAGATCATCGATCACCGCCACCAGGCCATCCGTCAGGTGCCGAACGGATGGGCCTACAGCTTCGCGGCCGGCGCCGAGACATCACCGGCCGTGACGCCGATTGCGGGCGACGAAGGGCTTTCTCCCTTCCTTGTGTTGCGCGTGAATGGCGTCCGCATCGCCGCACGCGGTGGCAGCATCGGCATGGACGATTTCATGAAGCGCGTGGATCGCGCCCGCCAGGAGCCTTATTTCAAGCTCCATCGCGACGCCCACATGAACATCATCCGCAACTGGATGGGCCAGGATACGGGCGAGACCTTCTATGAGCTGGCCGACGAATATGGCCTGATGGTGTTCAACGATTTCTGGGAGTCGACCCAGGATTACAATATCGAGGCACAGGACGTGCCCCTGTTCCTCGCCAATGCGAAGGATGTCGTTCGCCGCTTCCGCAACCATCCCTCGATCGTCGTGTGGGTGCCCCGCAACGAGGGTGTGCCCCAGCCGATCCTGAACGAGGGGATCGAGAAGCTGATCGAGCAGGAGGACGGCACGCGCCTTTACATGGCGTCATCCAACCGCATCTCGCTCCAGAATAGCGGGCCCTATAATTGGCGCGAGCCGGCATCCTATTTCACCGAGCATGCCAAGGGTTTCTCGGTCGAGCTCGGCACGCCCAGCTTCCCGACGCTGGAAAGCTGGAAGCGGACGATCCCGGCGCCGGACCAATGGCCGATCAGCGATGTCTGGGCCTATCATGACTGGCACCAGACCGGAAACGGCGCCGTCGCCAGCTACATGAAAGCGATGGATACGGAATTCGGCCCCGCCACCAGCCTGGAGGATTTCGAACGCAAGGCGCAGATGCTGCAATATGTCAGCTACCGCGCGATCCTCGAAGGCTTCAATGCGGGACTGTGGACCACCAACAGCGCGCGCATGTTCTGGATGACCCAGCCCGCCTGGCCATCCTCTGCCTGGCAGATCTTCTCCTCCGATTACGACACGCATGCCGCCTTCTACGGCACCAAGAAAGCGTCCGAGCCGGTCCACGTCCAGATGAACCTGCCCGATTACAAGGTGATCGTGGTCAATAACGGCCGTACGCCCTTGACCGGCGCGACGGTCCACGCGCGGGTGACCACACTCGACAACACACTCGTCAGCGAACGTAGCGCACCCTTCACTGCCGCGGCCGGCCTGACCGCAGACATATTCACGCTCGATCTGGCCCCCGCGCTCCAGCAGGGTGTCGTTCTGGTGGCGCTCGACATAACCAGCGCATCCGGCGAAATCCTGTCGCGCAACACCTATTGGCAAGGACGCGACGAGGCCGCCTATCGGGCGCTCGGCACGATGCCGCAGGTCAAGCTCACCGCCGCCGCATCCAGCCGCAGCGACGGCGACGACCGCATCACCAGCGTCGACCTCACCAACCCCGGCACCACCGCCGCGCTGGCGACCAAGCTCACCCTATTCGGCGCAAACGGCGCGCAAATCCTCCCCGCTTACTTCACCGACAATTATGTCTCGCTGATGCCGGGCGAAAAGCGCCGCATCGAGGTGCGCTATCCAGCCAATGCCACGAAGGGTGCGGTGACGGTCAAACTGCGTGGGTGGAATGTGGTGCAGACGGCTATCACGGCCCACTGACTGGGGCCTGGATGTAACCTTGATAAGCGGGACCCCGGCTCAGGGCCGGGGTGACGGACACAAAGGCCAGCCCCTGGCTTCCTTTCGATGTCAGGCATAGCCCTACGTCACCCCGGCCTTGAGCCGGGGTCCCGCTTCTGTCCGTTTTGCGCGGCTGCAAAGGGCGCCGCAGTGGCCCTATGTCCACCGGGCTTGCCAGCCCCGGCGCACGCGGCCAATCGGGCGGTATGCGCATCGCTCTGTTCGAACCTGAAATTGCCGGCAATGTCGGCGCCGTCCTGCGCCTGTGCGCCTGCATGGGCGCTGCGGTGGATCTGATCGAGCCGATGGGCTTTGCGTGGGACGATCGTCGGGTCCGTCGCACGGCGATGGATTATATCGATCATGTCGCCGTGACGCGTCATGCCGACTACGGCGCGTTTCAAGCGACGATAGGGGCAGCCCGGTTGATCCTGTTCACCACAAAGAGCCGGCAATCCGCCTACAGCTTTGATTTCGCGCCGGACGACATTCTGCTGTTCGGTAAGGAAAGTGCGGGCGTGCCGCCCGAGGTTGCCGCAGCGTGCGATGCCCGGCTGCGCATCCCGATGCGGCCGCAGGTCCGATCGATGAACCTCGCCACGTCCACCGCACTCGCGCTGGGAGAGGCCCTGCGTCAGACGGGATCATTGCCGGAATGACGCTGACGGGCGCATACAGCCGAGCCCCAGACTTAGCGCGATCCACGCCGCGGCCTGATCGCGACACGTCCGCCCCTACTCTGCGGTCAACGCTGCTTCTTCGCGGTCGTCGCGGTGAAATCCGGGTCCTTATTCGCCACCCAGTCGACGAATTTGCGGACGTTGGGGTGGGCCAGCAGCATGTCCACATCCGTCCCGAAACGCTGCAGTTCCGAATTGGTGAAATTGGCGATCAGCGTCTGATGGCAGATGGGATGCATCGGCACGACATCGCGCCCGCCCCGGCTCTTCGGCACGGGGTGGTGCCAGACGATGGTCTTGCCCGTGGGCCGGCCACACAGCCAGCACGGCACCGTTTGTGTCTCTACCTCGGCCGGCGCCTGACCATAAGGTTCATGTTTCGAATGTTTGCGGGCCATATTCCGGCCTGATGCCATAAGGTGCGCCGCGCACCTACCTTGAAAGCATATTCGCGCATGGCGGCGACCGGCGCGGACCGCTGCGATCAATCATAGGCATAGGGATTGCGGTCGATCGTCGTCGTGCCGCGGGTCTGATTGCACAGGAACACCTTGCCGGTGAAGTAGATGCCGGGCTCCTTGATGGTCTTGGCGATCTCGAAGGCATGACGCAGGTCGTCCACCGACATATGGACTGGCGCCTCATCCGGCTGCCAGGTGGTGCCATAGGGATAATCCACGCCTTTGCTGCTGATCTCGATATGGCATCCCATGACGTGGCTGACGGGATGCGTATCCACGAAGTTTATCAGGCGCTGCATGCTGTCGAACCAGGGCTGCCAGAAGCTGATATAACAGCGACCGCGATAGAACATGTCGCCGGTGAACAGGATGTGGGTGAAGCTATCGTAAAAGGCGCATTCGGACATGACGTGGCCGGGCGAACCCCAGATCAATATCTCACGTCCGCCGAGATCCAGCGACACACGCTGATCGGGGAAATTGGTCATCCCCCAGAAGCCCAGCATCTCTTCGTGGGTCAGGCCCATATAGCGCGTGTTCGGACGGTCGGCGAACTGGTTCACCGCGGCATAATGATCGGCGTGCAGGTGCGAAAAGGCCACCAACAGCTCCATGTCGGCCGGGTTGCGCTTATTCTGTCGGCACCAGCTGGCGATGCAGTCGTCGACGACGCCGCGCAGATCCCAATCGGTGCGTAGCTGCGTGAATCCTTCGTCCAGCAGCAGCACGCGATCATTGCCGAAATAGAGCGGCGCGAACGGCGCTTCGTAACTATAGGCCTTGTTCTGACGCAGGATCGCGGTGTGCGGATTATACCAATGCACCTGCACCGGCGGATCCTTGTTATCCATCAATGACGGTGAGCCGCAGATCCATTTGGTTGGGAAGGCGCCGGGTGCCGCATCGGCGCGCTTGAAGTCGATGCGCGGGCCGGGCGCTGGCGCGGCCGCCTTCAGCGCGGAATGGACTGGCACGACGGCCGCGGCCGCCGTTAACGACAGGAAATCTCGACGCTGCATGGGTTCTCACGCTTTCGATAAACGACGGGCAGACGGGCTCAGAAGGGCCGCGGCGGATCGATATTGGGCACGCCGTCCGGCCACACGCGCGTGCGCTGGTCCGGGCTGACCTTGTTCAGCAGGATGAAATCGGGCCGGATCAGCATCACCGATTTGCCCGCAACCTCGCGCGCATAGGTAAGCCCTTCGTCCAGCAGCGCCGGGTCCATCTGCAGCACGCGCTCATACGGCTTATAGGTCGCGAAGCGGGGATAGGCCTTGCCCGGCACGAACATCATTTCGATGTGACCGCCGAGGATCCATTTCACCGGATTCTGATCGCGGAATTGCTTGAGCCGTTCCAGCGACGCGACGAAATCGCGGTCGTTCGCGATCTGGATCTTGCCCGGATAGAAGAGGTCGCCCGTGAACAGGAGACCGGTATAGGGATCGTACAGGCTGATCCCGTCCTTGTGCGTGCCCGGCGTGGCAATGACCTCGATCACGCGCCCGCCAAGATCGATCCTGCCGCTGCCGCCCGGCCAGGCGCCAAGCCCGTGGAAGCGCTTCATCAGCGCCGGCGGTGTGGGTTGCAGCGTCGTTCGGGGGCGATCGGCGAACTGCACCAATCCTTGGTTCTGCGCGACATCCTCGCCCGACGTCATAACCACGGTCAGCGGCAGGTTCGGGCGGCGGCGGGCCTGGCCCCAGCGGGTGACGATGGCGTCGACCGTATCGCGCAACGGGTAATGGCGCGCATCGGCGGTGGCGCCGGTATCGATCAGCAAGGCACCTTCGTTACCGAACAGCAGATAGGTGAACGGTGCTTCCCAATGACAGCAAACGTTCTGACGCAGCAGGAACGTGTCTTCATTATATTGCATCACCTGGATGCGCGGATCGCGGTTCTTGGCCGCGACGTTGGAGCCGTACATCCAGCGCAAGGCGATATTGCCGGGCGCCGGTCCCTTGCTCGCATAATCATGCACCACCGCACCCCGGTCGTGGAGCGGAACCGCCGTATCCGTATTCCGCACGCTGGGCGGATTATAGCCAAGCGCAGGATTGCCGTTGGGATAAGCCGATCCGGTCGCCGATGCAGGATTGCCATTCAGATTGGGGTTGTACGGAACCAGGCTTGGGGCGGGGGCAGGCGGCATCGGCACTCTCTTCCGGAGGGACAGGCAGCGACTTTCCGCCCCCCGCGTCCCGCAAGACCAGGCGACGAAGTGGGTCTTCGGCGGGACGACATGCCGAGACGGCAGAAGGCCATGCAGGGACGGGGCTGCGCATCCCCGGCCTATTCGCAAGATATGACCCGAGCGGCGTGCGATGCGCCGTAAGTCAAATGACGTACCGGCGGGTGCGTGGAACTGCCGCTGACGGGACGCCCGACGCCCTCTGGCGGGCGGTCGCGCGGCGTGACACAAACCTGGCATGGCTCTGGTTGCGTGGCTCAAGGCGGGAGAGACCCTCGGCGATCGTGTCATGAAAGTCGATCATGCGGGCGAACAAGGCGCCATCTGCGTATACCGGGCGCAGCGCTGGTGGGCGCGGTGGCGCGCGCCGGAGATGGTCGCCGAGCTGGACGAATTCCTCGCCCATGAGCGGGGCCATCGCAGCCGGTTTGGCGCGGAGCTCCTGCGCCGCAACCGGCGGCGTTGCAGAAGCTATTATTTCTGTGCGGTCGGCGGCTTTACGCTCGGCACGCTAACCGGAATAGCCGGACGCCACGCAATCGCGGCCACCACAGTGGCAATCGAGCGCATCGTCCTGCGTCATATGCACGCGCAGCTTCAAGCGCTCGACAGCATCGACCAACCCGCCGCTGATACCTTGCGCACAATCATTGCCGAGGAGCAGGAGCATCATGATCGCTCGGCTGCGCGGATCGGCGCGCACGGACTATGGCCGACGTTGATCGATCCCGTCGTCGCGTTCTCGACGGAGACGGTCATCTGGCTCGGAATGCGCCTCTGACAAGAACGCCGCGCGCCAAGCGGGGCGCTAGATGCGCCACTTGGCGATCCCATCGATCAACCGTCCCGCCCATCCGCGCGCTGCCGCTTTTTCCATCGCCGCAGGCTCAACGACATCGTCCTCGCGCCCGTGTGCCTCTCTCTGAAAGCGGAAGACCATCTGATTGAATTCTTCGGGCGGGATCAGACGGAGCTTGGGCGATCGACGCAGCCATTCATGCGCGAAAACCTTTACCGTACGCTCGTCGCTGAGGCTGAAATACCGATCATCCAGCCGGTCCAGCGTGGGCGATCTCGGAGAATCCCATGTCGCCGCGGCCTCCTCGGGGTGCGCCTCGGCCCAGGACAGCATCGCTACGACCAGCTCTGCATAGGGGTGCGCCCCGATCATCTCCAACCCGTTCAGCGCGGAGCGGAAGACCGGAAAATGACCGTTGGAATTGTGGAAATACTGGTCATGGCCGCCATTGTTGACCTCCCCCTCATATTGCAAAGCATGGTAGAGGTTGATTGCTTCGTCCGTGCCGTCATTGTTCCAAAGGGCTTCACGCGACAGTCTCGAATCCGTGCACCACGAGAATGACTCGACCGCATCGGAAACCTTTTCCAGGATGCCCTCCGGCAGGAAGATGATGTCTTCAGGCATCCTGTCCTCCCAACACGCGCTGCACGCCATCGGCGTCGAATTGCGTCGGTGCGCTTGTGCCGCGATCGGCGGACGGCCGCTAGCAATTCTTCCACAGGCAATAGGCGAAGGTGATCGGATTCAGTAGGCCGTTGGCGCCCATACAGTTGATGACGCATTGGCCGACGCAGCTCATCGAACTCACGCAGGTCTGGCTCTGCGGGTCCCATACGGATCCGCCCGGACATTTCACCTGCGCGCCTACCTGCGCGAAGCGTTCGCGCGCCAATGGCGTGCGCTGCAAGGCGGGCGTCACCGGAATGTAGCCGACAAATACCTCGTGCGAGCGCGGATCCTCGGGCGGCAGGCCATAGGTCCAGGCGACATCCAGTTGCCCCATGCTCAGCGCGACCGACGCCCCGCCCCCATGACAGCCGATCGGGAAGCTCTGGTTGGTGCAGTTGGTGAGGTCGTCTGTCTGAATGATGTTCAGGCTGAAACTCTCGTCGGAATAAGCGAGGCAGTAGACCCCGTCCTGCACAACCATCGATGGAGCGGCCGTGGTGACATAGTTCGGGCCACCTTCGTAAGGATAGACCGAAGCGCCACCGTCAGGCGAGGTGAAGATGCTCATCGCGGCCGGCTGGTCCATCGTCCCGCCGACGCCGATATAAAGCTGGCCTTCATACCAGCACAGGCCCGGCGGGGAGCTGATCTCCACCTCAAAGTCCGGGACGGTCGGACCTTGCCCATTCGGGGTGTAAGAGGTGATGACGAGGCTGCCGGTTTGGGACATCCAAGCCACGAACAACGTGCCTTCCGCATAAACAATGGCAGGCGCGCCAGCCGCCGCGTCCGGCCCGGACAACGGGACGGATGATCCCGGTGATGTCGCCAGCTGCAGATTCACCTGGCCAGTCGTGTCGGTCCACACAATCGCGATATCGAACCAGTCATAGGCCATGGCGATGCCGGGGGAATAAAAGGTCTGTGCACCAGGGATCGGGATCGCGCTGGACCAATCGCTGCCCGTTCCTACGGACAGCATGACGCTGCCCTGCTGGGCCCAGACGACCGCGAGACCATAAATGTCGTCGCCCGCGATCGCGGGTGCGACCAGCGAGCTGCCGCCCAGCCCAAAATCAGGAAAAGGATCGTTCGTCATGGTGGCTCCAGCGAAGGCTAAATCGAGCCACCGGGAGCAGAGGCCGAGATCGGTGCGTCATCGGACGGACACGATCGATGGCGCCGCCTCCGCGCGGCAACAGGTGAAAAGCTACGCTACCTCGCCCGGCTGCGCCGTCGGCACCCTATGAGCTCACAGGTCAGGGCAAATCCGCAAGATAAATCTCTACCAATTCGGATTTATATAAGAATACCTCTTTACTCAGAATCATCCTCTATCCCCCAATACGAACGCTGGCACCTTCCTTCTCGTCAATGCCATCAGCAACGTTTGAACTAACCGTTTCGGTTAATACATTATTTTCCGGACCGATATGCATAGTTGACTCAGAAAATATGTTATGGCTGCTTTACCAAAGATCGCAATGCACGCGAATCGGAGCGATTTGTTATCTCTTCTTTAAGGATTGAGGGAGAATTTTCCGGTGACAGACCAAGCCGATAAAATGATATATTTCATTCGCGACAGGCTAGTGAGTTCACCCCAGCCTTGCACGAGTGTTCCGAATTCGTACTGGATAACATTTAACAATTACCAGACGCCGACCGATACGATGCTATACTCGCCAATCGGCGGATATGGTTGGATCTGCTACGAATGGGCGGGATCGGCTACCGCACCGACGCTCACTTTGTACGTCAATGACGGCAGCGGCTATCAGCCTCAGGTCCTGGAGACCGGCCAGACGACCTTCCAAGCCAATGGTGACTTCTTCCTTTATTACGATGTGGGATCGTCCGGCGCCGCGATAAAGCTGGGATATGCGGTGAGTTGACCCGTAGTGGGTCGCACAAGGCACCCGCCTCGCCTGCCTGATCGTGCGGCGTATCGATCATGGGTCGCCGCCGTCGAGGAGTGACACAGAGCGGAGGACGGCTGGTCAGGGCGTGCTTCGTATCGCGCGCACCTGAACAGCCGCCACCTGCTGTCTTTGCCCAAGCCCTTGGAGGCTTAGGCGGCGCGGATCACAGTCCGTCGACGCTCTTGCTGACGAGGATGTTGACCGCCACGCGGCGGTTCTGCGCTTTGCCTTCCGGCGTATCGTTGCTCGCCAGCGGGTCCGCTTTGGCCATGCCGGTCGGCGTCAGCATGCGATAAGGTTTCCACCCGCACGCCTGCTGCAGATAGTTGATGACGCGATTGGCGCGCTTTTCGCTCAATTCCTGATTGATATCCTCGCCACCCGTGGAATCCGTATAACCGACCACCAGCATCAGGGCATTTTCCGTGCTTTGCGCGGAGCTTGCCGTGTTGCACAGCGCCGCCTTGTCCTCCTGCGACAGCACAGCCTTGCCGGTGTCGAAGTGCACGTTCGTCGTCGCCTTGATATTATATTTGTCGATGTCGGCCATGCGCCCGCGCAGCGACTCCGTTGCCGCTGTCTGTTCGTCGAACCGCTGGGCGGTGCCGTTCCGGATCATCGACGCGGTCTTGAAATCGTTGTTGCGGAACTTGATCTGGCTGGCGACGAGCGCGTCGTTCGATTGATCGTCGCCAAAGCGAACCGTCTTTACGGACACGGGCAATCCGTTAAGCAAGGCCGCCGCATCACGCTTGCCGTGGCTGCTGAACAACCCTCCGCCAGACCTGATCTGCGTCGTATCGTCGATCGCGATGATGGTGCTGCTGCCGTCCTCGGCAGTGACCTTCAGCTTGTCGCCATTGCGCGCGGAAATCACGCCCTTGATCTCCGGTCCGTCACTCTTCCGGCCATTGACGACAACATTCGGATCGGACGGATCCTGCACTTGTGCGAAGACCACGCCGGACGCCGACAATGCGGTTGCCGCAAGCAGGATGCGGACGCCCGACTTTTGAGACATGACAGCCATTCAGCTTCTCCCTTTCGATTGCTCTGAGGGCAGGGTGTCAATTGAACCTGTCGGACAGATGAATGCGGCACATTCGGCTTTCCGAGAGCGGCCAATCGGGCTTTGGCGTGCGGCGAATCGATCATGCGCAGAGCCCGGACGGCGGATCGGAGGGCACGCAAAAGGTTACAGAAACCGACTCATCCAGCAGCTTTTGTACGGCGCGCGCCATGTCCTTCTGGCGTGCGGAAACGACGATGCTAAGGCGTCTTCGGGCCGGACATCCTGTCGCGAAAATGGGTGCCGGATCGGAGGAAATCTGATGCGTATGAAAGTGCTGTTGGGCGTTGCGTCGTTCGCTTTGCTGGCCGGTTCCGGTTCATCCCAGATCGCGCTGGACCCGAACAATAAATTCTCGGTCGAATGGAATGCCCGGCTCGGGTCGGACTGGCCCTATCTCGCGCGCTATCGCGCCGCCAATGCCGCGCTCGCACCCAATCCCAAACATCCCCGGATCGTCTTCATGGGGGATTCCATCACGGATAATTGGGCCAGTATGTGGCCGGAATTCTTTACGAACGATCGGGTCGGCCGGGGCATTGGCGGCCAGACGACACCGCAGATGCTTGCCCGCTTCCGCGCCGACGTGATCGATCTCCACCCCGCGGTCGTGCAGATCATGGCCGGGACCAACGATATCGCCGGCAATACCGGCCCGATGATGCCGGAGGAAACGCAGGGCAATATCCGCTCGATGGTCGAGCTGGCCCATGCCAACGGCATCCGTGTCATCCTCGCCTCGATACCGCCGGCGGATCTCTTTCCCTGGAAGCCGGGACTGGAGACGGGCAGCAAGATCGTCGCGATGAATGTCTGGCTCAAGGCCTATGCCGCGCGGGCCGGCTGCGTGTACGCGGATTATTGGAGCGCGCTGAAAGGCAATGCGCTCGGCATACGCGAAGGCCTGTCGTCCGATCACGTCCATCCGACGCGGGCGGGCTATGAGGTGATGGCACCGGTCGCAGAACGGGCGATCAAGCAGGCCCTTGCGCTGCCCGCCCCCCGCAAGACCGCCGTCGACTGAGCCTGCCCATCCGTGCGCGACGGGACCATCGTCGCCGCGGCCCGATCTGCCGCATGAAGTGGACCGACTTTCATGATCCTTGCCGCGCTCGCCCTGGCCGCCGTCCAAGCCGATAAAATCGTGTCGACCACCAATGGCGCGATTGCCGGGGAGACGTTGGCGGACGGGCGGCGCCTGTTCCGCGGCATCCCCTTCGCGCAGCCGCCGGTCGGGCCGTTGCGCTGGCAGCCGCCCGTGGCGATGCCGCGCTGGAGCGGCGTGCGCGACACGACGCGCTCTGCCCCCGCCTGCCCGCAGATCGATTATGGCTGGAACCATGAGGCGGCCGCGCACCAATCGGAAGATTGCCTGTATCTGGAGGTAGCAACCCCGTTGCCGGCGGCGAGCAAGAAGAGGTTGCCGGTGATGGTGTGGATCCACGGCGGCGGCAATCGCGCGGGCAGCGGCGCGGACACCACACACTCGGATTTCGGCAAATCGGTTGTGCTGGTGACGGTGCAATATCGCCTCGGCGCGCTCGGCTTTCTGTCCCACCCGGCGCTCACGGCGGAATCCCCGCATCGCACATCCGGCAATTATGCGCTGATGGATCAGCAGGCGGCGTTGCGCTGGGTGCAGGCCAACATCGCCCGCTTCGGTGGCGATCCGCGCAACGTCACCATCTTCGGCGAATCCGCCGGTGGGCAGGATGTCGGGCTGCAGATGCTGTCGCCGCGCGCCCGCGGGCTGTTCCACAAGGCGATCGCCGAGAGCGGCACTGCCGGCTTCGGCATCCCACCGCGCACGCTTGCGGAGAATGAGCGCGTTGGCATGGCGCTGACGCAAGCCGCCGGCGTGCCGGCCAATGCCGACTCCGCAACGCTGCGCGCCTTGCCGGTCGCGACACTGCTGAAAGTGTCCGAGGACGGTAAATTACCCGGCCTTTTCACGGACAGCTTTATCTGGCTGGCAGCGACGGTGGACGGTTGGGTCCTGCGCGAACCGCCGGCGCAGACGCTCGCGCGATCGGGCGGCGCTCGTGTGCCGCTGATCATCGGCTCCAACAGCCGGGAATTTTCCTTTCTCGGTGCGACCGACGCGATCGATCCCGCCATCACCGCGGGCTTTGGCGCCAACGCGGCACCGGCACGCGCCCTTTACGCGGCTGCGCCGGATCCCGATCCGGAGCGGGGCGACCGGCGCCTGCAAGTGTCGACGGATCTGATCTTCGCCTGCCCCGCCGGCGTAGTTGCCGCGCGTCATGCGGCCGCCGGTCTGCCTGTATGGCAATATGAATTTGGCTATGTCGGGCCAGGCGGCAAAGCCGTCACGCACGCGGGTGAGCTTCCCTATGTGATGCAGGACTCCGCGCGACTGCCCGCCGGGGCACCGCCGATGCACGCCTATTGGTTGAACTTCGCGCGCACCGGCAATCCCAACGGCGCGGGCCTGCCAGCCTGGCCGGGCTATGCGCCAGGGAGACATTACGTCCGTTTCACCGATGCCGGCACGTCCGTCGCCAGCGATCTTCGCGGCGCCGTGTGCCGCCTGCGGGATGCGCCCTGAGCTTAGCTTGCCGGCCACAGATGGGCCGCGCCGCGCACGCCGGAACTGTCGCCCCATTTCGCCTGGACGATCCTGCCCTGCCACCCGTCGCTGAACGTATGCCGATCGATAATGCCGGGGAGCCGCGCATATAGTTCGGTCACGTTGGACATGCCGCCCCCCATCACGAAACAATCGGGGTCGAGAATGTTGGCGATGATCGCCAGCCCCCGGCCGAGCCGATCGATATAATCGTCCAGCGTGGCGGTCGCGATCGGGTCGTCCGCGCGTGCCAGCTGCACGATCTGTTCGCCCTGCAGCAATTGGCCGGTGCGCCGCTCATAATCCTTGCGGAACCCGGTGCCGGAAATCCATTTCTCCAGGCAGTTGCGCTGGCCGCACCAGCAATCGGGACCGGGCAGCTCCTCAGCCCGCGCCCAGGGGAGGGGAATATGGCCCCACTCGCCGGCAATGCCGTTGGCGCCTTCGACCAATTCACCACCGACGACCACGCCCCCGCCGCAGCCGGTGCCGATGATCACCGCAAAGGTCACATGCGCGCCCGCGGCTGCGCCGTCGCGCGCTTCGGATAAAGCAAGGCAATTGGCATCATTGGCAATGCGCACCTGCCGGCCGGACGCCTTTGCCAGATCCTCGCGAAACGACGATCCGTTGAGGTAGACGGTATTGGCATTGCGCATCGCACCCGTCCGCGGCGAGATCGATCCCGGCAGTCCGACGCCGATCGACCTGACCTGGCCGACTTCCGCTTCCACTTGGGCAACCAAGTCGGCTACCGCCTGGATCGCGCTGGCATAATTGTCCGGCGTGGGAATGCGCCGGCGGACCAGGAACGCACCGTCGCTATCGAGCGCGGCAGCCTCGATCTTGGTGCCGCCGAAATCTACCCCGATCTGGATCACGCGCGCGCCTCGTCTTGTCGGGACATCAATGGCCGACCGTCGGCGTCGCGGCGCGCGCGACGATCGGTGCGCGGGCCGCCGCCAGCGCGAATGCCGCGATCAGCAGATAGCAGAGCATCGGCACCTGAAAGGCGATCGATCGGCTGGCGGTGATGTCCGCGACATAGGCAAAGACGAGCGGCACCAGCGCGCCGCCGACAATCGCCATGCACAGCAAGCCCGATACGGAGGCCGCAGGCGCGCGGGAGCGCTCCAGTGTCAGCGTGAAGATCACCGGGAACATGATCGCGTTGAACAAGCCGATGGAGATGGCGAGCACGGCGGCCGGCTGGCCCGCTATCTGGCTGACGATCAGGCACAGGACCGCCGCCGCGCCCGCGACGAACAGCAGCAAACCGCTGGCGGGAATGCGGGTCAGCAGGCCGCTGCCCAGGAAACGGCCCACCATCGCGCCGAGCCAATAGAGGCTGACGAGCTTGCCCGCCTCGACCGCGGCGAGGCCAAGGATGTCAGGCTGTTCGAGGAAGTTGACCATGGTCGATCCGATCGACACTTCCGCGCCGACATACAGAAAGATGGTGGCTGCCCCCAGCATCGCCCATTTGGAACGAAAGGCCGCCCCGACGCTGGCCGCGCTCGCGTCGGCCGCTGGCGCTGCCGCCGCGATCCGCCCGCGCACGCTGAACAGAAAGATCGCCAACAGGACGATCACGCCGGCGATGAAATAATAAGCCAGATCGATCCGCCCGAGCGATTCAACGATCTTGGCCTCGGTCGCCTCACCGCCGGAGAACAGGCCGCCCTGCAGCAGCGTATGCGCCGCGACATAGGGGCCGATCACGGTGCCGAGCGAGTTGAACGCCTGGCTCAGCACGAGGCGGAAGTGCGACTTTTCGGAAGGCCCCAACACCGCCGACAGCGGATTGGCGGAAACCTGCAGCAAGGTGATGCCGCTGGCGATGACGAACAGCGCGACCAGCACGATCGTATAGGTGCGCCAATGCGTCGCCACCGGCATCAGCAGGCACCCGACGACCATGATCGCCAGCGCAAGGATGATCGATCGCGCCGCACCGAGCCGCGATACGACCAGGGCCGCGGGTAACGACACCACGCCATAGGCCATGAAGAAGGCGAATTGGGTGAGGAAGCCCTGCGTATCGGTGAGGGTGAAAATTTCCTTCACCGCCGGGATGAGCACGTCGTTGACGGACGTGACCGCGCCCCAGATGAAGAACAGGGTCGTTATGTAAATGAATGCCAGCCCCTGGCGCGGTGCGTCTGCAACCACTGCGTCCCTCCCCTGAAGCGCGCCTGTACGGCGCTTGTCTGTCCCTAATCAGCCCCGACGAATTACGAAAGAGATTTGTTTTATTCAGCCCCGCCCCGCCTGCATCAGGGCGGATTCGGTCGGCAGGACGCGGTCCAGGAACGGCAGAATGGCCGCGCCGATCGCGGGTGCATCGCCCGAGGTCGCGGCCCGCAGCACGGGCGCGATCGCCGGCGCGTGCACCTTACCGAGCGCTTCGTTGAGCCGCGTGACCAGCGCGTCGATCAAGGGTTCCGGCAAGCGCCCGCCGATCAGCACCGCCGCGGGATTGACCAGGCAGTTCACCGCGATCAACGGATCGGTAAGCGACCGCGCGGCATCGTCCAGCCAGCCACGGACAACCGGCATATCCTCCGACAATGTCTCGATATTTTCGATCGAGTCACCCGCTGCCTCGATCCGTGCCAGCAGCGCCGACAAGGACACCGTGTCCTGCACGGTGGCACCGGGCTTTCCGGCGGAGGGATCGGGCAGAAAGCCGATTTCACCGCTCCGCGCCGTCGCGCCGCGAACATAGGTACCGTCCATCACCAACCCTCCGCCCAGGCCGGCGCTGATGAGGACGTAGAAGAAACTCGGCTGGGTCAGCCCGCTACCGAATTGCGCCTCGCCGATTGCGGCGGCGGCGGCATCATTGTCGATATGCACTGGCAGTGGCAGCACCTCCCGCACCAGTTCGGCCACGTCCAGCTCGTTCCATACCGCATAGCCTTCCGGCCGATGGGGCAGCGCCACGCTGCCAAGATCGTCGGGCAAGGCGACCCCGATGCCGATCAACCGCTTCTCGTCGATCGCACCGGATGCGCGGATCGCGGCGACCTCCTCGCGCAGGCAGCTCAGCACATGTTCGGGCATGGCGAAGCTGATCTCCTTCACCGCGCGCGTCCGCACGTTGCCGGCCAGATCCAGCGAGACGATCGTATAATGATCCCGGTCGATATTGATGCCGATCGAAAAACAGCCGTCCGGATTGACGCGCAGCCGCAAGGCGGGCTGGCCGCGCATGCCGAACCGGCGACCAGCTTCCGCGATCAGCCCCAGGTCGAGCAGGCGGCGGGTGATGTTGGCGATCGTCGGCGGCGTCAGGCCGGTGATCGTCGCCAGATCGGACCGCGTGGTTTCATCGGCGATCCGGATCGCCTGCAGCACGATCCGCTGATTGTAATCGGCCGCACGTTCCAGGTTGGTGCCGGACAGGCTGCCGGCCAGACGGGTGCCGCGATCGTCAGCACCGATTGTGCCGTCATGCGCCGAAATTGCGGTCCTGATCGCGCTAGCCACTCTGTCTCCCTCCGTGGCCATGCCACACCCGATCCAACGCTACCACGCTGTGTCCCGCGAAGCACGGTTCAATCGCCCTTGCAGGCCGCTCTGCTTTATAAATGAAAATTACATTCTTTATTATTGACAGCGATGGATCAGCGTAACAAGACAGCAACAATCAAGCGGCGCGTACAGCCGTGAAGACATCAGGTGAGGATCGTAGCGAACGGCATAGCCGCTCTGCCTTCCCCTTCTGATGTCGTTTGCAAGCGCCAGAGGGGAAGCATCGTGAAGCCGATCATTCATACCAATCGTGCCCGTTTATTGGCCGCCGCCTCGCTGATTGCGCTGGTGCCCGCTGCTGCCTTCGCGCAGCAGAGTTCCACCACGCAGGGCATCAATGCCGCAGCGCCGACCGATCAGGCCGCCAGCCCGAGCCAGGTGACGGCGGACGCCGCCAGTGAAGCCGTCGCGCCGACTGCCCCCGCCAGCCCTGCCGCGGCCGAGCCCGACGAAGTCGTCGTCACCGGCATCCGCGCGGCACAGCAGCGTGCCGTCAGCATCAAGCGCAATGCCGCTTCGGTCGTCGATGCGATCTCCGCCGAAGATATCGGCAAGCTCCCCGACGTCACCATTTCGGATTCGCTGCAGCGCATTCCGGGCGTGCAGATCCTGCGCAGCGCCGGCGAAGGCTCCACCGTCAACATCCGCGGTTTGCCGCAGGTCACGACCCTGCTGAACGGCGAAGCCTATCTGGGCGCGCAGTCAATCACCACCGTCCAGCCCAATTTCCAGGACATTCCGTCGCAGCTCTTTTCGGGCGCGGACGTGATCAAGTCGGCCACCGCCGATCTGCTCAATGCCGGCATTACCGGCACCGTCAATTTGCGCACCCGCCGCCCCTTCGACCTCAAGTCCGGCTTCACCGTCGCGGGTTCGGCCGAAGGGCAATATGGCGATCGCGTCAAGAAGCTCGATCCCAAGGTCAATGCGCTGATCGGCTGGCACGGCGCCGATTTCGGCGTACTGGTGTCCGCCGCTTACGCGGACGTGAACCTGTCCAACTCGCACAATGGCATCCAGGAAGGCTATGGCGCGGCACTGCATAATGAGCAGTTCAACACCGCCGCCAACCCCACTGGCGATGTCGACAGCAATGGCGGCTTCTCGCCTGCCAACCGGCCGCATGGCACGGTCGTCGGCACCGGCCGCGACGTCAACGGCAATGGCAGCGCCGACGATATCTTCATCGTGCCCCAAGGATTCACCGGCTGGGATCGTGTCAATGAGCGCCAGCGGCTGGGCATCAACGGCTCGTTCCAGTGGCGTATCAACGATGCGCTGCAGTTGACCGGCGACGCCTTCTTCACCCGTCAGACCGAATATGATCGCACCGCCGGCTTCCAGATGCAGGACGTCAACTGGCAGGCGGCCGAATTCGTGCCCGGCCAGTCACGCGACACCGGCACCAAGATCACCCAGACCAGCAACGGGATCAGCCACACCTACAACCTGCATACGACGCAGGTATATGATTATGATCTCGGCAACTTCGATTCCTACGCGCAGACCGATCGCTACAAATCGCAGTCGCAAAATTACAATCTTGAACTGAAGTTTGACAATGGCGGCCCGCTGACGCTGAACCTGCGCGGGATCTACGGCAAAGCCCACAATAATTACGACCAGTCCTATGCGCAGTTCAGCCTGTCGAACGGCGCGCAATGGCAGCCCGGCGGTATCGGCATCTATCCGGACGGTTCGCGGCAATTCAATCCGAACGGCTATGCGGTGAACACCATCGCCGGCGCCAATTCGCTGCACGCGGTGGTGGATTACACCGGCAATACCCCGACCTTCCAGCTGCCCTCGCAGCTTGTCAGCGCGCTCGGCAACCAAAGCGATTATGCGCTCAAGACGATCTCGTCCGAGGGCAATTATCGCCGCAGCGGCGACCTGAAGCTGGTTCGTGCCGACGGCACCTACAAATTCTCCAATCAGGTCAATCTGGAATTCGGCGCGCGCTATAGCGATCGCTCGGTCAACGATTATGAATTTGATCGCGCGGCACCGCTATATGCCGGCCAGGCGAGCCAGCCGGGCGGCTGCCTCGTCAAGTGGAAGGCCTTCGACGTACCCGTCAAGGATCCCAGCTGCTCCGCCAGCAACGCCGCCGGACAATTCTACACCGCCGGCCTGGCCCGTCCGGCGACCGATGCCACCATCCGCGATTATGTGAAGTCGTTCAGCGTGCCCGCCCCGGGCGTGCCCAACATGTTCGCGGTCGATCCCAAGCGAATGGACAATGCGCTGAACTTCCAGAACACTTTCTATCCCGGCAATGTCGAGGTTCAGAATCCCGGCGCGTCCTTCCGGGTCGGCGTGAAGCAGATTTCCGGCTACGCTCAGCTCAACTTCGGCGGCACGCTGTTCGGTCTGGACTTTGCCGGCAATGGCGGGCTGAAGTTCATCAACACCAAGCTGGACGTCACCCAATATGTCACCGGATCGCCGCGGCCTTATGGCCTCGCCAACCTGGTGGCAGGCACGATCAACACCAAGCGCAGCTTCAACGATTATCTGCCCTCGGTGAACGTCGCGCTAAGCTTCACCTCCAATCTCAAGCTGCGTCTCGCCTACAGCAAGACGATGACCTTGCTGGATCTCAACCAGTGGGGCGGCGGTCTCAACCCGACCTATGCGATCGACACCTCCAACCCCGGCTCGCCGGTCTTCCGCGTGACCGGCGGCAGTTCGAACGGCAATCCGGATCTCGATCCGTGGCGTGCCGACAATTTCGACGCCAGCCTGGAATATTATATGGGCCGCGCCAGCTTGATCAGCGTCGGCGTGTTCAAGATCAACGTGAAGAGCTTCATCCAGAGCGGCTCGGTCCTGCGTTCGGATCTACCCGACAATGACGGCGTCGTGCGCAACCGCACGGTGGCGATCAACACCCAGATCCAGGGCGAAGGCGGCACGCTGAAGGGCGTCGAGGCGCAGTGGAAGCAGTCGTTCGGCGATCTGGCCTTCATGCCGGGCCTGCTCACCAATTTCGGCTTCGACACCAACCTCACCTTCTCGCCGTCCGATTCCGGCGTGAAGGATCTGGCGGGCAACAAGGTGCCGTTCCAGGATAATTCGAAGTGGCAGGGCAATGCCGCCTTGTTCTACCAGGATGAGCATCTGCAGGCGCGTATTGCCTATAATTATCGTTCGAAGCGTGCAGCATCGCAGAACTTCGGCGGCCTGACCGGGCTGGAGCTTTACCAGGCGCCGACCAATTATGTCGACGCATCGGTCAGCTACGACTTCAACCCGCACGTCACTATTTATGCGCAGGGCTCGAACCTGACCGGCGAGTATGAGAAATACTATCTAACCTTCAAGGATCAGAAGGCTTACAACAATATTTACGAGCGCCGCTACACCGCCGGCGTCCGCGTCAAGTTCTGATCGGCCCCCCGTCCCTGCGGACGGAACCTTGCCCGCCCGGCTTCGGCCGCGGCGGGCATTTCTTTTTCCTAGACGCACTGCGATGACGGTCACGAAACACGAAAAGGAGCATGATGGCCGCGCCTGATCCCATCCGATCCATCGTTATTGCCGGCGGCGGGACCGCAGGCTGGATGGCGGCGGCCGCACTCGCGCGCCGGCTGGAACGGCACGCCGTCACCATCATCCTGGTTGAATCGAGCGAGATCCGCACGATCGGCGTCGGCGAAGCGACCGTGCCCGGCATCCGCGATTATTTCCGTGATATCGGCACGACCGGCACGGAGGTGATGAAGGCCACCAACGGCACGGTGAAGCTGGGCATCGAATTTGCCGATTGGCGCCAGCAGGGTCATCGCTTCTTCCATCCGTTCGGCCTTTACGGGTCGCCCTCGCGCGGGGTGCAATTTCATCATTATTGGCTGAAGCTGCAGGCCGCCGGCCGGGGTACGCCGCTGGCCGATTATTGCCTGGCGAGCGCGCTCGCCGCCGACAATCTGTTCATGCCGCCACCGGAGGCGCCCCAGAACGATCTCGGCACGTTCGACTGGGCGGTCCATTTCGAGGCCGCTGCCTTCGCCACGTTCCTCGCCGGGCGGGCGCAGGCGGACGGCGTGCGCCATGTCGATGCGCGCATCGCCGGGACCGAGATGGACAGCGCGACCGGGCATATCGCCGCGATCCTGCTGAACGATGGCGGCCGGATCGAGGGCGATCTGTTCATCGACTGCACCGGCTTCCGCGCGCTGCTGATCGGTCAGGCGCTGGCCGTGCCCTATATAGACTGGAGCGATCTGCTACCCTGCGATCGTGCGGTGGCCATGCCTTGCACGCGCGCGGACCCGCTCACGCCTTACACCCGCTCGACCGCGCGCGCCGCCGGCTGGCAATGGCGCATCCCGCTGCAGAGCCGCGTCGGCAACGGCTATGTCTATTCCAGCCGGCACATTTCCGACGATGAAGCGGTCGCGACGCTGCGGGCGGGGATCGAGGGCGAAGCGCTGGCCGACCCCAATCTGATCCGCTTCACCACCGGCAAACGCGCGCAGGTCTGGGCCGGAAATTGCATCGCGCTCGGCCTGGCGGCGGGTTTCCTCGAGCCGCTGGAATCGACCAGCATCACACTGATCCAGACGGGTATCGAACGGCTGCTGGATTTCTGGCCCGATCGGAATGTCGATCCCGCGCTGCGCACCGAATATAACCGCATTGCCGACGACGAATATCAGCGGATCCGCGATTTCCTGATCCTGCATTATTGGGGCAACCAGCGGCACGGCGAGCCCTTCTGGGACGCGATGCGCGCCCAGGCCTTGCCGCACGATCTGCAACGGAAGATCGATCTGTGGCAGTCACGCGGGCGGTTCGTGCGTTATCTGTGGGAATCCTTCGGCGATCCCAGCTGGCTCTCCCTCTATGTCGGGCTTGGCCTGACCCCGCGTCACTATGATCCGCTCGCCGATTTCTTCACGGAGGCCGATCTGGAGGGCGCCTTCGCCAAGATGCGTGACGCCGTCGCCCGCGCGAAAGCGCTCGCCATCCCCCACGAACGCTTCATCGCCGAACATTGCCGTAACTAACCTGCCTCTCCTCCCCGAGATTTCTCGGGACGGGGGAGGGGAAAATCCTGCAGCGCGGTCTAGAGCGTGATGACTTTACACTGATCCGTTCGTGCCGAGTAGCGACCGAGTTGCCCGCAGGGCGTATCGAGGGCGCGTATCGAGGCATTGGTGATGGTCTCTCGATATGCGCTCTCGACAAGCCTGTCCTGAGCGCCTGCCTCGCAGGCAGTCGAAGGGCTCGATCGCTACTCGAGACGAACGGGTCCTACCAAGTCATCACGCTCTAGCGGGCATCCCGAGACCGGAATGCCCATTTCCCCGCCCCCCTCAGCCCTGCCACAGGAATTTCGGCGCGCCCTGCCCGCAGTCGCAATCGAACACATAGCCACAGCCGCCACCGAAGTTCATCTCGGTCGCATAGTCCGGCCCGGTTTCCAGCTGCGCGGCCAATGTCATCGGCTTGCTGCAGGCGGCGCAGGCCGGCGTCTCGTCGCCCTGCAGCCAGCTTGCGACACCGCCCAGCTGCCCAAGCACCTCGCGCTGCCGTCCATCATGCGCCTCACCCCAATGGCTGCGCGCCGCATCATAATCCTTGGCCGTCACGGGTTCGACCTGGGCACCGTAGCGCGGACGTACGACATCCCCGTCCGTCGGGAGATCGGCAAGGCGCAGCCCGTGCGATGTGACAGCAAGGACGGCATTGCCGCCTGCGTCCGCGTCCCATTCGTCGCACATGCCGGGATCGTTGCTGCACATGAAGATGAGCAGCAGCCGATCAGCGGCGCTCGGCCGGATCTGCCCCAGGAACATCATCGCGCCGCTGCAGTGCGCGCATACCGGCCATGCGAAGTCGGGACCGACCGAGGGCGCCCCGCCGAAGAGCGTGTCAGCAGACGCGCCGGCCGGCACATCCTGCCGATACATAAGAAGTTGGACGTCGGTCATAGGCAGCCCTTCCTTGTCACGCGCCACAGCGGCGGGGAACATTAGAACGCCCCGGCCGCACGGATTGCCGCAAACAGGAATAGGCGGTCGCCAATACTGTGATTGTCGCCTCGCAAGACCATCAGCCGTCGGCGCAGAGGCCGGCACCTTGCAAAAGCACTTTGCTTATTGCCGATAACGTCGCCGCGTTTCCCCGCTCCGGAGAGGTCTCACGAGTAATAAAGGTGGCTGGACCAAGCGCCCAGGCCCCATTCTTCGACCGTCTCGACCACCCCCGCATCGGTCGGTGACGACGCGGCGCTCTTCTGCCCAAAGAGGCGCGTGAACAGGCCGGGCGCGGCCGTCGGCGACCCCGATGGCAGAGCGGCTAATTCCGCGGCAATATCGTCATCCAGCGTTTCCAGCCCGTCGGCGAAGGCCGCCACTTGCGCGTCCGGGTCGTCGTCCATCTCGAAGACCTCCTGCACTTCCAGCAGGATATATTTGCGCCGATTGGCATCCGATCCCAGGAAGGCCAGCGTCTCTTCGATCAAGGGCTGGGCGGCCGGTGCCTGGACCTTTCCCAGAAAGCTTTTGAGCCGCGCCAGCCCGGCGTCATAATCCCCAACGAACGCCATCGCGTCCTCCCAGATCGTCGATGGGCATTGCGCCGTCTCGCCCGAGACCAGGATCGCGTAGCTCAGCGGGATGGCATAGGGCCATTCCGACAGGCCTATCGTGTCTGCGGGTGCCGAGCCCGGCACAATATCGGTAGCAAAGAGATAAGCGCGATTAGCCATGGGTCTTACTCACCGATTATTTGCGACAACCTGCCGACGTTCCGCTGCAGATGCAAATCGACCATCTTGGCAAGGCTGGCATAAGCTCCGACAGCAGCCCAGGCGGATGACGTGAGTCAGCTCCCTGCAAGCTCCGGCCAGTAGAGCCGCATCGGATTGTCGATCAGCAGCTTGCGCTGCAGATCGACCGTCGGCGCAATCCGCGGGATCATGTCGACCAGCGCACCGTCGTCCGGAATGGCGTCCTGCATATTGGGGTGCGGCCAATCGGTGCCCCACAGAACGCGATCGGGATAGTCCGCGACCAATGGCGCGACGGCGGCAGCAAAGTCGTCCCACGACGGGCCGGCCGGGTCGAGCCGGTCGGGACATGTCGCCTTGAACGAGATGTCGGCACGGCTGTCGAGCAGGGCGCGAAACGCCGCCATGTCCGCACCGTGCGGCCCCTGGGCCACATCCGGCCGCCCCATATGATCGATCACCAGCGGCACCGGGATCGCATCCAGGAACGGCCGCAGTTCGGCGAGAATGTCGGCTTCGAAATAGACGACGACATGCCAGCCGGCGGGCAGGCGTGCGGCCACCTCCAGAAACTTGTCCTTGGGGGCATCATCCACCAGCCGCTTCAGGAAGTTGAAACGGATGCCGCGAATGCCGCCATCGTGCAGCTGCGCCAGCCCCTCCTCGGTTATGGCCGGATCCACTACCGCCACACCGCGCGCGCGGTCTCCGGATCGGGCGATTGCATCCAGCGTCGCCGCATTGTCCGTCCCGTGGCAGCTCGCCTGGACGATGACGTTGCGGGCGAAGCCCAGCCGGTCGCGCAACGCGAACAGCATGTCCGGTCCGGCATCCTGCGGCAGATATTTGGCCTTGGCCGAGAAGGGAAATTGCGCCTGCGGGCCGAACACATGGCAATGCGCATCCACCGCGCCTGGCGGCGGGGCGAAATGCGGCCGCGACGGCGTTTCCGTCCAGCTGCGGATACGGCCCTCTGCGTCCCGGCTCATGCGAACACCTTTCCGTCCATCAGCTTGCGCGCCGTCCGCAACATGCCCGCCTCGATCGGGGCACCGGTCTCGTCCACCGTCACCACGCATTCGGTCACGCCGCTGGGATGCTCCACCCCCAGCGTCTTGGTGCGCCCCTCCGGAATGGTCGCGCATTGCTGTGCCGGCGATCCCTCGATCAGGCAGGCAGTGGCCACGCTGACCGCGCCCAACACCCCGATCGAGGCATGCACGCGATGGGGGATCAGCGATCGCACCGCGATCGCGCCGCCCTCCCGCGGCGGTGCGACCAGCATCATCTTGGGCACCGATTTCTGCGCGACGTCGCCCAAATTCATCATCGGCCCCGCCTTCAGTCGGATCGCCTCGACCCGCGCTTTCATCGCGTCATGGGCGTCCAGCGTGTCGCGATCCTCATAGCCGGTGATGCCGACATCGGACGCGGCGATCACCACGCAAGGCATGCCATTGTCGATCATCGTCACGCGCACGCCATCGATCTCGTCGACGCCATGGCCGGTCGGGAGCAACGCACCGCACGACGAACCGGCCGTGTCGCGAAAGGCGAGCGGAATCGGGGCAGCACTGCCGGGCACGCCGCTGATCGTGGCATCGCCCCCATAGCGCACGCGTCCGCCCGGTGTCTGGACGGTGGCCACCGCCACCTGCCCCGTATTCTCCATGAAGACGGCGACGCGCGTCTCGTCGCCAGTGGCCGGGATCAGGCCTCGCTCGATCGCGAACGGGGCGACGCCCGCCAGGATATTCCCGCAATTCTGCGCGTCCGTCACGATCGCCTGATCGACGAACACCTGCAGGAACAGATAGTCGACATCCACGCCATCCCGCGCGGATTTGGCCACGACCGCGACCTTGGAAGTCAGCGGATCGGCACCGCCCATGCCGTCGATCTGGCGCGGATCGGGCGATCCCATCACCCGCAGCAGGAAGGCGTCGCGCGCTTCCGTGTCGGCCGGCAGATCCTCACGCAGGAAATAGCCGCCCTTGGATGATCCGCCCCGCATCCACATGCACGGCACGCCGTCAGACATAGTGAAGGCCCATCGCTTCCAGCTTGCCGCGCATATCGTAAATATCGAGGCCCAGTTCGCCGGCGGCAAGCCGCTGACGCTTGGCTTCCTCATTGGCTTCGCGCGCCTGCGCCTGTTCCAGCACCGCCGCTGCATCCGCCCGCTTGACCACGCACACGCCATCATCGTCCGCCACGATCACGTCGCCGGGCTCGATCGCAGCGCCGGCGCACACCACCGGTACGTTGACGGAGCCGAGCGTCGCCTTGACCGTTCCCTGGGCGAACACGGCCTTGGACCAGACCGGAAAACCCATCTGCGTCAGATCTCGCACGTCACGCACGCCCGCATCGATCACTAGCCCGCGACAGCCGCGCGCCATGGCCGATGTCGCGAGCAGATCGCCGAAATAACCGTCGACGCTCGGCGATGTCGGCGCCAGCACCAGGATATCGCCCGCCTGCAATTGCTCGATCGCGACATGGACCATCCAATTGTCGCCCGGGGGCGCCGAGATGGTGACCGCCGAGCCGGCGATGCGGGCGCCGGCATAAATGGGCCGCATATGATGCGCGAGCAGGCCGATGCGGCCCTGCGCTTCATGGACCGTGGCGACGCCGCACGCCGCCAGCCCGTCGATCACGTCCTGTGCGGCGCGCGCAATTTCCCGAACTACCTTGGCCATGTCGGATCCTCCTGACGATGGCGTGGCCAGAGACGCGCCGCAAAGCCAATCGAAAGATGGGATCAGCCATCAATTTTGGCTAAGGATAGGCCGCGTGTACGATCCCTTCGCCTTCAATCTGCGCCACCTGCGCGCCATGACGACGGTCGTGCGCCTCGGCAGCCTGAGCGCGGCGGCGCAGGAGGTCGGCATCACCCAGCCCGCTTTGACCGCCGCCATTGCCGGGCTGGAGCGGCAGCTTGGTGCGCTGTTCCTGCGCAGCAGAGCCGGGATGGCGGCGACACCGGCCGGCGCGATGCTCGCGGCGCGGGTCGAGGAGGCCTATGCGCATCTCGCGGCTGGGCTGAGCCTGAACGGTCCCGCCAACCGCGGCTTCAGCAAGCCCGAACAACTGATCACGACAGCGCAATTGCGTGCTTTGCTCGCGCTCGCGGACCAGGGCAGCTATGTCGCCAGCGCGCAGCAGACCGGTCTGTCCGAGCCTGCCCTCCATCGATCGGTACGCGACATCGAACGGCTGACCGGTACCGCCCTGGTCAAGCGCCGCGGCCGGGGCGTCGCGCTGACACCCGCCGGACGGAGCGCGGCGCGGGCGTTTCGCTTTGCCTTCCGCGCGCTGCGGTCCGGCCTGGCCGAGCTGGCCGCCCTGGCCGATGCCGACGCGCCCGACCGTCTGGTCGTCGGCGCGATGCCGCTGTGCCGCGCCCGGTTGCTGCCGGCTGCCGTGGCGTTGCTGCAGGCGCGCCACCCCAGCACGCACATTACGATCGTCGAGGGTGCGCATCGCGTGCTGATGGAGCAATTGCGTGACGGCCACATCGACATGGCCATCGGGGCCTTGCGTAATCCCCCGCCAGGCCCCGACGTGGTCCAGTCTCCTCTGCTGGAGGATCGTCTGGCGATCATCGCGGGCGGAGGCCACCCGCTCGCCGGTCCGAAGCTTCCGCCGCTTGAGGAGCTGGCGGGCTACCGCTGGCTGGTCGGGCTTCCCGGGTCCCCGTTGCGGCAGCATTGGGACGAAATGTTCGCCAGCGGTCCGCGACCGCCCTCGCCGGTCGATTGCGGATCGGTCATGGTGTTGCGTTGGCTGCTCACTTCGGGCGACTATCTGACCCTCCTTTCGCCCGAACAGGTGGGAATGGAACTGGAAACCGGCCGGCTGGCGATGGTCGGTCCGCCGCTCGACGATCATGTGCGATCGATCGGCGTAACCGTCAGGCGGGATTGGCGCCCCACCGCCACCCAGGGGTATTTTCTTTCGGCGCTGCGCAACGTGGTTTCATAATTCACCAAAACTGATGGGCATGGCGCCATTCCGATTGGATGTTCGGACGCGGGCTGCCTAGCCCGCCCGGCATGAAGGCTATCGCGTTCATTGGTCTTGGCGAAGCTGGCATCGCCTTTGCGACCGGGCTCGGCGCGGATCATCCGCGCGCCCGGGCGATCGACATCAAGACGCGCGATCCATCTTTGCGGTCGGCCAAGCTGATCCAGGCCGGCCAGGCAGGCGTCGACATCCATGACGCACCGGAAGACGCGTTACGCGGCGCCCAAGCCGCCCTTTGTGTCGTCACGGCGGATCAGGCGCTCCCGGCGGCGCAATCCTATGCGCCCGCACTGGACCCTGGCGCGCTCTGGCTGGACATGAACAGCGTGGCGCCGGAAACCAAGCAAGCGGCGGCGGCGGTGATCGAAGCCGCGGGCGCCCGCTATGTCGACGTTGCCGTCATGTCCCCGGTCCATCCCGCCCGTCGCAACGTTCCGCTCCTTGTCGGCGGTCCGCATGCCGATGCGGCGATTGCTGTGCTGCACGATCTTGGCTTCACCAAGGTCCGCAAGATTGACGGGCCGGTCGGCGCGGCCTCCGCGATCAAGATGATCCGCTCGGTCATGGTCAAAGGGCTTGAGGCGCTGACCGCCGAATGCGTGATCGCCGCGCGTCGCGCCGGCGTGCTCGACGAGGTGATCTCCTCGCTCGATGCGAGCGCCGCACCGCAGAGCTGGCGCGAGCGCGCCGATTACAATCTCGACCGGATGCTGGTCCACGGCCTGCGCCGCGCCGCCGAGATGGAGGAAGTCGTGAAGACGCTCGAAACGCTCGGCGTCGATCCTGCCCTGACCTGCGGCACCGTGCTGCGCCAGCGCGCGCTGGGCGGGCTGGGCCTTGCCGTGCCTCCAGAGGGCCTGGAGGCCAAGCTCGACGCGATATTCTCCGCCCCGCAAAGGGATGACGCATGACCCTGGTGATCGATTGTCACGGCCATTACACGACGGCGCCGCCACAGCATGATCAGTGGCGCGACGCGCAGAAGCAGGCGTTCAAGGACGGCACGGCGGCGCCGCCTTATCCGGCGATTTCCGACGACGAGATCCGCGAGACGATCGAGGCCAATCAGCTCCGCCTTCTAAAGGAACGCGGCGCGGACATGACGATCTTCTCGCCGCGCGCTTCGACCATGGCGCACCATGTCGGCGACGAAGGCGTCAGCATCGCCTGGAGCCGTGCGTCGAACGAGCTGATCGCCCGCGTCTGCGCCCTCTACCCCGAGACGTTCGCGGGCGTGTGCATGCTGCCGCAATCGCCGAAGGCCGATCTGGCCGGCTCGATCGCGGAGCTGGAGCGGTGCGTCACCGAGCTCGGCTTCATCGGATGCAACCTGAATCCCGATCCCGGCGGCGGCCATTTCGCCTTTCCGCCGCTGACCGATCGTTACTGGTACCCCTTTTACGAGAAGATGGCCGAGCTGGACGTGCCGGCGATGATCCACGTTTCCGGGTCCTGCAATCCCGGCCTGCATGCGACCGGCGCCTTCTACATCGCCGCCGATACGATCGCCTTCATGCAGCTGATCCAGGGCGATCTGTTCCGCGACTTCCCGACCTTGCGCTTCATCATCCCGCATGGCGGCGGCGCGGTGCCCTATCATTGGGGGCGCTACCGCGGGCTGGCGGACATGCTCAAGCAGCCGGAGCTGGAAGCGCATGTGATGCGCAACGTCTATTTCGATACCTGCGTCTATCACCAGCCGGGCATCGATCTGCTGGCCGAGGTGATCGAGACCAAGAACATCCTGTTCGGCTCGGAGATGGTCGGCGCGGTACGCGGCATCGATCCGCAGACCGGCCATTATTTCGACGACACCAAGCGCTATGTCGACGCGCTGCCGATCAGCGATGCCCAGCGCCACGCCATCTTCGAAGGCAATGCCCGGCGCGTCTTCCCGCGCCTCGACGCACAACTGAAAGCACGGGGATTATGAGCGGACCACGCGACATCCACGCCTATCTGGCGGAATTTGACGATATACCCGGTACGCGCGTCTTCACGGCCAGACGTGCGCGCGAAGGCTATCATCTTAACCAGTTCGCGATGAGCCTGATGAAACCGGAAAATCGTGAGCGCTGGAAGGCCGGCGAGCGCGCCTATCTGGACGAATGGCCGATCACCGAGGAACAGAAAGTAGCGATCCTGGCGCGCGACTATAATCGCCTGCTGGATCTGGGCGGCAACATCTACTTCCTCGCCAAGCTGTTCTCGACCGACGGCAAGAGCTTCCTTCAGGCCGTCTCGACCATGTCGGGCATGAGCCTGGAAGACTATTCCGCAATGATGATCGCCGGCGGCCGCTCGCCCGAAGGTCTCCGCTCTATCAAGGACAGAAGCTGATGGCTCGCATCACTGCCGGTGTGGCCTCCAGCCACATCCCCGCGCTCGGCGTCGCCTCCGATCTCGGCAAGACCGCAGAGGACTATTGGGCGCCCGCCTTTGCCGGCTATGAATGGACCCGCGCGTGGGAGGCCGAACAGAAGCCCGACGTCGTGATCCTGGTCTATAACGATCATGCCTCCGCCTTCGACATGAAGATCATTCCGACCTTCGCGATCGGCTGCGGCGAAAGCTATCAGCCCGCGGACGAAGGCTGGGGGCGTCGCAACGTGCCGACCGTGCACGGCCATCCCGATCTCGCCTGGCATATCGCGCAAAGCCTGATCCTCGACGAATTCGACATGACGATCATCAACGAGATGGATGTCGATCACGGCCTGACCGTGCCCCTGTCGATGATGTTCGGCCAGCCGGCCGAATGGCCGTGCAAGGTGATCCCGCTCGCGGTCAACGTCGTCACCTACCCGCCGCCGTCGGGCAATCGCTGCTGGGCGCTGGGCGAGGCAATCGCGCGCGCCGTCGCCAGCTTCCCGGAGGATCTCAACGTCCAGATCTGGGGCACGGGCGGCATGAGCCACCAGCTGCAGGGTCCCCGTGCCGGCCTGATCAACAAGGCGTGGGACAATGATTTCCTCGACGGTCTGTCCGGCGATACGGACCGGCTGCGTCACATCCCGCACATCGAATATCTGCGCGAAACCGGCAGCGAGGGCATCGAGATGGTGATGTGGCTGGTCATGCGCGGCGCGCTGGGAACCGCCACGCGCGCCCTCCACCGGCACTATCATGTGCCCGCCAGCAACACTGCGGTCGGGCACATCGTGCTTGAGCCGATCCCTTCGGAGACATTAGCATGAAGATCGCCCTCGCCGGCGCCGGCGCCTTCGGCGAAAAGCATCTCGACGGCCTCAAGAATATCGACGGGGTCGAGGTCGTCAGCGTCGTCGGCGCGCGGCTGGAGCCAACCCAGGCGGTCGCCGACAAATATGGCATTCCGCACGCCTGCACCGATCTGGCCGAGGCGCTTGCCCAACCCGGCGTCGAGGCCGCGATCCTGTGCACCCCCACGCAGATGCACGCCGCGCAGGCGATCCAGTGCATGGACGCGGGCAAGCATGTCCAGGTCGAGATTCCGCTAGCGGACAGTCTGGCCGATGCCGAGGCGGTGCTCGCCAAGCAGCAGGAGGCAGGCCTGGTCTGCATGGTCGGCCACACCCGCCGCTTCAATCCCAGCCACCAATATCTGCATCGGAAATTCACCGCCGGCGAAGCGAACGTCCAGCAGATGGACGTCCAGACCTATTTCTTCCGCCGCAAGAATATCAACGCCAAGGGCGAGGCCCGTTCCTGGACCGATCACCTGTTGTGGCACCATGCCGCCCACACGGTCGACCTGTTCGCCTATCAGGCGGGCCCGATCGTGCAGGCCAATGCGATCCAGGGTCCGCTCCACCCTGAACTGGGCATCGCGATGGACATGTCGATCCAGCTGAAGAGCGAAAGCGGCGCGATCTGCACCTTGTCGCTCAGTTTCAACAATGACGGGCCGCTCGGCACCTTCTTCCGCTATATCTGCGACAACGGCACCTGGATCGCGCGCTACGACGATCTCGTCACCGGCAAGGAAGAGCCGATCGACCTGACCGGCGTCGCGGTTTCCTCCAACGGCATCGAACTGCAGGATCGCGAATTCATTGCCGCCATCCGCGAGGGGCGCGAGCCCAATTCCTCGGTCGCGCAGGTCTTGCCCTGCTATCGCGTGCTCGATCAGCTGGAACGCCAGTTGACCGCTGCATGAAGACGCAGGTCGCGATCGTCGGCGCGGGTCCTGCCGGGCTTCTGCTTGGGCATTTGCTGCGCGCGGCGGGGATCGACTGCATCATCGTCGAACGGCAGACGCAGGCCTATGTCGAAAGCCGCATCCGCGCGGGCGTGCTGGAAACGGTGACGACCGATCTGCTGCACCGCCTGGGCATTGACAAGGGCCTGAATGCCAGCGGCTTGCTGGAGGAAGGCTTCAACCTTGCCGATGGCGCGCACACTATCCGGATCGATATCACCGCGCTCACCGGCAAGCATGTCACCGTCTACGGCCAGACCGAGGTCACGCGCGATCTGATCGCGGCGGCGCCGGCGCGCGGGCTGGAGATCGTGTGGGAGGCCGGCGCCGTCACGCTCGACGATCTCACCGGCAGCCCCTCGGTCGGCTATACCAGGGACGGTGTCGCACACCGGATCGAGGCGGATTTCATCGCCGGCTGCGACGGCTTTCACGGCCCCTCGCGCAAGGCGGTACCGTTCGATCAAGGGCGCCATTATGAGCGCGAATATCCGTTCGGCTGGCTCGGCATCCTGGCCGATGTCCCGCCCTGCCACCCCGAACTGATCTATTCCAACAGCGACGACGGCTTCGCGCTGGCATCGATGCGGTCGCCGACGCGCAGCCGCTATTATATCCAGGTGCCCCTGTCGGAACGGCTGGAAGATTGGCCGGAAGACCGGCTGTGGGACGAACTGGAACGCCGCTTCGCACCACTCGCCAGCCGCCCGGTGGTACGCGGCCCCGCAATCGAAATGTCGATCGCGCCGCTGCGGTCGTTCGTGTCCGAATCGATGCGGCACGGGCGGCTGTTCCTGGCCGGCGACGCCGCCCATATCGTCCCGCCGACCGGCGCCAAGGGCCTCAATCTCGCCGCGTCGGACGTGGCCTATCTCTCCGATGCGCTGATCGCTTTCTATAGCGCGGGCGACGAAACCGGGCTGAACGCCTATCCCGCCCGCGCGCTCGCCCGTATCTGGAAGGCGGAGCGGTTCAGCTGGTCGCTGACCAAGCTGATGCACCGCTTCCCCGAAGACGGCCCGTTCGAACGGCGCATGCAGATGGCGGAACTGGATTATCTGGCCGGCTCGCGCGCGATGCAGACCGCCATCGCCGAAAATTATGTGGGCCTGCCCTTATGAGTCCGGGCGGCACAGTGTCATGACGCACCGATAAGCCAAAACGGCACGGACGGAGGGGAATTATGGAAGATCCGCGCAAGATTATCGCCGCTGCGCCGATGTCGACGACCCAGTGGCTGATCGTCGCGGTCATGGTCGGCCTGAACGCGCTCGATGGCTTCGACGTCCTCTCGATCAGCTTTGCCTCCCCGGGCATCGCCAAGGCGTGGGGCATTGATCGAGGCGCGCTCGGCCTCGTCCTCTCCATGGAATTGATCGGCATGGCGGCGGGATCGTTGCTGCTGGGCGGCATCGCCGATCGCATCGGTCGCCGCCGCACCATCCTGTTCTGCCTGATCGCGATGGCGGCGGGCATGTTCGGCGCGGCGACCGCGCATGACGTGGTGACGCTGTCGATCTGGCGCGTCCTCACCGGCACTGGCATCGGCGGGATGCTCGCCGCCACCAACGCGGCCGTTGCGGAAGCCGCGAATGACCGACGCCGCAACCTCGCCGTCATCCTGATGGCGGCGGGCTATCCCGTCGGCACCATCGTCGGCGGGCTCATCTCCAAGGTGCTGCTGGGCGCGTTCGATTGGCGCGCTGTGTTCGTGTTCGGCGGTTGTGCCACCTTGGCCTTCATCCCGATCGTCCTCGTTGCCGCCCCGGAATCGATCGCCTTCCTGATGCATCAGCGCGGCGCCGACATGCTCGCCCGCATCAACCGCACGCTCGCCCGCTTTGGCCACGCCGCCCTTTCGGCGGTGCCGGAGGCCGAACCGCGCCTGCGCAAGGCCGGCCCGGCCGAGCTGTTCGCCGGCGACTATCTGCACCGCACGATCGCGCTCACCATCGCCTACCTCGCCCACATCATGACCTTCTACTTCATCCTGAAATGGATCCCGAAGATCGTAGTCGACATGGGCTATCCGCCACCGCTGGCAGCCGGCGTGCTGGTCTGGGCGAGCGTGGGCGGCGCGGCGGGTTCGCTGCTGCTCGGCTTCATGACGCTGCGCTTCCGCCTCTATGCGCTGACCCTGGTCGCAATGATTGCCTCGGCCATCCTGGTGACGATGTTCGGGCGCCAGATGGGCGGCCTGGGCTGGCTCTCGCTGACCGCGGGCATTGCCGGTTTCGCGACCAATGCCGGCGTCGTCGGCCTCTACGCCCTCATCGCCAAAAGCTTCCCGACCCGGCTGCGCGCGGGGGCGACCGGCTTCGTTATCGGCATCGGCCGCGGCGGTTCGGCACTCGCCCCGGCTTTGGCCGGCGGCCTGTTCCAGATCGGCTACGGCCTGCCGCTGGTGGCGACCCTGATGGCGGGTGGTTCGCTGATCGCGGCCGCGACCCTGTTCGCCGCGCGCCGCGCGCTCGCCGATCAGTGATCGGCCGGCGTCAGTCGTCGGCGAGGATCAGGGCGTCGAGCGCGACCGCCCCCTCGCCTGCGGGATAGATCAGCACCGGATTCAGATCGACCTCGCGAATCTGCGGCGTACCCCGCAGCATCCGCCCCAGCGCGACAACGATGTCCGCCACCGCGTCGACATCCAACGCCGGCGCGCCACGCCATCCGTCCAGCAACGCGCCGCTCTTCAGCTTGCGTAACTCGGCCGTCACCGCATCGCGCGGCAGGTCGGCCGGGATCAGGCGCACGTCCTGCAGGATTTCCGCCTGCACGCCGCCAAAGCCGACCAGGATCACCGCACCCCATTCGGGGTCATTGCGCGCGCCGACGATCAGCTCGGTCCCGCGCGCGCCCATCCGCTCCACCAACACGCCATCGATCGGCACGCCCGCCGCATGCTGCGCCAGATTGGCCTCCAGCGTCGACCAGCCGGCGGCGACCGCCGCCGCATCGGCCAGGTTCAGGATCACGCCGCCGACATCGCTTTTGTGCGACAGCGCCTGGGCCTGCACCTTCAGCACGACCGGATAGCCGATCCGTTCGGCCACCTCCGCCGCCTCCGCCGCGGTGTGCGCAAAGCCGCCCTGCGGGAAGGGAATGGCCAAAGGTGCGAGCAGCGCCTTGGCTTCATATTCGGGGATGACACCGCCATGCGGCAGCGTCGCACTTACCGGCGCGCCCTCCGCCTCGCTTTCGGGCCGCGCCCCGGCAAGCCGCGCGATCGCCCGGAACGCACGATCGGGTGAGGGGAAATAGGACACGCCCAAATCCCGCAGCTGCGCCAGATATTCGGGCGGCACGGGTGCGCCCTCATCCATGCCCGCAAACACGATCGGCTTGGTCGGCGCCAGCGTCCGGATCGCCTCGAGGATCGGAACGAATTTCAGATGCGCCGTCGCGATATCGGTCTGGATGATCGCCAGCACGATCGCGCCATAAAGGTCGTCCGCCAGCAGGGGGGCCAGCGTCCGGCGATACATGTCGGGATCGACCAGCGCCTGCGCGGTCAGGTCCATCGGATTGCTGACCGGGATGAAATCGGGGATCGCCGCCCGCAACGCCGCCAGCGTATCCGGCGCGGGCGCGGGCAGGGGCAAGCCGATCTGCTCGCACAGATCCAGCGTCAACGCCTTGAACGCGCCGGACTCGGTCAGCACGGCCGTGCCCGCCGCCGGGATCGGCCCGGCGCGCATCGCCAGATCGACGACATCGCCCAGCTCTTCCAATCCTTCGACCAGGACGACGCCGGCATGTTCCACCAGCGTGCGCATCACCTGCCAGTCGCCCGCCATCGCACCGGTATGCGTGGCGGCAGATTCCCGCGCGGCGCTCGATCGTCCGGGATGGAGCAGCACGATCTGCTTGCCGACGCTGCGCGCACGCCGCGCCAGCGCCAGAAAACGCTGCGGCTGCCGGAATTGCTCGACGATCATCGCGATCGTCTTGGTATGCGGCTCGTCGATCAGATATTCGACATAATCCTCCACACCCGACGCCGCTTCGTTACCGGTGGAGATGCCCATCGAGACACCCAGCCCCTTGGCGTAGAGCGTGGTGCCGAGCACGATCGCCATGGCGCCCGATTGCGAGACGATCCCGACGCCCTGGCGGTCGCCCAGCCGCTCCGCCGGCGTCTCGACGAAGGTCAGCGCGATGCCATCGACATAATTGGTCAGGCCCAGGCAGTTCGGGCCTTCTACGACCATCCCGGCCTCGGCCGCGATCCTCGCCACCTCCCGCTGCGCGGCGAGCCCTTCTTCGCCGCCCTCGGCGAAGCCGGCCGCGAAGACGACCGCCGCGCCGACCCCACGCGCGGCCAGCGCCCGCACCGTGTCCAGCACCGCGCCGCCGGGGATCGCCAGCACCGCCACGTCGACGCCGTCGGGCAGGCTCTCCACCGAACGCAGGCAGGGCCGCCCGGCCAATGCATCATGCTTGGGATTGATCAGGTGGATGGCGCCATCGAAGCCATGCCGCTCCAGATTGGCCAGCACCTGGTTGCCCAGCGCGGTCGGGCGTTCCGACACGCCCAGGATCGCCACCGACCGTGGCTTGAGCAAACGATCGAGCGAACGCGCTGCGGGCATCGCGGAAGCCACATCGGTCATCGGGATCAATCCGCCTTGCGGTTCTTGTCGTAGGCGCCAAGCCCGGGCTTATAGGTCTTGTCGTCGATGAACTGCTTGATGCCTTCCTTGCGGCCCTCGCTGTCGAAGCTGTTGGCCGCTTCCTGCGCGCGGATCAGATAATCCTCGGCATTGTCATAGGTCATCTCGCCGACACGACGGATCGCATCCTTGGTCGCCTTCAGCGCCACCGGATTCTTCTGCAGCAGCACTGCCGCCACCGCCGCCACGCGGTCCTTCAGCCCGGCGAGCGGGATGGATTCGTTGACCAGGCCCCAGTCCGCGGCGGTCTTGCCGTCGATATTCTCGCCCATCATCGCATGGTACATCGCCTTGCGGAACGGCAGCAGCTCGACCGCGACCTTGGTCGCACCGCCGCCGGGCAAGATGCCCCAGTTGATCTCGCTCAGCCCAAATGTCGCTTCGTCGGCGGCAAAGGCCAGGTCGCATCCGAACAGCGGGCCATAGCCGCCGCCGAAGCACCAGCCATTGACCATCGCGATCGTCGGCTTCTGATACCAGCGCAGCCGCCGCCACCAGCCATAGGCTTCGCGCTGCGCGCCGCGGGTGGCGCCCAGGCCCTTGGCCTCATTCTCGCGGAAATATTCCTTGAGATCCATGCCGGCCGACCAGGACGTACCCTCGCCGCTCAGCACCAGCACGCCGACATCGTCGCGATATTCCAGCGCGTCGAGCACATCCATCATCTCGCGATTGAGGGTGGGCGACATGCAATTGCGCTTCTCCGGGCGGTTGAACCGCACCCAGGCGACATTATCGACAATATCATAGGCGACGGTGCCCTGCTGGCTCGTTTCGCTCATCATCATTCCTTGCTTGGTCTTGTCAGTCTGGATCGGATCGGGCTGCAATCAGATCGGGAAGTGGCCGGGCTGGGTCTCGATCGTGATCCAGCGAAGCTCGGTGAAGCTGTCGATGCCGGCCTTGCCGCCAAAGCGGCCATAGCCCGATGCCTTGGTCCCGCCGAAGGGCATCTGTGCCTCGTCATGCACGGTCGGGCCGTTGACGTGGCAGATACCGGACTTGATCTGCCGCGCGACGCGCAGCCCGCGTGCGGTGTCGCGCGTGAACACGGCGGCGGAAAGGCCATATTCGGTGTCGTTGGCGAGCGCGATCGCGTCCGCTTCATCCTTCGCGCGGATGATACCTACGACCGGGCCGAAACTCTCGTCGCGGAACAGGCGCATCGCGGGCGTGACCTTGTCGATCACATGGGCCGGCATCAACACGCCGTTGGAATCGCCGCCGACCAGCTTTTCGGCGCCCTGCGCCAGCGCGTCCTCGATCAATCCCTGCACGCCATCGACCGTCTTCTGATCGACTACCGCACCCAAGGGCGTATTGCCCTGACGCGGATCGCCGACCGGCATCGCACCGACCTTCGCCTTGAACTTCGCGGCGAATTCGTCGGCGACCGCATCGACGACGATGATCCGCTCGGTCGACATGCAGATCTGGCCCGAATTCATGAAGGCGCCGAAGGCGGCGGCTTTGACCGCTTCGTCCAGATCGGCATCCTCCAGCACGATCAGCGGCGCCTTGCCGCCCAGTTCCAGCAGCACGGGCTTCAGATGTTCGGCCGCGCGCTTGGCGATGATGCGCCCGACCGCGGTCGATCCGGTGAAATTGATGCGTCGCACCGCCGCATGATCAATCAGCGCGCCGACGATATCGCCCGCATCCTTGGATGCATTGGTGACCAGATTGACCGTGCCCTTGGGCAGCACCTCGCTGAAAGCTTCGACGATCAGGGCATGCGTGCGCGGGCATTGTTCCGACGCCTTCAGCACCACCGTATTGCCGCACGCCAGCGGCACCGCGATCGCGCGCACACCCAGGATGATCGGCGCATTCCAGGGCGCGATCCCCAGGATCACACCCACCGGCTCGCGGAGCGCCATGGCGATGCAGCCCGGCTTGTCGGAAGGAATGACTTCACCGCTGATCTGCGTGGTCAGCGCGGCCGCCTCACGCACCATGCTGGCAGCGAGCATCAGATTGAAGCGCGCCCAGCCTTCGGTCGCCCCGATCTCGCCCATCATCGCGTCGACAAAGTCGGCGGCTTTGGCTTCCAGCGCCACCGCCGCCTTGTTGAGCAGGCCGCGCCGCGCGTTCGGGCCGAGCGCGGACCAGGCCGGGAAGGCCGCTGCCGCCGCATCCGCCGCCGCACGCGCGTCGTCCGCGCTGGCGGCAGGCGCAGTCGTCGCGACCTCGCCGGTGACCGGATTGATGCGATCGAAACTGGTGGCCACGGGATGATCCTCGCCGCCGACGAGCATTGATACGGACGCTGCCACCGCACTCTCCAATATTGTTATGTGGCATAGCTTACTCTAGGCATTGCGAAGAGATCAAGGCCGTTTACGCGATCCGGTCCGGCCGCCGCGATGGCAGGCGCCGGACGATATTGCGGACACGGATCGGATCACGCACGGTGCCGTAGCGGCTATCAGGGAGAGGATTTTGGCAGGAAGCGAGAATGTGCCGCGCCGCGCCGCATTGGGGCCGCTCGAGGATTTCGTCGGCTATCATCTGCGCCGCGCGTCGCACCTGTTCGGCAGCGATTTCGCGCGGGCGGTCGAGGGCACGGGGATGCGTCAGGTGCTGTTCGGCATCCTCTCGGTGGTCTCGGCCAATTCCGGGATCAACCAGGGCGAGGTCGGCCGCGCGCTCGGCATCAAGCGCGCCAATATGGTCTCGCTCATCACGGAATTGGTCGATCTGGGCCTGCTCGATCGCCAGGCCGATGCCGACGATCGCCGCGCCTTTGCACTGACGCTGACCGGCAAGGGCGCCGACGTCATCGCCGAATGTCTGGAACGGCTGACCGCCCACGAGGCGCGGCTGCTGTCCAGCTTCGACACGACGGATCGCGCCGCGCTGATCGCCCTGCTCCGCCGGCTGGAGGCACTGGAATCGTGAGGATCATGCCAAGTCTCATGCGCTCCCACGCCCGCGCCACACTCTGGGTCGAAGCGCCTTCACTCATGATCGTTCGAGGTTAATCGCAATGCTGCCCACCCGTCCGATCGGCCCCTTCACCGTCTCCGCCATTGGCCTCGGCTGCATGAACCTCAGCCACGCCTACGACGTGCCGCCCAGTGAGGCGGACGCCACACGGCTGCTGAATCGCGCGCTCGATCTGGGCGTCACCCTGCTGGACACGGCGGCGCTGTATGGCGGCGGGCGCAACGAACAGCTGATCGGGCGGGCCGTGATGCACCGCCGCCGGGAATTCACGCTCGCCAGCAAATGCGTGCTCGACATGGTGGACGGCAAACGCGTGCTGGACGGCCGGCCCGCCGCCATCGCCCGCACGCTGGATGCCGCACTGGCACGGCTGGGGACCGACCATATCGATCTTTATTACCTCCACCGCCTGGACCGCGCCGTGCCGATCGAGGAATCGGTTGGCGCGCTGGTACGGGCCAAGGAGGCGGGCAAGATCGGCGCGATCGGCCTGTCGGAAATGTCGGCCGATACGCTGCGCCGGGCGCAGAGCGTGCATCCGATCGCGGCAATGCAGACCGAATATTCGCCGATGGTGCGCAATGTGGAAGTGGCGGTCCTGCAAGCCACGCAGGAGCTAAAGACCGCTTTGGTGGCCTTCTCCCCGGTGTCGCGCGGGCTGCTCGCCGGCGCGATCCGGTCCGATGATTATCCGACGGGCGATATCCGCCGGACGATGCCCCGTTTCACCGGCCCGGCACTGCATCACAATCTCGCTTTGGCCGATCGATTCCGCGCCGTCGCCGCGCGGGCCGGCCTCGCGCCTGCGACGCTCTCTCTGGCCTGGGTGCTGGCGCGCGCACCCCATATTGTCGCCCTACCGGGTACGCGCAGCGAAGCCCATCTGGTGGAGAATCTGCAAGCTGCGACCATCCCGCTCGATCCCGCCATCATCGCTGAAATCGACGCGATCTTCATACCGGGCGCGATCATGGGCGGCCGCTACGCGCCCGACATGCAGGCGCAGATCGATACCGAATTGCTTCCGGAAGAAGCGGCCGGCGCGAACTGATCCGCGCCGGCTCATAAGTACGGGCGCTAATCAGGCGTAGCCCCACACATCCTTGGCGATATCCACGACCAGCTTCAGCTTCGCGGATTGCTGATCCATCTCGATATCGTTGCCATGGACGGTGGAGGAGAAGCCGCATTGCGGGGACAGCGCGATCTGGTCGAGCGGCATATAGGTCGCCGCATCCTCGATCCGGGCGCGCACATCGGCGGGGTCTTCCATATCGCCGAGCTTGGTCGTGACCAGGCCCAGCACGACCGTCTTGTCCTTGGGCACATGCCGCAGCGGCGCGAAATCGCCCGAGCGTGGATCGTCATATTCCAGGAAGTAGCCGTCGACCTTCAGTTCGTTGAACAGCACTTCGGCGACGGGCTCATAGCCGCCTTCGGCTGCCCAGGAGGAACGGAAATTGCCGCGGCACAGATGGACGTTGATCGACATGTCGGACGGCCGGTCGCGGATCGAATCGTTGATGATGCGCGCATACAGCAGCGGCAGCTCGTTCGGGTCCATGCCGCGCTTGCGGGCATTTTCCCGCTGCGTCTCGTCGCACAGATAGGCCAGGTTGGTGTCGTCGAGCTGGAGGTAGCGGCAACCGGCATCGGCCAGGCTGGCAATCTCGGCGCGATAGGCAGCCGCCAGATCCTCGTAAAAGGCCTCCAGATCGGGATAGGCCTCGGCATCGATGGCCTCGCGCCCGCCGCGGAAGTGCAGCATCGTCGGCGACGGAATCGTGACCTTCGGCGTCTGCGTCGTGCAAGAGGCGAGGAATTCGAAATCGGCCCGCTGGATATCCTTGGCGTGGCCGATCTTGCCGGTGATCTTCATCACGGGCGGGGCATATTCCAGCTCCTTGCCGCCATGCTGGTGGAACTTGACCTGGGTCCCGCCGGCCTCCTCGATCCCGTCGAACTGCAGCAGGAAATCGGTGTGGAAATAGGTCCGCCGGAATTCGCCGTCGGTAATGCCGTGGAAGCCAAGATCTTCCTGCATCTTCACGACGTCGCGGATCGCATCATCCTCTACCTGACGCAGCGCGGCGGCATCGATCCGCCCCTCGCGAAAGGCGGTACGCGCTTCGATCAGCGCGGCCGGACGGAGAAAACTGCCGACATGATCGGCGCGGAATGGCGGCTTTTGCATAAATCTCCAGGCTCGCTAGTTTGTACGTAGCACATGCAATTTGGCGCGGCGGCTGGCAACCATTGTCGGCACCATTTCGCCGGACGATCGCCGCGTCAGAAATGCTTGCGCTCGATTGTGAGTTCGGACGAGCGACACAGTCCGCAATCCTCGCCGACGAATTGCCGCGCCGCGACCGGATCGCCCCGCAGCTTCCAGTCGAGCCACGCCACCACCACTTTCGCGGCAAGGCCACCATTGGGCTGATCATAGGTCCCGCCATGACCGACGGGTATGTTGACCATCGCGGCCGGCAGCGTGTTCATCCGCGCAAAATCGTCGGTACCGTTGGGATAGGCGATGTCGGTCTTGCCCCCCAGCACATAAAGGATGGAGCCGTGCAGGCGGCTGAGCTGCGACTTGTCGACATCGATGCCGGCAATCGGGTTGGTGCCGTCGGGAAACAGCCCGCTATTCATGATCACGACCGTGCGGATGCGCGGATCGGTGGCGACCGCATAGGCTTGCAGTCCGCCGCAGCTCCAGCCGGAGACCGCGATCTGGCTCGCGTCGATCCGATGATAAAGCGGGCTTTGCGGGCGCTCGTTTTCCCGCAGCGCCCAGTCGATCGCCTCGGCCAGCGCGCGCGCCGGCGTCGCCGCGGTCAATTTGCCGCCCGGGGCCGGCGGGGCGGTTCGGGCCGGCGCCGGTGGCGCGCCCGGCCCTGACAAGATCGTGCCCGGCGCAATCGCCAGATACCCATGCGAGGCGATTTCCAGCAGATGCTGGCGCGAACTGGCGCCATCCGCGCTGCAACCGCCATTGCCAAAAACGTAGAGGCCGAGCCTGTTCGAGCCCAGCGCGCGGAGATCCTTGGGTCGGTAGACGACATGGTCGGGCAGCGTCGCCACCTCTTCCTTGATCGCAGGAAAGCGCCCCGTCCCGATCGAGTCGGGCGCGGCGACCGCCGGTGTGGTGGCAGCGGCCCCTTGCGGCGTCAGCGCCGGTCCGCCCATCAGCAGCAGCCCGGTCATCACATTATGCGCGATATGCCGTTTCATGTCAGCCTCCCTCATGCGGGCGCGCGCCTGTCCCGGCCGCTTGTTTCGATCGAAAGACCGTCGAGATCCGTCCCGACGGCAATCGATGGCGCCCCTGCCCGCAGGAGCGCTGGGAGCAGTGTTGCACAGAGTCATCGCTGGCGGAAATAAATATGGAACACATACAATTAAATTGCCCGTCTGCCGGCGCGATTGTACGGCTGCCGTACAAAAAGAAAACGATTGCGGGCAGAGGATCGAAAGGGCGGCCTGACGGCCGCAGCATCGCTCTCCTGTCCGTCCACTGGGAGAGGAAGATCGATGCGCATCGCTGCTTTTCTTGTAACCGGTTTCGTGCTTGCCGCGACCCCCACAATGGTGTCCGCGCAGGCGGCGTCCAGCGCGCCACCGCCCGACGAGGCCACGCTTGGCGAAATCGTGGTGACCGCGCAGCGGCGCGTCGAAAATCTGCAGAATGTGCCGATCGCCGCCACGGCCTTGTCCGGCGATCAATTGGCCGCCAAGTCGGTCGCGCGGCTGGACGATCTGCAATTTGCAGCCCCCTCTTTGTCCGTGACCGACGCGGGCTTGACCCAATCGGTCAACATTCGCGGCATCGGTATTTCCAGCGGCTCCCCGGCGGTCGCCAATGGCGTCGCCGTCTACATTAACGGGGTGTTCCAGCCGCCGCTGCTCACCACCTCCAGCTTCTACGATGTTGCCAGCGTGGAAGTGCTGCGCGGGCCGCAGGGCACGCTGGTGGGATCGAACTCCACCGGCGGCGCGATCTTCATCAACTCGCAGGCGCCTGATACCAGCGGCGTCGGTGGCTTCGTGCAGGGCAGCTACGGCAATTACGATCATCGGACGCTGCAGGGCGCGATCAATATCCCGCTGACCGGAAACCTCGCCGTGCGCGGCGCTGCCAATTACGACAAGCGGAACAGCTATTTCGACGATATCGGCGTCTTCAACAATCATCCCGACCGGCTGAATGAGAAAGCCGGCCGCTTCAGCCTGCTTTGGACGCCCGGCAGCCTGCGCATGCTCAGCCACCTGGAATGGATCGACAAGCAGACCGGCGGTTATGCCTATAGTCCGATACCGGGTACGCCCTATTCGGCCGGCGCCACCGGCGATGCGCGCACGCTGGATTTCGACGCGCCTACCCGCAACCATGAACGCGGCTTCCTGGCAGACACGGAATTACGCTACGAATTTGACGGCGGCATCACCCTGCGTTCGCTCACGGGCTATGCCAATAAGCGGGTGAACAACCTCTATGATTCCGACGCGACGTCGCTCAACACCGCCGCCCTGCCCCCCAGCACCGAGGATCAGTTCGTCCGCGAGCGGGAATTTGTGCAGGAAATCAACCTGATCTCGCCCACCACCGGCCGCTTCAACTGGATCCTCGGCGGCTATTATCAGCGCAACAAGATCGACGTCGATATTCTCAACACCAACGGCTCGCCGGTCGATCCGACCCACATCGTGATCTATAACAACAAGACCACGACCGGCCTGTTCGCGCAGGCGGGCTACAAGATCACCGATCGGGTCGAGTTCCAGCTGGGCGCGCGCTATTCGCATTATTCGGTGACGCAGGAAGGCGGGGTCGCGATCGGCTACGGCACCGCCTTCGGCCCGACCGGCCTGCAGGTCGCCGATCTCGGCAACAGCCACAAGGATGGCCGCCTGACCGGCAAGGCGAACATCAACTTCCAGATCGATCCGGACAATCTGATCTACGCCTTCGCCGCGCGCGGCTACAAACCCGGCGGCGCCAATTCGGCCACCTCCCAGTTCCAGCCGGAAACGGTGTGGGATTATGAAGCGGGCTGGAAATCGACCATGCTGGACGGGCATCTGCGCACGCAGCTTGGCCTGTTCTACATGGATTATCAGCGCTTCCAGTTCGACTTCGTCGACACCAGTTCCGGCCAGTCGGGCGTGATCAACGTGGCCAATTCCACCATCTACGGGCTCGAAGGCCAGCTGCAGGCCAAGGTGCACGGACTCGGCCTGGATGCGGGCTTCGCCTATGTCCATTCCAAGCTGGGCAGCCTGTTGGCGGTCAACAGCCGGCTGGTCCCGCCGGGCGTGACGCTGGGGCCGCAATGCGGCGCCATCCCGACCACCGGCTGCACCGATTACACGCCCTTCATCCGCGAGGCCGGCGGCGGTCCCAACCTCTTCTCCCCACGCTTCAGCTATAATTTCGGCGTGGATTATGCGGTCCAGCTCGGCGGCGACAAGACGCTCACGCCGCGGCTGAACTATGCCTATGTCGGGCCGCAATGGAGCAACTATTTCTACGAGCCGGGCTTCAGCCGCCTGCGCGGGCGCGGCCTGCTCTCGGCGCTCGTCACGCTGCGGATCGGCAAGTGGACTTTGGAAGGGTATGGCACCAACCTGACCAACAAAACCTATGTCAGCGGCATTACCGGCAATAACCGGTTCCTGGGTGCGCCGCGCGAATATGGCCTTCGTGCCGGGGTGAGGTTCTGATGATGCACAGTAAGACGATCCGCGCCGGCCTGATCGGCACCACCGCCGCGATCCTGGTCGCCTGGCCCGCCATGGCCGCCGCCGCCACGCCGGCGGGATCGGCCGATTGCACCGCGCTCGGCCAGACCATGTCCTGGCCGGAGCCCGGCACGCGCGTCGTAAGCGCGCTCTGGCATGAAACCGGCCCCGCCCCTACCCCGCCGATGATGCCGGGCATGCCGCCGATGCCGCCGGTCACGCTCCCCGCCCATTGCGAGATCGTGGGATCGATGCACGAGCGCACCGGCGTCGACGGCCAGCATTATGCCATCCGCTTCCACCTGCGCATGCCGACGCCGTGGAACGGCAAATTCTTCATGCAGGGCGGCGGCGGCACCAATGGCGAGCTGGGCGATGCGATCGGCCGGATGGGCGCGGCTCCGCCGGCGTTGGTCGATGGCTATGCCGTGCTGTCGCAGGATTCGGGCCATGACAATGCCACCAACACCGTGCCCGAACGCGGTGGCGCCTCCGCCTTCGGCTTCGATCCGCAGGCACGGGCCGATTATGGCGGCGCCTCCCTGCCGCCGACGGTCAAGGCGGCCAAGGCGGCGGTGCGCCGCTTCTACGGCCGTACACCGGACAAGAGCTATTTCGTCGGCTGCTCCAAGGGCGGGCAGGAAGGAATGATGGCGGCGACGCGCTATCCCGATCTGTTCGACGGCATCGTCGCCAGCGCCCCCGGTTTCGCCCTGCCCCGCGCCGCGATCGCCGAGATGTGGGACACCCAGGCGATCGGCCATATCGTGACCGAAGCCGGCCAGTCGCTCACCCAGCAAAGCCTGTCCCAAAGCTTCAGCGCAGCCGATTTCGCGCTGATCGGCCAGGCGGTCCTCGCCGCGTGCGACAAGGATGATGGCGTCGCGGACGGCATGGTCGGCGCCTTCACGCAATGCACGTCCGACAAGGTCCTGCCCCAGCTGAAGCAGCGCGCCTGCGCCGACGGGAAGCAGGAAGGTTGCCTGTCGCTGACCCAGATCGACGCGCTGCGCCATGTCCATGACGGCGCGCGCAGCGTCATGGAGGAGCGTATCTATGCGGGCTTCTATTGGGATGCCGGCTGGGCCGATGCCGGCTGGCGCATCTGGAAGATCGGCATGGGCCCGGTGCCGTCGATCAACGTCATGATGGGCGCGCCCTCACTGGCCGCAATCTTCACGACCCCGCCGACCGGCCTGCCCGACGCCTTTCAGGCGAAGCTCAATTACGCGATGGCGTTCGACTTCAACGAGCATCCATCCCGCATCTATGCCAAGGCCAAGGGCTTCCCCCGCTCCGCCTGGCAGGATATCGGCGGCGCCCGCGACGGCGACCTGTCGGCCTTCTCGAAGCGCGGCGGCAAGTTGATCGTGACGCAGGGCGTATCCGATCCGGTCTTCTCGCTCGCGGACACGATCGATTGGTACGCTTCGCTCGACGCGCGCACCGGCCAGCAGGCGGCGCGCTTCGCCCGCTTGTTCCCGGTCCCGGGCATGGGCCATTGCCAGGGCGGCCCCGCGACCGACGGCTATGATGCCTTCGCCGCGCTGGTGAACTGGGTCGAAAAATCCCAGGCACCCGATCGGATGGAGGCCACGGCCGGCCCCCGCTCGCCCTGGCCGGGCCGTACCCGCCCGCTCTGCGCTTATCCCAAGATCGCGCGCTACAAGGGGTCGGGCAGCATCGAACAGGCCGATAACTTCACCTGCGCCTGATCGACAAGGGACCGGCCATGCAATGCTCGATCCGATCCGATAAAGTTTGCGGCATGATCTCCCCCGGCTATCACGCGGTCGACGAGGATGGAGCGAGGGGCGAACTTGGCCGGTCAACCGACCCGATTGGACGATATATTGGGGCTGCACATCCGGCTGGCCCATGGGGCGGTGCTGCGCCACTTTGGGGAGCATTTCTCGGCACTGGATCTGTCGCAGAAACAGGTCTCGGTATTGTGGCTCGTCCACGATCATCCCGGGATCGCGCAGACCGATCTCGCCCGTCGCATGCAGATGGACCGCGCCACCACCATGGCGATCGTGCACGCGCTGGAGCGCAAGCATTTGCTGGCCCGCGCGACCAGCGCCGCCGACGGGCGCCGGATCGCGCTCACCCTCACCGCGCAGGGCGAGGAGACGCTGGCCGCCGCCCGCGCCGCGATCGCGGATCATGAGCAATGGCTGACCGGACGTTTCTCCGCCGCCGAACTGCGGCAGCTGACCGCCTTGCTGCGCCGGATCCACGAGGCGCCCCAACAGTGATCGAAACAGAGGGGAGACGATGATGCGCAATGTCATGATCCGGGGCGCGCTGGCGGCGCTTGGCCTGGTGCTGGCCGCGGCAGCACCCGCCGCGACCGCCGATGCCCCGCCGACCGTGCAGTTCCTCTTCGAGGAAACGGTATTGCTCGCCCCCGACATGAAGGTCGGCAAGACCCCCTTCGGCAATCGCAATATCGTGCCGATCATCGGCGGCACGTTCGAAGGCCCCGGCATCAAGGGCACGATCATCCCGGGCGGGTGGGATTGGCAGCTGGGCAGCGAAGGCTGCTTCCGGCTGGAGGCCAATTATATGCTGCGCACCGACGACAATGTGATCATCAACATCCTCAACCGCGGCAGCGCCTGCCAGCAGCCGGGCCAGCCCGCCGCCCGCCTGATCACCTCTCCCTCGTTCGAGGCGCCAATTGGTCGCTATGGCTGGCTCAACGACGGCGCCTATCTCGGCACGATCGATGTGACCAAGGTAGACGGCAAGCCGGCCGTGCGCATCCGCATCTACAAGGCGCGGTGATCGGCCGGTCCGAAACCACGCCCGCAATTTTCTTGCAATCGATTGCCGTTAGGTTAGTCCTCATCCAAACAATAAGGAGAGGGGTGTGGAGGATCGCGTGACGCGCACAGGCGGCGGCAGTTCGCTCGCGCTGAAGGGGCTGGTCTTCCTGATGTTCGCGATGTTCGCGATGACGACCGATTCCGTCGGTACCGTCATCCCGGAGGTGATCCGCGAATTCAAACTCGGCCTCACCGCCGGCGGCTCCTTCCAATATGCCTCGATGTCGGGGATCGGCATCGCCGCTATCGCGCTAGGCTTTCTCGCCGATCGGATCGGGCGCAAGGCGACGATCCTGATCGGCCTGTGCCTGTTCGGCGGCAGTTCGGCCCTGTTCGCCGCCGGGCACAACCTGTTCTTCTTCGTCGCCTTGCTGTTCTGCGCCGGGCTCGGGATCGGCATCTTCAAGGCGGGCGCGCTGGCCTTGATCGGCGATCTGTCGCGCTCCACCCACGAACATGCCCGCACGATGAACCTGGTCGAAGGCTTTTTCGGCGTCGGCGCGATCGTCGGCCCGGCGATCGTCACCTATGCGGTCCAACACGGCGCCAGCTGGAAATGGGTCTATCTGGTCGCGGCGATGCTGTGCGCGCTGCTCGTCGCCGGTTCGGCCATCTTCAAATTCCCGGCACCCGCCGCCGCGCGCGCGCAGCCCGCCAACCCGCTGGAGGCGCTGCGCCTGGCGGGTGATCCGGCGGCCCTGTTCTTCGGCGCCGCGCTGATGCTGTATGTCGGGGCGGAGGCCGCCATCTATGTGTGGGTGCCGACCTATCTCGCGCCCTATCGTGGCGCCTGGATGGAGGTCGCGGCCTATGCCGTCTCGATCTTCTTCGTGCTCCGCGCGATTGGCCGCTTCCTTGGCGTCTGGCTGCTCGCGCGCTTCGATTGGGCGGTCGTGCTCGCCTTGTGCAGCAGTGCGATGGCGCTGCTCTTCTGGATCGCGGTCGTGGGCGGGCGCGGTGTGGCGGTCTTCGCGCTGCCCGCCACCGGGCTGGTCATGTCGGTCCTCTATCCCACGCTCAACTCGACCGGGATCAGCTGTTTCGAGAAGAGCCGCCACGGCTCCGTCGCCGGCCTGCTGCTGTTTGTCACCTGCATCAGCGCGGTCGCGACCCCCCTGATCATGGGGCTGTGCGGCGATTGGCTGGGCGATATCGCCTACAGCATCATCGCCGGCGCGCTGCTGGCGACGCTGCTGGCCGCGCTCTGCCTGTGGAACATGGCGCGCACGCCCTTCGCCGCGCGGCTGGCCCAACGCAACCAGGACGATTACGCCGCGGCCCCGCAATCCTGACGCCGTGATGCGGCTATGCCTTGATCCCCCGGCGCGGCTTGCCCATTAACGCCACTTGCCCGCCGATCATCCGGCCTCGGGCGGAAGGACGCGCCGTTGGCGAAGAAGGTTAGAACCATTTACGATCTGGCCGAGCTGGCAGGCGTATCGGCGGCAACGGTGTCGCGGTCGCTGGCCGGCAAGGGCATGGTCAGCGCCGAGACGGCGGAACGGATCCGGCAACTCGCCCAGGAACATGCCTTCCGGCCGAGTGCCTTCGCGCGCAACCTGCGGATCAAGCGGCGCGGCGCGATCGGCGTCGTCATCCCGCTCGGCCATGAGCGCGCCCAGCATATTTCCGATCCCTTCTTCATGGCGATGATCGGCTGCCTGGCGGACGAGCTGACCGAGCGGGATTTCGATCTGGTCCTGTCGCGCGTCATCCCCAACCGGGACGATTGGCTGGAAACCATGATCGAATCCGATCGGGTGGATGGCTTCATCATCATCGGCCAGTCGGATCAATCCGCCACGCTGGACGCGGCCGCGCAACATTATCTGCCGATGGTCGCGTGGGGCGCCTTCTCGCAGGGCCAGTCCCATTGTTCGGTCGGGACCGATAATTTCCTCGGCGGGCGGCTCGCCACCCTCCACCTCCTGTCGCGCGGCTGCCGCCGCATCGCTTTCTTCGGCAACATCAACGCGATCGAGATCCGCCAGCGGCTGGAAGGATCGCGCGCCGCCATCGCCGATCAGAAGGGCGCGGCCGAACTGATCGAGATCCCGACCCACCTCGCGACGGATCTCAGCTCCGCCGAAATCGCACAATTCCTGGCGGAGACCGATCAACTGCCCGACGGCATCTTCGCCGCTTCCGACGTCATCGCCCTCGCCGCGCTGCAGGCGCTGGCCGGGCGCGGCATTCAGGTTCCGCGCGATATCAAGCTGATCGGCTTCGACGATCTGCCGATCGCGCGCAGTTCGATGCCCGCGCTGACCACGATCCGGCAGGACATCACCACCGGCGCCGCCCATCTGGTCGATTGCCTGCTCAAGCGGATCGACGGCAAACAGACCGGCTCCGTCGTGCTGAATCCCGAACTGATTCTGCGCGAGTCCAGTTAAGGCCCAGATCGCCCGCAGCAGGGCCACGCACCGCCGGTTCGATCGGCCATGGACGCATTCCACCGGCAGCCCACGCCGATATGGCTGCAATCCTGCAAAAAGCTGCCTACAATCGATTGTAATCGCCGGCTCACTTCCATAGGACGGTGGTCCGAGGGTGGGAAAAGGGTCATGCCGAACGCCTGCCCTTCGGCTGCGGAGGCGTCCTCCGAAGAAGCTTTAATCAGATGCGGGTGGGCAGTTTGACCAGGGATATTCTATCAGGCGCCAATGCCACCCCACCCTCGCGCTGGACGGCGGCGCATGTCCGCGCCATCCCCGCCGAGGGGATCGAGTGCGCCCCGCTGCTGGATGCTCGGCATTTCGCGCGGATCGCCGACGATCTGGACATCTGGGATGCGTGGCCGATCCAGGATCGCGACGGGCTGCCGGTGCCGATGGCGAACGGCGAAACCCTGTGGATGGCACTCGGCGCGCCCCGTTTCGATGATCCCGACCAGCGCCACGGCCACGCCCGTATCCACCTGATCAGCCGTTCGGCGGACGCCTGGCGCGATCTGGGCCCGGCAATGCCAGACGGCTTCTCGCCCGGCAGCCGCGAATGGTCCGGTTCAGCCGTCCTGTCCGACGGTAACCGTGTCACCCTCTATTTCACCGCCGCCGGCCGGCGTGGCGAGACCAGCCTCTCGTTTGAACAGCGGTTGTTCAGCGCCCGCGCCACCCTCGTCTCCTCTCCGGACGGTTGGGCCCTGACCGACTGGCGCGACCTGCACGAAGCGGTGTCGCGCGATCCCGATCATTATATGGATAGCAACAGCGGCAGCGGCGCGGTCGGCACGATCAAGGCCTTCCGCGACCCGGCTTATTTTCGCGATCCTGCCAATGGCCGCCACTATCTGTTCTTCGCCGCCTCGCTCGCCGGCTCAACGTCTGCCTTTAACGGCGCGATCGGCCTCGCCGTCAGCGACGATCCCGATCGGGACGAATGGCGCATCCTCCCGCCATTGATCACCGCCGAAGCGCTCAACAACGAACTCGAACGGCCGCATGTCGTCTTCCACCAGGGGCGCTATTATCTGTTCTGGGTGACCCAAAGCCATGTATTCGACCCGGCAGGACCGGCCGGCCCCACCGGGCTGTACGGCATGACGGCGGATCGATTGGAGGGCCCGTGGGACGCGCTGAACGGAACTGGACTGGTCTTTGCCAACCCTGCGCGGGCGCCGCGTCAGGCCTATGCCTGGTTCGTCATGGCCGATCTGGAAGTGACCAGCTTCGTCGACGATTGGGGCGCGGACGGCGCGCGCCCGGACGGACGGCGCTTCGGTGCCACCTTCGCGCCCATGGTCCGGCTGCGGCTGGACGGATCGCGCGCCACGCTGGAGCAATAGGATGAGCGCACAGCCCCGGCTCGCCGGCATCGAGCTCGGCGGCACCAAGGCGATCGCCGTCCTCGCTTTGGGGCAGGAGATCGTCGACACGCTCACCATCCCGACCGGCGAGATGATCGGCACGCTCGGCGCGCTGCGCCAGCAACTTGGCCGGTGGGACGCGATCGAGCCGCTTCAGGCCATCGGCATCGCCTCCTTCGGTCCGGTGCAGCTCGATCGCACCCAGCCGCATTACGGCACCATCCTGGCGACGCCGAAGGCCGGGTGGAGCGGCGCGCCGGTCGCCGATCTGCTGACGGGCGGGCTAGATTGCCCTTGGAGCATCGATACCGACGTCAACGGCGCCGTACTGGCCGAATATCAGAACGGCGCCGGCATCGGCTGCGATCCGCTCTGCTACATCACGCTCGGCACCGGCGTCGGCGGTGGGCTGCTGATCGGCGGCCGCCCGGTCCATGGCGCCATGCATCCCGAACTTGGCCATCTCCGCCTGCGCCGCGCGCCGGGCGACAGCTTTGCCGGCGTCTGCCCCTTTCACGGCGATTGCATCGAAGGCCTGGTCTCGGGCCCGGCGCTGGCGGCACGCTTCGGCGGCAATGCCGCCGCCGTGCCGAACACGCATCCGGGCTGGGACGACGTCGCCTCCGATATTGCCGCCCTGTGCGGTGCGATCCTGCTCACCACCGCTGCCAAGCGCATCCTGTTCGGCGGCAGCATCGCGCTGCATCGGACCTTCCTGTTGCCGCGCGTACGCACGCGGCTGGTGGAAGCGCTGGGATCCTACCTCCCCTACCTCACTGCGGAGACAGCGACGGACATCGTCCAGGTCGCCGGCCTCGGCAGCGAGGCCGGGCCGCTTGGCGCGATCGCTTTGGCCGCCGACGCCCTGGAGCGCGCGAGGCGCTGACGCCTAGCGTGCCAGCTGCGTATCGAAGAATTTCGTCATCATATCATAGGCCTCACGCGATTCCGGCAGCTCGGAATTGTAGAAGAAGCCGTGAAACATGCCGTCCCAGCCATGAAACTGCGATTCCACCCCGGCCTTGGTGAGCTGGTTATGCGAGTTGAGCGCCGCGCTGAATTCGAACGACCGCGTGCCTGAGATGAAGAGGGTCGGCGGGAACTTCGCCAGAACGGCCGGCGCGGTGAGCGGATAGGCCAGTGGATTGTCGTTGGCGACCGCGCCCATATAGGTCGGCGCGGGAGGCGGGGCAGGCTGCGCGGCGGCCGGGCGCCGCGCGGGCCGGGACATGCCCAGCACCGCCATGCCGAGCACGGCGGAATCGCCCGCCGCCAATTGGCCGAGCGATGCGCAGAATATGCCGGCCGCGGCCGGGCGCGGCAGATTGTGCGTCTGGAACCACGCGATCGACTGCGCCGTCAGCATGCCGCCCGCCGAACAGCCGTAAATGCCGATCCGCTTGGGATCGTGCGTCTTCAGGATTTCGCGATAGACCGCTGCGACATCCTCGCTCGCTGCGGGGAATTGATGCTCCGGCCCCATCCGATAATCGATCGAGATCACCTTGATCTTCATCACCGCTGCCAGCGGCACCGATTCGACCAGCGATGCGGTGCGCGCGCCGGTGACGAAGCCGCCGCCATGAAGGTTGATCAGCACGCGGTTGCGATTGGCGGGCGCGATGCCGTCCGCCGGCTCGACGACATCGGTGACGACGCCGCCGATCCGCTGTTCGCGGATCTTCACGGCATAACGCTTCACCATCGGATCCAGGAAGACGTGCATGATCTTGTCCTGCCGCGCCCGTTCGGCCGTGATGTCCGCCAGCGGAGGCCCCTCGCCGAACGGCTTGTCGACGATCAGGTGACGCAGATAGGCGGCCCCTTGCGGGCTGAGCAGGTTGGACAGCGGCAATTGCACGCCGTCGATCAGGATCGTGCCGTCTGTCCGCACCGTGGACGGCGGGCCCGATGCTGCGGGGTGCGCCGACGCCGGTAACGCCGCGACCGCCCCGGCCAATGCTGCCGCGATCAGGCCGCAACACGGTTTTAAGACACGCATCATCGAACCGGCCTCCCGATCGCGCCGCTCACCGGCTCTTGCCTGTTTCGGCTTCATCCGATTGCTGGATCAGGTCCACCAGCCCGTTGACGATCGCGCTCTCGGCGCAGCCGGGCTTCAGCCGGGAAGAGACGACTTCGAACGTATTATAGCCATAGGCCGCATCGTTGGGGATGTAGCCCGATCCGGCGACGCCGTTGGTCAGCGTCGTCATCATCGTATGCTTGTAGGGCGATTCCCGCTTGAAGCGTTGTGCGATGGTGGTGAACACTTCGGCATCGACGCCGCCGATCACCGTGTCGCCGATCCGCAGCAGGCTCAGCCTCAGCCCGATCGGGTCGGCATCGGCATAGGTGCCCGGATAACCGGCGCGGCCCTGGTCCAGCCGCTTGCGCCCCGGGCAGGTGACGACTTCCTGGTCGCCCGTGATGCTCGCCGTGGACACCGGTCGCTCCAGGCTGTCGCGCGACACGTGCAAGACTTCTTCGCCCAGCATCTGCCCCATCGACAGGATCATCTGCTTCTGCTGGTTCATCAGCTTGATCACCTGGGGATTGGTGCGATCCAGCCCTTCCCCGCCCGGCGGCATGGCGTTGCTGATATCCTGTCCGCGCGCGGCATAATCCTTGATGCGGATCGCGCGCAGATCATAGGTCTGCTGGAAGAAGATCGGGTTCTGGTCGCCCGCCGCACCGTTCGAATAGACCGCGACGACATCGTCGCCGAGCGAGTCTTCGATATAGCGCGACGTGGCGCCGGGAATGTCGCCACTCACCAGATCCAGGGCGCCCGTAATCACCGCATGGACGCCGTAATTGTAATAGATGGCGATCGGATCGCCTTTCGGCGTCTCGAACCGCAGCACCGCCACCGTCTTGTCCGATGGGCCGTCATAATTCGGCCCTTCCCACCAGCGATGCGTCTTGGGGTCGATGATGTTGCGGTTGACGTTGATATACGAAACCCCGGTCCCGAACGCCATTTGCGCCGGCCGGACCGCTGCCGCCGCCTTGCGGACCGCCTCGAAAATCTGGTCGGGATAGGAAGCGTCGCGCACGAAGGGCACGCTGTGCGTATGGGTCGCCGTTAACAGAAGTCGCTCCGGCGGGATCCGCAGCTCCCGCGCCACCCGCGCGCTGACCTGCTGCCAGATCGGCCCGGGTATGGCACCGGCATCCACCGTCACCATCGCGGCGCGGCTCGTGCCGTTTTCGACCACGATCGCGCGCGCATAGATATGATCCAGCACGCCGCGGAAATTCTTCGGCAATTGGCCTTCGGCCGGGGTGACGTCGACCTTGGCCGCCCCGACCTTCAGCGGGGACGGACGCACCATTGCTGCAGGGGCGGTGGGCCTGGCGGCGATCGCCGTGCCCGCGGCCAGGCCGCTGGCGCAAAGCGCGAGCGCCATCAATCTCCGTACGGTACGCCGCCGCAATTGTGTCGGTTCCTGGTCACGGCAAGCCGCAGCGTCGAGCCTGTTCATCATCCATCCCCTCGTCTGTTTTTGCAATCGATTGTCTATCGGATAGCGCGGCAAACCGCGCGACGCAACGATCCTGCGCCAGGATAAACGAGGCAGCATCAATCGATCCGATGCCGCCCTTGGCGCGCAAGCCCAGCCTATTGGGATGACAAAAGCGCGGATTTCTAACAATTCCTGACAATCGATTGTCGATAACGCACGGCTTTCGCGGACTCAGGCAGGAGGATTTTCAAGCTTACCCCTTGGAAATCTCGCATTATCGAGTTACGCAATCGATTGATAAAAGCAAATGGAGGGGATCAGGTGAGGTTTCATAACAATGCGGCGACGCTTGCGTTGGCCGCCGCTGTCTTGGCGGGAACGGCCCAGGCACAGTCGGCGACATCGGGCCAGACGGCCGCCACGGCACAGGACGGTGCGGTCGACACGGGATCCGCGGCGACGGATTCGGGCGAAGTCGTCGTCACCGCCCAGAAGAACGGCGTTCAATCGCTCCAGCGCACCCCGCTGGCGATCCAGGCATTCAGCGGCGAGGATTTGAAGGAGCGCAACGTCAAGTCGGTCGACGATCTGGTGTCGCTGGTGCCAGGCGCGCTCGAAGGGCAGCGCCAGTCGGTGGCGTCGCGGTCGTACAATCTGCGCGGCGCGGGCGGCAGCAACGCCAATGGCGATTCGCCGATCGGCTATTATCTGGACGACGTTCCCTTCGTCGTGACCAATTTCGGCATCGCCCCGCCGGTGCGCTTCCTGGATATCGAGCGGGTCGAAGTGCTGCGTGGACCGCAGGGCACGCTTTACGGCCAGGGCTCGTCCGGCGGCGTCTTCATCTTCCACACGCGCGATCCCAACCTCAACAAGGTGCAGTTCATCGGCGAGCTGGAAGGCTCGCAGACCAAAGGCGCGGGCGGCCTCAATTACGGCATCTCCGGCGCGGTCTCGATCCCGATCATCAAGGACATGCTGGCCGTGCGCGTCAGCGGCGGCCATTCCTACAATCCGGGCTGGGCGGACGAATATTTCGGCGCCTATGACGGCACGCCCGATCGCAAGAACGTCAACGTCATCCGCAATGACGATATCCGGGCCGTCGTCCTGTTCAAACCGGCCGACAATGTGAAGCTGCGTGCCCAATATTGGCATTTCCGCCCGCGCCAGCAATTCCTGGGCGGCATGGCGTCGGTCGATCCGCCTTATTATGCGAACACCGCCGATCAGCCGAGTTTCGGCAATGGCGATTTCAAGCTGTACAGCTTCACCGCCAATGTCGACTTCAAGAGCTTCTCGGTCACCAGCGCGACCAGCCAGCTCAAGGGCAATTTCGGGATCAACATCCCGCTCTCGCCATCAGGTTTCTTCTCCAGCCAATTCTATCCCAAGATGTTCAGCCAGGAAGTGCGCGTCAATTCAACCGGCAGCGGCCCGCTGCACTGGCTCGTCGGCGGCGCCTATCAGGACGGCAAGGGGCCACAGGCCAACCAGCTGTTGAACCCCACGCTGAACATCAATGCCGACAACAATACGATCACCAAGAATTGGGCGACCTTCGGCGAGGTCAGCTACGATCTGCTCGACGGAAAGCTCGTTCCCCTCGTCGGTCTGCGCTACTTCCACGACAAGCGCACCTTCGCGGATTCCACCACGCGCAACACCAACACCACCAACGTCACGACGTGGCGGGCCAACCTGTCCTATCTGCCGACCGAGGATCTGACCGTCTTCATCACCGCCGCGACCGGCTTTCGCGCCGGTATCGTCCAGTCGGCGGTCCAGGCCGATCTGCTCAATCAATCCGGCATTCCGGGCAGCACCCAGCTGAAGCCCGAACGATCGACCAATTACGAAATCGGGCTGAAATGGCGCACACCGGATCGTAATCTCACGGTCGGGCTGAACGGCTATATCACCAAGCTGCGCGATCTGCAGACCAGCACGCCGACGATCAACACCAGCGTCAGCGGCTTCTCCAACTTTGGCGATGCGACGACCAAGGGCATCGACTTCGAGCTGCATTGGCGCACCCCGCTTGAGGGCCTGAGCCTCAACGCGGTCGGCAATATCAACGACAGCAAGTTCGACCGGGTCGAGCCCGCGGTTCAGAAGGCGCTGCCTTACCTTCGACCGGGCACGCGCATCGTCAACACCATCCCGCACAATTGGCGGCTGGATGCGGCCTATACCAAGGCACTCAGCAGCGAGGTCGAGGGCTTCGCCAATGTCGCATGGAGCCGGTCGGGCGATCGCCTGCAGACCAGCGGCGTCAGCGCGCGGCCCTACAGCATCGTCACGTCCACGCTTGGCCTGCGCAAGGGCCCCTATGAGCTGGCGCTGATCATGGACAATCTGACCGACGAGCGCGGACCGACCATCGTCGGGACCACCGGGCCGTTCTCGGGCGCCGGTCCGACGCCCCGGACGATCGGGCTGCGCTTCCGCGTCAATATGCAGTAATCGGTAGGCCGCGCCCCTGCTCGCAGGAGCGCGGCCTCAAGAGAATCATAAGGGGATAGCCGATGGAATTGGGTCGTCGCGACATGATGGAGCTGGGCGCTGGCGCGCTGCTGGCGGCTTTCTCCTCCAGCGCTTCGTTCGCGCAAGGCGCCAAGCCGGCGGCCATCTTCGACAATGTCGATCCCGAACTGCGCCCGATTGCGGAAGCGATGGTGAAGGCCGATGGCCCGTCGCGCCCGTGGACGCGCGCCATGCTGAACGACATCCGTTCCCACATGCCGCCGCCCGCGGCGCGGCGTGCGGACGTACCGGTCGAACAGCGGCGCGTATCGGGCCGCGCGGGCCAACCCGACGTCACGCTCTGGATCGTCAACGCCCGCTCCGGATCGAACCGGCCCGCTATCCTCCACACCCATGGCGGCGGCTTCATCCTGGGCAGCGCGCAGAGCGAGCTCGCCTACCTGCAGGGCATTGCGCACGATCTGGATTGCGTGATTGTCTCCGTCGAATATCGGCTGGCGCCGGAGACGACCTATGCCGGCTCGATCGAGGACAATTATGCCGGCCTGAAATGGCTTCACGCCAACGCCGACAGCCTCGGCGTCGATCGCAAGCGGATCGTGGCGATGGGCGAAAGCGCCGGCGGCGGCCACGCCGCCCTGCTCGCGCTCGCCGCGCGCGATCGCGGCGAAGTGCCGCTCGCCGCACAGATATTGATCTACCCCATGCTCGACGATCGTACCGGCAGCGGGGTTGTGCCACCGCCCTGGATCGCCGCCATCGGCTGGAATGCCGGTGCCAACCGGTTCGGCTGGCAGAGCTTCCTCGGCCTTACCCCCGGCGGCAGCAACGTCCCCGCCGCGGCCGTGCCTGCCCGCCGGCGCGATTTGTCCGGCTTGCCGCCGACCTTCATCGGCGTGGGCGGTATCGATCTCTTCGTCAGCGAGGATATCGATTATGCCCGACGCCTGACCGAGGCGAATGTCCCGACCGAACTAATCGTGGTGCCTGGCGCCTTCCACGGCTTCGATCGCGCCGGCGCGGAAACACGCGTCGCCCAGCGCTTCAACAAGGCGAAATATAATGCGCTCCGCCGCGCCTTCGGTCAGCCGGTCGTCGTCTGATCTCCCCGGCAAACGTCGCGCTATCGCGTGAACGTCGCCAGGTTGATCGCCTCCGCCATAGCCCGTGTGCCGGCGTCGTTGGGGTGGACATGGTCGCCCGAATCATAATCCGGCCGCAACCGCGCCGGCTGCTTCGGATCGCGGGTCGCGGCGTCGAAATCGACCACCGCGTCGAACGTGCCGCTGGTGCGGATCCAGGCATTCACCGCCTGGCGCGTCGCCTCCGACTGCGGCGTGTACAGCCATAGTCCTTCGGTCGCGGTGATGGTCGCGCCCATCACCTTGATGTCATGCAGATGCGCCTTGGCCACCATGGCCGACAGGCCGGCGATGATGGCGTCGGCATCGGCCTTCTGATCCGCCGGCAGCGCCTTCATCTGCGACATGTTGATGTCGTTGATACCCTCCAGCAGGATCATCCACTTCGCGCCCGGCCGACTCAGCACGTCGCGATCGAAGCGCGTGAGGGCGCTGGCACCGGCCCCGTCGCGCAGCACCCGGTTCCCCGATATGCCCATGTTGACCACGCTCCAGTGCGGGCTCCCGCCACGCTGGCGCAGGCGTTCCGCCAGGATTTCCGGCCACGTATTATGCCGCCCCGGCGTGGTGGCAAACCCGTCGGTGATGGAATCGCCAAAGGCCACGATCAGGCTGGCGGGCTGCGTCACGGCGGCCTCGAGCCCGGTCAGCCAGAAATAGCTCCGCACCTCCCGCGCGCCCGGCAGGCTCTGCGCCGACGTCTGGTCGCCGCCCGCGATATATGCCGGGTTTAGGCCGAGCGCATGGGCGGTGACGCCCCCGCTATTGCCCTTCACATACAGCGAAACCGCCAATTCCTGATCCGCCCGCACCGACAGACGCACCGGATCGCTGACGATGATCGCGCCGGGCGGGATATAGGTGACCGGCTTGCCGCCGAAGGTCAGTGCGCGGTCCGAGGCTGGATCGACGCCGCTCCCCTGCGTGCGCCGCGCCACATGCACCGACGACAGGGTCAAAGGCGGCTTGCCGATCGCATTGGACAATTGAATCCGCACCGTCTCGGCCGCAAGCGTTGGCCGCAGGATCATCCGCACCGTCTGATCCTGAACCGTATCGGGAATGGGCACGACGCGCTGCGGGCCGCGCTTGAACTGCTCCATGACTTCCGGGGGCGGCGGCGGGACGGCGATCGCGGGCGGCGGCGTCAGATCCTGTGCGGTCGCCCATACGCTGACCCACGGCGTCGCTGCGTCGCACGCCTGTGCCACGCCTGCAGCCGCGCAGAGCAGCAGCCCGCCCGCGATCCTGCGCCCAAAACTACCCATCACTGGCATTCCTCCCGATTTTCTTATGTGCCCAGAATGACGCAGGTGACAATCGATTGCAATAAGCCCGCCTCTTTGTGCCCTCTAAGCCTTCCTAGGTGACTGAAATGGCTCGCAACTCACCAAAAATGCTGGTTTTGCCGGCCTGATATTGCCAGCTGACGCACATAATGATAGCTCCGCAATCGATTGTAGCAACGAACAACAATGCTGCAGCAGGGAGAGATGGCTGATGAAGGGGCTACCAAAAGCAGTGGTTCGTGCCGCGCTGCGGACATCCAGCGTGCGCCGGGGCGGGTTTCTGTGCGGCTATGTCTCGGTCGCGGCGCTGCTGGCGGCGGGTGTTGCCGGGCCGGCCATCGCCCAGGACAGTGCCGCAGCGACGCCGCCTGCGCCCCAGAACACGCCTACCCAATCCGCGATGGACCAGGGTGAAATCATCGTCACCGCGCTGAAAACGGGCGCCCAGCGGCTCGATAAAGTGCCCGTGGCGATCCAGGCTTTTTCGCAGGAAACGCTCAATCAGCGCCGGGTGCGCGACGGTTCGGACCTGATCCAGCTCATTCCGGGCGCATCGGAAGCGCAGGAAATCGGCGCCGGCTATCGCATCTTCTCGTTCCGCGGGTCCGGCGCGGGCGGCCCCGTCGGCGACGGCATGGTCGGCTATTATCTGGACGACACCCCCTTCGGCATCCCCAACAACCAGAGCGCGCCGCCCGTCCAATATTTCGATATCGACCGGGTCGAGGTGCTGCGCGGGCCGCAGGGCACGCTCTATGGCCAGGGTTCGATGGGCGGCACCATCATCTACCACACCAAGAATCCGTCGCTGGATCATATGACGGTCGATGCCGATAGCGAGCTTTCGAACACGCGCGAGTCGAGCAAGCTCAACTGGCGCGTCGCGGGCGCGGTGTCGGTCCCGATCGTCACCGACCATCTCGGTATCCGGCTGAGCGGCGGTTACGATTATCGGGCCGGCTATAACGATATCTATCCCGGTGCACCGACGGGCACGCCCACCAAGAAAGATGCGAATAATATCCGCAGCAAGGATTTCCAGGCGGTCATCCTGTGGAAGCCGAACGACAAGCTGACGGTCAAGACCAAGGCATGGCTGTTCAGCACCGACCAGAATTATCTGAACGTGATGAACTCGCTCGACCCGCCTTATGCCTCCTATCAAGGCGATGTCGTCGGGTATGACCGGCGCCGCGCGCGCTATTTCTCCAACACCATCACCTATGACTTTGGCGGCCTTACGCTGACCAACGCGACCGCCTATCAGCGTGTCCTGCCGGGCGGCTTCCAGGTCGGGCTCAACCTGGGCGCACCATTGGGGATCGGCACGCTCAACAATGGCGGCGATGCGCGCGGCTTCGTGAACGAGTTCCGCCTGGCGACGTCCGGCACGGGCCCGTTCCACTGGGTCGGCGGTATCTTCTACCAGGATGCCAAGGGCCTCTATACGTTCGACATCAACTTTCCGACGCTGGCGATCACCGGCAGCACGCTGACCAAAACCAAGAATGTCTCCGCTTTCTCCGAAGTGAGCTACGATCTGTTCGGCGGCAAGCTCGTACCGCTGCTCGGCATCCGCTATTACAAGGACAAGCGGACCTCCGATTCCGTGTCCAACGGAGAGCTGGTCTCCAGCCAGGCACGGCCCGACAAGGTGACCTGGCGCGCCAACCTGGCTTATTATCCGGTCGAGAATTGGACCGTCTTCTTCAACGCGGCGACCGGTTTCCGCAGCGGCATCCTCCAGTCCAAGGCGCAGGCCGATGCCGTGATCGCCGACGGGGTTCCCAGCAGCGTCTCCCTCTCGCCAGATCAGCTGCGCAACCTGGAAGTGGGCGTGAAGGGCGCGCTGTTCGGCCGCACGCTGCACGTTGCCGCCAGCGTCTACGACATCAAATACAAGAATTTCCAAAGCGCGTTCAACACGTCGATCGGCCTGTCCGCTTTCGCCAATCTGGGCGATGCGAAAACGCAGGGTATCGACCTGGAAGCGTCGTGGGATACGCCGCTGAAGGGCCTCAACCTGAACCTCGTCAGCAACATCAACACATCCAAGTTTACCAATGTGAACCCTGCTTTTGCCGGAGCCAATCCGCGCGTTGCGGACGGCCAGCGTCTGTTGAACACGCCGCCCTACAATGTGCGGCTGGACGTGAATTACGAAACGGATCTGGGCGGGAGCCACCGCCTGTTCGCCAACATCCACGGATCGGCGATCGGCCGTGCCCGCAACGGCGACGCCACGGTCGACGTGATCCGGCCCTATCAGCTGTACGGCGCGAATGTCGGCGTGAAGTTCGATCGTTCGGAAGTGCGGCTGTTCGTCGACAACCTGTCCGACGAACGCGGGCCCACGGCGGCGAACGGCCCGACGCTGCTTGCCGGTCCACGCCCGCGCACGATCGGCGTCGGCTTCCGCACCCATTTCGATTGACGCCGTCGCCCGGCCTCAGGCCGGGCGGTCCTGCCAATAGGTGAAGGCCACCTGCTGCAGGCGCCGGACCAGCGCCGCCGCCTCCGGCCCCGTCCAGGGGCCGGCATAATCGTGGCGCTCCGGCTGATCGCCGACCCACCAGCCCTGCCCGGGCAGGCCATCGGATTCGCGCACGACCAGCACCGCCAGTTCCGGTTCGCCGTCGGCCCGGCCCGCACGATCGATCGCGTCCAGCGTCTTGCACACCGCGCGCATCTTGGGCCGGGTGAAGCGGTGGCCGAGATCGGCCAGCAGCCCCGAATAGCTGATCGCCTCGCCGGCTCGCGCAGCGGCGATCAGCAACGGCCGCACAGTCACGACGTCGGATATGGCCGCGGGGCCGAATACCGCCAGCGGTGAAGGCGATCGCTCCATGCGCGCAATGTCGCGACAGCAGGCGGACACGGCAAGCCCCTCCCCGTACCGCCGAGATCACCTATATTAGAGGTCACACTTCTGATGGGAGCCGATCCATGGCCGACTATTTCAAGGACGAGAGCGTCATCGCGAAGCTGACGCCGGAGCAATATCAGGTCACGCAGGAAAGCGCGACGGAGCGGCCGGGCACGGGTGCATTGCTGAACAACAAGGCGCCGGGCATCTATGTCGATATCGTCTCGGGCGAGCCGCTGTTCGCCTCCTCCGACAAATATGAATCCGGATGCGGCTGGCCGAGCTTCACCAAGCCGATCGAGCAGGCCCATGTCGCCGAAGTGCACGACACGTCCCATGGCATGACCCGGATCGAGGTGCGGTCCAAGCATGGCGACAGCCATTTGGGGCACGTCTTCGACGACGGCCCGCGCGATCGCGGCGGGCTGCGTTATTGCATCAATTCCGCCTCGCTTCGGTTCGTGCCGCGCGAGGAGATGGAGGCACAAGGTTACGGCGCCTATCTCGATCAGGTCGAGGACGTCCGCTAACCGCTAACACCCGAACGACCGGCCCTCGCCACCCCATGGCGGCAGGGGCCGGTCGTTAAGGCTGGGCGCCTAGCGGGCGGCGTCCGTACCGCTCTGCGCATAGGGTCCGATCAGCGTTCCGACGAAGCCGCCGGCGGTGGCGGTCGACAAATTGGTCGCATCGACATCACGCGCCACCGGCTGCCACGGCCCAGACTTCATCGCATAATCGAAATCGTAACGGCCACCCCGCGCGTGGATGCGCAACCGGATCGGACCGGACGAAATCGTCTTGCTCGCAACCGTCACGCCGCCTTTGGGATCGGATACACCGGCACGCCGCGACACGCGCACGGACAGCTTGCCGCCCTGGCGCGTCAGGCCGATGGCCAGAAAGTAATTGTCGTTCTGGACCGCGGCCAGGCCTGCTTCCTCCCCGTCCGCCGGCACGAAGCTGACCAGGGTGGAGACGATCGCGTCGCTATTTTGCTGACGGCGGGCCACGAAGCTGGGGCTTTTGCTATCGCCGATCCGTTCCGGCCGGGCTTCCAGCTGAAGCGCGCCACCGCCGAGCTTGAACCCGGCCGGCGCCCGCATCACCATCCAATAAGGTGCCAGCTTCGGCGCGTCGAATTCCTCGCGCATGACGAAGCTTCCGGTCGTCGGCGGGGCGGCAAAGGCGGGAAGAGGCGGCGCCTTGGCCACCTGCGGTATGGCGGTGCCGTGGGGCAGGATCGTCGGCCAACCACTGGCCCAGCTGACCGGCAACAGGAAGGTTTCGCGTCCGGTATTGTAGAAGTCGCCCGCATAAGGGCGCGTCGCCAGGAACACCGCCCACCAGCTGCCATCGTCCAGCTTCACGAGATCGGCATGGCCCGACGACGTGACGGATTGCGGCCGGGCGGGGTCGAGATCCCGCTGCGTCAGGATCGGGTTCACGCTGGGCGGCGCCGGAACATAAGGTCCGTCGACCCGATCGGCGCGGAAGATGACCTCGCTATGCCGGTCGCTCGTGCCGCCTTCCGCCGCCATCAGATAATAGACCCCATCCTTCTTGAAGAGATGCGGCCCTTCGATCCAGATCGGTTTGGCGGAGGGATCGACGCCACCGTCGATGATGACCTTTGCCTCGCCCGTCGTCTGCAGCGTCTTCGGATCGAAACGGTGCAGCCAGATGGCGCGGTGGCCCTCGTAGCGCGGCGTCCCCTTGGGCACATCATTATTGACCAGCCAGGCGCTGCCATCCGGATCGAAGAACAGCGAGGGATCGATGCCGCCGACATCCTTCAGCCACACCGGATCGGACCAGGGGCCTTTCGGATCGCGCGCGGTGATGACGAAGTTGCCGCCGCAGTCGACGCAGGTATTGACGATGTAGAAGCGCCCATCGTGATGCGAGATGGCCGGCGCGAAGACACCTTTCGACATGCCCAGGCCGGCGAAGTTCAGCTGGCCGGGACGATCGATGGCATTGGCGATCTGCCGCCAGTGCACCAGATCGCGACTGTGCCAAACCGGAATGCCGGGAAACCAAGAGAAGGTGGAATTCACCAGATAAAAATCGGCGCCGACTTTGACGATACTGGGATCGGGATAGAAGCCGGCCAGGATCGGATTGGCATATTGGCCGGGCGCAGGAGCGGCTTTCTTTTCAATACCTTGATATTCGACCCAGTCGAAACGGGCGACGTTGGCCGCGGCGGACATCGATGTCACATTGCCGAACGCCGCAAATAATGTAAGCGTTTTCAGGAGCTTCAGCGCAGGAGATGCTATCACGGTTCAACGCTTTCATCTGGCGTTTAGGACAAGTTCGGCTATGGCCATAACAGGCCGCAGCATAGCGGAGCGCACAGGGAGCGGAAGATGAAGCGGACGGTCAAGCGGATAGTCGTGTCGGGTGTAGCGCTCACGCTGGCGAGCGTCGCCACCGCGCAAGGCGCAGCACCGCGCGGGCTTGCCCACCCCGATTTGTGGCCCGCCGCGAAGAGCCAGGGGCTGGTCGATCCGAAGACCGAAGCCTTCGTCACCGCGCTGATGGCGAAGATGACGCTGGAAGAAAAAGTCGGCCAGATGGTCCAGGCCGACATTGCCAGCATCCGTCCTGCCGATCTGCGCGACTATCCGCTGGGCAGCATCCTGGCCGGGGGCAGTTCGCCGCCGCTGGACAGTCCGGATCGTTCGCCCGCCCCCGCCTGGCTGGCGACCGCGCGTGCGTTCAATGCCGTCGCCAGCGAGGCGCGCCCGGGCCACACCACGATCCCGCTGATCTTCGGCATCGATGCGGTCCACGGCAATTCCAATATCGTTGGCGCGACCGTCTTCCCGCATAATATCGGCCTGGGCGCGATGCGCGATCCCGCGCTGATGACCAAGATCGGCCGCGCGACCGCGGAGGAAACCGCGGCCGCCGGCATCGACTGGGCGTTCGGGCCAACGCTGACCGTTCCGCAGGACGAGCGCTGGGGCCGCGCCTATGAAGGCTATTCGGAAGACCCCGCGATCGTCGCCTCCTATTCGGCGGCGATGGTCAAGGGCCTGCAGGGCCAGCCTGGCAAGGGCACGATCCAGCAGGGCTATGTCGCGGCGAGCGCCAAGCATTTCCTGGGCGATGGCGGCACGATCGGCGGCGTCGATCAGGGCGATGCCGACATTCCGGAACGCACGCTGATCGCCATCCACAATGCCGGCTATCCGCCCGCGATCGATGCCGGCGTGATGAGCGTGATGGCATCCTTCTCGACGTGGCAGGGCATCAAGATGCACGGCAATAAGAGCCTGCTGACGGATGTGCTGAAGGGCCGGATGGGCTTTGACGGCTTCGTCGTGGGCGACTGGAATGCGCATGGCCAGATCCCCGGCTGCACCACCAAGGACTGCCCGGCGACCTTCAATGCCGGTCTGGACATGGCGATGGCGCCGGACGGCTGGAAAGAATTGTTCAACAATACCGTCGCCGAAGTGAAGGCGGGCAAGATCCCGATGGCGCGCGTGGATGACGCCGTCCGCCGCATCCTGCGCGTCAAGGCGAAGCTCGGCCTGTTCGATCCGGCCCGGCCTTATGCCGGCAAGCTGGAGATGGTGGGCGCGGCCGATCACCGCGCGATCGCGCGGCAGGCGGTCGCGCAAAGCCTGGTGTTGCTGAAGAACAATGGCGTGCTGCCGATCAAGGCGAGCGCCAATATCCTGGTGGCAGGCGCAGATGCCGACGATATCGGTCAGCAATCGGGCGGCTGGACCTTGTCCTGGCAGGGCGACGGCAACACCAATGCCGATTTCCCGGGCGGCACGTCCATCTATGCCGGTATCGCTGCGGCGATGAAGGCCGGCGGCGGCCGCGCCACGCTGAGCGCCGACGGCAGCTATCAGGCGAAGCCGGATCTGGCCGTCGTGGTGTTCGGCGAGCAGCCTTATGCCGAAATGCGCGGCGACATCCGCACGCTGGAATTCGAGGCGGGCGACAAGGCTTCGCTGGCGCTGCTCAAGAAGTTCAAGGCGGCCGGCATTCCGGTCGTGTCGGTGTTCCTGTCCGGCCGCCCGCTGTGGGTCAATCCCGAGCTCAATGCGTCGGACGCCTTCGTCGCGGCCTGGCTGCCGGGCAGCGAAGGCGCGGGCGTGGCCGATGTGCTGGTGGGCGACACGGCGGGCAAGCCGCGCGCCGATTTCCGCGGAACGCTCTCGTTCAGCTGGCCCAAAACGGCGGGGCAGTTCACGTTGAACAAGGGCGAGGCAAATTACGATCCGCTGTTCGCGCTGGGCTATGGCCTGACCTATGCTCGCGGCGGCAAGGTCGCGGCGTTGAGCGAGGTTTCGGGCGTCGACCCGAGCCTGGGCAATACCAGCATCTTCTTTGCCAAAGGCCGTGTGCCCGCCCCCTTCTCGTTCGCGACCGACAGCCGGGTCCAGCGCAAGCCGGTCGACAGCGCAACCTTGCAGGAAGGCGCGGTGCAGCTTGACTGGGCGGCTGGGCAGGACGCCACGATCCGCATCGGCGGCAACCCCATGGACCTGACGCGCGAGGTGAATGCCGACGTCCAGCTGCAGATCACCTATCGCGTCGACAAGGCCCCGGCGACGCCGGTCAAGCTTTCGGTCGGCACCGGCGCCGTCGATGCGAGCGCGCTGTTCGCGGCGGGCGCGGGCTGGCGAACTGTGAAAATCCCGCTCGCTTGCTTCAAGGCGCATGGCGCGGACATGGCGGCAGTGACGACGGCCTTCGGCCTGAGCACCACCGGACCATTCACCGTGTCGCTATCCGATCTGCGGTTGGCCGCCGATCCAGCGGGATCGGTCTGCCCGAAGTGATCGGTGCGTTGGGATGGCTGGGGCAAGCGACTATCGCCTGAGCCAGCCAATCCCGACGCCGACCGCCAGCGCCGCCACGAGGAAGGCGCCCACAGCGGCCACCCAGGATGATGTAGAATAATAGGTTCCAAGGCCGGCAGCGGCGGCAACGAAGCTGCCAAGCCATTCCTGAATAGATTCAGTCCGCGCATTGCGCGTTCGGATCGGCTTGGCCGCAGGCTTTGGCGCGACATGATCATCCGCCAGCTGCCGCAACCGCTGCTGGTTTTCGGAGCGCCGCTTGGCACCAGCGGTATCCAAGTCTGCCGTCGGCCATATGTCGGCAGCGCCCGCTCCGCTCAGCAGCCAAATATGGTGTTCGGGCAGAGCACGGCGGACCTCCTGCGCCATCCCGCTGACCTCGCGCCCTGGCGCCGCCCCCTGATCCAGCGCCTCGAGCTCGGCGAGCGTGCGTGCCAACCAGGGTTCCGCGTCCGCCACATCGATAAGACCGGATGTGCGCACGAGGATGAAGGGACCGAAACGCTCCGCGATCAGCGTCGCGAAAGCGTCGTAGATCGGCGCTTTGTCTAATCCGATGAGGGCTAACACCTGCTCTCGCCGGCGGCGAAGGCGGTCGAGTGCCGCCTTTTGGTCGGTCACGAGATAGGGATAGCTTTCCTCCTCGCTGACATCTTCCAGCAGATCATCGCGCCCTTCGCTTCCCACATCCTCATCATCGACCGTAAGCGCGCGGCGAAGATCGGCGGTAGAGAACAAGCACCACCACAATAAGGGCGGAGCATTCTTCGCCTCCAATTCCTGGCCATCGTCCGTCCAGAATGCCGCCCACTCACCGTTCGCGCCATTGGGCATGCGCGGCAGAACCGATGCGTTGAGATAAACCCGATGGGACATGACTATCCTTTCACACGTCGACGCCCGCTGCGAGACCGAGGCTCAACGCGGATCGGACGCGCGGGATGCGACACGGATGTGGGAGGCGCGCCTGCGGCCGTGGCTTAGAGGAGAGCCGAGGGCGGGACCGAGACCGCCTTGTCGGGCCGCACAATCAACCAGAATGTCATGCCGACCACCGCCCAGACCGCTGCGATCCTGCTAGGGACATGCGGGCGGTAGACGATCGTTTCCACAAGGTAGGCCAGAGCCGGTCGCAACCCGTTGGAAGCGAACAAAACGAAGAAAATAATGGTCCATGCGGCCAACCCCACGCCGAACCAAATTGCCAGATAGACCCAAATCGAGGGGCTTCGCCGCCGCAGAAGCAGGTGCGCGGGGATGCCGAGGATGACGATGCCGGCATAGCCTATCATGGCACCAACGGCTGTCGCAGCCGACATCCACGATCCCGAGGACATGCCGCGCATTCCCAAGAAAGGCGGGGTAAAAGCCGCCCACAGCATTGCGAAAAACGGCACCCACAAAGGGGAGATCAGGCAGGCTGCAGCAAGCCGTTTCATGCGACAACCCTCATACCCGCACTGACGCAGCCGTGGGTAGTTGGTCCGACGCGTTTAGCCAACATCCTGCCTAAGATGGACGGGTCGGCGGTCGCGCTACGTTCCTGAAGATGCCCTTGATCGCACCGATGCAGCCATCGAGCGGCGTTTGCACAGGGGGAACCGGCGGCGGCTTAGAGCGTGATGACTTTGGTAGAACCCGTTCGTCTCGAGTAGCGATCGAGCTTGTCGAGAGCGCGTATCGAGAGATACCACCAATGCCTCGATACGCGCCCTCGATATGCCCTGCGGGCAACTCGGTCGCTACTCGGCACGAACGGATCAGTGTAAAGTCATCATACTCTAGCGGCGAGGCTGCCCGGCGATTTGAAACGACGCGTGGGCGCCGGCGGGATCGTCGCCGCCGGGGAAGAGCTTGTTCAGATAATAACCGAGCAGGAGATAATGGGCGCGCATCGCGGCCGGATGCGATGCATGGCGCGCACATTCCAGTTCCGCGTCTGCCCGCCTTTGCAGATAGGCATGATCGTCCGGCGCCATCCTCGCGACTCCAACCGCATCCTGCTGAATTGACATGGTAAAGCATCGCTACCGCCAGTTAATTGCGGTTGCGACAGCCATTAGGTCCATTTCCGCCAGATCAGCGCCACCCCCCGCCTAGCGCCAGGAACAGATCGATCTGCCGATCGATCACGATCGCATCCGATGCCGCCAATGTGGCTTCCGCAGTCGCAAGGCTGGCCTGCGCCGTCAGCAGATCCAGGAAGCCCGCCCGCCCGAACCGGTAGAGCCGCCCGGCCTGGTCCGTCGCGCGTGCCGCGCTATCGCGGGCCAGGCGGAGCGCACGGTTGCGATCCAGTTCCTGCGCATAGGCCGACAGCGCGGTCTCGGTCTGGCGGAGCGCTTCGATGGTGGTGGCGTCGAACTGTGCAGCCGCTGCATCCGCCGCAGCGCCGGCCTGCGCGATCCGGGCGCGGGCCGGTGCCCGGTTGGGAAAGCTCCACGATACGAGCGGCCCGAGGCTGACCCCAAAATCGCTGCCGCGTCCGATACCCGCGACCGGGCCGGTCAGCCCGACCGAACCACCCAGGCTGACCTGCGGATACAGATCGGCAGTGGCGACGCCGATCCGGGCAGTGGCCGCCGCGAGCGTGCGTTCGGCCGCGCGAATATCGGGCCGGCGCCGCAGCAAGGCGGTGCCATCGCCGATCGGAATCGGGCGGGACAAAGCAGGTATCGCCGCGCAACGCTCGATGTCACGCGGATACGTTTCGGGCGGCGCGCCGAGCAGGGCGCCCAATTGATACAGCGCGGCCTGACGCGTGGCGAGGATTGGCGGGGTTTGCGCCTGGCTTTGTTCGACCGCCGTCTGAGCCCGCGTCACATCGAAGGCGGTGCCGCGCCCACCCCGGAACAGGCGCCGCGTGACGTCGAGCGTCTGGCGCTGCAGCGCGACGATCCGCTGATTGGCGGCCAGCGTCTGATTGGCCGCGCAGGCGGCGGCATAAGCGCGTGTGGTCGCCGCCGCGACGGTAACGCGCACATCGTCCCGCGCGGCCTGAACCACCTCGGCATCCGCCTGCGCGGCTTCGATCCCGCGCCGTATTTGCCCGGCGAGGTCCAATGGATAAGCAAGGCTGAAGCCGAGATCATAGCCAATTGTGCCGGGCAGCGAACCATTGGTGCCGGATGGCCGGGCCAGCGTTGCCCCTGCGCCGGCGGTGGTGGCGACGCGGCGGGCCGTTTCCGCTTCCCGCACGATCGCGTCGGCGCGGCGCAGATTGGCGTCGGCGACGCGCAGATCGGCATTGGCGGCGAGCGCCTGTTGCACCAGCGCGTCCAGCCGCGCATCGTCATACAGCCCCCACCAATGATCCGGCAGCGGCGCCTGACGAAAGGCAGAACGCGCGCCGCTATCGAACCGTGCATTGGCCGTGGGCGCGTTGACGATGGCGCGATCCGGCACGTGATAGTCCGGGCCGGCAACGCAGCCGCCCAGCGCCAGCGCCGCGAGCCATACGCGCTGTTTCAACGGGCGGCCCGCGGCAGGATCGTGACGGTGGCGGTGCGCCCGGCGATCAGACGTGTGCCCGCGGGCACCCGATCCAGCTTGACCCGCACCGGAATGCGCTGCGCCAGGCGCACCCAGGCGAAGGTGGGATTGACCGTGGGCAGGAGATTGTTGGCGTTGGTGCGTTCACTGTCGCTGATCGCCGCGGTGATGCTGTCGACATGGCCGTGGATCGGCGCCGCATCCCCCATCAATTGCACGCGAACCGGATCGCCGATGCGGATGCGGGGCAGCTTCGTCTCCTCAAAATAGCCTTCGACGCGGATCGAATCGTCGTCGACCAGCGCCAGCGCCTGTTGGCCGGCCGCGACATAATCGCCGGGATGCAGATCGAGGTTGGTGACCGTGCCGTTGACGGTGGCGCGCACAGTCGTGCGCTGGAGATTGAGGACCGCCTGATCGCGACTGGTCTGCGCCTGGGCGAGCGCGGCGGCAGCGGTGGCGGCACGCGCGACATTCTGCTCATGCGTCTCCGCCGCGACGAGATCGCCGAGCGCCAGATCGCGCGCGGATTCGCGCCGCGCCTGGTTCAGCGTCGCCCGTGCGCTGGCGATGGCGGCATCGGCCTGTGCCAATGCCAGGGCGAAGCGCGGGCGATCGACCACGAACAGCAGATCGCCGGGCTTCACGCGCTGGTTGTCGCGCACCGCCACCTGCGTGACGAGGCCGGACACGTCGGGCGTCACGCGCACCACATCGGCGCGGATATGCCCGTCGCGCGTCCACGGATCGCGCTCATATCGATGCCACAGCCAGACGGCGACGAGCAGCGCCACCGCGACGAGCAGCAGCGTGATCGCGAGGCGACCGAGCGGGGCGAGCCACTCCCTCATGCGCCGGCGCCCGGCCGGGCGGTGAGGAAAGACAGCATGCCGAGAATGATGACGAACAAGGCGAGATCCGCGAGCGGCCGATAGGCGACATAACGATAGCCGCCGACCAGATTGATCAAGCGCGTCATCAGGCCGGTCAGGACGAGCGCGACGATACCCAGCAGCAGCAGGGTGGGGAAATAGACGCCGCCCACGATCATGTCGCCCATCATTCGGCCGTCTCCTCATCCAATCCGGCAGCGCGCGGGAACAGGTTGCGGCGCAGGCTCGTCAGCGCCAGCACCGCCGCGCGACGTCGCTCCGCCGATGGCCCCTCCGCTAATCCACGCATCGCCGTATCGATGCATGTGAGAAGTTCGAGCGACGGCGGCAATGGCGCGTCGATCCGCAGCCCGCGATAATATCGGGCGATGCCGCGCAGCACCGGGGTGATCAGCGCCTCTTCCTCCGCGATCCCGTCGCGGCGCAGGTTGCGCAGCTCACCCACGGTCAGGCCGATCCGCAGATCGACCAAGGCGTCCAGCAAAGGCTTGCCCGGATCCTCGCCCCGCGCGGCGAGGCGCGGCGCCAGCAATCCGATCCGGTCCAGCATCCGGCTGGTCCAGCCGGTGGCGTCGGGCCGGCTGCGCAGATCGCTGCGCTGGGCGAGATCGCGCCAGCCCGCCCGGATCAGCCGTTCCGCACTGCGCGCGGTGCCGATCGTCTGGAACAAGCCAACCGTCACGACCGCGAAGAAGGTGCCCATCAGCTGGGCCAGCGATCCGTTGGCGAAGCTTTCGAAGCCGGGTGTGTAGCGATCGTTGAGGCCGATGCTGTTGAGCACGCCCAGCACTGCGCCAAGCCCGACGAAGGACGGGCGCGTGTCGGCAAGGAATGCGCCGAGGATCAGCATGGTGGGTGCGAGGGCGAGGATCAGCTGCGGGAAGGTCGTGATCCGCGGCAGGATCGCATAGGCATAGACCGCTGCCAGAGCGATGCCGAGCAACGAGCCCCAGAAGAATTTCATGATGCCCGGTGCGGGCTCATCGCTGCTGCCGAACAGGGCGCAGCAGACGCCGGCGATCAGCACCGCGCCCGCCCCGTCGGGCCAGCCGGTCGTGATCCAGAAAGCGCAGCCGAGCAGCACGGTCGCGGCCGTTCCCGCGGCGGCGCGGAGCGCGACCCCGCGATCGCGGTGCAGGGCGCGCCGGCCCGTCGCGGCGAGCAGGGCGGTGATGCTGGGGGATATCGCCCGCGCGGTGGGGGCACGGATCTGATCGCGCAGGATGCGGGCGTCGCGGTGCGCCTGAACAAGCTCGCCGACGCGCGCGACGATGCTCAGCCGCAGCGCGTCGCGCCATAAGAGCGGCGCGCCGATGGCGGGCTCAAGCGCCGCCGCCGCTGCCGCCAAGCGATTGCCCCCCTCCTCCTCCGCGCCGGCAGCGAGCCAGGCCCGGACCTGTGCGAGCAAATCCCGCAGATCGGCGGGGATGGACCCGCAGACGCGGATCGTCTCCCGCAGGCGATCCTCGATCCCGCTCGCCAGCGGCAGAATGAAGGACAATTGATCCTGCAGCGCGCGGACGGTGCGCACGCGCGGCCGCAGCCGCCCGGTATCGAACGGCAGATGGATCGACAGCAGGTGCAGCTCGCTTACGTCCAGTGCCAGCCGACGCCGGTCCCGCGCCAGCGTTTCGCCGGGCGACCCCGTCAGCGACTCGGCCGACCAGCGTTCGGCGTCGGTCAGGATCGCATCGGCGCGACGCAGCAATTGATCCGCCACCGACCGCGGCAGGACGATCCCGTGGATCAGACTGCCGCACAGGATGCCGATCACGATCTCCTGCACGCGCAGGATCGCCACATTGAAGATCTGGCCAGGCATCGCGACGCTGGGGAAACCGATGATGCTGGCGGTGTAGCCGGCAAGCAGGAAGATGTAGGCGCGCGGGGTCCGATCCAGCAGCGAGAAATAGAGGCAAACCCCCAGCCATAAAGCGAGCGCGAGGCTGAGCGCGGCCGGCTCGTTGACGAAGGTCGGAACCAGTACGACCGCCGCCGTCGCGCCCAGCACCGTGCCCGCCACGCGGAAGACCGCCTTGGACAGCACGGCCCCGGCGAGCGGCTGCGCGACCAGGTAGGAGGTCGTGATCGCCCAATAAGGGCGGGTCAGCCCGATGCGCAGCGCCACATAATAAGCGAGCATCGCCGCCACGAAACATTTGACCGAGAATAAGGCGGGTTCGCTGCCGAGACGGGCAAGCCGCACCCGCAGCGTCGGCTGGTCAACCTCGCCTTGGGTCGAAAGTGCCTGCGCTGTCATGCGGCCTTCCTATCGCAGCCGGGCGCCGACGCGATACTGCTTTGCGCGCCTGCGCGCTTCGGCGTCAGTCGGTGCGCGCCAAGGATTGGCGCACCACATCCGAGAGGAAAGCGTGGTGCAGCCGGGGATCGGCACGCAGGCGGGTGCCCGATACCGGCACGGTGGCGCGCGCGGGATCGAAGGCGATATGCGCGACCGGATCGCCGAACGCGCGGGCGAGCGCGGCCGCAAAGCCGTCGCCATAGTCTTCGCTGGTGAAAACGCGGTCGATGGTGGTGCCCAGCATCGCGCGACAGACCCAGGCGACGAAGGCGCGATGCGCGTCCTCCGGCGCGTCATTATCGGGCAGGACGCGCGCCGCCTCTCCCCATTCCGCGGCGAAGGCGGCGAGCGCGGCATCGTCGATCACCAGCCGTTCCGCTGCCGGGAATAACGCGGCGAGCCAGGCCGCCCGCTGCGCGGGGTCGCACCCGGGAAATTCGGGCTTGGTGTAGCTCAGGATCACAAGCCGATCGCAGCGCGCCTGCGCGAACGCGATCAGCGCCTCATGCCCTTTGTGCAGCGGGCAGAATTTTCCGACCACCAGGCCGGTGACCGGGGCCACGCTCATGCCGCCAGGCTGCCGGCAAGATCGGACGTATATTGCAGCACCTTGTCGTCGCCCGTGATCGTGGCGACGGCGACCGGCACATCGCCCAGCAGCCGCCGGAGCGCCGCCACGGCCATCGGCGCATCGGCGGCGGCATCGGCGGACAGAGCGAGGGTGATGGCGCCGGCCGCATCCTGATGCAGCGCGAACTGGGCCCCCGACAGGCCCTGCAAGGCGTGGCTGATGTCGATATTGTTGACCCATGCGCCGCTCGCGGTGCGATAGCGGATGGCGCGCCGGCCGCTGAAATCGCGCAGCATAGGTACATCCCCGGCCATATCCAGCACGGCGGTGTCTCCCGTCCGATAGCGCACCAGCGGCAGGCAGAAATTGAACCCGCCGGTGACGCACACCTCGCCGCGGCAGCCCGGCGCGAGCGCGCGCCCTTCCCGATCGACGATTTCGACATAGAGCCTGGGTTGCAGCAGGACGCGCCCGCCGGCGCTGCGATCCGTAACCGCGATCGGCCCGACCTCGTTCATCGAATAGAGATCCAGGACGGGGCAACAAAACCGCGCCTCCAGCCGATCGCGCATGCCATCCGTCAGCATCATCGCCACGGACAGGATGGCGCGCGGCTTCATCGTCACCGGAAGTTCGAGCAAGGCCGCGAACGAGATCGGATCGCCCGCCACCACTTCCGGCGCGAGCGCGTCCAGATACTGCGCGCGATAGTCGGGATCGCGCCAGTCGTTCGGATGCAGATTGATCTTGGCCAACCCCGCCTCGCCCATGCTGGGCGTGACCGAGACATAGGTGAAGCAGCGCTGCTGATGGCCCAGCAGCACCACGCCGACATCGCCCGCGCCTGCCTGCAAGGTGATGCCGAAGCGGGCGAGCGCGCGCTTGTGGAAGGTGAGATAGCTGGCCGCGACCAAGGGATGCGACGCGATCAGCAGCGGATGGCCGGTGGTACCGGTGGTGCGGAAATTGATCAGCCGATCGATCGCCACCGTATCGGGGACGAAGGCGGCGATATCGCGCGCCAGATCGGCGCGCGACGTGGTCGGAATGTCGGCCAGCCCGCGCGGCGCCGGCCCGCGCGCGCGAAAATGCGGCACCTCGCGATAGCTTTGTTCGAGGAAGGACGGGATCCAGTCCGGCGCTTCGCCCGGCCGCCAGCCGATCGGCGCGGTCAGCATCTCCGCCTCGAACGCCGCCAGCGCCGCCAGATCGTCGGGGCGCAGCCGGTTGCCGCTGCGGTTGCGATAGGTCGGCGCGGCGGGATGTTCGGTCAGCCGCTGCAACATTGCCCGTCCGCTGTCGCTCAGCGTGGGATAACGTTCGGCGTCGGTCGGCTCGCTCATTCGCGCGTATATTTGTCGGCCGATTCCTCGGCCGCCTTGCGGACCAGGGCTTCGCGGATGGCGCGGGCGCGCTCTTCCGCGTCGCGGCTCGCGTTCAGAAGGCGGTTGCGCTCCGCCGCGCTGACGGCCGACAGTCGGTCCGCCGCCTGCGCTTCGGTCTCGCTGGCCGGAAGGATCGCCAGCGCCGCGAGCGCGGTGCGGGCGAGCTCCTCGCGCCGTTCCGGATCGGCGACATAGGCCTCGGCCTTGCCCGTTGCCGCCAACTCGGCCGTGCGCGCGGTCAGCAGGTCCATGACCGGCGCCAGGGAGGCCAAGGAATTGGCGAAACTTTCTTCCGCCAGCAGCCATATGACGACCGCCGCCAGCCGCAGCCGATTGCGATCCGCCTCGCGCATAGTGAGGAAGGTCCGCAAATCGTCCACGCCGAGGTCATGATTGTGCTGCGCGAGCAGATCGTGGACCAGCGCCGCCGTCGCGACCTGCCCGACGCCATTGACGATCGGATCGGCGAGGAAGTCGCCCGGCGTCTCGGCGAGGCGGCGCGTCAGCCGTTCCAGCGGTGGGCCTTCGATCATGCCGCGAACTTCGCGAATTGCTGGGTGGAGGGGCAATCGTCGCAGGTTGCGAGCCGGCGCGCCGTCCGCGCCGCGGCAAAGCGTGCCGCCAGCCCGTCCACATCCGCCACCGTGCGCAGCCCCGCGATCGGAATGCCATAAGCGGCGCCGCTGAAGCTGCACGGCGCGGCAATCCCCGCTTCGTCGATGAAAAGGAAGGGCCGCCCCTGCCCGCAATCCTCAACCGCGAGCGCACGATTGTCCGCACTGGCGGCAAGGCGTTCGACATAAAGCGCATCGCCGCACAGGGTGACGCCGCGCGGCTTCAGATCCTGCTTGAGCCCGGGCAGGCATGCCGCCAGATCGGCTATATCCGCGGGCAGCAGCCGCTGCGCCGGGAAGAAAGCCGGCCGATCCCGCCCGCCCAGCTGATTGAACGTAATCTCATCCACGCCCCAATCTGCCAGCTGACGGCACAGAGCGGCGAAATGCGGCAATGTCTGGCGCATCAACACGATATTAGCGCGCAGCCGGAGCGGTGCCGCGCCGCGTTCTGCCGCGAGCGCGTGCAGACCCGATCGCACGCGCGCCCAGGCCCCTTCGCGTCCGCGCAGCGCGTCGTGGACCGATGGCGGCCCATCGATGCTGACGGTCAGCTCGCGAAAGCTGGCGATCAGCGCGGCGCGGACGTCGGCGCGATCCAGGCTGCTGCCATTGGTGGTGGCGCTGATCGCAAGGCCCGCCTGCGCCAATCGGGCGGACAGATCCCAGATCGGCCGCCACGACAGGGGCTCACCGCCAAGCCAGCTCAGCAGGACGGTCTGGCCACGTTGGCGCGCCCAGTCGGCCAGCAGGGTGCCGAAGCGGGCCGCTTCTTCGGCCGGAACCGATCGCCGGATGCCGCCCAGCCGGCGATCATAGGCACAAAAGCCGCAGGCATAATTGCAGTGCGTCGTCGTCCGCCACAGCACGATCATGCCGCACCTCCGCGGCGTGCGATGTCCCCGCCGTAACGGCGCCGGCTGAAGGCCTGGGCGAAGGCGGTGAGATCCTCCATCGCGACGATCGAGTGGATATCCCAGCCCTGTTCCTGTTTGGCGCGCGCCAGATCCTGCCCGGTCTGACTGTCGGGCTTGATCCACGGCCCCAGGTTCAGCGCCATCGTGCCCCCGGCGCGACCATGAGCGAGCGCGCTGGCGGCGACATCCCAGCCGCTATTGCCGCGCTCATCGGTGTCGAACATGGTAGTGATGCCGTCGTCCGATATCATCAGGATATGGACCGCGCGATCGCGGATCGTGCGCGATGCGAACGTGTCGCGCAGGCGATGGATCGGAAAGGCGGTGCCGCCGCCGAAATAGCCGACCAATATCTCCAGGATCGCATGCTCGTCGCGGACGAACCCTTCGGTCCCCATCCATTGCTGCGCGCCGCTCCACAACGTCGCCTGGACCCGCGCACCCGCCTTCAGCGCGGACAGCGCGATCACCGCGCCGGCGAGCGTGAGAAAAGATGTAGTGCGGCGGGGATCGGGCATCGATCCGGAACTGTCGACATACAGGTCCAGATCGATCGGTTCGGGTTTCTCCATCGCGCCCGGCTCCACGCCATAGACGCGCCGCATCGTGGTGACGCCGGGCACCACCGTCGGCGATTGGGAGACCGTCTGCAGCCAGTCGATCTCATCGAAGGGCTCGCCGAGCGACCAGGGCTCGACCCCTTCCAGTTGCGGTTCTTCGCCCTGCGTGGCGGGCTGGACCGGAAACGGGATCAGCATCGGCAGCGCGCGCTCGCGATAATAGCGGATCGCGATCTCCTCGTCCGACAGCGTCAGGCCGGCCGCGCGCAATATCTCCCCATATTCGAACGGCTCGCGCGCCTGCCCGACCCCGCCGCCATAGGGCCGCGGCGCCGGCGGCAGCGGCGGTGGGGGTGGCACCCCATCCTCGTTGCCGGTCACCGCCGGATCACGCGAGGGATGCACGGCGCCATCCTCTTCGCCCGGCTCGATCGTCTGGGCGCCGCTCGGGTCGGCACCGTCAGCGGCGCTGCGCGTGTCGTGCAGCCGGCGCAGGGCCGCGTCCTTCTCCGCATCCTCGGCCAGATAGGGCAGAACCAACGTGGCGAACCGGCCGGCAGCGAACAGCCAGTCGCGCGCATAGACTCGGATCAGGCGCGCCCCCAGCCAGGCATCGCCTTCCATCGCCGCATCGTCGCGTGGGCCGCCAAGGCTGCCTTTCTCCAGCGACCACAGGGCCTCATAGATACCCATGTAGAGCGTCCACAAACGGCTGCGGGCGCCTCCTTCCTCGGCGACCATGCGGGCATAGACGCCTGCCATGTCGAGCCCCGCCTGGCGCTGCAGGCGATCGTTGATCAGCAGATCGGTGTAGAGGTTGGCGACCATCGGCGCATGGCGTTCCAGCGTCGGCAAGGCGCGCCGCAGCCGCGCGATCAGGCGAAAGCTGTCGGTCGCGGTGGACGGCGCCAGGACGTGATGGCCGATCTCATGCGCCAATATCTCGGTCGCATGATCGTCCAGATGGAGACGACCGATCGCCTCCAGATCGATGACCACACTCTTGTCGACCAGCCGGATCATGGCAAAGGCGCCCTCCAGCCCCTCGCGGCCGGCCGACACGCTGCTTTCGCAGAGGCGCGGATTGCGCAGGCGGGTGAAGCGGCTCCACGTCGCCAAGGCCGCCGGCCAGGCCGCCTGCCACAACGCCAGGCGGTCTGCCGGGCTTACGGACGCCACGGCCGCACCTCGACATAATGGCTGTAGGGAGAGGCGAGCGCCACGCTGTCGCTGGTCCGGGCGGCAACCAGCCCCTCCGCCGCCAGTCCAGAGGCGATGCCCTGGGCGGCGGTGGCGGGGGCCGCCTCCGCATATTCCTCATCGCTGGCGGGATGGAGCGTCGCGCCCCAGGCATCGGCGATCAGCAGGCGCACATGCGCGCCCGATCGGACGATGAACCCCTCCGCGCCCGCCTTGATCTGGGGCGGCTGCTCGAACGGACCGCCAAAGCCGACGAAGCCGCCGAAGCGGATCGGCCGGGCGTCGCCCCCATCCGGCGTCCACCAGCGATCCGCCGCCAGCGCCGCGCGTATCTCCGACCAGGCCCCGTTGGCGCCGATCGCCGCCAACGCCAACGGCTCCGGCAATTGATCGGCGGCGGCGAGGGCCTGCGCGCGATAATGGGCCATGCCCGATCGCCAGGCGACCACCTGCCCGGCCGGGCGCAGCATGTCGGCATCCACGAGCGGGCCGAGCGTCGCCATCTGCGCGATCCAGGCCTCAGCATGCGTCCCGGGCATCGCATCGATGGTCAGGGCCGCATTGGTCAGCATCGCCAGCACCGGCTCCGGCCGCTGTGCGACGGCCTTGGCGAGCGCGGGCGCAAGCTCCGCCCACACCCGATCGATCAGCGTACGACGCGCGCCCGCCAGCCCGCGCCCGACCAGATCCACCGTCAGCGCGAATGCAGCGTCGATCACGGTCGCGACACGGTCCGGGGCGGCCGCCTCGATCGCCACGGCCAGCGGATCGATCCGCACGCGCACGGCGTCGCTCAGCGCATCCAGATCGAAGCCGGTGCGAGCGCGCCGGGCTGCGGTCACCAGCGCGTTAAAGCGGGGTCGGGCCGCCGCAAGTTCGCGCGCGAGCACCGGCGATACGGTCACCGCCCGCTACCGAGCCAGGCGAGATAATTGGTGTAGCGCTGGTGCAGATATTTGAGGTGCAGCAACTCATCGTATAGCGGCCCGTACAGCTTGCGGCCGCTCACCCGCTCTTCGATCAACCGCTCGATCCGGGTCAGGCGCGCGCGCACCTCGCGCTCGCCCAGCCCATCCAGCCCGGCGGCAAATTGCTGGGCCAAATCGCGCACCGGATCGTTCCGATCCAGATCCAGCCGGTCATATTCTTCGCAGGACAGATCGAACAAATGGCGCAGCCACGCCACCGCGTCGGTGCGGTAGGCGGCATTTTCCGGCAGGCCGAAGAAGGGCGCATCCCGATCCGGATGGAGCTTGTCGCGCAGCACGAACGGCAACACCTGGCGCACATCCTCCAGCCCGACCGCATCCGCGCCGCGGAAGAAGGCCATCGCTTTGGAGAAGCCGACCAGCGTCATCAGGTTGCGCACGGACAGGCCATTGAGCGTCTGGGTGCCGATATCCTTCAGCCGGTCGCGGCCGCCGTCCGCCGCGGTCACCTGCGTCCAATCGACGCCCGAAAGCCGGGCGGTATCCTTGCTCATATATTCGAACGTGGCGCCGGCCGGCTCCATCAGTTCGAACTGGCTGGCGAAGAATTCGATGCGATAGCGCACGTCCGGCGATAGCGGCATGGCGCGCACGGCGGCGACCAGCTGATCGACCTCGCCCGCGTCAAACAGGATTTCGCGCGGCACGACTTCTTCCGGCCGGACATTCTCTTCGATCCGCAGGATCAGCTCGTCCAGGAAGCGCGGGTTGAACGACAAGGCCTGGACGACCACGTCGATGCGGTCGCGCAGCGCCTCGATCACCTGATAGGTGCCGCCGCCCGCATCGTCATTGGCGGTCAGATACCAGGCGGCGGTGGGGCATTCGTAAATCTGCCCCAGCACCTCGGCATAATTGTCCCCCATCACGGTCAGCAGCGCGCTTTGGGTGCGCGTCGGGATGCGGTTATATTCGTCGACGATCTTCACCCGCATGCCGAGCCACGGCCGCCAGGCGATGCGGATGGCATCGACGCTTTGCGCGGAGACGAGATCGGCCGGCAGCGGATTGCCGAGCAGATCCGCGATCGTCATCTGCGGATGGCCGTGCTGCATCGCGCGCCGCACGTCCCGCACCGGCGATCCCGCCAGCACCCCCATCAGGATCGCGCTCGCCGTCTTGCCGCGGCCGGGGCCACCGACGAACAGGCATTTGGAGCGCGTGGCAAAGGCCAGCAGCGGCAGCAATACGTAACTGGAATAGCTTTGCGCCGAGGGTAGCGTCAGCAGGCGGCGGCTGTCGCCGACCTGATATTGGGGCGCCGGGCCATCATCATATTCGATATCGTAATGCGGGCTGATGATCGCCGTGTTGACGATCCAGAAATAGGCCTGCCGCAATTTCTCGTCGAGCCGGACGCCCGCCTCCGCCGGCGCCTCCGCAGCGGCGAGCGGACCATCGTACAGCTCGGCTATATCGAAATTACGGGCAATTGGGGCGGGCTTTGGCGTCGTCGGCGCGGCCGAGACGCGCTGAAAGAAGGGAAATCGCGCCACGACGGGGACGTTATCCAGTGCGGCCGACCCTGCCAACCCCAGGCCGGCTTGATCGTGCCCGCCGCGCGCCGCATCACCTGAGGATGGACGATCAATTTCGCGAGGCCATCGCCCGCGCCGAGGGCAGCGGCCTGAACGCAAGCCAGCAGTTGGTGCTGCACCTGCTGTTGTGCATCCAGCTATGGCACCGCAACGGCTGGCTCGATCAGATCGTGGACATGCCGTTCGACGATCTGATCGCATTGGCGCGCGGTGGCGACATCCTCGACCTGGAGAAAGGCTTAGGCTGAGCGCGGCATCTCCGTCTGCGCGATCAGCCGCCAGTCCAGCAGCGCGGCCTCCCGATGGGGCGCCGCCGTGTCACGGTATTCCGCGCTGTCCACGATCGCGCGAAACACCGCCAGCGACGGGTAGCGGACGATCAGCGCCGCATCCCAGGTCTCACCGGTCGGGCCCGCGACGAACCCGGCAACGTCGCCCGTCCAGATAGGCGCTATGCCGTCAATTCCCCGCGCGGCCACGATCGCCCGGAAGGCGGTGACATAGTCGTTGAAATAGATTTCCCGTCCGCCGTCGGGACGAAACCGCAACAGGTTGAGCATGAAGACCGGCCTGTCATCCGGCAGCGTGACCGCCAGCTGATCGAGCCTGTCCTTGCGAAGTTCGTGAAGCATTGACGTTTCCTCTTCGCAACGGAGGATCCCCGATCCACGTCGGTTGCGGTAGCCGCTCGCACGGCAAAACAGTCATGCCGCTGTGACGCCCGCCTTCAGGCGATGATGACCTCGGCATGCGCGAAGGCGGCGGCGAAGTCGTCCGACAGCGGCTGATCGGTGACGAGGATATCGACATCCGCGAGCGCCGCAGTGTGCTGCAATGCGTGCCGGCCGAACTTGGTCGCGTCGGCGCCGAGCAGGGTCCGAATCGAGGTTTCGTAGGCGATGCGGCTCATCGCCGCTTCCGACGGGTGAAAATCGGTCAGGCCATGGTCCAGGCTGATCCCGCCGACAGACAGGATCGCCAGATGCGGGGTAAAGAGGCGGACATAGGCCTGCGCCTCATGATCGGAAAAGGCGCGATAATGATAATCCATCTGGCCGCCCGCCAGGAACAGGCGGTTGTCGTTGATCCCGCCCAGATCGTTGGCGACCTGCAGCGAATTGGTGATGACCGTCAGCGATCGCCGATCGGCCAGCTGCTTGGCGATGAAGCAGGATGTGGTGCCGGCATCGATGAACAGGATCGCGCCATCGTCGATCTTCTCCACCGCGGCGCGCGCGATGCGGATCTTCGCATCGGCATTCTCGTCCATCCGCTGGCTGAGCGGGCCTTCCAGCGCGGGCGCTGCTAGCCGCGCGCCGCCATGCTCGCGCACCACGACGCCGGCCTCTTCCAGGGTGCGCAACTCGCGCCGGATGGTCTCGTCCGACACGTCCAGATCCGCCGCCATGCCGGCGACGGAGAGGGTCATCCCGGATCGCAGGCGCGACACGATGTCCCGCTGCCGCTTCGAGCGCTTCTGCACCTGATTCCTCTGCAATTTGCGGATAAGGATAGTGGGTCGCGGTCAAAATGCCTGTGCGGCGTCATCTTTCAAGACAAACCTGCCATTGATGCGCCGGGCCGTTCCGCCGGCCCCGTCCGGACCGGCGGACGGGCGCCCGGCTAGAAGTTCGCGGTCAGCGTCACGGTGAAGCCGCGGCCCCAGCGCACGATCTGCGGCACCTCATCGCTGTCCGGCCCTACGGTGCGATAATAGCTGATATTGTCGAAGATGTTGGTCGCCGCGGCGGCGATCTTGAAGCGCTGATCGATCGTATAGGCCACCGTCGCATCGACGCTGCTGGTGGCCCGCTGGGTGTCGTTCAGCTCCTTCCCGCCATAGTCGCCGAAGCGATAGGCGGCGATCAATGCGCCATTATAGCGATAGGACAGGTTGGCGTAGAACGGCCCCTTCTCGTAGAAGAGCGACGCATTGTAGAGGTGGTTGGGCGTGCCCTGCATCTGCTGGCTGTGATCGGTCGCGGCATCGTCCAGATGCGCCCAGCTATGCTGCAGCGTCGCGTTGCCCGAAACACCGAAGCCGCTTTCCCAGCCCGGCAGATCGACCAGCTGGAAGCGCGCCGACAGTTCGACGCCATACATGCCCGCGCTGCCGCCATTGACCGGGCGGGAGATGGACGAGACGCCGTTCTGCGCGATCTGCTGCGCGCGGAAGCTGGTACCGCGATCATACAGATAGTCGCTGAGCGCCTTGTAAAAGGCCGCGGCGGAGGCGCTGAACCCGCGATGCTGATGCTCGATACTGGCATCGAAGTTCCACGATTTGACGGCCTTGAGATCGGGATTGCCTTCGGTGATATCGATCGAGCCGTCCGAATTCACCGTCGTCTGGCTGCCGCCGGCAAGCTGGAAGAAAGCCGGCCGGGTATAGCTGCGCCAGATCGCGCCGCGCAGTACGCTGTCCTCATCCGGGCGGTAATTGGCGTGCAGACTGGGGAGCAGGATATTGTAGTGGCTCTTGCTGGTCTGGAAGCCGTCCTGAACGCCGCTGGCGCTGGCGCTGCCGCCGCTGACCATGTTCCAGAAGCGATTGTCGATCGACGTATGTTCGAAACGCAATCCCGGCTGGATTTCCAGCCGTTCGAATTCCATCCGGGCCAGGGCATAGCCCGAGATGACATCCTCGGTCCCCGACAGGCTGTTCTTGTTGAAATCGTCTGGTGACAGCGTGACCTGGGCGGCGGCCAGGCGGGCCGCATCGGTCAGCGCGCCGCCGTCGCCACGCAGGAAGGTATAAGGATAATATTTGCGGTCGATCGCGGCGATCTGATTACGGACGAAGGGGCTGTCCGTCATCGGCTGGCCGGCAGGCACCAGATCGAGGTTGCTGAAATCGCGCGAATAGGTGTTGCGCTTGCTGTGGACGAACTTGACGCCCGCGCTTAGCGCATCGAGCCAGGATCCGACCTTGTAGGTCGCATCGAAGCGGCCGCCGAGCTTGGACGCGGTGCTGCGCGACGTCGTATATTCGCCACTACCCTGTTCTGCCGTAAACAGGCTGTTGTCGTTCAGGCGCGCGAGCTGGGCCGCGCTCAACAACGGTATCGGATAGCCGTCACGATAGCTGACCTGGAACGGCCCGTTGAGCTGATTGCCGGCGAAGGTCTGGTAGCCGATCTCGGCATGGTTGATTGCGGCACTTTTGCCCCAGCTCCAGAAGCCGCTATAATTAAGCGTCAGCCGATCCGCCTCGGTCGTCCCGCCGATCACGCCCGATATGAGCGTCGACTGGGCCGGCGCGGTTTCGAACCAGCCATGATATTCGGCGTCGCTCTCGGCATTTTGATAGAGGCCATCGGGGCGCTGGATCGCGGCCGAATAATGATCGGCCTGGATGCCCTTCTGATAGATATTCTGCGCGATGTCGGACACCGCATAGGTGCCGCGCGCATACAGCTTGGTCGCGCCCAGATGCCAGTCTAGGCCAAGCGCGCCGCCATAGCGGGTCTGATGGCCTTCGGTGAATTGCGCGTTGGTGCTGGTCAGCAGCAGATTGTCCTTCTTGTCGAAGCCATCCGGATTGCTGCCCTGCTCGCCCTGCGAGACCGCATATTCCCATTGCCCCGCCTGGAAATCGACCATGGTCGAGGCGAAGTAGCGCTTGCCATAATAGCCGGTGGCATAAATGCCGAACGCATCGTCGGCCCCGAAGCGGTGGGAAATCTCCGCCTGCGCCATGCCGCTGCCGGCCGGCGTCTTATAGTCCAGCGCCGTTTGGTTGAGCCCGCCCTGCAGGTAGAAGCCGACATGCGTCTTCTGATCGAAATCATAGGCGGTGGGCGTGCGGAAATCGATCGTCCCGCCGATGGCATCGCCATCCATGTCGGCGGTCGACGTCTTGTTCACGACGATGGCGGCAATGCCGACCGGCGGCAGCAGATCGAGTTGGATCTGGCGCGAATAGGGCATGCCCTGGGCCGCATTGGCGCCGTTGACCAGGTTCACATTGTAGGAGCCGCTGAGCCCGCGCAGATAGACGAAGCTCGCCCCGCCGCGCGCGGCGCCGTCCAGCCCGCCATGATTGCCGGACGATGGCGTCCCGAAAAAATCGGTCGGGGCGACCGAAATGCCGGGCAGCCGCGCGAGCGCATCGACCACGCTGACGGCGGGCTGGCGCTGCAGATCGGCACCGGACAAGACACTAGTCGTCCCGGTGGACGCGATCTCCGCTTTCTTGGAGGCGTGGCCGGTGACGACGATGTCCTGCCCGCCGTCATTGCGCACCGCGTCCGACTGTTGAACGGGGACCGCCTGGGCCTGCGCATTGGCGTCCCCGCCATCTTTGGCCACCGCCATGGCCGGCGCGGACAGCGCCGCGATCGCAATACCGGCGGCGCCATTCCGCCATGCGGCCGTGCGTGCACGAGGGCGCGCGTCTCCGCGCACCACCTTGATGATGCAGTTCATTCAAATCCCCGACGCTTTATCGTTGCGGCACTGTCTGCCCGAGCCGCCCGCTAATTCTCCGTCGCGTAGCTTTTGTGACATTTTGCCCGGCTATTGATGGTTTCATCGCAAAGTCGGAAATCATTCGGTCATGACATTGGCACATTTCATCGAAATAGGCGGCAATCGTCGTGGCATGGACACCGTCCGGCCTATCATGGTCCGATCATGCGATGCGGTGAGACGAGGGCCGGCGCGGCGCGATGACCGATGTCAGGCGGCCGCCCAGTGAAAGCGGCGGCGATATGCGCCCTCGAGTCGGGGCCGAATGATCAGCGCCATGCCGAAACCGGCGCCGGCAATGCCCGCGTGCAGCGTCCAGAACAGAGGGGCCGACATCCGCTCGTACAGGGCGCCGACCGCACCCACGGCGAGGTTGGCAAAGAAGCCGTGCAGGTAAAACAGTCCCACCATCGCCCCGCTCCACCCGTCCGGTGCGGCGGCGGTGACGATCTCCAGCGCCGCCGGCCAGATCAGGGCGATGCCCAAGTCCAGGCAGGCGAGCACGGTCAGCGGCTCCCATACCTCGCCCCTGCCGCGCAGACTGAGCGTTGCGAGCAGGGCATAACCGACGACGATGGCCCCGCAGCCGGCGATCAAGCGGTCAGCGCCGCGCATCCGCATCAGCAGCGGGAGGCGCGACGTCAGGAACACCATTGCGATCGTCAGCAGCCCATCGGCGGCGACGAACCAGGAAGGCGGGACCGCGAAGCCGCCGACATCCAGGCGGATCGCGCGCTCGATCCAGACCAGGAAGAGGTTCGAAACCTGTTCGTAGGCGGAGAAGGCGAGAATGGTGACGCCGATCGTCGCCAGCGCGAGCAGGATCGATCCCCCTTTGCCCACGGCCCGCTGCGAACGCGCACCGGACCTGGCGGCTTTTGGGCCGTCTGGCACCCCCGCGTAGACCGCCAGGCCGACAAGCATCGCGGCACTGGCCGCCGCAAAGCCATATTGCCAGCCGCATTGGTGGGCGAGCCATCCGCACGTCAGCGGGCCGAGCATCACCCCGATATTGAGAAAGACCAGATAGCGCGCGAAGACGACGCCGCGGTCGGGATCGTCGCGCGGATGGAGATCGCCCAGCTGCGCAGCGAGGTTCGCTTTGAGCAGCCCGGTGCTCACAATCAACATCAGCAGCGCCGGCAGCAACATGTTCGGCAGGGTCAGGCAGGCATGGCCACAGGCAGCGACCATCCCGCCGATCAGCACCGCCCGTCGCCGCCCGAACAGGCGATCGCCGAGCAGGCCGCCGACCGGCACCGCGAGATAGGTCAAGGCGACGTACAATCCGTACATCTGCGATGCGAGCGCCAGCACGGAGAGCGGCCCCCACAGCCCCTCAAGATCGTGCCGGATCGCCGTCATCCCCCAGGCGGTCTGACGGCCGATCAGCACTTGATGCAGCAGATACAAGGTCAGCAGCGAGCGCATGCCATGCAGGGCAAAGCGTTCGCACAATTCCATGCCGGCAAGATGGTAAAAGGCGCGGCTGGGGGCGGGGGATGCGGGAGAGACGCCTGTCACGCCCGCGTCATAAATCGCGCCTGTTACCGGACCGCGACATCGTTTCCACGGATGATGGAGGAAAGATCTGCAATGGTGAAAGCTCTGCCCGCCCGGCTCTTCTGGCTTGCCGCCACGACCTTCCTGTTCGCAACAGGCGCACCCGCGCGCGACCTGCGCGTGATGACGTTCAACGTGCGCTTTCCCAATCCGGACGACGGGCGGAACCTCTGGATCAAGCGGCGTGCGCTGTTCGTGCGCACGATCCGGCTGGCCGATCCGGACGTGATCGGCACGCAGGAATTATTCCAGTCGCAGGGTAACGATATCGTGCGCGCCTTGCCCCGCTATCGCTGGTTCGGACGGGACCGCTTCGGTGGCCACGGCAATGAGCATATGGGCATTTTCTATCGCACCGATCGGTTGCGGCTGGTGCGGAATGGCGACTTCTGGTTGTCCAATACGCCGACCAGACCGGGCAGCATGGATTGGGGCGCCGCGCTTCCACGGATGGTGAACTGGGGTGTGTTCCAGACGCTCGGGCCCAAACCGTACCGCTTCCTGCTGGTCGACACCCATTTCGCCAATCGCGACACAGAAGATGAAGACGCGCGGCGGCGATCGGCCGACCTGATCGCGCGCAGGCTGCCGGCGCTCGCGCGCAACCTGCCGGTCGTTCTGACCGGTGACTTCAACGCGACACCCGACAGCGCGGCGCATCGCCGCCTAGCCGCGGTGCTGACCGATGTTTGGCAGACGGCGCCTGCCAAGCAGGGGCCCGCGGGGACGTTCCACGATTTCACCGGCATGCCAGGCACGATGATCGACTATATCATGGTCCGCGGCTTCCGCCCGATCAGCGCCGCAATACTGACCACGCATGAGGGCCGGCGCTACCCATCGGATCATTTCCCGATCGTGGCGACGCTACGCCCGTCACGATATGTGCAGACGCAGGGCGGCGGATCTTAGACCCTCCACCCGCTTCAGGATGCGAGGAAAAGCCGCTGCATCGCCGCGATCGCCGCCGCATTTCCATCCGCGCGTGGTGCAGCCTCGGCAAGCGAACGGTGATCTTCGATACGCGAAAGCGCGTTGCGGCTGCGGCCGGCATATTCGACCGCCAACTGAACATATTGGTCCGTATCGCGGGCGACGCCGCCGGTCTGCCCGATCTGGCGAAGCAATCCGGCCGCAAGCCGCTGCCGCATGAAGCGGCCTTCCAACGTTACGATCGGCGTGCCGCGATGGATGGCCTGCCAGGCGGTGGTGTAGCCGGAGAATGCCGGGCAATCGAGCATCACATCCATCGCGTCCAGAAAGCCCAGAAACTCCGCCTGGTTCATCCATCCGGTTATCCGCAGATAGCGCTTGGGATCCAGCCCCATGGCGGCAAAGGCGCGGCCCAGTCGCTCCATCAGCAACGCGCTGGCGCTCGGATGCTTATGCGATTGAACGATCCAGAATTCGGCCGGCCCGGCATCCCGCGCGATCTGCGCAATGCGAGCATCGTCCTGGGGGTCGAACTTCATCGGCTGCTGGCACAAGGCGAAGCGGACATGGCCCGGTTCGCGCGGCGGGCCGCTCCAGCGACGTGGGGGCGGCAGATCGAAGCGGGTGAACACGCCCGTTCCCGGCAGCTTTACCAGCGTTTCGCTATAATGAGCCTGCGCGTCGGACGCTTCGATCGCCTCGCCGGACAGGTAAATGTCGATGCTTGGGAGCCCGGTGGTGATCGGATGGCCCCAGCTCGCCAATTGCCGCGGCGCCAGGCGGCGCGGTGCCAAGGCGCCGCCGATCGCATCCATCCCCACCTCGGGGTAGAACAGAATGTCAGGCGCCTCACGCCGGATATGATCGGTCCAAGCGTCGACGGCGAGCGGCTGACGCAGGCAATGATCGACATGCGCCTCGGCCCATTGCGTCTCGGCATCCTGCAACTGGCCGGTGGCGTAGAGCCGCACGTCGAACCTGTCGCGGTCGATCCGTTCGATCATGCCCCGCAGGATGATCTGCCAGACCGGGTGGGTCCGCACCTGCCCACTTACGATGCCAAGCCGCATTCGCGCGCGCCCGATCGTGGCCACCGACTGCACGCTGGCTGCGGACGGATCCTGCGCGACCTCCCGGTGTATCAGGGCCCCGAACCGGCGCAGCGCATCGGTCGCGTCGCCGGGGCGATAGGCCAATAGGAAAGGCTGCACGCTACCGGCGACTCTTGCCAAGGCGCCGGAGTGCGTGCGCGACCAATCGTCCAACGCATCGACGGCCTGCATGAACGCCTGCGGCACCTGCTCGCTTTGCGCCGGCGACATGGTCATGATCGGGATCGCCGCAACGGCGAGCGCGAGCTGGGCTGCGGCATGATCGGGTGCGCGTGCGATGAGCGCGCGATACTGGGCCAGCGCTCCGTCCCGATCACCCCGTTCGAACAGCGCATGTCCCAGGTTCAGGGCCGCGTCGTCATAATCAGGCCTGATGGCCAGCGCGGCCCGAAAGGCGGAAGCCGCTTCCTCGATGCGGCTCGCCTTCATCAGCAGCAGCCCGTAATTGTTGTGCGCCTCCGCCTGACGAGGATCTTTGCTCAGCAAGGCGCGAAACATGCGCTCCGCCTCCTCGAGGCGGCCCATCGTCATCAACACGCCGGCTGCGTTCACCTGCGCTGGCGCGAAGTGCGGATCGGCCCGCATTGCCTGCTGAAAGCTCTGCAGGGCGGCATGGCTGTCCCCGAGCTTGGCCTGGCAATGGCCGAGGCTATTCCAGACATCCCGCAGCCGCGGGTTGAGCCGTAACGCGGTGGAATAGACGCGTGTCGCCCCCTCCAAATCGCCCAGCGCCTGCAACGCAAGGCCAAGGTTATAAAGGGCGGGAAGGTGATCGGGCTTCAGCGCCAACGCCTGCCGAAAAGCGCCGGCCGCCGCCTCGCTGTCACCGGTCGTATGCAGGACCATGCCGAGATTGGTATGAAAGCCCGGCACCTGCGGGTTGATCGCAATGGCCTGCCTGATCCGGTTGAGGGCAAGCGGGACGTCCCCGCGCGCAAAGTCGATCATCCCGAGCAGATTAAGCGCATCCGGCTGCTGCGGCACATCGGCCAGGACGCGCTCGTACAATCGCCCCGCCTCGGCGAGACGACCTGCCTGGTGATGCCGTGTCCCCTCCGCAATAGTCGAACGAACAAGCTCAGGATTCATCGAGCGGCTTTCGAGGGTTTACGGAATGCGGACGCTACGGCGGGCCCGATGCCTGTCAAGCAATCCGACGGAGAAGAGCGCACTATCGGCGGCGGATGGCCCGGCACAATCCGCGCCTCGTCCACGTCCGTCACGCGCTGATTGCGCAACAGTGATCGGCCCGCATACCGACAGCTACGACATGAATGTTGCTTTCGCGGGCCAAGCGGATAAAGGGCCGCCGCAAGGGGGCTCGCGAGAGCAACCGGATGCACGCCGGTAACGGGAATGCAGTGCCGCCTTCGGGCTCATTCTGCAGCTATCCCTGTAACTGTGAGCGGTGAGTGCGAAGCGCAGGCGGACATGTCCGCAGCCACTGGGTGCAAACCTGGGAAGGCGCGTCTCGCACGATGACCCGCAAGCCAGGAGACCGACCGGCGCGCGTCGCTCTTGCCCGGCTCAGGGATTGGCCAGGCGCGAATAGACTTTCGTCTGAGCGACGATAGGCGGCCGGGGCCGCAGCGAATGGATCGGCGGGGTGCGCCCCTCTCCGCTCCGGACGTCCGCGCGTAGGCGGAGGACCCGGCTTGGTTCGCTCGGCGCCAGGTTTATACGCTCCATGAAGACGGCATTTCTGTGCGCGACCGCGATCGCGTTGCTCCCCACCCATCTCTTCGCGCAGGATGCGCCCGACGATCAGATCGTCGTCACCGGCACCCGCACCGCCGATCCCCAGATTGCCGACCGTCTGGGCGGATCGCTGACGGTCATCGACGCGCAGGCGATGCGTGACCGGCAGGTGCGCGATGTGTCGGACGTGTTGCGCGACATTCCCGGCGTGGCGGTCAGCTCCGTCCCCGGCCAGACCCAGATCCGGCTGCGCGGCACCGAGGCGAACCACGTTCTTGTCCTGATCGACGGGATCGAAGTCTCCGATCCCTATCAGGGCGAATTCGACTTCAGCACGCTGGCGGCCGACGAAGCCTCCCGCATCGAAGTGCTGCGCGGCCAGCAGAGCGCGCTCTACGGATCGGACGCGATCGGCGGCGTCGTCCAATATATCACCTCGTCCGGCCGCGAGGCGCCGGGCTTCACCGCGCGGGCGGAGGGCGGATCGTTCGGCACGTTCAACGCCGCCGCGCGTGCGGCCGGCGCAACCGGCAATCTGGATTATGCGCTGACGCTGACGCGAAACGACACGGACGGCACGTCCGGCGCGCGCAATGGCAGCCGCGATCTTGGCAAGAAGACCACCGCGGCCGCGTTCAAGTCGACCTGGACCCCGGCCGGCAACGTCAAGGTCTCGGCGGTCGGCCGCTATTCGCGCACGGTCAGCGATTTCAACAATCAGGATTTCACGCCGGGTAGCCCGACCTTCGGCCTCGTCATCGACTCCCCCGGCAGCTTCGTGCGCGCCCGCGGCCTGTATGGCCTGGTGCGCGCCGAAGTGTACGGGCTCGACGGCCGCTGGCAGAATGCCGTGTCCGCCCAGGTCGCCAACACCAGGCGCGACGGCTTCGATCTGGACGCTCCCAGCTATGGCGATCGCGGCAGCCGCGTGAAGGGCTCGTTCGAAAGCACGCTGCGCTTCGACAAGGGCGCGACCCGCAACAGCCTGACCTTCGCCGCAGACGCCGAGCGCGAAAGCTATCGCAACGCTGATCCGACGGGCTCGTCCTTCACCGGCTGGCGCCACACCAACAATGTCGGCCTGGTCGGCCAATATAATCTGACCGCGGGCGCGTTCGCGCTGGGCGCGGCGCTGCGTCACGATTTCAACAACAAGTTTCAGGACGCAACGACCTGGCGCGCGGATGCGAGCTACAGCTTCGATACCGGCACCAAGCTGCATGTTGCGGGCGGATCGGGCGTCAAGAATCCCGGCTTCTTCGAGCTGTATGGCTTTATCGACGGGCGCTTCATCGGCAATGGCAGCCTGAAGCCCGAAAAGTCGACCGGCTGGGAAGCCGGCGTCGAACAGCAGCTGGCCGGCAAGGCCCTGACGATCGGCGCGACCTATTTCGACAGCCGCCTGAAGAATGAAATCTTCACCGATTATCCGGCCCCGAATTTCGTCGCGACCCCCGCCAATCGCGATACCGATTCCAAGCAGCGCGGTGTGGAAACCTTCCTGACCGCGCGGATCGGCACGGCCTGGCGGGTCGATGCCTCCTACACCTATCTCCATGCGCGTGAGGATGGCGTGCGCGAGGTGCGTCGGCCCAACAACATCGCCAGCCTGGCCGTCGGCTGGCGCGCGCCGGAGGATCGCGGCGGTGTCACCGTCGTCGTGCGCTACAATGGCCAGCAGACCGACAGCGCCTATCTGGACCCCAGCTTCGTGCCGACGACGGTCCGGCTCGGTTCCTACACGCTGGTCGGCGTGAACGGGGACATTGCGATCACGCGCAATCTGTCGCTGTTCGGCCGGGTCGAGAATGCGCTCGACAAGAAATATGAGCAGGTGTTCAGTTTCACCAATCCCGGCATCGCCGCTTATGGCGGCATCCGCGCCCGCTTCTGAGGAGCTGCATCATGACCACAGATGACATGGACGCAAATCCGGCAGTGGGCTGGGCCTGGGCGGGCGCGCTCGCGCTGGTGACAGTCGCCGGCACGCTGGCCGCATCCTGCATGATGCCGTTCGTGGCGTTGGCGGTGATGGCGGCGGCGACCTTGCCGCTGCGCCAAGCGCTGGCCGCCACGGCGCTGGCGTGGGCGGCGGAACAGTCGCTCGGCTTCGGCCTGCTCGGCTATCCGCTGGAGGCGTCCGCGATCGGATGGGGCATCGCGCTCGGCATGGCCGCGCTGGCGGTCACGCAGGCATCGATCGCAATCGGCGCGGAGCGGGGGATTGCCCCCACGATCATCGCCTTCGCGGCCGGCTTCGTCCTCTACGAGGTCGTGCTGTTCGTCTACGGCGCCGCCATTGGCGGTACCCAGGCCTTCACCGGCGCGATCGTGCTCCAGCTGGCCCGCAACGAGCTGGCCTGGTTCGCGGCGCTCCTCGTCCTGCGCGAGGCGCTCCGCTTGCTGCTCCCCACGCGGATGGTCCCCCACGGCGCCATCGCGTGAAGGTCGCCTCCCTTCTGCCCAGCGCGACCGAGATCGCGGTCGCGCTGGGGCTGGGCGACAATCTGGTCGGCCGATCGCACGAATGCGATTTCCCGCCGGCCGTCCAGCGCCTGCCGGTCTGCACCGCCACCAAGCTGGAAAAGGGCCTGCGTTCGATCGAGATCGACCGGCGGGTGCAGGAGATCGTGCGCCAGGGCCTGTCGGTCTATGAGGTTCATGCCGAGCTGCTGCGGTCGCTCCAGCCCGACGTGATCCTGACCCAGACCCAATGCGCCATCTGCGCGGTCACGCCGGCGGATCTGGAGGAATCGCTGTGCGCCTGGACAGGCGCGCAACCCGAGCTCGTCTCGCTCGCGCCCGATACGCTGGACGACGTCTGGGGCGACATCCGGCGCGTCGGCGCCGCGACCGGGCGGACTATGCAGGCGGAGCAGGTCGTCGCCGATCTACAGGGCCGTCTTGTCGACCTGCAGGAAGCGGGTCGGCAATTGCCCCGCCGGCTTCGCGTCGCCGCGATCGAGTGGTTCGATCCGCTGATGGGCGCGGGCAACTGGATTCCGGAACTGGTGGAGATTGCCGGCGGCGAACCACTGCTGGCGGCGGCGGGACAGCATTCGCCGATGCTGGACTGGTCTGCGCTGGTCGACGCCGATCCCGACGTCCTGGTGCTGATGCCGTGCGGCTATCAGATCCCCCAGAGCCTTGCCGACATCGAAGCCGTATCGGGCGAGCCGCGCTGGCGCCAACTGCGCGCCGTCGCGAAGGGCGACATCTTCATCGCCGACGGCCATCATTTCTTCAACCGCCCCGGCCCCCGCCTGGTGGAAAGCACGCAGATCCTGTTCGAAATTTTCAGGGCGACTTTCCACGGGGGCGATATCGGTGAAGGCTGGATGCGCTGGCGTCCAGAGGCGTAACCTCCCTAAAGCAATCCCGTCACCCCGGCCTTGAGCCGGGGTCCCGCTGCCTCGACAAACGGGCCTTCGCCAAGCATTTCCGGTGCTGAAAGCGTTCTGCGGCTTTCCCATACTTCCAAAATAGGCCCCCGCCGCAAGGCGAAGGTGACGAAGACCGAACGTGTCGGCCGCGCCTCAGATCAGATCCTCGTACCGATCGCCCCAATCGGGATTCTGAGTTTCTACCAGTGCAAACTTCCATTCGCGCCGCCAGCGCTTGAGCCGCTTCTCGTGAGCGATGCAGTCATCGATTGTTGAACCCTGCTCTGCCCAAACCAACCGGGTCAGGCCGTAACGCGCGCAGAAGTCCGACCCGCTTCCGCTCCGATGCTGCGCGATGCGTGCAGGCAGATGCGCGGTCACGCCGATATACATCGTGCCGCGGTATCGGTCCGCCATCATATACACCCAGCCGCCACGCCCTGCCCGCTCCATAGGCTAACAGGACCACAAGCGGGACCCCGGCTCAAGGCCGGGGTGACGAAGATGTCGCTCCTCAGGTTTACCTAGCCGAGGCGGCGCTTCGACAATTCTACTGCCCCGCTATCGCCTTGCGCAGATAGTCCGCATAGCTGCCAGAGGCGGCGTCCACCGCATCGGCGAGACGCCAGCCCGCCGGCGTGTGCACAAGTTTCAACAGGAAATCGGCCGGTCCATTGACGCCGCCCGTCAACGCAACGCGCACCGACGCGGCGGTCGGCGTTGCGGACACGATGGTGATCCGGTTGCGCAATTCGCTCACATCCTGGCAGTCGCATAACGGATTGCCGACCAGATCCGGATCCTCGGTCTTGCGGGCGATCGCTTCGGCACGCTGGACCAGCCGGTTCAGCTCGGGCGCAAAGGTTTGCGCATCCGGCACCGGCGGTTGAACATTGCCATAGAGCCGGTCGACGAAGCGCTTGGCCGAGGCGGCCGGTGTTTCGGGCGCCGGTGCCGCCACGGCGGTTGCGGCCGCGGTCGCCGCCATCATCGCCCCCATCCAACGCTGCGCTATCATGGCCCCACTCCCTTCGTCGCACGTCCGGTTCGGCTCGGGCCGATTCCCTCCCGCCAACGTTGCAGCCCGGCGATCGTTGCGCATGAACCCGCTCATCAAAGACGGGGTGACGCATGGCCAAGAAAAGGAAAACACTTCCGAAGGACTTTGAGGAGATGCTGAAGACAAGCACGCTTGCCGATCTTCAGGCCGTCTTTGCCGCGTGCGATGTGGAGGCCCGCGGCGGCTATGAGAAACAAACCGCGTTGGCGTTCGACGAATGCCCCGATGAACTGGCGCGCTGGCTGGTCGCACAGGGCGCCGATGTGAATGCGGAAGACCTGTATGGCCAAACGCCGCTTCACGCCCGCGCGGGCCATTGGCAGGGACGGCTCGACATTCTGCTGGAACTGGGGGCGGATGTGCATGCGGGCGAAGGGGGGCGCGGCACCCCGCTGCACCGCGCCGCCACGGCCGGCCGCGTCGCCCATGCGCAGCAATTGATCGCGCACGGCGCCAAGGTCGACGCACATGACAAGCAGGGCTTCACCCCGCTGGAGATCGCGCTGCGCGGCTGCAGCAATGCCCAGATCGAAGCGGTCGTCGATCTCGCCGCCGTGCTGCTGGACGCCGGCGCCACCGTCACCGATCGCATGCCGGCCTTTGTGACGCGCATCGGCGAGCAATTCGAATTTCATCGCGCCGGCTTCAACCCCGACAGCCTGGCCACGACCGACGCCGCGCTGCACCGGCTCTACGCGCAATTCGGCGTACCGCCCGTGCCACGTCGGATGATGCATGACGGTAAGGCGCCAATCGTCGCCACCGCCCCGCGCTGGCAGGATGCGCATCAGCAATTGTGGGAATTGCTGGTTCCGTCCCAAGGGGCTGCCCAGACGGTGCAGGGCGAGGTCATCCGTATTTCCGGCCGGATCGCGCGCGAGCTGGATGGCAATGGCGGCGCCAACTGGGATCGGCAGTTTCGATCGATGGTGGACGCATGGCGCCGGCATGTCGCGTCCGGCACGCCGCTGCCGCCCGCAGACCTGGCCAAAGCCGATGCGATCGTCGTCGCCATCGATCGCAACGGCGGCGACTGCGCAGCGATGATGGAACTGGCGGTGTCCTGGGTGGCACGCAATCTCGATCCCGTCCCGCTGCCGCCGCCCGCGTACCAGCGTTAAGCGGGAAACGGCCTGCCGGTCATTCCGGCGCGCACGCCCACAGAAAAGCCCCGCGCGCCTGTTTGACCGTCGGCGTGACGCGGCGAGGGAAGCTCAGCATGCGTTCCGGGCCATTATTGTCGTGGACGGCGATCCGTACCTGCGGCCCATCCAGATATTCGCCGTCGCTTTGCACGGTCCAGTCGATGCGGTGGGAACCGCCCGCCCATGCGATGACGGTTCCGCAATGGCCGCTCGGCAGAATGGCGGTGATCGGGCGCCCGTCCAGCTTCCCGCCTGGCGTCAAGGCCGTGCGCAGCCGCGCCAGAGCCGCGCTGTGGGCCGCGACCGTTCCCGCCGAATAGCCGGTCGCACTCGTCGCCTGCGGCAGGCTTGTCGCCAGCCGCGTGTAGAAGGCCTGCGATCGTGTATTCTTTTCGGCGGCAAAATGCGCCGCGGACTGCTTGGCGGCCGCCGCGCCCAGCAGGAAGGCCTGATGGTCCGCCGCCGGGTTTTCGCCCGATACGACATGCCCGGCACCGTCAAACCGCGTTGCCGCGACCAGCGTCTGGGGGGTCAGATACAAGGCGCCGCTCACCGGCTTGCCGCCGGCGGCACGGCCCAGAAACAGGCTCCAGTCGAGCTGGTGCTGAACCCGCAGCACCCCGACCCCTTCGGCCACGCCGTTGCGGCACGGGCCGAGCCAGGTCGCGACGCCCCGTTCGACATCGACCGGCGTCTGCACGCGGCAGGGGGCGGCCGGGGCCGCCTGCGCCGCCGCCGCCGGGACGGTCAGCGCAAGCGGCGCGATCATGCTTCCCAGCGCGCAGCCGAAAAGACCGCTCCCGCGCGATGTGCTGATCAAAATGGCCATAAGCAGCGCATATCCCTTCTCTGCCCCGGTAATGCCCGCGCGCGCGATCCGGTGCGCCTGGGCCGATGATCATCGATTGGCGCGACGCGCTGCACGGCGGCCGGCTCAGCCCGGCGCCATGACATATTTGCGATAGACCCAGCCGGAGCGGCATGGCCCCCGATAGGCGGCGCGTTGCGCGCGCGGGCTGGTGACGCCGCAGTCCGCGTCATTATGCCCCTTGGAATAGACGACGCCCAGCCACATCCCCTTTTCCTCACAGACCAGCAGTCTCTGATCGGTATGGACGCGATCCAGCTGGCGGTAGGGCTTGCCGCCCGGTCCGCTTTGCACCGAAAGATAATTGTCGCCCTTGGGATCCAGCCCCGCGACGACGCCGAAGTCGCTGCAGGCATCGTCCTCGGTGGATCCACCATAATGAACCGGCACGGACGGCGCAGATGCGGCCGTCAGGCCGGGCGCGGCGACAAAGGCCGTCAGCAGAAATGCCGATGCAATCCGCATCGATCGACATTCGCGCATCCGTCACATCCTCCCTGACACCACCCCGATATCGGGATAAAGCTTGATCTATAGTAGGGTTCCTTTCCGTGCTGGATAGCAAAGGCGGCGTGAAGATTGTGCGACACGCTTATGCGGCGCGCGTTTCCCTGATATTTCTGCGCCATGGTCCCGACGATTCTGATCGCTGCCGCTGCACTTGCCGCTCCTGCGGGCGGGACGTCCGGCAGGCTCAGTGACGCGCAATCGGCGGGGGCCGCCCTGTACCGCGCGTTGCCGACTGACGGCTTCGACTTTCGTCGCCTGCGTTTTGCGCCTCCGCTGCGCGAATTGATGCGGCGCGAGGCGGCTTTGGCCAATGGCGAGGAAGGATTGATCGACGCCGTCCCGCTCTGCGATTGTCAGGACGTCGCGGAAGACTATGCCTTTACGCTGCACGCACGGAAGGTCGGCGCGAAGGCCGAAGAGGTGACGGTGCGGCTCGTCAACGATACCCCCTCCTCCTTTCGCATCGATATGGTTCGGTTGCCGGCGGGATGGGCCATTGCGGACATACACGGCCCCCGCCACCCCAGCCTCGTCGCCTATCTGCGTCGTCATCTCCCGGCGCGATAGGCGTAGCCGGGGCGCCCGTCTGGTTGGCCTTTTTCTGCCGGGTCGATCCTGAGCGACGGATATTTGTCGGCCCTTATCGCTTTTCCCCGCATGCGCGTGCCGGCTGGGGAGGGATGATGCCGCTGATGACCTTATGGCTGGCCACCGCAGCCACCGCGCCTCCGCCGGCCGACGTGAAGGCATTTCTGGAACGGCGCGAGCAATGCGCACATTGGGCGGGCGAAGAGCCTTATGACGCGGCGCGCGGGCGCGAGATCGCAACCGCCATCCGCCGTCTGCGCTGCGATAGGATCGATGCCGATGCGGCGCGGCTACGGCAACGCTACCAGCACACGCCAGACATCACGAAGCTGCTCGATGACACCGAGCAATAACGTCATCGCGGCGGCGGCGATCGGCTTTTTCAGGAGTGTTGGGTGAACGAAATTCTCAAGGTCTGGGTCAACGGCGCGGAGGTGGCCTCCATCCGCGCCAATCAGGTGCCGTGCGAAATCACGCCGGATGTGGCGGTTGCGGGTGCGGCATTGGTGGAGTTTGTGGACGCGGCCGGCACGGCGCACCGTCACCAGCTTCCCGCCGGCCCCGGCTGGCTGCATCTGAGTGTCCGGGTTCACCCTGGCCTCGCCTGCCAGGCCGATGCGGTGGTCACGAATGCGCCGACGCATGCGGCGGGCGCCGCCTTGGGCGAAGGCGACATCGGAGTGCGGTTCCAGCCTTTCTTCCTTGCCGGCGCGCCGACCGTGCCGGACTTGACGGGCCAGGGCCTGTTCGCGCGCGGCCTCCATTTTTCCGGTACGATCACGCCGGGCAATATCCTGCTGTCGTGCGAATGCGACGCCTGTCATCGCAGCTTCCTGGTGCGATCCTTCCATGCCGGCTTTTCCAACCGCGGCTATTTCTACGCCGCGTCCGGCCGCTACACGCTGACGATCGACAATCATGTCGACGGCGCGCCTGCCGCGCTCAGCGAACCCGATCCCGCGGCCCTGCATTTGCTGGAGGCGCGCCTGCCACCCGCGCCCGACGGGACGCGCTTCGCCTATCTCAACCCATTTCGCTGCCCGCATTGCAGCGCGCCCTACGTGAATTTCGCCGCCCATCCGGACATCCGCGCGTCCGAATATTACGGCCTCTATTTCCCGGATACGCCGCCGATCCATGTCGAAGACGATCGGCCGGTGGCATGAGCAATCTCCCTCCCGTCTCTCCGCATAATGACCGGATCCAGTCGCGGACGGCAGCCGCCGTCGATCCCGAGGCGCGCAAGATCAGGATCGGCGGGATCATCGTCACGGCCGCCGGCATCTTCATCCTGCTGCTGATGGGCACCGTCACCTGGCGCATGGCACCGATCCTGTTGGCGGCGCCGGCCGAGGTGGCGGATGGATCGCGCTTCAACGCCGGGCAGGCGATCGCCCGGCTGGTGCTGGCGCTGTTCGGATCGGTGCTGCTGTTCGGCCTCGTCGCGGTCGGCGTCGGGCTGTCGCAGGCGACGACCGGCCAGCGCAAGAAAGGCCCGGTCTACGCCATTTGGGGCGCGGCTGCGCTGGTCGTCCTCCTCACCATCGTCGTCGTCTTCGCGATCAAACAGGTGCAGCCGCACTGAGGCGGCTGTCGTTGATGATCCGGCTCAGGACGGCGCCTGCGCCGGCGTGGCGGCATAGCGCTCCTCCAACGTGCGGCGCGCATAGGCCGCGCTGAGGTAGCGATCGATCATCTCGGACAGGGCATTCGGCCGCAGCTTCCGCATGCCGTAGCAGAAGACCGTGACCGTCCGCCTCTTGCGCTTGACCCGCGTGCGCGATCCGAAACCCGGGGCTACCGGCAGTGCTGCATCCTCCGCTACCAGGAACTTGGTTTCGAGACGGTATCCCGCAGCGACATGAAAAGCGTCGATATCCAGCCAGGATAGTGGCGCGGACAGGCGCTTCACCACCAACCTGTCGGGCGTGAAGAGAAAGACCGGGGTGCGGCGGCTTCGAATGAGCAGCCACGCAGCACCGATCATCGCTGCGGCGATCAGGGCGAATATACACGCGGTGATGATCAGCGCCGACACATCTCCGGGGCGCTCGCCCGCGAAAAGAGGCAGCATTGCAACGGCGCCCAAGCCGAACAGCGTGCCGATCACACCCAGCGTCCAGATAAGCGGACCGCTATTCTCGTACAGTGGCACCTCCTCCTGCGGGACGGCCGCGGCCGCGCTCTCCAGGCTGGCGCGGTGGGCGTCATGCGCGCTTTGGGCGGCCGCGCAAAAATCGCCGCTCAGCGTCCGCCGCGTTGCCAGCCAGTCGGCGAACAGCCGCGCGCCGGGGCTGGGATCGTCGCCGATCGGCGGTCGGGTGGCGGCGGCTACCAATCCGTCCTGAAGGCGCAGGTTCAGCGCCTCGATCCGCTGCGGCGTCGAGGGGTGCGTGTCGGTTGGATGCGCCGCATGGTCCTCCAGATGTTCGGACACATCGGGCCAACCATGTTCGCGGACCATGCCGACCATTTCGGCAATCAGATCCCGTTCGCCATGCGCCGGCTCGGCAAAGGCTTTCTCCAGCGTGACGGTGACGACCGGCGCGATCACGCTGGTGCGCACGAGCGATTGCGCGATGGCGCGTGGCCCGCTGGCAAGGCTGCTCAGACGATCCGCCTCGAACTCGCGCAGCCGCCCCCAATGCTTCACGGCATGGTCGAACTGCTCGATTGCGTGCTGGCCCAGGCGGAAGGCGGGATACATGGCAAAGCCCTTGGTGGTCGCCTCTCCCATCACCTCCAGCGCGCGTTCCAGGCCCATGTAGATCGGGGTGAAGTGGCGGCTATAGGCGGTGTCGTCCCCGGCAAAATGGGCGAGTTCATGACCGATGACGCCCGCCAGTTCCTCCTCGTCCAGCATCTCCAGATACGGCGCGGGGATATACAGCGTTCGACCATCCAATATCCGATCGCCGGGGCTCAGTTTCATCGCATGTTCGGTCACGTAGAAGCCGCCATCCATGCCGACCACGATCGCATCCGGCACGAGCGCCTGCTGCCGCGTCGCCAGATCACGCACGAACTGCCATAGGCCCGGCGCATCTGCCTCACGCACCACATGGCCGGCTTCGTCCATCGGATCGGGCGAATTTAGCTTGAAGATGTCGCGCAGCCCGCGCAGTGCCGAAAAGGCGCCATACGCCGCCAGACAGGCCAGGACGGCCGCGATCACGACCAGCTTGATCTCGCCGCCGGAAATGCGGCTCCAGAACCACATGCCGATCATCTCGAAACCGACGATCGCCAAAATGGAAAATGCCAGGCCGGTGACGACCGCACCCAGCAGGAATGGCAGCATATGGCGCACGCGGGAGAAGCTTGCGATCAGCTGGTTACGCGATTGGCGGGCGGTTCGCCCCGCTTGGGCCGCGATCAGCAGACCTGCAGCGCCGCCGAGCAGGGCGAGCGATCCGCCAATCATGGCCACGATCGCCAGCGGCGCCCGCAGCCGTGCCAGAAAGGCGCCGCGCTGGGCGACCGGAAGGACTTGCTCCGCCTCGGCAACCGCCATCGATGCGGGGACGCTGCGGCGCGCGTCACCGTTCACCTGCTCGACCATGGCCATCGGGCTGCGCGCTGCGATCTTGCGCAACTCGTCGAGCGTGCCCGGCAACATCTCGGCAGCCCCGCCATATAATTGCAGCGTCGCGGCGTTACGCGAACGCTCCCACAGGCCAATACTGACCAGCAGCGCCGGCAGCAGCAGGATCCAGACGTAGACGTCGATCTTGCTCCAGCCACGGCGCAAAGCACTGCCACCGGTCGCGCGAAACTCCGCCATGATATCGCCACCCCTTCGCTGCTGCATCGCGCAGACATTGGAGAACGTTGCTGTGCTGCTTGCGATCCTTGGCTATCGCGCCTGCCAACCGCTTAGTATATCGAACCTCATCTGATCGAATTTCGACATGTAATCAGAACAGGATGATTGGTGATGAGGAAGACGCTCCCGATATTTCTGTTGATTGCATTGGGTCTGTCTGCCTGCAGTAAGCGCGATGACAGCGTAACCGTTGGCGAGAATTCCTCGGTCGAAATGGATGGGCGGGCAAACGTCGCCTACGGTTATACATATCGGTTCGGCCTGCCGAGCAAGGTCGTCACCCAAATCCAGGACCGGCACATCGCCCTGTGCGATCAAATGGGCGCGGCCCGCTGCCGCCTGCAGGAAATGCATCGCACCACCGATCAGACGAGCTCCAGCGGATCGATCAAATTCCTGCTGGCGAGCGGCGATGCGCGGCCCTTCGGTACGGCGCTGGTGGCGCCCGTTGTCGCGGCAGGCGGTGCATTGAAATCGCGCGATTTCGAAGCGGAAGACGTTTCGAAGCAGATTGCCACGAGCGAAAAACAGACCGCCGCCAAGCCGACCGCTGCCAACCAGGCTGCCCTGGCAGACGTGCGGGAACGGGTGGTCCTGTCGCCGGTCACCGTTGTGTATGACAATGTCGCCGGGTTTGGCGAACAGGTGGGCAACGCGCTGAGTGCAGCGGGCGAGACGACGACCAGCAGCGTCGCCGCGCTGATCTATTTCCTCGCCGCGGCATTCCCCTGGGCAATCGTCTTCGCGATCCTGTTCTTCGGAATCCGCGCGATCGTGCGGTACACGAATCGGCTGTTCCCGCGTCCGAGCGTCAGTCGTCGCGACGTATCGGAGACGTCGCCGCTTTAGGGATCATCTCTGGTTGAAGGAGGTCAGCGTCGCACGCAGCTGACGGGTCCGCGCGAGGGTGACGTCGGTCAGGCATTGGCTTTCGCGAAACGGCTGCATCGTTCCTCCGCGCCATTCATAGCTTTCAATGCGGCATTGGGCGTCCCGAAAGGCCAGCCAGGCCCGCTGGGACGCCAGCAGGGCGGCGGCGAAGCCCGGCTCGGCATTGCCGCCCATCTTTGGGCGATCATAGTCGCGATCCGCTTGTTGCATCACCGGATAGACCTGCGCCCACACGCGGTTCATCTCCCGATCCGCCTGCGCCGCCACTTGGGCCTGGCACATGCTCATCGCCGTTTGATTGTCTTTGTCGCCGCAATTGCCCGCCGCCGCGGCCGCCAATAGCATCGTCCATCCGAACATCCGCCTCTCCCTATTTGCCCCCTGCATGTGCAAGCCGTCGCTGAAGGGAACGATGCTCTGCCCGATCGGCTCCTCAGCCGGAAATGGCACGCATCTGCTTGTGACCGGGCGTGGGCCGCGCCTATCGTCAGCGCCCGCCATCGTGGCGGTGCGGATGGGGTGGCTATGCTGGCGGTATGGATGGTGTTGGCGGCTGTGCCGTCGCAGGATGCCGCCCGCTACCCGCACGCCTGCTCCTATATCGCGCGCGACCTTGATCGGGCGGATCATTGCGCGGCATCGACCGGGCATGGCATGCGGATCGCACCGGACGTCACCCAGCGGCTGTCTTATCATCGCGACCTCGCCTCGCTGGCCATCGACGGCCGGGGCTGGTTCTATCGTCGCCGCGACGGGCGTACGGTGGAGATGCTGACCGTCGACAATGGCCCCGACGCCTTTTCAGAAGGCCTCGCCCGCGGGCGGATCGATGGCCGGCTGGTCTATGTCGATCGGCAGCTGCGCACGCGCATCGCGACCCGTTACACTTTTGCCACGCCGTTTCGTCATGGCCGGGCCGCCGTCTGCATCGGGTGCGTCAGCGTGGCGGTCAAGGGTGGCGAATATCACAGCATGCGCGGGGGCACATGGGGCGTCATCGATCGACGTGGGCGGGAGATCATCCCGCCCACGCTGACCCAGAAGGCGTTCAACGCGCTACCGCCCCGCATGACCGGCGGCTGAGCCGCGGCGCGGCGCCCTAGAAGCGCTGGCCCGGCAGACCGCTGAACGAGTCCCGCTGGCAGGTGCCCTCGGCAAGGCTGGCGGCCGATCCGGACCAGCCCATCAAAAGATATTCCTTCACCGTCCCGTTGGTGCGCGACAGCGTCGTCTCGACATCGCCCGGTCCGCCAACGGCGGCGCGGCTGTCGGAAAGAATGATATTGTCCGCCGTGATCGATCCGATCTCCGACGCCGTCTTGCATGCGCCGCGGCACCAGCGATTGCCGTCGAGATCGATGCGGTAGCGCTCGTTCCACGCCGTGGCCGGAACGCCAGTGCGCTTCTGCTCCTTGCCCTTGCAGACCAGATCAAATTGGTTGGCCGCCAAGACCGGCGTGGCACATCCGAAGCTTAACAGTATCGCTAATGTTCCAAAGGCAGGCATTTTCATCATCGCATCCCCTGTTCATCGCCGCGCATTCCATCACGCGCCCGATGCATCAGGAACGGTATTTGGGTTACACTGTTCCTCGCGCGCCATCCTTGACTGTCGCCGTCACGCGTCCTGGGTTAAGCGTGCCTCTTGTAAGCAAGGGGGCATCCGCATCATCCGGCATCTCTATTACGGCCTGGCCACGATTTCGGTGTTCCTGCTGGAAGTCGCAATCGCGCTGTTCATGCACGATCGGTTCGTGCGTCCGTATCTGGGCGACAGTCTGGCGGTGGTGCTGGTCTATTGCGGCATTCGCACGATCACCCGCCTGGGGGTCGGCGCCGCGACGGGGCTGGCGCTCGCGATCGCCTTCGCGGTCGAGCTCGGCCAGGCGATGAACTATGTCGATCGGCTCGGTCTGGGGCATGTCCGGTGGGCCCGGATCGTGCTCGGCACGGGCTTCGATGTCCACGATCTGCTGGCCTATACCGCCGGCGCGGCCGCCATTGTGCTGGTGGAACGATGGCGCCGTGCACCCCGCGCGCCGGCCCGCTAAGCCATTGGCGTTGGCGCCTCTATCTGCCTAAGGTCGGGGATGGCCGAGCCGATTTCCTTGCCCGTGAAGTCGGCAATGCGCACGCTGGACATCATCGAATATGTCGTCGCGCGCGATCGCGCGGTCGTGGCGCAGGAGATTGCGGCGGCGCTGGCGATCCCGGTCAGCAGCCTGTCCTATTTGCTCAATACGCTGGTCGAACGCGACTATCTGACGCGCGACGGGCGGCGCTATACCGCCGGGCCGGGCCTGGAGCGGCTCCAGGCGCGCTCGCACGATTTCTCGATCGTGGAGCGGAGCGCGCCGCTGGTGCGGTCGCTGCGCCTGCAGATCAACGAAACCGTCTCCTTCTTCGTCCGCCGCGGATGGGAGATGGAGGCGGTCGTCACCGAAAGCAGCGATCATGCGCTGCGCTATGCGGTGCAGACGGGGAGCTTCACGCCGCTTTATTGCTATTCGGCCGGCAAGGCCCTGCTCGCCACCTTGAGCGACGAAGAGCTGGACCGCTATCTCACCGAAGTGCGCCGGCCCGCGATCACGCCGGCGACCATCACCGATGCCGATGAACTGCGGCGCGAGATCCGGCAGATCCGCAAGACCGGGATCGCGAAGACGCGCGAGGAAAGCACGCCCGGCATCCACGGCATCGCCCGCGCCGTCGTGGTCGGCGGCGAGGCGGTCGGCGCCTTTTCGATCGCGGTGCCGATCGTGCGGCTCGATGCGGAGTTGGAGCAGCGCGCGATCGCGCTGCTCGTCACCACCAGCGCGCTGCTGACACGCTAACCGCGCGGACGGGACCAGCCCCGTCCGCGCGCACCGGTCAGTGCGATTGGCGCGTGCGCCAGCCTTCCGCATAGGAATCGCGCGCCACTTCCGAATAGGGCACGGGGGAGACGGTCGCCTTGATCTCGGTCTGCACGTGCCGCTCGACGGTTGGCTTGCGGGTGCCGCCATCGGGCTCGCCCCATAGCAAGGACACCTGCGTGCCGGGTGCCGCGACCGCTTCGTCCACCATCGCCAGCGCCAGCACGCGGCCTTCGTTGGCGGTGTAGGCGATCCACGTCGACAACCCCACCAGCGCGCCGTCCTTCAGCACCTGATCATAAGGGTGCATCGAATAGACGGCGGAGGGGAATTCCATGGCCTTGGCGCGCCCTTCTTTGCCGAACTGGGACGACAGCACGCGCATCAGATCGGCATTGTCCAGCGCCAGCGTCACCTTCCGGCGATGCGGCTGATCGGCCATTTTCTCCAGCGCTTCGCGTCCGATGAAATCATGGTCGAACTTCACGAATGGACCATAGCCCAGGTCCCACGGCGTCAGATAATAGCCCTCGATACTGTCGGGGACATAGCTGCCGCCGATCGACGCCTTGCCCTCATAGCTGTTGGCCGACAGCCATTCGCGAAACGGCTTCAGCGCCTCGCCGGTATAGGTTGCCGGCAGCGGCGAGGGGATCCAGCCGGATTCGATCGTGTTGGACGAATAGGTCCGCCCGCCGACCAGCGTCAGGCCATGGTCCTTGCCCGCATCGATCAGCGCGTTGCGGATGACGTCATAGTCCGCCCACGGCCCGAACAGCTCATAGCCGGGCTGGCCGGCCATGCCGTGACGCAAGGCGCGCACTTCGTGGCCCGCAATCTGGATGCGCGCCATGTGGAAGAATTTCAGGTCCGGCGGGGTCGTACCCATCGCCTTTTCCAGCACGGCCATCGCATTCGGCCCCTGCAGCTGGAAACGATAGGAGCGGCGGTTTTCCGGATCGGGCCGCACCGCGGTGCGCTCGTCACGCGACACGGTGACGTCCCACTTGCCCGTCTGGGCATGATATTCGATCCACTCGATCACCGGCGCGCGCCCGACCAGGTTGAACGAATTCTCGGCGAGATAGAACAGGATGACGTCGCCGATCACATAGCCGTCGGGCGTGACCGGCACGAACTGCTTGGCGCGATCCGGCACGAAATTCTTGAAGCTGTTGATGCCGAGATGGTTCAGCATCGCAAAGGCGTCCGGCCCCTCGACCGCCAGATCCACCATGTGGAAGGATTGGTTGAACAGCACCGCCTTGTTCGCCCAGGCCATCTGCTCGTCGCGCCAGTTGGAATATTCGCCGGGCACGCCGGGATAGACGTTGGGGCCAGTCTGCTGATTGCGCAGCAGGTCGACAATGTCGCCGCTGTCGTCGAGCAATTGCTGAAGGGTCGTGGCGGTCATCATTCTCTCCTTGAGGATGCGGGTTCGGTTGCGACGGGCCGGGCCAGCCAGCGGCCGATGGCGGCGTTCAGCAGCGCCGGCGCCTCGGCCGGCAGCATGTGGCCGGCACCGGCGATGATCTGCAGATCGGCATCCGCAATCGCCGCGGCGATCGTGCGATGCTGGTCGGGCGGGCTCCAGCGATCCTCGCTGCCGGTCGCGACCAGCGTCGGCACCGCGATCGACGGCAGCAGGCTTTCCACTTCCGGACGGGACAGGAGCGCGGCGGCCTGCACCTCATAGCGCGCGAGACCGGCCGAAACGCACATCGTGCGCAGGCGCGTCATCAGCGCCGCGTCGCCGGCATGTTCGGGCGCGACCATCGGCGGCAGCCAGGCATCGACCAGCGCCGCCATACCCTGACTGCGACCAAGGTCGCGCAAGGCATGGCGCTTGTCGGCCTCCCCTGGCGCGACCGGATGGACGCCGGTGCTGATCAGCGCCAGCCGGCCGACTCGCCCGGGCGCCTGGCGATATATCTCCAGCGCGATCCGCGCGCCCATCGAATGGCCCAGCAAGGCGAAGTGTGGCGGCGCGGCGGCAAGCACCTGCTCGGCCATCTCTCCCAGGCTGCGTGCCTGACCGGAATCGGCTATGATCCGCGCCTGCGGAAATGCCGCCACTTGCGCCTCGAAAATCCTGCCGTCGCAGATCAAACCAGGGATCAGCAGCAGCGGCGAACCGCTCTCTTCTCTAGATTGATTTTTCTCCAGCATGAAAATTCGTGTATGCGAATTTAAGGATTGGGGCTAGAGGAAAGTCGCCGCGCATGGCGGCGGAGCAAGGAGGGGCGACATGGATAATTCCGTCATCCACCCCAATTGGATGCGGCCTCCGATCGGGATGACCGACGGCTATTCGCTGGAAATGACGGCCAAGGATCGGCCTGGCCTGGTCGAGGCTGCGGCCGCGATCGCCCCGGAAACGCCCGTGGCCATCACCTTCCTGCCCAATGAAACCATGGCCGCCCGGACCGAGGCCGCCGCCACGGTGCGGTCGCTCGGCTTCGAGCCGATGCCGCATCTGTCGGCCCGGCGCATCACCTCGCAGGACGAACTGGAGCAGATGGTCGCGCGCTGCGTGGCCGAGGCGGGCGTCCGGCGCATGTTTCTGGTCGCGGGCGATCCGCCCGTTCCGGCCGGCCCGTTCGCCGACACCTTATCCCTCATCCGCACCGGCATTTTCGAACGGCACGGCATCGTTGCGCTCGGCATCGCCGGCCATCCGCAGGATCATCCGACGATGGATGAAGCGGCGCGCTGGTCGTTCCTGCGGCAAAAGCATGATGAGCTTGCCGGACGGGGCATCGCGCCCCTGATCGTCACCCAATTCGGCTTCGATGCCGCACCTTTCCTGCGCTGGCTCGAGGATTTGCGCGCGCGTGGCATGACCACGCCGGTGCGGATCGGCGTGCCCGGGCCGGCGGGTATCGGCACGCTGCTGCGCTATGCCGCCCGCTGCGGCGTGGGCGCGTCGGCGACGGTGATGGCGCGCTACGGCGCGTCGCTGACCCAGCTGATGGGGTCGGCCGGGCCGGACAAGCTGATCGCGGCGCTGGAGCAGGGCCTTACCCCCGCGCTTGGCCCGGTGCGGCTGCATTTCTATCCTTTTGGCGGGCTCGCGCGCACCGTCCAGTGGATCAACCGCTTCGCCGCCGCGCATGCGGACACGGTGGCATCATGACGGGGACGCAGGTGGACACCTCTTCGGGAAGCTTCGTGCTGAGCCTTGCCTGCGACGATCGGCCCGGTCTCGTCGCGCAGGTCGCCGGCGCGCTGGCCGCCAATCGCGGCAATATTGTGGACGCGCAGCAGTTCAACGATCGCCAGACCGGCCGCTTCTTCATGCGCGCCGCTTTCGATCTGGTTGGCGACGACGCCGCTCCGGTCGCCGCGGTCCGTACCGCGCTCGAACCCATCCTCACCGCCATCGGCGCCGATTGGACATTGCGCGACGCGGCCGAACGCAAGCGCGTCCTGATGATGGTCTCCAAATTCGATCATTGCCTCGGCGATCTGCTCTACCGCCGCCGCATCGGCGAGCTGCCGATGGATGTTGTCGGCATCGTCTCCAATCATCCGAAGGAGGCGCTCAACACGACCATGATCGGGACGATCCCCTATCATTATCTGCCGGTCCGGCCCGATACGAAGGCCCAGCAGGAGGCCGCGCTGAAGCGGATCGTGGAGGAAAGCCAGGCCGATCTGGTCGTGCTGGCGCGCTATATGCAGATCCTGTCGGACGATCTGGCCACCTATTTGTCGGGGCGCTGCATCAATATCCACCACAGCTTCCTGCCCGGCTTCAAGGGCGCCAAGCCTTACCATCAGGCCTATGCCCGCGGCGTGAAGATGATCGGCGCCACCGCCCATTATGTCACCGCCGATCTGGATGAAGGGCCGATCATCGCCCAGGATGTGGAATCGATCAGCCATGCCGACACGCCGGACGATCTGGTGCGCAAGGGCCGCGATATCGAACGCCGTGTCCTTGCCGCCGCGGTCGCCTCGCATCTCCAGGATCGGGTGCTGCTCAACGGCAGCCGCACCGTCGTGTTTCGCTGATGCACCCACCGGCCGCCTGTTCGGTGTCGGTCCGCGAGCTGCCGGTCGCGGCGCTCATTGGCGTCAATCCCGATGAACAGGGCCGCCGCCAGACGCTGCTCGTGTCGGTCGATGCGGTGCTCGATACCCCGCGTCCGCTCGCGCAGCTGGCGGACACGATCGATTATTGCGCCATCGTCGATCAGGTGGAGAAGGTCGCCCAATCGCATATCGGCCTGATCGAGCAATTCGCAATATTGGTTGGGGAACGGTGCCTGGGGCTAGGCCCGGTCGCCAGCGTGACCGTTTCCGTCATCAAGCCCGATGCCCTTGCCGCTGGCCTGGCCGAGACGCGCATGCGCATCGATCGCCCCACGTCCGCCAATGTCGTTCCATTCGCGCCGGTTCGTCACGCGGGCGAGCATGTCCTCCGCTTCGCTTTCGACGATGATCTCAACATCCACGCCCAGCATCAGCTCGCACGCCTCCTGCGCCAGTTTGCCGGTTCGGTCCGGGGGCTCATGCTGGATGATATCGCCTTCGATCAGGGTGCCGGCGAGTGGACGGCATGCCTGAAGATGATCGGCACCGGCGCACCACGCATGGACGACACCCGGACCGGCGCCCGCCTGCGCCGCCGCGACGCATGAGGGTCTGGCGAATCAGCCAACGGCCGCCGGAGCGGCCGTAAGGCGCCGCCCCACTTGCGGCAAAGCTTGGGCACGACCGCTCCCTGGCGCCATGGGAGCAGCATGGACGTGATCTACAATTCGTAGGCCGTATCACCGCAAAAGCGGGGGCCAGACGCGATGCAGCGCAGAACCGAAGCTACGGCAGATCGTTTGTAGCGCGAAGGGTTGGATCAGGGGGAGTCAGTTGCTGTCATGATGCCCCCCACTGACCAGCGCCCCCGGCTTCAGCTCTCCGGCGTATGAGCGACATCGCCTATCCTGTAACGCCGGACGGGCGCTATTTCGTCGTTCGAGGACGGCTCTGGCGCAAGACCGATCCGTCGCTGCCGGAGGTGGAGCGTGCCACACTGGTCGCCACCCTCATGAAGGCACGAAGACTGCGTGATCGCGCGGGCGTCGAATGCGCAAAGCGGGCGCTTGGGGAGCGTGGGCCGGTATGGTGGACGGACGGAGCGCCGGATTTCAACCGGCATATGGCCCGCAATAC